>FLQS01000010.1 GCA_900078375.1 uncultured Mycobacterium sp. | reverse complement strand
GCCCAGAACAAATGGACAGTCGAAGGCGGATGACCAGGACGCATCAAGCAACTCCTCAGCTAGGAGCTGTTGCACTAGACCCTTGAACCCAAGGGCTCGCGAACGCCGAAAACCCACACGCTCGGCGTTAGTGAATTGCGACCGCCCGTGCCGCGAGCAGGTCGGCCCACGCATTGAACGCCTCGGCCTGGTACGGCACCGAGTCACCCGAGGACCCGGCGATAGCCACCAGTGCCCGCGCGATGCTCCCGAGACCGATGCCGGTGTGCTGAACCACGGCCACGAGTTCGGCGAACGCATCGCGTTCCGAGCACCCACGCAGGCCTACCAGAATCCCGGTGGCCAGATCGATCACCCGGCGTGACGTGTCGACAGTGCGATAGCTCATGGGCACCATGGTTCGCGTCACCGCGACCTCGGACAAGAAATCAAAGCACCGTGATTGCTTCACACCCGTTCAGTTCTCGTGAACGCCCGTGGCGCGCACCCGCCGCGCTGGCCCACAATGGTTCTCGTGTTGCCCGTACTCGACCTGACCGAAGCCGACCGCGACGCGGACGCATTCCGCTCGCAGCTGCGCGAGGCCGCCCACGACATCGGGTTCTTCTACCTCGTCGGTCATGGAGTACCGGATGCTCAGATCGACGAAGTGCTGGGACTGGCGCGGACGTTCTTCGCGTTGCCGCTGGACACCAAGAACGAGATCAGCCAGCTGAAAAGCCCGCAGTTTCGCGGCTACTCCCGGCTCGGCGGTGAACTCACCAACGGCAAGGTGGACTGGCGCGAGCAGATTGACATCGGGCCGCAGCGCCCGACGATCGACGGCGCCACCGGGTACTGGCGGCTACAAGGCCCCAACCTATGGCCGGCCACCCCGGCCGGCTTCCGCGCTGCGTTCGAAAGCTGGGATACCCACCTGTCCGGAGTGGGGTTGCGGCTGCTGCGGCACTGGGCGGTATCCCTCGGCGCCGCCGAGGACACGTTCGATCCCGCATTCGCCGACAAGCCCGCCACCCTGATCAAGGTTGTCCGGTACCCAGGCCGCGACGACTATGTGCAAGGCGTTGGCGCCCATAAGGATTCCGGCGTGTTGACCCTGCTGCTGCTCGAACCCGATTCGACCGGGCTGCAGGTGGAACTGGCCGACGGACAATGGCTCGACGTACCGCCACTGGCAGGGGCGTTCGTCGTCAACATCGGTGAACTGCTCGAAGTGGCCACCGGCGGGTATCTGCGTGCCACCCAACATCGAGTGCTGGCACCACGGCCGGGCATCGACCGGGTGTCCATTCCGTACTTCGTCAATCCGGCGCTGGACGCCACGATCCCGATCATCGATCTGCCGCCCGAGCTGGCCGCCCGCTCACGGGGTGTGGAAGCCGATCCCAACAACCCGATCTTCAACACGTACGGCGAGAATGCCTGGAAGTCCCGGACGCGCGCGCACCCCGACGTCGCCGAGTTACACCACGGCATCAAACCGGCGGGTGTGGCATCGGCATATTGAGGGCGCGGACGATTACTTCGCCCTGATCGCAACCATGGGCAGCCCGGGCGGCTGCGGCTAGTTTGGCCAGGGTGTTCGATGTGCGGCGGCTGCGGGTACTGCAGGAGGTCGCGCGCTGCGGATCGCTGAGTGCTGCTGCCGCAACGCTGAACTATACGACCTCGGCTGTGTCCCAACAGATCTCCGCACTCGAGCGTGACGTGGGTACCGCCCTGCTGGTCCGCGGCCCCTCCGGGGCGCGTCCGACGCCGGCGGGGACAAGGCTGCTGGAACACGCCGAACGGATCCTCGACGCGATAACGAAGGCCGAGCAGGATCTCCAAAGCCTGGCCACCGCAGGTCCGGACCTCATCCGGGTGGCATCGTTCACCAGTGCTGCGGCGGCGATCTTGCCGCGAGCACTGGCCAGGTTCCGGACCCGGCATCCGCGCACCGAGGTACAACTCATCGATGCCGACCCCGACGACGGGGTGGCACTGCTGGCCAATGGCGGCGCCGACGCGGCGATCATCACCGAGGTTCCCGGTGAGCCCAGTCAGTACAGCGGTGTGGTGGCCGTGCCGGTCTACGACGACGAGTTCTTCGTCGTTCTGCCGCCCAATCACCGGTTGGCTGGGGCAGTCGAGGTGGCGCTGCCCGCACTGGCTGCTGAGCAGTGGGTTGTCAGCTCGGCAACGGGCACCTGCCCGGACACCCGGGTCTTCCACAATGCCTGCCGCCATGCGGGTTTCGCACCGTCGGTCACCTTCCGCGCCGAGGACTACTCGACTGTGCAGGGCCTCGTCGCGGCGAATCTCGGGGTGTCGCTGGTGCCCTCGCTGGCCGCCTCCGGCGCCCGTTCAGATGTGGCCGTGCGCCGGGTGGCGGGGCGTCGCCCGGTGCGGCGCATCGCGGTGGCGACAGCAGCGGCCCCGGAACGCGGGACCGCTTTGGCGACTCTGGTCGCCCTCGTGCAGGGCGTCGGCGCACGGCTGGCCGCCGACACCGTTTACAGCGTTCCTGCACGCCCATCCAGCGTTGCTTGACGCCCGCTCTCCGACAAGAAAGCGTCCCTTAGCGTTCCAGTACACCTTCCCCAAGGAGTGAATTGCATGACGACCATTGAAGCGAAAACCCCGGTGCTGCAGTCGGTTGACGAAGCCCTGTCGGTTGCCGCTGAGGTTGCCGCCGGGATCGCCGCCGGAGCCGTCCAGCGTGAGCTTGACGGCACCTTGCCGACCGAACAGCTACGCGCGGTCGCGGCGTCCGGTCTGCTCGGCATCATCGTGCCTGCCGAACACGGTGGCCCCGATCTGCCGCGGGCCACCGCGGTCGAGGTGTTGCGCATCCTGTCTCGAGCCGACTCTGCCGTCGGGCAGCTGTTGCTCGCGCACTTCGTGCTCAGCGCGGCGATTCGCGGACTGGGCCAGAACGACCCCGCGCCGCGGATCTACGCCGACATCCTGGCCGGTGCCCAGCTGGGCAATGCCACCGTCGAGCGTGGCACCCGTCTCTCGGTCGACCGGTTGACCACCGTGCAGCGCAGGCCGGAGGGTGGCTGGGTGCTCAACGGCACGAAGTACTACGCCACAGGCACCCTCGGTTCGACGTGGATCGGTGTCGCGGCACGCATTCCGGGCACCGAACCCGCGCATGGTGCAACGGTGTTCGTCCGCACCGACGACCCGGGCGTCACGCTGAACCTGGAGAAGTGGTCGTCGTTCGGCCAGCGCGGCACGGCCAGCGGCGAGGTGGTGTTCGACAACGTCGTGGTCGAGGAAGCACAGGTCATCGACGAGGGGCCGGACCCTGATCCGGTGACAGCGGACCCGTCGGTTCTCGGGGCCTTCGATCAGGCGCTGCACGCCGCTGTCGACATCGGCATCGCCAGGGCCGCACTGGAAGACGGTGCGCAGTTCGTCGGCACCAGGAGCCGGCCGTGGTTCGAGGCCCAGGTCGACTCGGCGGTCGAGGAGCCACACGTGGTCCGGCGCTTCGGCGAGCTCACCGCACGGTTGTTCGCGCTGGAGGCGCTGCTGGCGCACGGTGCCCAGCTGGTCGACACGGCGTTGACTGAACCCGAGCTGACCCGCGAGTCTGCGGCCACCGCATCGCTTCAGGTCGCGGCGGCCAAGGCGCTGGCCCAGGAGTTCGCGGTCGAGATCGCCAGTGGTGTCTTCGAACTCGCTGGCGCGTCAGCCACCGACCGCGGATTTGCCCTGGATCGGCACTGGCGCAACGTTCGGGTGCATTCCCTTCACGACCCGGCCCGGTGGAAGTACGTCCATCTCGGCAATTTCACGCTGCGCGGCACCGTCCCGCCACGCCTCGGTGTCCTCTTGTAAACCATTGCAATCATTGGAGTTTCGATGACCACCTTCTACGTGACCGGAAGTATCAACGTCGCGACCGTCGACGACGCCTTCCGGCTTGTCGGTTCTCGTCTGCAGCCCGGCGTCCGCCGGGTCCCCGACGGTGAACCGGGCGACCGGGCCAACTGGGTGTTCACCCAGGCCGGCCACTTCCAGAAGAACCCGACTCTGGAGATCAGCGGCGACCACGTCAAGATCCGGCCCGGGGTGCCCGTCGAATTCGGACCGGTGGATTACCACAGCATCGCCACCGAGTCGTACGCGAAATTCCGCCAGGCCCGCGACGAGGGCGTACTCGCGGAGGATTCGCGGTTCCTGGTGTCGATTCCGACCCCGTTCAACGCGGTGAACTCGTTCGTCGAGTTCGCCGACCGCGTGCAGGTGGCCTATTCCTACGAAAAAGCGCTGCGGCACAGCGTCGATGCGATCCAGGACGCTATCCCGCCCGCGGACCTGGCTATCCAGTGGGATCTGCCGACGGAGCTGGCCACCGTCGAGGGCTGGTTCGACAATCCCTACGGAAGCCTGGAACCGATCTTCGCGGCGACGGGCCGGGTGGGGGACTGGGTGCGTCCGGAGGCCGAGCTGACCTTCCATTTGTGCTACGGCGACTCGAAGTTCGGTGCCTCGCCGTTCATGGGTGAACCGCCGAGCGAGGAGGCGGCGGCCCGCGGCGGGCGGCACATCCTGCCCCGCGACGCGTCGGCCATCGTCGCGTTGGCCAACGGCCTGTCCCGCCACGTCACTCGGCGCATCGATGCGATCCAGGCGGCGACGGTGGCGGCCTGGACCAAACGTGCGCACTGGCAGCCGCTGGCCGACCTGGCGCTGGAGCCTAGCACCGAGTTCTTCCTCGGCTTGCTACATGCGGAAGACGGTGCGCAGGGGGCGAAGACCCGGGCCGATCTGGCCGCGGAGTTCCTGCCCGAGTTCGGGATATCCACCGAGTGCGGGCTGGGCCGGCACTCACCCGAACAGCTGGAGTCCGTTCTGGTTGCGTGGCAGGAGTATTCGGCCGCCTACGCACCGGCGTTGGTCAGCTAGCCCGCCGGTCGGCGAGGTATGCGGTCAGTGCCAGCACTGACATCGTCACCATCACCACTGCCAGCGGCAGGGCGGTGTGCTCGCCGCCGAGGCCGACCAGGGGTGAGACGGCGGCGCCCAGCCCGAACTGCAGGGCGCCCAGGCCGGCCGAACCGGAGCCGGCCGCACGTGGCACGGCGGATAATGCCAGCGCGGTGGCGTTGCCGAGGATCAGGCCCTGGCAGGCGACCGCGACAAAAATCGGGAGCATCATCAGCCACGCCGGCACACCGGTCAGGACCAGCGCGAGCAGAACCAGCGTCGCGATCATGGTCAGCCCAAGTCCGACGCCGAGTAGCTTTGCGCTGGACACTGATTGGGTCAGCCGTGACGACACCGCGCTGACGGTGATCATGCCCAGCGCGTTGACGCCGAAGGCGATGCCGTACTGCATCGGGGTGAGGCCCACCATCACCTGGTAGACGAACGGTGAGGCCGAGATGTAGGCCATCATCACCGCGAAGCCGAATGCGAAGGCGAGTGTGTTGGCGAGGTAGGTCCGTGACCGCAACTCGGTCCACGGTGAGATGCCCTGAGCGGCATCGGCTTTCAACTCGGCTCGGCGCGCTTCGGGATGTGATTCGCGGACCACGGCCACGATCGAGATCAGCATCGCCACCGCGATGGCGCAGACCACCCAGAGAATGCCGCGCCAGCCGAGTGAATCGACGAGCAGGCCACCGGCGAACGGCGCGATAACCGGCGCGACGCCGCCGACGATCATCATCAGGCTGAACGCCCGGCCTGCGGTCTTGCCGTCGGTGAGGTCGGAGATCACCGCGCGGCCGATCACCATGCCGGCCGCACCGGTGAAGCCATGGGCGAACCGGGCCGCGATGAGAATGCCGATATTCGGCGCGCTGGCCGCGACCACGCTGGCGACCACGCACAGCAGGGCGCCGACGATCAGCGGGCGGCGCCGGCCGAGCCGATCGGAGAGCGGGCCGAACATCAACTGTCCGAAGGTCAGCCCGAGCAGGAACGCCGTCAGTGTCAGCTGCACGGCGGTGGCGCTGGCCTGCAACTCCGCTGTCATCTCGGGGAACGCCGGCAGGTAGAGATCGGTGGCCACCGGTGCGACCGCGCTCAGCAGGGCGAGTACGACGAGCAGCCACGGCGAGATGGCGGCTTCGCGCGGCTGGAGCCGCTCGGCCGGCTGAGTGGGCTGCACTGCGGTGGTCATGACCGTCCTTCAACATGTAGTTATCAAACAATAACTATTGAATCATAACTAGTGGGGTAGGATTTGTCCATGGATAGTGAGCTCGCCGATCTCGCCGAGGCGATCCTCGGCGTCGGGCGCGAACTGCGGATGCGGACCGATACGCACGTCATCCAGCTGACCGCACAGGAAGCCCACGTCATGCGGCACATCGATCACCATCCGGGCGTCACGCCCAGCGATGTCGCGCGCGCGACCGGCCTGCAGCGCAGCAACCTGTCCACCGCGCTGCGGGCACTGGAGCGCCGCGGCTTCGTCGAACGGCGCGCCGATCCGCACGACGCCAGGGGCATCAACCTGTTTCCGACCGATCGGGCCGCCGACAACCTCAAACGACTGCGGCGGCAGTGGGCCAACCAGATGGCGAGCGCCCTGGGCGGCGATCTGCAGAACGCGGCAGCCGCCAAGGCCCTGCTCGAACGGATCGAGGCCGCGTTGGTGGCCGACCGCCTGGGATAGCTACGCCGAGTTACATCGGCGCGTTCGCGGGCTGGAACACGCCCGTGCTGTCGGCTTCCTCTTCGGCCCGGATGACGTGCACCACGGCGTTGATCAGGGCCAGATGGGTGAATGCCTGCGGGAAGTTGCCCAGATGCCGGCCGGTGCGCGGTTCGATCTCCTCGGCGTAGAGGTGCAGCGGGCTGGCGAAGGACAGCAGCCGCTCACACAGATGCCGGGCCCGGCTGACCTCGCCGATCTCGACCAGCGCAGACACCAGCCAGAATGAGCAGATGGTGAAGCTGCCCTCCTCGCCGGACAGGCCGTCGTCGGTCTCCTGGACGCGGTACCGCAGCACCAATCCGTCCTCGGTGAGCTCGTCGGCGATCGCCAGCACTGTGGCGCGCACCCGCGGGTCGTCCGACGGCAGGAACCGCACCAGCGGCACCAGCAGCAGCGACGCGTCCAGCGCGTCGTCGCCGTAGCGTTGGGTGAGCACGCCGCGCTTATCCACGCCGTGCGCCAGGATGTCGGCCTTGATCTCCTCGGCGATCGCCCGCCACTGCTGGGCGTAGCTCTTCTCGCCGACCAGCTCGGCCAGCTTGGAACCGCGATCCAGCGCGACCCAGCACATGACCTTCGAGGAGGTGAAGTGCTGCGGCTCGCCGCGAACCTCCCAGATGCCGCGGTCGGGTTCCCGCCAATGCTTGATCGCCTCTTCGACCTGCTCCTTGAGCACCGGCCACAACTGATCGGAGATCTGCTCGCGGGACTTGGCGTGCAGGTACACCGAGTCGAGCATGGTGCCCCAGATGTCGTGCTGCATCTGGTTGTAGGCGCCGTTGCCGATGCGCACCGGCCGGGCGTTGTCGTAGCCGGACAAGTGGTTGAGTTCTTCCTCGGCCAGCTCGCGTTCCCCGCCGACGGCATACATCACCTGAAGCGGATGCCGTTCACCGTTGTTGGCGCCGGACACATCGGCGATGAAGGAGAAGAAGTCGTCGGCCTCGCGGTCCAGGCCCAGCGTGTAGAGACCCCACAACGCGAACGTCGAGTCACGCACCCAGGCATAGCGGTAGTCCCAGTTACGTTCGCCCTGCGGTGTCTCGGGCAGCGAGGTGGTGCTGGCGGCCAGCAGGGCGCCGGTCGGCGAATACGTCAGGCCCTTGAGCGTGAGCGCGCTGCGCTGCAGGTAGGAACGCCACGGATGGTCGGGGAAGTCGCCGATGTTGATCCACTGCCGCCACGCCTCGCTGGTCTGCCACATCTTGTCGGCGGCTTCTTCGTAGGTTTGCGGCGACGGGTGCTTCGACCACGACAGGGCGACGAAGACGTTGTCGCCCTCTTTGAGCCGGGTGCGGGCGCGTGCTTCCCGGCCCTCCAGCCCGATCCGCAGATTGGTCGTCAGACGCAGCGTGGGATGGGCATCGGGATCCTTCTTGGCCCGCGCGATCGCTTCGCCGTAGGCATTGGCCGAGTACTCCCAGCCGGCGTTGACCCGCGCGTAGTCGAAGGATGGTTCGCAGTTCATCACCAGCTCCACCGTCCCACTCACACAGCGCACGGTGCGCAGCAGGATGTGCTCGGCGTCCCAGTCCATCGGCGTGCGCCGATGTGTCCTGGATCGGGTGTCGATATCGTGCCACGGCCCCATGACCAGGGCATCCCGCACGATCAGCCAGCCGGTGTGGGTCTGCCAGGTGGTCTCCAGAATGAGGCTGCCGGGAAGGTAGCGGCGGGCGGCCGGCACCGACACGCCGTACGGCCCTAGCCGGAAATGCCCGGCACCGCGGTCCAGGATCGCCCCGAAAACGCTGGGGGAGTCCGGCCGAGGAACGCACAACCATTCCAGCGCGCCGGCCGACGAGATCAGGCAGGTGTTCTCGCAGTCGGATAGGAAGGCGTAGTCGGCGATCGGCGGGAACGGGTTGCGCAGCGCGGCGGGCGAGGCGTACGGCACCGGGGCGGTTGCGGACAGCGGCGGCGGGGCTGAGTCGATGGCCACGTCTCTAGTGTCCGCGCCGCTTGGCTGGGCTTGCAGAACCATTGAGACATCATCGACCGCAGGGCCGCTCGGCGTCCACTTATGCACCGATCCGTGCCTTTGCTGTTACCGCCGGTGACAAGGCGGTCACGGGCGCGGCATACGCTGGTGGCGTGCAGGGGCTGTTGAGTTGGTGGGACGGCGTCGAACTGTGGTTGTCCGGCCTCAGTTTCGTTCTCCAGACGATCATCGTGATGCCCGTGGTTTTATTGCTCGCCTACGTCATCGCAATGGTTATCGACGTGATCCTCGGCAACGGCATCCGGGTGTTGCGCCGCGTGGGCCCCGCTGACCGGCGGCTCCGATGAGCGGGATGCCGCGATCCCGCGTAACGCTGGCCCTGGTAGCGCTGCTGATCTTGGTCATCGTGGTGTGGCTGATCAACCGCTGATACCCCGACTGGTCACCGAAAAAAACTCTGTTAAGCTTCGCGCCATGCATTCGGCGACCGGTTACGGCGAGGGCCATATCTTGGCCCTTATTGCCGTCGGTGCGCTGGCCGTTGCTGACGTTGCTTGTTGTCGCTGACACCCTTTACCCGTCCGCGGTCTGGTGTCGGTGATGGTCGTTGGCATTCGTTGTCAAACATCGCCATTCCGTTGCGACGGGGCTCGATTCCCCTAACCCGCAATGAGAAAGGCCAGCAATGCCCAAGATTCATGTCCCTGTTCGACGGTGGAGCACAGCAGTCGCGCTCGCGACGACCGCAACGGTGCTCGCCGCCTGTGGCGGCGGCGGTTCGAGCGATGTCGCAGGCGGCGGCAACCAGCCCAAGGCTGACACCACCCTGACTCTTGTCGCCTACGCGGTGCCGGAGCCCGGCTGGAGCAAGATCATCCCGGCGTTCGCCGCTACCCCGGAAGGCAAGGGCGTGGCAGTGACGACGTCTTACGGCGCCTCGGGTGACCAGTCCCGCGGCGTGGTCGACGGCAAGCCGGCCGACATCGTCAACTTCTCGGTCGAGCCGGATGTCACCCGCCTGGTGAAGGCGAACAAGGTCTCGGCGGATTGGAACAAGTCCACGACCAAGGGCATCCCGTTCGGCTCGGTCGTATCGCTGGTCGTCCGGAAGGGCAACCCGAAGAACATCAAGGACTGGGACGATCTGCTGCAGCCGGGCATTGAGGTTGTCACCCCGAGCCCGCTGAGCTCCGGCTCGGCCAAGTGGAACCTGTTGGCGCCCTACGCCGCTAAGAGCAACGGCGGCCAGGACGCGCAGGCCGGCCTTGACTATGTCAACAAGCTGGTGACCGAGCACGTCAAGACCCGCCCGGGCTCGGGCCGGGAGGCTACCGACGTGTTCCTGCAGGGCACCGGTGACGTTCTGATCAGCTACGAGAACGAAGCCATCAACACCGAGCGGCAGGGCAAGCCGGTTGAGCACATCAACCCGCCGCAGACGTTCAAGATCGAGAACCCGGTGGCGGTGGTGACCACCAGCGCTCACGTCGACAAGGCGACCGCGCTGAACAACTACCTGTTCACCCCCGAGGGACAAAAGATCTGGGCCCAGGCTGGATTCCGTCCGGTTGATCCCGCTGTGGCGACTGACTTTGCTACCGACTTCCCGACCCCGCAGAAGCTGTGGACCATCGCCGACCTCGGCGGCTGGAGCACGGTGGATCCGGCGCTGTTCGACAAGGACAATGGCTCCATTACGAAGATCTACAAGCAGGCCACTGGATGACAGCAGCTATCGAACCAAATCCGCAGGCGGTCCGGCCTGAGCGCACCGGAGGTGACTCAGGCCGGCCGTCCCGCTTCGGCGGCCGCAGGCACGGTACGACGAGCTTGCGGGTGGGGGCGGCGTCGATCTGGTTGAGTGTGATCGTCCTGCTGCCGCTGGCCGCGATCGTGTGGCAGTCGGCCAAGGGAGGATGGCACGCCTTCTGGCTGACGATCATCTCGAACGCCGCTCTGGAGTCATTCCGCGTGACCCTGACGATCTCAATGGGCGTCACGCTGGTGAACGCGGTGTTCGGATTGCTGGTCGCCTGGGTGCTGACCCGCGACGACTTCCCGGGCAAGCGGCTGATCGACGCGGTGATCGACCTGCCGTTCGCGTTGCCCACCATCGTGGCGAGCCTGGTCATGTTGGCGCTCTACGGGCCCAACAGCCCGATCGATCTGCATCTGCAGCACACCAAATGGGGTGTCGGCGTGGCGCTGTTGTTCGTCACGCTGCCATTCGTGGTGCGCTCCGTCCAGCCGGTCCTGCTCGAACTCGACCATGAGGTCGAGCAGGCCGCAGCCTCGCTGGGGGCGACCAACTTCGTCATCTTCACCAAGGTGATCCTGCCCGCATTGCTCCCGTCGCTGTTGTCCGGCGCGGGCTTGGCGTTCTCCCGCGCGATCGGCGAGTTCGGTTCGGTGGTGTTGATCGGCGGTGCGGTGCCGGGCGAGACCGAGGTGTCGTCGCAGTGGATCCGCACTTTGATCGAGAATGACGACAGAACGGGTGCTGCGGCCATTTCGATTGTGCTGCTGGTGCTCTCGTTCGTCGTGCTGCTGGTGCTGCGGACCATCGGTTCGCGCGCGGCGAAGCGGGAAGAGCTGGCGACGTGAATCTGTCTCCCGCGGTGCGCTACCTCGCCCGCTGCATCGCATTGGCGTACGTCGCGGTGTTGGTGATCGTGCCGGTCGGCCTGATCCTATGGCGTACCTTTGCTCCTGGATTCGGCGCGTTCGTCGCGTCCATCACCACGCCGGCCGCGATCTCCGCACTGGAACTGTCGGTGCTCGTCGTGGCCATCGTGGTGCCACTCAATGTGCTCTTCGGAATACCGACGGCACTAGTGCTGGCCCGCAACAAGTTCCGCGGTAAGGCGGCGTTGCAGGCAGTCATCGATCTGCCGTTCGCGGTCTCACCGGTGGTCGTGGGTGTGGCACTCATCCTGCTGTGGGGCTCCGCCGGACTGTTCGGATTCGTGGAGAACAGCCTCGGGTTCAAGATCATCTTCGGGCTACCCGGCATCGTGCTGGCCAGCATCTTCGTCACGGTGCCGTTCGTGATCCGTGAGGTCGAACCGGTCCTCCACGAAATCGGCACCGACCAGGAACAGGCCGCCGCCACGCTGGGAGCCAGCTGGTGGCAGACGTTCTGGCGAATCACCCTGCCGTCGATCCGGTGGGGACTCACCTATGGCATCGTGCTCACCATCGCCCGCACCCTGGGCGAGTACGGCGCGGTGATCATGGTTTCGTCCAATCTTCCTGGCACGTCACAGACGCTGACCTTGCTGGTCTCCGACCGCTACAGCCGCGGTGCCGAGTACGGTGCGTACGCCGTGTCGACGCTGTTGATGGTCGTCGCGGTGCTGGTGTTGGTCGTCCAGGTGATTCTGGATGCCCGGCGAGCCAAGGCCAGCGAGTAATTCAACTAGGAGAACGACTTTCATGACCGACGCCATCACCGTCACGGGCGCCAATAAGCGCTACGGCGAGTTCGCCGCGCTGGACAACGTCGATTTCGTGGTTCCCGCCGGGTCGTTGACCGCGCTGCTGGGGCCGAGTGGGTCGGGTAAGTCCACTCTGCTGCGCACCATCGCCGGGCTCGACCAGCCCGACACCGGCACCATCACCATCAACGGCCGCGACGTCACCAACGTCCCACCGCAGCGGCGCGGCATCGGCTTCGTGTTCCAGCACTATGCCGCCTTCAAGCATCTGACCGTGCGGGACAACGTCGCGTTCGGGCTCAAGATCCGCAAGAAGTCGAAGGCTGAGATCAAGGACAAGGTCGACAACCTGCTCGAGGTGGTCGGGCTGGCGGGCTTCCAAACCCGTTATCCCAATCAGCTTTCCGGTGGCCAGCGCCAGCGGATGGCGTTGGCCCGGGCGCTGGCGGTCGACCCGGAGGTGCTGCTGCTTGATGAGCCATTCGGCGCGCTGGACGCCAAGGTCCGCGAGGATCTGCGGGCGTGGCTACGCCGGCTGCACGACGAGGTGCATGTCACCACGGTGCTCGTCACCCACGACCAAGCTGAGGCGCTGGACGTCGCCGACCGGATCGCCGTCCTCAACAAGGGGCGCGTCGAGCAGATCGGCTCGCCGACTGCCGTTTACGACAGCCCGGCCAACGCATTCGTGATGTCGTTCCTGGGCACAGTGTCAGCGCTCAACGGGATCCTGGTGCGCCCGCACGATATTCGGGTGGGCCGCAACCCAGAGATGGCGATCGCTGCGGGCGACGGGACCGCGGAATCCACCGGGGTCACCCGGGCCACCATCGACCGGGTCGTGTATCTGGGCTTCGAGGTCCGGGTGGAATTGACCAGCGCCACCAACGGTGCGCCGTTCACCGCACAGATCACCCGTGGCGACGCCGAGGCGCTCGGATTGAAAGAGGGCGACACCGTCTACGTGCGGGCCACCCGGGTGCCGCCGATCGCCGGCGAAGTGCAGGTCGCGGCGGGCTAGGCCGCTGCGGCCCTGGCCGCCACCGCGTGGTCGAATCGGTCGAGCACCGTCGCGGCCACCAGTGGATGTGCGCCCAGTGGCGCCATCATCGACATGTCTTCTGCGTCAGCGATGGCGGCCACCCGGTCGGTGATGCGCCCCGGTGCGATGAACCACGGCGCCACGACAATTCGCCGTGCACCCTTGCGGCGCAGGATGTCGGCTCCCTCTAGCACGGAGGGGTGCGGTCCGGTGGCGTAGGCCACCTGCACCCCGGACCATCGGGTCCCACGGGCCAATGTGACCGCGAGTGCCGAGGTGCGGGCGTTGGCGGCGGCGTGTGAGGAGCCGACCGCCACCACCAGCACGCCTAAACCGCGCTCGAATTGGTGAATCTGGTTCTGTGCCAGGCGCTCCCGCATCACAGCGAGCAGGCGAGGATCTTCACCCAGGGTGTCGGCCTGGATCGCGTCAGCGCCGGCGTCGGCGATCACCGCGGGGATGTCGGTGCGGGCGTGGTAGGCACTGGCCAGCAGGAGCGGCGTGACGACCGCCGGGCCGTCGAGCGTGCGCAGGACGTCGCGGAGATTTGGCGAGTTCTGTTCGCAGAACGCTACTCGCACGTCGAGCTCGGGCCGTACCGCGCGGATCTCCTCGGCCACGGCATGTGTGGTGGCCGAGGAGCGCGGATCGGCACTGCCGTGCGCGGTGAGTAGAAGCGGTGGGTAGGAGCGCAGCGACCCGGGGATTGACACGCTCACGAAACGTGAAGGCCGCATTCGGTTTTCGACAGACCCTGCCAGCGTCCGCTACGCGGGTCGGCGCCCTCGACCGGCTTGGCCGTGCAGGGCGCGCAACCGATCGACGGATAGCCTTCCTCCACAAGCGGATTCACCAGCACGCCGTTGGCCTGGATGTAGGCGTCCATGTCCTCATCGCTCCACGCGGCCAGCGGGTTGATCTTCACCAGCTTGAAGCCTTCGTCGAAGCTGATCAGTGGTGCGTTGGCGCGAGTGGGTGCCTCGACCCGCCGGATGCCGGTGACCCAGGCGGTGTATCCCCCCAGTGCCTTGCTCAGCGGGACGACCTTGCGCAGCCGGCAGCATTCGGTCGGGTTGCTGGCGAACAGGTCCTTGCCCAGCAGCTGATCCTGCTCGGTCACGCTGTGCTCGGGGGTGACGTTGACGACGTTGATGTCGTACACCGCCTCGACCGCGTCGCGGGTACCGATCGTCTCGGCGAAGTGGTAGCCCGTGTCGAGGAACAGCACGTCCACGCCGGGGCGCACTTTCGAGGCCATGTCGACCAACACCGCGTCCTGCATGTTGGAGGCGACGACGTAATCGCCACCGAAGTGTTTGTCGGTCCAGGCCAGCAGCTCGGGCGCACTGGCGCCGTCGAGTTCGGCCGCGCCACGTTCGGCTAGGTCCCGCAGCTCGGCCTCGGTCACCCTGTCAACCCCAATACTCATCGCAACTCTTCTTCCTGTGCCCGTACAGCCCACTGGGCGAAACGCTCTCCGTCGTTTCTTTGTTTCACGAAGTTGCGCACCACCCGCTCGATGTAGTCGCCGAGCTCGGTGCTGGTGACCTTGTGCTGGCGCAGTTTGCGGCCGAAACCGCTGTCCAGGCCCAGGCTTCCGCCCAAGTGCACCTGGAACCCCTCGACCGAGTTGCCGTCACCGTCGTCAACCATCTGACCCTTGAACCCGATATCGGCGACCTGGATTCGGGCGCACGAGTTGGGGCAGCCGTTGATGTTGACGGTGACCGGCACATCGAGCTGGGAGTTGAGATCTGCCAGTCGCTGCTCCAGCTCGGGCACCAGTACCTGCGCCCGGTTGCGGGTTTCGGCGAACGACAGCTTGCAGTACTCGATGCCTGTGCACGCCATCAGGTTCTTGCGCCACGACGACGGCCGCGACGGCAGTCCCAGGCCGTCGAGGCCGGCGACCAGCTCGTCCAACTTGTCGTCGGCCACGTCGAGGATGACCAGCTTCTGGTACGGGGTGAGACGGATCCGGTCGGAGCCCGCGGCTTCGGCGAGGTTGGCCACCTTCGTCAGGATCGTGCCGGTCACCCGGCCCGCGATCGGGGCGACACCCACGGCGTTGAGCCCGTTCTTCTGCTTCTGGACGCCGACGTGGTCGATCGGATGCTTCAGCGGCTCCGGCGCGGGGCCGTCGAGCAGCTTGCGGCCCAGGTATTCCGTTTCGAGAATTTCACGGAATTTTTCAATGCCCCAGTCCTTGATGAGGAACTTCAGCCGCGCCTTGCTGCGCAGCCGGCGGTAGCCGTAGTCGCGGAACACCGAGGTGACGGCCTCCCACACCTCGGGGACCTCGTCGAGCGGTACCCAGGCGCCCAGGCGCTGAGCGAGCATCGGGTTGGTGGACAGCCCGCCGCCGACCCAGATGTCGAGGCCCGGCCCGTGCTCGGGGTGGTTGACCCCGATGAACGCGATGTCGTTGACCTCGTGCGCGACGTCCTGCAGGCCCGAAATCGCGGTCTTGTACTTGCGCGGCAGGTTGGAGAACGACGGATTGCCGATGTAGCGGCGCACGATCTCGTCGATCGCCCAGGACGGGTCGAGCACCTCGTCCACCGATTCGCCGTTGAGCGGGCCGCCGAGCACCACACGCGGGCAGTCGCCGCACGCCTCGGTGGTCTGCAGCCCGACCGCGGCCAGCCGCTCCCAGATCTGCGGCACATCCTCGATCTGGATCCAGTGGTATTGGACGTTCTCGCGGTCGGAGATGTCGGCAGTGTCGCGGGCGAACTCGGTGGAGATCTCGCCGATCGTCCGCAGCGCCGCGGCGCTCAGTGCGCCGCCGTCGCAGCGCACCCGCATCATGAAGGACTTGGCCTCGAGGATCTCGGCGTTCTCGTCGCCGGTCCAGGTGCCGTCGTAACCCTGCTCACGCTGGGTGTAGAGACCCATCCAGCGCATCCGGCCCCGCAGATCGTTCTTGTCGATGCTGTCGAAGCCCTGCTTGGAGTACGTGTCGAGGATGCGTGCCCGCACGTTGAGTGCGTCGTCGTCCTTCTTGAACTGCTCGTTGGGATTGAGCGGCTCGCGTTCGCCGAGGGCCCATTGGCCCTCACTGCGCGTCTTGGGCGCGGCCTTGGTCGGCTGACTCATGAAATGTGCTCCTCATATGTCAAGGAGCTGGCGTTCGAATCGCGCGGCCCACCGGTGAGCTGTACCGGCGGCGCAGATCCGGCGGCCAGCTGAAGTACAGGTGGGCGGGTCTACGGCGTCAAGCCAGACAACAACAGGTACAGACGCGCTTGAAATCGACATGCCGCCGAACCACCAGCGCGACACCGCGCAGATTCTGGGGGGCAGGCATGCGCGCCATTCTGCCACGAACCCCGTCGATAGCTCTAACTGGGCCAAATTTCGGCTCGCCGTGAGTAAAAGTCGGCTCTGCGACACTGAACGGATGTCGGTCCGTCCTGCTCCGACCGCCCTGCCGGAACTGGCCCTGACTCCCGGCACGGCGTTCGGCATCTATGTTCATGTGCCGTTTTGTGCCACCCGCTGCGGGTACTGCGACTTCAACACCTATACCGCCGCCGAGCTCGGCGGCGCGTCCCCGCAGGGCTGGCTGACCGCGCTGCGTACCGAGCTCGAATTGGCTGCTGATCTGCTGGGTGCCGTGCCCGTCGACACGGTGTTCGTCGGCGGCGGCACACCGTCGCTGCTCGGCGGCGCCGGGCTGGCCGAGGTCCTCGACGCCGTCCAGGGCAACTTCGTCCTGGCCGCCGGCGCGGAGGTGACCACCGAGGCCAACCCGGAGTCGACATCACGGGAGTTCTTCGAGCAAATCCGCGCCGCGGGCTACACCCGGGTGTCGCTGGGCATGCAGTCCGTGGCGCCGCGGGTGCTGGCGGTGCTGGACCGGACTCATTCCCCGGGCCGGGCGCTGCACGCGGTCGCCGAGGCGACGGCCGCCGGCTTCGAACACCTCAACATCGACCTCATCTACGGCACGCCGGGGGAGTCCGACGACGATCTGCTTCGCTCGGTCGACGCGGCGCTCACCGCCGGCGTCGACCACGTGTCGGCCTACGCGCTGGTCATCGAGGACGGCACCGCGCTGGCTCGCCGGGTGCGGCGCGGTGAGATCGATGCGCCCGACGACGACGTGCTCGCGCATCGCTATGAACTGCTCGACCAGCGGCTCTCGGAGGCTGGGCTGAGCTGGTATGAGGTGTCGAACTGGAGTCGTCCCGGTGGTGAGTGCCGGCACAACGTCGGCTACTGGAACGGCGGCCAGTGGTGGGGCGCGGGCCCCGGCGCCCACGCGTTCGTCGGCGATACCCGGTGGTGGAACGTCAAGCACCCCAGCGTCTACGCCGACGCACTCGCCGGCGGTAAGGTGCCGGTCGCGGAGTTCGAGCGCCTGGACGACCACGCCCGCCACATCGAGGACGTCCTCCTGCAGGTCCGGTTACGCACCGGGTTGCTGGTTGCGGCGCTGACGGATTCCGAACGACTACGGGCGAACGACGCGGTGGCTTCAGGCCTGCTGATCCTGACCGGTGATCGATTGGTACTCACCGACCGTGGGCGATTGTTGGCCGATGCCGTGGTACGCGACGTGCTCGACGACTGAAGGCCCGGTCCCGCGAACTCGGCTGCAGTGGCCTCGGATTGGCGATCGTGCTGTCGATCGTGGAGGCGCACAACGGCACTGTTGTGGCCCAATCTCGTCCCGGCAGAACAGTATTCACGGTGCGGTTACCTGACGGCGCCGACGACCACGCCCGGTCAGCTCCCCGAGAACTGGCCTTCCGTGCTGGGATCCATGTCGTAGACCCTGGCGTGCAGCACGGTCCGATTACGCAGCGCGGCTCGCACCGCCCGGTGCAGCCCGTCCTCGAGGTAGACGACGCCTCGCCACCTGACCGCATGCGGGAAGAGGTCGCCGTAGAAGGTGGAATCCTCGGACAGCAGGCGATCCAGTGCGAGCACCGTCGTCGTGGTGACCAGCTCGTCGAGACGGATCTGCCGCGGGGGGATGTGCGACCAGTCGCGGTAGGTCAGACCATGCTCGGGATACGGTTTGCCCTCCCGAACGCCCTTGAAGATCATCGGGCCCCAGCCCCGAGCGCAGCCCCCCGACTCCGCATCCACATTCGAACAAGGCTAGTCGCTGGCGGCCGGAACGCCAGCCGACGGCGCGCCTGGTTGACGGCGCGCGGTGGCACTCGGAGCGCGTGGGTGCTAATTCAGCTGATGATGTCCGTAAAATAGGGGCAACTTGGAGGTGAAGTCAGATGGCAAGTGCCGACGACCGTCGCTTTGAGGTGCTGCGCGCGATCGTCGCCGACTTCGTCGCGACCAAGGAGCCGATCGGGTCCAAGGCTCTCGTCGACCGCCACAACCTCGGTGTTTCCAGCGCCACCGTGCGCAATGACATGGCCGTACTGGAGGCCGAGGGGTACATCACCCAGCCCCACACGAGCTCTGGCCGGGTGCCCACCGAGAAGGGCTACCGGGAGTTCGTCAACCGCATCGACGACGTCAAGCCGCTCTCACCGCCGGAACGTCGCGCGATCCTGCAGTTCCTGGAATCCGGGGTCGACCTGGACGATGTGCTGCGCCGCGCGGTGAAGCTGCTGGCCCAGCTGACCCGCCAGGTGGCGATCGTCCAGTACCCGACATTGTCCACCTCGACCGTGCGCCACCTCGAGATCGTCGCGATCACCCCCGCGCGGCTGCTGATGGTCGTCATCACCGACTCCGGCCGGGTCGACCAGCGCATCGTCGAGCTGGGCGACACCATCGACGACCACCAGCTGTCCCAGTTGCGCGAACTGCTCGGGCAGGCCCTGGAGGGCAAGCGGCTCGCGGCGGCCTCGGCCGCGGTGGCCGACCTCGCCGCCAGGCTCGACGGGTCCGGCGGGCTGGGCGACGCCGTCGGCCGCTCAGCGACGGTCTTGCTGGAGTCGCTGGTCGAACACAACGAGGAACGCCTACTGATGGGCGGCACCGCCAACCTGACCCGCAACACCGCTGACTTCGGCGGCTCGCTGCGCTCGATCCTCGAAGCCCTCGAGGAACAGGTGGTGGTCATTCGCCTGCTGGCCGCCCAGCAGGAAGCGGGTAAGGTCACGGTGCGCATCGGCCATGAGACCGAGGCCGAGCAGATGGTCGGCACCTCGGTGGTGACCACGACCTACGGCAGCTCGGGCACCGTATTCGGCGGCATGGGTGTCCTGGGGCCGACCAGGATGGACTATCCGGGAACTATTGCCAATGTCGCGGCGGTTGCGATGTACATCGGCGATGTTCTAGGACACCGGGCCGGATAACCGGCGGAACTTCGAAAGGTCAAGTGTGGCACGGGACTACTACGGCTTGCTCGGGGTGAGCCAGGGCGCCAGCGATCAGGAGATCAAGCGCGCCTATCGAAAGCTGGCCCGCGAACTGCACCCCGACGTCAATCCCGACGAGGCCGCCCAGCACCGGTTCAAGGAGATCAGCGCCGCCTACGAGGTGCTCTCCGATCCGGAGAAGCGCCGCATCGTCGACCTCGGCGGCGATCCGCTGGAAAGCGCGGCCTCGGCCGGCAACGGATTCAGCGGGTTCGGCGGTTTGGGCGACGTGTTCGAAGCCTTCTTCGGCGGCGGCGGCGCATCGCGCGGCCCCATCGGCCGGGTGCGCCCCGGTTCGGACTCGCTGCTGCGGATGCGGCTGGATCTGTCCGAGTGCGCGACGGGAGTGACCAAGCAGGTCACCGTCGACACCGCCGTGCTGTGTGACATCTGCCAGGGCAAGGGAACCCACGGCGACTCCACCCCGGCCGCCTGCGATACCTGCGGCGGACGCGGCGAGGTGCAGACCGTGCAGCGCTCCTTGCTCGGTCAGGTGATGACCTCACGCCCATGCCCGACCTGTCGCGGAGTCGGTGAGGTCATCCTCGATCCGTGCCACCGGTGCGGCGGCGACGGCCGGACCCGTGCCCGCCGCGACATCAGCGTCAAGATCCCGGCCGGAGTCGGCGACGGTATGCGGGTCCGATTGGCCGCGCAGGGTGAGGTCGGCCCGGGCGGTGGCCCGGCGGGCGACCTCTACGTCGAAGTCCACGAGCAGCAGCACGACATCTTCATCCGCGATGGCGACGACCTGCACTTCACCGTCTCGGTGCCGATGGTCGACGCCGCGCTCGGCACCACGGTCACCGTCGACGCCATTCTCGACGGCCTGACCGAGATCACGATCGCGCCCGGCACCCAACCGGGCTCGGTGACGACGCTGCGCGGGCACGGCATGCCGCACCTGCGCTCGGGCGTTCGCGGGAACCTGCACGCGCATATCGAGGTGACGGTCCCCGGCAAGCTCGACGTGCGGGCCAAGGAACTGCTCAGCGAGTTCAAGACGCGCAGCCACGCCGAACCCGAGGTCAAATCCACACATGCCGGCGCCGCCAATTCCGGCGGCCTGTTCAACCGGCTGCGTGAGACCTTCAGCGGCCGCTGACGCGTTGGCCGACACCCTGTTCTACGCCGACGCCATCCCGGCGGTCGGGCAACTAGCCGTCGTCGAGGGCGATGAGGGATTCCACGCCGCCACGGTGCGGCGAATCCGCCCGGGTGAGGCGCTGGTGCTGTCTGACGGCGCAGGCGCCCGCGCCCGCTGCGAGGTCGAGGACACCAGCAAGCGCGGGTTCACGGCCCGGGTGCTCGAGTGCTGGACGACGGCCCGTCCCACCCCAACGGTGACTGTCGCGCAAGGCATTCCGAAATCGGAACGCTCAGAGCTGGCCATCGAACTGGCCACCGAAGCGGGCGCCGACGACTTCATCGCCTGGCAGGCCGACCGGTGCGTCGCCCGCTGGGACGGCGAGCGTGCGGAGAAGGGGCTGCGCCGCTGGCGTGCGGTGGCGCGGTCGGCCGCCCGGCAGTCGCGGCGCGCCTACATCCCGGACATCACCGGGCCGGTGGCGACGGCCGCTCTCGTCGCGCAGGTCGCCGCGCGGGCGGGCGCCGGTGGACTGGTCCTCGCGTTGCATGAATCCGCCGACCGGCCACTGGCGCAACTCCCTGTGGCGCAAGCGAATTCGATCCTGCTGATCGTGGGACCCGAAGGAGGGATCAGCGACGGCGAGCTCGACGCGCTGGTCGCCGCAGGCGCTACGGCAGTCCGGTTGGGACCCACGGTGCTGCGCACCACCACTGCCGCGGCGGTCGCCCTGGGCGCGCTGGGGGTACTGACGCCACGCTGGTCGATCTAGCCGTAACTCAGCCGGCCCCGCACCGAGCCGCTATTTCTATGTCGCGGCCGTACTCCAGTGTCGGGCGAACCCCGGTTCCGAAATCTGTTGGGCCCTCATCTGATTACGGAAGCGCCCCGTCAGGCCGGATCGGGCCGGGCCGCCAGCCGCGCATAGATCGACGCGGCCTCGGCGCGGTTGCTGGCGTGCAGTTTCCGAAGTACCCGCTTCACATGGGATTTCACCGTACCCGGGGTGATCACGAGTTCGTCGGCGATCTGCTGGTTGGTCCGGCCGTCGGCCATCAGCCGCAGCACCTCGGCTTCGCGGCGGGTCAACATGTCATGCACCCGCGACTCGACCTCGGCCAGCCGGCGGCTGGCCGGGCTGCGCTCGGCCGGCTCGACTTTCCTCAGCTCCAAGTCCGCGTCCTGCAATGCCTGGGCGGCCTGCTCGGCGGTGGCCAGCGCGCTACGCACCTCGGCGTGCTGGCGGCGCATCCGCTCCATCAGCACGGTGCGCTCGAAGGCGTAGCCGAATCCCTCGGCGAACGCCCACACCGTGTCACGGTCGATCTCGTCGACAGTGCGCCCGGAGTACAGCCGGTCGGCGTGCAGGAAGCCGATCACCCGACCGGTGGGCATGACCGGGGCCGCGACATAGGAGTGGGTCAGCGAGAAGTCGATGATCGGGCGGTTGACGCGCGGATCGTTTTGGGCGTCGCGCACGATTTCCGGTGCGTGCCTTCGGATCATCTGCGTCTCGAGCAGCATGTGGTCCAGCGGCGGGGCGACGGATTGGGCGAACGCGACCATCTTCTCGGCGCCCTCGACGTCGTCGCCGAAGTAGGCCGCCTCCATCACCATTCGGCCCTCGTGGACCCGGAACAGCACGGCCCGGTCGAACCCGCACGACTCGACGAGTTCGCGCGGGGCGCGGTCGACGATCTTGGCGACCTCGTCGATCCCGCGCAGTTTGGACAGGCCTTCCTGCACACGCAGCAACGCCAGCGTCCTGCGCCGGGCGGCGTCCTCGATCAGCTGGCGCTCCAGCAGAGAAAGATCGAGCACCGCCTCCAGCGCGGCCAGCGCCTTCTCGTCGCCAAGGCCTTCCAGCGCCTCGCGCACCACGGTGGCATGGGCGTCGACGGTGTCGGCGACGGATCGGATCGGGTCGTCGGCGCGCTCGACGATGCCCAGCCGGCACGCCTCGTCGTAGCGGCGCGTCACCGCGCTGGTAGGCGGTTGTTTGGACGCCCAGCCGGGGTGATTGCCGTCGACGAGCGCGGTCACGGGCAGCGAGTCAACAGAGTCAGTGGTGGCGGTCACAGTGAGCCGATCGTCTCACCACGACGGGGGTGGTAGTGGCAAAACCGCCCGGTCGGGAGCGCAACTGACCTCCATCGGGAGATCGACCGGTCCCTCGGCAGCACCGAGGCTGTTTGCATGACCTCGACCACCGCTTCTGCGCTCCACATGCTGACCACCCCCGAGGGGATCGCAAACCCGTACCCGCTCTTCGAGCAACTGCGAGATTCCTCGCCGGTGGCGGGCTACCAGGATTGGCCCCCGGGGACCGTGCCCGGCGCCGACGAGCCGGTGACCGCGTGGGCGCTGTTCCGCCACGACCAGGTGCTCGCGGCGGCCCGAGACGGCGAGACGTTCTCCTCCCGCGACCCCATCCAGGAGGCGTCATCGGCCCCGAGTCTGATGCTGGTCAACACCGACCCGCCGGCGCACACCGGCGAACGCAAACTGGTCAGTCAGGCATTCTCGCCGCGGCGCATTCGCCGGCTCGAGAACTGGCTTGCCGAACTGGTACCGGTTCTGCTCGCCGACTTCGATGCCCGCACCCGCGACGGTGATCCCGACGTCATGGAGTTCGCCGACGAGGTGCCCACCCGCGCGATGGTCCGGCTGTTGGGCCTGCCCGACGGCGACCACGTCCGGTTCAAGAACTGGGCCAACGCCTTCATGCTGTCGTCGACGATGACACCCGAGGAGCGGATGGCCAGCAATGCCGACATGGTCACCGCGTTCACCGGGCGGGTCATCGAACACAGTGCTCGCCTTGATGATTCGCAGGACGTCGAGGACGCCGAGGATCTGATCTCGGCGCTGCTCCGGGCCGAACTCGACGGAGCGCGGCTCACCCCGGAGCAGATCGTGCGGCTCTGTGTGACGCTGGTGGTGGCCGGCAGCGAGACGACGACCTATCTGATCGGCAGCGTCCTGCACGCGATGGCGCGTGAGCCTGCGGTGACGGCCCGACTGCGGGCTGACCGCTCGTTGGTGAGCACCTTCATCGAGGAGGTCGCCCGGCTCACCGGGCCGCAACGGTTGTTCCGCATTGCGACCCGTGACGTCGAGATCGATGGCGCCCAGATCAAGAAGGGGGAGTGGGTGGCGCTGTTCTTCGGATCGGCCAACCACGACCCGGCCGTCTTTGAAGATCCCCAACGCCTGGACCTGGACCGGCCCAACATCCGTCAGCATCTGGCCTTCGGCCACGGCCTGCACTTCTGTCTGGGTGCGCCGCTGGCCCGGCTTGAGGTGTTCGCGGTCGTCAACGCGGTGCTGGACCGCTATTCGGTGATCGGCCTGTCCGAGGAACCGGGTGTGCGGCAGACCGCCAGCCTGCTGACCCACGGTTTCGTCCGCCTGCCGCTGCAGCTGGCCCGATGACCACCGTCGAGAGCGGCAACGTCGCCGCCACCAAGGCGATCTACGCGGCGGTTCCCGCCGGTGATCTGGAAACCGCACTGAGCCATCTGGATCCGGACGTCCGGATCACCTACTACGGCAGTGACGCCATCCCGTACGCCGGGGATTACCACGGCATCGAGGCGGCGAAAGAGTTCTTCAGCACCGTCGGCAGCCACATCCAGATCACCGCGATGGAGCCGTGGCTGTTCATCGAAGACGGGGACAACCTGGCGGTCTGGGGCCAACAGAAGTTCTTGCGGACGGCCACCGGGCACACCTGGGAGTCGGAGTTCGCCCACATCATCGCGCTGCGCAACGGCAAGTGGCTGCACTTCCGGGACTTCATGAACTCCGCATTGACTCACGACGCGTTCACCAGGGAATAAGCGCGCGTGGATTAACCGGTAGAGCTGTCTCTTCCTGGCGGTAAACTGGGTGCTCAGCATTGACCGAATACCCAGGAAGCAGGCTTCGAAGACCACGTGACGCCCCGCGAGACGACCGCTGCCTCGCAAGTGCGCAGCAGCATGACTGTTCCGCCCGACCTCGTTGTGGGCCTGCTGGGTTCCGCCGACGAAAACTTGCGCGCACTCGAACGCAGCCTGTCAGCCGACCTGCACGTCCGAGGAAACACCGTCACCCTGGCTGGTGAAGCGGCCGATGTCGCGATGGCCGAGCGGGTGATCTCCGAACTCATCGCGATCGTGGCCGGCGGCCAGACGCTGTCGCCGGACGCGGTGCGGCACAGCATCGGCATGGTCACCGGCGCCGACAACGAGTCGCCGGCCGAGGTGCTGACCCTGGATATTTTGTCCCGGCGCGGCAAGACGATTCGACCCAAGACGCTGAACCAGAAGCGCTACGTCGACGCCATCGACGCCCACACCATCGTGTTCGGTATCGGCCCTGCGGGTACCGGCAAGACCTACCTGGCCATGGCCAAGGCGGTGAATGCGCTCCAGACCAAACAGGTCACCCGGATCATCCTGACCCGGCCAGCGGTGGAAGCCGGTGAGCGCCTTGGCTTTCTGCCGGGCACGCTGACCGAGAAGATCGACCCTTATCTGCGGCCGCTGTATGACGCGCTGCACGACATGATGGATCCCACCGCCATCCCGAACCTGTTGAGTGCCGGGGTGATCGAGGTTGCGCCGCTGGCGTTCATGCGTGGACGCTCGCTCAATGACGCCTTCATCATTCTTGACGAGGCCCAGAACACCACCGCCGAGCAGATGAAGATGTTCCTCACCCGCCTGGGCTTCGGATCCAAGATCGTGGTCACCGGCGACATCACGCAGGTCGACCTGCCCGGCGGCGCCAAGTCGGGTCTGCGCGCGGCGATGGACGTCCTCGACGGCATCGACGACATCCATTTCACCGAACTCACCAGCGCCGACGTGGTGCGCCACCGCCTGGTCTCGGAGATCGTCGACGCCTACGCCAAGGCCGAGCAGCCCGGCCTGGTGAACCGTGCCCAACGTCGTTCGACACGGCGTTAGGGGCGAGGCGAAGATGACGATCGAAGTATCCAACGAGTCCGGCCTCGACGTTTCCGAAGAGGAACTGATCAGCGTCGCCCGCTTCGTGATTCGCCGCATGGACGTCAACCCGGCCGCCGAATTGTCGATGGTGCTGCTGGACACCAACGCGATGGCCGATCTGCACATGCGCTGGATGGACCTGCCCGGTCCCACCGACGTGATGAGTTTCCCGATGGACGAGCTTGAGCCCGGCGGTCGCCCGGATGCGCCCGAGCCGGGGCCGTCGATGCTCGGCGATATCGTGCTGTGCCCGCAGTTCGCCGCCGACCAGGCCACCGCCGCGGGGCACAGCCTCGGCCAGGAGCTGGCCCTGCTGACCGTGCACGGCGTGCTGCACCTGCTCGGCTACGACCACGCCGAACCTGACGAGGAAAAAGAAATGTTCGACCTGCAGCGCACGCTGCTCGAGGAGTGGGTCGGCGAGCAGGTGCAGGCCTATCACCAGGATCGACAGATCGAGAAGGATCGTCGACTGCTCGACAAGTCACAGTTCTTCGACAAACCGTGACGGGCGTCAGTGCGCTGCTCGGTGCGATCGCGCTGATAGCGCTGGGTGGTCTGTTCGCCGCGATCGACGCCGCCATCAGCACCGTGTCGATCGCGCGAGTCGAGGAACTGGTGCGCGACGAGCGACCCGGCGCCCTGCGGTTGGCGCGGGTCATGGCCGAGCGGCCTCGCTACATCAATCTTGTTGTGCTGCTCCGTATTGCCTGCGAAGCGGCAGCCACGGTGCTGTTGGTCGCCTTCTTATGGGATGACCTCGGCCTGACCTGGGGCTTGGTGGCGGCGGCCGCGATCATGACGGTCGCCAGCTTCGTTGCCATGGGCGTGGGGCCGCGCACCATCGGCAGGCAGAACGCCTACACCATCGCGCTCACGTCGGCGGTTCCGCTGCAGGCGATTTCGATTCTGCTGACCCCGATCAGCCGGCTGCTCATCGTGCTCGGCAACGCGCTGACCCCGGGTCGCGGTTTCCGCAACGGGCCGTTCGCCTCCGAGATCGAGCTGCGCGAAGTCGTCGACCTGGCGCAGCAGCGCGGCGTGGTGGCCGACGACGAACGCCGAATGATCCAGTCGGTGTTCGAACTCGGTGACACTGCGGCGCGTGAGGTGATGGTCCCGCGCACCGAGATGGTGTGGATCGAAAGTGACAAGACGGCAAGCCAAGCGACGTCACTGGCGGTGCGCAGTGGCTATTCCCGCATCCCGGTGATCGGGGAGAACGTCGACGATGTCGTCGGCGTCGTCTATCTGAAAGACCTCGTCCAGCGCACCTACTACTCGTCCGACAGCGGCCGGGGTGCCAAGGTGTCCGAGATCATGCGCTCGGCGGTCTTCGTTCCCGACTCCAAACCGCTCGACGAGCTGCTGCGAGAGATGCAGCGCGACCGCAACCACATGGCCCTGCTGGTCGACGAATACGGCGCCATCGCCGGTCTGGTGACCATCGAGGACGTGCTGGAAGAGATCGTCGGCGAGATCGCCGACGAGTACGACCACGACGAGGTCGCGCCGGTGGAGAAGCTGGGCGACAACAAGTTCCGGGTCTCGGCTCGGCTGCCGATCGAAGACGTCGGCGAACTCTACGACGTCGAATTCGAAGAGGATCTGGACGTCGACACCGTGGGAGGGTTGCTGGCCCTCGAGCTCGGCAGGATCCCGCTGCCCGGCGCCGAGGTGGTGTCCCACGGACTGCGGCTGCGCGCCGAGGGCGGCCGCGACCATCGTGGCCGGCTGCGCATCGGCACCGTATTGGTCAGCCGAACCGATCTGGAGGAAGGCGACAACGATGAGTGACACGCTGCAGGCCGAAGACGCGAAGCTGGTGGTCCTCGCGCGCGGCGCGATGGCGCGCGCCGAAACAGGCGAAGGGGCGGCGGTGCGCGACCTCGACGGGCGCACCTACGCCGGCGCGCCGGTCGCCCTTTCGGCGCTGCGGCTGACCGGCCTGCAGGCGGCGGTTGCCGCAGCGGTGTCCAGTGGCGCAACGGGTTTGGAGGCCGCGGTGCTGGTCGGCGGGTCGGCCGACGATGACGGTGTCGCCGCCGTCCGGGAACTCTCACCGACCGCGGCGATCATCGTGACCGACCGCTCTGGGACACCGCAGTGAGCGAGTTCCGTTCCGGCTTCGTATGTTTGGTGGGTCGCCCCAACACCGGCAAGTCGACACTGACCAACGCGCTGGTCGGCGCCAAGGTGGCGATCACCGCCGATCAGCCGCAGACCACCCGGCACACGATCCGCGGCATCGTGCATCGCCCCGACTTCCAGATCGTGCTCGTCGATACCCCCGGCCTGCACCGGCCGCGCACCCTGCTGGGCAAGCGGCTCAACGACCTGGTTCGCGACACTTATTCCGAAGTTGACGTGATCGGGCTGTGCATCCCCGCCGACGAGACGATCGGGCCCGGCGACCGATGGATCTACGAACAGATCCGGGATGTGGCCCCCAGGACGACGCTCGTCGTCATCGTCACCAAGATCGACAAGGTGACCAAAGACCGGGTGGCCCAACAGTTGATGGCCGTCCACGAACTGGTCGGCGACACCGCCGCCGAGATCGTGCCGGTGTCGGCGACCCGGGGCGACCAGGTCGACGTCCTCACCGACGTCCTGGCCGGTCAGCTGCCGCCCGGGCCGGCGTTCTATCCCGACGGTGAGCTCACCGACGAGCCCGAAGAGACGCTCATGGCCGAGCTGATCCGGGAGGCCGCGCTGGAAGGCGTGCGCGACGAGCTGCCGCACTCGCTGGCGGTGGTGATCGAGGAGGTCGAAAGCCGGGAGGGCCGCGACGATTTGATCGACGTCCGCGCCATTCTGTATGTGGAGCGGGACAGCCAGAAGGGCATCGTCATCGGCAAAGGTGGCGCCCGCCTCAAAGAGGTTGGGACCGTGGCCCGCACGCAGATCGAGAAGCTGCTGGGCACGAAGGTCTACCTCGACCTGCGGGTCAAGATTGCCAAGAACTGGCAGCGAGACCCCAAACAGCTTGGCCGGCTTGGCTTTTAGACTCTGTGGCAGCCGATCAAAGCTTGAACCCGCTCTGGAGTTCGAAGTCGGCGAGATCGAAGTAGTCGCTGAACCGGACGATCTTGCCGTCTCGTACCTCGAAGACGCCGTTGACGGGTAGTACGACCTTGCGGCCGTCGGTCATCGTGAAGTAGTCGACGCGCTCGGCGAGTACCAGGCCGGGTTCGGCGGCCAGCGTGACGATGTCGAGTTTGGCCTCGGCGAAGGCATTCAGGAACGCCTGGAAGATCGCGCGAATCCCCGCGATGCCCTCAATCGGGGCGACGGGCACGTTGTGATAGACCGCGTCGTCGGCGAAGGCGGCGCAGATGACCTCGAGATCGCGGCCCTCCCAAGCCCCGAGGAAGTCGCGGACGAGCTTCTCACTGTCTTGTTTGGTATCGGTCATGGGACAGTACTACCAAGATACTTATATTCGCGACAATAGCCCTTAATGGCTATTTATTGACCGCTCGTGTCCGTATCGGCAGACGACATCGGGGTGTTCCACCAGATCTCGGGCTGCTTGTTGGCCCAGCCGTTGATCGCCTCCAGTTCGGCGGCCAGCGAGATCAGCAGCGGTTCGCTGTTGGTCGGGCCCATCAACTGCACGCCGATGGGCAGCCCCGCGGAGGTGAAGCCGGCCGGGATGTTGATCGATGGCCAGCCCAATACGTTCCACGGGAAGGTGACCGGGCAGTCCGCGATCATCGCGCGATCGGTCGCGGTCGGGCCGAGGTCGTCGAACTTGCGGGCCGGCGGTGGCGGCTGCGCTGTCGTCGGAGCCAGCACGACGTCGACGGAACGAAAGATCGCCCCGACGCGGCGGTGCAGGATCGGTTCGGTGGCCTTGGCCCGGCGCAGCATGGCGCCGGACAACAGCCGGCCCATCCGCATGTTGGCCTCGGTCCTGGGGTCCAGGGTGACGTCGTCGCCGAGCCGGTCGGCCCACTCCAGAAGCCCGGCCGTCGAGCGGGGCAGAAACGACAGCGGCAGCCGCAGGCCGTAGTTGGGATTGCCCTCCATCACGGTGTGGCCAAGCATGCCCAGCTGTTCGGCGACCTGCGTGAGTGCCGCCCGGATCTCGGGATGCAGCTTGGCGGGAAAGAACGTGAACGGAAACCGCGTCGAGAGTGCGATCTTCAACGGCCCGGGTGCGGCGCCGACGGAATCGGACATCCGCACCGGCGGTGGCTTGTGCAGGTCGTCGTCATGGTTGCCCGACGCGGCATCGAGGACCAGCGCGGCGTCGGCGACCGTGCGCGCCAGCACCCCGTTGACCGTGATGCCGTTGAACGGGTCTCGGATCGGCCAGGTCGAGATGCGCCCCCGCTGCGGTTTGATGCCGACGAGGTGGGTCCAGGCGGCGGGCACCCGGACACTGCCCGCGCCGTCGGATCCGATGGCCGCGGCCACCAGGCCGGCGGCGACCGCCGCCGCGCTGCCGCCCGACGAGCCACCCGGAGTGTGTTTGCGAGACCAGGGATTTCGCGTGTGACCGAAGGCCGGTCCACTGGTGAACGGCCACTGGCCGAGTTCACAGCAGTTCGTCTTGCCGACGATCACCGCGCCCGCTTCACGCAGCCTGCGCACCACCTCGGAGTCCTCGGTGGCCGGCTGGACGGGCCCGGCGGTGCCGAAGGAGGTCGGCACCCCGGCGACGTCGACGTCGTCCTTGACCGCGATAGGGATGCCCAGCAGCGGCGCCTGCTCGCCGGCGGCGCGACGGCGGTCGGCGTCGGCGGCTTCGGCGAGCGCCGATTCGGTGAGCACCACCCGGAAGGCATTGAGGGTGGACTGGCTGGCCGCGATCGCGCGCAGCGACCGGCGGACCAGCTCGGTGGAGGTCACCGTGCCGCTGGCCAGTTGATAGAGCTGCTCGCCGATGGTGGGAAACCGCGGCGGCCTGCTCAAACTCGCATGAGCTGTCATGGCGACGTCGAGACTATCGGCGCGCGTCCGCGCTTATGTCGCATTGCGGTGGGAAACTGCATGGATGCGGTTGTATCGGGATCGGGCTGTTGTGCTGCGCCAGCACAAGCTCGGTGAAGCAGACCGCATCATCACCCTGCTGACCCGTGACCACGGTCTGGTCCGCGCGGTCGCCAAGGGGGTGCGCCGGACCCGCAGCAAATTCGGCTCCCGGCTGGAGCCGTTCGCGCACATCGACGTCCAGCTGCACCCCGGCCGCAATCTGGACATCGTCACCCAGGTGGTGTCCATCGACGCCTTCGCCACCGACATCGTCAGCGACTACGGCCGTTACACCAGCGCTTGTGCGGTCCTGGAAACCGCTGAGCGGCTGGCCGGCGAGGAGCGCGCGCCGGCGCCTGCGCTGCACCGGCTCACGGTCGGTGCGCTGCGGGCGGTGGCGGACGGGACGCGGTCCCGTGAGCTGGTCTTGGACGCCTACCTGCTGCGGGCCATGGGTATCGCCGGCTGGGCGCCCTCGCTGATCGAGTGTGCCCGCTGTGCGGCACCGGGCCCGCACCGCGCATTCCACATCGCCGCTGGTGGCAGCGTCTGCATGCATTGCCGCCCGTCAGGCTCGACCACCCCGCCGCAGGCGGTGCTCGATCTGATGTCGGCGCTGCACGACGGCGACTGGGAGGTCGCAGAGGCGTCGTCGGCGTCGCACCGCAGCCACGCCAGCGGTCTGGTAGCTGCGCATCTGCAGTGGCACCTGGAACGCCAGCTACGGACCTTGCCGCTGGTAGAGCGTGTCTACCGGCAGCCCGCTGACCACGTTAAGGAGATGTTCAGGCAGGATGAGGCCCATGGCGATGAACCGGGTAACCAGCTCGTGGCGGGGGGCTGAGCGCAAGCGGAAAGGCCAATTTCCGCAGCTCGCCCCCGCGCCCGACGACTACCCGATATTTCCCGACACCTCGGTATGGCCGGTGGTGTTCCCCGAGTTGCCGCCGGCGCCCGGCGGTGGACCGCGCCGCCCACCCCAGCACACGTCCAAGGCCGTGCCGCCGGCCATCCCGGCCGACCAGATGCCCAAGCACGTCGCCGTCGTGATGGACGGCAACGGACGCTGGGCCACCCAGCGCGGGTTGGGCCGCACCGAAGGCCACAAGATGGGCGAGGCGGTGCTGATCGACATCACCTGCGGAGCCATCGAGATCGGCATTCAGCATCTGTCGGTGTACGCGTTCTCTACGGAGAACTGGCGGCGTAGCACCGAAGAGGTGCGCTTCCTGATGGGCTTCAACCGTGAGGTGGTGCGACGGCGCCGCGAGAACCTCGACGCCATGGGCGTCAACATGCGCTGGGTGGGGTCGCGGGCGCGGATGTGGCGCAGCGTCATCAAGGAATTCGACATCGCCGAGAACATGACCGTCGGCAATGACGTGATCACGGTCAACTATTGCGTCAACTACGGCGGACGAGCCGAAATCGCTGAGGCGGCAAAGCAAATCGCGCGTGACGCGGCGGCCGGGCGGATCGATCCGGAACGGGTGAACGAGGCCACGCTCGCCGAGCACCTGCACCGGCCTGATATTCCTGACGTCGACCTGTTCATCCGCACGTCGGGGGAGCAGCGGGCGAGTAACTTCATGCTCTGGCAGTCCGCGTACGCCGAATATGTGTTCCAGGACAAGCTCTGGCCAGATTACGACCGGCGGGATCTGTGGGCGGCGTGCGAAGAGTACGCCGAGCGAAACCGGCGCTTCGGCCGGGCCTGATCGTGGACCTAGGGGCCAGGCTGGCCGAGGTGCTGACCGCGGTGGTACCCGTCGAGGTGGAACCTGATGGTGCACTCACGGTGCGCTACGAGGGGACGTTCGCCTCACTGCGGTCGGTGACGATTGCCGACGACATCGAGATGGTTTCCGTGACACAGGTGCTGGCGTGGGATCTGCCCGCCAACGCCGATCTCCGTAAACGGGTTGCCGCCCTTGCGCAGTCGACGATGCTGGGGACTGTGACGTTCGTGGAGTCCGGCAAGCGTGGAGATGTGATGCTGCGGTACAACTTTCCCGGCGAGGGGCTGGCCGACACGGCACTGCAGACACTGGTGCTGATGGTGCTCGCCGGTGGGGCCGATGCCCGCCGCGCAATCGTCGACTAAATCCCCTTCGCGCCCAAACCGACGATTCGCGGCCGAAGTTCGAGTGCGGAGCCTACAAACGTCGACCTCGGCGGAACTCTCGTGGCTGCGGTCTCCTGGGAAGCCACGTTCGGTGCCCGCCTCTGAGCGACAACGCCCGCGGCCCTACGCCGGGCTCGCCGAGATCGACGGCAGCGCAGGAAAGTTCGAGAAGGCCTCACGCCCACGTCGATCTCGATGTTGCCCCTTGCCGCGCTCCCTAGCGGTGCCGCCCATTTGTCGCTCGAAGGCGGGCAGCAACCCTATGGTGCGCGTGGGCCCCTTGATCAGCCCCGGCACTGGCTACAGGTGCCGAACAGTTCGATCGTGTGGCTCACTTCGGAAAACCCGTGCGCCTGCGCCACTTCGGCGGCCCAGGCCTCGACCTCGCGCCCGCTGACCTCGACGGCCGCACCGCAGCTACGGCACACCAGATGATGGTGATGATCGTCGCCTTCGCAGCGCCGGTACATCGACTCCCCGGTGTCGGTGCGCACCATGTCCACCAGATCGGCCGCCGACAGTGACTGCAGTGTCCGGTAGACCGTGGTGAGCCCGATGTTCTCGCCGCGTCGGCGCAGCTCGTCGTGCAACTCCTGGGCCGACCGGAATTCGTCGACGGTGTCGAGCAGCGCGATGATGGCCGCCCGCTGGCGGGTGGCGCGCACCCCGGTCGCGGCGGCGCGGGGACGAATGTCGGCTCCGGTCACGGACGGTCCTCGCCGGCATGGCTGATTGCGGCGACGACGATCTCGGCCAGGTGATCGTCCACCAGCCGGTACATCACCTCGCGCCCCGAGCGTTCGCCGGCCACCACCCCGGCAGCCTTGAGGATCCGGAGGTGCTGGCTGACCAGCGGCTGCGGGACGTCGAGCGCATCGACGAGTTCGTGCACACAGCGCTGGGATTCCCGCAGTTGCAGCACGATCGCGATGCGCACCGGTGCGGCCAGCGCGCGCAGCAGCTCACCGGCGTGGTCCAGAATGTCGGCGTGCGGCGACGACAGTTCGTCGACCCGGCCGTGAGTGGATGCGGTCATGCCGCCACCTCCGCGTTATTGGAAACGATTTCCACTTAACCACCACTTTTCCATGCACGATCACGCATGTCAAAAGTTGGTTTGGCCCATCGTTAGACATCCCAACTGCGTAAGTTGTCAAGCGGCGTGGGTTGTTGGGGTGTTCTGTCGGTGTCCCCAGGCTTTGTGTTCGTTGTACGTGGTGTGGTGGCGTAGGCAGCCGTGGAGGATGCTGACGAGCCGGTTGCCGAGGGCGCGTAGGGCTTGGTGGTGTAGGTCTCCAGCCGCTCTGTGCTGGTCGTAGTAGCGCGCGCTCCGGGACTGCGTGTGATGGCGCAGAAGGCCCAGGCGTCGATGGCGTCGTAGAGGCGGCGGTTGCGGATGTGGCGGGCCAGCACGGCGCGTTTGCGGCCTGACGCGATGGTCAATGGTGATGTTCCGGCGTAGTTTTTGCGACACTTGGCGCTGGTGTATCGGTTCGGGTCGTCCCCGAACTCACCGAGCACCCGGGCGCCGAGGATGACACGAAGTCCTGGCAGGGAGCGGTAGATGTCGGCGTCCGGGTGTGCCTCAAAATGTGTCGCCAGTTCAACCTCGAGATGGCTGATCTGGTGGTTGAGTTCGGCGATGATGCCGACCGCGGCTCGGGTGCTGGACCCGAAGGCGGCGGTGACCGCCGCGGGTGCGGCGAGCTGTTCGGTGCGCAGCAGTTCCTGAATCTGTAATGCTCGGCTGTCGAGGTTGCGTTGGCGCCCAGCAGCTTTGAGCGCAGACCGGATCTTGGACAGGCTCAAACGTCTAGCGTCGGCGGGGGTCGGGGCGCGGCCCAGATCAGGTTCTGATGCGCCCAGGCCAGCACCTTGATCGCCGCGGCCGCGTCGGTGTCGCCGGCGATCAGGCGGTGGTTGTGCCGGTCGGTGCGCACCAGATCGGCCAACAGTTTGGCATCAGAGGCGTCGGACTTGGCCCCCAAGACATGGTGGCGGTCACGGTAGCGGGCCGCGGCCAGCGGATTGATCGCGAACACCTGATACTCGGCCGCGGTCAACGCATCGACCCACAGGCCCCGGTCGGTTTCGATCCCGATCCCGGCTAGACCTTCGGGTAGCCGTCGTGAGGCCAGTCGGTCGCCCGCGTCGTTCATCAGATACACGTCGTGGTGGTCTTCTGCCCAGTCGTCTCCGACGAAGAGCATCGCATCGCCTCCTCAGCTCGATATGGATGAAACCCGTTCGAGCCGAAGGACACCCGGCGGCAACCTAATGGATCAGTGCTCAAACGGGCACGACATCCCATGAGCGCTACAGATGACCTCACCAACCGGCCGGGGCACGATCTAACGCTAGGAGTTGACCATCACTCCAGGCAGTACCAGTGCTCACCGGCCGGCGGCTCGGTGATCAGCCTCCCGCTCACGAACCAAGATCCCCGTCAAAGACACGCTGATCAAGTCCCATTAGGCTGTATGGGCTGTTGCCCGCACATAGACAAGGAGTGACACCCATCGTGGCGTCCGTCATTGATTCCGTCGTCAATCTGGCCAAGCGTCGTGGTTTGGTCTACCCAGCCGGCGAGATCTACGGCGGTACCAAGTCGGCGTGGGACTACGGCCCGCTCGGCGTCGAGCTCAAGGAGAACATCAAGCGTCAGTGGTGGCGCTCGGTGGTGACCGGCCGCGACGACGTCGTCGGCCTGGACAGCTCGATCATCCTGCCGCGCGAGGTGTGGGTCGCCTCCGGCCACGTCGAGGTGTTCCACGATCCGCTCATCGAGTGCCTGAACTGCCACAAGCGTCATCGCCAGGACCACCTTCAAGAGGCCTACGCCCTGAAGAAGGGTGGCGAGCCCGATGATGTGCCGATGTCCGAGATCGTCTGCCCGGACTGCGGCACCAAGGGCCAGTGGACCGAGCCCCGTGAATTCAACATGATGCTCAAGACCTACCTCGGGCCGATCGAATCCGAGGAGGGCCTGCACTACTTGCGCCCGGAGACCGCGCAGGGCATCTTCGTGAACTTCGCCAATGTGGTGACGACCTCGCGCAAGAAGCCGCCGTTCGGCATCGGCCAGATCGGCAAGAGCTTCCGCAACGAGATCACCCCGGGCAACTTCATCTTCCGCACCCGCGAGTTCGAGCAGATGGAGATGGAGTTCTTCGTCGAGCCCGACACCGCGCCGGAATGGCACAAGTACTGGATCGACACCCGGCTGCAGTGGTACACCGACCTCGGCATCAACCCCGACAACCTGAGGCTCTACGAGCATCCCTTGGAAAAGCTGTCGCACTACTCGGCCGGCACCACCGACATCGAGTACAAGTTCGGCTTCGGTGGCAACCCGTGGGGCGAGCTCGAAGGTATCGCCAACCGCACCGACTTCGACCTCAAGACGCACTCGGCGCATTCCGGTACCGACCTGTCGTTCTACGACCAGGCCGCTGACACCCGCTACATCCCCTACGTCATCGAACCCGCAGCGGGACTTACCCGTTCGTTCATGGCGTTCCTGGTCGACGCGTACGCCGAGGACGAGGCCCCCAACGCCAAGGGCGGGGTGGACAAGCGCACGGTGTTGCGGCTGGACCCCCGGCTGGCGCCGGTCAAGGCGGCGGTGCTGCCGCTGTCCCGGCACGCCGACCTCAGCCCCAAGGCCAAGGATCTGGCCGCCGAGCTGCGCAAGTACTGGAACATCGAGTTCGACGACGCCGGTGCGATCGGCCGGCGCTACCGCCGCCAGGACGAGATCGGCACGCCGTACTGTGTGACAGTCGATTTCGACACCCTCGACGACCAGGCGGTCACCGTCCGTGAGCGCGACGAGATGACGCAGGAGCGCATCGGCATCGACTCGGTCGTCGACTACCTGGCCACCCGCCTCAAGGGGTAGAGCTCACAGGTCTCGGGACCAGTACTCGCCGACGAGATCGTGTCCGAAGCTGTGGTGGGCTTCGCGACGGTCGATCTGGAATCCGGCGCGTTCGTAGATCCTGCGAGCTTCCACCAGTACATCGTTGGTCCACAACATGATTCGCGTGTAGCCGGCGCGTTTGGCGAACCGTAGACATTCCTGGACCAACCGGGTTCCGACTCCCGCGCCGCGGGCGCTGGGCTCGACTAGGAGGAGTCGCAGTTGAGCCACGCCCTCGTCGCCGGCCGGCGTGCAGAACACGCAACCCACCCGTTCCCCGTCCAGCTCCGCGATCCAGGCCGCGGCACGCCTGCCGTCGTGTTCGAATCCCCCGACGACTTGAGCCACCAGGCTTTCGAATGTTGCATCCCAACCGTATTCATGGGCGTAGCGGTAGCCATGACGTTCGACCACCCAGCCCAGGTCACCCGGTTCCGGGGCGCGCAATACCAATCCACGTGAGCGGGGACGGTCGCCGAGCACGTCCCGGATGCTGTGCATCGCGGCGGTCAGTCGTGCGCGCTGGGCGGCATCCAGCGGTGCCAACATCTTCTCGATCGCATCAGCCTGCAGCCTGTCGAGTTCGGCGAACGCGCGCCGCCCGTCCTCGGTCAAGGCGACTACCTGGCGTCTGGCGTCGCCGGCCGATGACTCGCGGGTGAGGATGCCTGTCCGAGTGAAGCCGGACAGGATCCGGCTGAGGTAGCCCGCGTCGAGATCGAGGGAGCGTCGCAGTTCGGCCACCGTCGTCGAGGCGGACTGGGCGACTTCGTAAAGCACGCGCGCTTCCGTCAGGCTGAACCCGGATCCGGCCAGGTCAGGCTGCAGAAGTCCCAGTACCCGCGTGTAGAAACGGTTGAAAGCGCGAATGTGCGCAATGTCTGAAACAGCCATAGTTGACAGCGTCAACTAAGTGGTGGCTGAAGTCAAGCATTATTCGCGGGCTAGAAGCGCCCGCCGCCGCCCAGCATCCCGCCGCCCCCGGACGATCCCGACGATCCGCCGAAGGTCGTCGACGACCACCCGCCGCCACCGAACCCGCCGCGCATACCGCCGGACAAGATGTTGCCGAGGATGATCCCGCCGATCACCGCGCCCATGTTCGACGAGCCACCCACTCCGCCATAGTGATTCATGTATGTCCGCTGGGCCGATTGGACGTCGTTGTTGGCCAGCTGTTGAGCCTGAGCGGCCAGCATCGACGCGCCGTTGGCGTGGGCGATCGCCTCGGTGATGTTGGTTTTCTGCTTGGCCTGCGCGGCCTCGAGTTGGCGCACGGCTTCGCTGATTCGGGTCCGCGCCTCGGGCCCGACACTGCCGCGGCGGGTGTCGATGTAGTCCGACACCGAGCGCACCCGCGACTGCGCGGTGAACAGCGCCTGGTCGAACGACCGGCCCAGCCGCTCAGCGGTTTCGCGCTCCTCTGTCACACCGGCCAGCAGCCGGTCGAGGTCGGCGTCGGCCTGGGTCAACTGGGTGAACGCGCCCAACGGGTCGGCCGCCCCGCCGGTCTGCGCGGCGGTCACCGCCTTCACCGCGGCATCACGCGCCTCGGTCAGCTCGGCGGTGTTGGACAGTCCGCCCTCGGTCAGCTGGGCCACGGCCTGGTTGATGCCCTGCTGGGTATCGGCGATCGCCGCAGGCAGGGTGGCCACCGCGCGCCTGATGTCACTGGCCGCGCTGTCCACCGCGTCCAGCATCGAACCGGCTTGCTGCAGAGCCGATTCCGCGGCGCGCACGCAGTCGACCAGTTCGCCTTGCTGGCCGGCGACCGGCTTGGCCACCAGCGCGCGGGCGCGGCTGATCGAGTGGTCGGCGAAATCCAGCCGCTCCTTGGCGGCGGCGACGTTGCGCGCCACCGAAGTCAATGCGGTATCGGCAAACTCGCTGTGCAGCTGGGTCAGCGTCGACTGGGCGGGATCGATACGGGCGCTGACATCCACCAACTTCTGGGTCAGCCCGTCGAGCCGGTCGGGGGCGTTGATGACCAGATCCCGAAGTTCATGGAACGCTTGGGTCTGGGCATCCAGGTCGCGGTCGGCCCGCGCGGCTGTGACCACGACCCGGGTGAGCAGATCACGGCGCTGGGCCGGCGTTTCGGGAATCGCGTCGTCAAGTTGCTGGCGCACGTTGAACGCCTGCTGCAGAGCGGCCTTGGCGTTTTCCACGGCCCTGCTGAACCGATCCGCCTGTTGTTGGCCGAATTCTTCGGCGGCCAAGGCCAATTCGTTGGTGCTGGTGCGCACGGCGTTGTCGACGTCGACGACGATCGACCGGGACAATTCGTCGAGGGCATCGAGGGGGACGGCCGCCAGCGCATTGGGGTCGGTCGGGTCCACCCGCTTGGCGGCCGCCACCTCGGCTTCATGCCGCTTATGCCGGCGCCGGCGGCTCCACAACACCAGCAGCGCGACCACCACCAGGATGATCGCGATGATGATCAGCAGCGGAACCAACGAGAATCCGCCAGAGCTGCCGCTGCTGGCGCCCAACCCCGCCAGCCCGTTGGCGGCCTCGATCGCCGCGCCTGCCCAGTCGCTGTTGTGCAGCGCCGGCTCGACCTTGTTCACCCGGATGTTGTCGACCTGGGTGGAGGTGGCACCGCCAGCGGCCGCCGACGGCACCAGGAAGGCATACGAGCGCTGCCCGGTCGCGACCGCCAGGATCGCGTCCTGGTTCCCCAGATCGCTGAGGCTGCGGGTGCCGTCGGCCCACGCCGTCGCGGTCTTGGGGGCGAAGGAGTCGACGAAGACCACCCAGAGCCGCACGTGGCGGTCGCGGTAGAGCGTGTCGACCGCCTGCTGCACGCTGGCGAGCTGTCCGGCGCTCAGGGCGCCGGCGTTGTCGGTGACGTAGTCGGGCAGCCGCAATGGCGGCTCGGCCACCGCGGCGGGCGCGACCAAGGTGGCGGCGGTCAGGATGGCCACGAGCAGGCTGAGCACACGTGCGAGGCGCATGAGCGTCAAATGTAGTAGGGCGGGGCTGGCAGACTATGCCTCGGTGACGACGAATGAGCACGGCCACTACGACGAGGCCGACCGTGAGCGGGTGGTGCACGAGCTGCCGAAGACTGCCGGTCTGCCCGGTACGTCGACCGAGCACCGCACCGATTTCGCCCGTGACCGCGCGCGCGTCCTGCATTGCGCTGCCCTTCGCCGGCTCGCCGACAAGACTCAGGTCGTTGGGCCTCGGGAGAGTGAGAACCCCCGCACCCGGCTGACCCACTCGCTCGAGGTTGCCCAGATCGGGCGGGGGATGGCGGTGCCGCTGGGCTGCGATGCCGACCTGGTGGATATGGCGGGGCTGGCCCACGACATCGGTCACCCGCCGTACGGCCACAACGGTGAACGCGCCCTCGACGAGTTCGCGGCTGCCTGCGGCGGCTTCGAGGGTAACGCCCAGAACTTCCGGATCCTGACCCGTATCGAGCCGAAAGTGCTTGATGAGAACGGTCGTAGCGTCGGGCTGAACCTCACCCGCGCGGGGCTGGACGCGGTCACGAAATACCCGTGGTTCCGTGGTGAGCGCGGTCGCAAGTTCGGCTTCTACGAAGACGACCGGGCGCTGGCCGACTGGGTGCGGGGAAGCGCGCCGTCGCAGCGGCCCTGCCTCGAATCGCAGGTGATGGACTGGGCCGACGACGTCGCCTACTCGGTGCACGACGTCGAGGACGGTGTGGTGTCGGGCCGGATCGACCTGCGGGTGCTGGCCGACGACGACGCGGCGGCGGCGCTGGGCCGGCTGGGGGAGTCCAGCGGCGTGAGCGCCGACGATCTGGAGGCCGCGGCGCAGCGACTGTCTCAGCTGCCGGTGGTGGCCGGCGTCGGCAAGTATGACGGGACTCTGGCGGCGTCGGTCGCACTCAAGCGACTGACCAGTGAACTGGTGGGCCGATTCGCTTCAGCGGCGGTCCGGCTGACCCACGAGCAGGCCGGGCCGCAGCCGCTGGTGCGCTATGAGGCGGATCTGCAGGTGCCCGCAACGGTCCGGGCCGAGGTCGCGTTGCTCAAGACGCTGGCGCTGCAATTCATCATGTCCGACCCGCGGCACCTCGAACTGCAGGCACAGCAGCGGGAACGCGTCCACCAGGTCGCGCACTGGTTGCGCAACGGTGCGCCCGCGACGCTGGATCCGATCTTCGCCCCCGAGTTCAACGCCGCCGCCGACGACGCAGCCCGGATGCGTGTGGTCGTCGATCAGATCGCGTCCTTCACCGAGGGCCGGCTAGAGCGCATCGACGCGCACAACGCCGGTGTCCGTGGGCTCTAGACTGTGCCGATGGCGGGAGCGGTGAGCGCGGGCGGCGACCGAAAGGGTCGCATCTCCGACCGCGATATCGCCGCCATCCGGGAACAAGTCCGCATTGAAGACGTGGTCGGCGACTACGTCCAGTTGCGCCGGGCCGGTGCCGACTCGATGAAGGGCCTGTGCCCGTTCCACGACGAGAAGTCGCCGTCGTTCCACGTGCGTCCGAACCACGGCCACTTCCACTGCTTCGGCTGCGGGGAAGGCGGTGACGTCTACGCCTTCATCCTGAAGATCGAACACGTCAGCTTCGTCGAAGCCGTGGAAATGCTCGCCGACCGCATCGGCTACACCGTGACCTACAGCGGCGGCGGCACCAGTGTGCAGCGCGACCGCGGCAGCCGCAGCCGGCTGACCGCTGCCAACGCCGCCGCGCAGGAGTTCTACGCTGCCGCACTGGAATCCGAGGAGGCCGCGCCGGCCAGGAAATACCTCACCGAGCGCAACTTCGACTCCGCCGCGGCCCGCCAGTTCGGCTGCGGCTTCGCGCCGTCGGGCTGGGATTCGCTGACCAAGCATCTGATCCGAAAAGGCTTCGAGTTCAAGGAACTCGAAGCCGCCGGATTGTCCCGGGAGGGCAGGCGCGGTCCGATGGACCGCTTCCACCGCAGGCTGCTGTGGCCGATCCGCAGCGCCAGCGGCGAGGTCGTCGGCTTCGGCGCCCGACGGATTTTCGACGATGACCAGATGGAAGCCAAGTACGTCAACACGCCAGAAACCGTGCTGTACAAGAAGTCCAACGTCTTGTTCGGCATCGACTTGGCCAAGCGGGACATCGCCAAGGGGCATCAGGCCGTCGTCGTCGAGGGCTACACCGACGTGATGGCCATGCACCTGGCCGGGGTGACCACCGCGGTCGCCTCCTGCGGTACCGCGTTCGGCGACGAACACCTGTCGATGCTGCGGCGACTGATGATGGACGACAAGTTCTTTCGCGGTGAACTGATCTACGTGTTCGACGGCGACGCCGCCGGCCGCGCGGCCGCCCTCAAGGCGTTCGCGGGCGAACAGAACCTTGCCGGCCAGAGTTACGTGGCCGTCGCGGCCGACGGCATGGACCCCTGCGATCTGCGGCTGGCGCAGGGGGACACCGCGCTGCGCGATCTGGTGGCCCGGCGTACGCCCCTGTTCGAGTTCGCCATCCGCACCGCGCTGGCCGAGCACGACCTGGAGATGGCCGAGGGCCGGGTGGCAGCCTTGCGCCGCTGCGTGCCGATGGTCGCCCAGATCAAGGACCCGACCTTGCGCGACGAGTACGCCCGCCAGCTCGCCGGCTGGGTCGGCTGGGATGACGTCGCTCAGGTGATCGCACGGGTTCGCGAGGAAGCCGGCCACAAGCCCGGGGCCCGGGGTGACAACCGGCGCGCGGCCGGACGGCCCACGGCGGCCGTCGACGGTGCGGCCCGCCGCCCCGACCCCCGCGATCCGACAATGTGGCCGCAACGCGAAGCGCTCAAGGCAGCGCTGCAGTACCCGGCGTTGGCCGGGCCGGTCTTCGACTCGCTGACTGTGGAGAGCTTCACTCATCCCGGTTATGCCGCGGTGCGCACCGCGATCGAGACCGCAGGTGGCACCTCGTCGGGCATCACCGGTGGTCAGTGGATCGACACGGTGCGCGAACAGAGCGGCGCGGCCGCGACTGAGGGCCTGATCATGGAGCTCGGTGTCGAGTCGATCCGGGTCGAGGACGAGGAGAAACTGCCCCGCTACATCGGCAGTGTGCTGGCCCGGCTGCAGGAGGTCTGGGTGGGCCGGCAGGTCGCCGAGGTCAAGTCCAAGCTGCAGCGGATGTCGCCGGTGGAGCAGGGAGACGAATATCACGCCCTGTTCGGCGACCTGGTGGCGCTGGAGGCGTATCGGCGCAGCCTGCTGGAACAAGCGAGCGGCGACGACCTCACTGCGTGAGAGGAGTCAGCAGGTTATGGTTAACGGACTGCCTGTCTGGAGCGAAAGGTCAGATATGACTACCGCGAACACTCGTGCTCGGCGTATCGCCGCTGTTGGCGCGCTCGCCGTGGCTGCGGCTGCGGTCCCGGCCCTGGCTGAACTGACGGTTTCGTCCTCGACCACCACCACCGCGACCGGCACCTGCCTGGCGTGGTTCGGTTCCCGCGGCGACGGCCAGTGCCTGAGCTACTCGAACAACAACGTCAGCGTGGGGACCCCGCAGCTCGGCGTCTACGGTCCTGACGCCGGGTCGATGCCCGGTGGCGGTGTCGGTGTGAGCACCGGCCCACTGCTGCCAGGTCAGACCATCAGCATTCCGCTGGGCTAATTGGCCTCGGTTGATCCGCGAGATCGACCTGAGGGCTGTGATTTTCTTCAATTGACGACCGTGAGGTCGATTTCGGCGTTGCTTAGTTCTCCGACCGCTGCGGTTCCACGACGGTGGTGTTGGCATCGATTTCGGTCAGTGTGACCATCTTCGGATCTGGGTCCGGTGACACCCGGTCGGCAATCTTGCGGCGCCCGGCGTCGATGACGGTCTTGGTGGCGGGATTACCGGTGAGCGCGCGATACGTGCCGACGATCTGCTCATAGCGCTTACGACCGGCCTTGCTGCCCAACACATAGCCCACTCCAAGTGCGGCCAGAAACCGGATCACTGCGCTCCCTCCATCGAACCCCGCCCCACCATCCTGCCTGACGCGACCGGGTTGGCGCCCGCCCACCCGTTTTGGCGTCGGGGGTCCCCGATAAGCTAGAGTCACTCTCCGGCCCGCATCAGCGCAAGCGCGCTTCCGCGGGAAGAAGATAGTCCCCTGTAGCTCAACTGGCAGAGCTTCCGACTGTTAATCGGACGGTTGATGGTTCGAGTCCATCCGGGGGAGCAGCAAACGCTTTTGAAGGTCTGGGATATCGATAAAGTCGGGCACAGCGCTATCGTCGATGCCCCACTCGATTGGGTCGTGACCGAGCGCGGTCAATAGCAGCCAGGCGCGCCACAGGTCCTTGTCGTTGAGGTCGACCGGATCATCGACACGGGTCAGCTTGGCGAAAGTATTCCGCGTGCCGACAGTCTTTCCCATGAGGCCGGTAATGCGGTCGACTGCAACCTTGAGGCCACCGCTCGTCTTGAACAACTCGACGACCAGGGCCTCGCCCCAGGTGACTTGACGAGTTTTCATGTCCAGGTTCCCTATCTCGCTCGGTTGCCACAGCCCCAGACTGTGACATGTCAAAAATGCTAGGCGCGTCTTCTTGACATGTCAACGCGGCAGTGCCACGGTTGCCATATGTCAAAACTGCGTTGTGGCACAAGGGTGCGGCAGCGGCGTGAAGAACTCGGCTTATCGCGTGAACGGCTCGCATTCCAGGCCCAGGTCTCGACGTCGTTGGTCACCCGCCTTGAGCTTGATAATCGGCTCCCGAACACGCTGGCACTGCTGCGGATCGCCAAGATCATCGACCTCCCGATTGATGAGTTGCTGGCCGATGAAGTCGAGGCCTCCGCATGACCGCCACCCTCGCCTACCTCCTCCCCGCCTTCCTGTGGACCCTCGCAACCCTCGCCGGCTGGGCAGCGGCATCCGGCCTGTTCGTCGGCGCCTGGGTTCTGGCCGTGCGCTGGGGCGGGCGGGGTGCGCGATGACCGACCCATGCGTCTGCGGCCATAGCGCCGAGGAGCACAACGGCCCATACAAGGACTGCGCGGCTCGCTGCCTCTGTGACAGCTGCTCACCCGGTACGCGCAACGACTGCTGGTGCGCTGGCTTCAGGTCCGCCCGTAACCCGCTGAACGTCAACCCGAACACGCCTGCGTTACGGAGCGAGCGATGACCGACAACATCCGCATCCCCGACCAACCCGACCGCCCGTCCGAGTATTGGGCCGCACTTGAGCGCACGTCGCCCATCGTCCAGGTGGCCGAGGGTGTGCCGACGACGACCTCGATGCGCATCGCCAACGGCACACACGTTCAGCACAAGAACGTGCTCGAAATGGTCCGCAACAACATCGCCGACTTCGAGGAGTTCGGAGGGGTCGCGTTTGAAACGCAACCCTTCGACACGGCCGGCGGGGTGCAGTCCCAGATCGTCGCGATCCTCAACGAGGAACACGCGACCCTGCTGCTGACGTACATGCGCAACAACGATGTCGTCAAGGACTTCAAGAAACGGCTGGTGCGCGAGTTCTCGGCGCTGCGTCGCGCGGCCGGCTCGATCAATGGCGCGGACATCACCCGCATGGAACTGATCGAGATCGCCCGTAATGCCGAGCTGGAGCGCCTGGCCCTCGAAGCCGAGAACCGCGAGCTGGCACCCAAGGCTGAAGCGTTCGACACCTTCCTCGATGCCACTGGCAAGTACAGCGTCGGTGCTGTCGCCAAGATGCTCGGCAAGTCCCAGAACTGGCTGTTCCGCGAGCTGCGTAATCGTGGCGTCTTCATTGGCAAGGGCTCGATGCGCAACACCCCGTATCAGCAGTACATGCACCACTTCGAGGTGAAGGCTCACGAGTTCGAGCGGTCTAACGGCGAGATCGGTTGCAGCTACACCACCTACGTGCAGCCGTCCGGCATCGACTTCATTCGGCGCAAGGTAGGACTGCCCACGATTGACCCGCTGCCTGTGGCCGTCGAGGTTGTCCAGTGAGCGATCAGCGCATCATCAACGCCATCGCGGCTGTGATGGCTGCCGATGGGTGGACGTGCGAGTACCACGAACCTGATGCCACTTGCGATCAGTGTCGGGAATCCCATCAGAAGACGGCAACGAATCAGCTCGCCGCTCTCCGTGCCGCTGGTATCGCAGTAGTCGAGCTTCCGGAGCCTGGTTCGGTCACTGCCGCAACGGATGACGAGAACGGGCATGTCGAGTGGTCGTATCCGCACGGCAGTGTGGCTGTCACTGATGACGGCACGATCATGTGGGGCCAGTGGCACATCCATAATCCGCAGAAGGTCGCCAGTGCTGCTGCCGCTCTCCTCGCTGCCGCCAACAAGGCCGAGGAGTCGAAGTGACCACCACCGACGCCCCCACCATGCCCGCCTACCGCCTGATCGAATCCCCTGACCGCATCTATGCCGTTGACGAAAACGACATCGAACTGTGCGGCGCGTACCGACCCAACGGCCACTCCCACTTCTGCGTGTACGTGACGCTGCGACTGAGCGACCGGCTGCACCACGTGTACGCGACCACCTCGCAGGCTGCGCGTGAGCATGTGCTGCTGCTGGCTGAGTTGGCGACGGGCGGTGTGCGATGAGTGTCAAGCAAGACTTGCCCGGCGCGCTGCATCTCCGAGATATCGTGCAAGGGATCGCATCCGACCCCGATCTCGACCAGACGGCGAAGCTGTTCGCGTTCTGCCTGGCCGCTTATCTGACCAGTCCCGAGCGCCGCGAGGTGAAGCGCACGGGCAAGGGTCAGAATTGGGCGCAAGCTGTCGGCGAGATGATGGCGGGCGCACGCGGCGAGGTCGTGCTTGGCCAGGATATGAACGTCTGGCGAGTCCGCCGTGTGATCGCCAATGATATTCCCCGCTACCAGATTTCCTTTCGGCGAGTGACCTGTGCGGTTCTGAAGACGCGCGGCCCGAACGCCGGTAAGCCGTGCGGCAAGAACGCAACGCACAGCTGGGTGGAGCGCAACCCGGAGACCGGCGAGGGGGCGCATGTCGGTTTCTGCACCGCGCACGTGACTCGTGCCGATCAACTGAGGCGTCGTGACGTGTATCAGCAGTGGGAGGCTAATGGAAAGCCTTGCCCCCCAGCGAATACGGGTGGCGTTCTCGCCCGATATTTCCGTGCCAACTGGGCCAAGTTGTACGCCTGGGCTGATCCCTCTATCGAGCCGCTGCCGGGCGGGAAGCCGCCGACGCCGCCACGGCCTACATTCACCCTTATCCAAGGGGGCGCGGCCTCATGACCAACGGCCCAATCACCCGCCAGATCACCGGCCCGTGCCACAACCCGTGCGCCTTGCCCTATCACCAGCCCGGTCGCCGCGTCATGTGGCAGGTCTGGAGCCGCGAGACCAACCAGTGGCGCTGGAACCGGGGAACCGTTCTGGCGCATGTGAATCGGACGCTGGTAGTGGACGTAGACGACGAGCGGCTGACGACGAGTTGCGGACCTGTCATGGAGGCGAAATGAGCACACAGTTGGTTGAGATCGACGAGAAGCAAGCGCTGCAACTATGGAATGACTTGCGGCAGCACTTCATCAACGCCGCTGCGGTGATCGAGGAGATCATCGAGAAGCGGGCGTGGATACCGCTGGGGTACGAGTCGTTCGCCGAGGCATGGCATTCACGCATGGGTGATGTGACGCTGGCGGTCGAGGTTCGGCCGCACGTCGTCTATCAGATGCTCACCGAGGGATACGACTACGACGCTGTTGCCGCGAAGGTGAAGGGTGTTGGCCGGGACCGCGCAGAGTCGCTAGATCGTCAGCGGCGCAACGGCGTTCCCGCCCGCGACGCCTCGATGTCGACCGTGCGCGAGCACTTGCGCAAGAAGCCGTCTGGTCCCGCGTGGATACATGTCGATGTCGGCCCTATCGCGCTCAAGCGGTATCAGAAGCTGGCCGAGAAGCATGACACGACCGTGGAACAGATTGCGGCCGAGGCGATTGCGGCGCGGTTCGAGGAGTTGGCGTGATGTGCATGGTGGACCAGTGTGGCCGACCAGCTTATGGCAATGGTCTTTGCAACCCTCATTGGCAGCGTCAGCGACGCGGCAAAGGCATGGAGTTGCCCATCCGCATAGGGAAGTATGCGCCAGGAGCGGTGTGCTCGGTCGATGGCTGCGATAGAACCGGAAAGATTCAGCGCGGCTTCTGCAACGCTCACTACATTGCATGGCGCAAGTACGGGGATCCACTGACCTCGAAAAAGACAGTTAGCCGCAGGGGTGATCCTGAAGTCATACCCCATGGCACCGCGTCCGGCTACAGTTATCACCATTGCCGATGTGCGGACTGTCGGCACTATAAGCGCGGAGAGAGTACTTCCGCTCGGATGTCAGATCCAGACAAAGCCGCGTCATCTAGGCATGAGTCTTACATGCGGAACCGCGGCAATGTACTTGCTGCAAACAAGGCTTGGAACGCTCGTCACCGGGAGGCGTTCAACAACCTGACGGCAAGAAGCTATCGACGGCACCAGTTGGCCACAAGGGCTAACGCGCATTCTCATTACCGCCGATGGACGTCATTAGACGACATGTTTGTTATGCGCACGGATTTGACCACTAGAGAGATAGCCCAAGTCCTTGGCCGCTCAATTGCGTCGGTCCGGAGCAGGCGATCCGACCTACGCAAGGAGCAAGCAGCATGACCAACATCCGCGAAACCGCCCTCCGCATGGCCATCAACCACAGCGCCAGGAGCGCGGACATCGTCGACATCATCGCCACCGCAGAAGCATTCGAGAAGTACCTTGCGGGTGGCTACCCAACCACGGCACCGGCTGAGGATTCCGCGAGCGATAAGACGAAGGCGACTCTACCGCTACTCGACTTCATGCACCCGGGCGGCTTCATTGGCCGGGAGTCCCAGGAACGTCTGAGTAATGAGTCGCGGGCGTTGATCCGCCGCGCACTGACTGAGGCGCTTCAATTGGGGCAGAGCAGGATTCAGCCAGAGCATGTGTTGCTCGCGCTCACCAAGAATGACGGACTGGCGGGTGCTGCGCTGATCGAACTGGGCGGTACCGAGAAGGCTGTTCGTAAGGCTGTCATTCGACGGATTGCGGCCGACCGATGACCGACTCAACCATCTCCCTCGCCGCACGCCTAGCCGCCAACCTGTTCGTCGACGCCATCAAACTCGCCAAGCCGGGCGCACGTCTCGCGGCCAAGATCGGTGACCGCGCGCTCAGCAGCATCGGCCACAATCCGTTCAATGAGGCTGAGGCGCAACGGTTCCTGTACGAGGATGCGCTGAACAAGGCCGAGGAAGCCAACGAGGCACTGGAGCCCGGCGACCTGATGAGCATCAAGATGCCCGACGGAACCGTGTTCACCGACTACACATACTCCAAGCCTGCTGATATCGAGCGCGCACATCGAACCATCGCGTCGGTCTGCCAAGCGATCGACGTATTGACTTCCGCGCCGGGTTGCACTCCAAAGCCGCCCGTTGACGCGGAACGCCCCTCGGTGGCTGACCCCCCTTCCGAAGCCACCGAGGGGCACCCAACGTCGCACCGGCTGCTCGTGGATGATCCGGCATTCGGCCTGACGCCTGAGACTCCGGACTCACACGGAGAGCAGCCCGCCAGCGTCGGTGTCACCGGGCCCGGCGCTGGCGAGGTTGCTCCAGGCCGCGCGGAACACCCGCTGTACCGCGAGATTCAAGACCAGTGCAACGCGGCTCTCGTGGCGGAGGTGCTTAGCGAGCATCGGTGTTTCTGGAACGACGACGACCGCATATACGAGTGCCTGACCGATGGATGCACCCACACCCACACCGTCTTCAAGTCGCATAACCAGTGGATCGCGCACGTCGCGCCGCTGATCATCGCCGCACTTCAGCAGTAAGCGGCCCCGCGCTGGACGCAACCAGCCGGGGCCATGGACACCGAGAGAGGAAACCAACGATGTCAACGCAAGATCTTACCGAACACACGCCAGCAGATGCCCGCGCGTGGTGGAAGGACGACCTCGACGCCGACGAAGCTGTACGCCGCGCCGACCTACGCGCAATCGTCCGTGCCGGTCGCTGGCTGTGGATGCACGCGATGCACAAGCGTGGTCGCCCCGAAGTCACCGCCGATGAACTCCACACGCACAACACCACTCCCGGCGTCGAGGTGTTCGACCATCTGGTGGTTGACGACGAGGTGACCGATCTGCTCGTTGCGGATCTCGCCGAGTGGTCGACCGAGATCACCGCGACGACAGAGCGTTTGGTCGCTGAGGTTTACTGCGCGACGGTGGGTGCGTGATGAGCATGACCGTCGAGATCACCGTGAATGGCCAACCGATTCGCCGGGTGCTGATCGACAACCTGACCGAGCGGCCGACCGGAGTGAACACCTACCGATGGACGTATGCCCGCACCGACGTACCGGCATCTGAAGGCCTGTTCTCGACGCAGCAGGGACGCCTAGATCACGTCATGGAAGACGGCGCAATGGAACTCATCGCCAAAGTCGCACAGGCCGCGTCGGAAACCGAGGTGACCGCATGACTGTCACCCAGCTCGCACCCCCCACCGATTTCGCCCGTCACGCAGACCAGGCCATCGCGCTGACCAAGCCTGAGCAGCAGCCGGCGCCGGTGGTTGACCTGTTCACGGGAAAGGTTCGCTGATGGTCAACGTCATGTGGGATGAAACGCCCACCGCGAGAACCTTTCACGAGTGCAGCCTGTGTGGGCGCACGATCAGCCCCGGCGAGCAGTATCGCCGCAGCCGGATCATCGGCGACGATGGCCCATACACCTTCAAGGAATGCGTTCACTGCCGCGAGTTCTGCAAGTTGTACGCCGACGAGTTCACGTTCGACTCGGATGAGGGTTACACCGAAGTCGATGTCGCAGAATGGGAACCGGACGATGTGGAGGCCATTGAGCATCGGCGGCGGTTCCTGATCAGATGGACCCACGGTCGTGATCTCTTCCCTGTTCCCGGCCAAGAGCTAGTGGCGGCCGACCAATGACCGCCGAAGACCTGGCCGCCTGGCGTCACCGGCGGAAGACTCGTCGTAGCGCGTGGGGGTGGCGTCGATGAATGCAGACACCCAGCGGGCCCTTGCCGAGCACAAGGCGCGGGTCGACGCGAAGTACTCACAGGCGGGCGCGCGAACACTGAACAAGCTAGAGAAGATCGCCGCCGATGATGCCGAGCTTCGCCGAAACGATCGCTGGCTGTTGGTCAATGCCGATGGACAGATCGTCGGTGTTCTGTCACGCCACGTCGCCAAATCGGCAACCGAAGCATTCGAGGAGTTCTACCCAAAGAAGAAAGGACGGATGGCCGCCGCTGCTGAGGGCTATCGCATCGAGGAAGACGACAAGGATGGCACGCGTTTCAATGCCTACTGCGAGGACGTGAAGGCTGGCCGGGCATGAGCGCTAAACCCGGTGTCGCACAGGCCCGGCACAAGAAACTCCCCTCCCGCACCAACGTGAGCTGGCAGCAATACGCCCACTGCGTCGACAGCGACCCCCGCATTTTCTTCGACCCCACCTGCTACGCCCAGGCCCTACTTGTCTGCCGCGAATGCCCAGTCAAGCCGCAATGCCGCGCGTACAGCCGTGGGGCGCCGGGTGTTTGGGGTGGCCAAGTTAATGAGGAGAAACAGTGACAGCCCTCAAGTGCCGCCGATGCAGTCATTGGTGGACGATCGCGACCCGCAGCCCCGAGCTGTTCTCGGTCATCACCAAGTTCTGCCCGGACTGCATTCCGCTCGTCATCCCGCGCATGGGCGTGCTGCCGTTGCCGAGGAGGACCGCATGAACGAACCAATCCTGACCTCGATCACCACCCTGCTCGACATCACCGACGACCTGATCGGCGTGGTCGTCAGCAAGGGTGCAGGCGAGGACCGAACGCCGCATGACTTCGAGGATCTGCGCATGGCAAGGCTTCTCATTGAATCGGCGGGTGCGCTTGTGCAGGCGGCGGACAACGAAAACCGGGCGGGGATAGCGGAAAGGTTGAAGCGATGAGCCCTCGCCCGCCGGCTGGAGAAATCGATCTACGGGGAGCGGTTCAGATGACGACACATCGGTTCGCGCGCCTGGAATTTCGGCCCATCGGCTTAACCCGATGGCGGTGCTACAACTGCGGCATGAAGGTCGGCAGTACCCGTGCCGCACACCAGCTCGAAGGCCAATCATGCCGGTGACGACGGGGCACGGGGATAACGGGACGCGCGGGGATTCGGCACAACGAGAGGGAATGACATGCCCCTGAAAATGCGCGACCGGTTCGCGTTCTGGCTCGAACAATTCGCGTGGCTGCACCCCGTGCTCCTGCGATACGACGGCGAGGCGCCCAACGGTCGCTGCCGCTACGAAAACCGGCTGAACCGCCACATGGTCGTCAAGTGAGCGCAACCCCCGATGAACGCTTGGTCATGGCAGTCTTCCGGTCGGGCTGCATCAGATGCGAGCAGCCATTCGAGTCGACCGAGGGCACCACCGTCGTCACCGGCCTTCTACTCCACACGGCGTGCATGACCGACGACGACAAGCTGGCGCTCAGCGAGTCCGACGACTTGGCGTAAGAAACCGCATACCTCCGTGCGGACAGTCACCGAAAGGGAGTTGAAACGATGAGCCAATTCGATACCACAGGATCGGAATGCTTCCCGGTCGGATCGCCACGCATCCACCTAGACAGCGACGGTTGCAACCACCGCAACAACAACGCCTGCCCAGCTTGTGTGGAACTAACCGATGAAGAGGTGGCCGCTCTGCGCGAGTACTTCGCGCTCCTCGCCGCCAAGCGCATTGACCCCACGGTTGGTCCGCTCGACGAATACCGAGGCGAGTGATGGTGTACGGCGTCCCGGCATCCGCGTGTATCTGCACATCACCGAATTGGCAGGACTGCGACGACGACTGCGACGCCTGCTGGGGCGAGGAGTGCTATGCCGCATTGGCCGCGCAGCAAGTGGGGCTGAAGCGATGAGCGTCCAGGCAACAACCTGTTACATCCTCAGCTGTGATGGCTGCGGTCAGGCGTGCAATCCGGCAGATGAGGGCGAGGTCCACTTCTACGACATCGAGCACGCACGCCAGGACATGCTCGATTACGAGTGGTCGCACACCGATGGTCGTGACCTTTGCCGCGAGTGCACCGCCGCCGATCAGTGCGCGAAACATGGACATGTGCCCGCTCTCGATGTTGGCGGCAAGTACTGCGACCGCTGCGAGGAGGCACTGTGACCGCCTATGACCGTCGCGCCGAACTCCTCGACATCAGCGAGCAAAACACCGACCGGGCGCGCGCTGAACACTCCGAACACCGGAGCGCAATGCGTTACAGCACAGGGGGATTCTGCGGGCATGGGAGGCATGTGATGGTGCGGGATGGGCTCGGGGGCGGATCTTGCGCTGAGTGTCCTGAGACGGTTGGAGCTGATGAGCTGTGAGCCTCACCATTCACCCTGATCTCGTCCAAGGTTCCGACGAGTGGCTGGCCGCGCGTCGCGGCATTGTCACCGCCTCGGTTGTGGGCCAACTCATCAGCACGCGCAAGCTCGCAGCGAGTGAATATCCCTGCCCCGCTTGCGGAACCGGCGTAACCGATCCATGCGTGAGCAAGCGAGACGGCAAAGAGATTCGCACGATGCACCCCGAGCGCACAGACCTTGCGCGCGCCGACAATGCCACGATCATCGAGCCAGCCAACAACGACACCTCGCGCGGGCTGACATTTCTCCTGGCATCTGAGCGCATCACCGGCTGGACCGAGCCCACGTTTATGAATGACGCGATGATGCGCGGCGTCGAGGATGAGCCTCGGGCGCGTGCGAAGTACTCGGAACACACTGCGCCGGTAATGGAATGCGGCTTCATGGTCGAGGACCGCTGGGGATTTCAGCTGGGATACTCACCCGACGGTGTGGTTGGCGACGACGGACTCATTGAGGTGAAAAGCCGGTCGCCCAAGATCCAGGTGATGACCGTTGTGGCCGATGAAGTGCCTACCGAGAACATGGCCCAGCTCCAGTGTGGGCTACTGGTATCTGGGCGGTCCTGGTGCGACTACATCTCGTACGCGGGCGGCATGAATCTCTGGCGCAAGCGCGTCTATCCCGACGAGAAGTGGTTCGCCGCAATCCTGGCCGCCGCCAACGCCTTCGAGCAGAACGCCGCCGACATCATCAGCAGCTACCGCGAGTCCGTGGCGGACTTGCCTATGACCGAACGAACGATCGAGAACTTTGGATTGGTGATCTGACATGGACATCTCAACAGCAGCGGCCCCACGCTCGGACCAGCTCAACGCCGACGACCTCATTGGCGGCCCCCAGCTAGTCACGATCACTGAAGTGCGCAAGGGAAACGACGAGCAGCCCGTCGAGATCGTCACCGCGGAGTTCGGCCCCGGGCGCCCATATAAACCGGGCAAGTCCATGATCCGCGTACTGCTCGCAGCATGGGGCAAAGAAGCATCGGCCTACACGGGCCGCAGACTCATGCTCTACCGCGATCCCGAGATCCGCTTCGGCAAGGACGCGGTCGGTGGCATCCGAATCAGCGCGATGAGCAACATCGACAGTCGACTCACGTTGGCGTTGACCATCACTCGCGGCAAGCGAGCACCGTTCACCGTCGACCCGTTACCCGACGAACCCAAGCCCGCCGACACACCCAAGCTCGCCGCAATCACCGCCGACGAAGCACTCGACTTCGCCCGCGAGATCGCCGAGTCCAACACGCTCGATGAGCTCAACGCGGTCGGCCAAGCAATGACGACATGCGACCTGGGCAGCCACAAAAACAAGCTCCAGACGGCATGGAGGGAACGGTCTGCGGCGATCAAGGCGGCGGGCGTGCAGGACGAGCAATTGCCAATGAACACAACAACAAATGAGGAGAAGTAACCATGTCACTAGATCTCGACCGCATCACCCACCCGCTACGCCTCGCATCCGGCAGCCATCAACCCGGCAGTGGCAAGGGGTGCGCCATGAACGTCATCAGCTATATCAACGGTGACACCCAGATCACCGACTTCCCCGAGTGCTCGGCGCGGCCACTGGCTCGAATCGTCCAGTCGCTCAATGACCGACTCGCTGGCGGCGACGGGTTCCTCTCACCCGAGGACAGCGTGGTCGTCCTCGATATCGGCTGGCGCACGGTCGGCACCGCCGCCGTACCACGCGAGGTGGTGTGGCACTGGCTATCCGATCTCCTGGTGCACCCCGAGATGGGTGTGGTGAAGTTGGCGCGGCCTGACGGCGAGGTCGCTATCCGGCGCGTGGCCGAACTGCTGATGCGCTTCTCGCGCGGCGAGCCGGTCAGCGCGGCGGAATGGTCGGGCGCGAGCAGCGCGGCTCAGGAGGCCCGGAAAGCCGCATACGCAAACGCAGCCGGATACGCAAACGCAGCCGCAGCCGCAGCCGTAGACGCAGCCGCAGCCGCAGCCGCAGCCGTAGACGCATACGCAGCCGCAGCCGCAGCCGTAGACGCATACGCAAAGCAAGCCCGAATCACCTTCACTCGCTGGGCTGTTGAGCGCTGGCGCGAGTTGGCCGGCCTCGATGAACCGCAGGATATCGACGCCGCCGCAGTCGATTCCGCACTCGTCCAGATTGGGGGCTGACCCATGACACTCGTGGCACTTCCGGGCGAGAGATGGCTGCCCGTCGTGGATTACGAGGGAAAGTACCTCGTGTCCTAATGGCTGAAGTTACCGAGAAGCCGGATGGACTCAAGTCGGGCAATGACCTGGACAACATCCCCGACGACCTACTAGGTGGACCGCCCCCGCCTGCCGACATCATGCTCGCGGGCAAGATCCTCACCACTCTCGCAAGCCCGCCTGGACCCGGCGAGACTGTCGAGTTGCACATCCGGGTACGCGTGTACGACACGGGAACTGCCTACGGGGACAACGGCGAAGGTGAGCCGTCTCCGTATCGCAAGACCAAGCTGGTGAGCTGCTGGCTCCCGGGACAACCGGAACCCGAGCCCGTCAAGTCCAAGGCCGAGCTCGACGCCGAGGCTGAAGCTGAGGCCGCGGAGAATCAGCCGCCGTTACCGTACGACCCGCAGACTGATCCCGAGATCGACCGGCCGGGGTTTTCGGATGGTGCGCTGTGAGCGAGCTGGTAACCGCCGTCGGGTACCTCGTCATCGAGGCAGAGTCGTTCGGCACGACAGGGATTCGCGACCGGGCAAAGATGACCCGCGTGACAGCCAGACCGCCGCACCTCCAGGGTCTCGAGATTGCCGTTCGCGTCTCGGTGCAAATACCCAAGAGCACATTCGATGCTGCAATCGCGGACATCTCGGTCGTCATCCCCGAAGAGTTGGTAGTCAAACCCGAAGTGAAAGTGCAGGCCGGCGAATGAGTAACAACCCACCCACGGTCTACGTCGACCTGATCGAAGAACAACCACTCAGCCGCGAAGACTGGGCCGCACAGACCGACCACTGCGCACCGGGCCGCTGCAACGAGTGCGACGGGGTTTGGCGCCACTACCTCGACCGGTTCCAGCCGTGGCGCGTTGCCATCAAGTCGGGTGACAACGGGGCTGAGCTGTTCCGGAGTAGTGAGCGGTACAAGGACAAGCGCGACGCTCGGCACGCGATCGACCTGGCATTCGGCCTGTACTCGAATGTGTATCTGCGACAGGCTGAGGTTGGGAATATCGAGCTGAGGTTGGCGGCCGAGTGAGGATTGGCTCGCTGTTCTCTGGCGCTGGCGGCCTTGATATGGCGGTCGAGCAAGTCTTCGGCGGCGAAGTCGTCTGGCACTGCGAGGTAGATCCGGCTGCGTCGAAGGTGCTCGCGCACCGCTGGCCGGGTGTGCCGAACCTGGGCGATATCACCGAAGTGGACTGGGCCGCAGTCGAACCCATCGACATTCTCTGTGGTGGCTTCCCTTGCCAGGATGTGAGCGCCGCGGGAAGGCGGTCAGGCATTCGAGTGGATAACCGCTCGGGCCTGTGGATTCGGATGGCCGCTGCGATCGACACGCTACAACCGTCCGTTGTCGTGATCGAGAATGTGAGAGGACTACTCAGTGCAAAAGCCCATCGCGACATGGAACCCCGCGAATCAGTTCTGGGAGACGGATCAGGCGGACCTATTCTCCGAGCACTCGGAGCCGTACTCGGCGACCTTTCCGACATCGGGTATGACGCGGTCTGGACAACTCTTGCCGCTTCCGCTATCGGCGCCTGCCACCGACGAGAGCGGGTATTCATTGTTGCCCACCCCCGCAGTCAACGACATGGGAGACGGCAAGACGGTCGCGTGGTGGGACGAGTGGACCTCCAAGATGAAGGCCAAGACGGGCAATGGCAACGGGCACGGCAATTCGCTGGCGATCGAAGCGAAACGCCACTACCCGTAGCCGGCTGGGCTCTATTACCGACACCACAGGTGGCCGATGCGACGGGCGGTCACCGAACACGTTCCGGCGCTCGAAGCAACGAACTACTGCTCAACGGCGTGCTCGTCGCGCACGGCCGCGGAGAACTCATTGGCACCGACGATGGCGGCGAACTCACCCTGCTATCTACTCCGCAGGCCCGTGACCGTCGAGGTGCGCCGAAGGATGGCTATTGCCTCTCGAGCCTGCCGCGGGATGCGCTCGAACTAGCAGCGAGCGGTTGGGGTAAGTACGAGCCCTCCGTTCGCCGCTGGGAAGCGCTGACCCGCCCCGCACCTAATCCGACCGAACCGGATAGCAGCGGCGTGAAGGCCCGGATTCGATCGGAGTTTTCCGAGTGGATGATGGGTTGGCCCGCCGGGTGGGTCACCGACCTGCAATTGACGCGAACCGAGAAGCTCGTATGCATCGGCAACGGCGTTGTCCCACAACAGGCTGTAGCGGCGCTGCGGTGGCTGCTCAGCGTGTCTGAGGTTGCCGCATGACCCGCCTACTCGCCTACCTCCGCAGCCTGCTCATCAGCCAGGTCTACGTCGTACTCGATGGCGGCACGTGCGTCGGGGTGTCCGGGAGATTGCAAGGGGCTGAGTTGCTTCGGGCGAGGCATGCGCGGGCGTTGGCGGTCGGCATGGATGGGCGCGTGGCCGACGAGGACTATCGGACGTGTTACGACCGGCAGCGGATTGAGAACTTTGAGTTGGGGGATGTCTGGTGAACACCGCGGAGCTGCTTGGCCGGCTGGAGCGTCACTACATCAAACCCGGCGAACCGCTGCCCGGTGGCGTATTCCTGCCCGAGGTCGGATGGAACGGTCAGGGCGGGTTCCGGCGGTGCGATGCGCTCTACGTCGGATTTACCAGCACCAGCGGCCGAATCCTCGTGGGCCATGAGCTGAAGGTGTCCCGCGCCGACTGGCTGCACGAGCTCGATCAAATGGACAAGGCCGACCAGTGGGCCGACGAATGCCACGAATGGTGGCTCGTTGTTGGCGATCCCGCGATCGTGCACCCGGGCGAGTTGCCCGCCGGCTGGGGGCTGATGAGTCCCGGCAAGAGCAAGACGCGCATGCAGCTGCACCACAAGCCCGACAGGAAGCCCGCCACGCACCGCCCGGGCTGGCATGCCGTCCGCAGCCTGATCGCCCGCCAGGACACGCTCAGGGCCCGCGCAATCAGCGACATCAAGATGGCGGCCCGTGATGAAGCACAGGCCGATCTCAAGCGCCAGGTCGACGCCGGGGTGGCGCTGCGGCTCCATAACCAGCCGGAGACTGCCGAGCTGGAGCGCAGGATCAAGCTCATCGAGACCGCGCTGGGCGGCCAGATCGACTGGGATGCCGAGGAGCGCGGCTACATCATGCACGGGCCCGAGTGGGTGGGCCTCGCCGAGCTTGAGCTGATCGCCTCGGCTGTGCGCGCGACCGGTGACGTGCACGAGGCCTGCCAGATGCTCTCCGGCCGCTACACCCATCCCGGCCAGATGGTGCGCCGATCACTGCGCCAATCACTCGACCGGCTCGACGAACTCGACGCGGCCTTGGAGCTATTGCGCACCGCCGCCAAACCCAAGGAGGCGCAGCGCTGATGGCCTGGTTTCAAGTCGACGATCAACTCGCCATGCACCGCAAGGTGTGCGAAGCAGGCAACGCTGCCATGGGCCTCTGGGTGCGTGCCGGCTCGTGGGCGATGGCGAACCTCACTGAAGGATTCGTGCCTACGTCCGCGGCCCGCACGCTCGGCAGCAAGTCGCAAGCCGATGCCCTGGTGAAGGCGGGCCTGTGGGTGGTGGTCGACGGCGGATATCAGTTCCACGAGTGGGGAACTCGACAGATGTCGGCCGAGCAGATCGCCGAGCGCCGACGCAAGCGGGCCGAGGCTGGACGCAAGGGCGGCCAGAGCAAAAGACCACCATCGGACGAAGCAAAACCGGAAGCAAATGGGCAAGCAAATGCTTTAGCAAGTGCTAAGCACCAACTTGAGCAAAACGGAACCCCTGTCCCTGTCCCTGTCCTATCAGTGGTTACTAGGGAGGGAAACGAAACGTTGGGTAACGCGAGCGATTCGACGAACGACCCCCCCTCGGAATTCTGCAAACGACACCCAAACGGCACCGACGAGCGCTGTGGCGGCTGCCGAAATGCCCGCCAGCGCGCCGAGGCGTGGCACGACGAGCAAGCCGCAGCCGCATCGGCCGCAATCGTCCGCCGGCGCCAGGAAATCCGCGACTGCCCGGACTGCGACGACAACGGCCTCGTCGACGTCGGCAATGGCGTCACCCGCTGCCCCCAGCACGATTGGAGCCTGACCAATGCCTGATTCGATGAGCAAGTACGAGACCGATCAGCCGTGGGTGATCTACCACTACGGCCGCACGCATGATCGCTGGTGGCCGTTCTGGAACAGCACCCGCGTGCTTGGCCGGGCGTGCATCGTCGTCGAATGCGCGGTGTGCGGTGATCGCACGTCAATCTGGCTGCGGATCCCGCGGTTCGGCGTCGTCCCCGACCGCGGCCACCACCCAAAGCGCAGTGCCTACCTCGCCGCGCACGCACACCCGGCGCGCGGAGCGCCGATGTCCTGGAAGCTACCGCTGCTGAATCCGGGCGCGCATCCGGGCGGAATCAGCTTGGACGGCCTGGCTATGCGCCTCGAGGCCGACATGCGAGAGGACGGCCGCAATGCCTGACCGCAACCTCGACGAAAACGGCTTCGTCGCACTAGACCCCGAGCCCACCCGCAGCCACCTCGACCCGCAAGCCATCGCGGACTGCAGCCTGTGCGATGACCAGGGCTATCGAGGTGGCGTCGTCTGCGATCACGTCGACCACGCGGCCGAGTCCGAGCATGGGCGGGCGTTGGCTCGGGCTGAGTTGGCCAGGATTCGCGAGCGGAAGGCTGGCGCGAAGTGACCTACGTGGCGTACGAGCCCGAGCAGGCCGGTGACGTGTTCTCGGCATTCCGGGCAATGCGGCATCACAGCGTTGGCGTGATGATCAGCCCAGATCCACTCGGGCCCGTCAACCGCATCGTCTCGCTCGTCCGCGGCGAGCGGCGAATCAAGTCGGTGCTGGTGCCGCGACTGTCGCTCGTTGGCGCCGAGGTCAAGATCCACCACGAGTCCAGCGGCTACACGATCACCGAGCTGTTCGCCCTCTCGTCGCAGCAGTGGGATTCGCGCGGCTATCGAGCGACCAACGGCATCCCCGAGCCGCCTCCACTGCCACCACGCCGCGATCCCGGCTGGTACGTCACGATCGACGGCCAGGTTGCCCTGTACGCCTCCGACAGTGAGATCTGGCCGCTACCACCCGTCGAACCCGTTCCGTGGCGCGTACGGACGCACAGGGCGGCAAAGCGGGCCATCACAGCACGAGCCCGACGCGCCACTGACGCCATCGCGCGCCGGTTCGGGTACGTGCACGAGGACGAGGCGGGTGACTGGTGAGCGAGTTCAACTGGCGGATTACGAGCCTCAACGTCTGGACGGTCGTCAAGGCCGATGCGGCGGGAAGGGTCACGGTCTGGCTCAAGCCGGGTTGGTACCTCCGTAGCAAGAACGCGGACGGCGTTATCAGCTTCACGCCGATTGACCGATGGCGATTATGGCGGCACCGGATCCTGTGGGGTTTTGGGCACGGGCTGGTGGACGCGCGATGAGCACCTACCCGAGCCGAATGGCCGAAGTCTTCAGTCGGAAAATGGGCGTGTGGCGTGTGTTTAATAGCGACGAAGCGCAGCTCGGCTACTGCGAAGACCTTGCCGATGCATGGCGCGAGGCGTGCACCATCACGACGGTTGAGCAGCTGGACGCGCTGCCGTTCGAGTCTGTGATCCGCGATCAGGATGGAATCATTCTCGCGCATAACCCGCGTCATGTGTACCCGAGTCAACTTCGCCCCTGGTGGCCACTGAGCGGATACAGCGCACTAGAACGCGACTATGGCGTAGAAGCCGAATCAATCACGTTGCCCGCCCTGTTGATCTGGTCACCGGATTGGGAGCGGCCATGAGCGCCAAGACGTCGAAGCTGACCAACCCGAACAACGCGGCCGTCCGCAAGGCGCTGCGCATCGTGTGCCCGTCGTGCGGCGCCAAACCTGGCGAACGCTGCACGCGAATCGGTAAGCGGATCGTTCACTTCGCGCGGTGCGAGTTACGGGAGGTGCTGTAGTGGGCAGCGAAATCCCATGGGATTGGGCGCGCGTCAAGTGCCCAACTTGTCACGCCGAACCAGAGAATCGTTGTCGCGCAAGGAGTGGACGCGCGACGGATGCCCACATGGCCCGGGTCTATTTCGCCTCCAATTGCGCACGGTGCGGACACCCATCATCGGAGCATCGGTACGGCTATGGCCCGTGTCGCCATGTCGAAATCGAGCGACACCAGGCGACGATCCAGGATCTTGACGGCCCAGAGGACGGGCGTGAAGTCCGAACCATTGCCGCGTTCTGCAGTTGCTTAAGGAACGCAAAATGATCGTCTGCGGCATCGACCCCAAAAGCGTTGGCGCGCTGGTAAAATCAGACGTGGCCAGGGGTGCTACCAACACCACCTGGCCACTGACCCATCACTTGAGCAAGCAAGGAGGGGCTAGCCGTGGATGCTACCCAAACACCACAGTCGGCGGTGCGCTAATGCCACCAAAAGCCAGCGCGCCGGGATATCACCGCCCATGTGACCAGTGCGGAGCTGAGTTCTACGTTCGGAACTGCTACCACCAAAAGGCGATTAGGAACGGCCATAACCCGCCTCGGTTCTGCTCCCGAGATTGTCGAGACAAGGCGTATGTCGGCGAGGGGAACCCAAAGTGGCGCGGCGGCCGCACCATCAACACCTCGGGCTACGTGTACATCTACGCACCCGACCATCCGCACTGCAACAAAGATGGGAATGTGGCCGAGCACCGGTTGGTCATGGAGGAGCACCTAGGCCGGCACCTCGATCCATCTGAGTGTGTCCATCACTTCAATCACATCCGAACCGATAACCGGCTCGAAAACCTCGAACTGATGGACTCGTGGTCGCAGCACATGCGGCGACACGGGTACTACGAGCCACGGAACTGCGGCAACTGCGGCGTGACCATCATGCGATCACGGGCAATGCGCAGGCGCTACCCCAAGCAGTCGTTCTGCTCGCGCAAGTGCGCCGCGGCATCGGCTTCGCGCGCCGCCGCAATCGCCAACCGGAAGCACCCAAAGTGATTGTGGTCGGGGTCGATCCGTCGCTCACCAGCAGTGGCGTCGCAATCCTCCGCGACGGCCAGCCGGTGCATGTCAGCCACCACGGGTACAGCGGGCACAACGGGGCGAGTTGGCAGTCACGGTCGCGGCGGGTGCGATGGACGGTCAGGAAGATCATGGAGGCGCTGACCGGAACGTGCCCTGATCTCGTCGTCATGGAAGGCCCGTCGTACGGTTCGCAACACGGCGCGGCATTCGACCGATCAGGACTGTGGCACGGCGTCTTTGGCGCGCTCGATGCCAATCTTGTGCCCATTGCGGTGGTGTCACCCAAGACGCGCGCTAAATGGGCTACAGGCAAGGGAACTGACGATAAGCGCACGGTCTACAACGCGGTCAAAGATGAATGGCCCGTGACTCTCTCGGCGTTCAATGATGGCGGTAACGATGAAGCTGACGCGCTCACCATGGCGGGGATGGGTGCGCTGCGGCTTGGGGATTTGTTGCCGATTGCAGTTCCGGCCTGGCGGGTCAATGGGCTGGCGGCGGTGGCATGGCCGTGAAACTCAGGCCGTTCTGCCGCGCGACAAACAGCACCAACACTTGCCATCGCATGAAGGGTCACCCCGGCCCGCACATTGAGCGCACCTGGCGAGTAGATCTACGCCGCAACGGAATTGACGCGGTGCGCTGGTTTGACGTTGTCGAATACACCGGACCGGAAGGGGTACCACACAGTGCCTGATCGCGATTGGATGATAAAGGCCGCGTGCCGAGACCAAAGCCCGGAGAACTGGTTTCCCGAAGACCTGCCAGTTGCACAGCGGGCAAAAGCAGCCCGGTGGGCAATTCAGGCGTGCCAAGACTGCCCGGTGTTCAGCCTGTGTGAATCGTATGCCGACATGCTCGGAATCAACTACGGGATATGGGCTGGCGAGCGACGCAGTATCAGAACGTGCGTGCCGATAATCCGAAAGACGTGCGGGACAGCGGCGGGCTATCTGAGTCACCGAAGATACCGCGAGCGTTCTTGTGATCAATGCAGGGTGGCACAGCGGGATGATGCACGAGCTCGACGCGCATCGGGACGGCTCCGTTGAGTATCCAATGCCAGCAGTGCGGCGCGAAATCCCAACTGTTCCTGTGCAACTCGCACATCGACGAGTTGACGGAGATGCTGACCGAGTTGCCGCGGTGGATCACCCATCTACACGAGGCGGCGGTAGGCCAAGCGCGACTCGGCAGCGATATGGCACGACAGACCCGATCTGATGAAGCGCCAATGCGATTCAACTCCCGAGCCAGCGACGCGCTCGACCGAATCCATGCCACACTCGTGCGCTGGGCCCAGGATCTCACTGAAACACGCGGCGTCCCCTATCGTCGACCGCGCGCAGTACCCGTCGCCTTCATCGGTCCACTCGCCGCCGATCAGGTGCGTGCTGATACGCCGACCGAGGGCGTGCTGATGGCCCTGTGGCTAGCGCGCCACGTCACGGCGATTGCAGGCGACGATGCAGCCGCCCTGTGTCTCAGCGAGATCAGCGCGTGCCTGGGCGATGCCGAGAGAGTGATCAATCGCCCTCAGCCGCCGCGACTCTGGGGCCGCTGCCTATCCAAGATCGACGGCCAGGACTGCGCGATCGCGATCTACGGCCGCCGTGACGCGATCGAGGTGCGCTGCCCAAAATGCAAGACCGAGTACAACGCCGAATCGCTGTTCATCCGCAACATCAACGCCAGCGAGTACATGCACTTCACCCGCGAGGAGCTGATCGGCAACCAACGCACGCAGCACGACGAGCGTTACTGGTCGGGCATCATGGGCGAGCTCGACGAGTTCGTGCACTACAAGGAATTTCAGCGTTGGGTCAAGGACGGCACGCTGAAGGCCCGTCGATTCCGCCGGCCCAATGGTCGCTGCGGGTTCATGCGGCGCAACACCGACGATATTCCCGAGTATCTACTGGCCGACATCAGGCGCGTTCGTCGGCAGCGGGTGAACGGGAAGGTTGGCGTGTGAGGGCGACGAAACGCTCAATTATCGGCCCGAAAGGAACAGGCAAATGATCGGTGACGAGTGGAACGGCGGGGTCACTTGGGGTGTTCTCTGGGGCGAGGTTGGACAGCGCCCCGTATCGCGTGAGTATGGCGACGAGGACGAGGCGCGGGCCATGCACGCGCACCTGACGCGGCGCTACGAGGAGCAGGGCCGTACCGACCGGCCAGAGCTGATTATGTCCCGTCTCACCTGGGTTGTTGTGGAATGAGCAACGACGCGAGTTGGGTGGACGGCGACAACGTCAAGCCGATCAGCAAGGCCATCGGTGCCGCCTGGAGTGCGATGGATCGGTTGTACTTCCATAGTCATACCGACGCCGACATTCTTAAGCACGCCGACCAGATCAGCCGTGCGCTGACCCGTGTTCGGCGCGAAACCCGAGCCAATCAGCACTTGACGTAAGTACGCATTCTCGGCAGAACCAACACGCCTGACCAGGAGCCTTGAATGACAAGAGTGTCATTCTGCGATATAGTCCCAGTGACTTTGTGAGCACAACCATGCCCAAGTCTCAAAAAAGCCCCCGGCGACTGCGCTAACAGCCCCGGGGTGTGGCCCACTAATTAGGAGTGGACGATGTCATACCGTAGTGCATTCGGCTCCCATGCCGGTCAATTCGCGCCGCTGTCGCCGAAAAGGCTCGCTCGGGAAATCTCACCGCGGTGCGTCTGGCGTGAACGACCGGGCGACGCGAAGTGTGGGCTAGACGTGATTGACGGCACCCCAGTCTGCTACTGGCATGGAGTGCGCATCGCCGCCCGCGTATTCGAGCACGAGAAGCGCGAGCGCGAGGAAATTCCACCGCCCGACGACGCCGAGCGGTGGCCCACCGATGAGGAATATCAAGCGCAATTGGACGTGGAGCGCGAGGAAGAGCTTGCTCGCCGAAAAGCGTTACCCGCCTTCGTCTATTACCTCATGCTGAGCCCGACCACTGTCAAGATCGGAACCACCCGATACCTCAAGCAACGCATATCGACCCACGGCAGTGAACTGCAGTACATCGTGGCTCTAGAGCGTGGCGGATATGACGTCGAGAAGTTGCGCCACGATCAGTTCCCAATGGAGCGCCACGGGATCAAGGAAGTGTTCACCATTTCCGACGCACTCAGGACGCACATCGAATCGCTTGTACCGCAACGCGACCAACTGATGAAGTTGGCCCTCGGCGAATAGGCGGGAGGTTGTCGCCATCACCACATTCGCCAAACCAGCGCCGCTGACCAGGCAAATCACCATCGCCCTGTGTGCCTTGCGAGAAGCCCGCCGCGATGGTGACGCAACCCGGATCTACGTGGCCAACCGGCGGTTCTGCGACAAGGTGGATCTGCTGCCGACGGCGAGACGTTCGCTGGCCGAGATGGACCCCGAGATGGACGCGCGGCTACGAGTCGCGTGGAAGTAAGCCGCAGCCCCGGCTTGAGAGGAAATCAGCCCATGCCCAGATTGACCGTAAAACTCGATGACCAGGTGATGTTCGACCGTGAAGTCGACGAATGCGAAGGCAAGGATGAGCGCGGCGGCCACTTCAGCCTGACCGCCGAGTATCCGCCATTGCCACCAATGGCGCCGCCGATCACCATCACCAACGAACAGCTCATGCGATTGCAAGATGACTCGTTGCTTATGCAGGACATCAAGGAACTCGGCCGATGAAGCGCCACCTCGCCCACGCACTGCGACGTACCGCGCGCAGGCTGATTGGGTGGTCGAATCGGCTGGATAACCCCATGGTCGTCACGGTCTACGACAAGCACTGGAACAAGCAGGCGTGCGGATCAATTGCGGACATCGAGCGGCATCTAGGCGCCCAGTTCAAGATTGGGCCGCTGTGACTCTGCCATCGTTTCATCGCGGCGGACCAAACGGCACCGAGTTGGGCTTCTGGGCAAGCCTCTGGGGATGGATCGTCGATATCACCTGCTGTGAAATCGCGCGTCACCATGACTGGGATGACTGGCCATCCTGCCGCCGATGTGGGATATCCGGCCGATGAACCAGCCCATCATCGACCTACTCACCTCCCGCGCGGGCAGCCTCATGTACCCCGGCGACGACAAGAGCAAGCCGTTCCCTTTCGTGCCGCCCATGTACCGCACCGACGGCCACGACCCCGAAATGGCCGAGGCGATCAACACACTCGCCAAGCTGCACATGACCTCGATCGTGCACCTGATCGAAACGGAGGGCGCATCGACGATCGTGCCGAATGCCGAACTCCAGCAGCTTCGGGCAGCAGCAGCCGCGAATGAGACGCTGCGCCACCGCCAGCCAACGATCTCGTGTAATTGCGGTGTGCCACTCGGCAAGCTCAACATCACCGACTTCGACACCGAGCACCCTAAGGTGTACGGGCCCGCGTTCATCAAGCACATGCACGGGCTGAGTCCTGAGTGTGCGGTAGGGCATCGAGGGAGCTGATCCAAGTGGCCATAGAGGTAAAAGCGCTCAATGCCCTCGCCCTGATGCGAGACCGACTCATCGTGTTCAACGGTGCGAAGGCGGCCCTGTTCAATAAAAACCTCACGCCCGAACAGGCATTAGAGTCAGCGCGGGCGTACTACGAGGCGTTCGATGCTGACCATCCCAGCGAGTCGCACTGATGCCGCATCTGACCGTCATCGTCGACGGCGTCACCAAGCTCGACGAGGAAGTACCCGCAGCAGCCATACCCTCACGGCCGCAGATGTTCCCGCAGGCCATGGGATACGGCGCACAACCGGGACAACCGCTGCCTTATCTCGCCCGACTCAGCGCGCTGACCGCGCTCATCGAGATGCAGCAGCAGATAGCCAACGCGCCGCAGATGCAGCCGATGAGCATGGAAGTGACGCGGCATGGCATGGGCAAGGCGACCGTGGTGCTGGAGATACCTGAGCCGCCGGTTGAGCGCGAGCCCATCGCACTGTGACTGACCACCAGATCGCGGCACTCGCTGGTGTCGTGGTGATCCTTGGTACGGCGTTGGTGCTGACCTGCATCGGATGGGCGTGGCACTGGCTGATTCCGGCAGCTGTCATCGTGATGCTGATCGTGACCAGCAAGGTAGTCACACTCGTGTGGCACGACCTCGGCGACGATGATGGCAACGACAGCACGACGTAAGCCGACCACCACCGAGAGGGGCCTGGGTCACCGTCATCAGCAGGCGGCAGCTGCACTGCGACGCAAGCACCAGGACGGCGCACCGTGCGATTGGTGCGGCAAGCCGATGTACCTAGCCGATGAGCGCAACTGGGACTACGACCCTGACCTGCCTCGATCAGGCCACCTCGAAGCTGACCATGGCGCGATGACCCGAGCCGAGGCTGTGCGCAAGGGCTTGCTGATACCACTGCCCGACCGGCTGCTACACCGCCGCTGCAACCAACAGCGCGGCGATGGGGTTAATGACCACCTGGCTGTGGCTGGTCGCGGTACTGCCGAGCCTGAGGTGCTGGCGATGGACTGGCCCTGGTGAGCACGACCCCCCCGGCCGAAAATATCGAGAGGGGGGCATATGCCCAGGTCGGACCGCCAATCAGGCTTTTTTTTTCCAACGGGGCGCGCAATCAGGCGGTTCTGAAACCTACTGCGCCACAACAACTCTCGGGCCATGCCTGAAACCGCAGGTCAACGGCTCCTCGCGGAGTTCTTCAAGCCTGAAGATCCGTACTCGTTCACCTTCCAGGTCGAGCAGGCGGCGCATGTCGCCGACCACCTCGAGAAGCTGACCGCACTACTCCGCGGTGACCGGGATTCATGGCTTGAAGTGAAGATCGGCGTCAAGACGGTGGAGGTGCACGTGACCGACGTACTGCGTCAGCACCGAGCCACCGTCGCGCAGATGGAGAAATCGTTGGCGGCACTTCGGCGACAGCGCGCGGTCCTCGACGCCGGCGGCGGCGCTGAGGATGACGTGCTCGATGACGACGACTGAGCTGCCACCCGGCAAGACGAATCGGCCTTGGCTCAAGCGCTGGCCCGAATGGCTCGGAAAGTTCCCGCGGCTGACCGGCCGCCAACAGCCTGAGCACGAGACCTGGCACGAGGGCGACGAGTCCGAGGGCGATCGCGCAACAAGATTCGGCGCACGCATTGGCGTGTGGCTGCTGCCGTGGGAGTGGATGATCGTCCGCGCGGTGCTGTCACTGCTGCCGGTCAACGAGTTCGGCATTCGGCTCTACACACACCGCGTGGTCGTGCTGGAGTGCACGCGACAACAGGGCAAGACGCTGCTGCTGATCCTGATCATTCTCTGGAAGCTGTTCAAGCGACGACGCCGGATCGTCTACACCGCGCAGCAGTGGGCGACCGTTGAGGATGTGTTCGACCGGGTGTGCGCGATCATCGACCGCGTCCCGTCGCTAAAGAACCGACTGGCCAAGCCGCCGAGCAAGAAGGACAACCGCGGCACGATCGTGCTCAAGCCGATCCGCGGCGACAAGCATTTAGTGCAGGCTCAATTCGGCCCACGCACACAGCACTTCGCCCGTGGCTTCACCGAGCTCGATGATGTGATCTTCGACGAGGCTTACGACCTGGTGCCCAAGGAGGTCGCGAACCTTACCGGCGCACAGGCCGCCTCGGACAACGCACAGACGTTCTACGTCAGCACACCACCCGTGGTGTCGCAGCACCCGAACTGCCACCGCTTCTCGGGACTCGTTCGCACTGTCGAGAATGGTGGCGCGCCAGGACTCTACGGCGCGTTATTCCGGGCGCCAAAGTCGTCGTTCAAGCGCGGCGACCCAGCGGCCTACCCGCTGGCCCAACCGAGCTACGGCGTCGTCGGCAATGACCGCGACATGGAAGCGCATCTGCAGGGCGCCAAGGATGCCGGCCCCGAAGACCTCGCACTGTTCGACGCCGACTGGCTCGGCTGGGGCGACTACCCGCCGCCGTCCAATAAGCGCCCGTCCGAGATTCCCGCCGACGAGTGGAAAGCCATGCGCAACCCGTCGCCGAAGCTGGTCGGACGCCCCGCGATCGGTGTGCACTGTGATCCCGACTCAGGAATCTGGGCCATCGTCGGCGCGCAACGTACGGATTCGGGCCTGGTGCACATCGAGTTTCGGCCGCCGCTGGGCAAGCTGGGACCGACCACGAGCCACGAGGCAGTCCGAGCGGTGGTCGACTTGGTCACTGCGATGAACCCCGTTGCGGTGGCGATCAAGCGGCGTGGTGATGCCGCATCGATCGAGGACGATCTGATCCAGGCGGGCATCGAGCCCGAGATGGTCGACGGCGGCCGGTGGTCGCAGTGGTGCGGCGGTTTCCTCAACGCCGCGCTGGACTCTCGACTCTCGCACAGCGGCCAGTCGGTGCTCGAGGACGCGGCCGGCAGTGCAGTTCGCAAGGACATGACCGCGGGTGGCTTCGTCTGGGACGAGGACGCCGCAGGCGTTTCAGCCCCGGCGCTATTCGCCTCGACGCTGGCTCACGGCGCGCTGATTGCCAAGTCTGAGCCGCCGAAACGCAAGACGGTCCCCCCGCGCACCGCGGCACCACGCCGTAGAGCACGCGAATTATTCAACCCGATGACCGCCTCAATGTAGGCAAGAGAGGAGCGATGTTGACCCCCAAGACAGTCGCTCCCCGCACCGAAAAGGGCTACGTCAACCCGATTCCGGGCAATCTGAGCTCCTGGGGCTTGCCGATGCTCGACCAGTTCGAGCTGAATCCAGAGCTGAAATGGCCTAATTCGGTGTTCACGTACGGCCGGATGGTCCGCGAAGACGCCCGGATTTCGTCGGTAATGCGCGCTCTCGGGCTACCAATTCGCCGCACACAGTGGCGAATCTGCCCGAACGGGGCCGATGATGCGGTCGTTCGGCATGTCGCCACCAGCATGGGCCTGCCCATCGAGGGCGACGACGAGAACCGGGCGACGCCACGCTCTCGGGGCAGCTTCTCCTGGGCTCGACACCTACAGCAGGCATTGACCTACCAGCAGTTCGGCCACAGCGTCTTCGAGATTGTCTATGGCGAACCGGTCAACGGCCTGTTCCCCCTGCGCAAACTAGCTCCGCGTCCACAGTCGTCGATCGCCTACTGGAACGTCGATCGGGATGGTGGCCTGATCTCGATTCAGCAGTGGCCAGCGGGCACATTCGGCAGCGCGGGCATGGTCGTCATGGCGCCGAGCAGCATGGGCCCAGCGATTCCCGTCGACCGCCTAGTGGTCTACACCCGCGACATGGACCCCGGCGTGTGGGTCGGCAACAGCCTGTTGCGGGGGGCGTACAAGCACTGGATCTGGAAAGACGAACTGATGCGCATCGAGGCCGCTGCGGCCCGGCGGCACGGCATTGGCGTCCCGGTCATCTGGGGCAATGAGAGTGATTCGCAAGATGAAACCCGCATGGACGAGCTGCTTGCGCTCGCCTCGAACTATGGCAGTGGCGAGACGGCCGGCCTCGCGCTAACCAAGGATGAACTCGCCGCGATCCTATCGCCGACCGGCACCCCGATGGACCCGCGACGGGCGATCGAGTGGCATGACCACGCAATGGCCGTCGTTGCCCTGGCTCACTTCCTGAACCTTGAAGGCAAGGGCGGCAGCTACGCGCTAGCCAGCGTCCAGGCCGACACGTTCGTGCAGTCCGTGCAGACTGTGGCCGACGACATCCGCGAGATCACCCAGGCGCATGTGGTCGAGGACATCGTCGATCGCAACTGGGGGCCGGATGAGCCCGCGCCACTGCTGGTATTCGACGAGATCGGTTCGCGTCAGGACGCTACGGCCGCGGCGCTGCAGATGCTTGTGAGCGCAGGTCTGCTTACTCCCGACGACCGGCTTGAGGCGTTCCTGCGTTCAGCGACGGGACTTCCCGCGCCCGATCCTGAGACGGCGACGACCGATCCGGCCGACACGGCGGCGTCGGAGGATGCCGCACCTGGCATGCCCATGAATCCGGCTGACCAGCCTGCGCAAGCACGGATGCGCACACGCGGTCGCAGCCCCAAGGATCGCCGCAAGAACCCCGACGGAGGGCAAACACTGTGGTAGAGACCAGGATCTACGGGATCATCGGCGCCGACGTGACGAGCACGACCATCGCCGATGAGTTGGCGGCGATCGACGGAACCCCCGACCTGACGGTGCGGATCAACTCGCGGGGCGGGGATGCGTTCGATGGCGTGGCGATCCTCAACGTGCTGCGCGGGTACGGCGGCCGCGTTACGACAATTGTCGACGGATTGGCCGCCAGCGCAGCGTCGTTCATCGCGATGGCCGGCGCCGAGATCGTGATGAACCGCAACAGCGAGATGATGATTCACAACGGCCACGCGCTGGCTGTCGGTGGCGCCGACGATATGCGCAAGGTGGCCGACAACCTCGAGCGCGTCAACGCCAACATCGCCAGCATCTACGCCGAGCGCGCCGGCGGAAGCGTCGAGGACTGGCGCGCGCTCATGGCAGATGAGACGTGGTTCACCGCAGAGGAAGCCGTCGCCGCGGGCCTGGCAGATCGTGTCGAATCGATCAAGGGACACGACGCAAACAAGGTCAAGGCGTTCTTCGATCTGTCCATCTTCAATCACGCCGGGCGATCGCACGCCCCAGCGCCGCGGATTCCCCAGGCGCACACAGAGACTCCTCGGAATCCCGAGGCCGAGAAAGGAAAGGAAGCCACTATGGCAACCCTGAGTGAAAGCGCGCTCCAGAAGCTCGGCCTCGACGCCGACGCCGACGAGGATGCAATCAACGAGGCGATCGAGAAGTTCGCCGCACCGGAGCCCACCGAGGCACCGGAGCCGACCATCGAGGAGGCCGCCAAGGTCGCCGCGAAGTTCGGTCAGAAGCTGGTCAACGTCGCACAGTTCGACCAGATGGCCGCCTCTGTGGCCGATCTGGAAGCGCGCCGTGACGCGGCGGTCAAGGCCGAGAACGAGACGGCGATCACCAACGCGCTGAGCACCGGCCGCATCGATGCGGCCAGCGCCGACACCTGGCGCGCCGAGTTGGGCAAGAACCGTGAGGGCACCCTCGCGCTGCTCAACACGCTGCCCGCCAACAAGGCAGTCCCGGTCGACGAAATAGGCCACGGCGTGCACCGCGAGGAAAACCTCGACGCCGAGATGAGCACCGTCTACGCCCAGGTCACGGGTAAGACCTACGGAAAGGACGCCTGATCATGGCTGAGCACACCCCCATCTACTTCGAGGCAGCTCGACTGCCGCTCACCACGTCTGCGGATGTGACCGCCAGTCAGGTGGTCGTCGTCTCGGGAGACAACACCGTCGCGGCCATCGCTGCGCCGAACGAGAATTGGCTCGGCGTCGCCGGGCACGACGCAGCCAGCGGCAAGCCGCTGGTCGTCTACACCGAGGGCGTCCACACGGTCGGTGCAACCGGCTCCATCGCGGCCGGCAAGCCGGTCATCGGCGCCACCGGCGGGACCGTCGCGGCGTTCACCAACGGAACCGACGAGCCCGAGGAGATCATCGGCACCGCCCTTTCGGCGGCCGCCAGCTCCAAGGTCGTCATCAAACTGGGTCGCTGAGGCCCAGGTAACCCATCACAGGAAAGTAGGGCACCATGCCTCAGTACCCCGTTGCAGCACCGACCCTTTCGGGCGATGTGCTGTCCATCAACCGGTTCCTCAAGGACACCCCTTGGGTAGCGCGCGCACTGCGCACCGTCGGCGACGAACAGTTCGTCTCCGACAAGCTGCTCACCGGCCAGTTCTTCACCGAGTCGGGCTCGATCGGCTACGAGCAGAACGAGACGATCTACGCGGATCGCGCTCCGAAGGCTGTCCCGCCCGGTGGCGAGTACCCCATCACGCCGATCAGCACCGGCCCTGCATCGACCGCCAACACGGTCAAGTGGGGCAACGATGCGCTGCTGACTGACGAGCTGATCAGTCGGCAGCGGTACAACGTCGTCGAGCGGTCGTTCCGCAAGCTGATGAACTCGCACATCCAGACCATCGATTCGGTTGCCTTGTCGGCCATCGTCTCGGCGGTCACGCAGAACACCGACGCGATCGCCTCATGGAAGACCGGTGGCGGCACGTCAAAGATCCTGCGGGATGTCATGCGCGCCATCACCAGCATCATCAACCTGAAGCAGGGCTACATGCCCAACGCGGTGTTCGTTGAGCCCGCGGTCTTCGCCAACGTCGTCTCTGACGACGACCTGATGAAGATCCTGCCGAAGGAGTTCCCCGGCGTGCAGTCGACGGCGGTCGTTCAGGGGCTCAACGGTTCGCTGTTGCGCCAGATCGGCGGCCTGACGTGGATCACCAGCCCGAACGCCCCAGTGTCGGGCAAGGCGCTCGTGGTCGACACCACCGTGTTCGGTGCGTTCGCCGATGAGCGGCTGAACGCGCCTGACTACGTGCAGGCCGAGAACGGCTTGCAGGTGCAGACGATCCGCGACAAGGACGTGGACGGCTGGCGTATCCGCGCCCGTCGCACCACCGTGCCGCTCGTGCTGGAGCCGGGCGCCGGCTGGCTGATCAACGGGGTGAACGCATGAGCTATGTCGTGAAGGCCCCCCTCGTCCTGGCTCGGGACAAAGGGGGCCACGTCCACCATGTCTACGAGGGCGGGGTGATCGACTGGCTTCCCGAAGATCAGGCGAAGCACTTTGTCGACACCGGCCTGGTCGAGAAGTCCGGCGGCGCAGAAGATTCCGAGGATGAAGGCCAGCCGGCCAAGTCGGCGCCCAAGTCAGAGTGGGTCGACTTCGCGGTGGCGGCCGGCTATGACCGCGAAGAGGTCGAGGCCATGAACAAGGCCGACATCCAGGCGCTGGACTTCGGCTGATGGGCTGGTACAACGTCGTGAAGCCGTGCGTGGTGGGGCAACTCCACTACGCGCGGCCCACGGAGCAACCCATCACGGTCGACGACGAGGTGGCCGCGCCGCTGGTCGAGGACGGCAGCCTGACGCCGTATCCCGCCCAGACCGCGACTGCCGATGCGCTGGTGGAACTGGTCAACGCTGACCTCGTGACGCCGGAACCGGAACAGGCCGATAAGCCGGTGCCGCATCCTCGCGGCCGTCGTCGCGCGGAGGGCTGACCAAACCGTGACCGCTCCCTTCCTGGGCATCTCGGACTTCACCACCGAGTACCAGGGCACCCTGTCGACGGGCGAGACCACCACGGCAACTCGTCTGCTGCAGGTGGTTTCGGACGGCATTCGCGGTCTGAAGCCCGACGTCGACACCGAGGCGGCCAAGCAGGTGCTATTCGAGGTGGTCCGAGACGCCATGATGTACGGCGATCTCGGCCCACTCTCGAGCTTCCAGAACATCACCAGCAAGCGGCAGGTATCGGGTGCGTTCGACGAAGGTGCGCGGGCGGTCATCGACTACCTGACCACTCGGCAGCGGAAGTTGCTCGGCCTCGATCCGGTCCAGGCGGCTCCCCGCGGCTACTTCCCGAAATGCGACTACTGACCGGTGGGCATATTTCGGATCGGTGACCAGCGTGTCGGCATCGTCACGACCGTCCCCGTTCTCGACGGCGGGGGCAATCCGACGTACGGCGACTATGGCGAGCCTCTGACGACTGAGGTATCGGTGTTCGTCGACAACGCGCTGTTCGAGATCCAGACGCCGAGCGAGCTGCAGAACCTGACGATCACCACCAGCGAGATCGGCTGGGCGTTCCTGCCTGTCGCCGGCGGCATCATCCCCGCGGTGGACGAAGACGGCGACCCGGCATCGATCGCCGTCATTGCGATCACATCCGGCGCGACCCTGACGCATGACGCTCGCCGGTACGTGATGCGCGGTAACCCGGTGCTGGAAAAGGACATTCGTGGCCGAGAAGACCACGTGTTCTGTGTGTGCGAGTACGAGGAGGGGTGACGTGAAACTCTCCGACATCATCCCCCAGACCGACATCGACGGCGCATTGCAGGATGACGACGAGATCATCCAGTACAAACTTCTGGTCGCCAAGCAGGCCGTCGCGTATGCGCAATCAATCGCACCCCATGATGAAGGCGACTACGCGAACGGCATCCGAATCGGACGCTTCGGCAACAAGGGTGTCATCATCGAGTTCTCGGACTACAAGTCGCATTGGATCGAGTTCGGTTCGGTGCACAATCCCGAGTCGTCCGTGCGTGCGCGCACCGAGAACCAGTTCACCGAGAAGCGATGACCGCGCCACTCACCGCTGATTACAAGGCGATCAACGCGGTTTCGTTCGCGATCGCCTGGTATCGGCCCATCGCTGCAACGGCGGGCAGTCTCGGCGCGAAACTGTGGGTCGCAGGCCAGCCGAAGCCGTACCGCGCCATCACTCGTGTGACTGGTGGCCGCACTGATGACACCGACTATCCGACGTTGCGCATCCACACCTTCATCGACTCGGCCGCCAACAGTTACTCCGCAGGCATGGCCGAGGTCGACAAGACGGACGCCCGGGCGCTGCAACTCGTGCACAATCCCGGGCTGGACACGGTCATGCCGGATGGTTCTGTCGCGCATTGCGATTGGGCCGAGCTGACCGAAGCCGCCCATGAGGAAGACTACGGCGCTGAATCGGTCGTGCTCCGGTTCGTCAGCGAATTGAAGCTCGGCATCTCGCTCGTCCCCGCGCCCTAGCCGCACCCAGCCCAACCAAGTCGCCCCCGTGAACGTCACAGGGGGTTTAACCGCCGGCGCCACTGTCGGCACCAACCCCCCTGAAATATGAGGAGAAGAGATGACGACGATTCCCGATACTGGAACCGATTGGGTCGGAGCGGGGATGGATCTCCGCGCGCCCGAGCTGCTGCGCCGCGGCACTGGCGTCGCGGTGTTCTGCCGTGACGCGCGTGGCGACGCCACCGACCTGTCACCGAACAACTCCGATGGCTCGATGCGCTGGTCGCCGTACGCCACCGATGGCAATCTGCGCGGTGACCTGCTGGCCATCCTGAAGCCAAACGGGCACTTCGCGCCCAACCCCGATCCGAACGAGGGGTTTATCAACCTCGGACCGTTCAAGGACGGCGACGGCCCCTCGTGGAAGCCGAAGGTTACCAACGACCGGTTTATGATCCTGCAGGACATCGAGCCCTACGACACCGACATCACCGAGTTCACTGAGCCTTTCAGTGTGACGCCGGTCGACACCGGTACGCCGTGGGTGCAGCGTCTGCACGACAACAACCCGTTCACCGATGAGGACGGCAACTCGCTCATCGAGGACATCGGCGCGACGAACGCCGTATACGCCCGCACGCTGTCGAACTTCAATCCCGGTCGCCAGTTCCTGTTCTTCCGGGTGCGTTACTGGAACGGTCTGCCGGTCTACTCGTGCGACGTGATCTCGCTGGCCAAGTGGGACGACATCGGCAATTCGAAGATGGACAAGAAGGACAGCGAGGCTTCCGAGCTGACCTATCTGCCGGTCCGCGACGAGAGCTGCATGGCCGTCATTAACGGTGTGTACCAGCCGGTGAAGCGTTATCGGATCTGGGGCGGCAAGGGCTGGGCGGCACTCGGTGGTCTCCCGGTGTTCTCGGCGACGGTGCCGACTGCGACTGCGGGCGCCGCGCTCACTGCGACGCTGGCGTTCCCGGAGCCGACCGGTCCGGCTGATCCGTGGTCGTACAAGGCGCAGCAGTCGACCGATGCCGGCTCGACGTGGCTCACGGCGGTCACGCCGACCAATGTCGCGGTCGCTTCGGGCATTGTCACGCTGACACTCCCGGCGCTGACCGCTGGTGCATCGAAGCTGCGCGCGGTGGCCACTGGTACCAACGGCGTCTCGGCGAACTCGCCTGCGTCGGCCAGCGTCACGATCGCGGCATAACCAAGTCGCTCGCCCCGGTCGGTTGGGCTGACCGACCGGGGCGCGCTCTGAAAACTCAGCCCATCATCAGCCCGCAGCCCATCAGCCCGAGAGGAAATCATGTCTGACGAACAGCCCGAAGAATCACGCCCCATGAAGCCGGAAGAGGCCCGCGCCCAGGAAGCCGAGTTCTTCGGTGTCGCAACCGGTTACGACTACGACATCGGCGACGGCCAGACGTGGACGCTGCCCTATCCGCGCTATCTGCCGCCGAAGATGCGGATGCGGTACCTGGAGCACCTGCGTGTGGTCAACGAGGATCTCGATCAGGAGCAATACGACCACCCGGTGACCGGCAAGCGGTCGAAGAGATCCGTCTTCCCGCTGCGGATGAAGTTGGCGATCACCAAGGAAAACCCCAAGGGGCTCATCGACGAGGACGAGATGCTGTGCGTCGCGCTGATGGGTCAGGAGACCTACGACCGGTTCCTTGCAGCCGGTGGCGTCCCGGGTCAGGTGCAGGCTCGTTGGCAGTTGATGAATCGGCAGATGGAGGAGCGGCTGCGCCGCGACCCTCAGTTTCCTTGAGGCCCTTGATCTCTGGATTCACTATCCCGAGGAAATCGAATCTGACCTGCTCGTCCATGCGAACGGCCTCGATATCGGCCTCTGGCACCGGCTGACGATTAATCCCGAGACCAACGCCCCGCGTCTCTCCAGCCGCCGGCTTCTGGTGCTGCTCAGAGGACTTCCCGAGACCGGCGAGTACAAGACCCAGTCCGAGCGTAACGGCGAGTACACCGACGCCGAGATGTTCTCGCTGACATTGCATAACGAGTTCGCCCAGTTCCACCGCAACTATCTGGCCCTCACTGTCGACCCTGAGAAGTGGGAAGACTTCGAGCCGAATCGGTTCCTGCCGCGGCTGGAGCGTGAGGCGTACTGGCGCGAGAAACAAGAGGAGACCGCCGAGCAGACACAGGCGGTCAACGACTTCAACGCTGAAATCGGCTATTCCTGAAAGGTGGTGAACGCGAGTGCCTTTGACCCTGCTTATTGAGTCGGAGCTTGACGAGCGTTCGGCCACCGCAGCAGCGAATCGTGCCGAGCGTGTCTATGCCGAGGCCAGCAAGAATATCTCGAAGTCGATGACGTCACAGATCGCCGAGGGCGCACAGGCGAGTGGCAAGGCTGTCGAGAAGATGGCCGACAGTGCGCGGGCGTCGTATCAGAAGATACTCAAGGCGCAGGATGAGTTGGCGCAGCAGGAGCGCCAACTCAAGCAGATGCGCGAGGATGGCGCGCGCGGCGTCGAGGTCCAGGCCGAGCGCGTGAAGAGGGCGCGCAAAGCCGAGAAGGATGCCGTACGCGAGGCCGCCGCGGCAATGGAGGAATACGACCGGGCGACAACGAGAGTCGGCGACTCTGGTGCGCGCGCCGGAACCATGTTGCGGCAGGGGCTGCGCGACGGGATCGGGAGCGGGCTCTCAGACGCCACCCGCCAATTCGGCGCTCTGGGTAACCTCGCAGACTCGGCATTCGCGGGAATCTCGCGCAGCGGCGGTATCGCAGCGCTCGGTATCGCTGGAGTCGGCCTAGCTGTAGTAGCGGTCGGCCAACAGCTCTACCAGCTCGGCGCGCAGTGGGATTCCATCAGCGACAAAATCTCGTTCAGCACAGGGGCATCAGACCAAGTCCTCGGCGGCATAACGGATTCCATCAAGCGAGTAGCGTCCGACACGGCGGCACCACTGGAGTCCATCGGCGCAATCTCGGGCCAGGTGTACCAGTCGATGAAGCTGACCGGCCCCGAGTTGGATGCGATGACGCAACGCCTGGCTATCCTTCAGGAGAAGGGAAATCCGGTCGGCCCTCGCGAGCTTGCGAAGGCGTACAACGTTCTAGGCGTCGAAACTAGGGATTATTCCACGACACTAGACAAGCTGTTCAACGTCTCGCGCGACACCGGCATCCCGATGCAGGAGTTGGTGACAACGCTCACCTCTGCGGGACGCGCAACCAAGGAATTCGGCCTCGATATGGGGCAAACGGCCGGGCTGTTGGCGACCTTTGAGCGGGCGGGTCTAAATGGAGATACCGTCACTAAGTCGTTGACGTTCGCGCTGAGGAATTTCTCCAAAGAGGGCAAGGACGCCGGCCCTGCGCTGGCGGAAACAGTTCAGCGGATTCAGGAGTTATCCGATGCGCATCGGGATGCCGATGCGGTGACTTTAGCGTCGACAAAGTTCGGCAAGGGCTACCTCGACATGCTGAACGCCATCAAGGATCACCGCATCAACCCCGACGAGTTGTCGGCCCCATTCAAGGCCGCCAGTGAGTCAATTCCCGACGCCGCAAAGAAGACTGAAGACTTTTCCGAGCAGTGGACGAAGTTCAAGAACAACCTGTCGAGCGGCGCTCTTGCTACTGGCGGCGCAACGGTTTTCGACTGGATCAACACCGGTCTGGAACATGGCCTCACCATCATGCAGAAGTACAACGAGGCGTGGGATCGCATCGTTGACAACATCACTGCAAAGCCCGGCTTTGTCGGCACGCCAGGCACCCCCGGTGTGAATGTTGATACGTCGAACCTGCCGGGGATTCTCGGGCTGCCCGGTGCGCCGAATCCGTTGGCGCCAAACGGTCCTGCTGCGGCTCCCGGTTATGCCGGTGCACGCGTTGGTACGAGCGGCCCATTATCGGATTGGCCTGCGGGTAAGCCGTATTGGGGCAACCCGGCCACGAAGGATGCAGCGGGCAGTTCATCGAGCGCCCAGGTCCCCTACGGCCCCGGCTACGGTGCTCCGCCCCGTCCCGGCGAGTCGACCGCGATGTACGGCGCTGAGCAGAATGTACTTGAGGCAGAACACAAGCGAGCGACCGCCGAGGCTGTGCTGTCGCAGGTGATGGCCGACAGCACCCATACGACGAACGACGAGATCAAGGCGCGTAACGATCTCGCACAGGCTAAAAAGGGTGAGATCGACGCGAACATGCGTCTGCATGACACATCGGTCAAGGCGGCCGAATCACTGAACAAGGCGACGAACCAGCTGGGCGAGTTCGGCGCGGGCATCGACGCGGATTTCGGTGCGTCCAAGGGACTTCCGGGAATCCTCGAAAACATCACGAAGTTCGTCGGCAACCTCGCGCTGGCCGGCCCGATGGCGCAGATGAACGCTATCTCGGCGGCCAACCCGAATCAGGGCTTCGGGCTGATGGGGTATCTCGGGACGTCGGGTGCGTTCGGTCCGCAGTACACGCCGCAGGGGATTGCGGCGGCCAGCGGGCAGGGCGGCGGCGCCAACGCGGGTGGCTACGGCAGCAACTATTCAACTGCGGGCGCATCGCCGTCAACCACCAGTGCCACCGGGGGCGGGTCTGGAGTGTCGCCAGGGGTCATTACCGGCGGTGGCGGAATCCCACTCATGCAACGCCCAGATGGAACGTGGACCTCACCAAATCCGGCGTGGGCGCACCTGATCAATCGAGAGTCTGGCGGGAACGCTTCCATCATCCAAGGGATTCACGATGTGAACTCTGGCGGCAATGAGGCTGAGGGCTTGTTCCAGATCACGCCGCAGACATGGCGGGGTTCGGGCGGAACAAAGTACGCGCCGTCAGCCAGGTCGGCGACGCCGCAACAGCAAGCCGAGATCGCGGCGAACATCTTCCGCCGGAATCCCAGCGGATCAGACTGGGGCGCTGGGATTCCGGGCCGCGAGAATGCGGGTGCGCTTGCGGCCGGGCTGGGCCCCGCTACACCTGGTCCCGGACAAGGCGGGCCATCCTCATGGCAGTTCGGCAAGGGTCCAGCATTCCCGGGCTTGGGACCGGACCCGGGCAGCCCTTTCGGCCCCGACGTCAGCAGCACGATGCCCGGGCAGGTCGGCCCATTCGCCGTTCCCGGCGCGGTGGGTGCAGCGGGCAACGTCATCGGTGCGGGCAATGCCATCAGCGCCGGGGCTATAGGGGCAGCCCAAGCCCCCGCATCCCCGGCAGACCCGTACGGTGTCGCGCCAACAACTGGCCCGGGTGGCGGCGGCATCGGCATCACCCCGGGCGGCACGATCGACACGGCGCTCGGCATGGCAGCAGCCGCTTTCCCCGGCGTTGGCGCGGCGGCACAGACCGGCATGAAGCTCGCCAGCCGCACCGTCCAGTACCTCGGCCAGGTCGGCGGGATCGCTGCGGATGGTTGGCTGCAGACGCTTCTGCCCGCTGGGTCGCAGAAGGCCGGTAGCAGTTGGCTCGCACGCGGCGTTGGTGCGCTCGCCAGTGTCAAGCCTGCGCTGCCGAACCTGGCGGGCGGCAAGGCACCAGCGGCACAGATCGGCCAAGCGGCGCAGGGTCAGGGTCAGGGTCAGCCGCCAGTCCAGGGCGGCGACACCAACATCCATGTGACCAACCAGCGCGCCACTGAAGACGGCACCGGCAAGGACATCGCGTTCCACCTCGCCGCCCAGAACTCGGGACCGGGCCACTAAGTGGTCGACAACCTGCCCACCGTGCGCATCCCAGCCGGCCCGATTACCAAGCACGGCGCATGGTCGGTGCTCAAGGGCGACAAGCCGCTTATGTGGCTCACGTCGCCGGATGTCTCGGTGCTCATCAACCTCATGGGCGGCATCGCGCGAGCTAACCCGACACTGCCCGAGTCGGTGCAGATCAAGGAACTCAAGGCCCTCGGTGCATCGTGGAAGGTGATCCGACAGAAGGGTGCCACGCAGGACGGCGAGACCTTCATTGACGCGCTGTATGACGCCGCTGAGCCGACGATGAAAGTCATTGTGCGCGGCCGGGATGCTGCACACACGCGGCGAACCCAGGAGAGGTTCACGGGGTCGCTTGACGCGATCAAGCAGAGCCAACTCAACTTCTGGACGAACGAGCTCGGCCGCTGGTGGGCTGACATTCGGATGGTCAAGGCGATCCCCGATGCGGTGTCTGCCTCGCCAACCAGTCAAGAGCTGTCCATCATGCTCGGCATCGACGATGCGTTCTGGGAGTCCGAGCCGCACGTCACCTCGTTCGAGTTCGAGTACGACGACGTGAAGGACGCGTTCACCACCACCTACACCACCGACATCGGACCGAACTGGCCGCTCTACTACACGGGTGAAGGCGCGGGGTATCTGCGCACGTTCAACAGCGCGGCGATGTGGCATGACGATCCGGGCCTGGACAACTACACGCGCGAGCTGGTGTGCGGCCCGTACAAAGACTTCGAGACCGCTGGCGATAACCAGGTTGTCTCGATGCAGCTCGGGTCGGTGCCTGAATTGTCGTTCGGTGTACCCGGTTACGCGCCGGGTGCCAATGATCTATGGGCGCGCATGGGCCGCGACGGATCAGGCGATTGGGACGGCAACGGTATCCGCGCTCGCATCGCCATGGGCGCCGTCAAGCTGTCAGGCTTCGTTGACTTCGTTGAGGTGTGGACGCGACTACTGCTAGCCGGCACACCTGAACATCCGCTGCCGATCATCCCGTTCACCGGTGACAACTGGCGGCTGGTGGCGGGGACCGAGGGAAATCCGCGCCTGTACCGGCTATACCGCAATGGCGGTTTGGCCCTGTCGTACAAGGAGACGACGGACGCGCCGACGAACTTGGGCGCGGACTACCGCGGTATCGGGTTCGGCGTTCGCGCGGGTGGCGCGCTACTCACTCAGGCGTCCCCGGCTTCGGTGCGGAATGTCAGCGCGGGTGACAACGCGACTATCGACCAGAGCGGCTATCTCGATTTCGTCAACAACGGTGACCAGCCCGGCTATGCCGACATCACCGTGTTCGGGCCAGCCTCGTCGGTGAAGATCTGGAACGGACCAGGCGCCGACGTCAACGAGTACGTCGAGATCAAGAACGTGCTGCCGAACCAGGTGTTCTTCATCCGCACCGACCCACGCCGCAAGATCATCCAGGATCTGTCATCGGTCGCGCCGACCCCGCAGGAACTCGACATCTTCCAAGAGGCCGCCAACTCATTCCTGAACTTCGCCACGGCGAGGGGTGCGCTGCGGGATCAGCTCAAGAGCGCGTTTGGCATCAACCCCCCACAGGGCAACGTCGAAACCCTTGTGAAGGGCCGGTTTACCGACGACTGCGGAATCCCGGCGAAGTCGCCCGGTAAACCCGCCGAGAAGCATCTGATCAAGGTGACCATCGACGGCGGCAATGCACAGTCGCAGATCGTCGCGTCACTGACGCCGCGCAGACGGTCACCGATCTAGTCATGGCCTCGAACGAACTCGCCGTCTGGAACGCAGATATCCAGTCGGGCGATAGACGCCGCGTAGCCAAGGCAGCCCGCCGGATCGCCGACGAGAAGGCCAAGGTTCCGCCCGAGTGGATCTTCACCCGCTGCGACAAGTTCTGGCGGCCCGCGTTCAGCGAGATGGGGCCGGACATCATCGAGGCTTCGGGCACTGATCCGCGCAACGCCTCGGGCTCGGCGATGATCAAGCTCAAGTCCGGGTCGACGCACAACGCCTACCTAGCTGAGTGCTCGAAGACGTTCGTCGGTGTCAAGGTCGAGACGGCCGGCATCAAGATGCCGTACTACGTCAAGAAGCACAGCCAGAAGTACGAAAACAGTGCCTGGACATACACATCTGAGCTGGCTGGCATCGCCGACATCTTCAAGTACCTGATCATCTTCCCGACCTGGTTCCTGCCGATTCAGGTGCAGCCGATTTCCCACGCGGTGCTCGCCGGCCCGATCGTGACCGTGCTGGAAAGCGTCATCAGCGAGTGCGCGCTGCGAATCCAGAGCGGCATCATGGATTTCTTCAACAACGCGCTCTCGCTCAACCCGGACATGCGCACCTGGGTCGGCACCATGTTGCAGGCGCTCAACCGTGACGGCCTCACCCTTGAGGCCCTGCACCGGATGCTCCGCACGCCGATGTACGTGGTCCGCGGCAACCCGTTCCTCGATGGCTCGCCGTTATGGGCCAAGACGGTTCGCATGGTGCCGCTGTCGGAAGTGATCGAAGAAGCAACCCAGTCCTACGGCATCGACGTCAGCATTGAGCTGTGGGAAGTTGGCGACCCGCAGCCCGACGCGTTCGCCCACCTTGACCAACCGACTTATGTCGTTCGGGTGCGCGACCGCACGCAGATCGTCGGCCCGACCAAAACGATCATCGATTCGGTCCTCCGTACGGCAGTAGACCTTTCGGGCTCGCTGGGTGTGATGTTCGGCCCGCTCATCAAGGGCGTTCCGGGCATGGAGGGCGTGTTCGTCGCCCCAGCTCTGGGCATCAACTACCACGAGCCGTGGACCTATCTCGTCGCGCCTGACCCGGGTGAAGACGGCTCGGTCCTGACCTGCGAGATCGTCGACCACACGCAGACTGGCTGGCAGCACATCATCGGCGGGAAGTCGCCGAAGTGGCTGAACGATCTCATCAACGCCTGGTTCTCATTCGTGATCGACGCAGTGCAAATCGTGCTGGGTTTCACAGGAATACCGAGTGATCTATTAAGCGGCTTCCTGAATGTCGGTGCCCCCCCGGGCAACTGGGGGGGCACCGACATTCACCCCGGAACGATGCTTTCTTCGCGTTCCAGATGCTCCAGCTATACGACCGGCGCAGTGCCAACGGCCCGTACCACCCGGCCATGGAACAGATGCACGCGACGGGATCGGCACCGTACAACGTCGAGGCGATCTTCACCTTCCTCAAGGTCATCTGGGAGTCGCGGGGCTGGACCTCGGCACAAGTCACGTTCCGCAACAACGAGATTTACGCGCTCGGCCGCGAGGTGTTCAAGGGCCAACTGTTCTCGCTGGTCTACCAGAGCCGCACCAAGATGCTGACCGATTACGTCGAGAACGTCGTGTGGTCCTACAGCGATTCCAAGCGCGAGTTGATGATTCAGGTTGGCGATGGCAAGGCGGATGAACCGCCGATCGCGAAGATGACGCGCTCGATAACGGCGGCGATGGAGGCCGTGAACGCCCTAACTATGGCACCAAATTCATAGGAGTGTGGATGACTAGTCCCGGCCCCGACATCGTCACCGGCTCTGATGGCCAACAGAAGTATCGGCTGCACGTCGAGTTGCAATGGGCCTACCCGTTCGACCCGAACTCGCCGCTGATGCTGCTCTGGGCTCCGCCTGGCGGAATCGGTGAAGCGAACCTCCCGTTCATCCTCAAGGGCGACAACGGATTCTCTCCGACCATCGCGAGCGCTGAACGCACGTTGCTCGAACCCGGTGACCCAACGGCTGATTCATATTCAATGGTCGAGTTGTCGCCAGCCACGGATGACCACGGGCAGATCGTCAAGCTCGTCGCCGTCGAGCATAAGGGCGCCAAGGGTGACGACGGCGTCATGGTGCTGGACCCGGACGATTACGGAACCAAGGTGGCCGGTCGTCTGCTTGGGCTCAAGTCGGATCTCACCGGGTTCGAGTACACGCCACCCACCATCGTCGGATCGCACTGGCCCGCAACGGCGCCGACTGCTGCACCATCTGGCACCACCGGAGCATTCGACACGACGTCCATTGTGATTCCGGCGAACACCTACCCGTTCCCCACGCGCGTTGAGGTATCGGCGGGCACTACGGTCACCGCCTCGGGCACTGGTGACGTCAAGGTCGACCTCGTTGCCCGGTTGAACGCGACGGGCGGCCCCATCCTCGGCTACTGCAACGGCATCGGCGGCCTCACTGACCGCCTGGCGCTGATCGACGGCCCCGACCCCGGTACCGACCCGGCTGACGTGACGATCGCCGCCAACGCCGCTGCCACGATCTACATCCGCACCGAGCGGCAGGCGGGCGGCGTCGACAACTACCAGACCAGCGTGGCATCGACGCGGGCCTGCGCCAAGGTGTTCCGGGTCGGATGAGCTCGATTGCGTGGCCGCCCAGCGTGGACATTCACACGTTGTTCGGGCCGGATCTAACACCGCCAGGTGGGTTGGACTGGAACAAGATTCAGGCGTTCGCACGGTTTGCGCTGGAGTCGTTCATCGGCCAGATCGCCATCGCGTTCGGTGGCATCAACATCGCCGGATGGAAGCCGTTCGACTTCCTGGCCGACTGGGGGCACGACCGGATCGCCGAGGCTCAAGCGAACTACCTGGCGGCGACCAACGCGCAGGATTCGGCCGACTACGCTAACTCGCAGCTGACCGGACTGCTGGCGACCGATGTCAGCGGCGGCGTCTCGCTGAGTTCGGGATTCGATGGGCCGGCCGCCACTGGTATCGGCGGCAGCTTCACCATCGTCTATTCGGGATCAGGCGGCGGCAACTGGGCACTCGATGGCGCTGGCAACACAAAGTGGGTCAAGAATGGCGGCCTGTCGCGCACGGGAATCGCGCGGCACAACACGCCACTAGCCACGGACTATCAGCGGATTCGCCTGGTGCTCAAACAGATTCCCAATCCCGACGCAGGTGGCGGCGGTCCCGTCAACATCATCGCCGGGCGGATCAACTCGGCCTGCACTACCTACGTGTTCGTCCGCTTCAGTCGGACCGCGATCACGCTGGCCTGCTTCGTTTCTGGCAGTGGCACCGTGTTCGCGACTGACTCCACATTCGCACCGACCGCCGGCGATGTCTTCGACTTCTACCTCGGCACCGAGAACGATCCGCGCGAGTTCATCGTCAAGTGCAACGGCAATGAGATCACTGCGCTCACCTACACCGACAGTAGTGCGGTGTCGAGCATGGGCAGCACGACCAGATATCCCGGCCTTGGCTGCATCGCCACCGGCAACGTCTTCGACCAGCAAGGCCCCGGCACCGTGACTGCCTGGGGTGCCATCGACCGCCAAGCCGCCACTCACTGAGGAGCCCGAAATTGTCTGAGACGCTGCAGCGCAAGCCAACTCAACACCAGTCGTGGCCGCTCACTGATATCGCCAAGATGATGGATGCCTGGAGTGTTCTGATGGCCGACGGGTGGCGCGGTGGCGTTAACCCGCTCGGCGATAGTTTTCGCCTCGAAGTCCACAAGGGCGACAGCGACATCATCGCCGACATCGGCGAGTGGCTGGTCGATGACTACGGGCTGCGCAAGATCACCGCCGACGAGCGTGCGGCCAACTACGACGTGGTGGAGTCCTGATGGCAATCGAGTTCGCCGTCGATCACAAGGACGAAGTTGCCGATGACGCCGGTATCACGCAGCTGATCGGTTGGGTGACGGCCACAGTGGAGACGCGGCCGGGCAACTATCGTGTCCGCGATCTGGGTGGGCCTACCCCAAGCGCAATAAAGCTGTTGCCGCGCAAGGGATATCTAGCCGCCGATGGCCACATGTACAAGGACGAGACGCTGGCCGCACCATTCAGACTGGTGGCCAATGACCCCGCATTCAACCTGCGCGAGTTGACCTACCGGTTCGACTTCGACCTGACAACGCCCGGCGGCACACCCGTTTTGATCCCGTTCTGCCGCGGGCCTGCGCCGAGCATGGACACGACTCTGTACTTGGCCCGACTGATGAACGACCTTGATCAGCCGGTGATCGAGGTCCGCACCAAGGGTTATGCGCAAGACATCCTCGATATCACTGACGCAGCTCTCGACCAGCTGGTCGGCAACGCGGGCAATCTGCGCACCACCAAGCTGATTACAGTGGGCTCGGGCGGCAACTTTGCGACCATCAACGAGGCACTTCGGGCGGCCTCCCGATACGCGCCCGACTATCTGTCGACGCCTGCAACCTGGCCTGCGATTCGCGGCCGTGTTGGCGTGGAGATCCGCTTGCTATCTGGCTTTGTGATGGCCGAGCAGGTGTTCGTGGTTCAGCAGGATCTCAGCTATGTGACGATCACCTCCGAGGATGCGGTGGTGACGATCCAACGGTCGGCGATCACCGGGGACAACGGGTCGTCGACGACTGCGCCGGGGATCAACAACTGGCGAACGGGGTGCCACCCGGCGTGGTGCGCGATGCGCAACGCGACCCTACCGTTCATCAAAACCCTGTTCTCTTTCGACAACAGCGGCGATGGTTACGGCACGGTCGGCGTTATGGTTTTCGAAGAGAGTCGAGCCGTCATCTTCTCCGGCTGTGGCGTGAAGAACGCTGGGTGGCGCGGCCTGTACGTCGACGGGGCTACGTGCTACGCGCGGGGCACCATCTGGGACGGCGCTGGCTATTCCACTGGTGGGCCGGATGGTGCGGCTGGGCCGGATGGAACACGGTGCGGTATCCGAATTGCTAACGGCGCGAATGTCGATGTGCGGGAATCCTCGGCAAAGAACTGCTTCTCTGGTGCGTACATTACCGCGGCGACGGCCTGGGTGATTTCGCTCGATGCGTCTGGGGCGGGACGTGATACGGGCGGGACACCCGTTGTCGGGGCTGAGGGCTGGGGTCTCGTTTGCGATATCGCCTATGTCATGGGGGCGGGCGTGAAGGCCAACAACTGCACCGGTCGCGGTGTTGTGGTCAGGAACGGTGGGTACTGCTCACTGGACCGGGACACCAACGGCAACTATCTGTCCGCGACTGGTTGTGGTGAATATGCGGTACGCGTAGAGACCGGGGGCACACTTATTGCTCGAAGTGCCGGATTGTCCAGCATGACAAGCCATTGCGTCAGTGTTGCCACTTCATCGCGCGCGATCTTGCCGGGGGTGACAGCCACCACTGCCGCCGGTTGCGGCGTTTCTGCATCCGACGGGTCTGAGGTTGTCGTCGAGGGCGGGGCAATCACTGGTACCGGCAACTGGGGCGTGCGCCTGTACTCGTCACGCATGCACGCTTTCGGGGCGAAGATTGAAGGCACGTCGGGTGACGTGCAGCTCAATAATGGATCGACGCTCAATCGCAACGGGACAACCAAAAGCGATGGAACAACTCCGATCTCGTGCAACGTGGTGGCGGGTGAGATCGACCCGAACGGGACGGTGTTCGGAGCCGATCAGCGCGCCACGTTCCGGGCTTCCGATTCAGCCCTGGCGCTGTCGAATTCGACCACCGAGCTGGTGATCAACACCGCGGCATTGACCACGGATCGCAACTTCACCCTTTACGACTCGACGAGCTTCCCGTACAAGCGGCACACCATTACCCACGGCGGCACCGGCAAGGCAATCAAGGTGTACAAGGAGTCCGGGGCCACAACACTTTTGGCGATCCTGATTCCTGGCGAGAGTGTCCGCGTTGCGCCAGACGGCTCGGGTGGATGGCTGGTGCTAAGTGGGGGCCCCGCAGCGTCGCCTGTGGACCTCAACCGGTCCAGTCTTGTTGCGGGGACGGTGTACACCTACACGGGCAGCTCGGCGCAAACCCCCACGTTGCCGCTCGCCGCGATTTCCAAGGGTCGCCCAATCATCATCAAGAACCTCGGCACCTCGACGGTCACGGTGTCGCGGACCAGCCCCGATTCGATCTACCTGGACTCATCTTCATCGGTGACCAGTTTCGTTGTTCTGCCGGGCAATTCGGCAGTGCTGTGGAGTGACGGGTCAGAGTGGATTGCAACCGCTCTCATCGCCGGTGTCCGACGGATCAACACGCAGACAGGCACCTCATACACGCTGCCGCTTACCGACGCCGGCGGATTGGTGACGTTGAGCAATGCGTCGGCGGTGACGTTGACTATTCCGCAGAACTCGACGACGGCATTCCCGCTGGGTACCTTCATCGACCTCGCGCAACTGGGGGCCGGACAGGTCACAGTGGCCGGTTCGGGTGTGACGATCAACTGCACACCTGGGGCGAAGATTGCGGCCCAGTACGGTGGGGCCCGATTGGTGAAGACCGCTACAGATACCTGGTTGTTGACGGGTGATCTGAGCGCGTGAACAAAACCCCCTAGCCCAGCTCGCCATCACCACCGGTGCGCGGGGTTCTCGCCATGCCCGAAAGGACGCGATGACTGAGATGACGGTTCCCCTCGTCAGCAGAGGAAACGGCCGATGGGGCTCAACCTCGCCAGCGTGGGACCACCTGATCGACCGCGAGTCCAGCGGCATCCCGGACATCATTCAGCAGATCCATGACGTGAATACCGGCGGCAACGAAGCCGAGGGACTGTTTCAGATCACCCCAAAGACGTGGGTAGCTAACGGCGGCAAGGAGTTCGCGCCCACCGCGCGACGTGCTACACCGCAGCAGCAGGCCATCGTCGCGGCGCGCATCTTCACCCGCAACCCCTCCGGTTCAGATTGGGGCGCTGGTCGACCGGGCCGCGAGGACCCTAGCCAACTGGCGGCCGGACTCGTACCCCTCAACCCACAGGAGCCTGCAGTGCCCGATAATCGACCAGACTTCAACGAGTATCCGATGTGGTCGCCGAACTCCCAATCGCGCGCCGGGACGAAGGTCGACCTGTTCCTGCTCCACACCCAAGAAGGCCCCGGCAACGCCGACTCATTGGCGAAGTTCCTTCAGGGCAACGAAGTCTCGTACCACTACACGATCAGCGAGGACCCCAACGATCACGGCGTGACCGTGGTCGATGTAGTCGACACCGACGAAGCGTCCTGGTCGGTGCTGTCTGCGAACAACCGCTCGATCAACCTGTGCTTCGCTGGCTCGAGCGCATCATGGTCCCGCGACCAGTGGTTGCAGCAGGCTCGTGCGATCGACGTGGCCGCTTACCTAGCGGTGCAGGACTGTCGCAAGTACGGCATCCCGCTCACCGTTATCGGCACGGGCGGCAAGTACTCCGCTGCACGCGCTGGCATCGCGGACCACCAGTACGTCACGAAGGTGCTCGGTGATGGCACGCACACCGATGTCGGGCCGAATTTCCCGGTGGATGTGTTCTCCGCCGCGGTCACCAAGTACGCGCAGGGTGATACCGGCGGCACACCCCCCGCGCCGCCGTCTCCGCAGGTCAAGCAGTTCCCGAAGGACTACACAGACCGCGAGCTTCTGGAGTACATCGCCGCCCAACTCGGCCCCGGCGACCCGTCATGGGCATCGACGGGCAAGACACTGCGCGACAAGGTCTGGGGACTCTGATGACCTGGCAGCAGCCGCAATTGGCCGACCCGCTGATGGGCCCGACCGACGAGATCCGCAAGCTCCAGCATCGGCTGCTCTACGCCTACCCGGCCAACAGCCACGCCCACACGTACGGGGTCATCGAGTCGGGCCTGTTCGACGCGGCCACCGACAAGGCGCTGCGGGACATACAGGCTCACCTCGGCGGTGCGGTCAACGCACAGCCGGGCGTGCTCACCTACGACACCAAGGTCGCGCTCGGCGTCGTCGTCCTCCCACCCAAGGCCCCGACGAAACGCTTTGTGCAGCAGGGCGTCGGCTTCGACACCTCGGCGTTCCTGATGGGCAACGTCGGCCACAGCTACAACATGGCCGTCGCCGAGTGCATCGCCGAGATGAACCGGCTCGCACTTCCGCTCTACGGCGTGCCCAAGGTGGTCATCGGCTACTCAATGGGCGACGACGCGCAGAACCAATGGCTGCTCCAGTGGCCGGCCGATCGCCGCGCCGAGATCAAGCTGGTCGTCGGGTTCGGCTCACCGTCACGCCCGCCCGGGCCGACACTGCTGGGGAACAACCCACAGGGGCAAGGCATCTCGGGAATCTTCACCCCCGACTGGTGCCGCGACCGGACCTACCTGTTCATCAACGACGGCGACATGTACCCCGAAGCGGTCGGCCTGCTGCCGTGGTTCTATCAGATCCTGACCCGCATGGCGGTGTCGCTGGACTTCGCGTCGTACCTATTCGGGATGCTCACCAGTGCGGTTGGCGGCCAGCTCCTCGGCACCGTCGCGTCGTCGCTCCCGTTCGCGGGCATACTGGCGCCGATCGCTGGCCTGGTCACCGCTGGGCCGGTCACCAAGACGTCGGGTCCGATCCTCAGCCCATTGTCGCTGCTGGCCATGCTCCCGCAGGTCGTGCAGACCCTCGGCGCGCTGCTGAAGTTCGTGTCGACGAACGCGCACTACCACTACCACGACCAGCCCCGAGACTACTGGCGCGGCCTGACCGCGGTGGACTGCGCTGCGCAGATCATCGCCGAGAAAGTCGACACCGCAGTGGTTTACACCGTGCCCGGGACGGTTGACTGGTGGAATTCGGGCCCACCGGCATGGACCGCCTGGAAGCTCCCCTAACCGATTTCGACCGAAAGGCAAATACGATGAAGATCGGCACCTGGACCGTCCCTGCATTTCTGGAAGATCTCGGCGAGCGCGCAGGCAAGACGTTCTGCCAGTCCACCCTGGCGGCACTGCCCATCACGTTCGCCACTGAACCATTCCAGGTCTCACCATTTCTCAGCGCCGCCGCAGTGGGGCTGTCGGGAGCCGTCTACTCGGTCATGTCCTCGCTCGCATCGTTCAAGCGGGGAGTTTCCGGCACAGCCTCACTGACCAAGGCTGTCGCACCCTCCAGTGATGCGTAACCTCGTCCGCTCCACCGTGCCGCTGGCCGACTTCTGGTTCCTCGTATCCCTCGCCCAGGGCATCGAATACCTGCTTCGCCCGCGAGATAGTGCCGTGGTGCTGAACGTCATCGAAGGCGCACTGCCGCTGTGGGTGTGGGGGCTGTGGCTGGTCATCCCGTCACTGGTCGGCCTTGTCGCCAACCGGGTACCGTGCTGGCGGTTTTCCATCGCCGCTCACATAGTCTGCGCTGCCGCCTATGCCGGTCTCGCCTACGGATTGATCGCTGGTGTGATCCAAGCCCGCCAAATCTGGGGTTGGCAGAGCGTGCCCGCCTACATTCTGCTGCTGACCCTCCATGGGCTGTGGGCGCTGGTCGACGTTCTTCGCCAACGCCCCTACCCATGGAGGATCGCCCGGTGACCAGCCCCCTCGCGCAACTTGGTGAGATGATCAGCAATCCCGTCGGAGGACCCACCATCGCCGGGGCTGTCGCGCTGATCCTGCTGATCGTGCTGCGCATCCCTCGGATCAACCGCAAGGTGTCACAGCTGATGGTGCCGTTGGTGCGGTGGTGGTCGCGCGGCTCACTGATCGACCAGATGCAGGAACGCGACCGGATGCTGCTGCTGCGCCGGGTCCGCGATGTGGAGATCATCGAGGCGTACATGATCGAGTTTCGGCGGTGGGCGCTGGATGCCCGAGTGGAGGCCTCGGCTCACGGCTTCGACTTGGTGGCGCCGCCGTCGTTCCCGGAGTTCAAGACCGCCTGGTTACGGGAGCATCCCGACTACGACCCACTGGACGACAAGGACTGAGCCATGCGGGTCGGGGGACTCCAGCAGTCCGACTACGGTTGGCTGGCTGTGCTCGGGGTGGTGGTCGTCGTCGAGTTGGCCGGCGCCCAGCGTGAGCAGATGTTGAGCCACGCGACGGTGCGCTACAAGGCCACGCATCCAGTCCTCACCACTGGTGTCGTGCTGACCACCGCAGCGCATCTGCTGGGCTGGCTCGATCCTGAGATCGACCCCTACCACCGCACCTACGACCTGCTGCGGTTCCTGCGCCAGAAGATCCACGCGGCCACCCCGACCAGCAGAACCACGATCACCGGCACCTGACGTTCTTGACCCATGCTCGCGGATACCCACCTGCGCCCCTCGGCTACCGGCTGAGGGGCGGCTTTTGTGCGTTCAGGGGCAGTCGGGATAGGTCAGCATCACCGTCGACAGGAACGACTGCGCATCACTCGGGGGCGAGGTCGGGTTCCCGTTTCTTATGCGGGCGACGACCTCTGACGGCGACGCACCACCCCGCAATGTGTCGCACACCAGATGGCCTTTGCTGATCATGTCCGGTTCGTCCCGTATGGTCCAACCGCGCTGGCGAAGGTTGTTGATCAGCGCTTTATCGAAGATCGCGAGCGGCGGCATCCTGGGACTACCCTTCGGGGCCGCCGTGTTGGCTGTCGACCTTGGCGCAGGCACCGCCACGACAGTGGTTACGCTCACGGTTTCCGTGGCGACAAAGACATGCGTCGTCAGCACATCCGGCCCGCGGGTGCGCAGCTTCCACGCCCCGAAGCCACCCACGATGCAGACCGCGATCACGCTGGTCACCACCGCGAGCACCGTCACCCGTCGCGGTGTCCAGCGACGTTCGGGATCTTGCCAGCTGCCGGTGAGCGGATAGTCCTCGTCGGCGTCCAGCGACCATGCGTGTGCCGCCTCGGTGTGCATCTCCGCAACACCAGCCAGCTCGGTTGGGTCAGCAGGCTCGGTCATTGCTTCCGCCAGGGTTTGCACCCGTAGGTGACGAAGTACTCGCCCGCATTGACGGTGACGACTCCGCGCTCACCGACCGCCACATCGCCCATGGCGATCATGTTGATAATCTCGATGGTGGGCGTGCGGGTCCGCGTCCAGTTGCATGGTCGACCGTTCGACCGCTGCGATCCGTCGGTCACATAGGTACCGGCGGTGCTCGCGTCGATCTTGTAGTAGGTGCCGTCCTTGTCCATGTCCGGCGCGCTGGAGTGGGGACCTGTCGCGAGGTATGCGACACAGCTTGCGGCCAAGACGACGCTGCCGATAATCAGGATGGCCTTGCCCGCGTTGGACATGGGCTTTGACGGTCGCGCTGGCGCGGGCATCGGGGCGGGAGTGCCCGGTGCGACCGGCCCCCAGGAATGCCCGTCCCAGTAGCGCTGACCGTTGCCGCCCGCCGGATCTGGATACCAACCTGGCACGGCGGATGGCGGCGGCAAATGCGACATCCCCCGACCCCCCTCACGGTTTCCTGTGAGCAGGGAGATTACGCCGTCAGTGCGGCGCGCACACCAAGATCAGGCCGCTGATTCACTCACCGCGCGGATCTCACGGCTACTCACCGCGGTGTAGCGCTGCGTCGTTGCCACCGAAGCATGCCCCAACGCCTCCTGCACGGCACGAATATCCTTGGTCCCTGCGTACCCGCGGGAGGCGTAGCGGTGCCGCAGCTTGTGCATCGACCAGCCGTCGGGCATCAGCCGACTGATCAGCACGCCGACATGCCCAGGGGAGATGTGTCCGTCGATCTGCCCTGGAAACAGGTATCCGTCGATCAAGTACTCGATGAGGTACTCGCGGATCGCCTCGGCCAGGGCGTCGGTGATCGGCACAGTGCGCTGCTTGTCGCCCTTTCCTTTGACGATGAGTGACCAGCCCATCAGATCCTCGATCAGGTCTTCGCAGTGGGTCTTGGCGACCTCGCCGCGGCGTAGTCCGGCCTCACCGGCCAGGCGCGCCATGAGCAGTTCGCGCGGATCGGCCGCGTCTAGCAGCTCTCTCCAGATCCGATCGGGGGCGGGCCGCGGCTTCGGCTTCGATTCGGGAACCGATGGCAGGCCGCGCGCAGGATTCGTGGTGGCAGCGCCGTTGCTCAGACTCCAGTCATAGAAGGCAATCAGCGCTGCCCGCAGGCCACGCCGGTGGTCGTTGGACCACTTCTGGCGAGCGCACAGCGCGATCAGCTGCTCGGTGGTGACATCGTCGGGCCTCAGCGTGCCGAGTTGGCGCGCGACCGATCGGACAATGCCGCGGCGGAGGCGGATGGTCTCGGTGCTGGCGCCGCCAGCAACTAACCATTCGACCCATAATTGGATCGCTTCGCCCCACGATGGCGGCAGTTTGTAAAGTTCCCCGAACATAGTGGGGTGTTCTAACAGCAAGCCCCGACAAGTTTGATTCATTGGGTTAGGCGGCGTCGCTGAGATCGTCGTCTTCCCAGTTCGGTAATCTGCCAAACTCGCAACCGGACGGTTGATGGTTCGAGTCCATCCGGGGGAGCCAGGTCCGAATATGTTCGTCGTCGGTAGTGCTCACCAGTTGAACGCCTGAAAGACGAGAGTTCCCAGACACAAGACCGCACCGAGGTACGGGATCGCCGCAGGAACGTCGATGAACCCCTGGTGATCGCGGTGGCGTCGCTTGATGACGATCAATGAGGCGTTTACCAAAGTGAAGATGATGAGCACGAGCAGGCTCGTGAGGCGGGCCAGCGACACGAGTGGCAGCACCGCGGTGCCGACGATCATGGCGGATACGACGACGAGGGTGGCCAGCACCGGCGTCTGATATGAGCCATGCACGTGGCCGAACCTGCTGTGGATCCAGCCCTCCTTCGCCAGTCCGTAGAGAATTCGCGAGCCCATGATGATCTGGACGATGACGCCGTTCATCGCCGCGACCATGCCGATGAGGCTGAGGAACACCCCGTGGCTGGCTCCGCTTCGCTCGAAGACCAGTGTGAGCGGTGCTTGACTGCCGGCAAGTTCGGCCGGGGACACCAGGGTGGTCGAGATCACGACGACCAGGAGATACAGGACCGTCGAGGCCAGTAGCGCGAAAAGGATGGCCAGCGGCATGGTCCGGCTGGGTGTTCTGGTCTCCTCAGCGACGTTGACCATGTCCTCGAACCCGATGAAGGCATAGAAAGCGAGGAAGGCGCCGGCGAAGACGCCGCCGAGGCCGACCGCTGGGTCGATTGCGACTATGCGGCCAACATCGATGTGCGAGAATGCGTTCCGGCCAAACCAGATGACCAGCGCTAGGCCCAACACCTCCAGGCCGGTGAGTAGTGCGGCCACCGTCGCCGACTCTCCGATGCCCTTGATTGCGATCGCTCCGAGCACCACGAGCAGGCCCACACTGCCGACTATCGTCGGAACGGTGACCAAGGAGTTCAGATAACCGGCGAACCCTTGGGCCAGCGCCGCTGCTGAGGCGATCCCACCGCCGACCATCGTCAGGCCGATCGCCGTTGACAGCCAACGCTTACCGAACGCCCGGTGCAGGTAGACCGACACGCTGGCGCTCACGGGGTAGCGGCCCGCGAGTTCCATGTAGGACAGCGCGGTGACCGCGGCGGTGACCATCGCGATGAGAAATGCCAGGGTGGTGCTGTACCCCGCGAAACCGGCCACCTTCCCGACGAGCACGTAGATGCCGGCGCCAAGGATGTTGCCGAGCCCGTAGAGCGTGACCATGGGCAGGCTGAGAGTCCGGTTCAACCGGGAGGGGTCGCGGTTGGGTTCGGTCACCGCCGGATACGCGATTCACGTGTGACGGTGGAGACTCCTACAACGATGACAATGTTCGGCGAATGCATTGTCCGCTACAGGTCGAAGAGCTGATTCGTCGTGGGGACGGTTGCCTGCCAACCGAATTCATGGTCCAGGCGCATTCGCAGGGTGTCGGCCGGCTGGGGTTCGCCGTGGACCACGAACACCTTCCGCGGCGGCGTGCTGAAATTGGAGGCCCAGCGGATGAGTTCGTCGGCGTCGGCGTGCGCGGACAGCATCGCGAGGTTGGCCACCTGGGCGTTGATCGATATCCATTCGCCGTAGATCCTGACGTGGCGCTGGCCGGCGGCGATGGCTGCGCCGCGGGTGCCGGGCACCTGATAGCCGGTGACCATGATCGTGTTGCGTGCATCGGGGGCGAACGTTTTGAGGTGATGCAGGATTCGGCCACCGGTGGCCATCCCGCTGGCCGAGATGACGATCTTCGGTTCGCGGCTGGCCGAGATCTTCATGGACTGTTCGGCTTCGCGGGTATAGGTGGCCATGGCGCACATGCCTTCGTAGATCTCCGGGCGCAGGCGGTGGTCATTGCGATAGGTGCCTAGCAGCTCGCTGGCGTTGATCGCCATCGGGCTGTCCAGGTAGACGGGGATGTCCGGTAGCCTGCCCGCCGACCGCAGCTGCCATAGGTAGTAGAGCAGCGTCTGGGCCCGACCCACCGCGAACGCCGGTATCACCAGGGTGCCGCCGCGATCCACCGTGGCGTCGATGACCTCGGCGAGAGCGTCGGCGGGGTCAGCCCGATCGTGCAGGCGATCGCCGTAGGTTGACTCCATCACCAGGTAGTCCGCGGCTGCCACGGGGTCCGGGTCGAGCATCACTGGATCGTCGTAGCGGCCCAGGTCGCCGGTGAACACGACGCGGCGGCCGTGCCACACCACCTCGACGGTGGCAGCCCCCAGGATGTGCCCGGCTCGGCGGAACGTCACCACCGGACCATCGCCCGCCAGCCTGAACGACTGTCCGAACGGATGGGTGTCGAATAACTCGATTGCCCGACGGGCGTCCTCGCTGTCATACAGCGGCAGGGCGGGGTGATGCTTGGTGGCCTTGTGCTTGTTGAGGAACGCCGCGTCACGCTCCTGCAGGTAAGCGCTGTCCCGGAGAATGATCTCGGCGACAGCGGCGGTCGCGTGGGTGGACACGATTGGCCCGCTGAAGCCGTCGCGCACCAACCGGGGCAGGTAGCCGGTGTGATCGAGGTGGGCGTGGGTCACGATCACCGCGTCGATACTCGAGGGGTCCACCGACAGGGGCGCCCAGTTGAGCTCGCGGAGGTTTTTCACACCCTGAAAAAGGCCGCAGTCCACCAGGATTCGCTTGCCCTCGGCTTCCAGCAGGTGTTTGGAGCCGGTGACCGTGCTGGCCGCACCCAGGCTGCGCAAGCTGAGTTCGACGTTCCGCGATGGTCTCTCGCCGGTGGTCATGGCGTCAGTCTTTCAGAGTCGGAGTTGATTCGTCGCAAGTGACCCAAACGGCGACAGACTCCTCTACTTCGTGGTGATGAACGGCTACCGGGTGTGGGACTTGTGGCCCTGGCGCTGGTAGCACAAGCAAGCGGACGGTTGGATTGCCGATGCGCCCTATGCGAGAACGACCACGGAGGGAATTGCATGCGTGACAGAGATCAGCGGCTGCGCAACGAGGTTGAGCACCCGGAGCGCTACGAGGAGGTGACAATCACCTCCTCCGGCGTGCCGATAGTGCTGTCGGTGTGGCATGCCCGGTCAGGTGGGCCCGTCGTGGTGTTCCTGCCCGGAACCATGACCCATCCGCTGTTCTATGAGGAGTTCTGCGATGGGCTTGCCACCCGGGGCATCAACGTCGTAGGGGTTCATCTCGAGGGGCACGGTAAAAGCCCGCGCGTTGGGCGGCTCCTGCGTTTGGAGAGTCTGGTCGCCAACGCACTGGACGCAACATCCTGGGCGCGTGGGCGATTCGGCCGTCGGCCCGTTGTCGTCGGATCGAGTCAGGGTGGCGTGCTGGCGATGATCGTCGCTACGCGCGACCGTGAGCTCGCCGGCGTGGTGGCTCACAACATCCTGGATCCGGATCTTCCCGCTTCTATCACGGTGTCGCGGTGTCCGACTTTCCTGCAGGGTGCGTACCGCCCGTTCATGCGAGGCTTGCGAGTGCTGGCCATGCTATTGCCCCGGCTGCCGATTCGCTTCAGCGTCTACCTCGATATGGCTCGGGTATGCCGTGAGCCTTGGACAGCCGAGCAGTTCTTGATGGACCCGTTGAGCCTGCGTTCCTACCCACTTGCTTTTCTGGCCGACCTGTTGACCGCCGACATGAGCCGCGTCCGCGATGGCACCATCACGTGTCCCATCGTGGTCGTTGCCGGCCGGGGTGATCCCTTGTTCAGCCTGGACTACACGCAGCAGGTCTTCGCCCGAATCGCTGCCCCTGCAAAGGAGCTGGTCGTGTTCGACACCGATCACCACCTCCTGTTCAACGAATGTCTGCCTCTGGTGCTCGGTCGGGTCGCGGAACTCATCACGCGCCTCGACGGCTCAGTGGGCGAGCGCGCGGGCGATCTTGCCGGTGGCCCTAAGGCCGTAGAGGGCGGCGCGCTTGGAGACCAACCCTGAGACGGGCGCCAGGACCACGTGCCGTAAGCCGGCCGCGCGGAACTGCCGAAGCTTCGCCACTACTTGCTCGGGGGTACCCCACAGCAGCGGTCCTTCGGTCAACACCTCGTTCGGCACGGCGTCGATGGCGTCGCCCATCGTCTGGCGGTCATAGCGGTCGGGAACGAAGTCGACAAGGGGGTTGAAATCCTCCCCGAACGGGTGTGCCACCCCGGCTTGTCGCCACAGGTCAGCTGGTGCCATGAGGCCGAACGCACGAATCACTTTGGTATCAAGCATGGCCCGTGCCTCTCGGTCGGTTTGGCCGACGACCAAGAAGCGATGCAAAGCAGGGGTGATCGACGCTGGGTCTCGGCCGGCGTCAACGGCCGCGGTTCGTACGCATTCCAGCTTGGCCGCATACTCGTCGGGGGAGGCTACTGCGGTCGGATACCACCCGTCTCCGTAGCGTCCGGTCAGACCGAGCATGCGTGGTCCGTGGCCGGCAACCCAGATCTGCGGAGTCCGTCCGCTGGCCGGTTTGAGGTCCATGGTCGCCCGCTCGAGATTGAAGTGCTTGCCGCAGAACGTGATCGGTCCTGACCCGTAGAAGCACTGCCGGATGATCTGTAACGCCTCCTCCAAGCGGGTGACTGGATCGGAGGGGTCGAGGCCGTAGGGATCGATGTTCATGCGTTCGCCTGCCCCGATGCCGAGGAGGGGTGGGCGTTTGGTCAGGTATGACAGCGTCATCATGGCCTGGGCGATAACCAGTGGATGGCGCCGGATGGGTTCGGTCACCCCGACTCCTAGACGCATGGACCCGACGCGGGAGGCGAGATGGCCCAGCAGGACCTGGTAGTCGAAGAATTCATGCGGGGTGGAGCGTTGCGCGGCAAGCCACGTCAGTTCGCGATCCCAGATCGCGGTGGGGAAGACGTTCTGGAAGTGGTCGATAACCATCACCGAGTCAAGTCGCATCATTCGTGCCCCGACCAGAAAGGCACGCAGGGCGCCCAGCGGAGGTTGCGTGCCGATCTGTAGGCCCACCGAGACCGCCGAAGCCGGCTTCACGACTTTCCACTTCTGTTGGGGCGACGTGTGGCAACGGCTTTGTAGACCTCGAACCACGCGACGCCGGCAACACCGGCGCCGACCGCGATGAGCCAGCCGAGCGGAGGCAGCGGGCCGAAGTTGAAGGCGTGCCGTAACGCCGGCACCGTCAGGATCAGGACGAGAAGCGCAGGCGCGCCGGCGAGCATCCACTTGAGTGCGGTGTTGCGACGCTCCCGGAACGTTCGCCACATGGTGAGCCGCCATGAGCGGTTCACCAAAATCAGGGCCACGTTACCGATGACAAGCGCCGCGAAGGTGACAGAACGCACGACGTCGTCGGCATGGTGGCTCCACACGGCCCACAGGTAGACACAGGTTGTCGCTGCGAGCACCGACACCCCCTGCAGACAAGCAATCGCGAGTACCCGTCGACCGAACATGGGTTCATCGACACCTCGCGGCGGCGCGTCCATGATCTTGGGATCGATCTGCTCGGCCTCGAAGACCACCGAACAGGCCGGATCGATGATGAGCTCGAGGAAGGCGATCTGGACCGGAAGCAACACCAACGGCCAACCGCCGACGAAGACCGGGATGAGCGACATGCCCACGATGGGAAGATGAACCGCAATCACGTACGACATGGCCTTGCGGAGGTTGTCGAAGATCCCTCGGCCCTGCCGCACTCCGGCGACGATCGAGGAGAAGTCGTCGTCGGTGATCACCAATCCGGCCGATTCTCGCGCCACATCAGTCCCGTTGGCGCCCATCGCAATTCCGATGTCAGCGGCTTTCAGCGCCGGTGCGTCGTTCACGCCGTCACCGGTCATGCCGACCACTTCGCCGTTGGCCTGCAACGCGCGAACGAGCTGCAATTTCTGGTCCGGCACCATCCGGGCGAACACGCTGACGGTCCGAATCCGCTCGGCCAGCTCCTCGGCCGGCATGGTCTGCAACTCGTGCCCGGTGATGCACCCGGCCTGGTGGTCCAGTCCGATCTCGCGGGCGATGGCCAACGCTGTCCCGGGGTAGTCCCCGGTGATCATGATGGTCCGCACCGACGCCCGGCGACACTCGGCGACGGCATCGGCGACCCCCGGTCGCACCGGGTCGTGCAAGCCGACCAGTCCCAGATAGTGAAAGTCGTAATCATGCTGTTGGTCGGGTAGCGCGGAGTCGCCGTCGAAGTAGGCGTAGGCCACCGCAAGCAGGCGCTGGCCGCCCGCGGCGGCGTCTTCGACCTGCTCGGTCAGCCGTGCGACTTGACCGGCGTCGAAGTGGCACAGGTCGGCGATCGCCTCTGGCGCGCCTTTGGCGGCGATGACGAAGTGGCCGCCGTCGGGGGAGCGCCACACATGCGAGAGGGCCAGCAACTTTTCCGAGAGTGGATATTCGCGTATCAGCGTCCAGTCGTCGTGCAGGTGCTCGGTTCCCGCCAGATGCTTGGCGCCCAGTTCGCGGAAGGCCTTGTCCATGGGGTCGAACGGGTCGACGGGCGAGGCGAGCATCGCGAATTCGGTGATCATGTGCAGCTCTTCGGGCAGCGGTCGATCGTCGACTGGGTGGGCGTGCCCATCGATGATGAACTCCCGCACCGTCATTCGATTCATCGTCAGCGTTCCGGTCTTGTCTACGCACAGTGCGGTGGCCGATCCCAGGGTCTCGATCACCGGTGGACGGCGGGTCAGCACGTGTTTCTGCGACATCCGCCAAGCCCCTAGGGCGAGAAATACGGCGAGCACGACCGGGAATTCCTCAGGCAGCAGTGCCATTGCGGTCGCGATCCCGGCCAGTAGACCACCGAGCCAGTTTCCCCGGGTGAGCCCGTACACCACTACGACCACAGCGGCGGCCAGAACGCCGATGACGGCCAGCGCTTTGACGAGGCGGTCGATCTCGCGTTGCAGCGGTGTGCGCTCGGCTTCGATGGTGCGCAGCGCCGCGCCGATCTTGCCCAGTTCGGTCCCGGCGCCGGTCTGCTTGGCCACCGCGACGGCGTGACCCTTCACTGCCAACGTGCCGGAGAACACCCATGGGGTGGCGTCACCGCCGGGCGGCCCCATCGTGGCCGAGAGCTGTTGACCTGAGCCGGCGATCTTGCGCACCGGGACCGATTCCCCGGTCAGGGCCGATTCATCCACCGAGAAGTTGGTGCCTTCCACCAGCACTGCGTCGGCGGGCACCCGATCGCCCTCGGCCAGCATGATGACGTCACCCCGGACGACGTCACGTCCGGCGATGCGGACCTGCTGGCCGTCGCGGATCACCAAGGCGCGCGGTGAGGACAGGTCGCGCAGTGCGGCCAGCGCGTTCTCGGTCTTGTGTTCCTGGTAGATCGAGATGGCCAGCACGACGAGGACGAATGCCATCAGCATCGCGCCGTCGAGCGGTTCGGCGAGCAGGAAGTTGACGGCGCCCGCACCGAGCAGTAGCAGCAGCATCGGCTGTCGGACGACGTCCCAGGTCTCTTGCAGCAGGTTGCGCCGTTTGGCCGTCGGCAACTCGTTCGGTCCGTCGGACGCCAGCCGCCGCGCCGCCTCCTGAGCCGACAATCCGTCCAGCAGCATCGGGCCCCCCATGACGCTGATTGTGTCGTACGTTGATGACGACATGAAGGCTTTCGGGGTGGCCTGGGACGCCTGGCGGACCACGCAGGGGGGCGCCGGGGCTGTCGCGGCCCGACAGGCGGGACGGTTGCAGGCGCTGGTGGCGCACGCCCGCACTCATTCGCGGTTCTACGCCGAGCACTACCGGGGTGTTCCGGACGGTCCTGTGAGTCTGGCCGCCCTGCCGTCGCTTCCGGCGGTGTCCAAGGCTGACCTGATGGCCCGCTTCGACGAGTGGGTCACCGATCCCCGGTTGACGCGGACCGGTGTCTCGGCATTCGTTGCCGATCCCGCCAATACCGGACGGGACCTGTTCGGCGAATACGTCGTCTTCACCACGTCAGGATCGACGGCCGAGCCGGCGTTGCTGGTCCAGGACTGTCGGGCGATGGCGGTCATGTTCGGGCTGACGTATGCCCGTTCCGCCGGAGTGTTGCCGCCGGGGCTGCTCCTTCGAGTCCTCGGCCGCGGCGCGCGCCAAGCCGCGGTGTTCGCCACCGGCGGGCATTTCGTGTCGACCGTGATGTTCGAACGTCGGCTGCGCGCACATCCGATGCGGCGCCGCTACTCTCGCTTCTTCTCGGTGCTGGACCCGCTGCCGGAGCTCGTCGCCAACCTCAACGAATTCCAGCCGGCGCTGCTGGGCACCTATGCCAGCGCGCTCAGTGTGCTCATCGACGAGCAGGAGGCCGGGCGGCTCAACATCCATCCGCTCGTCATCACCAGCGGCGGTGAACTGCTGCTGCCCAGCGTGCGAAAGCGCGCGCGGGAGGTGTTCGGTTGCGTCGTGACGGAGACGTACAACGCCTCCGAAGCCACTCCGCTGTCACTGCCCTGCCGCGTGGGCAATCTGCACCTGAACACCGACTGGTACCTCGTCGAGCCCATCGACGCCTCCGGCGAAGTCGTGCCGGCCGGACAGCGATCCGACTCGCTGCTGTTGACCAATCTGGCCAACTACGTTCAGCCGCTTATCCGCTACGAAATGGGCGACAGCATCATCATCGGCGCCGATCCGTGCCCATGCGGCAGTCCACTGCCGACGGTGACCCCGGAGGGACGGACTGACGAGCTGCTGAAACTCCCTGCGCGAGAGGGCGGTGAGGTGGTGCTGATTCCCATGGCGATCGCCACCGTGGTCGAGGAGATACCCGGCGTGCTGCGTTACCAGATCATCCAGACCGCGGACGCAGGCCTGACCATCCGATTGGATGAAGTTGCCGGCAGCGACCGCTCCGCGGTGTGGGCAGAGGTAGACCGACGGCTCACAGGTTTCATCGCCGCGCAGGGAGTCGGTTCGGTGACCGTCGATCTGGCCGACCAGCGCCCCGAAGTGAATCCTCGCAATGGGAAGCTGCGACATGTACTCCGTGCCATAAACCGGTGAGACGTGGGCGCTGAGCGCGTCAGAGCCACAGATACAGGCCGGACAGCAGCGCCCACAACGCCGCGCAGTACACCTCGAACGCCGCCCGCAGCGGAATCGGGGCATGCCGTAATTCCATAAAGTCCAGGCCGACCAGTCGCACCTTGACCGCGGCGATCGCCAAGACACCGACCGCGACCAGGGACCCGGTGCCGTGGTCGGCGCCCAGTGCCCACGACGCCAGCGTGGCGGCTACCAGGATCAGCCAGCTCACGCCGGCACGGTTACGCATGAACGCCCACATCAGCTCACCAGGTACAGGAGTGGGAACAGGACAATCCACAACAGGTCGACCAGGTGCCAGAAGCAGCCGCCGCCCTCGATAACGGCGAGCCGGATGGCGGACAGCTCGGTCCGCCGGGTCTGGGTGAGCATCAACACCAGCACCAGGATCCCGATGAGGACGTGCAGCAGGTGCAGCCCGGTCAGGATGAAGTAGTAGAGGTAGAAGTGGTTGGCGCCCGGCCCATGCCCGGCGGTACCCAGCAAGACGTACTCGGTCACCTTCAGCGCCACGAACACCACGCCGCAGCCCGACGCGATCAGCAGCGCGCGGGCGGCAATCGACCGGGCACCGGTGCGGATGGCGCCCATCGCGGCCACCACGAACAGCGAGCTGGTCAACAGCACCAGCGTGTTGACCAGGCCGATGTTGACGTGCAGCGTCTTGCGCGCCACGTCGAAAACCTCTGGTGCCTTGGATCTTTCGACCATGAACGTCGCGAAGAACACCGCGAACACCAGCATGTCGCCGAATAGGAATACCCAGGTGCCCTGTTCGCCGGGGATGCGTCGCGTGCTGGCTGGTGGTTCTCCCACCGCCGTCATTGTGCTTCGGCGAGCTGCTGGGCCTTGATGCCGCGGTTCAGCACGTAGGTCGTCGAGAACAGCCAAATCGTCAGCGCCGCACCCGGAATGTAGAACGCGAACACCCCGTGCCAGGCCAGCGGCCCGTCGTTGAACACGACGACCACGCAGCCCGGCAACGACAGCAGCGCCACCCACAGGTTGAGGTAGCCGTACCAGCGCGGGAACGTCTGCGGATCGGTCTTGTCGATGAACGACGCGATCGCCAAGGTGATGTTCTGCACGATGATCGTTCCGACGATGCCGATGAACATCAGCCAGAACACGTCATTGAGTGCCTGGGTGATATCCGGCGGCCGGGACTCGGGCCGGAAGGCGGCGGCGGCCATCACGAGGAACGGAAACAGCAGGGCGGGAACGAATATCGTCGCGGCGAACAGCTGCGTCATCGACAGCATGCCCCACTGACCTTCGATCCGGCGGATGCGCAGCACGATGGTGGCCAGGAACGGCAGCGCGATCACCGACGTCAGCAGGCACCCGGCGACACCGATGCGGATCCAGATCTTGTGGTCGATGTAGAAGTCGGCGATCTCTTCCGGTGACGACACCGGCGATAGCGGCGGGAACATTCGCGCTATCCCGGAAAGACTCGTTCCGTACAGCACGATCATGATCGTCCCGCACCACGCACCGATGCGCTGCATTCTCAATTCCACGGCGGCGACACTACTGGGTCAGCGCCAACGTTTTGTCAAAATTGTCAAAACTGCACGCTACGTACTGCAAGCAGATTCGCCGGAGCAGAGGCTCCGCACCGCTACTCGACACGTCACCGGACCTACACCGGTCCGGCGACAGTTCGGGAGGACGTTCGATGACGGCGGCGCCAAAACGCGCTTTCTGGTCCGAACGGCGCACGAGGGTCGCATTCTTGAGTGCGGCGCATCAGTCGCTAGGGGGGTGCAATGTCTCGAGTTGTGCGATCCGCGACAGTCCTGTGCGCATTTGCTTTGGCGTATTCCCTGTCGGTGGTGCTCGGTCGTGCAACCCGGCTGGGCGGCGGCGAAGTCGCGCTGGTGTGGCCGGCCGCGGCCGTAGCGATCATCTGGTTGCTTGCAGCGCGCAACTATGGCCGCCGCGCCTGCTTGTTCAACGTTGCGATGTTGGCTGCCTTGAACTTCGGCGCCAACGTCGCGACCGGCGCCGGACTGCCACTGAGCGCTTGGTTCGTGTTGGTCAACGTTGCATTGGCGGTGGTGACCGCCGCAATCTTGACCCATCGTCGCGACGAGGTCGTTCTCCGCGACCCTGCCGACCTCGCACGACTGGTCGTGGCGGTGACTGCTGGGACTATCTGCGCGGCCACCCTGGCTACGGCCTACATGGGTTACGTGATGCACCAACCGCCCTGGCAGACGTTTGCGATCTTCGCGGTGCGCAACGGAGCCACGGCGCTGCTCGGCGTGGCCGTCTGGCTGCGGGTGCGTGACGTCACCTGGAAACGCCCGCGTGCATCGGCAGCAGCGCTGGTGGAGGCGCTGCTGGTCGGGGCTGTTGTGGTGTCCATCTTCGTCTGGACCTTCTGGCTGGACACCGGCGTGTCGTTGGCCTTTCTCACCCTGTTGCCCGCGATGTGGTTGGCGCTGCGCTACAGCACCACCGTGAGCACCGTGTTCCTGCTGGTGGCGGGCGTCTGGATCGTCTATGCCACCCTCCTGGACAGGGGTGCGTTCATCGTTCCCAACGTTCAAACACGTGCGTTGTTGGCACAGGCAATGGTCGGCAGCTTGACGGCCGTCGTGCTGACTCTGTCGTTGTACCGAGACTCGCGCGTTCGCCTCGTCTCCCAACTAAAGGCGGCACGTGATCAGGCAGATCGCGATTCCGAACTGTTCGGGGCCGTGCTCGACAGCATCCACGACAGCGTGCTGCTCATTGATCCCGCTGGTGAGGTCGTTCTGCAGAACGCGCGCGCGTCCAATTCGGACATCGTCGGCGATGTCGTCTCGGCAGCGCGGGCCGACAACGCCGGCGATGCAGCGCTGGGCGTGGCGGGCAATGTACCCCGTGACGTCGTGGTGGCCGCCGAGGATTCCCGAGTCGTCGAACTCACGACGGCCCCTCTCGTGCGGCAGTCGCTGTTCCAGGTCGTCGCCTTTCGGGACGTGACCGAGGAACGGATGAATGAGCGGGCGCTTGGCGAGGCACGCGACCTGTTTGCCGGAGTCCTGGACGCGGCATCTGAGCAAGCGATCATAGGTACCGACCAGCACGGGTCCATCACGGTGTTCAACAACGGCGCGGAACGGCTGCTGGGCTGGACTGAACCAGAGATGCTCGGTCGCACGCCGATGGACTTCCACTCCTACACCGAAGTCTCTGCAAGGGCAGCGGAACTCGGGATCCCTGTGGGATTCGAGGTGTTCGTGCACAACGTCACCCCGGAAAGGGCGGAGATACGTGAGTGGACATACATACGACGTGACGGCAGCCAGATGACGGTCAGCCTGGCTGTTACTCAAATGGTGAACGAGGATGGCAGCTGCGGGGGATACATCGGCGTGGCGACCGACATTACCGAACAAGTGGCAGCCAAAGAAGCGCTAGCGGAAAGTGAAGAGCGGTTCCGGCTGGCGTTCGACACTGCCCCGATGGGCATGTTTATGTTCGAGCTCAAACCGCGGCGCGATGGACGCATTACGCGATGCAATCAGGCCATGGCGGACTTCCTCGGTCGCTCGACGGCCGAGGTACTTGAGATCGCGGTGACCGAACTCGTCGAGGACAACGACAACTTGGGGTCACCCGGATTGGACCTACTAGTCGCGTTGCAGGCCGGTCAGCAGTTCGAAGCGGAGACTGCCTTCCGGCGTGCGGACGGCGCAACCGTGTGGGGTGCAGTTTCGGCGTCGGTCATCGGGCCCGGAGGGCTTGGCCCGTACGGGATCTGCTTGGTCGAAGACATCACCAGCCGCAAGCGCGTCGAGGCTGAATTGCACCACCTGGCCCTGCACGATCAGTTGACCGGACTGGCCAATCGATCGCTCTTCGTGGATCAAGTCGAGCAAGCGCTGGCGGCGGTGGACGGCGCCGACTCCAGCCGGGTAGGGCTGATCTTCCTCGACCTCGACGGGTTCAAGACTGTCAACGACACCTGGGGTCATGCTCAGGGTGACGACGTGCTGAAGGCGGTGGCAGGGCGGATTCTTGCATCAATTCGACCGGGCGACGCCGCCGCCCGGCTCGGCGGCGACGAGTTCGCGGTGCTGTGTCCCGGAGTTGCCGATGTCACAGAGCTGGACCGAGTGGGTAGGCGCATCCAAGAAAGCCTGCACTGGCCCGTCGTGTTGGCCGACGGGACAACCTACGACCAGCTCTCAGTGAGTGCCGGCGCGGTGATCTCCCAGCCAGGATGCACCGCCGAATCGCTTCTGCAGCGGGCGGACATGATGATGTACCAGGCCAAGAGGTCGGGCAAGGACCGGGTGGCGATCGGTGACCCGTCACAGGAGGCCGCGATGCTCCGCAGTCTGCAACTGACGCGCGATCTCGAGCGGGCCCTCCATTTGGAGCAGTTGAACGTTCATTTCCAGCCGATCGTGAATCTTCGTAGCGGCGAATGCGTTGCGGCCGAAGCCCTTCTGCGCTGGAAGCATCCGCGGTGGGGATTGCTCACTCCCGAAGTGTTCTTGGATCTTGCCGAAACAAGCAATCAGATGCCGGCAATCGGGCGCCACGTTCTTAACGAGGCGTGCTCGCAAGCGGCCCAATGGACGGGGGCGATGGCTGGCGCCGCCGTACACGTCAATGTCTCACCCCGAGAACTGATGGACAGCAAATTCAAGGTGGGTGTCATCGATGCGCTGCGCAAGAGCGGACTCGCCCCACAAAGGCTCGTTCTCGAACTTACCGAGAGCCACGCTGGGCAGATTGCCGAGTCGGCCAGAGTTGATCTGGCGGATCTTCGCCGAATCGGCTTGCGCATCGCGATTGACGATGTCGGCACTGGCTTTAGCAGTCTCGCCAGGATCGTCGCTCTGTCACTGGACATCCTCAAGATCGACAAGCAGTTCACGGGCAGGCTTCTTGACGACGTCCGCTGCGAGGCAATCACCAGAGCGGTCTTGGGTCTCGGGACGAGTCTGGGCCTTGCCGTGATCGCCGAGGGTATCGAGACATGGGAACAGCGTGACGCACTCGTGGAGTGGGGGTGCGAGTTCGGTCAGGGCTTTTTGTTCGGAGATATTGCTTCAGCATTCGGCGAATTCCCCGTACGCGGCATCGGCCGCGCAAACTAACCGCTGGTGGTCAGATGCTCGGGGTGCAGCATCTCCGCGTAGCGCAGCTGCTCCGGGACCCCGAAGCCGTCGACCAGCAGTTCGGCATGCGGCCGCAGCGCCCGGCAGCGTTCGTTGATGCCCCGGGTGACGGCTTTGGCCCGCTCAGTGGACAGGAAGCGGTGTTCGATGAACCAGGCCTTGTCGTCCTCGATCACCGACAGCGCGTACAGGTCGCACACCAGGCCGAGAATGGTGCGGGCCTCCTCGCCTTCGCAGGCGTCGATACCGGCGACGAACGCCTCGAGGACGACCCGGTCGATGTGCGCCTTGGCGGTGTGCAGCACGTGATCCTGGACGGCGTTGAAGGCGTCGAACGCCGGCATCTCCTTTGACTTGCTCTGCAGCCGGCGCGCTACCGAGGACAGCAGATACTGCTCGCGGTCCTCGAACATCTTCACCTGGGTGCCGCGGTTGAAGAGGCTGCCTTCCTCCTCGTTGTCTTGGCGCGAGTCGATGATCGTTTGCATGATCGTCTCGGCCGCAGTCCTTTTCAGCACCCGGTCGCCGGCGAAGTTCGCGGCGAAGCGCACCCACTCCACCGGGCTCATGCCCTTGATGTCGTCGGCGTACGCGGTCAGCAGTTCCTTGGCCACCAGTTGGGTCAGCACGTGGTTGTCACCCTCGAAGGTGGTGAACACGTCGGTGTCGGCGCGCAGCGCGATCAGCCTGTTCTCGGCGAGATAGCCTGCGCCGCCACAGGCTTCGCGGGCCTCCTGGATTGCGGCGCTGGCGTGCCAGGTGTTGGCTGCCTTGAGTCCGGCGGCGCGGGATTCCAGCTCGCGCTGCTCCTCGGCGTCCGGGCTGTCGGCGGTCTGCACCTCGTGCAGCTTGCCGACCAATTCGTTCTGGGCGAACTGCAGCGCATATGATCGGGCGATCAGTGGGAACAGGCGACGCTGGTGCGCGAGGTAATCCATAATCAGCACTTCGCCCTCGTCGCCGGGAGCGCTGAACTGCTTGCGCTGCAGGGCATATCGCACGGCGATGTCCAAGGCCACTCGGGCCGCCGCGCCCGCGCTGCCACCGACGGTGACCCGGCCGCGGATAAGTGTGCCGAGCATGGTGAAGAAACGCCGGTTGGGGTTCTCGATCGGCGAGGAGTAGGTGCCGTCGGGCGCGACGTCGGCATACTTGTTCAGCAGGTTCTCCCGCGGCACGCGGACGTGGTCGAACATGATGCGGCCGTTGTCGACGCCGGGTAGTCCACCTTTGTACTGGCAGTCGGACGTGGTCACGCCCGGCAGATCGTTGCCGTCCTCGTCGCGGATCGGCACCACGAAACAGTGCACGCCGTGCGATTCGCCGCCGGTGATCAACTGTGCGAACACCGCTGACACCCGGGCTGTTTCGGCCGCACCGCCGATGTAGTCCTTGCGCGACGTGGGGGTGGGGGAGTTGATCACGAACTCTTCGGTCGCCGGGTCGTAGGTGGCGGTCGTCTCCAGCGCCTGCACGTCGCTACCGTGGCCGGTCTCGGTCATCCCGAAGCAACCCAGCAGGTCCAGGTCGATGATGCGCCGCACATAGGCCTTGTGGTGGCGCTCGGTGCCCAAATTTTCGATGGCGCCGCCGAACAACCCCCACTGCACGCCCGCCTTGACCATCAGCGACAGGTCGGACATCGCGAGCATCTCGATGCGGGTGACCGCGGCACCCGCGTCGCCGTTGCCGCCGTGCTCTTTTCGGAACCCGTCCTCGGCCGCGCCGGCCGCGGCCATGATCTTCATCTGCTCGGCCACCTTCGCGCGGGCGATCGCGGTGTTGGGTGTGTAGTGCGGCCGGAAAACCTCGGTGGCCAGTTCGGCGCGGACGTCGTTCTTGACGTCTCGCCAGCGGCCGTCGAGCGCGTTTCGCAGATGTTCCGCAGTGGTGGTCATCCCCCGAAAGTATCCCCGCGGCCCCTTCCATAAACGCGGATGTGGCAAACACAGCCCAACCTCAGTGGATGTGAGCCGACGGGCTGGCGTTCAATGGCGTCATGTCCGAGCCCGACGGGGACGTCACACCGGAGCAGAAAGTCGTTCTGCCACACGACGTCGATCATTCTCACGCCGATGTCACCGGTGGCTGGCTGCGCGCCGCGACGTTCGGCGCTATGGACGGTTTGGTCAGTAACACCGCACTGATCGCCGGCGTCGCGGCCGCGGCGGACGCGCACACGGTGGTGATCGGCGGGGTGGCCGGCCTGCTATCCGGCGCGTTCTCGATGGCGCTGGGCGAATACACGTCCGTTATGACCGCCAACGAGCAGATCGACTCCGAGGTCCGCGCCGAACGGCGCGCATTCGAACGCCAACCGCATGCCGAGCAGGTCGAACTCGTGGCCATGTTGATGGACATGGGAATGAGCGAGACCACCGCCCGCAAGGCGACCGAGGAGATTCACCGCGACGAGGACGGTGCGGTGCACTTCCACCTCGTCCAGGAACTGGGCTTGGATCCGCGGGAGAAGCCTTCGGCCCTGGTCGCCGCTGTTTCGTCGTTCCTGTTGTTCGCGGTGGGCGCCATCATCCCGCTGGTGCCGTATCTGCTGGGCGCCCAGTCGCTGTGGCCCGGCCTGCTGTGCGGTGGGGTCGGGCTGCTGATGGCCGGGGCGGTGGCCACCCGGTTCACCAAGGGCTCCGCGTGGTTCGGCGCCGGACGGCAGCTGGCGTTCGGAATGATCGCGATCGGGATGACGTATGCGGCCGGATTACTCATCGGAACGGTCGTCTGACCCGGGTGAGGTAATACGCTGACGCGGTGATTCGTAGCGTCGGGAAACTCGGCCCACTCAAGGTTTCCGGGCTGGTGTGGTGGCGGATGCGCTGGGACCTGCTCGCGATCGTAGTGGTGGCCGCGATCCTGATCCCGATTCCGGACCCCACGCAGATCGATTACGCCTCGGCCGTGCTGTCCGTGCTGGGCATCGGCGCCTCGGTGTTCATCGGCTTCCGCAACACCACCGCCTACAACCGGTGGTGGGAGGCTCGCACGCTGTGGGGCAATGTCATCATCAACTCTCGCGCCACTCACAACACCCTGTGTTCGGTGGATTCCGGTGCGCCCGAGATGGCCTCGATCCTGGATCGGATGCGCCGACGCCAAGCCCGCTACGCCTGGCAGCTCGCCGCCGATCTGCGCGGCGTCGCCGCGCTCCCCGGGGTCACCGACCTGACGCCGGAGGACCCCGACGGCGCCACCGCCGTCGACCTGCTGACCTACCAGGCCGGCGACGTGCAGGCTCTGTCCGCCGACGGCCGCATCGACCACCAGGCCCGCGTGATGCTGATGAGCGTCAACACCGCGCTGGTGAGCGCGCAAAGCGGTCTGGAGCGCATCCGCAACGAGCCGATCCCGATTCAGTACGAGATCTTCATTCGCTCGCTGGCCTGGTTCTTCTCCATCATGGCCTTCAGTCGACTGGACGGATCTTCCCATCCCTACGCCGGAGTGGTGATCGGCTTACTGCTGATGACCGTCTTTATCGGCGCCGAACGGCTCGGGCACTTCATCGAGCAGCCGATGAGCAACAGCATCTTCGACATCTCGATGTATCGGTTCTGCGCCGTCATCACCGGCAACCTGTTGGGGGCCGGCCACCCCCTGGCTCAGCCCCGAGAGGGGCCGAAAGCCACTGTCTGGATGTGAGTGCTCAACGGCATTCGGCGACAACGGTTTCCGCGAACCTTTCGATGGGGCCACGGTAGCGCTCGATGTCACCGCCGGCGGCGACGGCGGGATCGGCCATCCACGGGGCACACATCACCGCCGTGATCCCGATGTCTTCGGCCCGCTGGTACAGATCCGGTGACGGTGGATCGATCAGGGCCAGCATGATTTCGAAAGGTTTCTCAGCGCGGCCGAATTCGCGGCGCAGCGCGTCCAGCTTCGCGACGTAGGCCGCGGCGTCGTCGAAGGTGTACGCGGTGCCGATCCACCCGTCGCACAGGGACGCCGCGCGGCGCAGCGCGGCGTCGGACTCACCGCCGCACATGATCGGCACCGGCTGCGGTGGATGCGGCTCGATCATCATCTCCGGCACTTGGTAGTGCTCACCGCTCCACGACACCCAGCCGCCCTGCCACAGCGCGCGCAGCGCCGGGATCATCTCATCGAGGCGCTTACCGCGGTTCCCGAACTCCTGACCCAGCAGCTCGTATTCCTCACGCATCCAACCGATTCCGACGCCGAGCGACACCCGACCGTCGGACAGCGACGCCGCCGTCGCCACGACCTTGGCAACTTCCAGCAGGGGGCGGGCAGGCGCGATGTAGACCGCGTTGGAGAACCGCAGCCTTGTCGTCACCGCGGCCATCGCCCCGATCAGGACCCAGGTGTCCGGCCACGCGGTCTCGGGCGGCCAGCCCGGCTTCCCGGTCGGCGAGGGATACGGCGAGCGCAGATCCCGCGGGTAGATCAGATGATCGGCGCAGATCATGCCGTCGTAGCCGGCCTCGTCGACCATGCGGGCCACCGCGACAGCTTCGGTCGACTTCATGAATGGGGTGCCACACCAGAACTGCATCGTTCTCCTCGGGGTCGGCCCTATGTCAGCTGTCGCTGCCGATGGTCACCGCGGTGGCCTGCTCGGTGATCTCCTCCACCTCATCCTCCACGACTTTCCCCGAGTCGCTTCGCTCCTGCCCGCCGGAAGTATCAATCCCACCCAAGTGCCGGGCCGTCAGAGCCAATACACCGGCGCCGGCGAGCACCGCGCCCGCGGCCACCCAGAACGGCAGATGCACGCTGACCCGCTCGCCCAGCACCCCGGCCAGCCACGGCGCGACGGCGGCACCGCCGAATCGCATGAAGCTGTAGGCCGCCGAGGCCACCCCACGCTCGACGGGCGCGGCCTTCATCACCGTCTCGGTGATCAGCGTGTTGTTGATGCCGATGAACAGACCGGCGACCACCACGCAGGCGGCCAGGGCGGCCTTGTCGTCGGTGAATACGGCCATCACCATCAGCAGCGCAGAGAAACACAACAGGTTCAACAGCAGCACGCGTACCGTGCCGAACCGGTGTTGCAACCGTGGCGCGACGACCACCGAGGTGAACGCCAGGCACAGGCCCCAGCCGAAGAAGATCAGACCGATCTTATGGGCGGTCATGTCGAGCGGGAACGGCGTGAACGCCAGCAGCGTGAAGAAGCCAAAGTTGTACAGCAGCGCGGTGATTGCGACACCGAGCAGGCCCCGGTGGCGCAGCGCCCGGAACGGATCGGCCAATGTCGTCACCCGTTGCGGGCGAGGCGTTTCGGGCAGCAGCACCGTCGTCACGACCAGGGCGAGCGCCATCAGTGCTGACACCCCGAAGAACGGCCCGCGCCACGAGATCGACCCCAGCACGCCGCCGACCAGTGGGCCGACCGCGATGCCCAGTCCCAGCGCCGCCTCGTAGAGGATGATGGCCTGGGCCACCGAGCCGCGCGCGGAGTTGACGATGGTGGCCAGCGCGGTCGCGATGAACAGGGCATTACCCAGGCCCCACAGCGCACGCCAGCCGACGATGCCCATCACGGTGTCGCTCATCCCGGCCAGTCCGGCGCCGGCGATGATGATCACCAGGCCGAGCAGCAGCGTGCGTTTCGGCCCGATGCGGCTGGACACCACACCGGTGATCAGCATCGCCACACCCATGACGGCCATGTAGCTGGTGAACAGCAGCGACACCTGCGACGGGGTGGCGTTGAGGTTGTCGGCGATGGGTTTCAGGATCGGGTCGACGAGCCCGATTCCCATGAAGGCAACGACGGAAGCGAACGCGACCGCCCATACGGCCTTGGGTTGACGCCACATGAGTGGCTCACTCCTCACTACTTCGGCGACGAGTCGAGGTCGTCGAGCAAGCGATGCAATGCTCCGACGGCGGTCGACAGAATTTCGCGGTCCGCGTCGGACAGCCGTTCGATGCGCGGGTCGATCACCGCGGCGCGGTCGGCGCGGACCTCGGCCAGGATCGTCTGGCCCTTGGGGGTGATGCGGATGCGGACGGCGCGCGCATCGTCGGGATCGGGGGTGCGGGCCACCAGGCCGGCATCCTCCAGGCGACGGACCTGGGTGGTCATCGTCGGCTGGGAGCAGTGGTCGAGCTCGGCCAGATCGGAAATGCGGGCTTCGCCCTGGTCATCAATGGTGCCGAGCAGCCGGGCCTGCGCCCAGGGCAGTGGCAGCCGGATGCGCTGGGTGGCCAGCCGGTTGAGCCGCGCGACCACGGTGAGCAGCTCGGATCCCAGCCCCGATGCGGCGCCGGGTCGTTCCTGGGTGGGCGTCGGACTCATACCTTCCATATTTACATAGAAATACTATGTTGTCGCCCTCGGCTCGGTGGCCTTGCTCACGGCATGTCCACAGGTGGCCGGACCGCAGCTGGTCGAACCGACTGCCCGGTCGCGACGACTGGCAGAATCGGGTGATGACCGCGACGAGACCGGAGGCCCCTGCGGCGCAGCCCTCCGGGTCGGCGGTCGATCGCCGCCGAGTCGGCTCGTTGTCACCGGTCGAGATGGCTCAGGCATCCGTGATGGCCGCCCTCGCGGCCGCACTGTCGATCATTTCCGTCGTCATCCCGTTTGCCGGGGGACTGTCGCTCCTGACCACGGTTCCGATGGGGCTGCTCGGCTACCGGTACCGCCTGCGCGTGCTGGTGGCCTCGACGTTCGCGGCGAGCGTCGTCGCGTTTCTGATCGCCGGCGTCAGCGGGTTGATGGTGGTGGTCAACTGCGCCTACGTCGGTGGGTTGGCCGGCATCATGAAGCGCCGCGGCCGCGGCACCCCCACCGTCATCGCAGTGGGTCTGCTGGCCGGGGTGGTCTTCGGGCTCTTCATCATCGCCGCGCTGACCGTTCTGGTGCGGCTGCGCAGCTTGACCTTTTCGGCGATGACCGCCAATTTCGACGGCGTCGTCTCGGTGGTATCGCACTTCGAGCCCTTCCGGCCCGCGGCTCAGGATGCCAGGCATCTCTTCGGCGTCGCGCTGCAGTACTGGCCGCTGTTGTTGATGGTCTACGCGATGTTCTCGATCATGGTCGTCACCCTGGTCGGGTGGTGGGCACTGTCGCGGGTGCTGGACCGACTCAGCGGTATCCCCGATGTGCACAAGCTCGAGACCCCCGACGAAACCGGGCCTGTCGCACCGGTTCCGGTGCGGTTGGTCGATGCCCGGTTCCGTTATCCCAATGCCACGCACGACGCGCTGCGGCCGCTGAGTATGACCGTCGAGGCGGGGGAGGACGTGGCGATCACCGGTGCCAACGGCTCCGGAAAGACCACGCTGATGCTGCTGCTGTCCGGGCGCGAACCGACCTCCGGCTCGATCGAGCGCCCCGGCGCGGTCGGGCTGGGTCAGCTGGGCGGGACGGCGGTCATCATGCAGCATCCCGAAAGTCAGGTCCTGGGAACGCGAGTCGCCGACGACGTCGTCTGGGGTCTGCCGCCGGGAACGGCGACCGACGTTGCGGGGCTGCTCGGCGAAGTCGGGCTGGCGGGTATGGAGGAGCGCGACACCGGCGGCCTGTCCGGTGGCGAGCTGCAGCGTCTGGCGGTGGCTGCCGCGCTGGCGCGCCAACCGTCGTTGCTGATCGCCGACGAGGTCACCAGCATGGTCGACCAGCGCGGGCGGGAGGCGCTGCTGGCCGTGTTGTCGGGCCTCACCGAACGCCACCAGATGGCGCTGGTGCAGATCACCCACTACAACAACGAGGCCGACACCGCCGACCGGATCGTCAAACTCAGCGAGTCGCAGGACAACGCGCACTTGGTCGAGAGCGCCGCCGCGCCCACGCCGACGGTGAGCGTCGCGCCGCGTGGGGCTGAGCCGGTACTGGAGCTCAAGCACGTCGGCCACGAATATGCCAGTGGCACACCGTGGTCCAAGGCCGCTTTGCACGACATCGACTTCACCGTCCGCGAAGGCGAAGGCGTCCTGATCCACGGTGGCAACGGTTCCGGAAAGTCCACCCTGGCCTGGATCATGGCCGGACTGACCACTCCGACGACCGGCTCCTGTCTGGTGCGCGGACGTCCCGCGTCGGAATGCGTCGGCGAGGTGGCGATCGCGTTCCAAGCTGCCCGGCTGCAGCTGATGCGCAGCCGTGTCGATACCGAAGTTGCTTCTGCGGCCGGGTTTTCCCACCGCGATCGGGCTCGGGTGACCGCCGCGCTGGCGAAGGTGGGGTTGGACGCGTCGCTGGTGGGGCGCCGTATCGACCAGCTCTCCGGTGGGCAGATGCGCCGGGTGGTGATGGCCGGGCTGCTGGCCCGCTCGCCGCAGGCACTGATCCTCGATGAGCCGCTGGCCGGGCTGGATGCGGCCAGCCAGCGCGGCCTGCTGCGGCTGCTCAGCGATCTCCGTCGCAACAGCGGCCTGACCGTCGTGGTGATCTCGCACGACTTCGTCGGTCTGGAAGAACTGTGCCCGCGCACCCTGCATCTGCGCGACGGCGTGCTGACCGAGGGGCCGTCATGACGACCGCACGTCAAGGCCGCCCGGTGGTGCTGTTGCGTCCCGTACCCGGCACCTCACCGATCCACCAGCTGTGGGCGGGCACCAAAATAATTGTCGTCCTCGGTTTTTCGGCCCTGCTGGCGTTCTACCCGGATTGGGTGCCGCTGGCGCTGGTCACGATCGGAATCGGTATCGCGATTCGGCTGGCACGGATTCCGCGCGGCGTCGTGCCGTCGGTGCCGGCGTGGCTGTGGATTCTGTTGCTGCTGGGCGCCGTCACCGCGACCATCGGCGGCGGATCCCCGGAATTTCATCTGGGTTCCTACGACATCGCGCTCGGCGGGCTGTTGAAATTCGTGCGCATCACCGTCGTCTCGATCGTGCTGTTGGCGCTGGGCATGTTGGTGTCGTGGACGACGAACGTCGCCGACGTCGCGCCCGCGGTGGCACGGCTGGGCCGCCCGCTGAAGGTCTTCCGCATCCCGGTCGACGACTGGGCGGTCGCACTTGCCTTGTCGCTGCGGGCCTTTCCGATGCTGCTCGACGAATTCCGGCTGCTCTACGCCGCGCGCCGGCTACGTCCGCGGCCGGTGCTGACCAGCCGGCGGGCCCGACGCCGGCGCTGGTCCATCGAGATGGTGGACCTGCTGGCGGCGGGAATCACGGTCGCCCTGCGCCGCGCCGACGAGATGGGCGACGCGATCACCACACGCGGTGGGACCGGCATGATTTCGGCGGCACCGTCCGGTCCGCGCCGTGCCGACTGGGTGGTGCTGGCGATCTCGGCGGTCGTGTGTGCGGTGTCGGTGGTCCTGCAGGCGACGGTGCTCGCCGGGATCTAACGCGCGGTCTGACCTCTGAAGTTCGCCGAACTTTAACGCGCGGCGGCGGCGTTGGCCGCCTGCTGGGCTGCGGCCAGCGCATCGGTGACGGGCGTTCTGCCCAGGAACATCTCGTCGAAGTACGGCTTGATCGCCTGATATCCGGCGGCGAATCCAGCCCCGCCCGGCGCGGCGATGCGCGGGCCGTCGAGCACCGTGAAGAACGGGCTGACGTCCACTCCTTTCTTCGACCAGTAGTCGAAGTAGACCGCCTGGGCCGGCAGTACCGCGGGGATGGCCGCGCCCTGTCGGCCGAGGTACTCGTTGCCGCGGGTGCTGCCCAGCCAGGCCAGCACCTGGCGCACCGCGTCGGGATGGCGGCTGGCCGGATTGCCCGCGGCGACAATGCCGTTGGTGACGCTGACCCGACCGGCCGGCCCGGCCGGCAGCAGCGCCACCCCCCAGCGGAACGTCGCTCGTTCGGCGACCTGGGCCAGGTTGTAGGTGCCGGACTGGAACAGCGCCATCCGCCCCGACAGGAACTGGTTGCGGGAGAAGTCGCCGTTGTCGTTGGTATCCGACGCAGGAGGGGCGACTCGATCGGTGTTGATCAGGCCGATGAGGTAACGGAATGCGGTGGCGGCCTGCGGGTTGTCGAAGGCGAACCGGTCTCCGTCGGAGAACACTCCGCCTGCCGAGCCGATGTAGTTGAGGTAGATCGCTTGTAAGTCGTTGGCGGCGTTGTAACCCCACTGTCTGCCATGAGTGAGGCGCTTCAGCACCGGCCGCAGGGTGTCGACGCCCGGGTCGGGATCCCAGCGCAGCGTGTCCAGGTCGGCGGGCTCGACACCGTCGGCGGCCAGCAGGTCGGCGTTGTAGTACAGAGCGATTCCGGCGTCGGTCAGTTGCGGAACTCCCCACAGCCTCCCGTCGCGGGTGAACTGGGCGACCACCGACGGGTCCCAGTCCGCGCTGGTCTCGATGGCCATCAGCCGGTTGTTGTCGGCGTATTCGCCCAAGTTGGCGTTGTTGATCCAGAAGATGTCGTCGGCGCCGCCGCCGGCCACGTCGGTGCGCAGGGTGTCGAAGTAGCTGGCATAGGCGACGACATCGGTGCGCACCTCGATGTCGGGATGGGTGCGGGTGAACTCCGCGAAGGACTCGGTGTAGGCGGCCGCCACCGCCGGGTCCCACAGCCGCACCGTGACAATGGTTTTCCCGGACGGCTCGTCGGTGCGGCCCAGTACCAGCGCGCCCACGACCAGCAGCAACGCGACCGTGATCAGCCCGGCCAGCATTCGGGTGGAGAACCGTGGCGGCCAGCTCATTTCAGCCCCGTGACGACGATCGAGCGCACGATCTGGCGCTGGAACACCAGGAACAGCGCGATCAACGGGACGATCGCCACCGTCGTCGCCGCCATCACCAACGTCCACTGCGCGTTGTACTGGGTCTGCAGCCCGGCCGTCGCGACCGTCAGCACCCGCCAGGTGCCCCCGCTGGTGATGACCAGCGGCCACATGAACGAATTCCATTGCGAAACAACGGTGATCAACGTCAGCGTCACCAGGATCGGCTTGCTGGCAGGCAACACCACGTGCACGATCACGTCCAGGGTGTTGGCCCCGTCCAGGCGGGCCGCGTTGACCAGGTCGGCGGGGATGCCGCGAAAATACTCGCGCAGCAGGAAGATCGCGTACGGCGAGCCGAACAGGAACGGCAACACCAACGCCCAGAACGTATTCCGGAGCCCCAGCTCGGCCATCATCAGATACAGCGGCACGACGGTGACGGTGCCCGGCACCATCAGCGTCGCGATGTACACCCAGAACAGCGCGTCGCGGCCGGTGAACTCCAGGCGGGCGAACGCGTAGCCCGCCAGCACCGAGAACGTCAGCTGCGCCAGCGTGATCATCGCCGTCATCAACGCGGTGACCGCCAGCGCCCGGCCGAATCCGGCGTCACCGAGCCCGGCGTAGTTGGACAGCGTCGGCGGGTTGGGCAGCGACAGCGGTGTGCCGGTGGCGAATTGCTGCGCGGAGGTGAACGAGGTCAGCAGCCCCAACCCGAACGGGGCCAGGGTGATCAGCGCACCGGCCAGCAGCCCCAGATAGATCAGCGCGTTACGTGAGGTCATAGCTGATCCGCCGGCGAAAGTAGAGATGCTGGACGATCGTCGCGCCCACCAGGATGACGAACAACACCAGCGCCATCACCGCGGCCCGCCCGATCGCTGCGGCGCCGAACGCCTCGGCGTAGATGCGGTGCGCCACCAGATCGGTGTGCCCGGCCGGTCCACCCCCGGTCAGCGCGTACACGGTGTCGAACACCTGGGCCGCGCTGACGATGCCGGTGACCGAGACGAAGAACAGCGTCGGGCGCAGCATCGGCAGGGTGATGTGCCAGAACCGCTGCCAGCTGGTCGCGCCGTCGAGTCGCGCGGCCGCGTGGATCTGCGGGGGGATCGCCAGGATGCCGGCCAGGAAGAACAGCGTCACGTAACCGACGTTGGTCCACACCGTCACCGCCGAGACGACCGGCAGAGCCAGGCCCGGATCGGTGAGCCATTCGATCCGGTGGTCTGCCACGGTACTCACGGCACCGTCGGTGGGTGCCAGGATCCAGTGCCACAGCACCCCGACCGCCAGTGGCGAGCACACCCACGGCAGCACGTACAGGGTGCGGAATACGCCGCTTCCCGGCAGTTCGCGGGCCAGCAGTGCGGCGGCCACCAAACCGAGGACGATCTGGGCGGGAACGACGATCGCGATGAAGACCAGCGTCACCACCAGCGAATTGCCGAAACTGGCATCGGTGAGCACCGAGCGCCAATTGTCCAGCCCCACATAGCGGATCGGGCCGAGTAGATCCCAGCGGTGCAGGCTCAGCCATACCACCACCAGCATGGGCAGCAGCAGGAAGCAGACCACCCCGAACAGGCTCGGCGCCAGCAGCGCGTACCCCAGCAGGGTGGAGCGCACACGCCGAGTGGTCACCTTGGCCATTAAAGCCGGTTCGCCAGCGTGGCAGTTACGGTGTAGCACGTGATTCCACGTGATGTTGACGCCGACTTCTTGGCTTTGCCGCGCCAAGCGCTGGCCGACGCCGCCCTGTCGGCGGCCCGTGCGGCCGGCGCCAGCTATGCCGACCTGCGCATCCACGCCATCACCACCGAGGTAGTGCAGCTGCGCGACGGCGAGCTGCAGAGCGCTGTCACCGACCGCGAGATCGGGTTGGCGGTGCGGGTGATCGTCGACGGCACCTGCGGGTTCGCCTCCCACGCCGAGCTGGCTCCCGAAGTCGCCGCCGACACCGCGCGCCGGGCGGTCCAGGTAGCCACGTCGCTGGCCGCGCTGAACGCCGAGCGCATCGAGCTGGCGCCCGAGCCCGTCTATGCCGACGTGACCTGGGTGTCGAGCTACGCCATCGACCCGTTCACGGTGTCGACGGCCGACAAGATCGCGGTGCTGGGCGAGTACTCCGGGCGGCTGCTGGCCTCCGACGGGGTCGACCACGTCTCGGCGATGGTCAACACCGTCAAGGAACAGGTGTTCTACTCCGACACCTTCGGCTCGTCCATCACCCAGCAGCGGGTGCGGGTGATGCCGGCGCTGGACGCGGTGGCCGTCGATGCCGTCGCGGGCAGCTTCGAGTCGATGCGGACGCTGGCCCCGCCGATGGCCCGCGGCTGGGAGGCGCTGGCCGGTGACGAGGTGTGGAACTGGAGCACCGAGCTGGCCGAGCTGCCGATCCTGCTGGCCGACAAGACCAAGGCGCCCACGGTGGTCGCCGGCCCCACCGACCTGGTGATCGACCCGACCAACCTCTGGCTGACCATTCACGAATCCATCGGGCACGCCACCGAATACGACCGCGCGATCGGCTACGAAGCCGCCTACGCGGGCACCTCGTTCGCCACCCCGGACAAGCTGAACATGATGCGTTACGGCTCGCCGGTGATGAACGTGACCGCCGACCGCACCGTCGAATACGGCTTGGCCACAATCGGATACGACGACGAGGGGGTGGCCGCGCAGAGCTGGGATCTGGTGCGCGACGGCATTTTCGTCGGCTATCAGCTGGACCGGGTGTTCGCGCCTCGGCTGGGTCAGGCCCGCTCCAACGGCTGCTCCTATGCGGATTCCGCGCACCATGTCCCGATCCAGCGGATGGCCAACGTGTCCCTGCAACCGGGCACCGAAGATGTGAGCACCGACGACCTGATCGCCCGGATCGACGATGGCATCTACATCGTCGGTGACAAGTCCTGGTCAATCGATATGCAGCGCTATAACTTCCAGTTCACCGGGCAGCGGTTCTACCGGATCCGGCAGGGCCGCCTGGAGGGTCAGCTGCGCGACGTGGCCTATCAGGCCACCACCACCGACTTCTGGAATTCGATGGAAGCCGTTGGCGGGCCGTCGACCTGGCGCCTCGGTGGGGCGTTCAACTGCGGCAAGGCCCAGCCCGGTCAGGTCGCCGCGGTGAGCCACGGCTGCCCGTCGGCGCTGTTCCGCGGTGTCAATGTGCTCAATACCCGGGAGGAGGCCGGTCGATGAGCGGCAGCGAAGAGGCCAAGTCAGGGTGGGCCCGATGATCCCCGCACAACAGGTCGTCGAGCTGGCGCTGCAGGCCGCCACCGTCGACGAGACCATCGTCATCGTCACCGACCGCGCCGAGGCCTCCCTGCGGTGGGCCGGAAACTCGATGACCACCAACGGTGTCTCGACCACCCGGTCGACCACCGTGATTTCCATTGTGCGCCAAGGCGATACCTCGCACACCGGCGTGAACCGCACCAGTGACGTCAACCCGGCCGCGATCAGTGGGCTGGTGGCCGCCGCCGAGCAGGCCGCGCACGCCGCTCCCGAGGCGCGGGACAGCGCACCGCTGCTGAGCGGCAACGGCACTCCCGACGACTGGAACGCACCGGTGCCGGAGACCGGCGCCGCGGTGTTCGCCGATGTCGCCGCATCGTTGTCGCGCGGCTTCGGCCGCACCGACCGGCTCTACGGCTACGCCCATCACGTCGTCGAGACGACGTTCCTGGCCACCTCGACCGGGATCCGGCGGCGCTTCACCCAGCCGACCGGAACGGTGGAGGTCAACGCCAAACGCGACGGTGCCAGCGCGTGGGCGGGGGTGAGCACACCGTGGTTCGTGGACGTCTCGACCGATGCGCTGCTCGACGATCTGGCGCTGCGGCTAGGTTGGGCCGCCCGGACCGTCGAGCTGCCCGCGGGTCGCTACCAGACGCTGATGCCGCCGTCGACGGTGGCCGACATGATGATCTACCTGGGCTGGTCGATGGACGGGCGTGGCGCCGAAGAGGGCCGCACCGCGCTGTCGGCGCCCGGCGGCGGAACCCGGGTGGGGGAGAAGCTCACCGAGCTGCCGCTGACGATGTACTCCGACCCGTTCGCGGCGGGCCTGCAGTGCGCGCCGTTCGTCGCGGCCGCCAGCGGTTCGGAGACGATCTCGGTGTTCGACAACGGCATGGACATCGGGCGGGTGGACTGGATCCGCGACGGGGTCATCAACGCGCTGGCCTACCCGCGGGCAGCGGCCATCGAGTTCGGCACCACGCCGGCGGTCCCGGCCGACAATCTGCTGATGACCGGCGGCAGCGCCGAGCTGGCCGACATGGTGGCGGCCACCGAACGCGGCCTGCTGCTGACCACGCTGTGGTACATCCGCACCGTCGATCCGACCACCCTGCTGCTGACCGGGCTGACCCGCGACGGCGTCTACCTGATCGAAGACGGCGAAGTCACCGCGGCGGTCAACAACTTCCGTTTCAACGAAAGCCCGCTGGATCTACTGCGCCGGGCCACCGAGGCGGGCGTGGCCGAGCCGACGCTGCCCCGGGAATGGGGCGACTGGGCCACCCGCGCGGTGATGCCGACGCTGCGAATCCCCGACTTCCACATGTCCTCGGTCAGCCAAGCGCAATAATCCAGACATGGCTGACGATCTTGATGCAGTACTGACCCAACTGGTGGTGCAGTCACCGGCCGACCAGCAGCGGTTGCTGGGACTGATCCGCGCGACGTGCGGTGACACGCTGTCGCTGACGCCGCTGCCCGCGCAGACGCCGGTGAGCGCGCCGGAGACGGACGCCGAGACGGTGGTGGCCGAGTTCGCCGAGCAGTTCAGCATCGATGTCGCGGCGATCTCCGATCGCCAGCGGGAGTCGCTGACCTCCGCGCTGGGGGCGGGGGCGTTCGGCGCCGTCATCCAGATGTTCTTCGCCGACCTCCTGCCGCGGGTGCGCAACGGGCTGGAGGTGCTGGGCCTGCCGGTGGGCTGGGTGCCCGAGGAGCCGGTATGGGACCCGGGCATCGACGCCGCCGACGTGCTGTTCAACCAGCTGCTGCCGGGGGTGGCGCGGCTCAAGTCGCTGGACCCGGTGACGACCGAGGTGGTGCGGCTGCGCGGGGCGGTCGCGCACAACTGCCGGCTGTGCAAGTCGCTGCGCGAGGGCAATGCCCTGGATGCCGGTGGCAGCGAGTCGATGTACGACGATATCGAGCACTTTGAGTCCTCCGAGCTGCTGACCGACGCGCACAAGGCTGCGCTGCGTTATACCGACGCGCTGATCTGGTCGCCGGCGCGGATCAGCCCGGCGGTGGCTTCCGCTGTGCGGGAGCACTTCTCGCAGGAGCAGGCCCGCGAGCTGACACTGGACGTGATGCGCAATGCCAGCAACAAGATTGCGGTGTCGTTGAAGGCCGATCAGGCCCGCGTCGCGGAGGGCACCGACCGCTATGTCATCGATGCGGACGGCCAGACCGTATTCGCGGAGCTCTAGTCGGGCTTCTGGTCGTATTCCTCGACGCGCCAGATGCCGTCGACGTGGGTGAGCTTGTTCCAGCACGCGGTGCGCTGCGGGGCATCGGTCAGGGTGGGGTCGATCTGGCCCAGTAGTGCGCGGTTGAACGCATCGTGGCTGACGAGAACCAAAGGGCCGCCGTCATATTCGTCGACCAGCGCGGTGAAGGCGGCCAGGGCACGCTGCCGGACAGCCGCCAGCGGCTCGACCCCCGGGGCGTTGTCGATGCTGCCGTAGCGGGCGATGACCTCGGCGCGCTTGGCGCCGGTGTGCGGGCCGTAGTCGCGGTCATTGAGCCGGATGTCGACGGTCGCGGGTACGCCGGCGGCATCGGCGATCGATTGCGCGGTGGCGACTGCGCGCTGCAGCGGACTGCTGATCACGGTGGCCGCGCCTTTGTCGGCCAGCGCTTTGGCCAGCTTCTGCGCCTCGGCGATGCCGATCTCGTCGAGCGGCGGGTCGCTCAGCCCGCGCATGCGGTCCTCGGCGTTGAACGCGGTGCGGCCGTGCCGGGCCAGATACACCGTGGTGACTGACATCCCGGCGCTCCTTCAGATGATGCGATCCTGGGCTTCCGACAGTGCGTGCAGGGCGGCGTCGACGTCGTCGTCGGTGGTCGCCCACGAACAGACGAACCTTACCGCCGGCTTGTGCGGGTCGGGTGAATGGACGGCGAAGTGCTCTCGTACCGCGGCGAGCGCCTCGGCCGGAAGGTCGACGAACACCTCGTTGGCTTCGGTCGGGGAGCTCAGGTGCAGGCCGAGGCCGGTGATGCCGGTGCTGAGCCGGGCGGCCATTGCGTTGGCGTGTGCGGCCGCGTGAAGCCAGGTGCCGTCGGCGAGCATGGCGTCGAATTGTGCTGAGACATAGCGGTGTTTGCTGGCAAGATGGCCGATCTGCTTTTGGACGAACTCGATGCCGGTGAAGTGTTCGGGGCGGCGGACCAGGATCGCGTCGCCGAACAGCATGCCGTTCTTGGTGCCGCCGATGGTGACGATGTCGGCGTCGCCGACGGCCTGGGGCGGTGCGACATCAAGGGCGGCAATCGCGTTGGCGACTCGCGAGCCATCGACGTGCACCAACAGGTCGAGATCGTGGGCATGGTCGATGAATTCGGCGATGGTATCGGGCTGCCAGAGCCGCCCGTTCTCGGTGGACTGGGTGATGGTGACGATGCGGGGCTGAGAGTGGTGGACGTCGCCGCGGCGGGTGATGCGGCGATCCAACAGGGCCGGGTCGATGATGCCGTCGTCACTGGGCAGTGCGACGAGGCTGGCACCGGAGACCAGGACCGGACCGCCGGCCTCGTCGAGCAGGGAATGCGCGATATCGCTGCAGAGGATCTCGTGCCAGGGCCGGACTGCGGAGGCTAGCGCGATGATGTTGGCGCCGGTGCCGGTGAAGGCGAACAGGACATCGGCGTTAGGGGAGTCGAAGATATCTTTGACGCGGCCGGCGGCGCGCCCGGTGATCGGGTCGCCGCCGTAGGACGTCGTGGTGCCCTCGTTGGTGGCCAGGATGGCTTCGAGGGCCTTGGGGTGTGCGGGCGCGGCATTGTCGGAGGCGAAAGCGCTGGACACAGACACCCTGTCCATGATGTCACTGCTTGCGGCGCGGCCCGGATCGGGCAGAATGTCGCGTGCGTAGCGCGGCATGGGACCATGGTTGCCGCGATATGCGCACTAGGGGCGGTAGCTCAGTCGGTTAGAGCCGCGGACTCATAATCCGTAGGTCGCGGGTTCGAGCCCCGCCCGCCCCACAGGAGGAAGGCACAGCTCATCGGGCTATTTCGTGCCAAGGGCCATCACGTGGCCCCGGTCTCGGTGTCACGAGTTGTCACAACTCGCCCGAAACTGCTCGCCGCCGCCTTCAGTGCGTCGTCCTGGCTGTGCGCATAGGTCGCCATCGTGAACGCCGCCGACGCATGCCCTAGCCACGCCGCGATCACGGCTATCGGCACTCCCCGGAGGTGCATCAAGGTGGCGCACGAATGCCTAGCGTCGTGCAGCCGCACGGCCGGGATGCCGAGATCCTTGAGCAGCTTCTCCCACCGCGACGTGATGGCGTCAGGGTGCAGAGGTTCGCCGAGTTGGCTACTAGCGACGTACTCGCCGCCTTGATACTGCGAGCCCGCGACAAGGCGATCCTCGATCTGACGCTTGCGCACGGCCTTCAGCACGGCGACGACCTCGGTGGGCATCGGAAGAGTCCGCTTCGACTTCTTCGACTTCGGTGCCCCCGTCAACACCTGGCGCTCGACGACGACCCGGTTCTCTTCGATCGTCACGGTTCCGCCGCTTAGGTCGACAGACGACCACTTCAGGCCCGCGATCTCACCCCGACGCAGTCCGTACAGGGCGAGCGTCCACAGGTGCCGATCCTGGCATTCATGGTCGAGGATGCGGAACATCTGCTCTTGCGTGAGCGTCTTCATCTCGGCACGTCCCGACTCGTCCATGCGCTCGACGAGCGCCGCGACGTTGCGGACGACGTTGCCCTGCCTCAGCTCGGACTGCAGCGCCGATGTGAAGATCGACAGCATGTAGTTCACCGATCGAGGCGACCAGGCAGAACGGCCTTCGACCTCGCCGGCTCGTAACCGCCTCACGAGGTCGTCGAGATGGGCCTTCGATAGCTTCTGGATCTCGATGCCGCCGAGTTCGTCGGTGACGGCTGACAGCTTGGATCTGTGTCCGAGTAGCGTCGAGGGCTTCAGGTTGTGCTTCGAAGCCAGCCATTCGTCAACGACCTGGCGCACTGTCCGCTTGCTGCGGGTGACATAGGTTCCGACAGCTACCGCGGCCTGGGTGGTCGATAAGTAGTCGCGGGCATCCTTCTCTGCCGTGAACCGTGTGCGCGTCTGTTTCCGCTTGCCAGTCTCGGGGTCGCGGCCTGCGTCGACTGTCACCTGGTAGCGCACAACGGTTTTGCCCGTGCTGCGGTCCTTGACTTCGATTTTCTTGATCTGCGGCGGCAATTGCTGACGCTTGGTCATCACGCCTTCTTCTTTCCTTGGGTAGTGGGCGGTAGGAATCCGCGCTCGCGGGCGCGCTTGATGTACTCATGGGCCATGCGCGGCCTGACCCCGAAAACCCGTGCGACTGCCTCGGCGGGCGCGTGATCGAAGTTGTCTCGGTAGACCTCGGCCACCTGACTCAGCAACTCGGCGTTGATATGTCGGCGACCTGCCTTCATGTCGTAGACGACGTTGCGAAGGATGCGGTCCTGCTCTTCGCCGACCGCAGGAACGCCGAAGCCGCCGGAATGATCACGCCAGACATCGCGAACCTCACGAATCCAGTTTCGATAGACCGTATTGACTAGCGATGCCAGCTCGGTCTCGCGCAAATGCTTCTGGCGGATCTCGCTCTGACTTTCGTTTGCGCGATAGGACAACTCGACCAGTTTTGGCACACCGTCCCTCAGTTCGACCCTGCAGTGAAGGTCAGGCTCGTCACGGCCGAACAGATCGAATTCGACCCACGTCGGCAGGAACCTCATTGACGGACTCCACTCACCCTCGGCGATCGCTGAGCCGTCCGAGTCGGGCAACTGCCCACTGATCCGTCCGGGCGCCTCGCCCTCGACAGAGAACACGGGTTGCCCGGCGATACCGAAGGCCATGAAATCGCCCGAGATCACGAATCGCATACGGCCGTCGGCGGCCTCCACCGTTGTCGGCTCATCGTGCATCCGGTGATACGTCGCCATTAAGCCACCTCCCATTGCGGTACAGAGTGCAATGTTGCCCACTGTGCACTTAACTCTGCACTATGTCAATACCGCCAGGACGCACCGGCAACCGCCAGGGCACAGAGGCGAACGCAGTTTGACAAGTCCACAGAGACCAAAAGCACAGGGCAACAACACATCTCGAAAGGGGGTGAATATGCCAGAAACACGCGAACTTGTGCGCCACCTCGTACCCATCGAGGACGCGCAAAACGAACTCGGCGGCATCGGGCGAACGACTCTCTACCGGCTCATCGAGGAGGGCCACCTGGTCCGCGCCCGCATCGGACGCCGCGCCTTCATTACTGGCGAATCCATCGCCAGCTACATCAACAGCATCACAGGAGGACTTGATGCCCACCAATGAAAAACGCCCCGCGGGCAACGGGGCGGATTCCACAACAACGGGATGCACACAGTATATCGCCGGGCTGCACCGCCGTCGCGCGGCGAGCTGGCGCACGGAGCCGCTGCACTCCGGCCACCGCGATCCCTGGCGATACGACGACCCTGAACCCACGGAGCGGATGGTCGACGGGTACCGGGATGCAGTCGAACATCTCGGCATCCTCGGCCTGACGGCGGCCCCTCGCATTCCCGAGATGCGGGTGCTGTGGCGTCGCGGAGGCGACGACCAACGCCTCGTACGGATGCTGGCTGAACGCTGGGAGGTCGCCGCGTGACGGGCGACGACGACACTTGGCGGGAGATGGAGGCGGCCCGCGAGGTAGCGGCCCTGTACGACGAGCGCTCTGTCACCGCCGCGTGGCTCGACACGCAAGTATTCCCGCCGCTCGAATGGACTGTGGAGGGCATCCTGCCCGAGGGTATGGGCCTGCTCGTCGCACCGCCGAAAGCCGGCAAGTCATGGATGGTCGCCAACATCGGATTAGCCTGTGCCGCAGGCGGAACAGCGTTCGGCAAGATCCTAGTCAAACAGCGACCAGTGCTGTACCTGGCACTGGAAGACGGGCACCGCCGCCTACAGTCCCGCTTCCGCACCCTCATGGAAGGCCAAGCGCTCCCCGGCCAGCTGGAAGTCGTCACCCGCGCATCCTCAAACGAGGCACTGGTCATCGTCGACGAGTTCCTACGCCGCCACCGCGACCACGCTCCGCTGGTCATCGTCGACACGTACGGAAAAGTGAAGCCTCCCAAGGCGCCACACGAGGATTCCTACGCCGCCGACTACCGCATCGGCGGTGCGCTCAAGCAGCGCATCGACGACGTCCCCGGCGGCTGCCTGTTGCTGGTACACCACACCCGGAAAGCCGAGTCCGCCGACTTCATCGACGCCGTATCAGGCACCCAAGGCATCGCCGGATCTGCTGACTTCGTGCTCGTGCTGTCCCGTAAACGCCACGCCCAGAACGCCGTCCTGGCAGTCACCGGCCGCGACGTCCACGAGAACGAATACGCCCTCACCACCGAAGGCGGCCGCTGGTCGCTCGACGGCATGGACCTCATGGACGCAGCCGCAACAGTGGCCAAGCGGAAAGACTCCGACAGCCTCGGGGACCGCAGTCTCGACGCCCTGACGTTCGTCAACGGCCGACCGCTCGGCACACGTCAGGCCGACCTAGCGGGGCACCTGGGCATCGATAACGACACGGCGGGGCGGTATCTACGGCGACTCCACGACGCCGGGCGTATCGACAAACGCACGCGAGGTATCTACGCACCACTGTCCGCAGTGTCCGCAGTGTCCGTTTCTGACGAACCGTCTGGCCAACCCGAACAGGTCGAACTCCTCCAAACGGACACAACGGACACAACGGACACCGATTGGCAGGACGGGCAATGAACCGATGCCGACGCCGTCGACTGCCGAAGAACGTTCGGGAGGCCGTCGACAACGCGCACTGCCTCGACTGTGACAGCGAAGCCGAGATTACAGAGCCCGTCCCCGGCTTCTACTACCTGCAAATCCGCCACGACGACACCTGTCCGTGGTTCACCAGCTACCGAAAGGCGCACAACCAATGACCACCGACCACTCGTCCGAGCCGTTCGTCGACAGCTCGCCCCACTTCCCGATCCTCGACTCGGACCGTACCGAAGCCAACGACGAACTCAACCGATTGGGTCTGCTGCACGATCAGGTGACAGTTTCGGTCACGCGGCCTGACTGGCCGGTGTGGTCATGATTGCTTCGAATTCGATCGGGGTCAACCGCCCGAGGCCGGACTGGCGGCGGCGCCGGTGGTAGGTGCGCTCGATCCAGGTGACGATCGCGATGCGGAGTTGTTCTCGGGTGTCCCAGCGGCGGCGGTCGAGCACGTTCTTCTGCAGCAGGCTAAAGAAGCTCTCCATGGCGGCGTTGTCGCCGGCGGCTCCGACACGGCCCATAGAGCCGACCATCTCGTGTTGATTCAAGGCGTGTACGAATTTCCTTGACCGGAACTGAGATCCGCGATCCGAGTGCAGAATGCACCCCGCGACATCTCCGCGTCGGGCTACCGCGCTGTGTAGTGCCCGGATGGCCAGTTGTGACTTCATTCGGGAGTCGATG
>FLQS01000032.1 GCA_900078375.1 uncultured Mycobacterium sp. | reverse complement strand
ACCCTCGGCTGGAAAACACCCGCCCAAACCCTCGACGAACTACTCTCCAAACCGTCCGATCCACCCGCTGTTGCACTGGCACCTTGAATCCACCGTCAAATCGTCGGCGAAAGCCCGCACGCTCGGCGCGGCTGGGAATATCGCCGTCGCGCGCATAGGTTGTCGACGACATGTCGCTGCCTACGCCGTCACCCACGTCCACCGCCGTCGTCACCGGGGCATCCTCGGGAATCGGTGCCGACCTGGCCCGTGAACTCGCGGCCCGCGGCCATGGCGTCACGCTGGTCGCCCGCCGCGAGGACAAGCTGCGCGAGCTCGCCGCTGAACTCGGCTCGCATGTGCGCGTTGAGGTCATCGCCTGCGACGTCGCCGACCCCGACGCCCGCGCCGCCCTGTTCGACGAGGTGGAAAGGCGCGGCCTGACCGTCGACATCCTGGTCAACAACGCCGGCATCGGCGTCGTCGGCGCGGTCGCAACCGCACCGGTGGCCGATGAGATCGCTCAGGTTCGGGTCAATGTCGAGGCCGTCATCGATCTCACGTCACGCGCCGTCCAGCAGATGGTGCCGCGCGGTCGCGGCGCGATCCTCAACGTCGGATCGACGGCGGGCTTCCAGCCCTTTCCGGGGCAGGCCGGCTACGCCGGCACCAAGGCCTTCGTCCGCAGCTTCACCGCAGGGCTGCGCGGGGAGCTCGCCGGCACCGGCGTCACCGCGGCGGTGCTGCACCCCGGGCCGGTACGCACCGAATTCCTCAGTGCGGCAGGCATGGACGAGCACGAATTCGCCAAGGCATTCCCGAAGTTCTTGTGGATGCCGTCGCGCACGGTCGCCAAGATCGGCATCGATGCCCTCGACGGGGACCGCGGCGACGTGATCGCCGGCGTGCAGAACGTGATCAGCACCCGACTCTTCCAACTGCTGCCGCGCAAGGTGCTGCTACCGTTGCTGGCCAGTCAGCACCCCGCGCTCAAGCGGGACAAGTCACGCCGCTGAACCGGGCCACGGCCGCATCCAGCCCTCGACCGGCAGGTCCAGACCGTTGCACAGCGTGCACACCGTCCGGTACCAGCCGACGGCGATCAGCAGCTCCATCCGCTGCTCGTCGTCGAAGTTCTCGCCGAGGGCGGCCCAGGTCTGCGCCGACCATGAACCGGTGCGTTCCACTTCGTCGACCGCCACGATGAGCGTGCGGTCGTCGGCGCTCCAGCGCGGATCGGTGGCATCCCCGACGGCCAGTGCGTCAGCCTCATCGGCGGACACTCCGGCAATGGGTCCCCAGAACGCGGCCTGCCCGCCCCATTCGTAGGCGCAGCGCACCAGCCCGCAGATCCGCAGGATCGCCATCGTGCGGGCGCGCGGTGGCAGCCGGGTGTCGAGGTAGAGCGATTCGCCCATCTTGCGCAGCTTGCGTGCCATGTCGGGATGGCGTTGCAGACAGCGCACCAGCAGCAGTGGCTCATAGGTGCGGTCAGGGTGGCCCCAGCTGCCGATGTCGGTGGCGTCCTCGGGACTCCACGGCTCGGCCAGCGGCTGAACCCGGCTCAAACCGGTGAAGGCGCCGGTTGACGGCCGCGGACCAGCTTGCCCGGCCGCGCCGCAGTGGGCACGCCGTTCTCCGCGATCACCTCACCGGCGACGATCGTCGCCACGTAGCCGTCGGCGCGCTGGTCGAGCCGACGTCCGCCTGCGGGCAGATCAGACTTGACGGTCGGCTGGTGCAGCCGCAGCGCGTCGGCGTCGATCACGTTGATGTCCGCCTTGTAGCCCACCGCGAGCCGCCCGCGGTCGGCCAGTCCGGCGATCCGGGCGGGTACCGACGTCAGCTCCTGGACAACCCGTTCCACCGACAACCGGCCCGACTCCCGATCGCGCACCCAGTGCGTCAGCATGTAGGTGGGAAAGCTTGCGTCGCAGATCATTCCGTAATGGGCGCCGCCATCGCCGAGGCCGAGGACGACGTCATCGCGCTGGATCAGCTCCGCCACCGTGTCCAGCGAGTTGTCGCGGAAGTTGGCCAGTGTGACCAGCAGCATCGCGTGACCGTTGTCGTCGAGCAGCCGGTCGTACGCCTCCTCGAGCGGGCTGACGCCACGGGCGCGGGCCCGTGCGCCGATCGAATCCTCGGCCGGGGGTTCGTAGTTCGGCGGATCACCGAGCGGGTACATGTAGTCCCACGCCTGGGCCGCGAACATCAGCGGATGCCCGTCACTGGCCGGCTTGTCGTTCAGAATGCGCTCGCGCACTTCGGGTTTGCGCATCTCGGCTACCCGCTCGGCCAGCGGCAGATCGGCGATCTCTCGGTACGTTGGATACATGACGAACGGGTTGCCGGACAAGTCCAGGCCGAGTACCAGCCCGATCGGCCGCGGGAAGATCTGTCCCGTGACGTCGCCGCCATTGGAGTTGGCCTTCTCGACCATGCGCAGTGCGTCGAGGTGGATCGGCGGGCCGGCGTTGCCGATCGCGAGCGTGAACGTCACGGGCAGGCCCACTTCCGACGCGACGTCGAATACGGCGCTCAGCGCACCCTCGTAGTCGCCGGCCATCAGATCCGGCACGAACTGCAGCAGGCCGCCACCGGCGTCATCGACACCTCGGGCGATCGCCTCGATCTCCGCGTACTCCGCCTCGTAGCTCGGAATCGGTTGTCCTCCAGCGGTTTTATGCAAGGTGAGACGCGACGACGCGAACCCCAGCGCGCCTGCGTGAATCGCTTCCGCAGCTAGCTTGCGCATCATCGCCAGGTCCTCGGTGGTGGGGAGCTCGCGGTCGACGCCGCGCTGCCCCATGACGTACACGCGGAGCGGGGAGTGCGGCAGGAACGCGGCGACGTCGATGTCGCGCTGCCGCGAGTCCACGACGTCGAGGAACTCGGGGAAGGTCTCCCAGGTCCACGGCAGTCCGTCGACCATCACGACGCCGGGGATGTCCTCGACGCCGGCCATGACGTCGACGAGCACGTCGTGGTCCTCGGGACGGCACGGTGCGAACCCGACGCCGCAGTTGCCCATCACCGCGGTCGTCACGCCGTGAGCAGACGACGGCGTCATTCGGTCCGACCAGATCGCCTGACCGTCGTAATGGGTGTGGAGGTCGACGAAGCCCGGGGTGACGAGCAGTCCGGTGGCGTCGATCTCCCGGGCTCCCGGCCCGTCGACGGTGCCGACCGCGACAATGACGCCGTCAGATACGGCGACGTCACCGGGGTAGGGCTCGCCGCCCAGGCCGTCGACGATTGTGCCGTTGCGGATGACCAAGTCGTAACTCATGGGCACAGATTACGTCGGGTGCCAGTATGGAAACTGTGATCGATCACTTCGGAATCAACTGCAGCGACTGGGCCAAGTCGAAGGAGTTCTACGACGGCGTGCTCGGCGTGCTCGGCTTCACGCGTCAGATGGACTTCGACGTCGCCATTGGCTACGGCCGTGACGGCAAGCCTGACTTCTGGATCGCCGACGCCTCGGCCGGCGACGCCTCCGGCCCCAACCGTGAGGTACACGTCGCGTTCGCCGCAGCCGACGTCGACGCGGTCAAGGCTTTCTACGATGCCGCGATGGGAATCGGTGCCGAGTCACTGCACGCTCCGCGGCTGTGGCCCGAATACCACCCCGGCTACTACGGCGCCTTCGTCCGTGACCCCGACGGCAACAACGTGGAGGCGGTATTTCACGGCGCGTAGCGTCACCCCCATGACTGACTCGCTGTCCGATGCCGACGCCGCCCGCGAACTGCTGCGGGACTCCTTCGCCCGCATCATCGAACACGTCAACAACCTCACCGACGATCTGACCGACGACGTCTCGTTTTTCCGGCCGACCGCGACGGCCAACAGCATCGCCTGGTTGATCTGGCACAGCGCCCGCGTCCAGGATCTGCAAATCGCCGATATCGCCGGAACCGATCAGGTGTGGTTTACCGGCGGCTGGGTGGACCAATTCGGCCTGGACCTGCCGCGCGACGCGCACGGGTACGGGCACGGCCCCGACGAGGTGGGCAAGGTTCGTGTGCCCGCCGATCTGCTGGCCGGCTATTACCACGCGGTGCACAAAGCGACGCTGGAGTACATCGCGAGCGTCACCACCGACGAGCTCGCCCGTGTGGTCGACACGAATTGGAATCCGCCTGTGACGGCCAGCATCCGGTTGGTCAGCATCATCGACGACTGCGCGCAGCATCTCGGTCAGGCGGCTTACGTGCGGGGCATCGCCCGCTGACCACCACCGTGGTCCGGTGGTGGCCGCCGGTCGGCGTGGCGGCCATGGCGCTGCTCGGCTGGTCGGTGGGGACGGGGTCGACGCCGGTCGACGACTGGTTCCAGCGTGCCCGCGGCGGCGGGCTGGCCTGGCTGCTGTTCTTCACCGACCAGCGCACGGTCGCGGTGATCCTGCTCGGTGCGCTGGCTTTCACGATTTATCGGCAGCGCTGGCCACTGGCCGTGCTGATCGTGGTGACTCCTGTTGTCGCCGTGTGGCTTTCGCGGGTGTTCAAGGAATGGTTCGGCCGGGAGAAAGATGGGGCGGTCGCCTATCCCAGCGGGCACACGACGCTGATGGTGGTTGCGCTGGGATTGGTGATCCTGCTGGTGGGGGCGCGGCTGTGGATCGTCATCGCGGCGACCGTGTGGGCGCTACTGGGCATGCTCGGCCAGGCGGTCACCTATCACTACTTCACCGATGCCATCGGTGGCCTGTTGCTGGGTAGCTCCCTGGTCTGCGTGGTCGCCGTGCTCTGCCGATCCATATTATTGACGGGGTCGCAAGGTCATGCGATGCTGCCTGAGCGGTGATTGCCGCCTAACCGATTCGGGGGGATCAATGTTCGCCAATGCGCGTCCGCATACCAAATTCGCTGCGGCCCTGCTGGCCGCCGGCATGGTGGCCACCGCGCCCGCGGTGGTCGGTGCGGGACCGGAAACGCTGCCCGTGTTGACCGACGTTGCCGTGCAGCCGGCATCGTTCGTCACCGACGCGTTGAACGGCCTGGGCGATGTGGTGTCCGCTGCTGCCGACGCGTTCCTGATCGGAACGGACTTTGCCCTCGGGCTCAACTATTACTGGGACGATAGCGATTTCGGCTGGGGCGTTCCCATCAACCCGGTGTTCCTGGCATCGGCTTTCGTCGAGAATCCCGGCAGCGCACTGAGTTACCTGCTGCAGACGTATCTCAACCCCTCGAACAACTACGTCAACCCCAACGACAACACGGAGTATTACTTCGCCTATCCCTGGTACGTGAAGTCGTCGATCGTTGAGCCGCTGGTGAATTTGTTGCCGGCCTCGTTGGCGTCGGCCCTCAACGGTGCGATCAATGGCTTCGCCGACGGCATCAACGACGCGTTCGCCAGCCTGCCCGATCCGACAGCCGCTATCAATCACATGTGGGAGCAATACAACACCCCCATCGGCCGATTGATCTATGCCGCGCAGGATGCCATCGCCCTTCCGGTAACGCTGGGCGTGGCCGTCGCGTACTACCTGGCCTACCTGCCGGCCAACCTCGAGGCGACCGTCGAGTCGGCCATCCAGAATCCAGCCGATATCCCCGGACTGCTCAGCAACCTGGTCTACGACGCGCTGGCCCCGAACCTGTACGACGGCCTGCTGGGCAACCTGTCCTACAACCTGCTCAAGCCACTCTTCTTCCTGCCGGCACCGATCGGGGAGAGTGGTTTCGGTATGCAGGACGGTCTGGCCTACTCCGTCTATCAGGGTTTCGCCACCGCGGTTTCGGGCCTGCTGAGCTACCTTCCCACTCCGATCACGCCGACGCCGTTCCCCTTCCCGGCGGCCGCTGCTCCGGCGGCGGCGAAGAGTAACGACGCGGTGGCACCGGAGACGTCGTCGACCGAATCACCGAATGTCCGCGGGCAGGGGCAATCCGCCCGAAAGGCCGTCCACCCGGCCGGCGATGGCAAGCAACAATCGCCGGCGAAGTCCACCGCCAAGAAGGCCAAGGGGGAGTCGACCGGCGGTAAGGGCCGGTCTGCCCGGGGCAACCCGGCCGCCTGAGTAGCGATCCGGCGTTCACCAAGGCGTCACCCCGGGTTTCCCTGGCGCTGATAATTTCCGCGCGTGTCACTCGAGAGCAATGGCTACACGATCTTTGACGATGATGACGACGACCCGGTGTTGCTCGACGCCGCTGGGCTGGCCGTCGACACGTGGCGGGAAAACTATCCGTACGCGGATCGGATGTCGCGCAACGAGTACGAGGAACAGAAGCGGCTACTGCAGATCGAGCTGCTGAAGCTGCAGAAGTGGAGCCAGGCCCACGGGCTGCGGCACGTCTTCGTGTTCGAAGGGCGCGACGCCGCAGGCAAGGGCGGGACGATCAAGCGCTTCATGGAGCACCTCAATCCGAGGGGCGCGCGGGTCGTCGCACTGGAGAAGCCCACCGAGAAGGAACGCACTCAGTGGTACTTCCAGCGCTACGTCAACCACCTGCCGGCGGCCGGCGAGATCGTGATGTTCGACCGGTCCTGGTACAACCGCGCCGGGGTGGAGCGGGTGATGGGGTACTGCACGCCCAAGCAGCACGCCGAGTTCATCCGGCAGGCACCGCTGTTCGAGCAGATGCTGGTCAACGACGGCATCAGCCTGACCAAGCTGTGGTTCTCGGTCTCGTCCTCCGAACAACGCACCCGGTTCACCATCCGCCAGGTCGACCCGGTGCGGCAGTGGAAACTATCGCCGACAGATCTGGCGTCGCTGGACAAGTGGCACGAATACACCGCCGCCAAGGAAGACATGTTCGCCTGGACGGACACCGAGGTCGCACCCTGGACCGTTGTCAAAAGCAACGACAAGAAACGCGCCCGGATCAACGCGATGCGCCACGTGCTGAGTAAGTTCAACTACGACAACAAAGACCATGAGGTGGTCGGCCAGCCCGACCCGTTGATCGTGGGCCGCGCGACTCACTCCGACTAAACCCCGCGCGTCCCCCGCAGAGGAGGACGCGTGCGGTTCGCGGCGACGCTACTGATGTGGCTCGTCACGACGCTCTTGTTGGCGCTCGCCTTGCCCGCGGCGTGGGTGCAACAGCACCTGGTCGACGAGGACGGCTATGCGGCGCTGGCGCAGAAAGCCGCCAGCGATCCCGGCCTGCAGTCGGCGATGGCATCCCAGTTGACGACGCAGGTGGCCCGGTTGGGCGCCAGCGTGAACACTCAGACGGTGAGTCTGGTCGCCGCCACCTACACCTCGAGCTCATCGTTCCCCGGCCAGTTCGCCCAGGCGAACCGCTTTGCGCACCGGTGGTTGTTCACCGACTCGATCCGCTCGAACGTCGACTCGCAGGGCCGCTGGGTGATCGACATCGCGCCGATGCTCTCCGATACCGCATTCAAGGAGACGCTGTCCGACTGCAACATCACGGTGCCGACCTCGGTGCCAATTCCGTTGACCGACAACGCATCTTCGGTGTTGCGGCCCGGTTCGCTTCGGCTGGTGGCCGGCTACGGGCCGTGGGTCAGTGTCGGACTGGCGGTGTTGACCGGATTCTTCGCGTTGCTCACGCTGTTCGTCGCCCGAAGCCGCGGCAAGATGCTGGTGGGCCTGGGTGTGTCGGCGCTGCTGGTGGGCGCAGCCGGTTGGGCCGCAATCGAATTCGGCCGGCGAAGGCTGAATGCGGTGCTGGACAATTCGTCCGGTGATATCCGACGGATCGCCGAAGTGCTGGTCGGCACAGCGCAGAACAGCATGCACCAGTGGCTCAACATCACCCTGGTGGTCGGCGGCGGCCTGGTGATCATCGGGGTGATCGTGTCGCTGCTGGTCAGTCTGGCCAGATCGACCTAGGGCTCGATGACGTGGGACGGGTCGGGCCGCCGCTCAGTCGGAGCCTGGCTGTAGTCGCCCCAGGGTCCGTCGCGATGTTCGACGGCCGCGCGGACTCCCTGCGTTCCCGCGGTGTTGATGAAGTCGAGCGCTTCCGGAGTGTTGCGCATCAGACCGTCGAGAATGCCGCCGAGGGTCTGCGTGCTCGCCAGGCCCATGTTCTCGTAGGCCTGGTTCACGATGAGCTTCTGAGCCTGTAACTGCGACAACGGGATTCGGGCCAGGTCAGTCGCAATCTCGGCCACCCGTGCCTCCAGCTGCTCGAAGGGGACCGCCTCGTTGATCAGCTCGATATCTGCCGCCTCACGTCCTGTCAGCGGGCGACCGGTCAGCGAATGCCACTTGGCCTTGCTGAAGGACAGGCGATACAGCCACATCCCGGACAGGTAGGCACCCCACATCCGGCTGTAGGGCGTGCCGATCACCGCGTCCTCGCTGGCGATCACCAGATCGGCGCACAACGCGTAGTCGCTTGCGCCGCCCACACACCAGCCGTGCACCTGCGCGATCACCGGCTTGGTCGCCCGCCAGATGGCCATGAACTTACTCGTCGGGCCCGTCGCGCGACCGCTGACCATCGCGAAGTCCTTGCCGGGATCCCAGCGCCCGTCGGTCATCATCGACTCACCCCAGTGCTGGAATCCGCCGCCGAAGTCATAGCCGCCGCAGAACGCCCGGCCAGCGCCGCGCAGCACGATGACCTTGATCGACGGATCGTGCTCGGCCAGTCCGATGGCGGCCTCCACTTCGTCGGGCATCGGCGAGACGATGGTGTTGAGGTGTTCCGGGCGGTTGAGGGTGACGGTGGCGACGGGTCCGTCGGTTGAGTACAGGACGGTTTCGAATTCGGGCATAACCGCAGTGAAGTGACTTGTCGGCCGCTGGTCAAGACGCGTGAATTGAAGGCATTACCGCATGGCTTACAGTACGATCACCTGGTGCTGCGCGTCATCCAGTGGGCCACCGGTTCGGTGGGTAAGCATTCCGTTGCGGCCGTGCACCGCCATCCCGACCTCGAGTTGGTTGGTGCGCTGGTTTACAGCGATGCCAAGGCCGGCCGTGACGTCGGCGACGTGTGCGGGATCGGGCCGATCGGCGTGCAGACCACCACGGACGTCGATGAGATCGTCGCGTTGGACGCCGACTGCGTGCTGTACATGCCGCAGGGCGAGATGAATCCTGCCGGCGCTGTCGACGACATCTGCCGGCTGCTGGCATCGGGCAAGAATGTGATCTCGACCGCGGTGACGGCGCTGATCTATCCACTCAGCATGGGTCCTGAGGTGGCAGAGCGATTGACAGCGGCGTGTGCCGAAGGGCAGTCGTCGTTTCATGGCACCGGGATCGAGCCGGGCTGGGCCGCCGAGGTGCTGCCGTTGACGATGTCGGGTCTGTTCGCCCGCATCGACTCGCTGCTGGTGCAGGAGCTGATGGATTACACCACGTATGACAGCGCCATGATGCTGTTCGACATCATGGGTTTCGGCAAGCGACCCGACGAACCGGTGCCGATGGCGGATGCGGCCTTGGCCGGCGTCACGTTTCGCGCTCCGCTGATGCTGCTGGCCGAGGGACTGGGTGCGACGGTCGACGATTTCATCTACCACCGCGAGACTGCACTGGCTGCTGAGGCTTTCGATATCAAGGCCGGCCGGGTGGCGGCGGGAACCGTTGCGGCGCAGCGATTTGGCTATACCGCCGTGGTCAACGGGCGTCCGGCCATGACGGTCGAGCACATCACCCGACTCGGCGACGAGCAGGCGCCGGATTGGCCGACGGGGCGCGGGTGGAAGGTCACCGTCGAGGGTGAGCCGTCGATGGTCCTCGAATCCAAGATCGCCACCCACGGCGAGGACGAGACCGATCAGGGCTGCCTGGGCACGGCCATGCATGCGGTGCATGCGATTTCACCGGTGTGCGAAGCGGCGCCGGGTATCCGGACGTTCCTGGACCTGCCGATGATCGTCGGACGACATGTGTTGGGGTGATTCACTCGCCCTGGTCGTCGTCCGCTTCCGGAGCTAGTGCTGGCGGCCGGTCGGGGCGGCGGTTGTTGTTGAACGCCGAATAAGTCCGGCCCTTGATCTTGACGTGGTTGGTCCACTGGAAGGCAATGGCCAGCAGCGCCACAGCCGCGCCGCCCGCAAAGAACAGTCCTCGCGGCCAGTCGGGAAATTGCGACAAGAACAGCAGCGGGGTGCCGATCGCGCAGCCGGTCCAATACACGCGGCGTTCGATCGAATCGGGGGATAGCGTCGCCGACTTCCACAGCGGGAACATGCTGAGGATCCCTCCCGCGATAATCGCGGCCAAACCCAGGTAACCGAAAGTATGTTGCATGCCTACCAACTCTTTCCGCCGCCACCGGCCGAACCAAAGGCTGGATCAAAGAGCGATCCGACGCCGCCACCGATCTGTTCGCCGCCGAGTCCTCCGACCACACTGGCTGCGACGACGATTGCCGCGGTGGTCCACGGTCCCGTGAACGACCCGGCCACTGCCGCGGCGGCCCAGGTGGCGGCAGAGCCCCCGGCAAAGCCACCGATGGCCCCACCCAGGTCCTCCCCACTGCCGCCGTGGAAGGCGTCGTTGAACGCGACACCCAGTTGGATCAGATCTCCAACCCGGCCGACCTTGCCGGCAATATGTGCCCACTTCGCGGCGTCGGTAGGTGATAAGAGATCCTCCAGCTTGGCGTGACGCCCAGCAGGCACTCGCTCGCCGTAGGCTTCGACGCCCGCGGCTGCGGGTCCGGTGTAATCGGTGAGATCGCTTGCCTGATGGACCAAGTCGTTGATCACCGCCTTGGCGCCGTCCTCGGACATACCCTGGCTCGTGAGAGCGAACATCGCCTGCTTCACCGCGACAACGCGCCCGAACTGTTCGCCCTCATCAAGCTGTTGGGTCGCCTGATCGGGGGTCATCGGTGGCAGGTTGTACAACCCGCCCTGTTCCAGCTGCCGTTGCATACCAAGTCGCCGTTGGGCCCGGGTTCGCCCATCCTCGCCGAGGATGGGGTCCTTGGGCAGCGGTCCGACGAAATTGGCCATCCGGAAATCGTCGAGGCGTTCACCCGCAAGACGTCGCGCATCGGCGTCGGCCGCGGGATTCGTTGCGGTGGCGAAGTCGCGCAAACGCGCTGCGGCGTCGGCCTTTTCCGGTGTCATCGGGCCGCCGCTGTCGACCAGCGCCTCGTCTTTGGCGCGCTGGTTCGCGTCGTAGTAGTCGGCCGATTCTCGGCCGCGTTGTTCGGGTCCGAGCTCACCGTCACCGTCGACGTCCTCGATCGCCGCGGGGTCATAACCGTGCTCGACACGCAGGTCGGTCAATGACGCCTCCAGCTTGGCGCCATAATCGTCGCGCAGGCCTTCGACCTGCTGCAGCACCCCGGACGTCGCCGTGATCGCGTTGACCTCCAGCGCTGAGGTGTCCTGATCGTTCGCGAGTGCCCGGTCGATCAACGCGTCGATGTAGTGCAGCGCAGTGTTGAGGTTATCAACCTGCATGTCAGAAAAGCGCTGCGCCTCAGCAAGGTTGGCTGCGATGGTGGAGAGATCCGCGCCGATCGCCGGTAGCTGATCGCGTTGGACCATCAACCCGGTGGTGGCACGCTGGACCTCGGCGCTGTCGTTGATCGGATGCTCGCCGTTCTCCCGATTCCACGACGCCCGGAACCGGGCCTGCGCCTGTTCGAATTCCGCGTAGGTCTCTGCGGTGCAGGCGCCGGCGTTGTAGAAGGCGCGACCCAGTTCGGCGATCGCACCGGGATCGCCACTCTGCAGCGTCTCGTCGACGTGCCACGGATCGCCACCCGCCTCACCGATGAGGGCGGGAATGCTGATGTGTTTCAGGCTCGGATACTCGGTCACAACACCGAACGCAGGGCCTCGGCGTTGCGTTCCTCCATGTCGATGAACACCGACGCAGTCTTGTGCCCCTTGTCGCCCAGCACTCCGAGGCGGTTTTGATGCTTACGCAGCCGCGCGATGTGGTTGCTGTGCGCCTCGGAAAGTGCGCCGTGAAATGACTCCGCCGCCGGGAATTCGCCGAAGATGCTGGCGCCGACGATGGCACGGGACAGCTGGTCAGCGCCCTCCATTGCGAATGTGGCGGCGTTGTATGACCGGTTTGCGCCCGAGCGCATCTCATCGACGTCGACCTGCACCGCACACCCCCTGGCATGTTAGCTGTTAGGTTGAGGGTACTACGTGATGTGTCCTGGTCAACTCGCTCCGTCAGCCCAGCATGCGGTGCAAGAACGAGTAGCTCAACGCCGACTTGAAGGCCGTCTGCGCGTTGTCGGCCGCCCCGGCGTGGCCGCCCTCGATGTTCTCGTAGTACCAGACGGGATGGCCGGCCTCCTCCAGCGCGGCGGTCATCTTGCGGGCATGCCCCGGATGCACCCGATCGTCGCGCGTCGACGTGGTGATCAGCACCGGGGGATAGCGTTTATCGGCCGAAATATTTTGATACGGCGAGTATTCCGAGATGAACGCCCAATCCGCGGGATCGTCCGGATCGCCGTACTCGGCCACCCATGACGCCCCGGCCAGCAGCAGATGGAAGCGCTTCATGTCCAGCAGCGGCACCTGGCATACCAACGCGCCGAACAACTCCGGGTACTTGGTCAGCATGATGCCCATCAGCAGACCGCCGTTGCTGCCGCCCTGGGCACCCAGCTGCGCAACGCCTGCGATGCCGCGGTCGACGAGATCGCGTGCCACCGCGGCGAAGTCCTCGGCCACCTTGTGCCGGCCGTCCCGCATTGCCTGGGTGTGCCAGGCCGGCCCGTACTCGCCGCCGCCGCGGATGTTGGCCAGCACGTATGTGCCGCCCCGCGACAGCCATAGCCGGCCCAGCACACCGTCGTAGCCCGGTGTGCGGGACACCTCAAACCCGCCGTAGCCGCCCAGCAGCGTGGGAGCCGGTGCCTGGTTGTGTTTGTGACCGACGACGAAGTAGGGGATCGCCGTGCCGTCATCGGAGGTCGCGAAATGCTGTGACACCTCAAGATCGCCGGCGTCGAAGAACGACGGCGCCCGTTTGATCTCGGTCAGTTCGCCGCCTGCAGTGCCATGAAGTAGCCGCGACGGGGTGATGAAATCGCTGGAATCCAAGAAGATTTCGTCGCCGTCTTCATCGGTCGCGACAACGACGGTATTACCGCCGAGACCGTCCAGCTTTTCCCGCGTCCAGTTACCCGGTGTCACGATCTCTACCCGGCTGGCGACGTCGGCCAGCGTCACCAGCAGCAGCCGGTCACGGGTCCACGAATACTCGTGCAGGCTGGTGTGCTCATCGGGTTCGAAGACCACGGTGAGATTGGCTGTGCCGTCGAGGAATTGCTCATAGTCGGCGGCCAGCAGGGACCCGGTTCGATACGATGCCCTGCCCGTCAGCCAATCGCTGCGCAGTTCGATCAGCAGCCACTCGCGGTGCACCGACAAGCTGGCGTCGGTCGGTGCGTCGATGCGGACCAATTCGCCCGAACGTAGTTCGTACACCTGGTCGTTGAAGAAATCGACGGCCCGGCTCAGCAGGGTCCGCTCAAAGCCGGGCGTGCGATCCACCGTCGCGCCGACGGCCACATCGGTGACCGGCCCGGTGAACAACGTCTGCGCCTCGGCGAGTGGCTGATTGCGCCGCCACCGTTTGACGATCCGGGGGTAGCCCGATTCCGTCAACGACTCGGGCCCGAAGTCGGTACCGACCAACACCGTGTCATGGTCCTCCCACGACACCCGCGACTTCGCCTCCGGCAGCTCGAACCCGTCGGTCACGAATTCCCGCTTCACCATGTCGAATTCGCGCACAATTGCCGCATCCGAGCCGCCCCGCGACAGATTGATCAACGCCAGTGTGTGATCGGGTTCGATGACGTCGGCCCCGGCCCACACCCACTTCTCGCCGTCGGCGGCGGCCAGCTCATCGAGGTCGATGATGACGTCCCAGGCGGGATCCTCGGTCAGGTAGCTCTCGAGTGTGGTCCGTCGCCACAAGCCCCTGGGGTTGGCCGCGTCGCGCCAGAAGTTGTACAGGTAGTCGCCGCGTCGGCGCACGTAGGGAATCCGTGCGTCGGTGTCGAGCACCTCCAGTGCTTCGGCGCGCAATTGCTCGAACGTCTCACCGCCGAATTCGGCGACCGTCGGATCGTTGTGCTTGCGCACCCAGTCCAGCTGTTCGGCGCCGGCGATTTCTTCGAGCCAGAGGTAGGGGTCGTCTACGGCCATGTCATCCATTCTGCGGCCAACGGTAATGTGAGCTGTATTACACCGCGGATCGACTAGGAGTCGCTGATGACTGTTTACGCCCGCCCCGGTACGGGGTCCACCATGGCCTTCCAGTCCCGGTACGAGAACTTCATCGGTGGTGAGTGGGTGGCGCCGGTGGGGGGTCGGTATTTCGAGAACCGCACTCCGGTGACGGGTGAGGTGTTTTGTGAGGTGGCCCGTTCGACCGACGCCGATATCGAGTTGGCGTTGGATGCCGCGCATGCCGCGGCGCCGGGGTGGGGGAAGACTTCGGCTGCTGAGCGTGCGTTGATCTTGAACAGGATCGCTGATCGGATTGAGGCGAATCTGGAGTCGATCGCGTTGGCGGAGTCGTGGGATAACGGCAAGCCGATCCGGGAGACGTTGAATGCCGATATTCCGTTGGCGGTGGATCATTTCCGTTACTTCGCGGGGGCGATCCGCGCTCAGGAGGGTTCCCTGAGCCAGATCGACGAGGACACGGTGGCGTATCACTTCCATGAGCCGTTGGGGGTGGTGGGGCAGATCATTCCGTGGAATTTCCCGATCCTGATGGCGGTGTGGAAGCTGGCGCCGGCGTTGGCGGCCGGGAATGCGGTGGTGCTCAAGCCTGCCGAGCAGACCCCGGCCTCGGTGCTGTATCTGATCTCGTTGATCGCTGATCTGCTGCCGGCGGGTGTTCTCAATGTGGTCAACGGGTTTGGGGTGGAGGCCGGCAAACCGCTGGCGTCGAGCAATCGGATCGCGAAGATCGCCTTCACCGGGGAGACCACCACCGGCCGGTTGATCATGCAGTATGCCTCCCAGAACCTGATCCCGGTGACCCTGGAGCTGGGCGGGAAGAGCCCGAACATCTTCTTCTCCGATGTGATGGCCGCCAATGACGACTATCAGGACAAGGCGTTGGAGGGGTTCACGATGTTCGCCCTCAACCAGGGCGAAGTCTGCACCTGCCCGTCGCGCAGCCTGATCCAGGCCGACATCTATGACGAGTTTTTGGCAATGGCCGCCATCCGCACCAAGGCGGTGCGGCAAGGCGATCCGCTGGACACCGAAACCATGATCGGCGCCCAAGCCTCCAACGATCAGCTGGAGAAGATCTTGTCCTATATCGAGATCGGCAAAAGTGAAGGCGCCCAGATCATCACCGGCGGGGAGCGGGCCGACCTCGGCGGCGACCTTAACGGCGGCTACTACGTGCAGCCGACGATCTTCACCGGTGACAACGCGATGCGGATCTTCCAGGAAGAGATCTTCGGCCCCGTCGTCGCCGTCACCTCGTTCAAGGATTACGACGACGCCATCCGCATCGCCAACGACACCCTCTACGGCCTCGGTGCCGGGGTGTGGAGTCGTGACGGCAACACCGCCTACCGCGCCGGCCGCGATATCAAAGCCGGCCGAGTCTGGACGAACTGCTACCACCAGTACCCCGCGCACGCCGCGTTCGGCGGTTACAAGCAATCCGGCATCGGCCGGGAAAACCACCTGATGATGCTCGACCACTACCAACAGACCAAAAACCTCCTCGTCTCCTACTCCAACAAAGCCCAAGGCTTCTTCTAATGAGCGGGCAGGCGCCGCCGCGGGCATTGATCACCGCGACGGCCGCCGAGCTCTTGCACCGGCTGCAGGAGCAGCACGGGCCGGTGATGTTTCACCAGTCCGGCGGCTGCTGCGACGGGTCGTCACCGATGTGCTACCCCGACGGGGAGTTCATCGTCGGTGACCGCGACGTCCTGCTCGGGGTTCTCGAGGGCGCCCCGGTGTGGATATCCGGCCCGCAGTTCGAGACGTGGAAACACACCCAGCTGGTCATCGACGTCGTTCCCGGCCGCGGCGGTGGGTTCAGCCTGGAAACACCCGAGGGCGTGCGCTTCCTGAGTCGCGGCCGGGCCTTCACCGACGCGGAAAATGAGTTGCTGGCCAGCGCATTGCCGCTGACCGGTGTCGCCTACGAGCGTGGTGAGCGGCCACCCGAACGAGCCGATCTGGTCGTCGCCGAGGCCGCCGACGCCTGTGCAATCCCTGGTCGGCGCGCCGAAGCCGTTCAGCCGTAGTCAGCTCGGGGGCAAGTACCCTCATAAGGGTGATACCCCTGCCTCGGGCATGGCTGCTCACAAGCGCGTTGCTGGTCGGAACCGTGACCGGTCTGGTCGCGGCGGTCATGGCCACCGTGCTGGTCAAAACACCGGTTCGCCCCGATCTCGTAGTGGGCTTGGTGGTGGCGATCCCCAGCGTGATCGGAATGCTGCTGATCCTGTTCTCCCGGCGGCGCTGGATCACGACCGCGGGGGCGTTCATCCTGGCGATGGCGCCGGGCTGGTTGGGGGCATTAGTTCTGGTTCAGGTGGTGTCCAATGGCTGACAAGGCTTCCCTTCCGTCGACGGAACCGCATCACGCACCGATCTTCGACACCGGGCCGCACCCCGAGGCGCTGAAGTCGCTGACCGACGAACCCGAGGCGGAGGTCTCGGGGCCGTCCATCGCGTTCAGCGAGCTGGAGAGCTTCGACACCGACGCATTCCTGCACCCGGTCAACGGGTCGTTGCACGCGGAGCCGGTCGTGGTCCCGCCGGCGGCATCGGCGACGACGGGCACGTATCAGTTCGTGAAGCGGTGGCAGTTCGTGTTCATCGTGGCCGCGATCTGGGTGCTGGCCGCGGCGGCCGGCTTGGGCTTGTACTTCTGGTGGTACACGTCGCTGAACAAGACGCCGGCGGCGTTCTTCGTGCTGATCTACCTGATCTTCTGCTCGGTCGGCAGCATGCTGGTTTCCATGGTGCAGAACCGGCCGTCGGTAACGGCGCTGGCTATCGCGCTGATGTCGGCGCCACTGGCCTCGGTGGCCACCGCCGCGCTGCTGCACGGTGCGTACTACTTCGAATGGATCGCGCGTCCGACGATAGGCTGACGACGTGACTCACTATGACGTCGTCGTTCTCGGAGCAGGTCCTGGCGGGTACGTCGCGGCGATCCGCGCCGCCCAGCTCGGGCTGAACACCGCCATCATCGAACCCAAGTATTGGGGTGGGGTCTGCCTCAATGTCGGGTGCATCCCGTCGAAGGCGTTGCTGCGCAACGCCGAGTTGGCCCACATCTTCACTCATGATGCCAAGACGTTCGGCATCAGCGGCGAGGCCACCTTCGACTACGGAGTCGCCTTCGACCGCAGCCGCAAGGTCGCCGACGGCCGGGTGGCCGGCGTGCATTTCCTGATGAAGAAGAACAAGATCACCGAGATCCACGGCTACGGGACGTTCACGGACCCGAAGACGCTGTCGGTCGCCCTCAACGAGGGTGGCACCGAGACGGTGACCTTCGACAACGCCATCATCGCGACGGGCAGCAGTACCCGGCTGGTGCCGGGCACCTCGCTGAGCGAGAACGTGGTCACCTATGAGAAGCAGATCCTGTCCCGCGAGCTGCCGAAGTCGATCATCATCGCCGGCGCCGGCGCGATCGGCATGGAGTTCGCCTACGTGCTGAAGAACTACGGCGTCGACGTCACCATCGTCGAGTTCCTGCCGCGTGCCCTGCCCAACGAGGACGCCGAGGTCTCCAAGGAGATCGAGAAGCAGTACAAGAAGCTCGGCGTGAAGATCCTGACCGGCACCAAGGTGGAATCCATCACCGATGACGGCTCGACGGTCACCGTCACCGTGAGCAAGGATGGCAAGACCGAGGAGCTCAAGACCGAGAAAGTGTTGCAGGCCATCGGTTTTGCCCCGAACGTCGAGGGCTTCGGACTGGAGGCCACCGGCGTGGCGCTGACCGACCGTAAGGCGATCGGCATTGACGACTACATGCGCACCAACGTTCCGCACATCTACTCCATCGGCGACGTCACCGGCAAGTTGATGCTGGCGCACGTCGCCGAAGCGATGGGCGTGGTGGCCGCCGAGACCATCGCCGGCGCCGAGACGCTGGCCCTGGGTGACTACCGGATGCTGCCGCGTGCCACGTTCTGCCAGCCGCAGGTGGCCAGCTTCGGTCTCACCGAGCAGCAGGCCCGCGACGAGGGCTACGACGTGAAGGTCGCCAAGTTCCCGTTCACCGCCAACGGCAAGGCGCACGGGCTGGCCGACCCCACCGGATTTGTGAAGGTCATCGCCGACGCCAAATACGGGGAACTGCTCGGTGCCCACCTGATCGGGCCCGACGTCTCCGAGCTCTTGCCGGAGCTGACTCTGGCACAGAAGTGGGACCTGACCGTCAACGAGCTGACCCGCAATGTGCACACCCATCCGACGCTGTCGGAGGCACTCCAGGAATGCTTCCACGGTCTCGCCGGCCACATGATCAACTTTTGAGACCGACGCTGATCGCCGGTATCGGCGGACTGGTGGTCGGCCACATCCTGTGGCTGATCGGTATTTCCATCGCTACCAACGGCGAGGACGTCAGCTTCTGGGTGTTGATCCTTTCCGCGGTGATCGCGGTGCTCGCCGTCGTCGTCGGATTGCTCGCGTGGCGGAACTACAAGCGGAAACGGATGGTGTGGGCGGCATTTCTCGGTTGCGTGCCGGTCTCGCCGGTGATTTTCACGTTGATCGTGCTCGGGGTCACCTACCTGTAGCGGCGCGACTGCCAGCCGTTCGCCAGGCTCGTTTCAGGCTGTCTCAAGCATCGCGGGTTCCACTCTCCGTATCGCCCGTGCCAGGGCTGGCACGCTGCTGAAAGTGGGGGAACAATGGCTGATTCGACGCGTGCTTCGCGCACCAAAATCCTGTTTGCGGTGGCCGGTGGCGGCGCTGTGGTGGCGATGGCCGGGCTGACCGTCGTGTTCGACCAGGGTGCCCCGTCCGTCTTGCCCGCGGTGGCTGCGCCCGTCCTTCCTGGTCCAATGACGCAGGGCGACACCGTGACAACGACCATTGCGCCCGCGGTCTTGGCCACTGCGAAGGCCCGCCCGGCGGTCAAGGCCAAGCACTTCGGCGAGTAGTTGGCCGCTGCCTACAGACCGACCTTGACTCCGCCCGACAGCAGCGAGTCGCGCAGTACAAGCGTGGCGGGATCCGTCCCGACCGGGACGTCAAACGGTATCTGGACATCCGCGTCACGTCCGGGCGCCAAGTCGCGCACCAGCGCCTCGTCGCGTTGAGGATTCATCGCTATGGCGGCCACCACGTCGGCCGGATACGTGTGCCCCTGGGTGTCGATGAGTTGCTGGTTGTGCGCAAAGAACGCTCGTGGCTTGTCGCCGATGTTGCGGACTGAGACGGTGGCGATGACGAATTCACCGATCGGTCGGGGGTCGCCGCGCCAGTCCGCCGGCTTGACGGAGCGCACAACGAAGGCGAATTGTCCGTCCCGGACCTCTTGGCCGATCCCGGCGCTCGGACGGAAGCCGGCAAGTCCGTCCTCGGGGTGGTCCGGGGCGTTCCTCGAGCCGAAAGCAATCACCGCCGCACATCCGCCGAAGAACAACACCGGCACCGCAATGACGGCGACGAGCACCCACAGCCATGCCCTGCGTTTGGGAGCGGCCGGCGCGACCTCCGCCGTCCACTGCCAGCCATCCCAATAGCGACGTCCCGGTGCGCCCCACGGGTCCGGATACCACCCCGGCGGCATAGCTGGATGCGACACATCTGCTCCTGAGAATCAGTCCGGGAAATCCATCGGAACACGCAACGTGGCCAAGATCGCGGCGATCGCATCGTAATGCCCTGCCAGGGCGCAGAATTCGATCACCTGCTCGCGAGTAAGATGTGCTGACAAGTCGGCGAATGTGTCATCGCTGAGGTCCCGATTGAGCACGAACTCGTCGACCGCCGCGAGTAGGGCACGCTGACGGTCGGTCAGCCCCTCGGCGGTGGGGCCGGCAAAGATCTTGTCCTGCAACGCAGAATCAACCCCCCGGCTTTTGGCCAGCCTGCGGTGTTGCTGCAGTTCGTACTCCGAGTTGCGCAGACGACCCACCCGCAGGATCACCAGTTCCTTGTCGCGTTTTGGCAGCTTGCCCCAGTTCAGCAGGACGCCCGAATACGGCAGAAACGACAGGAACAGCAGCTTGTGCTGGCCGAGGACGTTGAACAAGTTCATCTGCGGGGCGCGAATCGAGCGGGCGCCCACTCTGGCGATACCCCAGTTGATCAAGCCGAGTTCGCGTCGGCCGCCGGGCGGAATGCGTTGGCCCATCATGACTCCTTGACCAAATAGGGTGACACCGTGCTGCGGTGTTCGTCGAGATCCAGCGCCCGGCCCAGGGCAGGGAAGGCCCGCTGGGGGCAGTTGTCGCGTTCGCACACCCGGCAACCGGCGCCGATCGGTGTCGCGCTGTCCGACGAGAGGTCCAGGCCCTTCGAGTAGACCAGCCGGCTGGCGTGCCGGGCCTCGCAACCCAGGCCGATCGCGAACGTCTTGACCGGCTGACCGTAGCGGGACGCGCGCCGTTCGACGGTTCGGGCCACCCACATGTAGTTCTGCCCGTCGGGCATCTGGGCGATCTGCACCAGGATCTTGCCCGGGTTGGCGAACGTCTCGTAGACGTTCCACAGCGGGCAGGTTCCTCCAGCGGAGGAGAAGTGAAAACCGGTGGCGGACTGGCGTTTCGACATGTTGCCGGCCTTGTCCACTCGGACGAACGAGAAGGGCACGCCTCGCATCGAGGGCCGCTGCAGCGTGGAGAGCCGGTGGCAGATCGTTTCGTAGCTGACCTGATAGAAGGCCGAGAGCCGCTCGATGTCGTAGCGGAAGTTCTCGGCCATATGGTGGAACTGACCGTAGGGGAGCACAGTGGCCGCGGCGAAGTAATTGGCCAGCCCCAGCCGCGCCAGCTTGCGGGATTCCTCGCTGGTGAACTTGCCCTCGTCCACCAGGCGGTCGATCAGGTCGCCGAACTCCAAATAGGCCAGCTCCGTTGCCATCTTGAAGACCTGCTGACCGGACGACAGGTGATTGCTGATCTCCAGAGTCCGAGACGCCGGGTCGTAGCGGTGCAGCACAGTGTCGCCGAGATCCACGCGACGGATGATGTGCACACCGTGCACCATGGTGAGCCGGTCGGACAACTCGCGTGGCAACTCGGCGCGGTGCATGCGCATCCGGATGGTGAGATCTTCGGCGGCGGTATCGAGCTCGTGCAGATAGTTCTGGCGTTGGTAGAAGTAGTCGCGGACTTCCTCGTGCGGCATGGAGATCGATCCCGTGCCGCTGCCGCCGGTGTTGATGCTGAAGCGGTCCTCGGTGGCCGCCGCCAGCTGTGCGGTGGTGATCCGATAGCGGCGGTGCAGGTTGACGATCGCGCGGGCGACGGCGGGGTGGGTGTTGACGATGTCGGCCACCTCGGTCATGTCGACGTCGAGATCGAGGTCGCGGTCCATGGTGACTTCACGCAGTTCGGCCACCAGCCGGGTGTCGTCCTGGGACGCGAAGAAGGTGGCGTCAACCCCGAACACCTCGGTGATGCGCAGCAGTACCGCGACGGTCAGCGGTCGGACGTCGTGCTCGATCTGGTTGAGATAGCTGGGTGAGATCTCCAGCATCTGCGCCAGCGCGGCCTGGCTGAATCCGCGCTCGCTGCGCAGTTGTCGTATCCGGGAGCCGACGAACGTCTTGGCCACCTGCCCAGCCTACCCAGGGCTGCGAAGAGCATCTTCGCAGCGTTGGCAACGCAGGCTGGTTGGCATTGAAGGGGCCCTTTGGCATGATCGCGCTGGGGTGGAGATGGGGAGAGGACGAGGCGATATGAGTGCAGCTGAGCGGGCCGCCAGTACCGGGTTGGCGAAACTGCTCATGCCCGTTCCCGATCCGCACCCCGACGTCTTCGATCGGGAATGGCCGCTTCGGGTCGGCGATATCGACCGGGCGGGCCGGCTGCGGCTCGATGCGGCCTGTCGCCATATCCAGGACGTCGGCCAGGACCAGTTGCGCGAGATGGGTCATGAGGAAACCCATCCGTTGTGGATCGTCCGCCGCACGATGGTCGACCTGATCCGGCCTATCGAATTCCAGGAAATGCTGCGGATGCGGCGCTGGTGCTCGGGCACGTCGAACCGGTGGTGCGAGATGCGGGTGCGCATAGATGGTCGCAAGGGTGGACTCATCGAATCAGAGGCCTTCTGGATCAACATCAACCGGGAGACGCAGGGACCGGCCCGTATCTCCGACGACTTCCTGGACGGTCTGAAGCGCACCACGACCGAGGGCCGGCTGCGCTGGAAGGCGTATCTGAGTGCCGGCGCGCGCGACGATGCCACCGAAATCCGCGAATTCCCGATCCGGGTCAGCGACATCGACCTGTTCGACCACGTCAACAACTCGGTGTACTGGAAGGTCGTCGAGGAGTTCCTGGCCCCCCATCCCGAGCTGCTCGAGGCCCCGCTGCGCATCACCATCGAGCACGATGCGCCGGTAGCCCTCGGTGACAAGCTCGAAATCCTGCTGCACGTGTATCCGCCCGGCTCCACCGACAAGTTCGGTCCGGAGCTGACCGATCGCACTGTTAGAACGCTCACATACGTCGTCGGCGAGGAGATCAAAGCCCTCGCCGCGATCTTCCCGCTCTGAGCGACGCGGTTTAACAGTACAAGCGTACTGACCTGCGAAAAGGTGCTACTCGACGGTAACTTCTGAACCGGTTAAGCCGACGACTACCTTCGCAATCTTTGCAAACTCTCGGGTGCGGTTGGCGAAAATTGGCACTCACAACGGCTTGAACTGCACTAATGATGCGAGGCATGCTCATGTGAGCACACAAGCGAAGCTGCGTTGACGTTAACAGTCCACTTCCCGTCAAGGCGGCCACCTCGATCCGAGAAGGAGTAGGCGATGTCCACCGTTGGCCAGCCGAAGACCGCAGAAGAGATCCAGCGCGACTGGGATACCAATCCCCGCTGGAAGGGCCTGACCCGTACCTACACCCCGGCCGACGTCGTCGCGCTGCAGGGCAGTGTCGTCGAGGAGGCCACCCTGGCCCGCCGCGGTGCCGAGGTGCTGTGGAACCAGCTGCACGACATGGAGTTCGTCAACTCGCTCGGCGCGCTGACTGGCAACATGGCCGTCCAGCAGGTCCGCGCCGGCTTGAAGGCCATCTACCTGTCGGGTTGGCAGGTCGCCGGTGACGCGAACCTGTCCGGCCACACCTACCCCGACCAGAGCCTCTACCCGGCCAACTCGGTGCCGCAGGTGGTGCGCCGCATCAACAACGCGCTGCTGCGCGCCGACGAGATCGCCAAGGTCGAGGGCGACACCTCGGTGGAGAACTGGCTGGCCCCGATCGTCGCCGACGGCGAGGCCGGTTTTGGTGGCGCGCTGAACGTCTACGAGCTGCAGAAGGCGATGATCGCCGCCGGTGTCGCGGGCTCGCACTGGGAAGACCAGCTGGCGTCGGAGAAGAAGTGCGGCCACCTCGGTGGCAAGGTGCTGATCCCGACTCAGCAGCACATCCGCACCCTGACCTCGGCCCGTCTCGCGGCCGACGTCGCCGATGTCCCCACGGTCGTCATCGCCCGTACCGACGCCGAGGCCGCCACGCTGATCACCTCCGACGTCGACGAGCGCGACCAGCCGTTCATTACCGGCGAGCGGACCAAGGAAGGCTTCTACCGCGTCAAGAACGGCCTCGAGCCCTGCATCGCGCGCGCCAAGTCCTACGCGCCGTACTCCGACCTGATCTGGATGGAGACCGGTACCCCGGATCTGGACCTGGCCCGCCGCTTCGCCGAGGGCGTCAAGAGTGAGTTCCCCGACCAGATGCTGGCCTACAACTGCTCGCCGTCGTTCAACTGGCGCAAGCACCTGGACGATTCGACCATCGCCCGGTTCCAGAAGGAGCTCGGCGCCATGGGCTTCAAGTTCCAGTTCATCACCCTGGCCGGCTTCCACGCCCTGAACTACTCGATGTTCGATCTGGCCTACGGCTACGCCCGCAACCAGATGACCGCGTACGTCGAGCTGCAGGAGCGCGAGTTCGCTGCCGAGGAGCGTGGATACACCGCGACCAAGCACCAGCGTGAGGTCGGCGCCGGCTACTTCGACCGGATCGCCACCACCGTGGACCCGACCAGCTCGACGACCGCTCTGGTGGGCTCGACCGAAGAGGGTCAGTTCCACTGAGTCGCTGTTGACTGAATCTGCAGCCCCAGGCAGGTGACATCAGGCCCCGTCCTTATATTGGGCGGGGCCTGATGCGTGAGGAGACGAAGTGAACATTCAACGAGTTGGTGTGGTCGGTGCGGGACAGATGGGCTCCGGCATCGCCGAGGTCGCAGCCAAAGCGGGCGCAGACGTCGTCGTCTTCGAGCCGACCGAAGAACTCCTCGCCGGCGGCCGAAACCGCCTCACCGGCTCGCTCGAGCGGGCAGCGAGCAAGGGCAAGCTGACTGAGGCAGATCGCGACGCCGCACTGGCCCGGCTGACGTTCACCACCGATCTCGCCGACATGGCCGATCGTCAGCTCGTCATCGAGGCGGTCGTGGAGGACGAGACGGTCAAGGCCAAGATCTTCGGTGAACTCGACCGGATCATCACCGACCCCGATGCGGTGCTCGCGTCGAACACCTCGAGCATCCCGATCATGAAAATCGCTGCGGCCACCCAGAACCCGAGCCGGGTGCTGGGCTTGCACTTCTTCAACCCGGTGCCGGTGTTGCCGCTGGTCGAACTGATCAACACGCTGGTCACCTCCGATGGGGCTATCGCCAGGGTGGAGCAGTTCGCCAGCGAGGTCCTCGGCAAGAAGGTGGTGCGCTGCGGCGACCATTCCGGATTCGTCGTCAACGCGCTGCTGGTGCCCTATCTGCTATCGGCCATCCGGATGGTCGAGGCCGGCGTCGCCACCGTCGAGGACGTCGACACCGCCATCGTCGCCGGCCTGTCGCATCCGATGGGGCCGTTGCGGCTCTCGGACCTCATCGGTCTGGACACCATGAAACTGATCGCCGACTCGATGTACGACGAGCTCAAGGACGCGCACTACGCTCCGCCGCCGCTGCTGCTGCGTATGGTCGAGGCCGGATTGCTGGGCAAGAAGTCCGGACAAGGCTTCTACGCGTACTGACGTGCGCGACCTCGTGCCTTGTGCATTTCCCAGACGGATTGACTAGGCTCCTGGTTTTGGTCGGGGGGCCGTTGCAGCAAAACCGGTTTTCGCGGCATTCGACCATGTAAGTAAGAAGCTGGAAGGTATCTGTTGATGGTGGACGTAGACGCGAATTTGACTCCTTATTACGAGGAATCACAGTCGATCTACGACGTCTCTGACGACTTCTTCGCCCTGTTTCTCGGCCCGACGATGGGCTACACCTGCGGCTACTACGAGCGCGACGATATGACGCTCGAAGAGTCTCAGACCGCCAAGTTCGACCTCGCTCTGGGCAAGCTCAACCTGGAACCGGGCATGACGCTGCTCGACGTGGGCTGCGGCTGGGGTGGGGCCCTCGAGATGGCCGTGCAGAAGTACGACGTCAACGTCATCGGCATCACGCTGAGCAAAAACCAGTCGGAATTTGCCCGCAAGCGACTGGCCGCACTCGACACCACCCGCTCGATCGAGGTCCGGTTGCAGGGCTGGGAGGAATTCGACGAGCCCGTCGACCGGATCGTGAGCATCGGCGCCTTCGAGGCGTTCAAGGTCGAGCGGTACCCGCTGTTCTTCGAGAAGGCCTACAACCTCCTGCCTGCCGACGGCCGCATGCTGCTGCACACGATCTTGGCGCACACCCAGAAGTTCTTCCGGGACAACCAGATCAAGGTCACCATCAGCGATCTGAAGTTCATGAAGTTCATCGAGAAGGAGATCTTCCCGGGTGGACGGCTGCCGGCAGTCGAGGACATCGAAGCGCTCGCGGCTGACTCCGGATTCGCACTCGAGCGCATCCACCTGCTGCAGCAGCACTACGCGCGCACGCTGGACATGTGGGCCTCGAAGCTGGTCGCGAACGGGGACGAGGCGATCGCCATCACCTCGCCGGAGATCTACGACCGCTATATGAAGTACCTGACCGGCTGCGCGGACTTCTTCCGCCGTGGAATCACCAACATCGGTCAGTTCACCCTGGTCAAGGGTTGACCGTCAGGCCTGCGCCAACCGTTTCTTCTCGGCCTCGACGTCGAAGTCGGCGGGCGGCCAGGACAGCCGCATGCTCTTGAGCGCCTCGATCAGCAACTCGTTGATGGCAAGGCGGCTGTACCACTTCTTGTCACACGGGATGACGAACCACGGTGCGTAATCGGTCGAAGTCCGGTCCAGCACAGCCTGATACGCCTCCTGGTAGGCCGGCCACAGCAGACGTTCGGTGACGTCCCCGGGGTTGTACTTCCAGTATTTGTCCGGCCGTTCGAGGCGTTCGGCCAGCCGGCGTTTCTGCTCGTCGAGGGAGACGAACATCGCGCACTTGACGATCGTGGTCCCGGAGTCGACGAGCTCCTTCTCGAAGGCGTTGATCTCGTCGTAGCGCGGTTCCCACACATCGCGCGGTACCAGCTCGTGCACTCGGACCACCAGAACGTCCTCGTAGTGCGACCGGTCGAATACCCCGATGTGCCCGCCGGGCGGTAGTGCTTTGCGGATGCGCCACAGGTAGTGGTGGGCGCGTTCTTCTTCGGTCGGAACGCCGAAACCGGTGTAGCGGATGCCCATCGCGTCGCCGGCCCCCACGACATACTTGACGATGCCGCCCTTGCCCGCCGTGTCCATGCCCTGCAGCACCAACAGCAGAGAGCGGTTGTCGCCGGCCTTGCCGTTGGCGTAGAGCATCTCTTGCAGACCGGCGAAGCGCACGTTGCGCTCGGCCTGCACCGACTCCCAACCGTCTTTGTCGCTGGAGTATCCGGGGCTGGAGTTCGTGTCGATGTCGGCGACCTTGGTGCCCGGGCGGAACCTGAGGATCTTGCGCGGTTCGTGGGTCCATTCAGACGGCAGATCGGTCATAGCCGACGACACTAGTCGGCGATCCCCCAGGATCAGTTGTGCTCGCCGGAGGCGTGTTGGTCGGAGCCGAACCACTTCCGGTAGATCGTCCGGTACGTGCCGTCCTCGCGGAGGGCGTCGTGGAACTTGGCCCCGGTCATTTCGGCCTTACCGACGCCCATGTTCTGCGGGTAGTTGGCGGACGTCGTATTGGCAACGGTCGCAACCGATTTGCCGTAGATGTCGTCAGGACCGGCGATCCGGCTTTCGATCTGTTGGACGGTCGCCCGGCGCTGACGGGAAGATCGACGAAGGCCGGCTCTCAGACGTGCACTCGCTGGACCTCGCCCGCATGTACAACCTCGAATGCTGGGTCTACGGGGCCGATCCCGTGGGCAACGCGAATCTGGTCAAGGATGGCTCGCTACCAGCGGATCGCGCGGACGGCTGCGAGGACGAGTACGCCAGGCTGAGCAGCTCCTGGGATACGCTGCTCGGCCCGTATCTCAAGTGAGGTTGGGCGGCAGCACCGGGGACGGATGCGGGCTGGCGCTGAACATGTTCAGCGAGCCGCCGGCTTCGACGATGCCGCACAGCGCGTTCCAACACAGCATGGTCAGGTAGTCGATCAGCTCGTCACTGGTCATCCGCGGATTCGTGATCCACGAGTGCGTCGCCAACTGCACGCCACCGACGATCAGATTGGACCAGGGTTCGACCCCGCCGGTGTTCATCCCGGCCCGCTGCATGCGCCTGCGCAGCACCACCGCGAGCATCCTGGCGATGATTTGCTCCGAGTCCGCGATCACTTTGCTTTTGCTGGCCGAACTGTTTGCCATCACGAATCGGTACGGTTCGGGCTCGTTGGCGACAGTGTCCACATAGACCCGGATGATCTCGCGGGTGAGGTCGAAACCGTCCATATTCGACGACAACGCTGCGGCCATATTGGGGATCAGAGTGGTCTGCGCGAAGCGCATCATGACCGCGGTTGTCAGATCGTTCTTGTCCACGAAGTAGCGGTACAGCACGGTCTTGGACACGCCGATTTCCGCAGCTATTTCGTCCATGCTGACGTCGTGGCCGCGCTGGCGGACCGCTTCGAGCGCACCGTCCACCAACTCGGTGCGGCGTTCGACCTTGTGCTGGTGCCAGCGTCGCTTGCGACCATCGGTCTTGGCAGGCCCGTGGTTAATCTGCTGTGCCACTATCGCGGAGTCCGTTCCCCTCGTTGTCGACGATTCTACGGTCACTTCGAACGGCGGGGTCACATTAACTGGCTCGCCGGATAGCGGATGATGGAGGGGTGACAGCCAAACATCGCCTCCCGGCGTTGCCGACGGAGGTGGTCCGCACGGGTACGTCGTTGGCGGAGTCGTTTGCCGGGGCCGACCCTGAGGCGGACGCGCAACGACGCCGTGGGCTGCGCCGGATGAAGGCCGTCGCGCTGGGTTTTCTGATCGGTGCCACGGTGATCTTCTTGGTCTGCCGGTGGGGTCAGGCCCAGGGCGGACCGGCGTGGATCGGTTACGTGGGGGCCGCCGCCGAGGCGGGGATGGTCGGTGCGCTGGCCGATTGGTTCGCCGTCACGGCGCTCTTCCGTCACCCGTTGGGCCTCAAGATCCCGCATACGGCGATCATCAAGCGAAAAAAGGATCAGCTCGGCGAGGGGCTGGGCATGTTCGTGCGGGAGAACTTCCTCTCACCGGAGGTGGTGGAAAACAAGCTGCGCGACGCGGAGGTGGCCGGCCGGCTGGGCAAGTGGCTGTCTGAACCGTCGCATGCCGCCCGGGTCGCCAGCGAGGCCGGCACCGTACTGCGGGTGGTCGTGGAATTGCTCAACGACGACGACATCCAGCAGGTGATCGACCGAACCATCGTCAAACGACTCGCGGAGCCGCAGTGGGGCCCGCCGGTGGGCCGGGTGCTGGCGCAGCTATTGGCTGAACACCGCCAGGAAGCGCTGATCCAACTGCTGTGCGACCGGGCCTTCCAATGGGCGCTCAACGCCGGCGACACCATCGAACGCGTCGTCACCAGGGACTCACCCACCTGGTCACCGCGATTCGTCGACCAGTTGGTGGGGGACCGGATCCACCGGGAGCTGATGGATTTCACCGACAAGGTGCGCCGCGACCCGAATCATGAACTGCGCCAATCGGCTACACGCTTCTTGTTCGAGTTCGCCAACGATCTGCAGAACGACGAGGCGACGATCGCCCGTGCGGAGGCGGTCAAGGAACAGCTGATGGCGCGCGACGAAGTCACCCGAGCGGCCGAAACCGCGTGGAAGACGTTGAAGCGCTTGGTGCTTGACGGCGTGGACGATCCTTCGAGTGCGCTCCGCACGCGGATCACCGATTCGATCATGCGGATCGGGGAATCACTGCGCGACGACGCCGAGTTGCGCGACAAGGTGGACAACTGGATCGTGCGCGGAGCCCAGCATCTGGTCGCCCAGTACGGGGCCGAGATCACCACGATCATCACCGACACCATCGAGCGCTGGGACGGTGAGGAGGCCAGTCGGCGGATCGAATTACACGTCGGCCGCGACCTGCAATTCATCCGGATCAACGGAACGGTGGTGGGTGCTCTGGCCGGCCTGATTATCTACAGTGTGGCGCAATTCATGTTCTGACCTGCGCTAGCAGGTGCTTGCAAAAGTTAGCACCCCCACGTAATGTGGTAGCCGCACGCATCGGATACCCAACGCGACGGGAGGTGAACCATGGCGCAAGACGGTGATCTTCAAGCCGTGGTGGCCACCGCCGCGCACGACATCGGTGGCTTCATCAGGGCGCAGCGTGAAGCCGCTCAGGTCTCGGTGCGACAGTTGGCCGAGAAGGCCGGTGTCAGCAATCCGTACCTCAGCCAGATCGAACGAGGTCTACGGAAACCCTCTGCGGAGGTGCTGAGCCAGATTGCCAAAGCGCTGCGGTTGTCGGCCGAGGTGCTCTACATCCGGGCGGGGATTCTCGAGCCCGGAGAGCCGAGCCAGGTGCACGACGCGATCATCGGGGACACCGTGATCACCGAGCGGCAGAAGCAGGTTCTGCTCGACATCTACACGTCGTTCTGTCAGCAGAACGAAGCTGCCCGTGAGGAGCTGTCGACTGAGTAACAACAGACCAGCCCCGAATTCCATTAACTGACAACTGATTCCAAAATCTGAAAGGAGCCATGACATGGCTGAGAACACCAACGTAGAAGAACTGAAGGCCCCGCTGCTCGCTGCTGTCGGCGCCGCCGATCTGGCCCTGGCCACCGTCAACGAGATCCTGGCGACCCTGCGCGATCGCGCCGAAGAGGCCCGTACCGAGGCCAGCACCCGCGTCGAAGAGCGTCGCGCGGCGCTGACCAAGCTGCAGGAAGATCTGCCGCAGCGTGCCGAGGAACTGCGCGGCAAGCTGTCCACCGAGGAGCTGCGTAAGGCTGCGGAGGGCTACGTCGAGTCCGCCACCGCGACCTACAACAGCCTCGTCGAGCGTGGCGAGGCCGCCCTCGAGCGCCTGCGCAACCAGCCCGAGATCAAGGACGTCGCCGCTCGTGCCGAGGGCTACGTCGACCAGGCCGTCGAGCTGACCCAGGAAGCTCTGGGCAACGTGTCCTCGCAGACCCGCGCCGTCGGCGAGCGTGCTGCCAAGCTGGTGGGCGTCGACCTGCCGGCCAAGAAGGCCCCGGCCAAGGCTCCGGCCAAGAAGGCCCCCGCCAAGAAGGCCGCTCCGGCCAAGGCTGCCGCCAAGAAGGCTCCGGCCAAGAAGGCTCCGGCCAAGAAGGTCACCCAGAAGTAATTTCGTTCAGGGACAAGACCCGCCTACGCTTGTAGCTGTGATGCTGCAAGGTGTGGCGGGTCTTGTTCTTGACGTCGTGTTCTGGATGGTCACCGCCGTGACCATCTACGCGTTCGTCCACGCGGCGATGCAGCGGACTGATGCCTACGCCGCGGCCGAGAAGCTCACCAAGCCGGTGTGGCTGGTGATCCTCGGTGTCGCGGGGCTGTTGTCGCTGTTCCTGGGCGTCACAGGCGTGGCGATCGCTGCCGTCGCCTCCGGTGTCTATCTGGTGGATGTCCGGCCCAAGCTGCTCGAGGTCCAGGGGAAGTCGCGCTGAACGCACGCGTTCGCCTGGCAGTGATGCTCGTCATCGCTCCTGTCGGGCTGAGCCTGGCCGCCCCCGCCGCGGCCGACACCAATCCCGCGCCGCCGTTCATCGATCACGTCACGTGGGCGGACTGGGGCGATTTGAAGAGCCTGCGGGTGTATCCCACCCCGGCCGGCCGGCAGGCGGCCGCGCAGCTGCTGAAACCCCCGTCAGAAATCGACGAGGCCTGGGGTGAAGTGCTGGCCCTGGCGCCCGATGCCAACCTCCCCGGCATGCGCGATCAGTTCGTCTGCCACTTCCGCTTCGCGGAGTTCGGCCAGCCCGGCAAGGTCAGCTGGAATCTGGAGCCGTGGCGGCCAGTGGTCGACGACGAGACGATGACGCAAACGGGCTGCAACCCCGGCGGTCTCGACGAGCCGTTCTGATGCGGACTCCAGCCGAGGTGGCCGCGCTCGTCGATCACACCCTGCTCAAACCCGAGGCAACCGAGGCCGACGTGGCTGCGCTCGTCGCCGAGGCCGCCGATCTCGGGGTGTTCGCGGTGTGCGTATCCCCGTCGATGATTTCCGTCGCCCACAAGGCGGCTGGCGCCCATCCCGAAAGTCTCGTGATCGCCGCCGTCGCCGGCTTCCCGTCCGGCAAGCACCTACCGGTCATCAAGGCACGCGAAGCTGCGGCGGCCGTCGACTCGGGTGCCGACGAGATCGACATGGTCATCGATGTCGGGGCCGCGCTGGCCGGAAACGTCGCCGAAGTGGCCGCGGATATCGCGACGGTCCGGGCTGCTGTGCCCGGGTCGGTGCTGAAGGTCATCGTCGAATCGGCAGCCCTGCTCAGCCTGGCCGACGAACAGACGTTGGTGGCGGTGTGCCGGGCCGCGGAAGAATCCGGCGCCGATTTCGTCAAGACCTCCACCGGATTTCATCCCGCCGGCGGTGCATCGGTGGTGGCGGTCGAGATCATGGCGGGCACCGTCGGCGGTCGGCTGGGCGTCAAGGCCAGTGGTGGTATCCGCACCGCCGCGGAGGCGGTGGCGATGCTCGACGCGGGCGCGACCCGGCTCGGGTTGTCCGGAACGCGCGCCGTCCTGGACGGGCTTTAGTGGACGGGCGCTAAACGCCGGCGAAGCAGGGATCCTGCTGGCCGTTGGGGATCGTCGCGTTGCGGGTGACGAATTTCGCGCTGACGCCGTCGTCGGTGACCGCCACGCTGTCGGCGTGAATGCCCATCGGCAGGTTCTTGGTCAGCGTGGACATGAACGCATCCAGCGCCGGCTGCACAGACTCCTTCGGCAGCATGAAACCCAGTCCGGTCAGGCTGACCACCTGCAGGGTCAGTGCGTTGTTGGTCACCGCCGGTTTCACTATCACGGAGCCCAGCCCGCCCTGCAGCTCGATGGTGCCGTCCGAGGGCGATGTCGTCACCCCGCTGATCAAACTGCCCAGGAATGGGATGGCGTCCTGCACGGTCTGCTTGATGCCGTCGCTGGACCAGCTGATGTCGGCGTCCAGCGAGCCCATGGTCCCGGCGGAGTCGGCGGTCTGGTTGATGCGGACGTCATCGAGGAGCAGGTTGAGCTTCATGCCCTTGGCCTGGCGGATCTGGTTGCCCGCGGTCTCCACCGAGATGTCGTTGTAGTGCTTCGTGAGGTGCTGCAGCAGGAAGGGGCGAACGCCGAACGAGACCTTGGTCTGGTCCTGCACGACGCAGGACACCGCCCGAGACACCACGGTGTCGGCCACGTGGCGCACGTAGAGTTCGGTGCCCAGCAGCCCGGCGAGCACCAGTGCCACGACGATGATCAGCGACAGGACGATCGACAGCGGGTCGCGCAGGAATCCCCGCTTGGGTTCCTCGGGCTCCTCCGACGGAGCCGGCGGTGCGGGCGGTGCCGGTGGCGGGACATGAGAAAACTGCTGGGTCGGCGGATCGACCGGGCCGCCCGGCCGGGGGATGTACTCGGTGGGTGTGCCCTGCCCCGGGGCCGCTGGCCACGCCGGGGTTGTCGGGTCGCCGGGGCCGACGGGATGGCTCGGACCTTGTGGCGGGTTTGTCACCGGGGCGATTCTGCCTTATCAGTCTGAGCGAACTCTGAGCGGTTACGCAGCACCCCGAGCATTTCCCGCACCGGTGCGACGCGATCGACGTCGATATCGGCCACCACCAGTTGCGGATCGTCGCCCGCCGATGCCACCACTTCGCCGAGTGGGGAAGCCACCAGGCTGCCGCCCACACCGGTCGGTGCATTGGACGCGGTGGCCATCTCCTCGCCCGGGTAGCCCTGGTCGACCGCGGCCACGAAACACGTCGAGTCCAGGGCGCGAGCGCGGGCCAGCAGGGTCCACTGCTCCAGCTTCCCGGGCCCGGCACCCCACGACGCGTGAACGGTGATCAGCTGCGCTCCGCGGTCGGCGAGCTCGGTGTAGAGAGTGGGGAAGCGGATGTCGTAACACAATGTGAGCCCGACGCCGACACCGTCGACGGTGATCACCACCGGCTGGCGGCCGGGCGCCACCGCCTCGGATTCAGCAAACCCGAATGCGTCGTACAGGTGAATCTTGTCGTAGTGCGCGTCGACACCGGGACCGACGGCCAGCACCGTGTTGGTGACCCGGCCGTCGGGAACCGGGGTGAACATGCCCGCCAGCACCGTGATCCCGGCGTTGTGCGCGATACGCCGCACCTCGTCGGCCCACGGTCCGTCGAGTGGTTGGGCCACCGGAGCCAGCGGGACGCCGAACCGGCACATCATGCCTTCGGGGAACGCGACCAGCCGGGCACCGGCGTCCGCTGCGCGGCGGGTGTAGTCCTCGACCAGCTTGAGGTTCACCGCCGGGTCGGCATCCGAGAGCAATTGGGCCAGCGCAATCCGCATGCCGTCAGCTTACGTGCGGTGCCACCGTCGACCAGGGCACCGTCAGCACCGCATCGCGGGCATTGCGTCGCTGCGCCTCGATCGGAACGCCTGCCGCGCGCAGCTCGGTGAGCATGGCCCGCCAGCGGTCCCGCGGGCCGAACACCGAATGACCGGCCGAAGCCGCCCAGGCACGATCCGCCGACGACAACAGGGTGTGGATGGGTTGGCCCGGAACATTATGGTGGATAAGGACTTTCGGTAGCCGCTCGGCCAGATCCGACGGGCGGTCGATGTGCCGCGGGTCGCACGCCAGGGTCAGGGTCACCGGACCGTCCCGATCCAGCAGCACCCAGCAGCAGCGCCTGCCGAGTTCGTCGCAGGTGCCGTCGAGGATCAAACCGCCCGGCGCCAGCCGTCCCCGCATTTCCGCCCACGCCTGGTCCACCGCGTCCTCGGGGTACTGCCGCAGGACGTTGAACGCCCGCACCAGAACCGGACGCAATCCGGCGAGCTCGAAACCGCCGACCCCGAATTCGACACCGTCGACGCCCGCTACCACGCGCTGCGGATCGATCTCGAGTCCGACCACCCGGACGTCGGGGCGCACTGCCCGCAGCCGTGCCGCCAGTTCCAGTGTGGTGACGGGCAATCGGCCGTAGCCCAGGTCAACGATCACCGGCTCGGCGGCCGATTCCAGCGTGGCGCGCACGCGCGGTGAGTTCACCAGCCAGCGGTCGGCCCGCCGCAGCCGATTGGCGTTGGTGGTGCCGCGGGTCGGAACACCGACCGGGCGTGGCGGTCTAGTAATGGCCGGCGATCCAGCCGCGGGTGAAATCCCGTTCGTTGTCGAACAATCCGCGCAGGCCGTCCAGAACCCACTGTTCGATCTTGCCGCCGACCAGCGGCACGTTGACCTTGCACAGGCTGCGCAGTCGAAGCTCACTACCCTCAGAAGTCTGCTGCAGCACGTAGGTTCCGTCGAAATGCAGCGGGGCGGCGGGCACCAGTGCCCGGTAATGCCCGTCGGCCGAGTTCTTCGCGGTGTCGAACGGGTCGAAGTGCTGTTCGCGGGTGATGGTGAGCCGCAACGGAACCACGGCGGCGACCAACGAGGGCATATCCCTGCGTGACACCGTGTGGGTGAACACGATGTCGGTGCCGCTCTCGTCCGACGTGAACCGGGTGAGCTCGGAATCGGTGTGCTGCTGGTGTTCGGCGATCAGGTCTTCCCAATACCCGAGGCTGGTGAAACTCTGATAGAGATCAGCCACGGGCTTGTCGAGACCGATGACGTAGTCCATGCGACGGGACATGAGGCAACCGTACCTGCGGCGTCAGCCGTTTTCGGCGATCCACATGGTGGTGAACCGCTGCTCGGCGATCAGCAGGTCGACCAGCTGATTGCCGATGAAGTTCTCCACCTTGCCGCCGACCAGCGGGATCCGCACCTCGACAGTGGCCCGAAAAGCCAAGTGCGCCCGCAACTCTGAGGGTGCCAGCTGAGCACTACCGGTCAAGGTGACCGGCGCGCCGGGGATGCTGCCGCTCACGATGGCCTCGGCCTTGCTGCCCACCAGTCCGGTCCAGCTTTCCGCGCGGCGGATTACCAGATCGCCGTGGTGGAACTGGGTGACGACGGCAGGCAACCGGTCGGCCCGCAGCACCTGGGTGGTCGTCACCTCCACGCCACCGTCAGGGGTCACTCGGATCGAGTTGAGCGTCGCGTCGTCGGCACCGGAATCGGCCAGCCGGGCCAACCAGTACTGCTCGTCGAGAAATGCCTGGTGCACCTGTTCAACGCTGCCCTCGTAATCGGTGGCCATGTCGAATGAACGAGGCATAGCTGGTGAGGCTACCGTTGTGGCCCGTGGCAGTACTGCAGGAGTACGGCGGCGCGGCGGTTGCCGAAAACGTTCCGCTGGCCCCGCTGACCACGCTGAGGGTCGGCCCGGTTGCGCGCCGAGTCATCACCTGCGCCACCTCCGAGCAGATCGTGGCGGCCCTGGGTGCTGTCGACGATGCGGCCGACGGTCCGGTGCTGGTATTGGCCGGCGGCTCCAACGTCGTGATCGCCGACGACCTCACCGATCTGACGGTCGTCCGGCTGGCCAACCAGGCCATCAGCGTCGACGGTGGCCTGCTGCGCGCCCAGGCCGGCGCCATCTGGGACGACGTGGTGGTGGCCGCCGTGACGGCCGGATTGGGCGGGTTGGAATGCCTGTCAGGGATTCCCGGCTCGGCCGGGGCCACCCCGGTGCAGAACGTCGGCGCCTACGGCGTGGAGGTGGCCGACTATCTCACGCGGGTTCGGCTGCTGGACCGCCGACGTTCGCAGGTCCGCTGGGTGCCGGCCGGTGAACTCGGGCTGGGATACCGGCACAGCGACCTGAAGAACTCCTCGGATGCGGTGGTGTTGGAGGTGGAGTTCGCCCTTGACGACGCCGGACACTCGGCCCCGCTGCGGTATGGCGAGCTGACCAGTGCGCTCGGTGTGCGGGTCGGTGAGCGGGCCCAGCTCGCCGATGTGCGCGCCACCGTGCTGGGATTGCGGGCCCGCAAGGGGATGGTGCTCGACGCTGCCGACCACGACACCTGGAGCGTCGGGTCGTTCTTCACGAACCCGGTCGTGCCCGCCGGGCGATTCGAGGAACTCCAGGCGCGCCGTGACGACCCGGTGCCGCACTACCCGGCCCCGGACGGGGTCAAGTTGGCCGCCGGCTGGCTGGTCGAACAGGCCGGCTTCGGCAAGGGCTACCCGGGCACCGACGCCGCGCCGTGCCGGTTGTCGACCAAACACGCGCTCGCGGTGACCAACCGGGGCGGCGCGACCACGACCGACGTGCTGGCGCTGGCCCGCACCGTCCGCGACGGCGTGCAGGACGTGTTTGGCATCACGCTGGTGCCCGAACCCGTGCTTATAGGTTGTTCGCTGTAGCCCCGGGCATCGCCGCCTGAGGGGGCATTTCATTTACCCCACCGCGACACGTTCCAACCAATATCGAGATAATTAACCCGAGCGACGAAAAATGGGGAAAATGGTGGGTGTCAGCCCGCTACCGGGTTAGCTTCAAAGACTTACGGGGGATCTGAAATGGCCGCTGAGACCACAAAAATTGTGACGCGCGGACGCAACCGCACACTGGGTGTCAGAACTTGGCTGGGTGCAGGTGCCCTGACCGTGGGCGTCGGTGCTGCCCTGGCGGGTGCAGCCGGGGTCGCCCAAGCCGATACCGGCGGTCACCAGGCCTCGAATTCGGCCTCGTCGAGCTCATCGACTAAATCCGACGCCGGACCCAAGCGCACCGTGGCCGCCTCAGCCCGGACGGTGGCCAAGGTGACGAGCGCGCCCTCGAGTGCGGCGGTCTCCAAGCCGTCGGCCAAATCCAAGCCGGCTGTCGCCGCCGCTATTCCGCCGATCAACCAGACCATCAACACGCCCTTCGGTCCCATCTCGTTTGTGGCGAACGTGACCGCTCCGGATCCCGGCCAGAGCGGTGCGGTGACCGTTGACGTGACCGCCAAGACTCCGGTCGGCGGTGCCAAGTTCTCGCTCGGCGGAACCCAGACGTTTGTCGTAGGGCCACCGACCACGAGCACGACGGCGTTGACCGACGGGACGCTCCAAGTGCCGCCCGCGGTGGCATTCGCCGCCAGCGCAGCCGGCGCCTTCCTCGGCGCAGGGCTGAGCGCGGCCGACAGCCTGAATAGCTTCGTCAACGCGGCACGCAGCGGAAACATCCTGGGGGCGTTCGTCGCCTGGGCCGCCGCCGCGCCGAAGTTCACGAACGCTCTGCTGTTCGGCACGAACACGCTTGACCTGCCGATTCCGACCGGGGGAACGGGTCCGGCCATCGTGGCGCATATCCCCGTCGGCGGGTTCTTCTCCCCGGCTCGGTCGCTGTCGGTGAGCTGGGACCAGTACCAGACCACCCAATCCGGCGTCACGGTCACGCTCAGCGCCGGCGACATCGTGTTCGCGGGATCGAAGTTCGGCGGCGCCGCACCGGCGTTCCTGAAGATCTTCGGTCTCTGACGTATTCGGGCTGGGTGAGGCCTTAACACACCTCGTCAATTGGCAGCACGGCGGCTGGGTTCCGTATCTTGGATTGACGTGAGCCCAGCCGACCGACTGCCGCCGATCAATCGGCGACGCGCGTTGACAGCGCTGTTCCTCGGTGTGGCCGCCCCCACTGCTCTGGCCGCGTGTGACAAGGTGTCCGGCAAACAGACCGTGGCGTCGGGGCCGCCGCCCAAGCCGTCGCTGAACTTCACCCCGTCCAACGACGCCAAGGACGTTCTCCCGACGACTGCGGCCAGCCTCCAGATCAAAGACGGCTGGTTACAGCACGTGGCCCTGACCAATGCCGACGGCAAGCCCGTCGCCGGGGTCCTCAACCGTGACCGCACCGCCTTCACCGTCACCGAGCCGTTGGGCTACGGCGCCTCCTACACCTGGGCAGGTTCAGCGGTCGGGCGCGACGGGAACGCCCTGCCCGTCGCCGCGTCGTTCACGACCGTCGACCCGACCACGAAGGTCAACGGCCAGTTCCAGCTGTCCGACGGGCAGACCGTCGGGGTGGCGGTGCCGATCATCCTGCAGTTCGACGCCGCGATCGACGACGAGCACAGGCCCGATGTGGAGAAGGCGTTGACCGTCACCACGACCCCGCCGGTCGAGGGCAGCTGGGCCTGGCTGCCCGACGAGGTGGGCGGTTCGCGGGTGCACTACCGGACCCGGGACTACTACCCCGCCGGAACCAAGGTCCATGTCGACGCTCGCCTCTACGGCGTGAAGTTCGGCCAGGACGCCTACGGCGCAGCCGACTCGACGCTGGACTTCGACATCGGCCGCCGCCAAGTCGTCAAGGCCGATGCCACCTCGCACCGCATCCAGGTGATCACCGACGAGGGCGTCACCATGGATTTCCCGTGCAGCTACGGCGAGGCCGACCAGCCCCGCAACGTCACCCGCAGCGGTATTCACGTCGTCAGCGAGAAGTACGCCGACTTCTACATGACCAACCAGGCCGCGGGCTACAGCAACGTTCATGAGCGTTGGGCGGTGCGGATCTCCAACAACGGCGAGTTCATCCACGCCAACCCGGCCTCGTCGGGTGCACAGGGCAACACCAACGTCACCAACGGCTGCATCAACCTGTCCACCGGCGACGCCGAGCAGTATTTCGGCACCGCGGTCTACGGCGACCCAGTCGAGGTGACCGGGACCTCGATCCAGCTGTCCTACGCCGACGGCGACATCTGGGACTGGGCGGTGGACTGGAACGAGTGGAAGGCCATGTCGGCGCTGTCCGACACGCAACCGCAGACCAGCATCCCCAGCAGCGCGCCGGCCACCCCGACCGATGCGCCGACGCTGTCGGGCACACCCACCACCACGACCACGACGACACCGACGACGACATCGACCAGTCCCACGACGACGTCGAGTGAGACGGCGACTGGGACAACGTCGAGCCCGACGACGACGCGGACGGCTACGACCGGCGGCTGAACCGGCTGGCGCTGGCCTGATCCCTGGGCCGGATGACGATCTGGTCGAGGTTGACGTGCGGAGGGCGGGAGGCGACGAAGCCGATCACCTCGGCGACGTCGGCGGCCACCAGCGGCGTGATCCCGGAATAGACCTTCGCGGCGCGTTGCTCGTCACCGCCGAAGCGCGCCAGGGAGAACTCCGTCTCCACCGCTCCGGGCGCAATCTCGGTGAGCCGCACCGGTTTTCCGAGCAGCTCGCCGCGCAGTGTCCGGTGCAGCGCGCCCTGGGCATGTTTGGCGGCGGTGTAGCCGCCGCCGCCGTCGTAGACCTCGAGTGCCGCGATCGAGGTGACGGTGACGATCAGTCCGTTGCCGGATTCGACGAGCTTGGGCAGCAATGCCCTTGTCACCCGTAGGGTCCCGACGACGTTGGTCTCCCACATCCAGCGCCAGTTGTCGAGGTCTGCTTCAGCGATCGGTTCCAGCCCGCGGGCGCCGCCGGCATTGTTCACCAACACGTCGACCCGGGGCAGGCCGGCCGCCAGGGCTTCGACGTCGGCTTCGTCTGTGACGTCGGCCACAACGGCGGTTCCGCCGATTTCGTTGGCCAGCCGCTGCAGGCGATCCGCCCGCCGGGCGGCCGCCACGACGTGAAACCCAAGGGCGGCAAGGGTTCTGGCGGTCGCCTCGCCGATGCCGGAGCTGGCGCCGGTGACCACCGCTACGCGGGAATGGGCATCTGGAGTTGTCATCGTTCCAACTCTAGTAACTGTGCTAAGTTCTCCCCGTGATCCGTTTCGGTCTGACCAGTTCTCTGGTCGCGCGCACCGCGTGTTGTTGTCACGCGATTCGCTGCGCCTGACCCGACCCGGACATCCTTCTTCTCGTCCCGCTCACGTCGCAGGTGTGGCATAGGCCCCCAATCCGACTCGAGAAGGACACCCCCTATGCGTACCGTCGCTCTTTCCTCCCATGACCCGGCCCGCACTTCCGCCCATGACGCGGCCCGCGTCGGAGCCCGTCCGCGCCCGTTGCGAACCCGCCACCACATCGTGGCGCCGTCACTGCGGATCCCCGACGCCGCCGCCGCGTCGGTGTTCGCGGCGGTCCGCCAGCGCGGCCCCATCGGCCGGGATGTGATCGCGCAGGTCACCAACCTGTCGATCGCCACAGTCAACCGCCAGGTCACCGCACTGCTGGACGCGGGCATCCTCCGTGAGCGCGCCGACCTCGCCGTATCCGGTGCGATCGGTCGCCCGCGTGTTCCCGTCGAGGTCAACCATGAGCCGTTCCTGACCCTCGGGGTCCACATCGGCGCGCGCACCACCAACATCGTCGCGACCGACTTGCTCGGCCGCACCCTCGACGCCGTCGAGACCCCGACACCGAGGGGCGGACAGGCTGCCGCACTGGCCTCGCTGGCCGGCAGCGCCCGCCGCTACCTGAGCCGCTGGCATCGCCGCCGCCCGCTGTGGGTCGGCGTCGCAATCGGTGGTGTGGTCGACGGTGTCACCGGCCACGTCGACCACAGCCGCCTGGGCTGGGCGCAGGCTCCGGTCGGACCGGTGCTTGCCGAGGCGTTGGGGCTGCCGGTATCGGTGGCTTCCCACGTGGACGCGATGGCGGGCGCCGAGGTTCTGCTCGGGCTGCGGCGACCGCCGGCCCCGACATCGAGCAGCCTGTACGTCTACGCCCGTGAGACGGTCGGTTTCGCGCTGGTGATCGGCGGGCGGGTGCACAGCCCGTCCAGTGGCCCGGGCACCATCGCCGCCCTGCCCGTGGTTTCCGAACTGCTCGGCGGCAGTGGACAACTGGAGTCGACGGTCAGCGACGAGGCTGTGCTGACCGCCGCCCGCAAGCGCGGCATCGTGCCCGCCTCCGGCCCCGGCGCCTCGATGGCCACCCTGCTGCGCACCGCCCGGCAGGGTGACGCCCCCGCCGCGCTCGGTGCCCAGGAGCTGCTGGCCGAACGCGCCCGTGTCCTTGGCGGTGCGGTTGCGCTGCTGCGCGACATGCTCAATCCCGACGACCTGGTCGTCGGGGGCCAGGCGTTCACCGAGTATCCCGAAGGCATGCAGGCGGTCGAGGCGGCGTTCGCCGAGCGTTCGGTACTACCGACCCGCGACATCCGGGTGACCGCGTTCGGTAACCGGGTGCAGGAAGCCGGTGCCGGCATCGTGTCGCTCGGTGGGCTGTACGCCGACCCGATCGGCGCATTGCGACGGGCGCAGAACCGCCGCGAAGCCGCGGTGTAAAGATGGAGGCGTGCGGCACGCCCGGGAGCTGACTGACAGTTCGACCGATGGCATGCCGCGTCGGGTAGCGGTGTTGTCGGTACACACCTCGCCGCTGGCCCAGCCCGGCACCGGCGATGCCGGCGGGATGAACGTCTACGTGCTGCAGACCGCACTGCACATGGCCCGGCGCGGGGTCGAGGTGGAGATCTTCACCCGGGCGACGTCGTCGTCGGACCAGCCGCTGGTGCCGATCGCCCCCGGAGTCCTGGTGCGCAACGTCGTCGCAGGCCCCTTCGAGGGACTCGACAAGTACGACTTGCCGACTCAGCTGTGTGCGTTCACCGCAGGCGTGCTGCGCGCCGAGGCCAACCATGAGCCGGGCTACTACGACATCGTGCATTCGCACTACTGGCTGTCGGGTCAGGTCGGCTGGCTGGCCCGCGACCGCTGGACCGTGCCGCTGGTACACACCGCCCACACGTTGGCCGCGGTGAAAAATGCCGCCCTGGCCGACGGTGACTCGCCGGAACCACCGCTGCGCGCGGTGGGTGAACAGCAAGTGGTCGACGAGGCCGACCGGCTGGTGGTCAACACCGAAGATGAAGCCCGCCAATTGATTTCGCTGCACAATGCCGACCCGCGGCGGATCGACGTGGTGTACCCCGGCGTCGATCTGGAGACGTTCACTCCCGGTGACCGGCGCGTCGCGCGGGCTGCGCTCGGCTTGCGGCCCGACGAGCAGGTGGTGGCCTTCGTCGGACGTATCCAGCCCCTGAAGGCGCCCGATGTGCTGTTGCGTGCGGCGGCCCAGCTGCCCGGTGTGCGGGTGCTGGTCGCCGGCGGTCCGTCCGGCAGTGGGCTGGCGGCACCCGACGTCTTGGTGGGTCTTGCCGCCGAATTGGGTATCGCAGATCGGGTGACATTCCTTCCTCCGCAGTCGCGCGAGCAATTGGTGAACGTCTATCGGGCCGCCGATCTGGTTGCGGTGCCCAGCTATTCGGAATCCTTCGGACTGGTCGCGGTCGAGGCGCAGGCCTGCGGCACGCCGGTGGTGGCCGCGGCGGTGGGCGGGCTGCCCGTTGCCGTGGCCGACGGTGTCAGTGGGGCGCTGGTGTCCAGCCATGACCCCGCTCGGTGGGCCGACGCGATCGCCGGGCAGCTGCGGCGCGACCAGGATGAGCTCAGCCGCGCCGCGGTGGCGCACGCGCAGCGCTTCTCCTGGGCCAACACCGTCGACGGACTGCTGGCCAGCTATGGCCAGGCGATCACCGACTATGCCGGCGCCCGGCGCCGCCGCGTGGCCGGTGACGCGCTGGCCCGGCGCAACGGCAGGCGCTGGTCGATGCGGCGCGGCGTGCGGGCATGAGTCAAACGAGTGTTCAGCAGGTCATCGAGGACACGCTGACCGAGCACGGCCTGGTCTACAGCCGCCACGAAGGCGCCCACGGCGGGCTACCAGGGCTGATCGTCGAACTGCCGGGGGAGCGCAAGCTCAAGACCAACACCCTGCTGAGCATCGGTGAGCATTCGGTGCGGGTCGAGGCGTTCGTCTGCCGCCAGCCCGATGAGAACCACCAGGGGGTCTACCGATTCCTGCTCAAACGCAACCGCAGGCTCTACGGTGTGGCCTACACGCTGGACAACACCGGCGACATCTATCTGGTCGGGCGGATGGCACTGGAATCGGTGACCGCCGACGAGCTCGACCGGGTGCTCGGGCAGGTGCTCGAGGCCGTCGACACCGACTTCAACACCCTGCTCGAGCTGGGCTTCAAGTCGTCCATCCAGAAGGAGTGGGCGTGGCGGGTGTCGCGCGGGGAATCGGTGAAGAATCTTGAGGCCTTCGAGCATCTGATCGACGAAGACGACGATGCAGAGGCAGACGGGAACGGCCGCGACCACTGACCGTGGGCGTGAGAAGATTTCGGGCATGGGAGACACCGCCACGTTGGTCCTGCTGCGCCATGGCCAGAGCGAATGGAACAAGTCGAACCAGTTCACCGGCTGGGTGGACGTTGACCTCACTGACCTCGGCAGGCAGGAGGCAACCCGCGGCGGCAAGCTGATGGCCGAGCAGGGCCTGCTGCCCGACGTCCTCTACACCTCGCTGCTGCGGCGCGCGATCACCACCGCACACTTGGCGTTGGATGCCGCCGACCGGCTGTGGATCCCGGTGCGCCGCGACTGGCGCCTCAACGAGCGGCACTACGGCGCGCTGCAGGGCCTCGACAAGGCCGAGACGAAGGCGAAGTACGGCGAGGAGCAGTTCATGCTGTGGCGGCGCAGCTACGACACGCCGCCGCCGCCGATCGAGCCGGGCAGCACCTACAGCCAGGACACCGACCCGCGCTACGCCGACATCGGCGGGGGCCCGCTGACCGAATGCCTGGCCGACGTCGTCGCCCGCTTCGTCCCGTATTTCACCGAGACGATCGTCCCGGACCTGCAGGCCGGTAAGACCGTGCTGGTGGTCGCACATGGCAACTCGCTGCGTGCACTGGTGAAGTACCTGGACGGCATGTCCGACGCCGACGTAGTGGGCCTGAACATCCCGACCGGCATCCCGCTGCGCTACGACCTGGATGCCGACCTGCAACCGCTGGTGGCCGGCGGTACCTACCTGGACCCCGAGGCCGCCGCCGCAGGTGCTGCCGCGGTCGCCAGCCAGGGCGCCAAGTAGGCGGTCAATTGCCGGCCCGGTTTGGCAAACGCCGGGTAAACGGCGGCGGAATACATGCGCGCCAACTGTGTGACGTAGCCCGATTTAGCCGCACGCTGCTGGGATGACGTTCACCCAATGCGTACGCTTTGCGTGTGAGTGTTGTCGCGGTGGCACTATCGGCCACCGTCGCGGCGCTGGTAGCGCTGGGTCTCGGTTTCGGAATCGGGGCCGCACTCACCCCACGGATCATGGAACGCAGGCAGCGCCGCGCCATCACCGAAGCCGGGATCACCGTCTCGCAGATGTTGCAGCACGTGGTGTCGCTGGCCCCGATCGGCATGGTGGTCGTCGACTCGCATCGCGACGTGGTGTTCGTCAACGACCGGGCCACCGAGCTGGGCCTCGTGCGTGACCGGCAGCTCGACGAGCGCGCCTGGAGCGCGGCCCAGCGCGTGCTGGCCACCGGCGAGGGCGTCGAGGTCGACCTGTCGCAGCAGCCGCAGCGGGCCGCTCCCGGTCGCTCGGGGTTGTCGGTGCGCGGGCATGTTCGGCTGCTGAGCAAGCAGGATCCGCGATTCGCCGTGGTCTACGTCGACGACCAGTCTGAGCAGGCTCGCATGGAGGCCAGCCGGCGTGATTTCGTGGCCAACGTCAGCCACGAACTCAAGACACCGGTCGCCGCGATGGGCGTGCTGGCCGAGGCATTGCTGGAGTCGGCCGGAGACCCCGAGACCGTGCAGCACTTCAGCCGCAAGATCCTCACCGAGTCCCAGCGGCTGGCCAATATGGTCCATGAGCTGATCGAGTTGTCCCGTCTGCAGGGCGCCGAGCCCCTGCCGGACCTGGCTGGCGTCGACGTGGATTCCGTTGTCAGTGAGGCTATTTCACGCCACAAGGTGGCGGCCGACAACGCCGATATCAAGGTGACCACCGACGCGCCGAGCGGGTTCCGGGTGTTGGGCGACCAGTCGTTGTTGGTCACCGCGCTGGCGAACCTGATCTCCAACGCGATCGCGTACTCACCGGATGGATCGAAGGTGTCGATCAGCCGCCGTCGTCGCGGCGACAACATCGAGATCTCAGTCACCGACCGGGGAATCGGTATCGCCCGCGCCGATCAGGAGCGGGTGTTCGAACGATTCTTCCGGGTCGACAAAGCGCGCTCCCGTGCCACCGGCGGCACCGGTCTGGGGTTGGCCATCGTCAAGCACGTGGCGGCCAACCACAACGGCAGTATCCGGCTGTGGAGCCAGCCGGGAACCGGCTCGACGTTCACCCTGTCCATTCCCGCCTATCCCAACAACGAAGACGATGAACCGGCCGACCAATCGGCCATTGACGAGGAGGCACTACGCCAATGACCAACGTATTGATTGTGGAGGACGAGGAATCGCTGGCCGACCCATTGGCCTTCCTGCTCCGCAAGGAGGGATTCGAGGCCACCGTGGTCGGCGACGGCCCGTCCGCCCTGGCTGAATTCGACCGATCCGGAGCCGACATCGTGCTGCTGGATCTCATGTTGCCGGGAATGACCGGCACCGATGTCTGTAAGCAGCTGCGCGCCCGCTCCAGCGTGCCGGTGATCATGGTCACCGCGCGCGACAGCGAGATCGACAAGGTGGTCGGTCTGGAGCTCGGTGCCGATGACTACGTCACCAAGCCGTACTCGGCGCGCGAGCTGATCGCCCGCATCCGCGCCGTGTTGCGCCGCGGCAGTGACACCGAAGACTCCGGTATCGGCGACGCCATCCTGGAGGCCGGCCCGGTCCGCATGGACGTCGAGCGTCACGTCGTCACGGTCAACGGCGAGCCGATTACGTTGCCGCTCAAGGAATTCGATCTGCTGGAGTACTTGATGCGCAACAGCGGACGGGTGCTCACCCGCGGTCAGCTGATCGACCGGGTTTGGGGCGCGGACTACGTCGGGGACACAAAGACCCTCGACGTCCACGTCAAGCGGCTGCGGTCGAAGATCGAAGCGGACCCGGCCAACCCGGTGCACCTGGTCACGGTGCGCGGGCTGGGCTACAAGCTGGAGGGCTGAGACCTCGGCGTCAGTAGGCGCCGTCGCCGGCCAAGACGGTCTTGATCGTCTTGACGATGATCACCAGATCCTTGATCGGCGACCAGTTCTCGATGTAGCTCAGGTCCAGCCGGACGGCGTCCTCGGTCTGGAGGTCCGACCGTCCGCTGACCTGCCACAGACCGGTCACACCAGGCTTGACGCTCAACCGCCGGCGAACCAGATAGTCGTACGAGTCGACCTCGCGGCGGACCTGCGGCCGGGGCCCGACAACGCTCATCTGGCCACGCAGCACATTGATGAACTGGGGTAGCTCGTCAATGCTGTATTTGCGAATGACCTTCCCGACCCGGGAGACCCGCGGATCGTCCTTGGCCTTCCAGAACATCGGGCTGGTGCCGTCGGCCGAGATCATCGCTGACGCGCCGGCGTCGGCACCGTCGACCATGCTGCGGAACTTGAGCATCTTGAACGTGGTGCCCTTGAGGCCGATCCGCTCGGACACGTAGAAAACCGGTCCGGGGCCCGACAGTCGCACCGCGAGTGCCGTTAGCGCGAACAGAGGCGCGACCACGATCATCGCGATGGTGGTGAAAACGATGTCGAAGGCGCGCTTGGCGGCCGAGTTCGCCCCTTCGTACTGGGGCCTGGTCACCTCGAACATGGCCATTCCAGCGACGGGGCGGCTGTGCAACCGATCTTCGGCGACGTCGACCAGCCCTGGGGCGATCAGAAGATCCACACCCAGCGAGTCGAGTTCCCAGATCAGCCGGCGGATCTCGGTGGGGTGAAGATGATCGGTGGCCGTCAGCGCGACGGTGTGCGCCCTGGTGTGGCGCACCGCATCGGCGATGGCCTGGTCGATCCCGACGACGGGGATGGCCTGTCCGTCGACGTCCACGCTGCAATCGTCCGCTGTCGGCCCCTCGGGGGTACAGATCCCGACGACGCGGTACCCGGCTTTGGAGTCTCGGACGAAGGTGGCGGCGACGTCGGCGGCCGATCTCGAGCTACCCACAACGAGCACTGAGACTTGATGCTCGGTGCGGCTGAGTTCAGCGGTCGCCACCCGGCGCCAGTGGTGGCGGCTCAACAGCAGTCCGATCAGGCCGGACGGGAAGGCGATCGCGAGATAACTCCGCGAGATGTCGACGTGCAACAGCAGGGCACCGATCGCGATCAGGCCAAAGAGCTGCAATGTGGCCAGTGCAACGCTCGTGTACTCGCTGACGTGGCGGCCGACCACCCGGCGTGCGCGGTAGCCGTTGAGACCCAGCCCGGCCATCCACACGGCGGCCAAGGCGGCCGAGCCCGCGGCATAGGTCAGCAATGCATCCGGTTCGCCGGCAAACACCAGCACGGTCGCGACAGCCAACACTGAGCAAATAATTGCGGCGTCGCTGAGGACCATTCTCTTGGAGTGCCGGACATGCCGGGTCTCGCGCAGCGAGGCGCGCGTCTCGGGCCACAGGGTGGGGATGCTGTTCCCATTAATTAACGCTGAGGTTGAGTTTTGGCGAAGATACTTGTCCCATCCATCACCAACTGAGATGTGGTTATCGGACTGTTCAGCCAACACAGCGAAAATTTGCCCTCGGTATCGGAGGAACTGCTATTAACTGCACCGTAACTCCGGTTAGGTCGGAAGGCAACCACTGAGCCGGATGACGTACATCACCTGTTTTGCGCAGAGTGATGCAGATTTAGCAAATAGTCACTTCGGCAGATTTAGCCAACAGGTATCTCATTGCGATCGAAGGTCTGAAGCGGCTACTGGGCAGCGCGGGTGGCTGGGTGGATGGCCAGGAGCGGAAAACCACCGCGTCGTTTGCACATGGCCGCCAGTTCCGTGTACGCCTTCTCACCAATCAGCGCGGTCAGTTCGGGACCGTAGGACTGCCACACCTGCTTTTTCCCGACGTGGGCCGCCGGGTCGCCGGTGCAATACCAGTGCAGGTCCAAGCCACCCTCGCCCCAGCCACGCCGGTCGTATTCGGTGATCGTGGTCTTGAGGATCTCGCTGCCGTCAGGCCGGGTGATCCGCTCCTGGGTGCGCCGGATGGGAAGCTGCCAGCACACCTCGGGTTTCATCGTCAGCGGTTCGACTCCGAGCTTGATCGCCTTGGTGTGCAGGGCACAGCCGATGCCGGTCGGGAAGCCCGGACGGTTGAGGAAGATGCAGGCGCCCTTGTATTTGCGGGTGCGCAGGGCGGGTTCGTCGTCGTACTCGTCCTTCTCCAGGTAGCCCTTGCGGCCCAGACCCTTGTCCCGGAACTGCCAATCGGCATCGGTCAGCTGCTTGACGGCATCGTCGAGGTTGGCGCGGTCGTCGTCATCGGACAGGAACGCCCCGTGTGAGCAGCAGCCGTCGTCCGGGCGGCCCTCAACCGTGCCCTTGCAGGCCGGGGTCCCGAAGACACACGTCCAGTGGGACAGCAGCCAGGTCAGATCCGCGGCGATGAGATGTTCTGGATCGTCCGGGTCGTAGAACTCAACCCACTCACGAGGGAAGTCCAGTTCAACTTCTTGCACGTGCCCGTTTGTCACAGCGCCCAACGGTAGTCCACATGCGCTCGGCCTTCTCGTTGGCTTTTGCCCCATGTCGCACGTGGAGCGCGCCGTGGTCACGCTAGTTTTGTTCACGTGCGATTAGGCGTGCTCGACGTGGGTAGCAATACGGTTCATCTGCTGGTGGTCGATGCACACCGTGGCGGGCATCCAACTCCGATGAGCTCGACCAAGGCCGCGTTGCGCCTCGCCGAGGCGATCGACGACTCCGGCAAGCTCACCCGCCGTGGCGCCGACAAGCTGGTCGACACCGTCGACGAGTTCGCCAAGATCGCGGCGAGCTCCGGTTGCGCGGATTTGATGGCGTTCGCCACGTCCGCGGTCCGCGACGCCAAGAACTCTGAGGACGTCCTTGCTCGTGTGCTGGCCGACACCGGGGTGAACCTGCAGGTCCTGTCCGGTGCTAACGAATCCCGGCTGACCTTCCTGGCCGTCCGGCGGTGGTACGGCTGGAGTGCTGGGCGGATCATCAACCTTGACATCGGCGGCGGATCGCTGGAGCTGTCCAACGGGGTCGACGAGGCGCCCGAGGTGGCGTTGTCGCTGCCGCTGGGCGCCGGCCGGCTCACCCGCGAGTGGCTGCCCGATGATCCGCCGGGCCGGCGCCGGGTGGCGATGCTCCGCGACTGGCTGGACAACGAACTTGCCGAGGCCAGTGCGTTCGTCCTGGACGCCGGGCTACCCGACCTCGCGGTGGCGACGTCGAAAACGTTCCGCTCGCTGGCCCGCCTCACCGGTGCGGCACCCTCGGGTGCCGGGCCCAGGGTCAAGCGAACGCTGACGGCCAACGGTCTGAGGCAGCTCATATCTTTCATCTCTAGGATGACCACGACAGATCGTGCCGAGTTGGAGGGAGTCAGTGCCGAGCGGGCGCCACAGATCGTGGCCGGCGCTCTGGTGGCGGAGGCAAGCATGCGAGCACTGTCGTTGGAATCGGTCGACATCTGTCCCTGGGCACTGCGCGAGGGCATTATCCTGCGCCGACTCGACAGCGAAGCTGATGGAACTGCCCTGGTAGAAACCTCCGTGGGGGATGCTGGAAACAAGGGTTTTGATCGGTCGACTGGCGCCCGATCGAGAGGCACACGATGACTGCACCAGATGACAGCGAGAACAGCCGGCCCATTTCAGTCGCCGAGCTGCTCGCCAAGAACGGAACGATCGGCTCGCCGCCGGTCGGGGGGCGGCGCCGTCGTCGGCGCGGCAACAGTGACGCCGTGACCGTCGCCGAACTGACTGGCGAGATCCCGATCATTCGGACCGGCGAGATTCCGATCACGCGCGATGTCGAGGTCGAGGTGACCGACGTCGAGGCGATCGAGGAGCCCGTCGACCAGCCCGTAGCCGAGCCCGTAGCCGAGACAGTCGATGAGGAGGCGGCGGCTCCCGAGGCGGTCGAACTGCCCGCCACCAACGGATCGGCCGCCGCGGTCGACGACGCGGCAGAGGCACCGGCGCGGCCCTTCGACGAACCCCCGGTGCGCGCGGACAGCCCGCTCCCACGCCGTGACCGCAGCCCTGAGCGCAGCTACGACCCACGCCCCCTGCGTCGACCCGAACAACAGCCCGCGGCGGACGGATCAGCCGCAGGGGCCGCTGATGCATCTGACGCCGAACACATGGCTTTTGACCCACTCGATGAAGCGGCGCCGGCGCTGGATCTGGCACCTGACGAGCAGGTCGCCGAGGCCGCCGAGCTGCAGTCGTATTTGCGGTCTTCCGGTGGCACGCTGTTCAGCGGCCAGACAGTGGCCGACGATCTGGCTCGGCGCGGCGTCGAGCAAGACGACGGACTCGACCGCGACGTGGCGGCTACCGACGTGGCTGCCGAAGCAGCCGAGGAGTATCCCCGCGAGGGCAAGCTCACCACGCTGTGGCGCGCCCTTCTGGTGGTCGGCCAATCGATTCTGGCCGTCGCGTTCGGCGCCGGGTTGTTCATCGCTTTCGACCAGCTCTGGCGGTGGAACAATATCGTCGCCCTCGTGCTGTCGGTACTGGTCATCCTTGGCCTCGTGGTGGCTGTCCGAATCGTCCGGAAAACCGAGGACATCGCCAGCACTCTGATCGCGGTTGCGGTCGGGGCGCTGGTCACACTCGGACCGTTGGCGCTGTTGCAATCGACCTGATTCATCAGTGCGCCCCGCAATCAAGGTCGGTCTGTCGACGGCCTCGGTCTATCCGCTGAGGACCGAGGCCGCTTTCGAGTACGCAGCCGAATTGGGTTATGACGGTGTCGAACTCATGGTGTGGGCCGAGACGGTCAGCCAGGACGTCGGGGCGATCGCCAAGTTGTCGCGCCGCTACGACATGCCGGTGTTGTCGGTCCATGCGCCCTGTCTGCTGATCTCCCAACGGGTCTGGGGGGCCAACCCCATCCCGAAGCTGACTCGCAGCGTGCAGGCCGCCGAACGTCTTGGCGCGCAGACCGTGGTGGTGCACCCGCCGTTCCGCTGGCAGCGCCGCTACGCCGACGGATTCAGCGAGCAGGTGGCCGAGCTGGAGAGCCGCAGCGATGTGCTGGTCGCGGTGGAGAACATGTTCCCGTTCCGGACCGACCGGCTCTTCGGCTCCGGGGATCCGTCTATCGAACGGATGCGTAAGCGCGGTGGCCGTCCCGGCGTGGGGATTTCGGCGTTCGCGCCGTCCTATGACCCGCTCGATGGCAACCACGCCCACTACACGCTGGACCTGTCGCATACCGCGACGGCGGGCACCGACGCCCTGGAGATGGCCGAGCGGATGGGCTCCGGGCTGGTACACCTGCACCTGTGCGACGGCAACGGTGCGTCGACCGATGAACACCTGGTGCCCGGCCGCGGGACACAGCCGACCGTCGAGGTGTGCCAGATGCTGGCGGCGAGCGACTTCACCGGGCATGTGATCCTCGAGGTCACCACCTCGGGTGCACGCACAAAAGCCGAGCGAGAAGCGCTGCTGGTCGAGTCGCTCCAGTTCGCGCGCACTCATCTGTTGCGTTGAGCGAGAAAGGCATTGATGTACCCCCGGTTCGACGATGCGATGGTGTTACAGCCGATCGAGAACGGCTTCGAGGCAAACCTCAACGAGCACTGGACAATTGGGCCGAAGATCCACGGCGGTGTGATGCTGGCGTTGTGCGCCAAGGCGGCTCGGGAGGCGTATGCGCATGCAGCCTTCGAGCCGGTGGCGGTATCGGCGGATTTTCTGTCCGCGCCCGACCCCGGACCGGTCCGGCTGATCACCGCCGTGCAGAAGCGCGGCCGCCGCATCGGCCTGGTCGACGTGGCGCTGTCGCAGGGCGAGCGCATCTGCGTGCGCACCGTCGTCACGCTGGGTGATCCGGAGCACCACGTCGAGCCCTTGCTGTCCGCCAATCCGGTGACGGCGCTGATGAGCGTGGAGCCGCCCGCGCACATCGAGCCGATCGGCCCTGGCCATCCCGCGGCGGCGATCAACAATCTTGCTCGCGGCTGCGACATCCGACCCGAGCTGACCGAAACGGTCAACGGGGCCGGCGCACCGGTGTTCAAGATCTGGGTTCGGCCCAAAGAGGGTCCGGTAGACGTGTTGTTCGCGCTGATGTGCGGCGACATCTCGGTGCCGGTCTGCTACGCGGTGAACCGCCGCGGCTGGGCGCCTACCGTGCAGATGACCGCCTACCTCCGGGGCCTGCCCGATGACGGCTGGCTGCGGGTGGCCTGTACGACGACGCAGATCGGTCAGGACTGGTTCGACGAGGACCACACCGTCGTCGACAGTGCGGGGCGGATCATCGTGCAGACCCGCCAGCTGGCCTTGGTGCCCGCCCAATAACGCTTGCTCAGGCCCGCTAGGGTCTTCCGACATGGCCAGAATCGCGATCATCGGCGGCGGCAGTATGGGCGAGGCGATCCTCGCCGGGCTCCTTCGGGCGGGCCGGCAGGTCAAAGACCTCGTGGTGTCGGAACGGATGCCGGAACGGGCCCGCTACCTGGCCGAGAAGTACTCGGTCCGGATGGCCACCGTCGCCGAGGCGGTGGAAACCGCGGCGTTCGTGATCGTCGCCGTGAAACCCGCCGATGCGGAGTCGGTCGTCACCGAGATCGCCGACGCCGCCGCCCAGGCCGAGAGCGACACCATCGAACAGGTCTTCGTCACCGTCGTCGCGGGTGTCACGATCGGCTTTTATGAGGCCCGGCTGCCCGCTGGCTCACCGGTGGTCCGGGTGATGCCCAACGCCCCGGCTTTGGTCGGTGCGGGCGTCAGCGCGCTTGCTAAGGGCCGGTTTGCCACGGCTGAGCAGCTCGCCGACGTCTCGGCGGTGTTCAAGTGCATCGGCGACGTGCTGACCGTGCCCGAAAGCCAGCTCGACGCCGTCACAGCGGTCTCCGGTTCGGGGCCCGCATATTTCTTCCTCTTCGTCGAAGCATTGGTCGACGCGGCGGTTGCAAACGGCCTCAGCAGAGCGGTTGCGACCGATCTTGCGGCGCAGACGATGGCCGGATCGGCGGCAATGCTCCTGGAACGCCTCGACAGCGAGCGTGCGGCTGGCGAAGACAGCGGGCTGGACACCTCCCCGGCTCGGCTGCGGGCGATGGTTACCTCCCCGGGCGGGACCACCGCCGCTGGCCTGCGGGAACTCGAAAAGGGTGGGGTGCGGACGGCTGTCGTCGCTGCCATCGACGCGGCGAAAACACGCTCTGAGCAGCTAGGAATTACATCAGAGTAGTTCAAGATTTTTCTGATGGATCTACCCACACCCGTCGCAGTAACCCCATTGGCCACGCTATTCTCCTCGTGTATGCACGGCTGGGTGCCAGCGGTGGGGAAGCCGCTGGAACTGCCCGTGCCTGACGGATTGGGTTGCGATGACGTCTATGAACGGGCCATCGGCGCGGGATTCGGCTGGAAAATCGGCGCGGGATGCCGGTGGCGCCGATAGCCCGCCGGCCGCCAGAGCTCAATTTCTGACCGTCGCGGAAGTGGCCTCGCTGATGCGGGTTAGCAAGATGACGGTGTACCGCCTGGTGCACAACGGCGAGCTGCCGGCGGTGCGGGTGGGTCGTTCGTTCCGGGTGCATGCCAAGGCCGTCCACGACTTGCTGGAGACGTCCTACTTCGACGCGGGTTAACTCGCTGGTCTCATACGGGCCGTTTTCCGTTCCGCATCCCTGCTTAGGTAAGGTGTCCGGGACATAGAGAAGCCTGCTCTGGTGCAGGCAATGCAAAGGTTTAGGTAGCGGATTTCATGGGTTCAGTCATCAAGAAGCGGCGCAAGCGCATGTCGAAGAAGAAGCACCGCAAGCTGCTGCGTCGTACCCGGGTCCAGCGCAGAAAACTCGGCAAGTAGTTTCCTCTGCCGGGAAACCAGGCCAGTCCTGGCCCGGCAGATGTTGAGCCGTGCCGCGCGCAGTCGCGGCCGATAGGCTGTCCTGATGGATTCCGGCGGCACCGACACCGAAGCCCCGCACTACCCGAAGGTTGTGCTGGTCACCGGGGCATGCCGGTTCCTCGGTGGGTACCTGACCGCGCGGTTGGCGCAGAACCCGCTGATCGACAAGGTCATCGCCGTCGACGCCGTCGCGCCGAGCAAGGACATGCTGCGTCGGATGGGCCGGGCCGAGTTCGTCCGTGCCGACATTCGAAACCCGTTTATCGCCAAGGTGATCCGTAACGGCGAAGTCGACACCGTGGTGCATGCCGCGGCGGCCTCCTACGCCCCGCGCTCGGGTGGGCGCGCCACGTTGAAGGAAATCAACGTGATGGGTGCCATGCAGTTGTTCGCGGCGTGTCAGAAGGCGCCGTCGGTGCGCCGGGTGATCCTGAAGTCGACCTCCGAGGTCTACGGTTCGCACGCCCACGACCCGGTGGTCTACACCGAGGACAGCAGCAGCCGTCGGCCGCCGGGTGAGGGTTTCGCCCGCGACAGTATCGACATCGAGGGCTACGTACGCGGGTTGGGCCGGCGCAGGCCCGATATCGCCGTCACGATCCTGCGGCTGGCCAACATGATCGGCCCGGCCATGGATACCGCGTTGTCGCGCTATCTGGCCGGCCCGGTGGTGACAACGGTGCTCGGCCACGACGCGCGGCTGCAGCTCCTGCACGAGCAGGACGCGCTGGGGGCACTGGAGCGCGCCACGATGGCGGGCAAGTCGGGCACGTTCAACATCGGCGCCGACGGCGTGATCATGATGTCGCAGGCAATCCGGCGGGCCGGCCGCGTTGCGCTTCCGTTGCCGAATCCCGGCTTTTGGGCGCTGAATTCGTTGCGCAGAACGGGCCGCAGTTCCGACCTCAACCGTGACCACATGGACTGGCTAAATTACGGGCGCGTCATGGACACCACGCGAATGCGCTCCGAGTTGGGCTTTGCGCCGAAATGGACGACGATAGAGGCCTTCGACGATTACGTGCGTGGCCGAGGTTTGACCCCGATCATCGACCCGAACTGGGTACGCTCTCTGGAGAGTCGCGCGGTCGCCGTTGCGCAGCGATGGGGCAGCTGATGAGCCGATGGTGGGGAGAAGGTAGCCAACGTGGCGGGTGATTCCAAGGCGAAAGTGATTCCGCTGCACTCAAATTCCACGCGCGCTGCGGCTGCCCGACGAGCCGCACAGCGCGCGGAGGCAGCCCGCCGACATCCCTCACTGCTGGCCGACCCCGGCACGCGCGCGTCGGCGGACGATATTGCCGCTGTCGTCAGAGAAATCGATGCGCGGCGCGGGACGAGCACAATTGGTGGGTCTGCCGAGGCTCCTAATGAACTGGCGCAACGTATTTCGGCGATCGCCGATTTCGTGTCGAAGCGGCTCACCGGCGATTACACGGTCGACGAATTCGGATTCGATCCGCAGTTCAACAACGCGCTCGTCATGCCTTTGCTGCGCTTCTTTTTCCAGAATTGGTTCCGGGTTGAGGTCAGCGGCATTGAGAACCTGCCGAAGAATGGCGCCGCCCTGCTGGTCGCCAATCACGCCGGGACGTTGCCGTTCGACGGGTTGATGTTGTCGGTGGCGGTGCACGACCACCATCCGAACAACCGGGACCTGCGGTTGCTGGCGGCCGACATGGTGTTCGACATGCCGATGATGGGCCCGATCGCCCGCAAGGCCGGCCACACCATGGCGTCCACCGTCGATGCGCACCGGTTGCTGGTCGGCGGCGAGTTGACGGCGGTGTTCCCCGAGGGCTACAAGGGCTTGGGCAAGCCCTTCAAGGATCGTTATAAGCTGCAGCGATTCGGCCGCGGCGGGTTCGTCTCGGCCGCGCTGCGAACCAAGGCACCGATCATCCCGTGCTCGATCGTCGGGTCCGAGGAGATCTACCCGATGATCGCCGACGTGAAGCTCCTCGCGCGCGTGCTCGGGTTGCCGTACTTCCCGATCACACCGCTGTTCCCGCTGGCCGGTCCGGTCGGGCTGGTGCCGCTTCCGTCCAAGTGGCACATCACATTTGGTGAGCCGATCGAGACCGCCGATTACGACGAATCTTCGGCCGACGACCCGATGGTCACCTTCGATCTCACCGACCAGGTACGCGAGACCATCCAGCAGACGCTGTACCAGTTGCTGACCAAGCGTCGCAACATGTTCCTGGGCTGAGCGGCCCGGGTCAGCTCGCAGCGCCGCCAGTCAGCGCGCGGTTTGCTTGCCCATCGCCGCCGCGGCGATCGCCGCCACCTGAGCATTGGTTTCTTCGTCGCCTTCAGCTTCACCGATCATTGTCACGATGGTCGTCATCACCGGTTTGCCGTCTTCGTCGGTGACTTCACTGCGCAATTCAGTGATGACGGTGCCGTGTGATTCGACGACCGAGTCCAGCCAGGAATCGAAGAACAATTTGTCACCGGCCACGATCGGCCGATGGAATCGGATCTTCTGATCGCGGTGAATGACGCGGGCGATATTGATCCCGACATCGAAGTTACGGAAGATGTCCAACTGCACCTGGCGTCCCGCGATCGCAATAAAGGTCAACGGGGCCACCACGTCTGCGTAGCCGGCGGCCTTGGCCGCCTCCTCGCTGAAGTACAGCGTGTTTTCCGACTGGATCGCGTTGGCGTACTCGCGGATCTTCTCCCGGCCGACCAGGTAATAGTCCGGGTAGCGGTAGTGGGTTCCGATGATGTCGCTGGCGATTGACACCCGGGGAGCCTATCAGCGGGTATTGCGGCGACGGTGGGGGTGAGCCGCGTCGAGCCGAGTCAGCGCCGACGCGATACGGCCGCCGCGAGCGCCCCGCCGACCGCGCCCAATGCCAGCGCCGAGGGCACGCCGATGCGGGCCGCCTTGCGCGCGGTCCGGAAATCGCGGATCTCCCAGCCGCGCTCGCGAGCCAGCTCACGCAGGTTGGCATCGGGGTTGATGGCGACCGCCGTGCCGACCAGAGACAGCATCGGCACGTCGTTGTAGCTGTCGGAGTAGGCGGTGCAGCGTTTGAGGTTGAGACCCTCGCGAACGGCCAGCTGCCGCACCGCATGCGCCTTACCGACACCGTGCAGGATGTCGCCCACCAGTCGGCCGGTGAACACCCCGTTCTCGGACTCCGCGACGGTGCCGAGCGCACCGGTCAAGCCGAGCCGCCGGGCGATCGTGTCGGCCAGTTCGTAGGGCGTGGCGGTGACCAGCCACACCTGCTGGCCGGCGTCCAGGTGCATCTGGGTCAGCGCCCGGGTACCGGGCCAGATCTTGTCGGCGATGATGTCGTCGTAGATTTCCTCGCCGACCGCGATCAGCTCCGAAGTCGAGCGGCCCTCGATGAAGGCCAGCGCCTTGGCCCTGCCCTGCGCCACGTCATCACTGTTCTCGCGGCCGGTCAGCTGGAACTTGGCCTGCGCGTAGATGAATTTGGCCATGTCGGCGTAGGTGAAGTACTTGCGGGCGGCCAGTCCGCGACCGAAATGCACCAGCGACGAGCCCTGCACCAGCGTGTTGTCCACGTCGAAGAACGCCGCCGCGGTGAGGTCGGCGGGTGGTGGCTCGACCGGCTCGGCGGCCTGCGGCCCCGGCTCGCGGTGCGCGGCGATGCTGGCGTCGCGTGCCACGGCGCTGACCTGCTCGGCGACCACCTCTTCGACGGCCCGCTCGGCGCTCGCATCACCGGCGAGTTCCTGGTCGTGGTCCCCGAGCCCCATGGGGACCAACCCTAGCTGCGACGCTTTCTTGGCCTAACTGCGACACTTGCTCGGGTGAGCCGCGCACACGTCGAGCTGTTGACCCGGGCCGGGTGCACCATCTGCCAGCGGGTCTACGACCGGCTGACCGAGCTGGCCATGGAACTCGATTTCGAGCTGTCGGCCACCGACGTCGACGCCGCGGCCGCCGCCGGGAACAACGTGTTACGAGCCGAATTCGGCGACCGTCTGCCCGTCGTCCTGCTCGACGGGAGCGAGCACAGCTACTGGGATGTCGACGTCGAACGGCTGCGCGCCGATCTCGCACACGGCCGTACGGTCGTCGACGACGAGGGGTGAACGACCGCCGGAATTTGGCCAGCCGCCTGCGCAGCGTTTACCGTGGAAGTAAGTTTCACTAACGGAGCATTCCGTGACAGCAAGGGAGCGGGCCAGGTGATCGTGCCGTGAGCGTGCTGCTGTTCGGGGTGTCGCATCGAAGTGCTCCGGTTTCCGTCCTTGAACAGTTGTCCACGGATGAGTCCGATCAGGTCAAGATCATCGATGAGCTGTTGCGGTCACCGCTGGTGACCGAGGCGATGGTGCTGTCGACGTGTAACCGGGTCGAGGTCTACGCGGTGGTCGACGCCTTCCACGGCGGTTTGTCGGCAATCGGCCAGGTGCTGGCCGAGCACTCCGGAATGTCGATGGGCGATCTGACCAAGTACGCCTACGTCCGCTACAGCGAGGCCGCCGTCGAGCATCTGTTCGCCGTCACCAGTGGCCTGGACAGCGCGGTCATCGGCGAACAGCAGGTACTCGGCCAGGTCCGTCGTGCCTATGCCAACGCCGAGACCAACAAGACCGTCGGCAGGATCTTGCACGACCTGGCCCAGCGCGCGCTGTCGGTGGGCAAGCGGGTGCATTCCGAGACCGCGATCGACGCCGCCGGCGCCAGTGTGGTGTCGGTCGCACTCGACATCGCGGCATCACGGTTGGCCGGAGCCGGAGGGCCGGCGACATCGGGCTTGGGCTTGGCCGGGCGTACCGCCACCGTCGTCGGCGCCGGCTCGATGGGCGGGTTGTCGGTTGCGCACCTGCTGCGCGCCGGGGTCACCCATATCGACGTCGTCAACCGCTCGCTGCCGCGCGCGGAGCGGCTGGCCGAGAGCATCCGCCAGCAGGGTGCCACCGCCCAGGCCCTGCCCCTAGAGCAACTGCCGGCCGCGCTGGCCGTCGCCGATGTCGTGGTCAGCTGTACCGGCGCGGTCCGCCCGGTGGTGTCGCTGGCCGATGTGCATCATGCGCTGGCCAGCACCCGCCGCGACGAGGCCGCCGCCGAGCTGGTGCTCTGCGACCTCGGCATGCCCCGGGATGTTGACCCCGCGGTGGCCGGATTGCCCGGTGTTTCGGTCATCGACATGGACCGCGTGCAGCGTGAGCCGACCGCTCGCGCGGCAGCCGCCGATGCCGAAGCCGCCCGTCAGATCGTCGCCGCCGAGGTTGCCAGCTACTTGGCCGGCCAGCGGATGTCCGAGGTCACCCCGACCGTCACCGCACTTCGCCAGCGCGCCGCCGACGTCGTCGAGGCCGAGCTGTTGCGGCTGGACAACCGGCTGCCCGGCCTGGACGATTCCCAGCGCGACGAGGTTGCCCGCACCGTTCGCCGGGTGGTCGACAAGCTGCTGCACGCCCCGACCGTGCGGGTCAAGCAGCTGGCCAGCGCGCCCGGCGGGGACACGTATGCCGAGGCGTTGCGGGAACTTTTCGAACTCGATCCACAGGCCGTCGACGCCGTTGCCGCGGGTGAATTGCCCCTGCCGACAACGGAATTCGATCAAGGCCGAGCCGACGGCACCGGGTAGCACGGTTGGCCGGCAGTAACGACGCGGTAATCCGGATCGGCACCCGGGGGAGTCTGCTGGCGACAACGCAGGCCGGGACCATTAGAGACCAACTCATCGAGCGAGGGCATCCCGCCGAGCTGGTCGTCATCAGCACCGAGGGTGACCGATCAGACAAGCCGGTCGCCGAGATCGGAGTCGGCGTGTTCACCGCCGCCCTGCGTGAAGCCATCGCCGACAGCCGCGTGGACATGGCCGTGCACTCGTACAAGGATTTGCCGACGGCACCCGACGACCGGTTCGTCATCGCCGCGATCCCCCGCCGGGAGGACGCCCGCGACGCGCTGGTGGCCCGGGACGGGCTGGTCTTGGGGGAGTTGCCGGCGGGCTCGGTGATCGGAACGAGCTCCGTGCGGCGGGCGGCGCAGCTTAGAGCACTGGGTCTCGGTTTGGAAATTCGCCCCCTACGAGGCAACCTAGATACCAGGTTGAACAGGGTAAGCAGCGGTGATCTCGACGCCATCGTGGTAGCCCGGGCGGGCCTAGCCCGCATCGGTCGCCTCGGCGATGTCACCGAGACGCTGGAGCCGGTGCAGATGTTGCCAGCGCCGGCTCAAGGTGCGCTTGCGGTCGAGTGCCGCGCCGGCGACACCGGGCTCGTGGCGCTGTTGGGAGAGATGGACGATCCCGACACCCGCGCCGCGGTCACCGCCGAGCGAACCCTGCTGGCCGAACTGGAGGCGGGTTGTTCCGCACCGGTGGGCGCGATCGCCGAAGTGGTCGAGTCCATCGATGACGACGGCCGCGTCTTCGACGAGCTGTCACTGCGCGCATGCGTGGCGGCAGCAGACGGATCCGACGTGATTCGTGCGTCCGGTATCGGCACTCCGGGCCGACCCGCAGAGCTGGGGCTCTCGGTCGCCGCGGAGTTGTTCGAACTCGGTGCGCGCGAGGTGATGTCGGTACAAGGCTCCGTGAATGTGAAAACAGACGGAGTGGAGCGGGAGTGAAGCGATGACTGGGCATGTGAGCGGTCGGGGACGTAAGGCGAAGCCGGGACACATCACGTTCGTCGGCGCGGGTCCAGGTGACCCCAACCTGCTGACGACGCGCGCCCGCACCGTCTTGGCCAATGCCGCGCTGGTGTTCACCGACCCGGACGTGCCGCAGGCCGTGCTCGCTGTCGTCGGCACCGACCTGCCGCCCGCGGTCGGCCCTGCCCCGGCGCCGGACGGTGCCCCCGCCGACGGCCACGACGAGACCGCGCCGCCGGTCGTCTCGGTCGGTCCGGACATCCGCCCCGCACTCGGTGACCCCGCCGAGGTGGCCAAGACGCTCGTCACCGAGGCCAAGACCGGCTTCGACGTGGTGCGCCTGGTCGCCGGTGATCCGCTGTCGATTGACTCGGTCATCACCGAGGTGAACGCGGTGGCCCGCGCTCACGCCGAGTTCGAGATCGTGCCGGGCCTGCCCGCCACCAGCGCGGTGCCCACCTACGCGGGCCTGCCGCTGGGGTCGGCGCACACCGTCGCCGACGTGCGCGGCGAGGTCGACTGGGCGGCGCTGGCCGCCGCGCCCGGCCCCCTGATCCTGACCGCGAGCGCCTCGCACCTGCCCGAGGCCGCCCGCACGCTGATCGAATACGGCCTCTCCGACAGCACTCCCTGCGTGGTCACCGCCAATGGCACCACCTGCGGGCAGCGCTCGGTCGAGACCACCCTGCACGGGCTGACCGACCGCGCCACCCTGGCCTGCAACAGCGATCCTGCCGGGCCGCTGACCGGCACGCTGGTGGCCACCATCGGCAAGACCGTGGCGCATCGCGCCAAGCTGAACTGGTGGGAGAGCCGGGCCCTGTACGGCTGGACCGTGCTGGTGCCGCGCACCAAGGATCAGGCCGGCGAGATGAGCGACCGGCTGGTCGGCCATGGCGCCCTGCCCATCGAGGTGCCGACCATCGCCGTCGAGCCACCCCGCAGCCCGGCCCAAATGGAAAGGGCCGTCAAGGGTTTGGTCGACGGCCGCTACCAGTGGGTCGTGTTCACCTCCACCAACGCGGTGCGTGCGGTGTGGGAGAAGTTCGGCGAGTTCGGCCTGGACGCCCGGGCCTTCTCCGGCGTGAAGATCGCCTGCGTGGGCGAGTCGACGGCCGACCGGGTGCGGGCCTTCGGGGTGAGCCCCGAGCTGGTGCCGTCCGGTGAGCAGTCCTCGCTGGGCTTGCTCGACGAATTCCCGGAGTACGACAGTATTTTCGATCCGGTCAATCGGGTGCTGCTGCCGCGGGCCGACATTGCCACCGAGACCTTGGCCGAGGGTCTGCGCGACCGCGGCTGGGAGATCGAGGACGTCACCGCCTACCGCACCGTGCGTGCGGCCCCGCCGCCGGCGGAGACCCGCGAGATGATCAAGACCGGCGGGTTCGACGCCGTGTGCTTCACCTCGAGCTCGACGGTGCGCAACCTGGTCGGCATCGCGGGCAAGCCACACGCCCGCACGATCGTGGCGTGCATCGGACCGAAGACGGCGGAGACGGCCGCGGAATTCGGCCTGCGGGTGGATGTCCAGCCCGAGACGGCCGCCGTCGGTCCGCTGGTCGACGCGCTGGCCGAGCATGCCGCCCGGCTGCGCGCCGAGGGTGCGTTGCCGCCGCCGCGCAAGAAGAGCCGACGCCGCTAAAAGCGAAAGTCTTTGCATGAGCTATCCACGACAGCGTCCGCGTCGGCTGCGCTCAACTCCGGCGCTGCGCCGATTGGTGGCCGAAACCTCTTTGGAGCCAAGACATCTGGTCCTTCCGATGTTCGTCGCCGACGGGATCGACGAGCCGCGGCCGATAGCGTCCATGCCCGGTGTTCACCAGCACACCCGCGAATCGTGCCGGCGTGCCGCCGAGCAGGCCGTCGAAGCCGGTGTCGGTGGGCTGATGCTGTTCGGGGTGCCGCGTGAGGCGGACAAGGACGCGGTGGGGTCCTGCGGTGTGGACCCCGACGGAATCCTCAACGTCGCCCTGCGTGATCTGGCCAAGGATCTCGGCGATGACACCGTGCTGATGGCCGACACCTGCCTCGACGAGTTCACCGACCACGGACACTGTGGTGTGCTTGACGCCCGCGGCCGGGTCGATAACGACGCCACCAATGCGCAGTACATCAAACTTGCTGTGGCACAGGCGGAAGCCGGTGCGCGAGTGGTCGGCCCGAGCGGCATGATGGACGGTCAGGTTGCCGCCATCCGGGATGGGCTCGATGCGGCAGGGCTTGCCGACGTGCTGATCCTGGCCTACGCCGCGAAGTTCGCCTCCGCGTTCTACGGCCCGTTCCGCGACGCGGTCGCCTCGAGCCTGCAGGGGGATCGGCGTACCTACCAGCAAGACAGTGGCAACGCGCGCGAAGCGTTGCGTGAGATTGCACTCGACGTCGAAGAGGGCGCCGACATCATCATGGTCAAACCCGCCATGGCTTACCTGGATATCGTGCGCGCGGCCGCCGACGTCTCGCCGGTACCCGTTGCCGCCTACCAGGTATCGGGGGAGTACGCGATGATCAGCGCCGCCGCGGCCAACGGATGGATCGACGGGCAGGCCGCTGCGCTGGAGTCGCTGACCAGCATCCGGCGGGCGGGCGCCGACATCGTCTTGACCTACTGGGCTGCCGACGTCGCGGGCTGGCTGGCGTGAGCGACGCTTGCGGAGCGAACCATGGGCGGACACGCCGCGCCCTCGCTTGCGAGGTGGCGGCGTGAGCGACGCTTGCGGAGCGAACCAT
>FLQS01000027.1 GCA_900078375.1 uncultured Mycobacterium sp. | reverse complement strand
GTGGGGGCGACGTTGACCGGGGCGACGGTGACGGGTGCCAATCTCACTAGTGCCAATCTGACGGGGGCGAATCTTCAGGGGTTTGATCTGACGGGCGTGACGCTGACCGGGGCGGTTTTGACCAATGCCAACTTGACCGGACAGAACCTTCAGGGCCGAAATCTTGCTGGGGTCAAGTTGGGCGGCGCGGTCTTGTCGGGCGCGAATCTGGCCAATGCCAATCTGACTTCGGCGACTTTGGTGGGGGCGACGTTGACCGGGGCGACGGTGACAGGTGCCAATCTGACCAGTGCCAATCTGACGGGGGCGAATCTTCAGGGGTTTGATCTGACCGGCGTGACGCTGGTCGGAGCGATCCTGACCAACGTCAATCTTTCCGGCCAGAACCTTCAGGGCCGGAATCTGACGAAGGCGACATTGGTCGGGGCCAATCTCTCGGGTGCGACGTTGACCGGGGCGACGCTGACGTCTGCGAACCTGACCAACGCCAACCTGACCGGACAGAACCTTCAGGGCGTCACCCTGACCGGAGCGATCTTGGCCGGGGCGAATCTGAGCAACGCCACATTGATCGGGCAATATCTACCGGCCGTCAACCTGGCCGGGGCGAACCTGACCGGGGCAAACCTGACCAACGCCAACCTCGTCAAGGCGATTCTCCAAAGTGCCAACCTGACGTCCGCGAACCTGAGCGGGGCGAACCTCGGCGGGGCGAACCTGCGGGCAGCGAACCTGACCGGGGCGATCCTGACCGGGGCGAACCTCAGCGGGGCCAATCTCACCGGGGCCAATCTCACGAATGTCGTCCGGTAGGAAAGCCGACCAGGCACCCTCAAGCCCGCAATGTATGTCGCCGCCGCTATCGCCGGCTTGTCGGAGGCGATACATAACATGGCGGCATGAACTTCATTTCGACACGCATCATCACCGCCGACGTCAAACGGCTCGTCGAGTTCTACGAGCTGGTCACCGGCATCGCCGCGGTGTGGGGCAACGAGTTGTTCGCCGAGATCCCCACACCCATCGGCACATTGGCCATCGGCAGCGATAAGACCGTGCCGCTGTTCGGCGTGGGATCGGCCGAACCCGCGGCCAACCGGAGTGCGATTCTGGAGTTCATTGTCGAGGACGTGGACGCGGAATATCAACGCCTTCGCGACCATCTCGACGAGGTCGTCACCGAACCGACAACAATGCCGTGGGGCAATCGCGCGCTGTTGTTTCGCGACCCGGACGGAAATCTCGTCAACCTGTTCACCCCGGTCACCGACGAGGCCCGGGCGAAATTCGGTGCCGCCAGGCCGCGCTAGTATCCGCGAATGCGCGGAACACGAGTGTCCAGGGTGCTTGTCGGCATGACCGCTCTCGCACTGATCACTGCGGGGTGTGGGGGTTCGGGCTCCACCGCCCAACAAGCCACCACCAGCTCGCCGGTCACCTCGACCGCGTCACCCGCCCAGCAGGCGGTCGCCTTCGGAACTTCGGTCGACATCGCCGCGGACGGCGGCACCGCGACCTACACCGTCGACAACCTGCGCCCGGTGCCGCCCGACGCCCAGATCGTCCCGGCCAAGGGCACGATGTATGCCGTCGACGTGACGATCGTCGCCAAGACCGGCACGACCGCCTACAACGGCTTCTGGTTCGTCGCGCGAGCCGCGGACGGGTCGAACATCGCACCCGCCGTCGGCGCGGTCCAGCCGGGTATCACCTCCGGACAGCTTCCGCAGGGCCAGCAGCTCGCCGCCCACGTCGCCTACGATGTCCCACAGGGCAAGACGATTACCGCGGTCATGTTCCGCGACCCGAAGGGCAAGCTGTTGGCGGTATGGGCGACGGGTTAGCAAGAATGCGAAGCACTCTGAGACGGTCGGTGGCGGTACTCATCGGGGTAGCCGCGCCGATCGCGTTCGCTTCGGGTGCCCTCGCCGACTCGGCCCAGTACACCATCGACCAGCTACAGGCGCAGGGCTACGTCGTCGCGATCAACTGGGTCGACGGCAACACCGGGGCATCGTTGTCATCGTGTCGGGTCGTGGCCGTCCACAACCCGGACAGCTCGCCCGGTGAGTCGAGCAGCGCGACCACCGTCTACGTCGACTTGGCGTGCCCGCGTCAACAGGCACCCGTCGGGATCGGCGTCGGTATCGGATTCTGAGGACGCTCGCCAATCAGTCTGCGGTGACTTGGATTTCGTTGCCGAGCCGGTAGGTCTTGATCAGTGGCAGGACATCCCCGCTCCAGAATCGTCCCGGGTCGAACCAGTTCTCGTTCTTCTCGGTGGTCAACAAACCCATCTCCTCGTAGGTGATGGCGACCGTCTCGGCGCAGTAGGCGGTCTCCAGACCCATCTCTCGCCCGGCGAGCTTGCGTTTCTCGGCGGACTCGCGAACCTTCTTGTGCACGAGGGGGATTCCGCGGGTCCAGTCGCTGACAGTGGGGAGCCGGCCGCGCAACCAGCGACCGGTCAGCCGCGCGGTCGAGGGGAATGGGGTGCCGTCCATCCTGGCTATCACCTCCAGCAGGCGGTCCTCCTGTTCCCGGGTGACCCCCGGGGTGAGCTGGCGCAGCCAGCAGCGCTGGCCGTATTGGTGCAGCCATTGCTCGATGGCCTCGCGGGCGTCGTTGAGTTGAACCCCGCGGTGATTGGTGCCGGTCCACAGGTCCAGGAGTTTGTGGCCGAGCTCGGCGTGCCAGATCAACGGGGGCAGGTCGTCGATGGCTACCGTCATGCCGACATGGTTGACGGGTGCGTTCGTCAGGGTCTGGATCGCCCGGTCGGGGCCGGAGGCGCCGCGGAACAGCCAGACGTCACCAGTGCGGGTCTCGTTCAGCGCCTGTGTCAGCGACACGGTGTGCTCGGTCACCAGCGCAGCATAGTGTGATCGCATGCGTGGCATCTGGAAGTGGATCGGGCTGGCCGGTGCGGCCGGCGTCGTCGCCGGTGGTGTTCTCGTCGCGCGGGACCAGCGCCGGCGCGAGGCCTATACGCCCGACGAGATCCGCGCCCGGCTGCACCAACGGCGCGCCGAGGCCCAGTCGTCGCCGTTGAGCCAGTAACCAGAGCGACGAATTGGCCGAACTGTCGCTCTCATTGCTATCTCAATGCGAAAACTAGGCCGCCACCGCGTAGAGCCGGTGGGTGCCGCTGAACCCCTTGAGTTCGGCGTCGCGACCCTGGTCGAAGGACTGCTGATCGCCCACCGCGGTGCGCACGGACTCGCTGACCAGGATTTCGCCGCCGTCGGCCTGGCCGGCGACTCGGGCGGCCATCGCCACGTTGCGGCCGAACACATCGTCGCCGCGCAGCACCGACTTACCCATATGGATGCCGATTCTCACCCGAATACTGTTGTGCCGAGCCCGTTTTGCGTCACGCTCGAATTCTCGTTGCATGGAAACGGCACAGCTCACCGCGGCGGTGGGATCGGCGAAGGCCACCATGAAACCGTCGCCCTGGCTTTTGACGACGTGGCCGTCGTGCGCCTTGACCAGCCGGCGGACCAGCCGGTCGTGGCTGCCGATGAGCCTGACCCAGGCCCGGTCGCCGATGCGTTCGTTGAGCGCGGTGGACTCCTCGATGTCGGAGAACATCACCACCAACTTGCCGTCGGGAGCCAACCGGGCAAGGTCCGGGCGCTCGACGTCGGCCCAGTCGGCGAGTTCCTCGATCGAGGACCGCACCGCACCACCGAAGCCCTGGGTGCGCACCAGGTTGGCGGTCTGCCACACGGTCTTGACCGCCTCGCGACCGCCCGTCCACAGCATGTTGCGGGTGTCCAGGCGGGCCCGCATCTCCTCGGCCTCGCGCTCGCTGGCCTGCAGGCGCGAGCGCAGCACGAGCAACGCGACGGCCTCGCCCACCGCCAGTACCGCCAGAACCGCGGCCGCGATCGTCCAACCCACTCCTGCGCCGCCCTCCGGTCGGGAATGCTGAACTGATGATGCCTCCCTACTACGAGAGCAGGTTCATCCGGGCCAATCACCCGGATCGGGCGCAGGCGATCTGGCTGCGCTGGACGTTGCTGTTGCCGGTGCCCGGCGAGCCGGTGGCCGACGTGTGGGTGATGCTGTTCGACCCGGACGGCGCCGGCAATCGCGCCATCAAGGTGCCGCATCCGGTGACCGAGGCCGACTATCTGTCCGATCCGTGGTCGGCCAGGATCGCCGACACCGTGATCGACGACGTGCACGCCAGCGGCACACTCGACGGAGCCACCTGGGACCTGGCCATCGCACCTGGCGATGAGCCGGCGGTCAAACTGCTCACCGATCGCTCGTATACGGCCAAGTTCCCGACCGCCAAGACCCAGGTGCGCCATCCACTGGCCCGCTTCGACGGCGCTGTCGCGCTGGGCGACACCAGCGTCGCGGTCGAGGCGTGGCGGGGGAGCGTCAACCACAATTGGGGCAGCAAGCACACCCCGGCCTACGCCTTCGGCCAGGTGTGCGGATTCGACGACCACCCGAACTCCAGCCTTGAAGTCGTCACCGCACGCGCGGGCGTCGGACCATTGCGGTTGCCGGCGGCGACCTTGTTCGTGCTGCGGCACGCCGGGTGGGAGGTCGCGGTGCGCTCGGTGTTTGCCGCCCGGCACACCCGAGGGGCCTACGAACCGTTCCGCTGGACGTTCAGCGGGCGCGCGGACGGTTTCGAGCTGCGCGGCGAAATCAGTGCCGAGCCGCGCGACGTCATCGGGCTGACCTACACCGACACCAACGGGAAGGCCAAGTACTGCTACAACTCCGCGCTCGCGAAATGCCGAATAACCGTGTCCGGCAACGGGATTGATGCCGAACTCACCGCGTCGCGGCGGGCGATGTTCGAGATACTCACCGACGAACGGCACGCCGGTGTGCCAGTGCTGGCGTAGCGCCTCTCAAACGTTCGGCAATTCCGCTGGTTTGGGCCTGCTACCTGCGTAAACTGCGGCCGTGGGGGAGAGTCGGGCCTGGCCCGTCCTGAGACGGGGTAAGGAACTCGCCGCGATCCAGGCGACGCTACATGGTCGCCCCGGTACCTGCGGCACGTTGCTCCTCGGTGACGCGGGTGTCGGGAAGACCACGCTGGCCCGGATGGCCACCCAGTCGTTGCGCACCGGCGCGGTGTGGGTGGCCGGGACCGAGTCGGCTCGCGACGTGCCGCTGGGGGTCTTCGCGCACCTGCTCGGCAGCGCGTTGCGCGCCGACCCGGTGGCCATGTTGGCCGACGCATTTCGGGCCGTTCGCCGCGAGAAGCTCACGGTCATCGGGATCGACGACGTCCACCTTGTCGACCACCTGTCGGCGACCCTGCTGCATCAGCTCGCCATCGAGGGGGTGGTGCGGATCGTCGCGACCGCACGTAGCGGTGAGCCCATTCCCGACACCATCACCGCATTGTGGAAGGACGGCTACCTGGCCAGGCTGGATGTCGCCCCGTTCACGAAGGACGAAGCGGTCGGACTCGTCGAGGCGGCGCTCGGCGGGCACCTTGAACAGCTGTCGGCCGACCTGATGTGGGAGGCATCGAGCGGCAACGCGCTGTTCGTCCGGCACCTTGTCGAAGGCGCGCTGGAGGCGGGAACCCTGCGGCAGGTCAACGACGTCTGGCAGCTGCGAGGTGAGGCGGCCGTCGCGGCGAAACTGGCTCCACTGCTCAGCAGCCGGCTCGACCGGTTGCCCGACGACGAGAAGCGAGCTCTGCACCTGCTCGCCGTATCCGAGCCGGCGACGTTGGCGGTCATGTCCGAACTCGTCAGCAGCGACACCCTGGAGCGTGCCGAGCGCCGTGGCCTGATTCGGATCGTCGACGACACCGGGACCGCTGACATCCACTTCACGCATTCCGTTATCGGCGAGGTCATTCGGCGCAACCTCGGTCAGGTCGCGAGTCGGCGGCTGCGGACCGAGGTATTGGCCGCGATGGACCTGCACCCATCGCGGGGCCCAGTCCAACGGCTGCGCCGTGCTGAACTCTCCCTGCATGCCGACGCCGACGTTGGCGTCGAATTTCTCGCGCGTGCAGCCGAAGACGCGATCGCCCTGATGAACATCACGCTGGCCGAGCGACTGGCCCGCGTCGCGGTCGCTCAGGGTGGCGGGCTGGTGGCCAGTGAACTGCTCGCACGGACGTTTGTGTGGCAGGGTCGGGCGCCGGAGTCCGAGGAGATCCTGGCCTCGTTCGACCCCGACACACTCACCGAATTCGAGCTGGCGCGCTGGGGTATCTCGCGGATTTGGAACCTGCAGTGGTCGATCGGAGACAGCGAGGCCGCCGCGGAGATCCTCGGGATGCTGCAACAACGCATCACCGACCCGAAGCTCCGGCTGGTCGTCGACGGATTGGCGGCTGCGCTGATGGTGCTCGACAACCGGTTAGAGGAGGCCGCCGCGCTGGCCGACCAGGTGCTTGCCGACCCGACCGCGCCGCCGATCGCCGTCGGATGGGCGGTCTTCGGCGGCGGCATGGCGGCCGCGCTCAAAGGGCGTACCGCTGACGCGGCGCAGGTGGCGGCCCGGGGCCGCGAGGTGTACGACAAGATCGACGCGCTGCTGCGGTTCCTGCTGACCTTGGCCGAAGTCCGGGCGTTGACGATGGCCGGTGATTTCGATGCGGCAGAGGCTCGTTCGGGTGACGTTGTGCGCATCACCTCACCGAGTCAGTACCGCGCCCGCGCGATGGCGAATGTGTTGGCCGGCACCGTGGAGTTGGGGCGTGGCCAGCTGCGGGCCGCGATGAGACGGCTGGAGGAGACGTTGGCCGCGCTCAGTGGCGAGTCGGCCGCGTCGTGGAATCTTCCCGCCAGATTGCTTCTGGTGCAGTGCTATTGCGGCCTCGGCAACGACGCGGCCGCCGCCCCTTTGGTGGCCGAACTACGCGAAATCGTCAGCCGGGGCGCGACGATGTTCGAACCACACGTCCGCAACGCCGAGGCATGGCTTGCGGCCGCGATGGGGCATCTCACTGGCGCGATTACCGCGGCACTGGAAGCCGCCGACCTGGCGGCCGCATCGGGCCAACGCGCGATCGAGCTGATGGCCCTGCACGCGGCCGCGCGCTTCGGCGACAAGAGCTGTCTGCCGCGGGTGGTCGAGGTGGCGTCGGCAATCGGCGGGCCGCTGGCCGCAGTCGATGCCGAGCATGCCATCGGCCTGATGAACAGTGATGGAGCAGCGGTGTTTTCGGCATCGCAGGAGTTTGAACGGATCGGTGCCCTACTGTCGGCGGCCGATGCCGCGGCACAGGCGGCGGCGCTGTTCGCGGCTGCCGGGCAGCGGCGCAACTCCCTGGAGGCCGCGGCCGCCGCGAATCGGTTGGGCACCGTGTGCGGTGGACTGAAAACCCCTGCGCTGTGCGCCACTTCGCAGCCGCTGCCGTTGAGCCCGCGTGAGCTCGAGATCGCCCACCTGGTGGCCCGCGGGTTGTCCAACCGCCAGATCGCCGAGCGCCTTGTCGTGTCGACGCGCACGGTGGAGGGCCACCTGTACCGGATGTACCTGAAGCTCGACCTGACCGATCGCGAGGACCTGGGCAGGATCATCCGTCGCGAGGATGACGACCCTAGCGGGTGACGAACGAGACGACAGCCTCGCTGAAGGCGTCGTTGTCATCGCCGGCAGCGGTGTGGCCGGCATCGGCGAGTTCGACGAATTCCGCGCGCGGCACCTTGGTCAGGAAGTCCTGAACCCCTTCGGCGCTGACGACGTCGGAGAGCTTGCCGCGGATCAGCAGGATCGGGATGGTCAGGTCGACGGCGGCTTGCTCGAGGCGCTCCACCCGAACGAACGGATCGTCGTCGGGGGCGGTGAGGAACGCCGGATCCCAATGCCAGAACCAGCGACCTTCGCGGTGTCGCAGGTTCTTCTTGAGGCCATCGAGGTTCTTCGGCCGCTTGCGGTGCGGCAAGTACTCGGAGATGGCTTCGGCGGCCTGCTCCAGGGTCTCGAAGCCGTGCACATGGCTGAACATGAAATCCCGGATCCGGGCGCTGCCGCCCTTCTCGAAGCGCGGCACCACATCGACGAGCACCAGCTTGGTCACCTTCTGCGGCCCGGCATGCTCGGCGACCAGGATGCTGGTCAGCCCGCCCATGCTGGCCCCGATCAACACCACCGGCCGGCCGATCTGCTCGAGCACCAGCAGCACGTCGGTGGACAGCGCGTCGACGGTGTACTCGGCATTGGGCGCCCGGTCGCTGTCGCCGTGTCCGCGGGCGTCCAGCGCGATCACATGGAAGCCATGGTCGGCCAGCACCTGCCCGGTGTTCTTCCAGGAGAACCGGTTCTGGCCGCCGCCGTGCAGCATCAGGATCGTCGGCCGCCCGGCCGCCTCCGGGGCGCCGCGGTTCCATTCGTCGGCCACCAGGGCGAGGTCTTTGTCTCCCCGGAACTCAACGGTATTTGTGCTGCTCACGGGCATCCTCTCGACCGAACCTGAACAGCACGTTACATAGCGGTGCTATCGATGAGTTTCGCCACCCCGACCGGTCAACCCCTTCGGTGACTTTCGCACCCCGAATAGAGGAGACCCCGTGCCCACCATCACCCCGTCACTGTGGTTCGACGACGACCTCGAGGAGGCGATGCGGTTCTACACCGGCGTCTTCCCGAACTCGTCCATCGAATACGTCAACCGCTACACCGAGGCCGGTCCCGGCACACCCGGCGAGGTGCTGTCGGCCGGGTTCAACCTCGACGGCACCCGATTCGTCGGGATCAACGGCGGGCCGATGTTCTCGTTCACCGAGGCCGTCTCGTTCCTCGTCGAATGCGCTGACCAGGCCGAGGTCGATTACTACTGGGACGCGCTGATGTCCGGCGGCCAGGAGTCCCAGTGCGGCTGGCTCAAGGACCGATTCGGCCTGAGCTGGCAGGTGGTGCCCACCCGACTTTACGAGCTGTTGTCCGACCCCGATGCGGCTCGGGCGGCCGCCGCGACCACGGCAATGCTCGGGATGCGCAAAATCGTCATTGCCGATCTGGAGGCTGCCGCGGCGCACCCGTGACGGCGCTCACAGGGCTTACCGGTAGCCTTTCGCCCCAGTGCGGGTGATCCGGAGCCCGTAGTGCCGTAGAGGGAGAGCAATGGCTGACGAGCCTGCCGCGTCCGAGGACGAGGCCGCCACGCCAGAAGAGGCTGACACGCTCGACGAAGCCGGGGCGACCAGCGAGGCCGACGGTGCAGAGGAGCCCGGCGAGGCGGTGGTGACGCCGGCGCCGAAGCCCGGGTGGTCCCACGTTCGGCTGGCTCTGGTCGTCGGGACGGTTATCGTCGTCGCCCTCGGCGCGCTGGTCGGCTGGCTCGGCTATCGCGCCTATGACGCCAAGAAGACCGATCAACTGCACGAACTCTTCGTCAGCGTCGGCAGGCAGGGCGCGATCAACCTGACCACCATCCACTTCGACGAGGCCGACAAGGATGTGCAACGCATCCTCGACTCGGCCACCGACGCGTTCTACGACGACTTCGCCAAGCGGTCTCAGCCGTTCATCGAGGTGGTCAAGCAGGCACAGTCGAAATCCGACGGTCAAGTGACCGAGGCCGGGCTGGAGTCGATGACGGGGAGCGAGGGTCAGGTGCTGGTCGCCGTCACCGTCACCACCTCCAATGCCGGTGCGCCCAACCAGCCGCCCCGCTCCTGGCGGATGCGGCTGACGGTCAAGAAGACCGGTAATGACGAAGCGAAGGTCTCGAAAGTGGAGTTCGTGCCGTGACGACTGACAAGCCCGATACTCCCGATCCCGAGGTGGTCGAGGCCGAGACGACCGCGGTGGAGCTCACCGACGACCCCGAGGCCACGCCAGCAGGGCTGGAAACCGAGGCTGCGGCCACACCGAAACCGCGCTTCAGCCTTGCGCGTGCGGTGGCTTTCGGACTGCTGCCGATCCTCGCTCTGCTACTCGGGGCGGGCGCCGGATACCTGAAGTGGGAAGACTCGTCGCGACGGGCTGCGGCCCGGGCCGGCACCGAATCGGTGCAGGTGGCCAAGGACGCGACTGTCGCGCTGTTGAGCTACAAGGCCGAGACCGTCGAGAAGGATCTCGGTGCGGCGCGTGACCGGCTCACGGGAAGCTTCCTGGACGCCTACACCCAGCTGGTCAACAACGTCGTCATCCCCGGCGCCAAGGAGAAGAAGATCTCAGCGGTGGCCCAGGTGCCTGCCGCGGCATCGGTGTCGGCCAAGCCCGACCACGCGGTGGTGCTGCTCTTCGTCAACCAGACCGTCGTGATGGGCACTGACGCACCGACCAACACGGCCTCCAGCGTGCGGGTGACTCTGGACAAGGTCGGCGACCGTTGGCTCATCTCGGGGTTCGACCCGGTCTAGCGAACGAGGGGTTCGATGATGGAGCCACGCTGGATTGACGTCTCGGCACCTGCGGTGCAGCTGCGTGCGCTGAGCTGGGGACCCGATGACGGCCCAATTGCCTTGTGCCTGCACGGTTTTCCCGACACTGCCTACGGATTCCGGAAACTGGCGCCGCACCTCGTGGCCGCCGGCTACCGCGTCGTCGCCCCGTTCATGCGTGGCTATGTGCCCTCGTCGCTCCCCACCGACGGCAGCTATCACATCGGGGCGGTGATGGACGACGCGCTGCAGGTGCGCGCCGCGTGTAACCCCACCGACGCCGATGTCGTCATCGGCCACGACTGGGGTGCCGCCGTCGCCACCGGACTGGCCGCGCTGCCGGGCACTCCGTTCGTCAAGGCTGTCGTCATGTCGGTGCCACCGCCGGCGGCGTTGCGGCCGCAGATCGGCAGGCCGCTGGCCAACCGGAGCCGCCTGCTGCGATTGGTGCCGAGGCAGTTCGTGCGCAGCTGGTACATCAGCTACTTCCAGCTGCCGTTCCTGCCGGAGCGCTCACAGTCATGGATCGTCCCGCTGCTGTGGCGGCGCTGGTCGCCCGGCTACAACGCCGCCGAGGACCTGCGCCATGTCGATGCCGCGATCGGCTCTCCGGACCGCTGGCGCGCGGCGCTGGGCACCTACCGGGCAACCATCCGCAACACCCGCCCGCCGTCCCGCTACGCCGAACTGCATCCCCGGTGGCTCGAGGCGCCCCGACTGCCGACCCTGTACCTGCACGGCAACGACGACGGTTGTATGACACCGGAATTCACGCCGTGGGTACGTGACATCCTGCCGCCGGGAAGTGACGTGGCTGTCGTCGAGCACGCCGGGCATTTCCTGCAGCTCGAACAGCCCGACGTCGTGGGCAAGCGGATCGTCGACTTCTTGGCGGCTACTTCTGCTTGAGGCTGGGGTGGCTGCGGGCCAGCAGCGGCAGGAGTAGCCGCTTCGGTGTCAGCTGATAGACCACGGTGGCGGCATGATTGAGCCGCCCCGGTACGACGACGGGCTTTCCGGCGGCCAGCCCGTCCACGGCTGCGATGGCCACATCTTCGGCCGACACCCACAGCGGTTTTGGCAGCGCGGCCTCGGCGTCCTCGTCGGAGATGCCGGCGGCCTCGCCGAATCCGGTCTTGACCGGGCCCGGGCACAAGGCGGTGGCCGTGACGCCGCTGGGTTTGAGTTCCTCACGCAGCGCGTGGGTGTACGACAGCACGAAGGCCTTGGCCGCACCGTAAACCGCCTGGCCCGGCAGCGGTCCGAACGCGCCCAGCGAGGCGACGTTGAGCACCGCGCCGCGCCGCCGGCTCACCATTCCGGCCACGAACCGGGTGCACAGGTCGACCACCGCGGCCACGTCGACCTCGACCACGTTCAACTCGGCGCCAGGATCCGCGGCGGCCACCGGCCCTGTGGTGGACAGCCCGGCGTTGTTGACCAGGATGTCGACCTCGAGACCGAGGGCGGCGACCCGGTCGGGGAGAGCGGCCCGGTCGGCCGGATTCGAAAGATCAGCTCCGACAACCGAACTGGGGCCGTTGAGTTCTTCGGCCAGCGCGGTGAGCTGTTCGGTGCGCCGGGCCACCAGGATGACATGATGGCCGCGGGCAGAGAGTTGCCGGGCAATCTCGGCACCGATGCCCGATGAGGCTCCGGTGATGAGCGGAGCGCGGTTGGGACCAGGGGGCGGCAGCACCTTGTCAGCGTAGGACAATGGTCAAGATGGCGACCAGCAGAGCGATGACCGCGGTTGACGCGCAGATGTTCTGGTTGTCGGCCGTGATTCCCAACGATCAGATCGTGGTGTACGCGTTCGACGGCTCGCCCGGCGCTCTCGACGCCGCCATCGCGGAGCTGCGGCGCCGGGCCGAAGCATGCGACGAACTGCGCCTGCGGGTGGTCGACGGCGGCGGATGGCGGTACCCGCGCTGGAGTCCCCGTGAGGTCGGCGCCGAGCAGTTCGTCGTCCACCATGCCGGGGGAGTGGACTGGCAGGGCTGCCTGGACGCCGCGGCCGGCCTGCGCGGCGATCCGCTCGATCTTCGCCGAATGACTTGGCGCGCACACATTTTCCCGAAGGTTCTGGGAGTGCCCGGTTCCAGCGGCGTCGGCTCGGTGGTGGTGCTCCAGACCGGCCACGCGTTCGCCGACGGCAGCCGGGGGACTGCGCTGGCCGGTGCGTTGCTGGGCCGCGAACAGCCGGTGCCGGTGCCGGTTGCGGCCCGGCGCGGGTTCCTGCCGGTGCGTGGCGTGGCCGCCGCGCGGGCGCATCGCATGCTGGTGCGCGACACCGAGGCAGGCCTGGTGCCGCCGCCCGCCCCGGGCTGCCCGTTGCTCAGCATCAACCAGCGACCGCGCGCCACGCCGGTGGTGCGGACGCTGGTGCTGCGGCGCGAGCAGCTTGCACGTCCCACCGTGACGATCGGGGTGCTGGTTGCGGTCTCCGACGCACTGGCGGGGTATCTGGCCGCGCGCGGCGAGGACACGTCGACGCTCGGTGCCGAAGTCACGATGGCTGGACAGCAGGATCCAGGAACGCACAACAACTTTCGCAATGTCGGCATCGGCTTACATCCTGAAGTGGACCGGGCGCGACGGGCCGAGCTGATCAGTGCTGAACTGGCCGCCCAGCGCCGCCGCGGCGAGCATCCGGCGATGCGGGCGTCGGCCGCCGCGTCCGCGGCTATCCCTGCCCCGTTGCTGCGCTGGGGAGTGCGGCAGTTCAATCCTGATGCGCGTGGCGCGACGGTCACCGGCAATACCGTGGTGTCCAGTGTGAACCGCGGGCCGGCCGATCTGTCATTCGGTGGATTCCCCGTCCTGCTCGCCGCCGGGTTTTCGGGGCTGTCGCCGATGATGAGCCTGACCCACGGTGTGCACGGGCTCGGCGACGTCATCACAATCAGCGTGCACGCGGACCCGGAGAACGTCGACGTCGACGACTATTGGCAGCGGCTGGGGGCCGCGCTGTCGGGCTGAACATTTGCTGTCGGTCGTGTGAAGCCCAGTTGACGCCGGGTAGGTCGGATTGCCCGGACTGGTAAGCCATGTGCCATGGCGGATTTGGCAGTGGTGCGGTGGCTTCAGGTTGGTGCGGTGGCGGCCGGCGTCGGTGCGGCGATGCTCGCGGTACCGGCGATCGCGGCGGCCGACGAGGGCGGATCGTCGACGTCCACCGCGACGTCGGCGCGCGGTGCGACGCATCGACCGGCGGTTCACCCGCGCAGTGAGCGCGCGACCACTCGTCCCGTCGCGACCCGGCAGCGCGTGGCCTCGACTGCACGGCCAACGGCGGTATCTCGTCGCACTGCCCGCGTGGTTCGCGCCGCAGCAGACGATCCAGGCGCATCCGCCGAAATCGTCACCGGACTCTTCCGCGAGATCCTGCGGGCCGACCCCACCGTCGACCAATTGGAGCGCTACACCAACCTGCTGAACTCGCAGGGGACGGCGGCCGTGGTGAGCAGCCTCTACAAGTCGACAGCATTCCGCCAGCAGCAGGTCAACAGTTACTACCTCGAACTGCTCGGACGTGCCCCCACAGCAAAGGAATTGGCGATCGGCACCCTCGAGCTGCGGATCGGTGTTCCTGAGCCGCTGGTGGTGGCTCAGGTCGCCAGCACCCGGGAGTTCTACCGGGAGAGCGGTGGCACGGCCGACACCTACGTCCAGCTGCTCTACCGCAGCGTGCTGGGCACGCCCACCGACGCCGCACAGGCCGCCATCTACATCCAGCGGCTGCAGTCTGGTCAGCCGACTCAGATGATCGCCGTGCAGTTCATCAAGGCCGACCCGTTCCGCTCGGTGAAGGTGCAGGAGATCGTTCAGGTCGCCCTCGGCCGGCCCGCCACCGACGCCGAAATCGCGTACTACGTCGACAACTGGATCCGCAACGGCGGGCTGGCCGGTACCGCGACGAAGATTCTCAACAGCACCGAGAACATCGAGCGGATGACGACCGACGGTGTGCCGCTGCCCGATATGGTCGCCGTCCACCAGCTTCAGCAGATCCTGATGGCGGCCTACGACGAGGATCCGGACGGCTTCGTCAATCTGTTCAACACCTACCTCAGGACCGATCCGGTCACCGGTGATCAGTGCGAATCAACCTGCAATACACCGCTTTTGAACTTGATCACCACGGGCGGATCCACCCGGGGAATTCCGAACCAGGCCATCACTGTCACGCCGATCACCGCGGCGGTGAGCAGCCTGACCCCCTCGCAGAACGAGATCGACGCGCAGAAGGCACTCGAAGATCCGCTGCAGGACCCCGACCTGCTCGAGGATTACCTGGCCGGTGGCACCGTACTGGCCAAGAGCGTCATCCTCACTGCCGACAACGGCCTGTGGATCGTCGACGGCCACCACCGTTGGGGCGGCCTCTACGTCATCAATCCCTACTCGCAGCTCAGTTCGATCGACCTCGGCTACGTCCCGAACGCTCAGGAAGCCCTCAAGGAAACCCAGGTCGCCATCGTCGCCGAACAGGGTTATCTCAGCGCGGAAACCGTCAGCGGCGACAACCTGTACACCATGAGCAAGGACGAGTTCGACGACATCGTCGAAGAGCTGATCGACAGCGGTTCGGACAAAGACAAGATCATGAAGGTCTTCAAGAAGGAGAAGGATCTCACCAGCATGTCGGAGATCCAGGATTACCTGTGGGCCAACGTGCTTCGGATGCGCCAGTTCAACCAGCCGATCGCGGGTGCCACCAGCCGCGGCTACATGCCGCAGCCGCCCAACAGTGACTACCAGCCGCTGATGCACTGGATGGAAGGTGGCGCGCTGAGCTACACGATGCCGGTGATCGGCTACGTCGGCTAGGCATCTGCACAGCGCGGGGGCCGATGCTCTAGGTTTACCTGCGTGACTGCCTACAGTGTCGGACTGCTCATCCTGCGCGTGGCCCTCGGCCTGACCATGGCCGCCCACGGCTACAACAAGTTCTTCGGCGGCGGCCGGATCAAGGGCACCGCCGGCTGGTTCGAAAGCATCGGCATGAAGCCGGGCACCTTCCACGCACGGGTGGCGGCCAGCACCGAGATGGCGGCCGGCATCGGCCTGGCCGTGGGCTTGCTGACGCCCGTTCCGGCCGCCGGGTTCGTGGCACTGATGCTGGTCGCGGCCTGGACGGTGCACCGGCACAACGGCTTCTTCATCGTCAAGGAAGGCTGGGAGTACAACCTGGTGCTGGCGGCCGCGGCCGTCGCGCTCGCCGCGACCGGCGCCGGCAAGTACAGCCTGGACTACGCGCTCTTCCACAGCACGAGCGTCTACCAGTGGCTGCACGGCTGGTGTGGATTGCTCATCGCGGTGGTGCTCGGCCTGGCCGGCGGTATCGGGCAGCTGGCGATCTTCTACCGCCCGCCCGCCAAAGCCTGATCAACACAGTCCCGCCGCGCGGGAATTCTGTCCCGCCGGACTAGAACGCGTTCTAGTGTTTCCGGCATGGGATTTCTGAAGCAGGAAGTACCCGTCATCGACTTCGAGACGTGGAGCCAGGGCACGCGCGCGGAGAAGATCAAGCCGATGGCCCGGCACTGGGCTGAGGTCGGCTTCGGCACGCCGGTGGTCCTGCACCTGTTCTATGTCGTCAAGATCCTGCTGTACGTCTTCGTCGGCGCACTGTTCGGTCTGGCCACCAAGGGCATCGACGGGTTCACCAACATCGGCACGTGGTGGTCGGAGCCGATCGTCTACGAAAAGGCCGTGCTGTACACGATGCTCTTCGAGGTCGTCGGCCTTGGCTGTGGCTTCGGCCCGCTGAACAACCGCTTCTGGCCGCCGATGGGCTCGATCCTGTACTGGCTGCGCCCCAAGACGATCCGGCTGCCACCGTGGCCCAACCTGGTTCCGCTGACCAAGGGTGACAGCCGGGGCCCCGTCGACATCGCGCTGTATGCGGCGTTGATCGTGATGATTCTGGTCGCGTTGTTCTCCGATGGCACCGGGCCGATCCCGGAGCTGGGTACCACGGTGGGCCTGTTGCCGACCTGGCAGATCGCAACTGTCGTGGCGCTGCTGGCGTTGGCGGGCCTGCGCGACAAGGTGATCTTCCTGGCCGCCCGCGGTGAGGTCTACGGCGCCTTCGCGGTCGCGTTCCTGTTCGCCGGCGTCGACATCATCATCGCCGCAAAGCTGGTGTGCATGGCGATCTGGATCGGCGCGGCCACGTCCAAACTCACGCGGCACTTCCCGTTCGTCATCTCCACGATGATGTCCAACAGCCCGGTGGTGCGGCCACGGTTCCTCAAGCGGATGTTCTTCAAGAAGTTCCCCGAAGACCTTCGGCCCGGCCGGATGTCGCACATCCTGGCGCATGTCAGCACCGCCATCGAAGGACTCGTGCCGCTGGCGTTGTTCTTTTCGCACGGTGGCTGGCCGACCGCGATCGCGGCCTTCGTGATGGTCTGCTTCCACTTCGGCATCCTGTCCGCCATCCCGATGGGTGTGCCGCTGGAGTGGAACGTCTTCATGATCTTCTCTGTGCTGTCGCTGTTCGTCGCGCACGCCCAGATCGGGATCACCGACATCACCACACCGTGGCCGATCCTGCTATTCGGAGTGCTCGCCGGGACCGTGGTGCTCGGAAACACGATGCCGCGCAAGGTTTCCTTCCTCCCCGGCATGCGCTACTACGCCGGCAACTGGGACACCACACTGTGGTGCGTGAAGCCTTCTGCGGAAGCCAAGATCGAGCAGAACCTGGTGACGATCGCCAACATGCCGGCCGCCCAGCTCGAGAAGTTCTACGGCAGTAAGGAGGCCGCGCAGATCCCGCTCTTCATGGGATATGCGTTCCGCGCTTTCAACACTCACGGCAAGGCCCTGTTCACCCTTGCGCACCGCGCGATGGCCGGCCAGAACGAGGACGACTACTCCATCACGGACGGCGAGCGCATCTGCAGCATGGCGATCGGCTGGAACTTCGGCGACGGGCACATGCACAACGAACAGCTCATCACCGCGATGCAGGCGCGCTGCCACTTCGAACCCGGCGAGGTCCGCGTCGTCCTGCTCGACGGCCAGCCCATCCACCGGCAACGGCAGGCCTACCGGCTCGTCGACGCGGCGACCGGCGAGTTCGAGACCGGTTACGTGCAAGTCGCCGACATGGTCGACCGCCAGCCCTGGGAGGACACCCTGCCGGTGCACGTGACGTCGGTGCGGCGGGCTGGGGGTACCGCCCCGCCGAAGGCTAGGGGGAGAGCGCAGCGACCCGGGGATTTGAACGGCTGACCGAACGGTTGGTTGACCCCGCTCGACGGTGGCCTGAGGTGCGGTGCTAAGAATCGAAGACCAACTATTCATCTCACCCAAGGAGAAGGCCGATGGCTGAAGCGGTCATTGTCGAAGCCGTACGTGCACCAGTCGGCAAGCGCAACGGCGGTCTGTCCGGTGTGCACCCCGCCGAGCTGTCGGCTCAGGTGCTCAACGGCTTGGCCGAGCGTGCCGGTATCGATCCCGAGATCGTCGACGACGTGATCTGGGGCTGCGTCATGCAGGCCGGTGAGCAGGCCCTCGATATCGCCCGCACTGCGGTGCTGACAGCCGGCTGGCCCGAGACGGTTCCCGGTGTGACCGTCGATCGCCAGTGCGGCTCCAGCCAGCAGTCCGTGCACTTCGCCGCCGCCGGTGTGGTGGCAGGCCACTACGACGTCGTGGTCGCCGGTGGCGTCGAGTCGATGTCCCGCACCCCGATGGGGGCCTCGCTGGCCAATGGCGGCAACCCGTACTCGGCCGGCTTCAAGGGCCGCTACAGCCGCACCCCCAACCAGGGCGTCGGCGCGGAGATGATGGCCACCAAGTGGGGCCTGAGCCGTACCGACCTCGATCAGTTCTCCCTGTACTCGCATGAAAAGGCCGCTGCAGCCCAGGATTCCGGTGCGTTCGACGATCAGATCGTGGCGATCAAAGACCCCGACGGAAATGTCGTGCTCAAAGACGAGGGCATCCGTCGCGGCACCACGCTGGAGAAGATGGCTCAGCTCAAGCCGGCGTTCTCCGAGGACGGCGTGATCCACGCCGGCAACTCCTCGCAGATCTCGGACGGCTCGGCGGCGCTGCTGTTCATGTCGGCCGAGAAGGCAAAGTCGTTGGGACTCAAGCCGATCGCCCGCGTGCACACCGCAACACTGGCCGGTGCGGACCCGGTGATGATGCTGAGCGCGCCGATTCCGGCCACCCAGAAGGCGCTGAAGCGCTCCGGTCTTAGCGTCGACGAGATCGGTGCCTTCGAGGTCAACGAGGCGTTCGCGCCGGTTCCGCTGGCCTGGCTCAAGGAGATCGGCGCCGACGAGAAGAAGCTCAACCCCAACGGTGGCGCGATCGCGTTGGGCCACCCGCTCGGCGGATCCGGTGCACGGATCATGACCACGCTGCTCTACCACATGCGGGACAAGGGAATTCGCTACGGTCTGCAGACCATGTGCGAAGGCGGCGGCCAGGCCAACGCCACCATCCTCGAGTTGCTGTAGTGACTGATGTCGAGACCCCCGCCGCTCTCTCCGAGCGGCGGGGCAACGTCCTGCTCATCACCATCAACCGCCCGGATGCGCGCAACGCCGTCAACGGCGCGGTGAGCACCGCGGTCGGTGACTTGCTGCAGCAGGCTCAGGACGATGCCGACGTCTGGGCGGTGGTGATCACCGGCGCCGGTGACAAGTCGTTCTGCGCCGGGGCCGACCTGAAGGCAATCTCGCGGCGGGAGAACCTCTTTCACCCGCAGCACCCCGAGTGGGGCTTCGCCGGCTACGTCCGGCATTTCATCGACAAGCCGACCATCGCCGCGGTCAACGGCACCGCGCTGGGTGGCGGCACCGAACTGGCCCTGGCCAGTGACCTCGTGGTGGCCGAAGTGAGCGCCAAGTTCGGCTTGCCCGAAGTCAAGCGTGGTCTGGTCGCCGCGGCCGGTGGGGTGTTCCGCATCGTCGATCAGCTGCCGCGCAAGGTGGCCATGCACTTGCTGTTCACCGGCGAACCGATCACCGCGGCCGCAGCGCTCGAGTGGGGCCTGATCAACGAGGTGGTGCCCGACGGCACCGTCGTCGACGCGGCATTGGCTCTGGCGCAACGCATTACCGTCAATGCGCCGCTGGCTGTGCAGGCCAGCAAGCGCGTTGCGGTCGGGGTCGACGACGGCGTCATCACCGCCGATGAGGTCGGCTGGACGCGCACCATGCGAGAGATTGGCGCGTTGATGAAATCCGAGGACGCCAAGGAAGGCCCGCTGGCCTTCGCCGAGAAGCGTCAGCCGGTTTGGAGGGCGCGCTAGGCAGGCTTGGTTGTCGTCGTCGGTGCGCTCGACGGTGTGGTGGTGCTCGTGGTGCTTGTCGCCGTGTTCGGGGTCGGCGCATCGCCGGGGCTCAGCACGGTGTCGATCATGTAGATGTACGCGGCACGGGTGGTGTAGCCGCACAGCACCTTCACATCGTCGTTGATCTTGATGTCGCCGCCCTTGCCGGTCACATTCACCACGCTGCCCTGCTGCGTCGGCATCTTGCCGTGCAGGTCGTCGGGGCCGAGGTAGCCGAGCACCAGGTGGTAGAACAGCGTCGACGTCAGCAGCGCCGGATCACTCTTGAGCTGTGCCAGCGTCGCCTCGTCCAGCTTGGCGAATGCGTCGTTGGTGGGCGCGAAGACCACGTACGGGCCGCCGTCGATGACGCTGGTGATGTTGACGGCCGGATCGAACCCGCCGGAGATCGCCGCGCTGAAGGTACTCAGATCCGGGTTGGCGGCGATGGCCGCGGTCGCTGTCTGGGTGCCCATGCTGGCGAACGAGCCGGGTCCGGTGGGGATCCTGCTCTTGTAGGCGTCGCAGCCGGAGCCCTGCGGATCGGGCAGTTGGCTCATGCTCGGCGCGGGGATTTCCGACGTCGTCGGAGCTGCCGGAGTGGTCGTGGTGGGCGTCGGATCGGCGTATGCCTGGACCGCGGTCGGGATGGCGACGGCGATGGCCGCCAGCGCCGCAACGACGCCCAGGGACTTGGTACGAGTGCTCACGTGGCTCCTTGAGTTCTTTTTATGGAGTCGGCGAATCGCGGGTCCCCGTTACCGCTGCGCCCTGTGAATCGTACTGGCCGCAAAGTGCCAGCCTCAAAACGGGCGGCGAATGTGCAGCTCAGAGGCCTGGCTGGCGCGCCCGCCAGCCGAACCAGGCCGCCACGGCCGCGCCGGCCTGGTTCGGGCGGGAACCTTCGCCACCATCTGCGGCGTGGCCTTGGCATGTCGCCGTGGAGCGATCGCAAGGTGTTCCAAGGCAGCTGACGGGCGTCTGCCTACGATGTCGGCCATGGCCGAACCCCTGATCATGTCCGTGCGCGGACACTCTCCCGATTTGCACGACGAGTCCTGGGTCGCGCCCAATGCGGCGGTGATCGGTCAGGTGCGGCTCGCGGCGCGGGCCAGTGTCTGGTACTCGGCGACGCTGCGCGCCGAGGCCGAGTGGATCGACGTCGGCGAGGGCAGCAACATCCAGGACGGCGCCACTGTGCACGTCGACCCGGGCTTCCCGGCGCGGATCGGTGCCGGCGTGACGGTCGGGCACAACGCCGTGCTGCATGGCTGCACGGTCGAGGACGGGTCCCTGGTCGGGATGGGCGCGATCGTGCTCAACGGGGCGGTGATCGGAGCGGGGTCGATCGTGGGCGCCGGCGCGGTGGTGCCACAGGGCATGGTCGTGCCGCCGCGGTCGCTGGTGGCCGGGGTGCCGGCCAAGGTCCGGCGCGAGCTGACCGACGCTGAGTTGGACGGCAACAACCTCAACGCCGCGGTCTACGAACACCTCATCGACCTGCACCGCAACCCTGACTAGGTTTGCGCCGGCGCCAGATTGCCGATATTCCTAGCGTGAAGTCGCTGCGGATTCTGGTCACCGGTGCCACCGGATACGTCGGCTCCCGGCTGGTGGCCGGGCTGCTCGACGCCGGCCACGACGTCGTCGCCGCCACCCGCGACCCGGGGAAGCTGGGTCGGTTCGGCTGGTGTGAGCGGGTGACGGCGGTCGTCCTTGATGCCGCCGATCCGAGTTCGGTCGAATCGGCGTTCACCGTCGCCGGCCAGGTCGATGTCGTCTACTACCTGGTGCACGGGATCGGCCAGCCCGGCTTCCGCGAGCGGGACAACGTCGGCGCTGCGAATGTCGCGGCTGCCGCAGCAGTGGCCGGGGTGAAGCGGATCGTGTACCTCGGCGGGTTCGTGCCCTACGCGGGTAGGCTCTCCGAGCATCTGGCCGGCCGGGCCGAGGTCGCCGCGGCGCTCAATGTGGAGGGCGGTGCCGAACTGGTCTGGCTCGGCGCGGCGGTGATCATCGGAGCGGGGTCGACATCTTTCGAAATGGTCCGCTACGTCGGCGACCGATTCTGGCTAATCCCGTTGCCGCCGTGGGCCGATCACGCCATCGACCCGATCTCGATCCGCGACGTGCTGTACTACCTGCTGGCCGCGGCCGACCCGGCCGTCGTGCCCGCTGGGGCGTACGATATCGCGGGACCGGGCGGGACCACCTATCGCGAGCTGTTGTCGACCTACGTGGACGCGGTGGGCTCGCTTCGCGCGGGGTTGCCGATGCGCGACATCGTGCCCCGCAGCGTCGTCGGCCGGGTGGCCGGTGCCGCGGTGCCGGTGCCGACCGGGCTGGCGGCCGATCTCATCGAATCGCTGGACCATCCGATGACGGCCTCCGACACTGTCTTACGTGACCATGTTCCCGATCCGCCGGGTGGGCTCACCGCCATCGAGGACGCCGTCGCCGCGGCAGTGTCCCGACGACGGCCGCGCCCGGTCGACGAGCTGGCCGACCCGCATCACCTCGCCGACAGCGATCCACTCTGGGCCGGGGGAGATGCGCTGCAGCTGCGCCGGATGGCTGCGACGGTGACGCCCGCAGTCGCCCGGCCCGCGCTGGGGCTGCTCGATTCGATGCCCGGTCCGCTGGCCGGTGTGCTGCGGACCGGGCTGGATCTGCTGCTGGCGAAGGTGCGAGCACGTTGACGACACTCGGTGATGTCCGCGCTGTGGTGACCAATGCCGCTGTGCCACATCAGGAATGGCCGTCGATTATCCGACGCAGGCGCATCGTGGTGTGTGTCGTTCTGGTCATCGGTGCGGTGCTACTCGGTCTTTCGTTAACCCGCACGCCCGGCGATGCGACGTTCTACTGGCTGACGCTCGCGCTCGCGGCGACGTGGGCCTTGGGCGCGCGGCTGTCGGGCCCGTTGCACTTGGGCGCTATCAGGTGGCGCGGGCGCAACCAACGGCCGGTGCTCACCGGGATCACGATCGGTCTGCTGCTCGGGGGTGCCTTCGTGGTCGGCGGGTTGGTGGCCCGCGAGATCGAGCCGGTGGCCGAGCGCATCACCCGGGTGCTGGAGTACGCCAACCACGGCAGCCTGGCGCTGGTCGTGGCGATCACGCTGGTGAACGGTTTCGCGGAGGAACTGTTCTTCCGGGGCGCGCTGTACACCGCGCTGGGCACGTTTCATCCGGTGGTGATCTCCACGCTGCTCTATACCCTGGCGACCTGTGCCAGCGGCAATCAGATGCTCGGTTTCGCGGCAATCATCCTTGGCGCGGTGTGCGCCGTCGAACGCCGAGCCACCGGCGGAGTGTTAGCACCAGTCCTGACCCACGTGGTGTGGGGGCTGATCATGGTGCTGGCACTGCCGCCGATGTTCGGCGTCAATTAACGCCGCCGATTCTCGGCTTCAACTAACTGAGCGGATGGGCGATTTCGTCGCGGGGCATGCGTGCCGCGATGAGCGCGATCGCGGCGAGCAGTACTGGTGCGATGCCGGTCACGGCGAAGATGACTTCCACCGGAACCACCTTCGACAGTGGGCCGGCGACTGCCATCGACACGGGCATGAACGCCAGCGAGACGAAGAAGTCCAGGCTCGACACCCGGCCCAGCATCTGCCGCGGTACCCGCCGCTGCAGTAGCGTGCCCCAGATGACGCCGGCCCCTTCGGCGAGACCGATGACGAACAGCGCGACCAGCATCAGCGGCAGCGAGGACGTCGTACCCACAATCACGAACGGCAGCGAACCCGCGCCCCACATCGTCATCATCACGGTGAGGTAGCGCCGTGGCAGCGGCCGTGAGGACACGATGACTGCGCCTACCGCACTGCCCACCCCGAACGCGGCGAGCATGAGGCCATACACCTGCTCGCCGTTCGCGAACCGGTCGCGGGCGATGAACGGCAGCAGCACTTCGATCGGACCGAGCGCCAGGAATACCCAGGTGCTGGCGAACAGCAGCGTCCAGCGCAGCCACGGGGTGTGCACCACAAAGCGCAGGCCGTCGCGCAGATCGGTGAGCACATGGGGCTTCTCGCGCTCGACGGTCATCACGATGTGCTCGCCATGACCCGGGTGCATCGCCAACAGCAGGATCAGTCCGATCACCATCAGCACGGTCACCGTCACCGAGCCCAGCGCCGGAAAGGTGAGTCCTACCAGGACGCCGGCCACGGCGGGGCCGATGGCCTGCTGCAGGGTCGGACGGACCGCGCCCTCAACGCCGTTGGCGGCCAGCAGGTGTTCAGCAGGCAGGATCCGCGGCAGATAGGCGTTGTAGGCCGGGAAGAAGAAGGCCGCGCCGATGCCGAGAACCGTTGCGGCAACAGCCATATGCCATAGCCGGAGCTCGCCGAGTAAGCCCAGGACGGCGACCGCGCCGGTCGCGGCGGCGTTGGCGGCCTCGACGGCGATGATGACGGCGCGCTGCGGAACGCGGTCGGCCACGATACCGCCGACCAGGATGAAGGCCAGCATGCCGCCGGCGAGGCAGGCGGCGACCAGCGAGAGTGCGGCAGGATCGTCGGCCAGCGCGATGACCTGCAGGGCCATCACGACGGTCCACATGCCCTCGGCGAAGAGGAACAGCGACATCGCGGTGATGAGCAGACGGAATTCGCGGTATCTGAAGGGCGCGAGCACGCGCCAACGGCCAGTGGTCTTCACCGGCTCGTCGAACTCGCAGGGCGTACTCATGACATCGATGGTCGCTGACCGAACGGGGCCACGTCCAACGATTTTCGGCTCAGAGAAAGAGCTCGTCGAGCGGGTTGGGCACCGGACGGCCGGCCAGCTTGTAGCTGACCCACTGGTTCAATGAGACGCCTTGTTCCGCAGCCTCGACGGTGAGCCGCTCATGCAGGACGCGCGAGGTGCGCACCGCGAAATTCCCGCTGTAGCGGTGGTCGGTGAGCGAGGGTGGGGGATCCATGCCGAGGTCGGCCAGTTCCTCGAGCTCCCGACCATGCGCCCGACGCGTTCGATCGCTTCGTGTGGTGTCAGGGCCACCGCAAAACGGCCCTTGAATTCCAGGCACAGGCCGACGTATTGGCAATATTGGTCTGACCACTCCGCGCGGTAGGTGTAGTAGATCATCGCCTCATGATGGCGATGCGGTCCGACATTGCGACGCGGCTCTGTCTAGGGTGGGTGGGTTTTCAGAAACGCGATATCGCCGGTGATATCACGTTTTGGAAAAGTGCACAGTGGGGGCGCCCAGGCCCGTGCGCCGTCTAACTGTCAGTGAAGGTGGGGGAGCGGTGCTCCTGGAACGCCTTGGTGCCCTCGCGAAAATCCTTCGTTCCCAACAGGATCAGCTGGCCTTCGCTCTCCCGGCCGATCGCGGCGTCGAGTTCGGTCAGCGTCGCCGCGTTGATCGCCTGCTTGGTCTTGCGTAGTGCGACGGCTGGGCCGGACGCCAGCTTGTCGATCACCGCCGCCACGCCGGCCTCCAGCTCGTCGGCCGGATACACCGCACTGACAAGCCCGCTGCTCAGCGCCTCGGCGGCCGAAACACGTTCGGCCAGAAGCGCCATTTTCATCGCGCGGGCCCGGCCGATGGACGCGGCCACCAACGCCGAGGCCCCACCGTCGGGCATCAGCCCGATCTTGGTGAACGCCAACAGGAAAAACGCCTTTTCTGAAGCCAATACGATGTCGCAGGCCAGCGCGAGCGACACCCCGACCCCGGCCGTCGGGCCCTGCACCACCGCGACCACTGGCTTGGGGAGGCCCACGATCGTCTGCACCGCGCGGTTGGCCTCGGTGAGCACCTCGTCGGGCGTATCCGGCCTGCGGTCGGACTGGTCCTCCGCACTGATGCCCGCACCCGAGCTGAACCCCCGCCCGGCCCCGCCGAGCCGCACCACCCGCACGGCCGGGTCGTCGGCCGCGTGGGCCAAGACATCGGCCAGCGCGCGCAGCATCGCCGAGTTCAGTGAGTTCAGACTGTCCGGCCGATTCAGCGTCACCGTCAGTAGTCCGCCGTCGAGCGACACGTTCAATTCCGGGATACCGGGGTAAGCGTCGATGGTCGTCATGGCTGCACCTTAGGCCGCGATGGGGGCGCAGCCCGCGCCGGGCCAGCCCAGGTGTAAATAGTTAAGGCGGCGATCAATCAACTGGAGGGTAGACAGCTATGGCCGGACCACTACACGGTTTGCGCGTTGTCGAATTGGCCGGTATCGGCCCGGGTCCGCATGCCGCGATGATCCTCGGTGACCTCGGCGCCGACGTCGTCCGCATCGATCGACTCGGCAAGGGCGCCGGGACCCCCAGCAACGACTACCTGCTGCGCAACCGTCGCTCGGTGGGCGCGAACCTCAAAGACCCAGCCGACCGCGACATGGTGCTCGGCCTCATCGCGAAGGCCGACGTGCTCATCGAGGGCTTCCGGCCCGGTGTCACCGAGCGTCTCGGGCTGGGCCCGGAGGACTGCGCGAAGGTCAACGAGCGGCTGATCTATGGCCGGATGACCGGCTGGGGACAGACCGGTCCGCGCAGCCAGCAGGCCGGCCATGACATCAACTACATCTCGCTCAACGGCATCCTGCACGCCGTCGGCCGGGTCAACGAGCGGCCCGTCCCGCCGCTGAACCTGGCCGGTGACTTCGGCGGCGGTTCGATGTTCCTGCTGGTCGGGATCCTGTCTGCGCTGTGGGAGCGGGAGCGCTCCGGCAAGGGCCAGGTGATCGACGCCGCGATGGTCGACGGTTCCAGCGTGCTGGCCACGATGATGTGGGCCTTCCGCCACATGGGCATGTGGGGCGACGTGCGCGGCACGAACATGCTCGACACCGGCGCGCCGTATTACGACACCTACGAATGCTCCGACGGCCGCTACGTCGCGGTCGGCGCGATCGAACCGCAGTTCTACGCCGAGCTGCTGGAGAAGTTGGGCCTGAACGCCGCGGACCTGCCCGATCAGAACGACATCACCCGCTGGCCGGAACTGCGAGCGGTGCTCACACAGGCCTTCGCCGCCCATGACCGCGACCACTGGACCAAGGTGTTCGCCACCAGCGATGCCTGCTGCACTCCGGTGCTGTCGTTCGCCGAAGTGGACGCCGAGGCGCACAACACCGAGCGCGATACCTTCTACACCGAGCAGGGCTCGACGTTCCCGGCGCCGGCCCCCCGGTTCTCCCGGACCGTTCTCGATGCGCCGAACGCACCCGGCGTCCCGGGAGCCGACAACGAAGCAGTGCTGAGGGACTGGGTATAGTCCCCAACCAACCAGTAGGTCGACTAGCGAGAGGAAAACGATTCGTGGAGATCAAGGACGCCGTAGCCGTCGTCACCGGCGGTGCCTCGGGCCTGGGCCTGGCCACCGCCAAGCGCCTGCTCGGCAGGGGCGCATCGGTGGTGGTGATCGACCTCAAGGGTGAAGAGGTGGTGGCCGAACTCGGCCCACGCGCCCGCTTCGCACAGGCCAACGTCACCGACCCGGAGTCGGTCTCGGCCGCCCTCGACCTCGCCGAAGAGCTTGGGCCGCTGCGCATCAACGTCAACTGCGCCGGTATCGGCAACGCCGTTAAGACGCTTGGCAAGGATGGGCCTTTCCCGCTGGACTGGTTCAACGCCGTTGTCCAGGTCAACCTGATCGGCACCTTCAACGTGCTGCGGCTGGCCGCTGAGCGGATCGCGAAGACCGAACCGCTCGGTGAAGAGCGCGGCGTCATCATCAACACCGCGTCGGTGGCCGCGTTCGATGGCCAGATTGGTCAAGCCGCCTACTCGGCGTCCAAGGGTGGCGTGGTCGGCATGACCCTGCCGATCGCCCGCGACCTGGCCCGCGAGCTCATCCGCGTCGTCACCATCGCGCCGGGCCTGTTCAAGACGCCGCTGCTGGGCTCGCTGCCCGAAGAGGCGCAGCGCTCCCTCGGCCAGCAGGTGCCGCACCCGGCCCGGCTCGGCGACCCCGACGAATACGGCGCCCTGGCGACGCACATCGTCGAGAATCCGATGCTCAACGGCGAAGTGATCCGCCTGGATGGCGCGATCCGGATGGCACCCCGATGAGCCTCACGACGAAGTTCACCGAGGTTTTCGGTGTGGAGCACCCGATTGCCCAGGGCGGTATGCAGTGGGTTGGTCGCGCGGAACTCGTTGCGGCCGTTGCCAATGCGGGTGGGCTAGGTTTCATCACGGCACTCACTCAGCCGACACCGGCGGACCTGGCCAACGAGATCGCCCGCACCCGGGATCTGACCGACAAGCCGTTCGGGGTGAACCTGACGATCCTGCCGGCGATCAACCCGCCGCCCTATGACGAGTACCGCCAGGTCATCGTCGACGCCGGCATCAAGATCGTGGAGACCGCCGGGTCCAACCCGGCCCCGCATCTGCCGATGTTCCACGACAACGGCATCAAGGTGCTGCACAAGTGCACCTCGGTGCGCCATGCGGTCAAAGCGCAGAGCCTGGGCGTGGACGGCATCAGCATCGACGGTTTCGAATGCGCGGGACATCCGGGTGAGGACGACGTCCCGGGCCTGGTGCTGATCCCGGCCGCAGCCGACAAGATCGAGATCCCGATGATCGCCTCCGGCGGGTTCGCCGATGCGCGTGGCCTGGTGGCTGCGCTGGCGCTGGGCGCCGACGGCATCAACATGGGGTCGCGGTTCATGTGCACTGCTGAGTCCTGCATCCACCAGAACGTCAAGGAAGCGATCGTGGCCGGCGACGAGCGCGGCACCGAGCTGATCTTCCGCAGCCTGCACAACACCGCTCGGGTGGCCTCCAACGTCGTCTCACGCGAAGTCGTGGACATCCTCAAGGGCGGCGGCCAGTTCGAGGACGTCAAGGATCTGGTGGCCGGCGTGCGTGGCCGCAAGGTGTTCGACGACGGTGATATCGACGCCGGCATCTGGACCGTCGGCACCGCAATGGGCCTGATCAACGACATCCCGACGTGTGGCGAGCTGATCAGCCGGATCGTCAGCGAAGCCGAGGACATCATCGGTGGAAGGCTGGCCGGGATGGTCACATCCAGTGCAGACGCGAAAGTGCCCGCCTGATCTCAGGCGGGCACTACACGCGAACTAGAAGCTCTCCGACGGCGCCACGCCGCTATTCAGCGGTGGTGGCGCCGTTCGGCGCTTGGCTCAGCTGGCGTTAGCCAGCGGGGGGAGATCCTCGAACTGCTCCGAGGTATCACCCTCCACCAGGAAATCTCCGTGGTAGAGCTCATCGAAATCGATCTTGATGACATCGGCACTGGTGTCGTCGATCCACATACTCAGGACTCTATGAGTCTCTATTAAGGAAACTTTGAGCCACGATTCGGAGTTTGATGGCAATTCTTACTCCCGAGTCAGGTGCTGGGTTACTCGTGAGTCAGGTCGTGGGTTACTGGCGAGTCACTTACTCGCAGGTCAGGGGCAAAAACCGCCGACGACTAGGCTGGTTTCCACCAGGAAGGACATCACAAGCCATGGCACAACAGACTTTTGACCATCCGTTCTTCGCTCGCTTCTGGACCGTGCTTTCGGCCCACGAGTCACGAGCCATGCGGGACCTCCGCCGGGCCAATCTCTTAGGGCTGTCCGGGCGTGTCCTCGAGGTGGGCGCGGGCACCGGATCCAACTTCGCGTTCTACCCCGATTCGGTGACCGAGGTCGTCGCACTCGAACCCGAGACCCGCCTGGCGCCACTGGCCAAACAGGCCGCGGCGGCGGCCCCGGTTCCGGTCACGCTGATCGAGTCGACGATCGAGACGATGCCTGCTACCGAACCCTTCGACGCGGTGGTCTGCTCGCTGGTGCTGTGCTCGGTGGCCGACCCGGACGGGGTGCTGCGTCAGCTCAACGCCGTGCTGAAGCCCGGCGGCCAGCTGCGCTACTTCGAGCACATCGCCGTTCCCGGCTGGCGGGGCGGGTTGCAGCGGCTGGCTGACGCCACGATCTGGCCGCGGTTCACCGGAAACTGCCACACCCACCGCGAGACGGAGCGGTCCATCGCGGGCGCCGGGTTCGTCATCGACACCGCGCGTCGCGAGGCCATGTTGCCCGCGTGGGTGCCGCTGCCGGCGCAGGAGGTTGCGCTCGGCCGGGCGACGAAGGGCGCTTAGTTCTGCCTGGCTTGCAATAGCTCGGGCAACTGCTGCAGCAGCCGCGGCAGTGCTGCGCTCGCCGACTCCCGGATCGAAATGGTCGCGTTGTCCGACAGTGGGGTCGGTTCCGGATTGACCTCGACGACGACCACGCCGCGGGCCAGTGCCACATCGGGCAGCCCGGCCGCGGGGTAGACAATCGCTGAGGTGCCGACGACCACCAGCACGTCGGCGGTGGCCACCGTCTCAACCGACGCCTGCCACGGCTCGTCGGGCAACTGCTCACCGAACCACACGATGCCGGGGCGGATCAGCCCGCCGCACTCACACTGCGGCGGCATCTTCTCCAACTCGGGCTCGGGCATATCCGGCAGCGGGCCGTGGTAGCGAGAACCGCAGGTGTCGCACCAGAATTCGAAGAGGCTGCCGTGCAGATGATGCACCGTCTGGCTGCCGGCCCGCTCGTGCAGATTGTCGACGTTCTGTGTCACCACGGTGATGTCGGCGTAGTCCTGCCAGGCCGCCACCGCACGGTGACCGTCGTTGGGCTGCACCCGCTCGACCAGGTGATGCCGCCACAGATACCAGGCCCACACCCGTTCGGGATGGCTTTGCCAGCCGTCGGTGCTGGACAGCTCGTACGGGTCGTACTTGGCCCACAGCCCGGTCTTGTCGTCGCGAAACGTCGGCACACCACTCTCGGCGGATATCCCCGCCCCGCTCAACACCGCGATACGCACATCCCCCAAAATAGCCGGTCTAAGCGATACTGAGCGGGTGTCGGAGTTGGGGCTTGGACTGCGCATAGACGCAGGGGCGGCGCGTCCACTGTTTGATCAGCTCAGAACGCAGGTCATCGAGGGTATTCGCGAGGGGCGGTTGCCGCCCGGCACCAGGTTGCCGACGGTGCGTGAGCTGGCCGGCCAGCTTGGGCTGGCGGTGAACACCGTGGCGCGCGCCTACCGGGAACTGGAGACCGCGGGGATCGTCGAAACCCGGGGCCGATTCGGGACGTTCGTGGCGCGTGCCGATCCGGCCGACGCCGCCATGGCTGCGGCAGCCAACGCTTACGTGGAGGCCGCCCGCGTGCTCGGGCTGGGCAAGCGCGAGGCGCTGCAGTATTTGGACTCGGCGTTCGGCTGAGGCGTCAGCCGAATTCCAGCCCTAGCCGAATTCCAGCAGGGTGTAGGCCCCGCGGAAACGCTTCGTTGGGCCGAAGTGCCAGATCGCGGGGAACAGCGTCTTGAAAAAGAAGCCACGGCCCTTCGGCATCGGGATGTCATGCACGGCTTTGATTCCTGGCACGGTGTTGACCAGGTCGGCCAGTTGGACGGTGCTGAGGCTGAACGGCATCGGCGGCACCCGGTAGTGCCGCGAGGACTTCATCCCTTTCGGGGCGAGTCTTTTGACCAGTACCGGCGGCAGGTCGAAGAACATCTGTCCGCCGGGAAAACGCTTGGCGCACTGGGCGATAAGATCCATCGCCTCGTCGGGCTGCAGGTACATCAGCAGACCCTCGGCGGTGATGAACACGCCGTTGCCGCTGTCCACCCGGTCCATCCAGCTGTAGTCCAGTGCGGACTGCCCCAGTGCGGTGATCCGCGGCGAGGACGGCAGTAGCCGCTCGCGCAGCTCGATCACCGGTGCCAGGTCTATCGACAGCCAGCGGAACTGCGGATCGGGCATCGCCTCGCTCACTCGCCAGAAGCTGGTCTGGAAGCCCTCGGCCAATGCGACGACGGTGGCCTGCGGATGCCGGCGCAGGTAATCGACCGCGCAGGCATCGACGGCCAGTGAGCGCAGCGCCATCTCCTGGCCCTTGCGGCCGAACTTGTCGAAGTCGAAATCGATGGCGTCGACGAGCGTAATGGCCATCGGGTCGTGCAGGATCGGGCCGGGTAGACCGGCCTGATGGGCGCGACCGTTGAGCGTCATCAGCGCGGTCTCCGAGACGCCGCTCAGTTCGCTTGCGGCGACTTTTTCCGCTGTCATCGCACTACCTTTGCCAGGGTGCGCAGATTGCGCGTCGTGGTCGAGGACTTGTAGCGCTTCTTGCCCATCGTCTTGCCGATGGTCGAGTCCAGGGTGGAATTCTTGGGTACCTGCCAGTAGACGACGCCGTCGCCGCGGGCGATCTTCTCCTCGGGTCCGGCGTCGTCGGCCAGGGCGGCGAGCTCATCAAGGACAGCGGGATCGCTGACGAACGTGACATATGAGTGGTGGCCCTCGACTTCGGCTTCGAACGGGTACGCCTCGGCGACGGCGCCAACCGTCTTGAGGTCGTAGACCAGCACCCACGCGTCGTAGCCGAACGCATCCCGCAGTGCGGCTTCGGCTTCCGTGCGCGTCTTCGCCGCGGTGGTGTCACTGTCGAGCACCACGTTGCCGCTAGCGAGGATGGTCCTCACGTTCGTGAATCCGGCGTCGGTCAGTGCCGCGGCGACGTCGGCCATCTTCATGTTCACGCCACCGACGTTCACGCCGCGCAGGAAAGCCGCATAGCGGGTCATGTTCTCGATGCTAGCGACGTAGTCTCGATGGATGGCCCGTCACGTGTTCGACGACAAGCTGCTGGCGCTGATCGCGGGTAACAAACTCGGTGTACTCGCGACCATCAAACGTGACGGCCGTCCGCAGTTGTCCAACGTGACGTATCACTTCGACCCGCGGAGTCTGGCGATCGAGGTTTCCATCACCGAACCGCGCGCCAAGACCCGCAACCTGCGGCGCGACCCGCGGGCCTCGATCCTGGTGTCCTCGGACGACGGCTGGTCCTATGCCGTCGCCGAGGGGAACTCCATCCTCACCCCGCCTGCGGCCTCACCGGATGACGACACCGTCGAGGCGCTCATCGCCCTCTATCGCAACGTCGCCGGTGAGCATCCGGATTGGGACGACTACCGCCGCGCCATGGTCACCGACCGCCGGGTGCTGCTGACGATGCCGATCTCGCATGTCTACGGAATGCCGCCGGGCATCCGCTGACTCAGGCCTTTTTGGGATGCCTCCGGCATCTGGCCCGCGCCACGTTAGGCTGACCGGTATGGCCGAATCAGAGTCCGATCCGCAGGACGACACCAAGCAGAAGTTCCGCGAGGCGCTGGAGCGGAAGAAGACGAAATCGGCGAGCGGCTCCGCGCACACCGACCGCGGTGCCAAGCAATCCCGCACGCAGGGGCCGGTGGAGAACCGTCGGGAGTTCCGCCGCAAGAGCGGCTAGTCGGCGATCTGCTCGGGAAGCATTGCTGCAGAGCGACTTCCGCACATGATGCGCGCGCTCACCAGGGCAACGAGCATGACTGCGGTGCAGTACAGGCCGTCGTCCCGGCTAGCCCGCTTCGGCGTAGGTAGATCTACCTGATTTCTCCTGGGATTCCTGCCAGAGGATGGCCGCCAGGCAGGCGAGTGCCAGCACCCCGACCGCTGCGGCGAACACGGTTCCGCCGGTGCGCAGGCCCCAGGCCTGGGCGGCGAAACCCTCGCCGATCACCGGGATCGAGATCGCGACGTAGGCCACCACGAAATAGGTGGAGCTGACTTCGGCTCGGCGCTGCGCGGGGGTGCGCTCGGCGACGGCAGCCAGTCCGCGGCTGAAGCTGATGCCCTGGCCGATACCGGACACCACCGCCGCGGCGATCAATCCGGACAGCGACGAATAGTGCAGCGCCACAACGAGAACACCCATGCCTGCGGCCAGGATGGCGCACCCGAGCGCGACGGCGCGCTGCGGTGCGATGCGCGCACCGGCGATCTGCGCGATCGCCGAGGCGCCGAAGATGGATCCGGCCATCAGGCCGGCCAGCGCGTGATTGCCGTTCCCGATGATGTCGGTCAGCAGCGACGGCGCTACCGAGGTGAACAAGCCGGTGACGGCAAACCCGGCGAACGCGGCCAGCGCGGCGACGATGAACACCGGCCGAACCTCGGGCGGCACCGAAAGCCGTTGCAGTCCCAGCTTTCCGGTTCGGCTGGACGTCTCCGGTACCAGCAGCACCGCGACCGCCGCCAGCACGACGAGCGCGATGTGCACGAAGAAGGTGAGCCGCAGCGGGATCGGCGCGTACTGCGCCAGGATTCCGGCCAGCACCGGCCCGGCGCCCAGACCGCCGATGTTGGCGATGGTGGCCACCGCCGGCGCGCGCGTCCGCCAGCTCGGTGGTGCGGCCTCGATGACCGCCGCGGTGGCGGTTCCGGTGAACAGGCCCGCCGATAACCCGGACAGCACTCGGCCCACCAGCAGCAGCGGCACCGAATCCGCCATCAGGAACACCACGGCGCTGGCCAGCGCGCTGACCGTGCCGGCCAGCAGCACGGGCCGACGGCCGATGGCGTCGGACCATCGGCCGAACACCAGCAGCGCGAACAACACCCCGCCGGCGTAGGTGGCGTAGATGACCGTCGTGGTCAGCACCGCGAAGTGCATGCGCTCCGAGTACAGCGCGTACAGCGGGGTAGGCAGCGTGGTGCCGACCATGATCGCGGCGAACGAGTACGCCAGCAGGGCGAAGGCGAAATCTCGCCGGGTTGGGCTCATGCGGACCGGCGGGCAGGAGCGGAGCGACCGGGGGTCATGTGGTGGTCAACGTCGTCGGCACACCCACACCATTCCCGGACCCGGCGAGATTCTCACCTCATTTAGTGGTGAGTGGCCTTCTCCGCGCCGACGCCGGTCAGTGACCGGACCTCCATTTCGGCGTTGAGCTCCGGATCGCCGGGATCCGACGAGGTCAGGGTCCCGACGATGCCGAGGATGAACGCCAGCGGGATCGACACGATGCCGGGGTTGGCCAGCGGGAACCAGTCGAAGTTCGCGCCGGGGATCATCGCGGTCTTGTTGCCCGAGACGGCCGGGGAGAAGACGATCAGCACCAGGCAGCTGATCAGGCCGCCGTACATGCTCCACAGTGCGCCGCGGGTGTTGAAGCGTTTCCAGTACAGCGAGTACACGATCGTCGGTAGGTTGGCCGAAGCCGCGACCGCGAACGCCAGCGCCACCAGGAACGCCACGTTCTGGCCGTTGGCCAGGATGCCCAGCCCGATCGCGGCGATGCCGAGCACCACCGCGGTGATCCGGGAGACCCGCACCTGCTCGTCCTCAGTCACCTTGTGGCTCTTGAGCACACTGGCGTAGACGTCGTGGGCGAAGGACGCCGACGCGGTGATCGTCAAGCCGGCGACCACGGCCAGGATGGTGGCGAACGCCACCGCCGAGATGACGCCGAGCAGGATCACCCCGCCCAGCTCGAACGCCAGCAGCGGTGCGGCCGAGTTCTGCCCACCGGGAGCCGCCAGGATCTTGTCCGGTCCGACCATCGCGGCCGCTCCGTAACCCAGGGCGAGAGTGAACAGGTAGAACGCACCGATCAGCGCGATCGCCCAAACCACCGACCGCCGAGCCTCTTTCGCGGTCGGCACCGTGTAGAAGCGCATCAGCACGTGCGGCAGGCCGGCGGTGCCCAGCACGAGTGCCAGACCCAGCGACAGCAGGTTGATCTTCGAGGTGGTGTTGGCGCCGTACTGCGCGCCGGGGGCCAGCACGTCGCGGCTGGCCACACCCTTGGTGGTGGCCTCGTGCACCATGTGTTGCGCGGAGCCGAGAATCTCGGAGAAGTTCAGACCGAACTTGACGAACACCAGGACGGTCATGACCGCCGCACCGACGATCAGCAGCACGGCCTTGATGATCTGCACCCATGTGGTGCCTTTCATGCCGCCGACCAGGACGTAGACGATCATCAGCACGCCGACCACCGCGATCACGAGGGACTGGGCGGTGCGACCGTGGACGTCGAGCAACAGCGCGACCAGGCCACCGGCGCCGGCCATCTGCGCCAGCAGGTAGAACAGCGACACCGTCAACGTCGAGGTGGCCGCGGCCACCCGTACCGGCCGCTGCTTGAGCCGGAAGCTCAGCACATCGGCCATCGTGAATTTGCCGGTATTGCGCAGCAATTCGGCCACCAGCAGCAGTGCAACCAGCCAGGCCACCAGGAAGCCGATGGAGTAGAGGAAGCCGTCGTAGCCGTACACCGCGATGGCTCCGGCGATGCCGAGAAAGCTTGCGGCAGAAAGATAATCACCGGCGATGGCGATTCCGTTCTGCGGCCCGGAGAATGCGCGGCCGCCGGTGAAGAACTCGGTGGCGTTGGTGTTGGAGCGGCCGGCGCGGATCACGATGAACAGCGTGATGACCACGAAGGCCACGAAGATGCTGATGTTGACGGCAGGGTTGCCGATCCGGCTGGCTTCGGCGAGCACGGTAGTGGTCACTTCGCGGTGCCTTCCATCTCAGCGCGGATCGCTTCGGCGCGCGGGTCGAGCTCCCGGTTGGCGAACCGTACGTACAGGCCGGTGATCAGGAACGTCGTCAGGAACTGGCCCAGCCCGATGAGCAGGCCGAGGTTGATGTTGCCCCACACCTTGATGGCCATGAAGTCGTGGGCGAACGCGCCCAGCAGAACGTAGCTGGCGTACCAGATCAGGAAGAACGCCGTGGTCGGGAAGACGAAGCGGCGCAGGGTGCGGCGCAGCTCCTGAAATTCGGGACTGGCCTGCATGGACTGGTATTGGGCGCCGCTGGGGTGGGTTTCCCGCGGCGGCAGGTCGGTTGTGGGCACCGCATGCTCCTCAGCTCAAGATTGTGAACTCCGATCGTGGTCACAGGGTATTGAGAGGTGGGTCACAGCCCTAGTGTGCGAGCGGACCATGCGGTGAACGGTTGTCCGGCGGCGCTGAGCGGTCGGACTTCAGGTTCGGGTCAGCCGCGGGGCACTCGCTCCACGCCCATGCCCAGGCGTTCCGGCACGTGCATGCGGGCGAAGATGCGCGCCACGTCGGGTGGCGCGTTGCCGCGGGCGAGACGGCTGACGAGCGTCATCGTCGCGAACGCCAACGGCACCGTGACGGCCGCGGGGTAGCCGATCAGCGTCGTCAGCCAGCCGCCGAGCACGTCGTCGTCGACCCAGCCGGTGATCGCGACCAGGATGGCCACCCCGGAGGCCAGCGCACCGACGACCAAACCCGCGATGGCGCCGGCGGCGGTCAGTCCGCGCCACCAGATCCCCAGCACGAGTAGTGGGCACAGCGTGGAGGCGGCGACCGCGAACGCCAGGCCGACTCCGCGGGACAGTTCCAGGGTGGGGGCGACCAGGGACAGCGGAATCGGGATGAGCCCGGCGACCAGCGCCGCGGCCCGGAAGTCGCTGACCCGGCCGCGCAGCACGTCGGTGGACACCGCGCCGGCGATGCTGACCAGCAGGCCCGACGAGGTCGCCAGGAAGGCCGCGATGGCGCCGGCCGCGACCAGCGCTGCGATCAGTTCACCAGGCAGTCCCGCGATCGCGGCGGACGGCAGCAGCAGCACCGCGGCATCGGCCTTGCCGGTGATCAACAGCTGTGGCACGTAGAGCCGGGCGAACACCCCGAGCAGGACGGGGAACAAATAAAACAGCGACAGCAGGACGATCACACTCAGTGCGGTGCGCCGCGCGGCCCGCCCGTCGGGGTTCGTGTAGAAGCGAACCAGCACGTGCGGCAGCCCCATGGCGCCAAGGAATGTGGCTACCATGATCGAAAACACTTGATAGAGCGGGTGTTTGCCGCCCAGTCCGCCGCCACTCTGGATCCACGCCGCGCCGTTGGCCGGTGCCCCGGTGACGACCGGGGTGTGCGCTCCGGCGGCCAGTGTCAGTGTGGTTCCCTGCGGCAGGGAGTACTCGCCAGGGGACCCCAGCGCGCCGTTGTGGGCCGGGCCGCTCACCGTCACGCCGGTCGGGTCGGCGACGGTGACGACGACGTCGGTGTCTATCGCGACGACGGTCTGTTGGTCCACCGTGGGCGCGAGCGGGCCACCGAGCCGGGGGTGCTGGTGGCTGACGTGCATCAGCAGCACCAGCGCGGGGACGGCGACGGCGGTGAGCTTCAGCCAGTACTGGAAGGCCTGCACGAAGGTGATGGACCGCATCCCGCCGCCGACGACGTTGGCGATCACGATCCCGCCGACGGCCAGCGGCCCGAGCCATATCGGAACGCCCAGAAGGGCTTTCAGTGCGATACCCGCGCCCTGGTACTGGGGGATCAGGTAGAGGATGCATACCGTGACGACCACGAACATCGCGACTCGGCGCACGCGCGGCGAGCCGAGCCGGAACTCGGCGAAATCGGGCACGGTGTAGGCGCCCGAGCGGCGTAGCGGCGCCGAGACGAACAGCAGCAGACCCAGATACCCCGCGGTGAACCCGACCGGGTACCACAGCGCGTCGGCCCCGTACTTGGCGATCAGGCCGGCGACACCGAGAAATGAAGCCGCCGAGAGGTATTCACCGGAGATCGCGGCGGCGTTCCAGCGGGGGCCGACGGTGCGCGAAGCCACCAGGAAGTCGGATGTGGTGCGCGACAGCCGAACCCCGTAGGCGCCGACGGCCACCGTCGCCACCGCGGACGCCAGCAGGCCACCGGCGGTCAGTGCCGTCGCCGTCGAGGTCATGGCGGGCTCTCGTCGTCGACCACGCCCATGAAATCGCGTTCGCCCTGTTCGGCGAGCCGGATGAAGAGCCGGCCGACGCCGTACAGCGCGGGGTAGACGAACACCGCCAGGGTCAGCCAGTTCAGCCGCATCCCGAACACGGTGGCGTTGGACAGTTCTGGGAACACCGCGTTGATCAACGGCAGTGCGGCCATTCCGCCGGCGACCACCGCGGCCAGCCGCAGCGCCAGGCCAAGCTGGGCGCGCACCAGACCGCGCACCAGTGCGTCCCCGATCTCGGTCTGCTCCTGGACCTCGACGCGGGTGTGCACCAAGCGGGTGCCGCGCCGGTGGGCCAGCACCACGCGTTCGCGTTGCGGGCGGCCCGGCTTAGTCATTGGTCGTCGCGGGGCGGAAGGTTCGCATCGGGTCGCGGATCAGCCGGTCGCGCAGCTCGCGGGCCTGGCGGCGGCTGACCGGCAACTCGATAGCGGCGGACGCGCCGTTGGCGCGCATCCGCACCATCGTCGAGGCGCCCGATGTGCGCAGGCCGGTGACCATGTTCAGTGCGACGAGATAGGAGCGGTGCACCCGCTGGAAGCCGCGGTTGCGCCAGCGGTCTTCCAAGGTGCTCAATGGGATTCGCACCAGATGCGAGCCGGATGCGGCGTGTAGCCGGGCGTAGTCGCCCTCGGCCTCGACCCAGCCGATGGTGTCGCAGCGGACCAGCTGGGTGACCCCGCCGAGCTCGACGGGGATGGTGTCGGCGGCCGCCTCGTCGGCCGACGGGGCCGCTTCGGCGGTGCGCGTGGTGACCACCCGCCGGACGGCTTCGTCGAGGCGCTCCTTGCGAATCGGCTTGAGCAGGTAGTCCAGCGCGCCGACCTCGAAGGCGGCCAGGGCCTTGTCGTCGTGCGCGGTGACGAAGACGACCGCGGGCGGGTGCGCGAAATTGCCCAGCACACTGGCCAGTTCGAGACCGGACAGGCCGGGCATGTTGATATCGAGGAAGATCGCGTCGACGGTGCGTTCGTTGATGATCCGCAGCGCGGAGGTAGCGTCACCGGCGCCGGTCACCTCGGCGACGTCGGGGTGCTCGCCGAGCAGATAGGTGAGCTCGTCGAGCGCGGGGGCTTCGTCGTCGACCGCCAGCACCCACAGTCCTGCCGCCATCACCCTCCTCAAACCCGCACGCCGGTGCGGAACTTCGGCACCCGCATGATTACCTTCGTACCCGCATCCGGGGCGGTCTCGACCACCAGACCGTAGTCGTTGCCGAACGCCGCGCGCAGTCGGTGGTCGACATTGCTCAGCCCGACATGGGCGCTCTGTTCACCCTCGCCCAGCACGTCGCCGTGCCCGGACCGAAGGATCTCGGGGTCCATGCCGATACCGTCGTCCTCGACGCTGATGACGCAGTCGGAACCTTCGTTGCGGGCGACGATTTCGATCGAACCGCCTTGGCGCCCGGCCAGGCCGTGCCGCACCGCGTTCTCCACGAGGGGCTGCAGCGCCAGGAACGGCACCACGACGGTCAGCACCTCGGGCGCGATCTGCAGTGTCACCGACAGATTCGGGCCGAAGCGGGCGCGTTCCAGCGTCAGGTAGCGGTCGATGTTGCGGAGCTCGTCGGCGAGCACCGTGTACGGGCCTGCGGAGCGAAAGGAGTAGCGGGTGAAGTCGGCGAACTCCAGAATGAGGTCGCGCGCCCGGTCGGGGTCGGTGCGCACGAACGAGGCGATGGTATTGAGCGCGTTGTAGATGAAGTGCGGGCTGATCTGTGCGCGCAGCGCGAGCACCTCGGCACGATCGAGGCGAGCCCGCGACGCATCCAGCTCGGCCAGCTCGAGCTGGCTGGCGGCATAGCGCGCGACCTCGGCGATGGCACCGAGCATCCCCGGCGACGGCTCGTCTGTGTTGACCACGACGAGCACCCCGATCACCCTGCCGTCGTCGTCGAGGATGGGTTGGGCCACCACGGCGGGGGACTGGTCGCGGGCGAGCACCCGGCGCTGGCCGGTGATCGCGTCACGCGCGGTGTGGTGACAGATCTCCAGGGTGGCCGGCGGCCACAACGAATCGCTGGGCGGGTCGAAGGCCAGCAGCACGGTGTCGCCGTCGTAGATGGCGACACCGTCGGAGCCCGTCAGACTGCGCAGGTGCGGGGCGGCGGCGGCCGCAGATTCGGCGTCCAGGCCCTTGCGCAGTGAGCGGGCCGCCAGCGAGGCGGTGTGCAGCGCGGCGTGTACGGTGCGCTCGGCCGGCGTGCTGACCACGCTGCGGGTCAGGACGGCGATGGCGCCGACGATCAGTGCGACCGCGGCGAGTGCGACCGCCAGCGCGAGCGCTACCGCACCCGACATGTTGTCTTCTCGCTTACTGGACGGGGCAGGCGTACTTTCGGGCAACGTCGAATACCCGCTCCTGCGCACCGGGGCCGATAACCCCTTGAGCGGCCAGTTCCAACCCGATGTAGCCCGGTATGCCGCCGATGCAGGCCTGATGGGCAACGCGCCACGCAGTGTCTGGATTCAGGTTGTAGCCATTGCGGGCCAGGCCCTGCATGTACACGTCGAATTCCGGCGTGCCCTGGTCCGGTATCGCCGCAGCCGTGCCGGCCAAGGCAATGGCGGTGACGACCGCCGCGACAACAGGTGCAATCACCCGTCTCATGTCCGTCTCCTCGGGGTGTATCCACACAGGAATCGCTCCACAATCGCACACCTGAGCGGCACAGATGCCCGAACCGATCTGATCATCGTCCTAGACTGTCGGCCATGGCGAGACTGCAGCTCACCGGAGATCCCGCGTCCGACGACCTGTTGAGCGAGGATCCGTTCGCCCTGCTGACCGGGATGCTGCTGGATCAGCAGATCCCCATGGAGACGGCCTTCGCCGGGCCGCGCAAGATCGTCGAGCGCATCGGCGGTATCGACCCGCGGCTGGTCGCCGACTACGACCCCGAACAGTTCACCGAGAAGTTCTCGAAAACGCCTGCGGTCCACCGCTTTCCGGGCTCGATGGCCAAGCGCGTGCAGGATCTGGCCCGCGAGATCGTCGACCGCTACGACGGCGACGCCGCCCAGCTGTGGCTCGACGGCAACCCCGACGGCGCCGAGGTGGTGCGCCGGCTGAAGGCCCTGCCCGGATTCGGCGAGCAGAAGGCCAAGATCTTCCTGGCCCTGCTGGGCAAGCAGTACGGCGTCACGCCCAAGGGCTGGCGCGAGGCGGCCGGTGACTACGGCAAGGCCGGCACCCATATGTCGATCGCGGACGTGGTCGACAAGGGGTCGCTGGACGAAGTCAGGGCGTACAAGAAGAAGATGAAAGCCGCAGCGAAGGCTAAGGCCGGATAACGGAGGAACCATGAAGACGCACATCAACTGTCCGTGTGGCGAGGCGATCAGNGCCAAGGACGAGGACGAGCTGGTCGAGCTCACCCAGGCGCACCTGGCGGCGGCGCACCCCGGCATGGATTACGGCCGGGACGAAATCCTGTTCATGGCCTACTGATCAACTGCATTGAGACAGGACTAGGAGCGACGATTCGCCCGAATTTTCGCTCTCAGTTCTGTATCAACGCAGAAATTTAGAGGACGGCGGCCTCAAGTTCCGCGAGTGCGACCTCGGTCAGCGGAATGAGGTCGTCGACGTCGGCCACCACGTCGCGGTCGGCCACATAACCGACGCCGATGCGGTCGGCGTAGGAACACAGCGTCACGTTGAGTGCCATCCCGTCGTAGACCACCGACACGGGGTAGATCTCGTCGATGCTGGCGCCGTTGAAGTAAAGCCGCTCGCGCGGACCCGGCACATTCGAGATCGGCAGGTTGTAGCTCGGCCGCACCCACGACCCGAACGGCAGCAGCGGAGCGAGCGCCGTCGGTACGACGGCCGGCATCAGCACCAGCAGCATCGCGCCGGGGCCCCGAGCCGCGACCTGATGCTTGACGCCTGCCATCGCAGTGTGGACCAGGCTCAGCCGCTCGGCCGGGTCGTCGGTGGCGGTAGCGAGTGGACACAGCCCGAGGCCAAACTGGTTACCGTGTTCGTCGGGTACGGCTGCGTTGCGCTCGCGCACGGTCACTGGACACAACGCCACCAGGGACTGGCTGGGCAGCTCATCCTGGTCGGCCAGCCAATCCCGCAGCACACCGGCGATCAACGCCGTCACGACGTCGTTGCCGGTGACGTCGGCTGCCTGCTGTATGGCCCGAATTCGCTTGCGGTCCAAGCTGGTTGCCGCAAAGATCCGCCGAGGGCCCAGCTTGGTGTTGAATCGTGTGTGCGGCGCGCCGAACGGTGCCGCGACCGTGGGTGTGATCAGGCCGCCGACGATGTTCGTAACTTCTGCGGATGCGACATGGCGGGCCAGGTTCAGCACGGACGCCGCGGCCCCCGCGATGTCACGCACCACCGACAGCGGGTTGAAGCCGCGCCGTTTCGTGGTGGGCTCGTCGGGGGTGGCGCCGGCGTAAACCGGTGGCATATCACGCCGATCGGGATCGGTGGTCAGCGAGTCGGCGATGATCTGCAGCCCCGCGACACCGTCGACGACGATGTGATGGATCTTGATGTACAGGGCGCAGCGGTCGCCGGCGAGCCCGTCGATCAGATACGCCATCCACAGCGGTGCCGACCGGTCGAGCGGCTCGGCGTGCAACTCGGACACCAGCTCCCACAGTGCCGAGGTGTCCGAACCATCCGCCAGTGAGAGCCGGTGGAGGTGGTGGCTCAGGTCGAGATCGGCCACCTCGCGCCACACCCACAGGCCGCCGGTGTCCACGCCGCGGTGCAGGCGACGGCGCAGCCGGGGGTCAACGGGATCGGGCGCGGTCAGGCCCTGCTCATACATTTCGTCGATGAACGTCGTACCCGTCATGCCCGTGGGCGGGCTCATGATCAGCGCGACCGCGACGTGCATGGGACTCGAGATCAGCTCGGCCGTCAGCAACATCGCGTCCAAGGGGTCGAGCGTCTCCATGAACCCACCTAGGGTTGGGATTTCGATTTCCCAACCCTAGCGCGGCTTTTCGAGCCTCAGGGCACGACGGTCGAACCGATTGTCGGCATGAAGGTGCACTGCTTGTCCACAGTGGTCACCTGGCCGAAGATCGTCGACATGATGCTGCCCGAGCCGGTGTCGGCGATGGCCATCAACGTGGTCGGCCCCGCCGCGTTCATCTCGGGATTGGGCTTGAGCGTGGCGCTGCCGGACTTGCCGGTGGTCAGGTTGACCCACGTGACGTTCAGCGGGAGCTTCTGCTCGGCGGCCGGCGCCGGCGTGCCGACGGCGGTGAACACGTAGGCGGTCTGCCCGGCGACCGGTCCCGGCGTGGGGATCTTCGCCGGCCCGGCGACCGAAATCGCGGTCGCGATCACGTTGCCGCCGTCCTTCAGGCAGCCGTTGCTGATCGACGGGTACATGAAGTCCTGGGTGGGCGGCGCCGCCGGGTCGTAGTTCGGGGCAGCCGCGGGCGCGGGGTTCGGCGTCGCGACGTTGATCGAGTTGCCGACCGGCGTGGCGCCCGGTGTGGCGCCCGGAGTCACCACCTGCACCGGGGTGGGCACCTCGGGCAGTGCGTCAGGAACGGGGCCGACGGCGTGCGCCGGGTCGATCCCGGTCGGCAGATGTGCTTCGGTGCCGAAGATCGAGCTGGGTGCGCCGCCATCGGGGAGGTGTTCAGGCAGGGGGACGGGACCGTTGCCGGGGCCGGGCGTCAGCAGCGGCGCGGTGCCGTGCGCGATGCCACTCAGGGCCTGGGCGGCGGGGGGAGCCGACGAAGGCAGTGCGGCCGAGGGGCCAGCGGCCCCGCCCTCCTGCACGAACTTGGTGACCTGCTGGGCCAGTGCCGCCGAGCCGCCCGGCGTGGTGGCACCACCAGCGAGTTGTGAAGCCGCCGCGAGCAGCAGCGACTGCGCCGATGAGGGGTTCCCCGCGGCCTGCTGGACGACCGGGCCGAGCATCTGCATGGCGTCGAGGCCGGGCAGCTGGCCGGGATCCAGCGGGATGGCCGGGTCCGCGGCCGCGACCGGGCTGAACGCCAGGTTGGTCGCGGCCACGAGCGCGGCGGCGGTCAGCAGAAGAGCCGTCTTGGCGATCTGCGGCACGGTGAACTCCCTCATCGGGTAGTGGTTGGTCAGGGCAGCGCGGACAGCGGCAGCAGCTGGCCGAGGCCAGCCCCACCCGGGGTGGTCGGCGCGATCGCCGGGCTGGTGGCCGGGGGGACCCCGGCCGGTCCGGCGACCCCGGTGGACACGGGGGCTACCGGAGCCGGCGCGCCGACGGCCAGGCTGTCGCCGACCTTGACCGGGAACGGCATGTTCGACGGCGTCAGGCTGGCCAGGTCACCGGGCATGCCGAGCTGGTTGAGCAGCGGAATCAGCGGTGCGGTGATGCTGCCGCCGGGAATGGGGCTGGCGGCCGGGGCGGTCGCCGGTGCGCCGGCGATCGGCGAGACCGGCAATGTGGCCGGCGCACCGCCGATCGGCGAGACCGGCAGCGTCGACGGCGCGCCGGTCAGACCTCCCGCACCGCTGAGTGCGGTCGCGGCGGTCTGCAGCAGCGCCGCGGCACTGGCCGGGTTCGTGGCGAATTGCTCCAGCATGCTGAGCCCGGGCACGCCGGGAACGGCGGGCGAGACCCCGGGGTCCGCGGCGGCGGAGGGGCTGAGGGCGAGCGCGACCGAGCACAGCCCGGCAGCGCCAATCACATTGGCGGCGAACAGCTTTGAAATACTTGGCATGGTTATCCCAATCCTCGAGTGCAGGTCTGATCCCGAAGGTAGTCCGTTACTAGAGTTACTCAAGTGACACGTGTGGTGTTTATTCAACCGTTACGGCAGTGATGGCCGATGGTGATGCGGGGCGTCCGAAATCGTGGAGTCGGCAGCATCCGTCGCTACAGTCGCACGGTGGACACCCCGGCTTCTCCGGCCTTGGCGGCGCGGCCAGCCTGGCTGGCTCCGGTGTTGCTGGTCGTCAGTGTGGCTGCCCGCCTGGCCTGGACCTACCTCGTGCCCAACGGCGCCAACTTCGTCGACCTGCACGTCTATCTCGGCGGCGCAACCGCGCTGGATCACCCCGGCACGCTGTACTCCTACGTCTACGCCGACCAGACGCCCGACTTCCCGCTGCCGTTCACCTATCCGCCCTTTGCGGCGCTGGTGTTCTACCCCCTGCACCTGCTGCCGTTCGGGCTGGTCGCCTTCTGCTGGCAGCTCGGCATCATCGCCGCGCTCTATGGCGTGGTCAGGGTCAGCCAGCGGCTACTCGGCGTGCCGGCCTGGCAAGGCCACCGCGTCGCGATGCAGTGGACTGCCGTCGGCATCTGGATCGAACCGCTGCGCAGTAACTTCGACTACGGCCAGATCAACGTGATCCTGGTGTTGGCTGTCCTGTACGCCGCCTACAGCAGTCGGTGGTGGCTGTCGGGTCTGCTGGTGGGGATCGCAGCCGGGATCAAGCTGACCCCGGCCATCACGGGGCTGTACTTCCTCGGTGTGCGCCGCTGGGGCTCAGCGGCCTTCTCGGCGATCGCGTTCTTTGCGACCGTCGGTCTGTCCGTTGCGGTGATCGGTCAGCAGGCGCGCTTCTATTTCACCGATCTGCTCGGTGACGCCGGTCGTGTCGGACCGATCGGAACCTCGTTCAATCAGTCCTGGCGGGGCGCGATTTCGCGCATCGTCGGACACGACGCCGGCTACGGACCGATCGTGTTGGCCGGGATCGCGGTGACGGCGGTGCTGGCGTTGCTAGCCTGGCGTGCGCTGGACGGCGACCGGCTGGGCTTGTTGTTGGTGGTGCAGCTGTTCGGCCTACTGGTCTCACCGATCTCGTGGACCCACCACTGGGTGTGGTTGCTTCCGCTGATGATCTGGCTCATGCACGGGCCGTGGCGGGGCCGGGCGGGCGCCCGGTTGCTGGGGTGGGGCTGGCTGGTGCTGACGCTGGTCGGGGTGCCGTGGCTGCTGAGCTTCGCTCAGCCGACGATCTGGCAGATCAGCCGGCCCTGGTATCTCGCCTGGCCGGGTCTGATCTACATCGTGGCAACGCTGGCGACGCTGGCCTGGATCGCGGCTAGCGGTCGCCGACAATCTCGTTGATATCGGACGCCATCTCCACATCCTTGTCGGTGATCCCACCCGCGGAATGCGTAACTAGGGCGAAAATGACTGTCCGCCAGCGAATATCGATGTCGGGGTGATGGTCCTTGGCTTCGGCGTGCTCGGCGACGCGGCGGACGGCGTCGATGCCGTCGAGGAACGCCGGGAATTTCACTGAGCGACGCAGGGCACCGTCGGCATGCTCCCAGCCGTCGAGATTCTTGATGGCGGAATCAATCTCTTCATCGGTTAGCGGCATGGTGCAAGTCTTCTCCCGCGGGGGGCCGAGCGGAAGACCAAGAAGGAACCGGGACATCTGTCTCAAATTCGGGAATTGTTTGCCACGGTGGTGTTAGGTTGCCAGCGTTGCTCGACAGCTCCGTCTCAAGAAGCGGGACGGTACCTGGGCAATTCGCACATCAACTTCGGGGGCGCTGATGACTTCCTTTGCCATGTCTACGATCACCGACAGCCGTCACGAAGTGCGGCGGTCTTCCTGGCTCCGGGTACTTCCCGTGGAGTTTGGCGGCTGGCTCGGCGCATCCGCGATAGCCCTCGGCATCGGCGCCGCACTGGCCTCGATGCCCGCGACGGCGTCGGCCGACACGGCCGGATCGGCCGGCACGAACGGCCCGAGCACGTCCAGCAGCACAAAATCCACTGGCCAGCACCGGCCGACCGTTCGCCCGAAGCCGCCGGCCGCGTCGAAGTCGTCCAAGCCGGTGACCAAATCGGCCGCCGCGGCGCGGACCGCCGCGCCCAGGGCGGCTGCGGTGCCGGCCTTGCCGACCCCTGCGGACGTCGTCAGCTTCTTCATCAGTAACGGGACCGCCGCGCATCCCAATGCCGGAATCATCGCCGGCAACGGCTACTCGTGGACGGCCGACACGTGTATCGGGGTGAGCGACTGCAAGGGCGGCAACGGCGGGATCTTCGGCGATGGCGGTGCCGGGTTCAACGGCGGCAACGGCGGCGCGGCGGGCTGGTTCGGCAACGGCGGTGCCGGTGGCGAGGGAGCCGAGGCCGGGAAAGGCGGCCGGGGCGGCAATGGCGGCCTGATCGCCGGCAACGGCGGCGCCGGTGGAGCCGGTGGCGAGGCGTTCGCGCAGGGCACCGCGGGTGGCAACGGCGGCTCGGCCGGCATGTTCGGCAATGGCGGCAAGGGCGGCGCGGGTGGTGTCCTGGCCGGTGAGGCCGAGATCAACAGCAGCGGTGGTCAGGGCGGCAACGGCGGTAGTGGTGGTCTGTATCTGGGCAACGGCGGTGCTGCGGGCAAGGGCGGCAACGCGATTCCGTTCGGCGCCACCGGCGGTGACGGCGGCCACGGTGGCAACACCGGGCTGATGTCGGTGTGGGGCTACGCGGGCGCCGGTGGAACTGGTGGAGCGTCCACCAACGGCGGCAAGGGCGGCGACGGCGGTAGCGGGGGACTGTTCTCGATCTTCGCCAGCGGCGGCGCCGGCGGGGCCGGCGGAACCAGTCCGTTCTACGGCGCCACCGGCGATCACGGCGGCGACGGCGGACATGGCGGTACCGGTGGACTGTGGTCGGGCAACGGCGGTGCGGGCGGGGCCGGCGGGTTCGGCGGCGGCGACGGCGGCACCGGCGGCAACGTCGGGCTCTTGTCGGTCTTTGGCCAAGGTGGCACCGGCGGCAACGGTGGCGCGGGCCAGACCGGCGTGCCCGGCACCAGCCCGGTGGTCGGTCCCAATGTCGACGGTGGGACGGGTGGCGACGGCGGACCGGGCGGTAAAGGCGGCGACGGTGGCGACGGCAGCTTCGTCTTTGGCAGCGGCGGTGACGGCGGCATCGGCGGCCAGGGCGGCCAGGGTGGCCAGGGCGGTAACGCCAGATGGCCGGGCTACGTCGACGACGGCGACGGCGCGGCCGGCGGCAATGGCGGCGACGGCGGGTTCGGCGGTGCCGGTGGCGCCAACGGTGGCGCCGGGGGAGTCGGCCGCTACCTCTTCGTCATTGCAGCGAATGGGGCCAACGGTCGCAGCGGCGCAGGCGGCCGAGGCGGCAACGGCGGCGTCGGCTCGGCCGGCGGTTATACCAATGATCCCGACGGCAATGGCGGCCTCGCCGGCTACGGCGGCACTGGCGGCGACGGCGGTGCCGGCGGTGCGAACGCCGCCGGTGGCCGTGGCGGCAATGGCGGTGCCGGCGGTCGGGGTGGCCTGGCCGGTTTCACCAGCGGAACAGGCGGTGACGGCGGCAACGGTGGTTACGGCGGCAACGGTGGCCAGGGTGGCACCGGCGGCGGTGACGGCGGTGACGGCGGTTCGGCTGGCGCGGCCGGGTCGGGCGGTAACGGTTTCAACGGGGGCAAGGGCGCCATCGGCGGGAACGGCGGCAACGGCGGAAATGGTGGCCAAGGCGGTGGTGACGGCGGCGCGGCCGGCTCCGGCGCCAGCGGCGGCTGGGGCGGCACTGCCTCCGGCGGCACCGGCGGGATGGGTGGCATCAACGGCGTTGCCGGAACCAATGGTGATCCCGGCGCGCCGGCCGCGGTCGCGGCGGTAGCCCAAGACACTATGGCGCTGCGAACGGCGACGGCCGCGGCCACCCCGATGCAGACGTGGGCATCGATGTGGAGCGACCTCTCCCGCCAGCTGACCTACATCTTCTTCAACCGGACACCCACGTTGTCACCGACGTGGTTCCTGCCGTCGGGCTCCGGCAAGACGATTCGGGTGGACGCCAACGGGGTGAGCAACAACGGCTACGCCGTCACCTACGGGGTGAGCAAGCAACCCACCCACGGTACGGTCACCTACGACAGCGCAACGGGCACATACCGGTACACGCCGAACTCGGAGCTCGTCACCCCTGGCATCACCGACCGCTTCACGATCACCGTCGACAACGGAACTGCCGCGGATCTGCCTGGGGCACTTGACATGCTGCAGCACGCGCTGCACACCATCGCGGTCCGCCTGGGCGTGGCCAAACCCGACACCGTCGAGCGCGAAATCGTGGTGACGGTGCCAGGCACGGGCTACTACGGCAATCGCGACAACGACGTCTACTGGGTCAAGCAGAGCTACTCGAACTGCACCCTGATGGCGACGGCGATGGCGGTCGGCCAGGTCACCGGGACCAAGCCGACCGAGGAGACGATGGTCGGTCTGGCGAAGACGACCGCCAGCGTCGTCTACCCAGGCCGGCGGATGTACCTCGACGAGGACATCGCCAACGGCGTTGCTGTCAAGGACGCGGTCCAGTTGATGAACACCAACGCCGACTGGAATGTCACGGCGTCCACCAAGCGGTACGGCGTCTATGACGATGCCGGCAACAGGATTACCGGCGCCACCGCTGCGGATGCTCAGATCGCGCTGAATGATCTGGCGGCTGCGCTGGCCGCGGGCAACGCGACGATGGTCACGATCAACACCGACTCCGTCTGGAGCACCCAGTCGGGGTACCGGACGTCGGCGACACCGAACTACACCCGTGCCAACCACGAAGCGGTGGTGATCGCGGTCGATCTCGTGAACGGCACGGTGTACTTCAACGACAGCGGGCCGGGCTACGGCAAGGACATGGCGGTCCCGATCGGGGCTTTCCTCAACGGGTGGCAGAGCAACGATTACGAGCTGACCATCGTGAAGGCGAAACCGGCCACGGCATAAGCTCATTGGCGTGTCCCAGATCGTCGTCGCCGGAGCGTTGATCGCCGGCGCGACACTTCTGGTGGCCCAGCGCCAGCGCCCGCCGGAACTCGCCGGGCTGTGGGAGCTGCCCGGCGGCAAGGTGGCCGCGGGGGAGAGCGAGGCCGACGCGCTCGTTCGGGAGCTCCGCGAGGAACTCGGGGTCGACGTCGTCGTCGGTGAACGCCTCGGCGCCGACGTCGCCGTCGGGGAGTCGTCGATCCTGCGCGCGTATCTCGTCACCCAGGCCGGCGGAACTCTGCATCCGCACGATCACCGCGCGCTGCGCTGGGTCGGTGCGAACGAGCTCGAGTCGCTCGACTGGGTGCCCGCAGACCGGGCCTGGCTGCCGGAGCTCTCGAAACGCCTTGGGGGGTGAGCCCGTCGCCCTATGATCTGGGGCGTGCTCACGGACGTCACCGCCGGCGTCGACCTGATGGACGGCCGGTTCTACGCCAGCGGCGAGGCGCGCGACGCCTACCGCTGGATGCGCGAACACCAACCGGTCTTCCGGGACCGCAACGGCCTGGCCGCCGCCGCCACCTACCGTGCGGTGATCGACGCCGAGCGTCAACCCGAACTGTTCTCCAACGCCGGCGGGATCCGTCCGACGACCCCCGCGCTGCCGCACATGATCGACATGGACGATCCCGCACACCTGTTGCGACGCAAGCTGGTCAACGCCGGCTTCACCCGCAAGAGAGTTCAAGCCAAGGCGAATTCCATTGAAGGACTGTGCGATACGCTGATCGACGCGATCTGTGAGCGTGGCGAGTGCGATTTCGTCCGCGACCTCGCCGTGCCGCTGCCGATGGCCGTCATCGGCGACATGCTCGGCGTCGCACCCGAAGACCGGGCCACGCTGCTGGCGTGGTCGGACGACATGGTGGTGGCACTGAGTTCAGTGGCCACCGAGGAGTCGCTGACCATGGCCGCCAATGCACTGGTCGCCTACAACGAGTTCATGGGCGGCTTCGTCGAGGCCCGGCGTCGCGAACCCGCCGACGATCTGGTCAGCGTCCTGATCGCCGCCGAGGTCGACGGCCAGCGGCTCACCGACGAGCAGATCCTCGCCGAGACGCTGCTGATCCTCATCGGTGGCGACGAGACCACCCGTCACACGCTGTCCGGCGGAACTGCCGAACTATCCCGGCACCCCGATCAGTGGCAGGCCTTGCAGGACGATCCCGAGTTGCTGCCCGCCGCGGTCGAAGAGATGCTGCGCTGGACCTCACCGATCAAGAACATGTGCCGAACCCTGACCGCCGACACCGACTTTCACGGCACCGCGTTGGATGCCGGTGAAAAGATGCTGCTGTTGTTCGAGTCGGCGAACTTCGACGAGACGGTCTTCGGCGATCCCGATGTCTTTCGCATCGACCGCGCCCCCAACAACCACGTCAGCTTCGGTTTCGGAACGCACTTCTGCCTCGGCAACCAACTGGCCCGCCTTGAGCTGACGGCCATGACCCGACGCGTGCTGGCGCGGCTACCGGATCTGCGCCTGGCCGACGGCGCCGAACTGCCGCTGCGGCCCGCCAACTTCGTCAGCGGGCTCGAGGCCATGCCCGTCGAATTCACGCCGACTGCACCGATTTCCAGCTGAGGACCGGGAGTGGGCGTGCTCCGGTCATCTGGCGACGGATACTGGCGTTCGACCGGATCGCCCCGGATTCCGTAACTGATCCAAATCTGGCTGCTGGATCGCGGTTCTTCTTCGTGCGCTCACTGGCCTTCGGCGCGCCACCAACGGAGGACGCGTCATGCTGCTGCTGTCCTACCCCTAGTACTTCAGCGAGTCGCTCACGACCCGCACATCGGCGAATTCTCGGGGGTGGTGGGCGGCATGCACCGGATGCATGAGCACAGGGTGGCGGCAGTGCGCACACGACTGCGGCTGCTGGCGATCCGATGAGACCGTCAGGTGGCGACAGGTGGCACACCGCACGATGTAGGCCCCGCCGATCCAGTTGAGCAGGCCGAGATAGATGCCTGCGGTGGCAGCGGTGCCCAGGACGACGATGACCGCAATCGTGAGAACTTCATAAACCGTCATGTCAGACCTCCAATCGACGGCGGTAATTCAGGCTAACCCCGCGGGGTTTGCGTCCGGTGTGGATTGCCTGCTGGAATGCCGTGTGTGGGGACGTGCGCGACGCTGTCGCGGCAGTGCTGGCTCTTCGCCATCGGCTCGTCCTTTTTCGCGCTGGCGACCGTGCCCGGCTTCTCGACCGTTGCCGGTGCGGGCGCGGCCAACTGGCTGTGCTTCATTGGATCCTGGTTCTTCACCGCCGCGGCCTGGATGCAACTGATGCTGTCGGCGCCGTCGATCAAACTCGAATGGCTCTCGGCGGCAATTCAATTCGCCGGAACCATACTCTTCAACCTCAGCACCGCAAGCGCGGTCTGGGCGCATGCGACCGGGGTGCGGCGCCACTATGTCTGGGCCCCCGATGCCCTGGGTTCGATCGCGTTCCTGGTCAGTGCCGCGCTGGGAGTGGCCGCGGCCACGATCGCGATCGGTCTGATCGCGCTGGGCTCGCGGGACTGGCAGGCCGAGTGGATCAACATGATCGGATCGATCGCCTTCGGCGTCTCGGCGGTGGGCGCGTTCGTGCGGCGCACCGGGATCACCGAGGACGAGCTGCTGGCGAACCTTGGCACCTTTCTCGGGGCACTGTGTTTCCTTGGTGCGGCGCTGCTGGTCCTTCCTCGTTTTCGCAAAAGTGCACCTGCGCTGCGAGAATCAGGCACGTGAACAACCAAGACTTCCGCAATGTCGCCATCGTGGCGCACGTCGACCACGGCAAGACCACGCTGGTGGACGCCATGTTGCGGCAGTCCGGCGCCCTGACGCACCGCGGCGATGACACGATCGAACGCCTGATGGACTCCGGTGATCTGGAGAAGGAAAAGGGCATCACCATCCTGGCGAAGAACACCGCCGTGCACCGCCACCACCCCGACGGTTCCATGACCGTGATCAACGTCATAGACACCCCCGGCCACGCCGACTTCGGCGGCGAGGTGGAGCGCGGCCTGTCCATGGTGGACGGGGTGTTGCTGCTGGTCGACGCCTCCGAAGGGCCGCTGCCGCAGACCCGGTTCGTGCTGCGCAAGGCCCTTTCCGCGCACTTGCCGGTGATTCTGGTGGTCAACAAGACCGACCGGCCCGACGCCCGCATCGCCGAGGTCGTCGAGGAAAGCCACGACCTGCTGCTCGACGTCGCCTCCGATCTCGACGAAGAGGCGCAGGCGGCCGCCGAGAAGGCGCTCGACCTGCCCACCCTGTACGCGTCCGGGCGGGCCGGCATTGCCAGCACCACCCAACCGGCGAACGGCGAGAACCCCGACGGGGAGAACCTCGACCCGCTGTTCGACGTCCTGCTCGAGCACATTCCGCCGCCCCAGGGCGACCCCGAGGCGCCGCTGCAGGCCCTGGTGACCAACCTGGACGCCTCGGCGTTCCTGGGCCGGCTCGCGCTGATCCGGATCTACAAGGGCCGCATCAAGAAGGGCCAGCAGGTGGCGTGGATGCGTGAGGTCGACGGCCATCCGGTCATCACCAACGCCAAGATCACCGAACTCCTAGCCACCGAGGGCGTCGAGCGGACCAGCACGGACGAGGCCGTCGCCGGGGACATTGTGGCCGTCGCCGGCATGCCCGAGATCATGATCGGCGACACCCTGGCCGACGTCGACCATGCGCACGCGCTGCCGCGCATCACCGTTGACGAGCCCGCGATCTCGGTCACCATCGGCACCAACACCTCGCCGCTGGCCGGCAAGGTCTCGGGACACAAGCTGACCGCGCGAATGGTCAAGTCCCGCTTGGATTCCGAACTCGTCGGCAACGTGTCGATCAAGGTCGTCGACATCGACCGTCCGGACGCCTGGGAGGTGCAGGGCCGTGGCGAGTTGGCGCTGGCCATCCTCGTCGAGCAGATGCGTCGCGAAGGCTTCGAGCTGACCGTTGGCAAGCCGCAGGTGGTCACCCGCACCGTCGACGGCAAGGTGCACGAGCCGTTCGAAGCGATGACCATCGACTGTCCCGACGAGTTCGTCGGCGCTGTCACACAGCTGATGGCCGCCCGCAAGGGCCGCATGGAGGAGATGGCGAACCACGCTGCCGGCTGGGTGCGGATGGACTTCATCGTGCCGAGCCGTGGGTTGATCGGGTTCCGGACCGATTTCCTGACGCTGACTCGCGGCACCGGCATCGCCAATGCCGTCTTCGATGGCTACCGGCCGTGGGCGGGCGAGATCCGGGCCCGCCACACGGGTTCGCTGGTCTCCGACCGGTCCGGCAAGATCACGCCGTTCGCCATGACCCAGCTGGCAGACCGCGGCCAGTTCTTCGTTGAGCCGGGCGACGACACCTACGAGGGTCAGGTCGTCGGCATCAACCCGCGTGCCGAGGACCTCGACATCAACGCGACGCGCGAGAAGAAGCTGACCAACATGCGCTCCTCGACGGCCGACGTCTTCGAGACACTGGCCCGTCCGCTGGAAATGGGCCTCGAACTGGCCATGGAGTTCTGTGCCGAGGACGAATGCGTGGAGGTGACCCCCGAGGTCGTCCGGGTGCGCAAGGTCGAGCTCGACGCGACCAGCCGGGCACGGTCCAAGGCCAGAGCCAAGACCAGGGGCTGATCCGGGCCTATCGCTACTCTGATGGGCGTGCCGACCCGACGACGCAGCCTGCAAGCCTTGGCTGTGTTCGTGTCCGTGCTGGTCACAGCCGCATGTACGGTCAGCCCGCCGCCCGCTCCGCAGAGTACGGACACATCGGATTCGCCGGCCCCGCCACCGCCGAGGGCGACCCAGATCATCATGGGCATCGACTCCATCGGCGCCGGCTTCAACCCGCACCTGCTCTCCGATCAGTCGCCGGTCAATGCGGCCATCAGCGCGCTGGTGTTGCCGAGTTCGTTCCGGCCGGTGCCCGACCCGGCCACCTCGACCGGCTCCCGCTGGGAGATGGACCCGACGCTGCTCGTCTCTGCGGAGGTGACCAACCAGAACCCGTTCACCGTCACCTACAAGATCCGCCCCGAGGCGTCCTGGACCGACAACGCGCCGATCGCCGCCGACGACTTCTGGTACCTGTGGCGTCAGATGGTCAGCGAACCCGGCGTGGTCGACCCGGCAGGCTATGACCTGATCACCGGCGTCCAGTCGATCGAGGGCGGCAAGACCGCGGTGGTCACGTTCGCCCAGCCGTACCCCGCGTGGCGGGAGCTGTTCAACGATCTGCTGCCGGCCCACATCGTCAAGGACGTGCCGGGCGGCTTCCCGGCCGGCCTGGCCCGAGCGCTGCCGGTGACCGCAGGTCAGTTCCGGGTGGACAACATCGACCCCCAGCGCGACGAGATCCTGCTGGCGCGCAACGACCGGTTCTGGGGACCGCCCGCCCATCCCGATCAGATCCTGTTCCGCCGCGCCGGCGCCCCGGCCGCGCTGGCCGACTCGATCCGCAACGGTGACACCCAGGTGGCCCAGGTCCACGGTGGGGCAGCGGCGTTCGCGCAGCTGTCGGCCATCCCGGACGTGCGTACCGCGCGGATCGTCACCCCGCGGGTCATGCAGCTGACGCTGCGGGCCGGGGAGCCCAGGCTGTCGGATCCGGCTGTGCGCAAAGCGATTCTGGGTCTGCTCGACGTGGATCTGCTCGCCGCGGTGGGTGCAGGTAGCGACAACACCGTCACCCTGGCCCAGGCTCAGATCCGCGCCCCCAGCGATCCGGGCTACGTGCCCACCGCACCGCCGGCGTTGGGCCGGCAGCGGTCGCTGGAGCTGCTCGAGCAGGTCGGCTTCCAGATCGACCGCACCCCAACGGAATCGCCCATGCCACCGCCGCCGTCGGCAGGGTCGCGCACCGCCACCCCGCCACCTGGCCCGCCGGAGATCACTCGGGGCCGGATCAGCAAGGACGGCGAGACGCTCTCGCTGGTGATCGGGGTGGCCGCCAACGATCCGACGGCGGTGGCCGTCGCCAACACCGCGGCAGATCAGCTTCGCAGCGTGGGAATCGCGGCGACCGTGTTGGCGCTGGATCCGCCGGTGCTCTACGGGGATGCGCTGGCCAACAACCGCGTCGACGCGATCGTCAGCTGGCACGCCGCCGGTGGTGACCTGGCCACCGTGCTCGCGTCCCGCTACGGGTGCCCAGCTCTGCAGGCGACGGCGGTCCCCGCCCCACCGACGGCCCCGTCCAGCACGCCGTCGAGCACATCGCCGACGCCGTCATCGAGTCCGTCGCCGAGCGTGGCCACCACGACGCCGACCGCCCCACCGCCGCCCGCCCCGGAGTCCGGTGCGCTGGTGCAGGCGCCGTCGAACCTCACCGGCATCTGCGATCGCAGCATCCAGCCCAATATCGATGCGGCTCTTGACGGTTCGGCCAAGATCGACGATGTCATCAACCTGGTCGAACCCCGGTTGTGGAACCTGTCGACGGTAATGCCGATCCTGCAGGACACCACGATCGTCGCGGTGGGCCCGAGCGTGCAGAACGTGAGCCTGAGTGGGGCGGTGCCGGTCGGCATCGTCGGTGACGCCGGCCGGTGGGCCAAGGCCGCGCAGTAGGCCTAGCCCGCGGACGCGGGCTTGTGCGCGCGCTTCGAACCGGCGACAGCGCCCTTCTTGGGGGCGGCGGACTTGGCCGAACCCTTGTCGGCTCCGGTGGGAGTCGCCTTAGCCGAGGTGGTCACCTTGCTCACCCGTGCCGCTGCCGTCGGCGGCGGGACCGTGGGGATCGGCGAGGTGGTCGCGCCGGGGCCCTGGGTGAGGTCGGCGTAGATGGTCGAGCGGCCCTCGTTGATCTCGTTGACGAGGTCGGTTGCGGCGGTTCGGACCGAGGATTGGATCGGTACGCGACCGCTGTTGAATGCCGTCACGAAATCACCGGTCTGGGCCAGCGTTGCCGCGAACACCGTCGTGCCCTCGACCACGCCCCCCAGAACTGTCAGCGGGCCGGTCACCAGGGCCTGGGCGGTGATGTTGACCGCGTAGTCGACGGCATGTTTGGACGCGGCGAACGCGCGGTCCAGGGTCGCGCGCAGCTCGAAGCCGCCATCGGGCATTCGCGGTGCGACCAAGAGGCTGAAGGTGTTCGCGATCGGCACCTGGATGGCGAGCAGTGCGACACCGAGCGCCTGAGCGGGGTTCTGCCCGGCCCGCAGTGCCGTGATGAACGCGACGGGACTGGAGATCAGCCCTTGGCCCAGTCCGACGAGGCCCCAACCGGTGAACGGGGCATAGGTCGGTGCCGGCGCGGGGGTGTTGGGCCCGAGGCAGTAGGTCGCACACTGCTGCGTGCTGCCGATCAGGATCGGCGCCGCGGCAATGATGTCGCCGAGGGCGTTGATGCCGATCTGGTAGGGGATGGCGCCGAATGCGGGAACAGTCAGGTCGGTGAGCTGGATCTCGGGCAGATGTACCGTCGCAATCCGCGCATCGTGGCTGGGGACCAATGGGCTGACGGCGATGATGCCCGCCCCCGCGAGCGCGAGGCTGGTCTTGTAGAGCGAGCTGATTGCGGCAGGCATTTCAGGCCCTTTCCCCGGATTGAGCTGACCAGCGAAAGCTACCTGAGAGCAACCTGAGAAAATTGGAAATTCGCACCAGCGATACCGGCTTCTTGAGTGCGCAACCATTGAGTGAGTGTCTCGGACGATCGGCCAAAGCCGCTGGCTGCGGCTTTCGCGCAGGTCGGAGTCAGTCGGCCGACGAGCTGGAGCTGACGGCGGGCTTCGATTCCCGGGCCGATCCTGCCGTGGCGCGTGTCGACCCCGACGCCGGCTTGCTGCTCTGCGGCTTGGCGGGCGTTGGCGTCTGGTCAGCCGAGGCAGCCGGCTTCGACGTGGTGGCGGTAGGCCGCAGGGCGGCGGCCGACGGTGCCTCGACATGCTTGCGGCCCGACTCGGCGTTGTTGCCACGGGTCGGCCGCGCCGTGCCGCCGGTCGTCGGCTGGTCCGGCGCGGTTCCGGTGATCTGCTCCACCAGGCGCTTCGCGGCGGTCGGTGGCGGCACCGGAGGTGTTTGCCGACCGTAGAGGACGTCCCTGATCCCGTCGAGAATGATCAGCCCGGGGCCGAAGAACGCCTTGATCACCGATTTGACGGTATCCAGCGCACCCGCGACGTCCCCGTTGAGCAGGTCCAGAACCGCGGTGACGACGAACTCGGGCACCCTGATGATGACCTGGACCAGGGCGACGGAGGCCTCAACGACCTTCCCGCCGAGGTAACCCGTGTCGGCGACGAGGCCGTTGAGCACCTGCACCACATCGGAGCTGACGACTGACGAAGCAAAGCCCGTGCTGGCGGCGAGGGGAGTTGCGTTGGCCGCCTCGATTAACGGCGCCGCCACGGGCTCAGGCCGGTACGCGGTTTGCTCGGGCAGGGCGGCGGCGGCCAGCGCCCCGGGGCCCACCTCGGAGGTGACCTCGCGGCTGATGCGGTCGGCGTCGGCGGCCAGCGCGGCCAGAATCTGCGCCAGCGCCGGGCCGATGCTGGACAACGGCAACTGCGGCGTCAGAGCGCTGAGCAGCGATTTATCGGAGGGGCTGAGCAGGTCGGGACTTGTCGACAACTGCGTCGTCGAGATCTGCATGTCCCTGGATGGCGGCGCGAGGGGGTTGGCGACGACCACAGTGGCCGCAACCAATGCCACTCCTGTGGTGAGGAATGGCCCCAAGGCCCGTCGCATGCCGTCTCCCTCCGCTGTTTGCGGCATAGCTAAGGAAGAACGATACCTGAGAGGAGGCTGATAAGGCTAAAGACTCTTCCTGAGAGTTTTTGCCAACCAGTCGGCCGACGCTGTCGCGGGCCCGGGAGAATTTCCTTGCGGGCCAAACTAATCCGCCAGGTGGGGCGCCTCAAGTGCAGCTGAGGGTTTTGGTGCCTGCAAAGACCGGCCGACTGCGGTACCCGGGAACGGCGTTATCCGAGGTTGTGACGGGTGTCACCGAGTGGATACATATCCTGGTACAACGCCAGCAAATAACGGCACTCGTTGTCAGCCGATCTTTTGGTAGACCAGCCACCGCATCTCGATCGGGCGGTCCGAGCGGGGAACGTCGAACACGTCCTGGCCGCTGACCCAATCGGCATACCAGCTGGTGGGAGGCCATGACTCCGTCGGCAGATGTTCCTTCTCGTAGTCGTACACCGACTCGTCGGACACCAGCGTCAGCGGGAACCCGGCCAGTGCGTCGCTCATCTGCGACAGGGTGAAGATCGTGGTGTAGCACTGTTGGCCCAGCTGGAGGGCACTCTCGTCGGGCGTGTAGTCCCGGTGTGCGACGAAGGCGTTGAACACCAGCCGGCCACCGGGGGCCAGGCATTGCGAGGCCAAGTCGAACACGCCGCGCAGCTCATCTACCGAACGGAAGTCCGACACCACCTCGGACAGCACGATCAGCTGGTAGTCGCGGCGTAGATCGTCGCGCGTCGCGAAGATGTCGCGCTGCAGCACGCGGACGGCCAGTGAGTCCCGTTGTGCCGCGACGAGGATGGTCTCGGCGAACGAGGGCGTCATCTCGACCACGTCGACGGGATGGCCACGCCGCGCCAGGGCCAGTGCGTTGCGCCCGGTGCCGGCGCCCAGGTCGAGGATGGGGTACGCGCGGGGATCGGCCGCCTCCCCGGCCAAATTCCATACGCGTGCGTCGGGCTCGGAGCCGAACAGCGGTGGTTCGCGGGTGGCGATCCAATTCTCGTAGGCGCCCTCGACCGACCACCAGCGGCACTTCACGTGGTAGTTCACCACCAGTCCCACCGGGGCTTCGTAGCTGATCACGATCTCCGAGCGCGGTGAGGCGGCGAAGGCCTCGTTCAGCTGGTCGTTCAGGATGTAGCGCAGATTGTCGAGCTGCTCGCCGGTGAATCCCCGGCCCAGGCTCTCGAACAGACCGGCACACATGGCCACATACTCTTCGAGCATGCCGGGCACCGCCGGCAGGCTGATCTCGCCGGTGGCGATCGCACGGCGGTGTAGTCGACGGGCCATTGCGCTTCCAAGCGGCGAGTTGTCCACAGAGTTCTTCTACCTGATGCGGCGGCAGTTGTCAGGGCTCGCCACGAGAACGTTTGACGACTAGCCTGTCGCGACCCGCGTCGGCAATAGCCCGATTCGCGTGGGTCGGCGGTAATCCCAGGTCGACAGGTCCAGATGCTTTGATGCCCTTCGATTTTCGCCAGCCAAAATGGGCAGACGAGTATTCATAAGCCAATTCGCGCCGATATAGTCAGCTGATGTCGGATGCCGACGAAGATGCCGAAGTTCGTTCTGCGCCAAGGTTTACCATGCCGACAATTTGGCAACGGCTGGCACCGTTCGCCATTGCGCTCGCGGTGATCGCGCTCGCCCTGTCACTCTGGGCGGCGGTACGCGTGTCGGTAAACCAAGCCAATGCTGTTGCGCTGCCCGGTGATCCGAAGGTGCGCGTGTGCACCGCCTTCGAGATGGTCGCCACGATGCAGACCCGCAACGATCTGGCGCCGGCTAATGCGAGCCTGGCATTGCTCGGCGGTGGCGATTACCTCTTGCGCCAGCTGGACGCGTATACCCCGGCTCGCCTTGCCGGCGCAGTCCGGGCTTTCGCCCGCGACCTGCAGGACGTCGGGATGAACGCGCTGGCCGGTGTGCCGTACAGCGATCCCCGGCAGGCCGCGCGGCAGGCCGAAGGTGACTTCGACCGCAAGCAGGTCGCCGACCTGTGCAAATGAGGTCAGTGTTCGGGTGTCCGGGGCTCGGCCCGCTGTTTGAGCAGACTGTCGAGGAGGTGCGCCGCGGCAGCCGATGCGGCGAAGACAATCAGCAGCCACAGCGGCGGGTGGGCCAGCTCCCATACGAACAGCGCCGCCCAGGCGGGCGCACCCTGGGTGATGGCCAGCACGCCCGCCGCGCAGGCCAGTGACACCGCAGGAACGTTGACTGTCAACGGTGTCCAGGTGTTCACCGCCATCGCCACCATCGACCCCATCGCCGCTCCGGTCGCCAGCGCGGGAGTGAGCATGCCGCCGACCGCGCCGGTGCGCAGAAACAGTGCGGTCAGCAGTGGCTTGAGAAGCAGGATGACGCCGGCCGAGGCGAGGGTCAGGCCGTCGGCGACGCTGACGGTGAGCACGCTCTTGCCATTGCCCGGCAGTTCGGGCCACCAATGCGAGAGCACACCGATCAGCAGCCCCGCGGACGCGATCGCCGGGATCAGTAGCCACGAGTCGCCGACCCGATGGGCCCTGGCGGAATCCATCAGCCGGTTGAACCCTCGGCCCACCGCCAGCGCCAGCGGGGCGAGCAGGATCGCGAACCCGGTGAGCAGATAGGACAAGTCGGGATCGGGCCAGTGCAGCGGCACTTCGAGCCGGGTGACCGGAGCGGCCACTGCCACCGCGATGCTCGAGGTGATCAGCGCCGTCCCGACGGTCCGCAGACTCCAGCTGCGCAGCACGATCTGGATGGCGAACAGGGCGCCGCCCATCGGCACGCTGTAGACCGCCGCCAGACCCGCGCCCGCCGCGCAGCCCAGCAAGATGCGGCGGTCGGCGGCCGTCAGAGCCAATCTCGAGGTGCCGAAATCGCCCATCGCGGCGGCGAATTGCCGCGGTGCGCCCTCCCGGCCCAGGGACGCGCCCGCACCGACCAGCAGCACCTGTAGTCCGGCGTCGATGGTCAACGCCAGCCGCTGCATCGGCCCGGGTGCGTTGATGGCGTCGGTCAGCGAGGGCACCCGCGTCCGCCGCCGAAGCTGCCACCAGCCCAGGCCGGCCAGGGCGCCGCCGACCATCGGGCCCACCGCGCGTCGCACCGGGCTCGAACCGGTGACGCCGTCCAGCAGTGTTCCGAAGCTGTAGTGATACGTGAGGTGCTCGACGGCGTGCAGCACCAACGTCGTCGTGGCGCCGGCGAGCCCGGCCAGCAGGCCGATCGCCATGACCGCGCAGCCGAACTCCAGGTCGCGTCGGTTCACGGGCCGAATCTATGCCACCTACCCCGGTAGGGTGACGTTCGTGGCTTCGCAGGAGACTCCGCGGTTGTTGTTCGTGCACGCCCACCCCGACGACGAGACGATGAACAACGGCGTCACCATCGCGCACTATGTGCAGCGGGGCGCCGAGGTCACCGTCGTCACCTGCACGCTCGGCGAAGAGGGCGAGATCATCGATGACCGGTGGCTGCGGCTGGCGGTCGAGGAAGCCGACCAACTCGGCGGCTACCGAATCGCCGAACTGACGACCGCCCTGCAGAAGTTGGGGCTACCGGGACCGCGGTTTCTCGGCGGTGCGGGCCGGTGGCGCGACTCGGGCATGCCCGGCACCCCGGCGCGCAGTCACACCAAGTTCGTCGACGCCGATTTCGACGAGGCCGTCGGCCTTCTCACCGCCGTCATCGACGAGTTGCGGCCCCACGTGATCGCCACCTACGACCCCGACGGCGGCTATGGGCACCCCGACCACATCCAGACCCACCACATCACGACTGCCGCCGTCGCCGCCGCGACGTGGAAGGTGCCGAAGTTCTACTGGGGTGTCATCGGGGCCAGCGCTTTTCGGGACGGCGTCAATGCGCTCCGCGATGAGGATGTGTTGGCGGACTGGATTCGGCCGCCCGCCGACGTCGAATTCGGCTTCTCCGACGACAGGATCACCGCCGTCGTCGAAGCGCCCGAACACGTGGCCGCCAAGGTGGACGCCATCGCCGCGCACGCCACCCAGATGCTGGTCGGCCCGACCCGGCGGGCGTTCACCCTGTCCAACAAGCTCGTCCTGCCCGTGCTGACCGCCGAACACTATGTCCTTGTCGAGGGCACCGCGGGCCCGACCGACGAGCGTGGTTGGGAGACCGACCTTCTGGCCGGTCTCGACTTCGGACAGTAGGCGGGTTTGAGGCAGCATCCCGACCTGACCGCCACCACACGTTCCGTCGCGGTCACCGAAGACCCAGGCAAGACCGACCCGGCCATTCGCACCGTCGTGCTCGCTCTGCTCGCCGTCGACGGCGTGATCTCGGCAGTGACCGGCGCGCTACTTCTGCCGTTCTATCTCGGCTCGGTGCCATTTCCGGTCAGCGCATTGATCAGCGGGCTAGTGAATCTGGCCCTGGTGTGGGCGGCCGTCCACTGGACGGATTCCGCTCGCCTTGCCGCACTGCCGTTGCTGACGTGGCTGGTCACCGTTGCCGCGCTGACACTCGGCGGGCCGGGTGGTGACATCGTTTTCGGCGGCCCCGGTGTGATGGCCTACTCGGTGCTGCTGTTCCTGGCGCTGGGCGCCGCACCGCCGGCGTGGTTCCTGTGGCGGCGCAACGGTCCGCGCTGAGGCGGTTAGTCGGCGGCCTTGTGGTTGCGTGCCGAGCCCGCTGTGGACTTCTTCTTGGGAGCGTCACTGCCCGACGTGGCCGAGCCACTCTTGCCCGACGTCGAATCCGTGCTGTCGGCCTTGGCGGTTCTCGAGGCGCCGGGGGTGGCGTCGGTGGTGTCGGCAACCGCTGCGGCGGTGACCGTGTCGGCCGATTGCCTGGCCACCTGCGGGCGGGCGGAATGGCCTGTGCCCGAGGTGACGGCCGCTTTAGCCGGGGCAGCCGCGGCGGTGCTCGCCGCGGCGGCTGCCACCTTGGTCGCGGCAAACGGCAACGGCGGCAGCGGCGGCAGCGGGAACGGGAACCAGGCCAGGCTCCAGGCGTAGGCGATCTCCTGTTGGACGACGGTGCCCAGCCCGACCCGCGTGGCGTTGGCGATGGCGGTCAGCCCGTCCCGCCACACGGTCGGGTTCCAAAAGTCGTTGACCACCGGGTCGAGAAAGTTGTAGACGAAGGCGTCAGCCACCGGCACCGTGAAGTTCGGGTACCAGATGTAGATCTGGTCGCTGATGAGATAACCGAACGGGATCCATCCCAGTAAATACGGCCCCAACTCCAAAGCGAGGTAGTTCGACCAGTACATGATCACCCCGTACGCCGCATCGATGGCGTTCGAGACGTTGTTGTTGGCCTGTGCTGCTTTCTGCGCCTGGGGTTGCTGCACGGCAGCCGCGGGGGCGGCCTGGCCCAGCGTCACCGCGGCGGTGTTGACCTGGTTGACCAGGGGCTGCACCGCCGCGGACAGTCGTACCGTGTCCATCGTGATCGAGGCTGGTGCCGATGGCTGGATCGGGGCGATTGCCATGGCTCCGACGACCATCGCCGCCGCACCTGCGATCAGATAGGAACGGGTGGACACGGTCATTGCGGAACCCCCTGCTTGGATTTCAGCTAACAACGACAATTTACGTTGCTGACGGCGCAGTGTTACAACTTTCCTTGCCGTGTCCGCATGTTTGTGGGCCGCCGAGACACGAGGTCGCATCGTTAGCTGCGCGGACTACTGTGTGGATCATGTCCGTCACCCGAGTTTCAGATTGTGAGACGCGCGGATGATTTCCCAGCTCTGGACGGTTACCCGGGAGTGGCCCTGAACTCCCAGCCAAGTAGTCCGCTGCCCACGCCTGTGGTTCCGCCCCGGACTGAAGCTCCCTCGCCTGCCGCGATGAGACGTGTTCTGCGTCGAGCCCGCGATGGTGTCGTCCTCAACATCGACGAGGCGGCGATCGCCCTGACCGCCCGCGGCGAGGATCTCGTGGATCTGTGTGCCAGCGCGGCCCGGGTGCGCGATGCCGGGCTGGAATCGGGCGGCCGCCGCGGCGCGACCGGCCGGCTGCCGGTCACGTATTCGCGCAAGGTGTTCATCCCCGTTACGCACCTGTGCCGCGATACCTGCCACTACTGCACCTTCGTCACGGTGCCGGGCAAGCTGCGTGCCGAGGGTCGCGGCATGTTCATGGAGCCCGACGAGATACTCGACGTTGCGCGCCGCGGCGCCGAATTGGGTTGCAAGGAAGCCTTGTTCACCCTTGGCGACCGTCCCGAGGCGCGGTGGCCCGAAGCCAAGCAGTGGCTCGATGAGCGGGGCTATGACTCCACGCTGGACTATGTGCGGGCGATGGCGATCCGGGTGCTCGAGGAGACCGGCCTGCTGCCGCATCTGAATCCCGGGGTGATGAGCTGGTCGGAGCTGTCGCGGTTGAAGCCGGTGGCGCCGTCGATGGGCATGATGCTCGAGACGACGTCACGTCGGCTCTTCGAGACCAAGGGCGAGGCCCATTACGGCAGTCCCGACAAGGATCCCGCGGTGCGGCTGCGCACGCTGGATGACGCTGGCAGGCTTTCAGTTCCGTTCACCACCGGCCTGTTGGTCGGCATCGGGGAGACGCTGACCGAGCGCGCCGAGACCATCCACGCGATCCGGCGCTCGCACAAGGAATTCGGCCACGTCCAGGAAGTGATCGTGCAGAACTTCCGGGCCAAGGATCACACCGCGATGGCCTCGGTGCCCGATGCAGGCATCGACGACTTCCTGGCCACGCTGGCGGTCACCCGCCTGGTGATGGGGCCCAAGGTCCGCATTCAGGCCCCGCCGAACCTGGTGTCCCGGCAGGAATGCCTGGCCCTGATCGGCGCCGGCGTCGACGACTGGGGTGGGGTGTCGCCGCTGACGCCCGACCACGTCAACCCCGAACGCCCCTGGCCCGCACTCGACGAGCTCGCCGCGGTGACCGCTGAGGCGGGCTACGACCTGGTGCAGCGCCTGACCGCCCAGCCGCAGTACGTGCAGGCCGGCGCGGCCTGGATCGACCCCCGCGTCCAGGGGCACGTCGAGGCGCTGGCCGACGCCGAGACGGGCTACGCCCTCGACGTCAATCCGGTGGGTCGCCCGTGGCAGGAGCCCGATGAGGCGACCGAGTCGCTGGGGCGCACCGACCTGCACACGGCCATCGACAGCGAGGGCCGGCTGACCGAGACCCGCAGTGATCTGGGCAGCGCGTTCGGGGACTGGGAATCCATCCGCGAGAAGGTGCACGAGCTCGCCGCCCGCGCCCCCGAACGGCTCGACACCGACGTGCTGGCCGCGTTGCGCTCCGCCGAGCGGGATCCTGGCGGGTGCACCGACGACGAGTACCTGGCGCTGGCCACCGCGGACGGACCGGCAATGGATGCCGTTGCCGCACTGGCAGATTCGCTTCGCAAGGACGCCGTCGGCGACGATGTCACGTTCGTGGTCAACCGCAACATCAACTTCACCAACATCTGCTACACCGGCTGCCGGTTCTGCGCGTTCGCCCAACGCAAGGGTGACGCCGACGCCTATTCGCTGTCCACCGACGAGGTCGCCGACCGCGCCTGGGAGGCGCATGTCGCCGGCGCCACCGAGGTATGCATGCAGGGTGGCATCGACCCCGAATTGCCGGTCACCGGCTACGCCGACCTGGTGCGCGCGGTCAAGGCGCGGGTGCCGTCTATGCATGTGCACGCGTTCTCGCCGATGGAGATCTCCAACGGAGTCACCAAGAGCGGCTTGAGTATTCGGGAGTGGCTGACGGCGTTGCGGGAAGCCGGTCTCGGTTCCATCCCCGGCACGGCCGCCGAGATCCTCGACGACGAGGTGCGCTGGGTGCTCACCAAGGGCAAGCTGCCGACCTCGATGTGGATCGAGGTGGTCAGCACCGCGCACGAGGTCGGCCTGCGGTCGAGCTCGACCATGATGTACGGCCACGTCGACACCCCGAATCACTGGGTCGGGCACCTCAACGTGTTGCGCGACATCCAGGACCGCACCGGTGGTTTCACCGAATTCGTGCCGCTGCCGTTCGTGCACCAGAGCTCGCCGTTGTACCTGGCCGGCGGCGCGCGGCCCGGGCCGACGCATCGCGACAACCGCGCGGTGCACGCGCTGGCGCGAATCATGTTGCACGGCAGGATCTCCAACATCCAGACCAGCTGGGTCAAGCTCGGTGTCGAACGGACCCAAGTGATGCTGACCGGTGGCGCCAACGACCTCGGCGGCACGCTGATGGAGGAGACCATCTCGCGGATGGCCGGTTCGGAGAACGGGTCGGCGAAGTCGGTCGAGGAGCTGATCGCCATCGCCGAGGGCATCGGCCGCCCGGCACGGCAACGCACCACGACGTACGCGGACCGCGCGGCCTGACGGGTCTGGCTACAGGTTCTGCGCCTTCAGCCAGGTCAATGCGACGTCGGCGACTTCCCGCCAACCGTGGTCGACGGTCAGCGAATGCCCCTTGCCGCCGAACTCGTGAAACTCGGTGACAGCAGGCGATTTCGCGTACTGCTTGAATGCCGCGCGCGCGGTGACGAACGGCACGGTGTGGTCTCTGGTGCCGCCGGTGATCAACAGTGGTCCGCGTGACGCGCTGTTGGTGTCGACCTTGGCGGGGGAGTTCGGCGCGAAGTTGGCAGTGCCCACCTCGAAGAGTGGCTTGCCCGGCGACGGGATCGCCCATTGTTCCCACAGGGCATCGGATTCCGCCTCGGTCAGTGTGTTACCGAAACCGAAACGCCACTGTCCGCGCGTCAAACCCTTTGCCCGGCCATGATTGAGCGGATTGCCCAGCACCGGGAGGGCCGACCGCAGCTGAGCCAGCGGAAGCGGCTTAACTCCCTTGATCGGCGCCGGGTCGATCGCCACCGCCGCCGCCACCTTGTTCTGGCTGAGCAACTTCTGGGCGATCAGACCGCCGAACGAGTGACCGACGGCCACCGGCGCTGTGTCGAATTGTTCGAGGACCGCCGCGAAGTGATCGGTGATCTGCTGAAGTCCGAAGCCGGCTTGGGCTTTCGGGTTTTCTCGGGTGGCTGCCGTTGTCTCGGCTTCCCCCGGCCAGCGCGGAGCGATGGCCGGATAGCCCTCCTCGGCGAAGCGTTCGATCCAGGGCTGCCAAGAGGTGGACGCCACCCACAGTCCGTGGATGAAGACGACGTCAGTCATGGTGATGGTTCCTGTCGATCGAGGTAAGCCGTTGTACGGAGACGCTATGACGGTGCTCTTGACGAGAAGTGGACGACGAGTGAAAGAGCTGCGCGGAGGTCTCGGCGTACTCGCCCGGTGTACTGCCGAAGCGGCGATGGAACTCCTTGATGAAGTGCGACACGCTGGAGTATCCGACTGCGCCGGCGACGGCAGCGACACCAAATGTGCGGTCATCGAGCAGGTCCCTCGCCCGGTCGAGCCGGCGGTCTTTGATGTACTGATACGGCGGGCGGCCAGTCGCCTCGCGGAATGCGCGCGAGAACGCCGACGGACTCATGTGTACGTGCACGGCCAACGCGCTGGCCGACAGCGGCTCCGCGAGGTGGTCAGCAATGTGACTCAGTGCTGCGGCAATGGGGTTGCGCAGCAACTCATCCGAGGAGAGGCGCAACAGCCGCGTTCGCTGTTCACGCTGTAATAGCCGGTACACCATCTCGCTCATCCGCAGAGGGGCAAGGACACGGCGGTCACAACTGCTGGATAGGGATGCCAGAAACCCGATCACCGCATCCATCAACTCATCGTCGAGGGTGGACAGGGCCGGCGCGTCGCTGGGGTCTGCTCGCTCCCCGGCGACGCTGAGCGGATACATGCTTGATGAGATCGAGCGGACCAGCTGCGGATCGATGTGCAATGCGCTGTAGAAAACGGGGTGCTCCAATGACGCTGCGGTGATCTGAAGGTCGATGTTCGAGCCTTCGGCGGTCACCACGTAGGCCACTGCGCCGGTGGCCTGCGCGATGAATCCGACTGAGAGCGAATCGAACTCGGCACGGCGCAGAATGGCGGGGCCGCAGAAGCGGTGGATCGTCAGCCCGGCCCAGACGTCAACACTGTTGGGGCCTTCAGCAGGGGCGAGTTCGTCGAGCCTCGCAATCAGTGCCTCATCGCCCACCAGATGAGGTGCGGTGCGCTCACTCGAAGACGATGACCGCACGGCCGACGATGTCTCCGCGGCCCAGTGCGTCGAGGGTGTCGTTGACATCAGCGAGCCTCGTCGGGACCACATGATGTTTGATGGCACCCTGCCTGACCAGAGTGAGCACCTCGATGAGGTCGTTGTGGCTGCCCCAGAACGAGCCGAAGTAGGACTTCTCGCCACTGACGAAGGGGAACAGCGGCAACTCGACGCGGTCGCCCATGAGGCCCACCTGAGCCAATGCGCCTTCGGTCGCCAGAATGGACGCCGCCAGTCCGAGGGATTCCGGAGATCCGGCGCAGTCCAGCACGGCGTCGACTGTCCGCCGTCCGGTAAGGCCGTCGAGTTCGTCCTGCACCGCTTCGGCCGATTTGCCGCGGACGTTGACGGTGTGATCGGCGCCGTTCTCCGTTGCCACCGTGAGCTTCTCATCGCTGCGGGCGAATGCGAGCACCGTTGCCCCACCGCCGAGCAGTTTGGCGTACTGGACACCGTAAGTGCCGAGTCCGCCGATGCCGTTGACGACGACGGTGCGGTCCGCGCCGAGTTTGCCTGCCGCGCGCAGCTTCTTCAGCCCCCGGTACGGCGTGATCCCGGCGTCGGTCAACGGGGCGAGATATGCGGGGTTGACGTCCGGTTGGTCGGCAACGGAGATGACGTGGTCGTAGGGCGCCAGCATGTATTCGGCGAAGCCGCCGTTGGGGCCGAAGCCGACGAGTTGTCCATTGCTGCATAGCTGTTCGTTGCCTTCGTGGCACTGCCGGCACGTTCCGTCACCCCAGTTCGGGTCCACCACGACGAGATCGCCCTCGCTGAGATCCGACGTATCGGGCACCTCGACACCCAGCGCGGCGATGTAGCCGCAGACCTCGTGTCCTGGGGTGAATGGGAGGTCCACGGGAAGGCCGGCGCGGAAGTAGCCGTCGAGCAATTGGTAGTCGCTGCGGCACATTCCGGTCGCGGCGACCTTGAGTAGCACTTGGTTGGGTGCAGGATCGGGGATCGGGATGTCGTCGATCTGCAACGGTTGGTTGAACTCGTGAATTCGCGCCGCGAGCATGTCGGCAGGTCCCTTCCGGTAGTTCGGTGTCGATATCGGCGACGCTACGGGGACGGTGTTGACGACCAGTGGACAAGTAATGGACGTCGATCTTCCGATAGCGCGTTCGTCGTCGATGGTTGTCCCTTCCTATCCGATGCGAACCGCCGGACGTCGCCGCGGGCGCCCCGGTGCTCAGATGGCAAGAACAGAGCCAGTTCAGCCAGAGGAGATGGGTATGAGCGTCCCGTATGTCCTGTTCGTCGCGACGAATGCGGCCGTCATCGGACCGAACAACCGAGCCACGGGCTTCTTCTTCCCGGAGATCGCCCATCCGTTCCAGGCGCTGGACAAACGCGGGATCGCGGTCGAGTTCGCCTCCCCGTTGGGCGGAAAGCCGCCCGAGGACGGATTCGATGCCGACGACACCTCGCAAACCTCCTTTCAGGACAGCCAGGCCTACCGGCGGCTGTCGCGCAGCCGCAAGTTGTCCGAGGTCGATGTGCTCGACTACGACGCGGTCTTCTTCCCCGGTGGACTCGGACCGATGGTCGACATCACCGGGAACCCCGAAGTGCAGGACGCGGTGCGCCGCGCCTGGGACGCGGGGCTGATCGTCGCGGCCGTCTGCCATGGGCCTTCGGCGTTCCTGGGTGTCACGTTGGACGACGGTTCACCGCTGGTGCGTGGCCGCAAGCTCACCGCCTTCTCGGACGAGGAAGAGGACGGGTATGCCGACAAGGATGTGCCGTTCGACCTGGAGGCGGCGTTGCGTGAGGAAGGTGCCCGGTACGAGGCGACCGACGCGTGGCACCCGAATCTCGTCGTCGACGGACGGTTGATCACCGGACAGAATCCGCAATCCGGCACGGTGATCGGCGAAGCGCTGGCGGATGCGCTGAAGCCAACGTGATGGAATCCCCAGAATCGGTGGTGGTGATTGATAGGAGCTGCGGACGGCAGGGTTACCGGATTTCGGCCAGCACTTCCTCTGCGCGGCGGGCGAACAGATGTGCCCCGTGTTCGGCTGACAGTTGGCGGGCGCGTTCGGCCGCGGACCGCACGACAGTGGCAGGCTCACCCCGCGCCCGCAACAGCTGGGCCCGCAGCAGGAGAAGCAGACCTTCGGGGTAGCGCTGGCCGTACGCGTCGAGGTAGAAGTCAGCCCGGTCGAGCGCAGCGGCGGCATCATCGAGTGAGCCTGCCGTCAAATGCATTTCGCCAAGTAGCCCGTACCAGGTGGCGACGCACGAGCGGGGCGGGTCGAGAAGGTTGCGGGCGATGAGGCGCTGCGCCTGGGGGATGGCACCATGGTCACCCTCGATCGCCAGCGCCCAGTATCTGGCCAGCCGCTGGTAGGTGCCGAGGAAGACGAACGAGAAGCCCGGGTCTACCGCAATGCCCCGCTCAGCCCCGCGCAGTGCCCACTGTGGGTCGCCGACGATAGAAGCGATCCGGGCAACCATGGTGGCCCACACCGTGATTCGGTAGGGATTGTCGGCGGCGACGATCTCCAGGCTGTCCAGCAGCGCGCGTGCGGCGTCGACGTCGCCACGTAGTGCGGTGACCTCCGCCAGCATCCCGGTCATGAGCAGCTGCAGGTCGCTGAGTACCCGATCGTCCTCGACGCGGTCGAGCCCGGTGAGCAGGGTCTGCTCGGACTGCGTGAGGTACCGGAACGCTTCATTGATATTGCCGACATCCCACTGGTGAAGGCCCCAGGCCTGCAGGCCGAACGTGCGCAACATCGGGTCCGCGGACGCGTAGCCCTGCTCGAGCAGCCGGCGGGCCAGCGGTCCGCTGCGGTCGAGTTGGATGCCTTGTTGATGAGCGGTCCTACGGTGCGGCGTCGGTGGATCTGCTGGAACGTGCCGAACAGCTGGCCCGCGGACTCGGCCGGGACACGCCGGGCTGCGCGGCGACGTCGTCGGACAGCTGCCCGCCGTCGGTGAGGAACCGGGCCAGCTCACGGACAAAGAACGGGTTGCCCGCGGTGCGGGCATGGATGCTGCGCACGGCGCCCGCGGCGGGGACGTGCCCCGTCTCGCGGCGGACCAGCTCGGCGACCTCGTCTAGATCGAGTGGCCCGAGCGCAATCCGGCGATGGCCCGGCACCCGGCTGGCGGCGGCGAGCATTCGCGCCTGTTCGCTGCCGGGGGAGGGCGCACGGTCGCGCAGTGCGCCGATCGCGACCACGCCGCTGGGCAGCCGCGCCGCGAGGTGGGTGAACAACTGCAGCGATGACGCGTCGGCCCAGTGCAGATCATCGATGACCAGCACCAGCGGTTGGCGGGCCGCAACTTCGGCCACCACGGCGACGACGCGCTCGAACAGGCGGAACTGCCCGCCGCTGTCCGGGAGCACCGAACCCGACAGGATGCCGTCGCGCGGGTCGACCAGCCGGCCGAGGTCGCCGTCGAGCCACTGCTTGCGCGCCCCCGGCGGCAGCGCGTCCACCACGGTGCCGACCGCTTGCACCCACGGCCACATCGACGGCGTCCCGTCGCCCTCCAGGCAGCTGCCCCAAACGACCAGTGCCCCAAGACGTTCGGCTTCTGCGGCGATTTCCTCCAGCAGTCTGGTCTTGCCGGCTCCGGGTTCGCCCTCGACGATCACCAGCCCGTTGCCACCGACGAACGACGGTTCGACCGCGCGACGGAGTATCGCGCGTTCGTCGGACCGGCCGATGAGAATGTTTGCCGGCGTGGCCTCGGGCATCGCGGGTGCCGCGTGTGCCTGGGTGAGGACCTCTTGCTGGGCGGTCTGCAGCGCGATCCCGGGGTCGATGCCGAGATCCTCGGCGAGCCGGGTACGCATGCCGCGGTACACCGACAGTGCCTCACCCTGTCGGCCTGCGGCGCCCAGCGCAGAGACCAGGGCCGCGTGTACCGGCTCATGCAGTGGCCCGATCGTCGCAGCCAGCTGCAGTGGACCCAGCACCCGTTCCGGTTGCCCCAGCGCGACCGCCGTGTGCGCCGCCACCACGCACGCATCGAAGAACTCGCCGTCGAGCCGGGTGAACACCGGCACCGAGTCGGGTCCTTGGCCCAGCCCGTCGCCCGCGGGACCGGACCACAACCCGAGCGCCGCCACGTACTGGTCGAGCGCGGCCTGCTGGCGGTGGTCGGAGAGCGCGGCCTCCGCAGTGGCGACGCTGTGCCGGAAGCGCACCAGATCCAGGGTCTCGGGATCGGCAGTGAACAGATAGCCGTTGCCGCGCCGACGCAGATGGGAGCCGGAGTCGCGGGGCAGCAGCTCGGGTTCCAGCAGGCGGCGCAGGGCGCCGACGTATTTGTGCACCACGTTGAGGGCGCTGACCGGTGGGTTCTCACCCCAGATCTGGTTGACCAGTTCGTCGGTACTGGTCGGCCGCCCGGCGTGGGCCAAGAGCAGGGCCAGCAGGTAGGCCTGCTGTCGCGGGCCGGCGTCCAGCTCGGCGCCGGCGCGCCAGATCCGCAGCGGCCCGAGAATCTGTAGTCGCAGGGTGTGGCGGGAGCCGGGCGGCTCGTCACCCGGGTCGTCGACGAGGGTTGGTACAGCCACGTCTGCCACTCCCGGGTATTGCTTGACAGGTTGCTGCGCGTGGCGACCGGCCTCGATGCCCCGCCCAAGCAGTATGACGTGCCCTGCGGATGTTCACGTGCTGACAGTGTCGTCACTGCATCTGCGGCTGTAGCTAGTTAATATACGAAACGTCTAGTATCAGTTACCGCGCGGAACACCTGGGTGAACTGGTATCGGGTACCTGACAAGTTAGGGCACACTGAGTCGGCTATCCGGCCACCGGCATCGGATACTAGGCGTTCCCAGCGCCCGCGCTGACACACAGCCATACCGAATAACAGCCACCCCGACGAGTAGACAGACCGAGGAGAACCTCAGTGACGTACACGATTGCCGAACCCTGCGTCGACATCAAGGACAAGGCATGTATTGAGGAATGCCCGGTCGACTGCATCTACGAGGGTGCGCGCATGTTGTTCATCCACCCCGATGAGTGCGTGGACTGTGGCGCGTGTGAGCCGGTCTGCCCCGTCGAGGCGATCTACTACGAGGACGATGTCCCGGATCAGTGGTCGCAGTACACCCAGATCAACGCCGACTTCTTCGCCGAGCTCGGTTCGCCGGGCGGCGCGTCGAAGGTCGGGCTGACCGACAACGATCCGCAAGCGGTCAAGGATCTGCCGCCCAAGGAAGAGGACTGACGCCTCCGATCCCGTTGCGTGCGCGCCGCCGGCCACTGTCAGCGGCGCTGCCGGTGTTCCCCTGGGACACCCTCGCCGAGGTGACGGCCACCGCGCGGGCACACCCCGGCGGCATCGTGGACCTGTCGGTGGGCACCCCGGTGGACGAGGTGGCTCCCGTTATCCGTGCCGCTCTCGCCGCGGCCAGCGCCGCACCGGGCTATCCGACGACCGCTGGCACGCCGGCCCTGCGCGCCTCGGCGGTTGCTGCCTTGCACCGGCGCTACGGCGTCACTGGGCTGGCCGAACAGGCGGTGCTGCCGGTCATCGGCACCAAGGAGCTGATCGCGTGGCTGCCGACGCTGCTGGGTGTCGGCTCCGACGACGTGGTCGTGGTGCCCGAATTGGCCTATCCGACTTACGACGTGGGGGCGCGGCTGGCCGGCGCCCGGGTGATCCCGGCCGATTCGGTGACCCAGCTCGGTCCCGAGTCGCCCGCGGTGATGTTCATCAACTCCCCGAGCAACCCGACAGGCAAGGTGCTGGGCCGCGACCATCTGCGCAAGGTCGTCGAATGGGCCCGCGAGCGCGGCACTCTCGTCGTGTCTGACGAGTGCTACCTGGGCCTGGCATGGGAAGCGGAGCCGACCTCGGTGCTGCATCCCTCGGTCAGCGGCGGTGACCACACCGGGCTGCTGGCGGTGCACTCGCTGTCGAAGAGCTCGTCACTGGCGGGGTATCGCGCCGGGTTCGTCGCCGGCGACCCCGATGTGGTCGCTGAATTGTTGGCGGTGCGCAAGCACGCCGGGATGATGGTGCCGACGCCGGTGCAGGCGGCGATGGTGGCCGCGCTCGACGACGACGCTCATGAACTCCAGCAGCGGCAGCGCTATGCGCGCCGCCGCGATGTCCTGCTCGCCGCGATGCGGTCAGCGGATTTCACCGTTGACGACTCCGAGGCGGGCCTGTACTTGTGGGCTACTCGCGGTGAGCCGTGCCGGGCGACCCTGTCCTGGCTGGCCGAGCGTGGCATCCTCGTCGCTCCCGGGGAGTTCTACGGGGCCCGGGGTGCGCAGCACGTTCGGGTGGCGCTGACCGCTACGGACGAACGGATCGCCGCCGCGGTGGAGCGGCTGGGCTAGCGAGCCCAACCGCCCCACCCTAAGCGGGGTCAGACGCGGTCGATCAGTTCATGTTCCAGGGTTCGCCGTAGGTGGTGACGCTGTCACCGGCCTTGGAGATCAGTCGGGCGAAGGGGCGCAGGAGCACACCGCCGGCGGCA
>FLQS01000052.1 GCA_900078375.1 uncultured Mycobacterium sp. | reverse complement strand
CGCCCAGAACAAATGGACAGTCGAAGGCGGATGACCAGGACGCATCAAGCAACTCCTCAGCTAGGAGCTGTTGCACTAGACCCTTGAACCCAAGGACCTCTGAACACCGAGAAGCCACACGCTCGGCGAAATAGGATCAGCTCATGAGCGTCAAGGTGGACCTCAACCAGCTCGCGAGAACTCTGGCCGACTATCCCTGTGGTTATCTGATCACCGTCGGCGACGACTACCAAGCGCACACCGTGGCGATTGTCCCGATGCTGCGCGACGGCATCCTCGAGATCGGGGAGGTCGGCAACAGCACGCGTCGCAATATCTGCGTGCACCCCAATGCAACGCTGTTGTGGCCGCCGGCCGAACGTGGCGGCTACAGCCTGATCGTGGACGGCCGAGGCGAACTCGCCGACGATTCCCTGCGCGTCATCCCCCAGCGCGCCGTGCTGCACAGGCCCGCGCAGCCGAACATTCCGACGGGATCGGGCTGCGGAGGCGACTGCCTGCCACTCGGCAGCTAGGCACGAAAAAGCCCCGGTGCGCCAAGCGCACCGGGGCTTTTTCGTACTGGGACTTAGAAGTCCATACCGCCCATGCCACCGGTCGGGTCGCCCGCGGGAGCGGACGCCTTCTCCGGCTTGTCGGCAACGACAGCCTCGGTGGTGAGGAACAGCGCCGCGATGGACGCCGCGTTCTGCAGCGCCGAGCGGGTGACCTTCACCGGGTCGGCGACGCCGGCCTTGAGCAGGTCCTCGTACACACCGGTCGCGGCGTTGAGGCCGGTTCCGGAGGGCGAGTTGGTGACCTTCTCGGCAACAACGCCGGGCTCGAGGCCCGCGTTGAAGGCGATCTGCTTCAGCGGAGCCGACAGCGCGACACGCACGATGTTGGCACCGGTGGCCTCGTCGCCCTCGAGCTTGAGCTCGTCGAGAGCAGGAGCCGACTGCAGCAGAGCCACGCCACCACCGGCGACGATGCCCTCCTCGACAGCAGCCTTGGCGTTACGCACGGCATCTTCGATGCGGTGCTTGCGCTCCTTGAGCTCCACCTCGGTGGCAGCTCCGGCCTTGATCACCGCAACACCGCCGGCCAGCTTGGCCAGGCGCTCCTGCAGCTTCTCGCGGTCGTAGTCGGAGTCGCTGTTCTCGATCTCGGCACGGATCTGGGCAACGCGGCCCTGGATCGCCTCGGCATCGCCGGCACCCTCGATGACCGTGGTCTCGTCCTTGGTGACGACGACCTTGCGGGCCTGGCCCAGCAGGGAGACGTCAGCGGTCTCGAGCGAAAGGCCGACCTCCTCGCTGACAACCTGGCCACCGGTCAGGATCGCGATGTCCTGCAGCATGGCCTTGCGGCGGTCGCCGAAGCCAGGCGCCTTGACAGCGGCGGACTTGAAGGTGCCACGGATCTTGTTGACCACCAGGGTGGACAGGGCTTCGCCCTCGACGTCCTCGGCGATGATCAGCAGCGGCTTGCCCGACTGAATGACCTTCTCCAGCAAGGGAAGCAGGTCCTTGACCGTCGACACCTTCGACGACACGAGCAGGATGTACGGATCCTCGAGGATCGCTTCCTGGCGCTCGGCGTCGGTGACGAAGTAGCCCGAGATGTAGCCCTTGTCGAAGCGCATACCTTCGGTGAGCTCCAGCTGCAAGCCGAAGGTGTTGGACTCCTCGACGGTGATGACACCCTCGTTGCCGACCTTGTCCATGGCCTCGGCGATCAGGTCACCGATGGTCTGGTCACCGGCCGAGATGCCCGCGGTAGCAGCGATCTGCTCCTTGGTCTCGACCTCCTTGGCGCTCTTGAGGAGCGTCTCGGTGATCTTCTCGACGGCCTTCTCGATGCCGCGCTTCAGGCCGAGCGGGTTGGCGCCGGCGGCGACGTTGCGCAGACCTTCGCGAACCAGAGCCTGGGCCAGAACGGTGGCGGTGGTGGTGCCGTCGCCTGCGACATCGTCGGTCTTCTTGGCGACCTCTTTGACCAGCTCAGCGCCGATCTTCTCGTACGGGTCCTCCAGCTCGATCTCCTTGGCGATGGACACACCATCGTTGGTGATCGTGGGAGCGCCCCACTTCTTCTCCAGGACGACGTTGCGACCCTTGGGGCCCAGCGTCACCTTTACCGCATCGGCGAGGGCGTTCAGGCCCCGCTCGAGGCCACGGCGTGCCTCTTCGTCGTAAGCAATGATCTTGGACATTGCGAAGTGAATCCTCCGGTTGGGGGTTACACGTTCTTGGGTCGGACACAGTGCCCGCGACGGACGACCGCAGCTGTGTTCTGCTTCGGTCTCACCGTCCCGACCTAGCACTCACCGGTCGGGAGTGCCAACCACATTCTTAGCACTCGGCCTAGGTGAGTGCAAGAAGATGGATCGGCCGTTCACCCGGCGCGTAACCCCGCCACGATGACGTTCGTGATCCGGTCGGCGACGTCGTCGCCGTATTCCTGGCCGCTTTTGCAGACGACCAGCAGTGCCTTGAGTTCCGCCACGCCGACGTCGGCCCGCGCAGTGCCGGCCCGCTGCGCAGCCACCAGCATCTCGCCCAGCACGCCGAGGAACTCCGCCTCGGCTCCCGGCGCCGCCGAATCGAGGTCGATGCCATAACGCGCCAGCGCCTCGACCATCCCGTGGTCGGCCGCACCCGAGCGCGCCGTCTCGCGGAGGAATTCGAACAATGCGGTCGACGGATCGGCGGCCAGCAGCTCCCGCCCCCTCGCCACGACCACGCGCACCCGGTCACCGATGACGGCCTCGAACAGCGCTTCCTTGGTCGGGAAATGACGGTAGACGGTGCCCGCACCGACGCCGGCCCGCCGGGCGATCTCGTCGATCGGCACGGCCAGCCCCTGCTCGGCGAAGACGTCATAGGCGACTTGCAGCACCCGCGCACGGTTGCGCGCGGCATCGGCCCGTAGCGGCTTGCAGCTCAGACCCACCTCACACTCCTCACGCGTTGACAAAGCGGGGCGCACGTTCCGTATAGTCGGAGAAACCGGGGCGCGCGCTCCGTTTATCGAGTTTAAACGAAGGAGAGCAGTGTCAATCGAAGGCCAGCCTGGACCGCCGCCGACATTCCGGACCAGACCGGCCGTACCGCCGTGATCACCGGCGCCAACACCGGGCTCGGCTACGAAACGGCCCGCGCGCTTGTCGCCAAGGGCGCCCGCGTCGTCCTCGCGGTGCGCAACCTCGACAAGGGCAAGGCCGCCGCCGATTTAATCGGCCGTCGCTACCCCGGTGCTGATGTCGCCGTGCAGGAACTCGACCTCACCTCGCTGGAGTCCGTCCGGGCGGCCGCCGACCAACTGCGCGCCGGCCACGACCGGATCGACCTGCTCATCAACAACGCCGGCGTCATGATGACCCCGAAGCAGGCCACCAAGGACGGCTTCGAGCTGCAGTTCGGCACCAATCACCTCGGACACTTCGCACTGACCGGGCTGCTGCTCGACCGCCTGCTGCCCGAACAGGGCTCGCGGGTGGTGACCGTCAGCAGCAACGGCCACCGCTTCGGCGGCATCCGGTTCGACGATCTGCAGTCCGAGCGCAGCTACGGCCGCGTGGGCGCATACGGGCAGTCCAAGCTGGCCAACCTGCTGTTCACGTACGAACTGCAGCGCCGGCTGGCAGGCACGGGCGCCATCGCGGTCGCAGCCCATCCCGGTGCATCCAGTTCCGAGCTCGGCCGCTACGCCCCCGGGGCCGTCCAGCGGATCGCGCCGTTGCTGGAGCAGAGCACCGAAATGGGCGCGCTCCCCACCCTGCGCGCCGCGGCCGACCCGACAGTTCAGGGTGGCCAGTACTACGGGCCGGCTGGATTCCTACAGTTGCGCGGCTATCCGAAACTCGTCTCGTCAAACGCCAAATCCCACGACCTTGCCGTGCAGAAACGACTGTGGGCGGTCTCCGAATCGTTGACGGGTGTGGTGTATCCGCTCGGCTGACGGGCAGACTGGGGGCGATGTCTCTTCATGTGCCGCCCTATCCCCCGCCGCGCTACGACGGCGACGGCGAGGTCAGCGCCACCCTGCGCAAGGCTGACACCCCGGCCGACCTCGAGTCGTGGGGGGTCAAGTACACCTACCTGGCCACCGAACAATCCACCGGCGGGGACTTCGGCCTGTACCGGGTCGACCTGGGTCCGCAGGCCGGCGGGCCTGGTCCGCATTTCCACAAGGCCATGTCGGAATCCTTCTTCGTTCTGTCCGGACAGATCCGGCTCTACGATGGCGACGACTGGACTGTGGGCGAGCAAGGCGACTACCTCTACGTCCCGCCGGGCGGCCTGCACGGCTTCGGCAACCAGTCCGACGAGCCGGCGTCGCTGCTTATGCTGTTCACTCCCGGAGCCCCGCGGGAGTTCTATTTCGAGGGCCTGTCACGGCTGCACGAGCTGTCCGACGACGAGCGCCGCGAGTTCTTCGACCGCAATGACAATTTCTTCCCCGAACCGCCCGCCATCAAAGATGCGTATCCGTAATCCGTTGCGCTAAGGTTCTTCTCGACCGGAGAGGAGTCCCACGGGTGCGGGCAGTGGATGCGCCCAGCACCCAAGCGTTGCGGGGCTGGCAGCGACGGGCGTTGGTCAAGTATCTGACCGCCAAACCGCGCGATTTTCTCGCAGTGGCGACCCCAGGCGCCGGTAAGACAACCTTTGCTCTGCGGATCGTCGCCGAACTTCTCGCCGAGGGCATCGTCGAGGCCGTCACCATCGTCGTCCCGACCGAACACCTCAAGGTTCAGTGGGCGCAGGCCGCCGCCCGGCAGGGCATCTCCCTGGATCCCAAGTTCTCCAACTCCAACTCGCAGACCTCGGCGGAGTACCACGGCGTCGTCGTCACCTACGCCCAGGTCGCCAGCCACCCGACCCGACACCGGGTGCGCACCGAGAACCGCAAGACCCTGGTGATCTTCGACGAGATCCACCACGGCGGTGACGCCAAGACGTGGGGCGACGCCATCCGCGAAGCATTCGACGACGCGACGCGACGGCTGTCACTGACCGGCACCCCGTTCCGCAGCGACGACAGCGCGATCCCGTTCGTCACCTACGAAGAGGACGCCGCGGGCTTCAAACAATCCAAGGCCGACCACAGCTACGGCTATTCCGACGCGCTGGCCGACGGCGTCGTGCGCCCGGTCATGTTCATGGCCTATTCCGGCGAAGCGCGCTGGCGTGACAGCGCCGGCCAAGAGCACGCCGCACGCCTCGGTGAACCCCTCACCGCCGAGCAGACCGCACGGGCCTGGAAAACCGCGCTCAACCCGGCCGGCGAGTGGATGCCCGCGGTGATCGCCGCGGCCGATATCCGGTTGCGCGGGCTTCGCGAACACGTGCCCGACGCCGGCGGCATGATCATCGCCTCCGACCAGACCGCCGCCCGCGCCTACGCCGAGCTGCTGGTCAAGATCACCGGTGAGGCCCCGACCGTCGTGCTCTCCGACGACAAGGGCGCCTCGGATCGCATCTCAGCGTTTTCGGCCAGTACCTCGCGCTGGCTGGTGGCTGTGCGCATGGTGTCCGAAGGCGTCGACGTGCCGCGCCTGGCCGTCGGGGTCTACGCCACCAGCGCGTCGACGCCGTTGTTCTTCGCCCAGGCGATCGGCCGCTTCGTGCGGTCCCGGCGCCCCGGCGAGACCGCATGCATCTTTCTGCCGTCGGTGCCCAACCTGCTGCTGCTCGCCAGCGAGATGGAAGCCCAGCGCAACCATGTGCTCGGCAAGCCGCACCGGGAGAACCTCGACGACGATCCCCTCGACGCCGAGCTGGCCAAGCAGAACCGCGACGAACCCGACGACGGCGACAACAAGATCGAGTACCTCGGCGCCGACGCCGAACTCGATCAGGTGATCTTCGACGGGTCGTCGTTCGGGACGGCGACGCCGGCGGGCAGCGACGAGGAAGCCGACTACCTCGGTATCCCCGGCCTGCTTGATGCCGAATCGATGCGAGATCTGTTGCGGCGCAGGCAAGAAGAGCAGATCAACAAGCGCACCGCCAGCGGCGAGATGCCACGGCTGACCACCCACGGCCAGCTGCGGGATCTGCGTCGCGAACTCAATGCCCTGGTGTCGCTGGCCCACCACCGCACCGGCAAGACGCACGGACAGATCCACAACGAACTTCGCCGGGTCTGCGGCGGGCCGCCGGTGGCAGCGGCCACCACCGATCAGCTCAAGGCGCGCATCGAGGCCGTCCGCGGCCTTACGTCGTCGACCTGACCTGAGCCTCAGACTCCGCGGGTAACGTCGCCGCGTGTGACGACCGTCGAACTTGACGCCAAGACCACCGACACCCTCGCGGACCTCTACCGGCAGCTGCACTCCGACCCGGAGCTGTCCTTCCAGGAACATCAGACCGCCGCGCGCATCGTCGACGCGCTCGCCGGCACCGTCTGCGAAATCACCCAGCAGGTCGGTGGGACCGGCGTGGTGGCCGTCCTACGCAACGGCGACGGACCGGTGATCATGCTGCGCGCCGATATGGATGCGTTGCCGGTGGCCGAGGACACCGGTCTGTCGTACGCCAGTACCAAAGTGGTCGTCGACCAGGGCGGTCAGTCACTGCACGTCGCCCACGCGTGCGGTCACGACATGCACGTCGCCGCACTGGTCGGTGCGGTGGGCGCACTGTCCCGGCTCCGCGAACACTGGGCGGGCACTGTCGTCGCGGTGTTCCAGCCCGCCGAGGAGCTGGCCAGCGGCGCCCAGGCGATGATCGACGACGGGCTGTTCGAGCGTTTCCCTCGTCCGAGCATCGTCCTCGGCCAGCATGTCGGGCCACTGCCCGCGGGGATGATCGGGCACGGGCAGGGACCGGTCATGGCCGCGACCGACTCGGTGCAGGTCATCCTGACCGGCCGGGGCGGCCACGGGTCGCAGCCGGAGGGCACCGTCGACCCCGTCCTGATGGCGGCGGCCACGGTGATGCGGTTGCAGGGCATCGTGTCCCGCGAGGTCGCGTCGAGTGAACGCGCTGTCGTCACCGTCGGACGGTTACAGGCCGGCACCAAGGAGAACATCATCCCGGCGACCGCCGAGCTCGGTATCAACATGCGCAGCTACACGCCGGAGGTTCGGGCCCAGATCAAGGCGGCCATCGAACGCATCGTCACTGCCGAGGCGGCGGCCAGCAACAGCCCGGAGCCGCCGCGCTTCGACTGGAATGTCAGCGCACCGGTGTTGATCAGCGACCCCGCGGCGACGGCGACCACGCTGGCCGCCTTCGAGCGTGAATTCGGCGCGTCCCGACTCATTCCGCTGCCACCGCTGGCGGCCAGCGAGGACGTCGGCATTTTCGGCGAGACCCTCGGTGTGCCAACGGTTTTCTGGTTCTGGGGTGGTGTGGCGCCCGACGTGTTCGATGAGGCAGTCAGCCGCGGGCAACTGCCGCCGATGAACCACTCTCCTGAGTTCGCGCCGGCGATCGAACCGACGTTGACGACAGGCGTGCAGGCGATGACGACCGCCGCGCTGACGTGGCTGCAGCCCAAGTAGGCCTTACGCCCGGACTGTCGCCAGCTTGCCCAGGTTCGCCAGCGAGTTGTCCAGATGCGAGACCGGGAACGCCGGGAACGGGATGTTCTCCCGGATCTCCGCCGGAACCTTGGACCAGTCGTAGGTCAACGTGACGCGGGTCTGCTCAGGCCCTAGCGATTCGAGGTCATCGCGCTGGAGCAACCTCGGCAAGTCGGCGGCGGCATCACGCTCGCGATTGAGCTCTCGCACCCGTAAAATGTTGCAGCGCGGTTTAATTCGGAGCCTGTGCCGCCGTCAATCCGCGAGCAACGGAATATCGAGGTCGTAGGCCAGCACGATCGCGATGGCCAGTCGCCGTTCCTGTGCGTCGGAGAGATAGCCGACAGTTCTCCCGAGCAGAGCATGTGGGATGGTCACCACGTTGTCCACCGCTATCGCACCCACCTGGTCGAGGCCGTTCTCCGGGCCGACGGGGACTTCACTGCTGAGGCCTTTCACGGTCGACGTGATCGGGGCAACCGTCACCTTGGTCATCACCGGTCGTGCGGTTGCCCGGGTCAAAACGACGACCGGCCTGGTCTTGTCGAGTTTGGCGAGGAGAATTTCCCGCCCACTCATTCCTCGACGCCGATGTTGGCCACGGTCCATTCGACCAGGCCGTCGAGGTCGTCGGCCGTCCCGACCCGATGCAGAGTTTCCGAATCGCTTGCTGCCGCCAGGCGACGCAATTCTCGCTCCAGGGCCGCTTCCACCAATGATGCGCGACTACGCGCGCGACCCGAGGCAACAACCCGATCCAGCTCGGCGACCATGGAATCGGCCAGCCGTATCGCAATCTGGGTGCTCATACCACCAAGGTAGCATATGCATCCCAAATTGGGATGCAGCACTACTCCCGCCGCTTCAGAGCCCGAGCAACCCCGGAAAGTCGGCCACCGAGTCGATGACATAGCTGGGTTGCATCGCGAATTCGTCTGTGGCCCAACGATCCAACGTGTCCTGGCGGAACTTGCCGGTGCGCACCAGCACGCCGGTCATGCCCACCACCTGGGCGGCCAGCACGTCGTTGTTCAAGTCGTCACCGACCATGTACATCTCGTCGGGGTCGACGCCGAGCCGGGCCGCCGAGGCCAGGAATCCCGCCGGCGCCGGCTTACCCACGGCGGTGGCCTTACGCCCGGAGGTCTGCTCCATGCCGATCAGGTACATCCCGGTGTCGATGCGCAGGCCCTCGGTGGTGGTCCATGCGGTGCTGCGGTGCATCGCCACCACCGGCACGCCCTGGGCCATCCATTCGTAGACCCGGCTCAGCGTGCGGTGGCTGTATTCGGGTCCGGCCCCGCCGAGCAGGATGACCTCGGGGACCTCGGGGGCGATGCCGTCGTCGTAGACCAGCGAGTCGACGATGTCGATGCCCGGCATGTCATCGGTGATGTCGCCGTTGTTGACCAGGAAGCAGCGCGCATCCGGATAGTTGGCCCGCACGTAATCGGCGGTCAGCGCCGCCGCGGTAATGACCTCGTCGGGGCGGACCTCGATACCGGCCGCCGACAGCGCCGCGGCAATCTGCTGACGGGTGCGCGTAGTGGTATTGGTCAGATAGCAACAGGCGATCTGATGCTCGGCCAACACCGCGAGCGCCGCGGCCGCACCAGGGATCGGCTTCCACGAGGTCACCAAGACGCCATCGATGTCGAACAGCACCCCACCGATAGCCATACCGCGACAGTAAACGGCCACCGGTTGGACGCAACTTGGGCCGACGTATCGTCGTGCCATGAGCGCCAATAATTGGACAGCGGGCAACGTCCCCGCGCAGGACGGCCGTGTCGTCGTCATCACCGGCGCCAACTCCGGCATCGGCTACGAGACCGCCGCAGCACTCGCGGCCCGCGGCGCCCGCGTCGTGATGGCGGTGCGCAATCTTGCGAAGGGCGGCGCCGCGCGCGACCAGATCCTCGCCGCCCACCCGGGCGCCGACGTCATCGTCGAGCAGCTCGACCTGACGTCACTGGATTCGGTGCGCACCGCGGCCGCCGCGTTGCGTTCGGCGCATCCGCGAATCGATCTGCTGATCAACAACGCCGGCGTGATGTGGACACCGAAGGAGACCACCAAGGACGGCTTCGAGCTGCAGTTCGGCACCAACCACCTCGGACACTTCGCATTCACCGGGCTGCTACTCGACTCGCTGCTGCCGGTGCCCGGGTCACGGGTGGTGACGATCAGCAGCCTGGGCCACCGGCTGCTGGCCGACATCCACTTCGACGATCTGCAGTGGGAGCGCCGGTACAGCCGCATCGCCGCCTACGGCCAGTCCAAGCTGGCCAATCTGCTGTTCACCTACGAGTTGCAACGCCGCCTCGAGCAGGCCAAGGCCGACACCATCGCGGTGGCCGCCCACCCGGGTGGTTCGTATACCGAGCTGGCCCGCAACATCCCGACGATCCTGCACCCGGCCTACCGCATCATCGGCCCGATGGTCTTCCAGAGCGCGGCCATGGGCGCGCTGCCGACCCTGCGCGCCGCCACCGATCCCGATGTGCGCGGCGGGCAGTACTTCGGCCCGGACGGCTTCGGCGAGCAACGCGGCAATCCCAAGCTCGTGCACTCGAGCTCGCAATCCCACGACCCCGACGTCCAGCAGCGGCTGTGGTCGGTGTCCGAGGAACTGACTGGCGTGAGCTTCCCGGTCTGATGCGCACCGTCGAGGAACACCAGCGGGTGGTCGCTGACCTGATTGCCGCGCGCACGGCGCAGACCGTCGGACTGACCGACGCCGAGGGGCTGGCGCTGGCCGCCGATGTCACGGCTCCGCTGTCGCTGCCGGTGTTCGACAACTCGGCGATGGACGGCTACGCGGTGCACGCCGACGACGTCGCCGGTGCCGATACCACCCCGGTGAAATTGCCTGTCGCCGAGGATATTCCGGCCGGACGCATCGATCAGCTGACGTTGGCGGCGGGCACCGCGCACCGGATCATGACCGGGGCCCCGTTACCGGCGGGCGCGACGGCGGTGGTGCCGGTCGAGGCCACCGACGGGGGCGTCGACACCGTCGAGATCCGCTCGGCGCCCAAGGTTGGCCAGCACATCCGCCGCGCCGGTGAGGATGTGACCGCAGGGACGACGGTGTTGCAAACCGGCCACGTGGTCACCCCGGCAGCGCTGGGGTTGGCCGCCGCCCTGGGGCTGGGTTCGCTAACGGTGCGGCCTCGCCAGCGGGTGCTGGTGATGTCGACGGGCACCGAGTTGGTGTCGGCCGGCACCGAGCTCCAGCCCGGCCAGATCTACGAGTCCAACGCCATCATGCTGGCCGCCGCGGTCCGCGAGGCCGGCGGCGAGGTGGTGGCCACCCCGACATCCAGTGACGATGTCGCGCAGTTCAGCACCGTGCTCGAGGGCTATGCCGGGCAGGCCGATCTGATCATCACCACCGGCGGGGTGAGTGCCGGCGCCTACGAGGTGGTCAAGGACGCCTTCGGGGGCGGGGCCGTCGAATTCGTGAAGGTCGCGATGCAGCCCGGGATGCCGCAGGGTGCGGGACTCATCAATGGCACCCCGATCATCACGCTGCCGGGTAACCCGGTGAGCGCACTGGTGTCATTCGAGGTGTTCGTCCGGCCGGCCCTGCGCGCGGCGATGGGGCTGCCGCATCCGCACCGGCCGCGGCGCACCGCGGTGCTGGCCGACAGCCTGACATCACCGATGGGCAAGCGCCAGTTCCGCCGCGGGGTGTACGACGCGGCCGCCGGCACCGTCACCACGTACGGCCCGCCGGCCTCGCACCACCTCCGCTGGCTGGCCTCGGCCAACTGCCTGCTGGAGATCGCCGAGGACGTCACGGAGATGTCCGCCGGGGAACAGGTCCAGCTCTGGGATCTCTCGTAGGCCCGGCCCGCAGCGTCACGCTCCGCGGCTAGAATCGTCGCCGATGGCCAGACGCCCCCGCACCGCGGAAAACAACATGATGTCCGGCCCACAGCGGCTGGTCGCGCTGGTGCGTTCCTCGGTTCCCCCTGTTCACCCCGCCGGCCTGCCGTTCATCTCGGCGAGCCTGGCCGTCGCGGCCGTGGGCCGCAAGAACCGCTGGGTGCGCCGGGCGGCCCTGGCAGCCGCCGCCGCCAACGCGGGCTTCTTCCGGCACCCGTCGCGGACGCCACCGAGCCGCCCCGGTGTGGTGGTGGCCCCGGCCGACGGGCTGATCTGCCTGGTCGAGGAGGCCGAGCCGCCCGCCGAACTCGGTCTGCCTGCCGGCCCGCGGCCCCGGATCAGCATCTTTCTGTCACTGCTCGACGCCCACGTGCAGCGGTTACCGGTCGGCGGTGAGGTGCTGGCCGTGCAGTACCGTCCGGGCCGCTTCCATTCGGCCGACCTCGCGGCGGCAAGTGAGGACAATGAACGCAACAGCGTGCTGATCCGCACGCCGGAAGGACGGGAAGTGGTGGTCGTACAGATCGCCGGCCTGGTCGCGCGTCGAATCATCTGCGATCTGCACGCCGGTGACAAGGTCGCCATCGGCGACACCTACGGGCTCATCCGGTTCGGTTCGCGGCTGGACACCTACCTGCCGGCCGGCTCGCAGATCCTGGTCGAACCCGGCCAGCGGGCCCTCGCCGGCGAGACGGTCTTGGCGCAGCTGTCGTGATCAAACCCCGCCCCCGCCCGCTCATCAGCACCCGTCTGCTGCCCAGCGCCGTGACCGTGCTGGCCATCTGCCTTGGCATGACGTCGGTGAAGTACGCACTGGATCACCGACCTACCGAGTCCATGGCCTTCCTGGCCGCCGCGGCAATCCTCGATGCGCTCGACGGGCGGATCGCCCGAGTGCTCAAGGCCACCTCCCGGATGGGCGAGGAGATCGACTCGCTGGCCGACGCGGTGAATTTCGGTGTGGCACCGGCATTCATCGTCTACGGCCTGCTGCTGGCCGATACCCGCATCGGCTGGGTCGTGGTACTGCTCTATGCGGTGTGCATCGTGCTGCGGCTGGCGCGCTACAACGCCCTGCTCGACGCCGACCTGCCCGCGTACACCAAGGAATACTTCGTCGGCATGCCCGCCCCGGCGGGTGCCATCGGCGCGATCGGCCCGCTGGCCGCCAAGATGCAGTGGGGCGACGGCTGGTGGACCTCCTACTGGGCGGTGTCGATCTGGATGGTCGGCGTTTCGCTGTTGGTGGTCAGCCGGATCCCGATGCGCAAGGTGCATACGTTCTCGGTGCGGCCCAACATGGTGGCGCCGCTGCTGGCCTTGCTGGCCATCGGCGTGGCCGCCGCGTTCGTCTTCCCGTATCTGGTGATCCTGGTGATCATCGCCGCCTACATCGTGCACATCCCGTTCGCGGTGCGCAGCCAGCGCTGGGTCGCCGCCCATCCCGAGGCGTGGAACGACCGGCCCCGCCAGCAGCGCGCCGCGCGCCGCGCGATCCGCCGGGCCAACCAACCCACCCGCCGCCGGTCGGTGGCCAGGCTCGGCTTGCGTAAGCCGGGCGGCTGAGCGTGCCGACAAACCTGGCGCTGACAGCACGGCTGAACACCTCGGCGCTGGATTCCCGTCGCGGTGTGGTCCGGCTGCATCCCGAGGCCATCGCCGCCCTTGGCATTCGGGAGTGGGATGCGGTGTCGCTCACGGGTGCTCGCACCACCGCCGCCGTTGCCGGCGTGGCACCGCCGGATACCCCGGCCGGCACGGCGCTGCTGGACGACGTGACGTTGTCCAACGCCGGCCTGCGCGAGGACACCACGGTGCTGGCCGCACCGGTCACCGTGTACGGCGCACGCTCGGTCACCCTGCGCGGCTCCACCCTGGCCACCCAGTCGGTGTCGTCGGCGACGCTGCGGCAGGCGCTGCTGGGCAAGGTGATGACGGTCGGTGACACGGTGTCGCTGCTGCCGCGCGATCTGGGCCCCGGCACGTCGACCACCCAGGCCAGCTCGGCGCTGGCGTCGTCGGTGGGCATCACCTGGACCTCGGAGCTGCTGACCGTCACCGGCACCGATCCAGCCGGTCCGGTGAGCGTGCAACCGAATTCGTCGGTCACCTGGGGCGACAGCGTGACGGGGTCCGCCCCGCCGGCGGCCGCCGCAGCCGTCAGCCCGCCGATGGTGTGGCCGGAGGCTCCTGCGGTGTCGATCGACGACCTCAAGGGCCAGCATGTGCAGGCCGGCCGGCTCACCGAGTGGCTGAAGCTAGCCCTCGACGAACCACAGCTGCTGAAAAAGCTTGGCGCCAAACCGAATCTGGGTGTGCTGGTCACCGGACCGGCCGGAGTCGGCAAGGCCACGCTGGTGCGCGCGGTGTGCGCCGGGCGGCGGCTTGTCGAACTCGACGGGCCCGACACCGGGGCGCTCGCGGCTCAGGACCGGCAGCGCGCGGTCGCCGAAGCGGTCGGTACCGTCACCGGTGGCGGTGGCGTGCTGCTGATCACCGACATCGACGCGCTGCTGCCCACCCCGGCCGAACCCGTCTCTGCGCTGATCCTGGCCGAGCTGCGCACGGCCGTCGCCGCACCCGGGGTGGCACTGGTGGCCACCTCCCAGCAGCCCGACGCGGTCGATCCACGGCTGCGCGCACCGGATCTCTGCGATCGCGAACTCGGCTTGAGCCTGCCCGACGGCGCGACCCGCAAGGCGCTGCTGGAGGTGCTGCTGCGCGATGTCCCAGCCGATGAGCTGACACTCGACGAGATTGCCGAGCGCACACCGGGATTCGTCCGTGCCGATCTGGCTGCGCTAGTCCGGGAGGCGGCATTGCGGGCCGCCGCCCGCGCCAGCGAGGACGGCAAGCCGCCTGCCTTGACCCAGGAGGACTTCAAGGGCGCGCTGACGGTCATCCGCCCGCTGTCCCGCTCGGCGACCGAGGAGGTGTCGGTCGGTTCGGTCACCCTCGACGACGTCGGCGACATGATCGAAGTCAAGCAGGCGCTGACCGAGACGGTGCTGTGGCCGTTGCAGCATCCGGACACCTTCGCCCGGCTCGGCGTCGAACCACCCAAGGGCGTACTGCTCTACGGCCCGCCGGGCTGCGGTAAGACGTTCGTGGTGCGCGCGCTGGCCAGCTCGGGCCGCCTGAGTGTGCACGCGGTGAAGGGCGCCGAGCTGATGGACAAGTGGGTCGGCTCGTCGGAGAAAGCCGTTCGTGAATTATTCCGCCGGGCAAGGGATTCCGCACCGTCGCTGGTATTCCTCGACGAGATCGACGCGCTGGCACCCCGGCGCGGGCAGAGCTTCGACTCCGGGGTCACCGACCGGGTGGTGGCAGCGCTGCTGACCGAGCTCGACGGCATCGAGCCACTGCGCGACGTCGTGGTGCTCGGTGCCACCAACCGCCCGGACCTGATCGACCCGGCGCTGCTACGCCCGGGACGGTTGGAGAAGCTGGTCTTCGTCGAGCCGCCAGATGCCGCTGCGCGCCGCGAAATCCTACGCACGGCAGGCAAATCGGTGCCATTGTCGCCGGAGGTCGATCTCGACGCACTGGCCGGGGAGCTGGACGGCTACAGTGCGGCAGACTGTGTGGCGCTGCTGCGTGAGGCCGCACTGACCGCGATGCGCCGCTCGATCGATGCGGCAGACGTCACCGCCGACGATGTGGCCAAGGCCCGCGAAGCGGTACGGCCGTCGCTCGACCCTGCGCAAGTGGAGTCGCTGCGGGCGTTTGCCGCCGGGCGTTAACTCCGTTCCGCGAGCGCGGCGAGCCGGTCGAGCGAGGCCTGAAGTTTGTCCGCTGTGGTGCCGCGGGCCCGTTCGAGGCGGGTGGGGTCGGTCAGCGCGGTCCAGTCGTAGGTGTGGGTGACGACGGTGGTGGCGGCATCGACGGGCTCGAGCCGCCAGCGCCACAGGTGACCCGGAGGCGTGTTGCCGGGCTCGGACGGCCGCCACGCGATCAGCCGGCCCTCGTCGAACTCGACGACATGATTCTCCCGATCGGCGCCCAGAGTCAGCGTCATCGTGAACACGTCACCCACGTTGCGGACCCGCTGGCCGGGTACGGCTTGTGCGAGGTTGTCATTGCCGTCCCACTCGGGCTGGCGCGCTGGGTCGGCGATCAGTTCGAAGATGGCCGCGGCGGGAGCGGCGATCGGCCTGCTGACGCTGACAACTCTGTCCGGCTCGGTCATGGGGTAATTCAACAACACCCCGTCGCGATCGCCCTGACGGTATGGCTGGCCATCGCGCTCCCGGTACGGACCTACTGCCGGTAGCCCGCCAATAGCGCACGCACGGACTCGGCGAGATCTCCGGCCAGCCAGTCGGGCACATCGGCGACGTGGCGGCGCACGGCGGCATAGGGCAGATCGACAACCGCGCGCTGCAACACGTCCAGCGATCGGCGGTCATCCGCGCCGTACAACTCGCGCGTCAGCTGTCGCAGCCGCTCGACCAAGGGGGCGTTGCGACTCGTGATCGCGGTGACCAAGGCGCCACCGTCGGCGTCCACCAGATCCTCTGGCCGCACCGTCAACAACAACCGGGCGTCGCCGGGGAACCGCCGGGCGAATGTGATCGCCGACAATGCCATCGCGACGGCCGTCTCCACAGCGGAGTCCGCGGTCGCCGCCACGGCCAGGGACTGGAAACGGTCCAGAGCTCGCAACCACGTAGCGGCCAGGATGCCGTCGCGGTTGCCGAACCGGTGATAGAGCGTGCCCACCGGCGCGCCGCTCGCCGTGGCGATCGCCGCCACGCTGGCCGCCCGCGGTCCCTCCGCGAGCACCAGCGCGCGCGCCGCATCCAGGATCGCGTCGGTTTCATGCTTCCGCGGTGGTGCCACGATCTAGTACAGTCCTTCTATATGGAACGATTACCCTATATCGATGAGCATGCCATAACGGTTCCCACAGACCGGACAACGACGTGGCACGCGCTGGTGCGAACACTCTGCAGCAATCCTGCGGACCCCGAGACGGTCCCGTTCGGGTTTGTCCTCGATGTGGCCGAGCAACCGGAACGCCTCGCATGCAAGGGACGGCACTGGTTCTCGGTGTACAAACTGATCTTCCTACTCTCCGACGATCCAGCCGGCGGCACCCGCGTCGTGGCGCAGACCTGGGCGGTCTTTCCCGGTATCAAGGGCAAGATCTACCGCGCCTTGGTGATCGGATCGGGCGGACACCGGGTCGTCGTGCGGATCATGCTGAGACGTATTGCAGCTCAAGCTATTTCGGAGCCAACACACAGATTCTGAGCACCTGGGCCGCGCGGCCCGCCAATCTGCTTTCCGGTCAACCCCGTAGACTGTTGACAGGACATAGCCGAACACCTTTGGCTGACACCCCGACCGACCGCGGTAGATCACCGACGCGCTGGCGCGTCCAGAGATCGGAGTGCCATGCTCGTCATCCTGATCGCGCACGCGATCGCCGCCGCGGTGGCGCCGGCGCTCGTGCACCGATGGGGACGGCTGGCCTTCTACCCTCTAGCCCTCGTCCCGGCGGCGTCGCTGGTCTGGGTGGCACTCAACTGGCCGGATGCCGGGCGCCCTGCCCCGACGGTGGACATCCCGTGGGTGCCGCAGCTGTCGATGGACATCACGCTGCGCTTCGACGCCCTGACCGCCGTCATGAGCGTGCTGGTGCTGGGCATCGGCGCGCTGGTGCTGTTCTACTGCGCCGAGTACTTCCACCACCGCGACGGCCATACCGAGAACCGGCTGCCGAGTTTCGCCGCCGAACTCGTCGCGTTCTCCGGAGCCATGTTCGGCCTGGTCATCAGCGACAACATGCTGCTGCTCTACACGTTCTGGGAACTGACGACGGTCCTGTCGTTCCTGCTCGTGGGCCACTACGCCGAGCGCGCCACCAGCCGCCGCGCGGCCATGCAGGCCCTGCTGGTCACCACCGCCGGCGGGCTGTCGATGCTGGCCGGCATCGTCATCCTCGGCCATACCGCGGGCACCTACCTGCTGTCGGAACTGGTGGCGGACCCGCCGCACGGCACCGCTGTCGCCGTCGCCGTCGTCCTGGTACTCATCGGCGCGCTGTCCAAATCGGCCATCGTCCCGTTCCACTTCTGGCTGCCCGGCGCGATGGCCGCCCCAACCCCGGTCAGCGCGTATCTACATGCCGCCGCGATGGTCAAGGCCGGCGTCTACCTCGTCGCCCGGCTGAGCCCCGGCTTCGCCGATTCGCCGGGCTGGCGACCCACCGTCATCACGCTGGGTGTGGTGACCATGCTGCTGGCCGGCTGGCGCGCGGTCCGCGAATACGACCTCAAGCTGATCCTCGCGTTCGGCACCGTCAGCCAGTTGGGCTTCATCACCGTCATGGTCGGCGGTGGCGGCCAGGACATGATGCTCGCCGGGCTGGCCATGCTCTGCGCGCACGCACTGTTCAAGGCGACGCTGTTCATGGTCGTCGGCATCATCGACCATTCCACCGGCACCCGCGACATCCGCAGGCTGGCCTGGCTGGGTCACCGGATGCCCGGGTTGTTCGTCATCGCCGCCGCCGCAACCGCGAGTATGGCCGCACTGCCGCCGTTCCTGGGCTTCGTGGCCAAGGAGGCGGATTTCGAGTCCATCGCGCACAGCGCATCGCTGGGCGCCTGGGCACCTGTGGTGCTGACCGGGGTGGTCATCGGCTCGGTCTTCACCACTATCTACGCTCTGCGATTCCTGTGGGGTGCGTTCGCGCGCAAGGGATCTGAACGTCCGACCAGCCTGGTGACCAACATGCACCGGCCGCCGGCCAGCTTCCTTGGGGCGCCGGCAATCCTGGCGGCAGCCGGACTGTTCCTCGGTGTGGTACCCCGGTACCTGAACACCACGCTGGACGGCTACGCCGAGACCATCCCTGCCGCGGGCGCCGACGACGGCCATTACACGCTGGCGCTGTGGCACGGAGTCAATCTGCCGCTGGTGCTGTCGGCCCTGGTGCTGGCCATCGGCGTCACCGCATTCTTCAGCCGCGAACGCCTGCGCCGCGCCGGGGTGGGTACCTGGCGACCGCTGGGCAACGCCGACCGGATCTACGACGCCGTCATCCGCGGCGCCGATCTGTTGTCTGTCCGGCTCACCGCGGTCACCCAGCGCGGATCCATTCCGGTCACCCAGTCGGTGATCCTCGCGACGCTGGTGTTGTTCCCCGTCGCGGTGCTGGCTTTCGGGGCCAGGGACCACCCGCAGTTCCGGCTGTGGGATTCCCTGGTCCAACCGGTGGTGGGCCTGCTCATCGTGGCCGCCGCGGTGGCCGCCACCATCATGCGCAACCGGCTGGCCGCGGTGCTGCTGGTCGGCATCACCGGCTATGGCTGCGGCGCGATCTTCGCCTTCCACGGCGCCCCTGACCTGGCCTTGACGCAGTTCCTGGTGGAGACCCTGACGCTGGTCATCTTCCTGCTGGTGCTGCGCACCCTGCCCGCCGAGGCCGAGGAAGCCAACCGACACCGGCTGCCCCGGGCGGCGCTGGCACTGGCCGTCGGCGCCACCGTCACCACGCTGGCGGTGTTCGCGATGGCCGCCCGCACCCGCGCCGGGATCGCCGCCTTGCTGCCGGATGCCGCCTACGACCGCGGGCATGGCGCCAATACCGTCAACGTGCTGCTGGTCGACATCCGCGCCTGGGACACCCTCGGCGAGATCTCGGTCCTGGTGGCCGCCGCCACCGGCGTCGCGTCGCTGGTGTTCCGCAACCGCCGGTTCGGCTCCGCGCCGCGGGTGTCCGATGCCGGCCAACCCGATATCGGTCTGTTGCCCGCGACCGCTTACAGCCCGGCCGTCGGCGACACCACCTGGCTGCGCGGCAGCGAACTGCGCAACCCGCGCAATCGGTCGCTGGTGCTCGAAGTCGCCACCCGGCTGATCTTCCCGCTGATCATGGTGCTGTCGGTCTACTTCTTCTTCACCGGCCACAACACCCCCGGCGGCGGGTTCGCCGGCGGGCTCACCGCCGGCCTGGCGCTGGTGCTGCGCTATCTGGCGGGCGGACGTTACGAGTTGGGCGAGACGCTGCCGCTGGACGCCGGCAAAATCCTCGGCGCCGGGCTGGCGCTGTCGGCCGGCACGTCGGGCGGCCTACCGCGACCTGCCCGACGTGCCACCGCCGTCGGCTCGATGCTGCTGGGTGCGCCCGCACTGTCCTCTGCGGTGATCACCCTGCACCTGCCACTGCTGGGCACGGTGAAGTTCGTGACTGCGCTGTTCTTCGACCTCGGCGTATACCTGATCGTTCTGGGCCTCGTCCTCGACGTGTTGCGCAGCCTCGGCGCGCGCATCGACGAAGAAGTCGCCAGCACTCGCACCGCGGTGAAGGCGAGAGCGTCGTGACCGTCTACCTGGTTCCACTTATCATCATCGGTGCACTCACCAGTTGTGGTGTCTACCTGTTGCTTTCGCGCAACCTGACCCGGATGCTGCTGGGCCTGCTGCTGGTCGGCAACGCCGTCAACCTGTTGATCCTGACCGTCGGCGGTGAGAGCGGGAATCCGCCCATCCGTGGGCGCACCAGCGGGGCGGAGACGACGACGGCCGACCCGCTGGCCCAGGGGATGATCCTGACCGCGATCGTCATCGCGATGGGGATCGCCGCGTTCGTCCTGGCGTTGACGTATCGCTCGTTCCGGTTGACCACCCAGGAGGAAGTGGACACCGACCCCGAGGACGCCCGGGTGTCGAAGCTCTCCGACTCCTCGATCGACGAAGACGCACCCCAACACGTGACAGCCCGGGACACCGACGAGCCCGACGAGCTCGACGCGCTGCCCGGCCATGAGGGGTCGCGATGACAGCCCAGCGAGAAGCGAAGCGGGATCGCGCATGAACATCGCTGGCGTGCTGATGCCGCTGCCGGTGCTGATCCCGCTGGTGTCGGCGGCGCTGACGTTGATCGCCGGTCGCCGGCCGCGGCTGCAGCGGCTCATCGCCCTGGTGGCGCTGACCGCGGTGCTGGCTGTGTGCGCGGTGCTGGTGTACCTGACCGACCGCGACGGCACCCAGGCGCTGCATGTCGGCGGCTGGGGTCCGACCGATGCGGGCCTCGGGCCGCTGGGCATCACGCTGGTGGCCGACCGGCTCTCGGCGCTGATGCTGGTGGTGTCGGCGATCGTGCTGCTGGCGGTGGTGTTCTACGCGATCGGGCAGGGCATCCGCGACGGCGACGAGCACCAGCCGGTATCGATCTTCCTGCCCACCTACCTGGTGCTGTCGGCCGGGGTGTGCACGGCGTTCCTGGCCGGTGACCTGTTCAACCTGTACGTGGGTTTCGAAGTGCTGCTGACGGCGAGCTTCGTGTTGTTGACGATCGGGGCCAGCAAGGACCGGGTCCGTGCCGGCATCTCCTACGTGATGGTGTCGATGGTGTCGTCGCTGATCTTCCTGATCGGCCTGGCCCTGATCTATGCCGCCACCGGGACGCTGAACATGGCCGAGCTGTCACTGCGGCTGCAGGACATCAGCGGCGGCACCCGAAGCGCGATCTTCGCGGTGCTGCTGGTGGCGTTCGGCATCAAGGCCGCGGTGTTCCCGCTGTCGGCGTGGCTGCCGGACTCCTATCCGACCGCACCGGCACCCGTGACCGCCGTGTTCGCCGGCTTGCTGACCAAAGTCGGTGTGTACGCGATCATCCGGGCGCACGCACTGCTGTTCCCCGCCGGCGGGCTGGACAACGTGCTGCTGGTCGCGGCGCTGCTGACCATGCTCGTCGGTATCCTCGGCGCAATCGCGCAGAACGACATCAAACGGCTGTTGTCATTCACCCTCGTCAGCCACATCGGCTACATGGTGTTCGGCGTCGCGCTGGCCAGCCAGCTGGGCATGTCAGGGGCGATCTACTACGTCGCCCACCACATCGTCGTGCAGACAACGCTGTTCCTGGTCGTCGGCCTGATCGAGCGGCAGGCCGGTGCGTCGACGTTGCGGCGGCTGGGCGGGCTGGCCGCCGCCAGCCCGTTGCTGGCCTTCGTATTCATGGTTCCGGCCCTGAATCTCGGTGGTATTCCACCATTCTCGGGCTTCATCGGGAAAGTGGCGCTACTGGAAGCCGGTACCGCCAGCGGCTCGGTGCTGGCCTGGCTGCTGGTCGCCGGGTCGGTGGTGACCAGCCTGCTGACGCTGTACGTGGTGGCGCGAGTATGGACCAAGGCGTTCTGGCGGGCCCGAGTCGACGCACCCGAGGGTGAGCTCGCCGACTCCGCGCCGTCGGTGCTGCTCGACGACTACTCGGCAGACATCGCCTACGACGACCGCGACGACGTCGGCCGGATGCCGATCGGAATGGTCGCTCCGACAATGGGTTTGATCGCCGTTGGGGTGGCGCTGACGGTAGCGGCCGGACCGATCTTCGGCTACACCGACCGTGCCGCCAGCGAAGTGCTCGACCGCGACCAGTACATCACCGCGGTGCTGGGGAGCCCGGAGATGAGTCCGTGATGAGAACACTGACCCTGCGGATCTGGACACTGGTGTGGCTGACCCTGGTGTGGCTGCTGCTGTGGGGCACGGTGTCGGTGGCCAATGTGCTGTCCGGTTTGGTCGTGGCGCTGGGGATCACGCTGCTGCTGCCGCTGCCGTCGGTGCCGGTGCAGGGCCGATTACATCCCCTGTCGCTGCTGTGGCTGGTAATGCACGTGGCGTGGTGGCTGGCGCAATCCTCGGTGCAGGTGGCGTGGCTGGCGATCCGGCCGGCGCGCCCGCCGCTGTCGGCGGTGCTGCGCGGGCACCTGGCGCTGAAATCCGATCTGGTGCTGGCCCTTGCGGTCAACATCATGAACCTGACGCCAGGCACGATCGTTCTAGAAATTGACCAGTCCCGGCGGCTGGTCTACGTCCACGTACTCGACGTCGGATCCGAACGCTCGGTCGAGCGGTTCTACCGGCAGATTACCGAGCTGGAACGACTGGCGATCGCCGCGTTCGAGCGCGACTCCGAATGGCGTCCCGCGGCAAGCGAATCCGAGGAGGTCACACCATGACGGTGGTTTGGGTGCTTTCCGGGGTGATGCTGGTCGCGGCGGCCACGGTGACGATGATCCGACTGCTGGTGGGACCCAGCACGCTGGACCGGCTGGTCGCCGTCGACACCCTGGTGGCGGTGACGATGTGCGGCGTCGGCACCTGGGCGGCCTTCAGTCTGGACACCACCGTCACCTACAGCCTGGCGGCGCTGTCGTTGATCAGCTTCGTCGGCTCGGTCAGTGTGGCCCGCTTCCGCGTGCCCGACCTCGCGGGAAACTCCTCCGGACGCGAGACCGAAGCATGAGCGTCCTCGATCCGCTGGCCGCCGTGCTGGTGCTGCTTGGTTCGGCGCTGGCGTTGACCGCCGCCATCGGCGTGCTGCGCTTCCCTGACACGCTGACCCGCATGCACGCCGCGACCAAACCGCAGGTGCTGGGACTGCTGCTGGTACTCGGCGGCGCGACGATCCGCCTGTCCGGCAACATCGACGTCGGCATGCTCGTGCTCACCGCGATGTTCACCCTCATCACCGCGCCGGTGGTGGCGCACCGGGTGGGACAGCTGGCCTACCGTGAACAGAACATCGGCGACGACCTGACCGTCGACGAAATGCGCGACGACACCGAGAGAACGAAGCCGAATCCGTGAGCCGAACCGACGACGACAGCTGGGACATCACCGAGAGTGTCGGTGCCACCGCACTGAGTGTGGCCCGCGCGCGGGCCGTCGAAACCGACGCCGAGCGCCCGCTCTACACCGACCCCTACGCGCACTTCTTCGTCGAGGCCGCGGTCGAGGCGGGGTGGCGCTCGCCGTTCCTGGACGAGGACCCGGTGCGCGCGCAAGCCATGGCCGCCTACATCGCATCGCGGACGAAGTTCTTCGATGATTTCTTCACCACGGCCGGCGCCAACGGGGTGGATCAGGCAGTGATCCTGGCCGCCGGCCTGGACACCCGCGCTTGGCGGCTGCCGTGGATCGACCGGAGCACGGTCTACGAGATCGACCAGCCGAAGGTGCTCGAGTTCAAGCAGCGGGTGCTCGCCGAGCACCGGGCCCGGCCTGCCGCGCGATACGCCGCGGTGGCGGTGGATCTGCGCCACGATTGGCCAACGGCGTTGCGCCAGGCCGGTTTCGATCCGTCCACCCCGACGGCGTGGTCGGCCGAGGGACTATTGCCCTATCTGCCCGCCGCTGCCCAGGACGCGTTGTTCAAGCAGATCGACGTGCTCAGCGCACGAGGCAGCCATCTCTCGGTCGAGGCATTCGGGGAGGTGTTCTACTCCGGCGAACAGCTGGCCCGGCGCCAGGAACGGATGGCCGAGGCACGCCGCGCGGCCGCCGAGGCCGGCGGTCCGGAGCTGCCCGATGTCACCCGGCTTTGGTACATGGAGGCCCGCACCGACGTCGCGCAGTGGCTGACCGAGCACGGCTGGGAAGTCACTGAGATCGCCGCGGTCGACCTGATGACGCACTACCAGCGCCCGGCACCCGATGGCCTCGAGGACCCTGTGCCCGACACCGTGCTGCTGGACGCCAGAAAGATTTGAGGCGCTACTCCTCGGTGCCCTCAGTGGCGATCTGGAATTCGACCATGGCCGTGACGGTTTCGATGGCATCGGTGAGCGCGTCGACCCGCTCGGCCAGCGTCGAGGCGGCCAGCACCGCGTACCGGTCGGCCTGCCCCATCGGCACCCGCGCGGCCAGCGCGTAGATGTGCAGCGACGGATCCTCGGCGATCTCGGGCTCGACCGCGAGGATATCGGGCCGCAATTGAACGCCGCGAGTGGAGGCGATCCGCTCGAACAGTGCCAAGATCTTGTCGATGACCACCCCGAGCTGCTCGGGCGTCACCGGCGGGCCGGGTTCATCGGGCCAGGGCTCGACGACAGCCCGTGGATACGGGTCGTCGGGCAGCCACTCGAGCACCCGGATACGTTCACCGACAACTGTTTTCAGTTGATAGCTGCCCATCCCGTGGTCGGCGTATTCGGTGATGCGGGCCAGCGCGCCGACGGTGCTGCGAGCGTCCCCACCGCCGACCTCGCGGCCCTGGGTGATCAGCACGACACCGAACACCGGGTCGGTCATTGCCAGGCAGTCAGCCACGAGTTGCGAGTACCGCGGTTCAAAGATCCGCAGCGGCAACACTTCCCCCGGCAGCAGTGCCGACTGCAGCGGAAACATTGGTTGCGCGGCCATGACTACCGGATGCCTTGCCCCATCACCACGTCCTTCACCGGCGCACTGGGATCGACAAACCCGCACAACGCACCGGCGACGCCCGCCCACAGTTCAGGGTTCATGGCAACCAGCTGGTTGCCGCTCTTACCGATGGCCTTGATCACTTCGCGTCGTGTGACGACGTCCATCGTCAGGTACTCACGGCAGGTCGTGGTGAGCAGATCGGCAGGCACCATACCCTTGCCGGCCTCACCCGGTGTCGCCACCGGAGTGCCGGTGATCGCCTTGGCACACCCGCCGCCGGCCATGACAACCACGGCAGCCAGCACCGTCAAACCCAGTCGACGCATCCTCATGGGCGCCTCCAATCGCTAGATATCGAGCTCCCCGACCAACGAGTCAACCACCGCGCGCAGATCACCACCGTTGGCCTCGGCCACCTTGTGCTGGCGCTGATACGACGCACCCCGTCGCGGAATGTCGGCGACAGCCGCCAATTCGTCTGCGCAGTGCAGAGATTCGGCAACCGGCTGCAACCGGGTCAGCAGATCGTCCAGATCCTCGGTGACCAGCCGCTCGTTGCTGTCGGCGTCGAGGATGATGATGGCGTCCAGGCCGTAGCGCGAGGCGCGCCACTTGTTCTCCTGCACATGCCAGGGCGGCATCACCGGCAACTGCTCGCCGGCATCGAGCCGCCGGTCCAGATCGACCACCAGGCAGTGCGTCAGCGCCACTAGCGCTGACAATTCACGCAGGTTGGACACCCCGTCGAACACCCGCACCTCGATGGTGCCCAGATGCGGTGAGGGCCTGATGTCCCAACGGATCTCGTTGATGTGATCGATGATGCCGGTCTTTTTCTGATCGTGCACGAACGATTCGAACTGCCGCCAGGTCTCGAATTGGAACGGCAGGCCGGCGGTTGGCAACTGCTGGAACATCATCGCTCGGTTGCTGGCGTACCCGGTGTCGTCACCGGCCCAGAACGGCGAGGACGCCGATAACGCCAGCAGATGCGGATACTGGTTGAGCAATGAGGAGATGATCGGCATCACCTTGTGCGCCGAGGAGACCCCGACGTGCACGTGCACGCCCCAGATCAGCATCTGCCGGCCCCACCACTGGGTGCGCTTGATCAGCTCGGCGTAGCGCCGCCCGTCGGTCAGCTGCTGCGCCGACCAGGACGCGAACGGATGGGTGCCCGCACAGAACAACTCCATACCGCGCTCGTGCACGATCTCCCGAGCGCCGCGCAGCGTCGACCGAAGGTCGACCATCGCCTCGTCGACGGTGTCACAGATGCCGGTGACGACCTCAATGGTGTTGCGCAGCAGTTCCTTGTGGACGTGCGGGCTTTCGCCCACATCGGCGATCACCGCGGCCGCCTCGTTGCTCAGATCCCGGGTCTGGGCGTCGATGAGAGCGAACTCCCACTCGACGCCGAGTGTCGGCCGGGGCGAGCCGGCGAAGTCGATGCGGCCGGGTTTGTCCGCTGGCGGCTTAGCCGGTGCCGACGACACCGCACGCCACCCGCTTGCCCGCGTCGCCGGTGGCCATGGTGGTTTCGTCCGGACCCGGCGCGCCGCCATTGGTCTGCTGGTAGCGCTCCGGCGGAATGTTGGCGAAGTTGTCGGAACCCGCGTGGATGATGATCGCTGTGCCGTTGCCACCGAGCAGGTCCTGCTTGGTGAACGCGGTGGTCGTGGTCACCAGCAACGCGGCGCCGTCCTCGCGTACCTGCAATGAGGCCAGATCACCGCTGGCCGGATGTCCGGTATGCCCGCTGGCCTGGAAGTGGCCGCCGGCCGACAGGAAGTCACCGGGCGCGCCGCCGGCCGGGGCGACGGAGTTGGCCTCGCACTTGGCGACCGAGTGCAGGTGCAGGCCGTGGAAGCCTGGCGTCAGCTTGCCGGTGCCGGTGGTCTGCACGGTGACCGTGGCGAAGCCGTCCTGGAATTCGAAGGTGGCCGCGGCGACCTGAGTGCCATCGGCGGTTTTCAGCTGCGCGGTCAGGGTGTCACCCTGGCTGGCCGGCGCCTCCGGCGCACCGTGCGATGCCTCGGGTGAGCCGTGCGATTCTGAGCCCCCGGCGGCCGGAGCCGGAGACCCGGTCCAGATCGCCGGCGCAGTGCCGGGCTGCGATGCGATCGGCTCATTGGGGCTGCAAGCGCTCAGCAACGCGACGGGAGCAACGAACAAGACGGCGGCGGCAGTTCTCAAGGGGCTCACAGGCTTGACCATGTGTAGAAGCCTATCCGGTCACCAAAACGATGACGCCCGGTGGCTGCTCGGCAATTTCTGGAGTTCTGGGTGCCACCGGCGCGTTCAGCACCTTGGCGACCGCCTCGGCGGCGGCCTGCTCGCCCTCGGTCGTGCCGTAGTACACCGTCGTCGCGGGCAGCGCGGGCACCTCGAGGTTGCTGGTGTCAGTGACGTTCCAGCCGGCCTCGCGCAGCCGGTCGCCGATACGACTGGCAGCGCCTTCGCCTTGACCGACGTTGAACACCCGCACGTCGGCCTTGGGCGCCGGAGCGGCCGAGGTCTTGGTGGTCGTGGTGGTGACGGTGCGGACCGAGGTGTCGTCGCTGCTGCTGTCGCTGCCCGAGCCCATGGCCTGGAAACCGACCAGCAGGAAAATCACGCCGAGGAACAGCAGCACCATCACCATGGCCCGAAGCGGCAGTCCGGAGGAGTCAGGTACGCGGTCGTTCATCGCGCCCACTGTAACCAGCGGCGGCCGTTAACCCGAAAAATCAGGGAACCTCGAAGCCGAGCCGCCGGGCAGCGCGGGCCTTCTGACGGCTCGCCCGCAGCCGTCGCAGCCGCTTGACCAGCATCGGATCGGCCGCGAGCGCCTCGGGGCGGTCAACAAGGGCGTTCAACACCTGGTAATAGCGGGTGGCCGACATCGAGAAGAGTTCCTTGATGGCCTCTTCCTTGGCGCCGGCGTACTTCCACCATTGCCGTTCGAAGGCCAGGACGTCGTATTCGCGGCGAGTCAACCCATCGGGAAGGTCAGCGTCGTCATTGGACCGCTCGGCCCGTGCCATGGCGCCGTCCATTTCGATCTACTGACCCTTTCGAAGACCCTGAGAAGACATCCCTGTGCTCGGCGCTCATTCAATCACGATTGAGCGAGTTGGGACGGCAGCCAAGCCCGCGCGTCGGCTGACTTAAGCTTGCCGATCATGGCAGTGAGACCAATAGTGATTCTGGGTGATCCCGTTCTGCACACGCCGACCCAACCGGTGCCGGTCGGGGTCGACGGGTCGCTGCCCGAAGATCTGGCCGATCTGATCAAGGATATGTACGACACGATGGATGCGGCCAACGGAGTCGGGCTGGCGGCCAACCAAATCGGAGTTGGGCTGCGGCTCTTCGTCTACGACTGCGCCGATGAGCGCGGCAAGACCACCCGCCATCGCGGCGTGGTGATCAATCCGGTCCTGGAGACCTCGGAGATCCCCGAGACCATGCCCGACCCGGACGACGACGACGAGGGTTGCCTGTCGGTGCCCGGCGAATCGTTTCCCCGCGGTCGGGCGAAGTGGGCGCGGGTGACCGGTTTGGACGCCGATGGCAACGCCATCACCTTGGAGGGCCACGACCTGTTCGCCCGGATGCTGCAGCACGAAACCGGGCACCTCGACGGGTTTCTCTACGTCGACCATTTGATCGGCCGGCACGCCCGTGCGGCCAAGCGCACCGTGAAGGCCAACGGCTGGGGCGTGCCCGGCCTGTCGTGGACACCCGGTCAGGTGCCCGACCCGTTCGGCCACTGAGCCGATGGCCAGCCTGCCGCCAGTCGGCAGCCGGGTGAGCATCCGCTACCGCTTGCCTGGGGGGACGGCGCACGCGATGACCGACGTGATCGGCGAAATCCAGACCGTTGATCCGGTGATCGTGCTGCGCACCAAATCAGACGGACTGGTCGAGGTCTCCCCCGCCGATGTGGTGGCGGTGCGTGAGCTCAGCGTGGTTCCGGTGCGGACCTCCGAGATCCGGGCGCTGGAGCACGCGGCGGCGCTGGCCTGGCCGGGTACTGAACAGCACTGGCAGGACGGTTGGCTGCTGCGGGCCGGCGGCGGGTACACCAGCAGGGCCAACTCAGCTGTGCCACTCGACTTCTCGGCCACCATCGCGGCGCTGCCACCGATCGTCGACTGGTATCGGCAGCGGGGGCTGCCACCGTGGCTGGCGCTGCCGGAGCGGCTACTGCCGATTCGCGCGGACGGCATCAAGCACACGCGGGTCATGGTCACCGACCTCGCCGACCTCACCGATGCCGAATCAGATCCGGCGGTAGCGCTGAGCAGTACTCCGGATGCGGCGTGGCTGACCGGCTATGAGCGCGACGTTCCAGCCGAGGTGCTGACGGCCGTCGTCGACGGCGAGGTGGTGTTCGCCTCGCTTGCTACCGCCGCGGTGGGCCGCGGGGCGGTGACGACGGCGCCGGACGGCACCCGCTGGCTGGGGATCTCGGCGGTGCACGTCGGTGCCGACCAGCGCAGGCAAGGACATGCCCGCCGGCTGTGCCTGACTCTGCTGGGCTGGGGTGGGCAGCAGGGCGCGACCCGGGCGTACGTGCAGGTACTGAGCGAAAACAGCAGCGCGGTCATGCTGTATCACTCGCTCGGCTTCCGGCTGCACCATCACCATCGCTACGTCGATGCCCGGTCGTTGACCGCACGTACCCTGTAGCCCATGCCTGACGACGTCCTGCGCCTTGCCACCTGGAATGTGAATTCGATTCGCACCAGGGTGGACCGGGTCGTCGGCTGGCTGCAGCGCGGTGATGTCGACGTGCTGGCCATGCAGGAAACCAAGTGCGCCGACGACCAGTTCCCCACGATGCCGTTCCTCGAAGCCGGCTACGAGGTGGTGCACTGCGGGTTCAATCAGTGGAACGGGGTGGCGATCGCCTCCCGGGTCGGCTTCGACGATGTCGAGGTCGGTTTCGACGGCCAGCCGTCGTGGAGCAAGGACGGGACCGACGCCAAGGCCGAGGCTCGCGCGCTGGCCGCCACCTGCGCCGGTGTCCGGGTGTGGAGTCTCTACGTACCCAATGGCCGCACCCTGGCCGATCCGCACTATCAGTACAAGCTGGAATGGCTTGCCGCCCTTCGCAACACCGCCGAGTCTTGGCTGCAGCACGATCCCTTGGCGCCGATCGCCCTGGTCGGTGATTGGAACATCGCACCCACCGACGAGGACGTCTGGGATATCGCGGCGTTCGACGGTGCCACGCACGTCTCGGAGCCAGAACGCAAGGCGTTCAACGCATTCGTCGACACCCAGTTCACCGACGTGGTGCGCCCGTATACGCCCGGCCCGGGGGTGTACACCTATTGGGACTACACCCAGCTGGCCTTCCAGAAGCGCCGCGGTATGCGCATCGACTTCATCCTCGGCTCACCGGGTCTGGCGGAGCGGGTGACGCACGCCGAGATCGTCAAGGACGAACGCCGTCCGGGCAAGAAGGGCGATCCCGCGCCCAGCGATCACGCGCCGGTGCTGGTCGATCTGCGCCGCTGAGCCGCAACGTCCTCAGACGCGTGACGGTTCGCTGACTTTCACCAGCATCTTGCCGACGTTGGCGCCGGTGAACAGCCCGTTGAGCGCGTCGACGCAGGATTCCAGCCCGTCGAAGACGGTCTCGCGGTGCACCAGCTTGCCTTCGGATTCCCAGCGGCGCAGATCGGCGAAGGCCTCGTCGAAGCGGCCCCACATGTCCAGGGCGTTGAACCCCTGCATCGAGGCAGTCTTGGCGAGCAGATTGACGTAGTTGGCGGGCCCGGGATGCTCGCCGGTGAGGTAGCTGGAGATGACACCGCACAGCACCACCCGGGCCTTGGGGGCCAGCCGGCCCAGCACCGCGTTCAGGATCGGGCCGCCGACGTTGTCGAAGTAGACGTTGACGCCCTTGGGGCAGTGCGCCTTCAGAGCGGCGGGGATGTCGTCGTGCTTGTAGTCGATGCAGGCGTCGAAGCCGAAGTCCTCGACCACCGCCCGGCACTTGTCCGGTCCGCCGGCGATGCCGACGACGCGGGCACCGGCGATCTTGGCGATCTGACCGGCGACCGATCCGGTGGCTCCGGCGGCCGCCGACACCACCACCGTCTCCCCTTCCCGCGGCCGGCCGATATCGGTCATGCCGAAATACGCTGTGGCGCCGGTCGGCCCGTACACACTCATGATGGCCAGTTGGTCGGTCTCGCCCGGGATGGGCGTGCTGAACAGATCGTCGCGGATGATCGCGTAGTCCTGAAAGCCGGTGAGGGTGGTGACGATGTCGCCGACGCTGAACGCTTCACACCGCGATTCGACGACCTCGCCGATCCCCGCGGCGCGGATGACCTCGCCGAGCTGCACGGGCGGCAGGTAGCTCGGCTGGTCGTCGAGCCACGTCCGGACGGCGGCGTCCAGGCCCACGTAGGTCGTGCGCAGCAGCGCCTCGCCCTCGGCGAGCTCGGGTGCGACAGCGGCGACCAACTCGGTGTCGGTGGGTTGCACCAGCCCCGAGGGGCGGCGGCGCAGCAGGATCTGGCGGTTCGTCAGCACGGGCACGGACAGTGAAGCTACCGAAGGCGGCGCGGGTTTGGAGCCCAGATGAGACAGTCCGCGCTACGGTGTCCCCGACACATCGGCTTCAGACAAGGTGGCCAGGATGTTCGAGTCGTTCAAGCGCGGTTGGAGCATGGCCGGTGCGAGTTGGTCGGTCCTGAAGGCCTATCCGAAACTGGCACTGTTCCCGGTGCTCTCCGGTATCGCACTGATCGCGGTGAGCGCTGTGCTCATCATCCCGACGGGAGTGGGCGCGCTGGCCGGTGCCGGAATGAACCTCTCCGACAAGGCGGTCGAGTCGATCGTCTACGTCGCGTTGTTTGTCTGGTATTTCCTGTGCACGTTCGTCGTGGTGTTCTGCAACGCCGCGCTGATCTCGTGCGCCCTGCAGAGTTTCGCCGGCCAACCGCCGACAATCGGTTCGGGATTCGCCGCCGCGGCCAAGCGTCTACCGCAGATCCTCGGTTGGTCGCTGGTCGCTGCCACCGTCGGGGTGATCTTGCAGGCCCTGCAGTCACTGCTGACCGACAAGCTCGGGTTCTTCGGGGATCTGCTGGCCGGAATCTTCAGCGCGGTGTGGGGAGTCGCCACCTATTTCGTTGTCCCGGTGCTCGTCACCGACGGGGTCGGGCCGGTCAAGGCGATCAAGCGTTCGTCGGGCATCCTGCGCCGCACCTGGGGTGAGTCCCTGGCCGGTTCAGGCGGACTCGGCCTCATCTCGTTCTTGTTCGCGCTTCCGCTGATCGCGCTCATTGCCCTCGGGGTGATGCTGGCCGGTGGCGCCGCCAGTGCCGGCGGCAGCGTCGCCAGCGGGGCCGTCGCGGGGACGGTCGTCGCGGTCGCGGTGCTCTACGTGCTGGCGCTGATCGTCGTCTTCACCGCGCTCGGTTCGATTTTCCGCGCCGCGGTATACGTCTATGCCACCACCGGTGTCCCGCCCAGCCACATGGACGCGACCCTGCTGCAGACATCGTTCAGGAGCAAGTGAGCTGCCCACCATTGCCGGCAGGTGAACATTGGGCGATTCGAGTGGCGATCCCCGATGACCGGAACCACCATCGTCAGGATGGTGTCGTTTGTGTCGGTCTACGTCGATTGGGCAGCCACCGTGGAGCACGTGCGTGCCGCCGCGAAGAAGCTGCCGGTGCCCGCTGGAGTGCTTCGCGTTGAGGTCGTAGAGGCCGGCGACACATTCGGTTGCCGGATCGCCGTCGACTTGACCGGCGATTTCGATGAACAGCGCGACGGCCCCCGGATCGCCCGGTCGTATGCGGCTCAACTTTCCGATGCACTGGCTGTGCCGGCGTTCGCGCTGAACGATCTCATTCTGGTCGGCCGTTCGGATTGGTGAACCCGGGCCGTTCTCGGCTCGTCATGATCCGTTCGTCCTGACATGCTGGGCTGGGCTGGTGAGTTCGGACATCGACATCCTGATTCCCAAAAGCACCGCACACCAGACGGTGACGTGCATCGACGCACTCATCGAGCTATATCGCCGAGAACGACCCGCCGGAGGTGCGCGGGTGGTCGGCGATCTCATCGAGCTGCGCGAGGCTATGTCGCAGAGCATGCGGGCCTCCCGCGACCGCACCGCCCGGGTGGCAGCTGTCACGCTGGTCAGGGTTTCCGATCGCCTCAAGGCCTGTGCCCAAGACGAATTAGGCCCCGACGAGATGCAGGCCGCGATGTGGCGCACCGCCGGACGGCTACACCGGTGGGTCGCCGAAGGTACCGCTCCGCCGGTGGCTACTCGCCCGTCGCCTGCACGGGCGCCTGGTCCTCAGTGACCGGCTCGCCGCCGTAGCGGCCCGGGTGGGTCGCGCACACACCGCCTCCCCACAAATCGCCGGACCAGCGCGAATCGTCTGAAATGATCGACGCCAAGTCCCGTGGCCGATTCGAAGGGGTGACCCATTGCTTGAATTGATAGACAAGGGGCCGACCACCACTGCGCCCCACGCGCCGCTGCTATTTGTTCACGGCGCTTGCAGCTCGGCACGGATCTGGGACGATCATTTCCTGGACTTCTTCGCCGACAAGGGTTTCCGCGCCATCGCACTGAGCCTTCGCGGTCACGGTGCAAGCAGCTCGTCCAAGCCTCTCAAAGATTGTTCTCTTACCGACTATGTAGACGACGTACACGCTGTTGCGGCCGAGCTGGGCTCTCCACCGGTCCTGATCGGTCATTCGATGGGTTGTTGGGTCGTACTGAATTATCTTGCGAAGCATGGAGCCTCAGCCGGGATTCTCATGGCGCCCGGTACACCAAAGGGCTTGCGACGGTGGGTACTCCACGCGCTCCGCCGTCACCCGTGGCTTGTGTTACGCAGCAATGCCTTCGGCAACCCAGTCGATCTATTCGACACCCCGGCCTTGGTCCGTGAATTCCTGTTCAGCGCCAACACGCCCGAGTCCACTGTGACATCGTGCGCCTCCCGGCTCGAGCCGGAAAGCGTGCGCGCTGCCCGAGAAACGGTGAACCAACTTCCCGATGCGCGCGACATAACAGCACCGCTGCTTGTTCTCGGCGCGGGAAGCGACGGCTCACGGGTCGACGGAGACGCGGCTGCTGTTGCGAAGATTTACCAGGCAGATATGGAGATATTTCCCGACATGGGGCACGTCATGATGCTGGAGCCCCGATGGTCCGATGTCGCCGAACGAATCCGCACCTGGTTGGCCGGCGAGCCGCAGCAGTGATCAGGCCTCGTCGTCACCAGTCGTGCCGCCGTAGCGGCCCGCGCTGAACATCGACGCGATCGCGCCGATCACCATCATCAGCGCGGCGGCACCGAACACCACCACCAAGCCGGAATGGAACGGCCCGGTGATCAGGTTCGGGAAGAACGTCTGCCCGGTCAGCACATCGGCATTGACACCCGGCTGGTGCAGCGCGTCGTACGGCGCCAGCAGCTCGGCGATCGGGTTGTAACCCAGGAACGCGGCGAACAGACTCCCCACCGGTGGCAGATTGGCAACGTCGTGGGCCACCGATGCTGAAATGCCTTGTGCCTGTAGGCCCTGACTCATCGCGTCAGGCAGGGTGTGGGCCAGCCCGACGATCATCAGTGAGAAGAAGATGCCGATCGACAGCGAGTTGCCGGCATTGAAGAACGTCGACCGCACCCCGGAGGCCGCACCCCGCTGGGAAGCCGGCACGCTGGACATGATGGCCGCGGTGTTTGGCGCGGTGAAGATACCGCCGCCGAGGCCGTTGAGGAATACCAGCACCGCAAAGACCCAGTAGTTGAAGTTGACCGGGATCATCAGGAGCGCAACGAATGTCACCGCCATCAACAGCATGCCGGTGACGGTGAACGGCCGCGCGCCGAACCGGTCGGCGAACGAGCCGGCGATGGGTGCGGCGGCTAGAAAGCCGAACGTCGCCGGCAGCAGGTAGATACCCGCCCATAGCGGCGTGGATTCAAAACTGTAGCCGTGCAACGGAAGCCAGATGCCTTGCAGCCAGATGATCAACATGAATTGCAAGCCACCGCGGCCCATCGACGACATCAGCCCGGCGAGGTTGCCCATGCCGAACGCGGCCGACCGGAACAACCGGATATCGACCATCGGCTGGGCCACCCGCAGTTCGATGAAACAGAACGCCACTAGTAGCAGCAGGCCGCCGATGATCGAGCCCAACACGAGTGGGTTCGCCCAGCCCGTCGTCGAATCGCCGTAGGGCTGGATGCCGTAGGTGATCCCGACGAGCAGCACGGTCAGCCCGATACCGAAGGTGAGGGTGCCCGCCCAATCCACGCGGCCGGGGCTGCGGACGCCCAGTTCCTTCAGGGACCGCACGCTCCAGAGGGTGCCGATGATGCCGATCGGCACCCCCACCCAGAAGATGGCCTGCCAGTGGATCTCGGAGAGCACGCCGCCGATGAGCAGGCCCAGGAACGAGCCGGCCACCGCCGCGACCATGTTCACCCCTAGCGCCATCCCGCGCTGATTGGCGGGAAACGCATCGGTGAGGATGGCTGACGACGACGACATCAGCATCGCGCCACCGACGCCTTGGACTACCCGCCAGGCGATCAACCAGATCGCCCCACCATCGAGATGGAACGGGTCGAACGACAACGCCACGGCCGCCAGCGTGAACACGACGAAGCCGATGTTGTAGATCTTCACCCGGCCGTACATGTCGCCGAGCCGGCCGAACGGCACCACCAGCACGGCGGTCACCACCAGGTAACCCATCAGCATCCACAGCAGGTAGCTAACGTTGCCGGGTGCCAGCGGGTTGAGACCGATGCCCCGGAAGATGGCCGGCAGCGAGATCAGGACGATCGAGGCGTTGACCGCCGCCAGCAGAATGCCCAGCGTGGTGTTGGACAGCACGACCCACTTGTAATGCGGGTGGTCGTGGTCCATCCGGCGACGGCGCCGGTCGGTTTCGGCCAGGGCAGGGTCAAGCTCGGTCGTCACGGGCGAATCTCGTTTCGTATGCAATCGTCTAGCAAATAGCAATGAGCGCCTGCCGGCGCAATAACACATATGTTAGCTATACAAATCATGTTGGGCCAATCGTTATTCCCGTGGGGTGACCCCCGGCATCCCGTTCGAATTTCACCTTCCGCAGGGAAAGATCGAGTGCGCGCCTACGAAACGTGAAAATCGATTCCGCGCCGGGTCCCGGTCACGGTTTCCATCCCCGAGAGAGCAGAGTTCGCCGGGTGCGCTCGATGATCTCGTCATCGCGGTCTTCCTTGATGACGTGATCGACTGCCCAGCCGAGGTTTTCCACCCTTGCGCGCAATCGCAAGTCCTTGACGTAGGTGCGACGGTCGGTGCGGTGCACGTCGCCGTCGTACTCCGAGCCGACCCGAAAACGCTCCCATCCCAGGTCGACAATCCGTACCGCCCGCCTGCCGTCGAACACGGGGACCTGGGTTGCGGGGCGCGGGAGACCCGCATCGACGTACAGCAGTCGCAGCCGAGTCTCCTGCGGGGAGGCCGCCCCACCGTCCACCAGTGGCAGCACACCGACCAACTGTCTGAGGCCCCGCGCTCCGGGATATCGCTCGGCCAGTGCCAGCACATCTTCGGCGGAGAACACGCAGTTGCGCATCAGCGCATCGAGTCGGGCGATGGATTCGCCGCGCCCCAGATGTCTACCTAGGTCGAAGGCCGTGCGGGCGCGCACCACGACAGGAATGCCCGACACCGTGGTGACCTCATCGGGTGCCAGCGACTCCTGTCGGACCACCAGGCCCGGCTGCGGCCGTGCGTGCCGCGGCGATATCAGCTCAATGGTGGTGGACGCGTCGACCCAGTTCGCGCCGTAAAGTCCGGACGCCGCCACACCGGTGATCACCGCCTGGCGGCCGGTCGCCAACCATGCCGCCTTCGCCCGGTCCCACAGCGTCACCGACGAATCCCTGGGCACGTACACGCCGCGGAACAGCGGCCGATACCAGCGCGCCAATTCGCTCCTGGTCAATCGACCGTCCGACAGCGCCTCCCGGCCCACAAACACCTCCCGCTTCGCCATGGCGGGAGCCTGTCATCGGACACCGACATCGATCCGTCCGCACTGAGCGGCGATGGGCTACTGTGGCGGCGGAACAACAACCACACGGGAGCGCACACGACAGTGCGCTGAGAGGACGGCTGGGGCCGTCGACCGTAGAACCTGTCCGGGTAATGCCGGCGTAGGGAGTGAGCATGAGCGATCTGTTTGTCGAACCCACCGTCACCACCGGCCCGATCACCGGCAGCACCAAGATCTACCGCGAACTCGACGACGGCGCCCGGGTGCCGTTCCGCCGGGTCGGCCTGGCCGGAGACGAATACCTGGACCTCTACGACACCTCTGGTCCCTATACCGACTCCGATGCGGTGATCGACCTGCATGCCGGGCTGCCCGCGCGGCCGGGGGTGGTGGCTGGCCGCGGCACCCAGCTGCAGCGGGCCCGGGCCGGCGAGATCACCGCGGAGATGGCCTTCATCGCCATCCGCGAGTCAGTGCCTGCCGAACTCGTCCGCGACGAGGTGGCCCGCGGCCGTGCCGTGATCCCGGCCAATCACCGCCATCCGGAGAGCGAACCGATGATCATCGGCAAGGCCTTCGCCGTGAAAGTCAATGCCAATATCGGCAATTCGGCGGTCACCTCCTCGATCGCCGAAGAGGTCGACAAGATGGTGTGGGCTACCCGGTGGGGCGCCGACACCATCATGGACCTGTCCACCGGCGCCGACATCCACACCACCCGGGAGTGGATCCTGCGCAACTCCCCGGTGCCGGTCGGCACCGTGCCGATGTATCAGGCGCTGGAAAAGGTCAAGGGCGACCCGACCCAGTTGAACTGGGAGATCTACCGCGACACCGTGATCGAACAGTGCGAACAGGGTGTGGACTACATGACCGTGCACGCCGGTGTCCTGCTGCGCCACATCCCGCTGACCGTCAAGCGGGTCACCGGGATCGTCAGCCGCGGCGGGTCCATCATGGCCGCATGGTGCCTGGCTCATCACCGAGAGTCGTTCCTGTACACCAACTTCGATGAACTCTGCACCATCCTCGCCCGCTATGACGTCACCTTCTCTCTCGGCGACGGTCTGCGCCCCGGTTCGATCGCCGACGCCAACGACGCGGCCCAGTTCGCCGAGCTGGCCACCCTCGGCGAACTGACGAAGATCGCGAAAGCCGCTGGGGTGCAAGTGATGATCGAAGGTCCCGGCCATGTGCCGATGCATAAGATCGTCGAGAACGTACGGTTGGAGGAAGAGCTGTGCGACGAGGCCCCGTTCTACACGCTGGGGCCGCTGGCCACCGACATCGCCCCGGGCTATGACCACATCACGTCGGCGATCGGCGCGGCGATCATCGCCCAGGCCGGCACCGCGATGCTGTGTTACGTCACCCCCAAGGAGCACCTCGGGCTGCCCAACCGCAAGGACGTCAAGGACGGCGTGATCGCCTACAAGATCGCGGCCCATGCCGCCGACCTGGCCAAGGGCCACCCGCGCGCACAGGAACGCGACGATGCGCTGTCGCGGGCGCGGTTCGATTTCCGGTGGCACGACCAGTTCGCCCTGTCGCTGGATCCCGACACCGCGCGGGAGTTCCACGACGAGACGCTGCCCGCAGAGCCCGCCAAGACCGCGCACTTCTGCTCGATGTGCGGACCGAAGTTCTGCTCCATGCGCATCACGCAGGACATTCGCGACGCCATGGCGGCCAAATCCGAGGAGTTCGCCGCACACGGCAACCGGGTGTACATCCCTCTGGAAAACTCAGTGCCGTGAAATTCCTCCCCCTGACCCCGCCGGGCCAGACTCCGCTGCGGGTACTGACCATCGCCGGCTCCGACTCCGGTGGCGGTGCGGGCATCCAGGCCGACATGCGCACCTTCGCGCTGCTCGGCGTGCACTCGCTGGTCGCCGTCACCGCGGTGACCGTGCAGAACTCGTTGGGCGTCAAGGGTTTTCACGAGATCCCGACGGATGTGATCGCCGGCCAGATCGAGGCGGTGGTCGGTGACATCGGCGTGCAGGCCGCCAAGACCGGCATGCTGGCCTCCTCGCAGATCATCGAGACGGTCGCGGGGACGTGGCGCGACCTCGGGCTGGCGGGCAATACCCCGTTCGTCGTCGACCCGGTGTGCGCCTCCATGCACGGCGACTCGCTGCTGCACCCGTCGGCGCTGAACACCCTGCGCACCGAGCTGTTCCCGCTGGCCAGCCTGGTCACTCCCAACCTCGACGAGGTGCGACTCCTCGTCGGTATCGAGGTGGTCGACGAGCAGACCCAGCGCGATGCCGCCAAGGCGTTGCACGCGCTGGGCCCGCAGTGGGCGCTGGTGAAGGGCGGCCATCTACGGGGTTCGGCGCACAGTCGCGACCTGCTGTACGACGGCACCGACTTCCATGAGTTCGACGCGCCGCGGGTGGACACCAGCCACGACCACGGTGCCGGCGACACATTGGGCGCAGCCACGGCATGCGCACTGGCCCACGGGTATTCGATGCCCGACGCGGTTTCCTTCGGCAAGGCCTGGGTCACCGAATGCCTGCGGGCAGCCTATCCGCTGGGCGGCGGGCACGGCCCGGTGTCGGCGCTGTTCCGGCTGCAGGCGCCCAGCGAGAAGCCGGAGGCGGATCGCGCGTGAGCGTGAGCGTGAACGTCGACGACATCGCGGGCGTCGCCCACGCGCCAGACGGCACCCCCGCCGGGGTGGTGATGCTGACCCACGGGGCCGGCGGCAGCCGGGAGAGCCCGCTGCTGATCCGGATCTGTGACGAGTGGGCAGCACGCGGCTGGCTGGCGGTGCGCTACCACCTGCCGTACCGGCGACGGCGCCCGAAGGGGCCGCCGTCGGGGTCGGCGGCCGGCGACCGGGACGGCATCGTCGAGGCGCTCACGCTGGCCCGCACGCTGGCCGACGGTCCGGTGATCGCGGGCGGGCACTCCTACGGTGGCCGGCAGACGTCGATGGTGGTCGCCGAGAACCCCGAGCTCGTGGCGGTGCTCACCCTGTTCTCGTATCCGCTGCATCCGCCCGGTAAGCCCGACCGGTTGCGCACCGAACACTTCGACGCCATCACCGTCCCTACGGTGTTCACCCACGGCACGTCCGACCCGTTCGGCAGCATCGAGGAGGTGCGCGACGCGGCCCGCGCGATCCCCTCTCCCGTCGAGATCGTCGAGATCACCGGGGCCCGCCACGATCTCGGGTCCAAGTCTCTCGATGTTCCCCAGTTGGCGGTCGATGCGGCGCTGCGGCTGCGCTGAGCGGCCCATCTTCAGGACCAAGGTCGCGGGGACTCGGGCCGAAAGGCTTCACCTTACCCGTGAGTAAGGTACGGTATTCTGACGCCATGCCATCGATGCAGCTTGACGCGATCATCGTCGGCGCCGGATTCGCAGGAATCGGCGCGGCAATACAGCTCAAACGCCAGAGGTTCGACAATTTCGTCGTGCTGGACCGTGAGGACGATCTAGGCGGCACCTGGTACGTCAACCACTACCCCGGGCTTACCGTCGACGTTCCGACCACCACGTACTCCTATTTCTTCGAACCCAACCCGAACTGGAACCGGCTGTTCTCCACCGGATCCGAGATCAAGCAGTACGCCGACAACGTCGCCGACAAGTACGACGTGCGCCGGCACATCCGGTTCAACACGACCGTCGACAGCGCCCGCTGGGACGAGGACGCCAAGCTTTGGCGGGTCACACTGGCCGACGGGGAGATCCTGACGGCGCGTTACCTGATCACCGCTACCGGATTCTTGTCGCAGCCGTTCACCCCGGAGATCCCGGGCATCCACGACTTCGAGGGCAAGGTCGTCCACACCGCCGACTGGGACGACAACTACGACCCGGCGCACCAGAAGATCGGCGTCATCGGCACCGGTGCCACCGCCGTCCAGCTCATCCCCGAGCTGGCCAAGGCCGCCGCCAACCTCACCGTGTACCAGCGCACCGCGATCTACGTGGTGCCCAAGATCGACATCGCGTTCTCGGCCCGGGCCAAGCGGCTGTTCGCTCGGGTACCGCTGACTCAGCGTGTTATCCGTGCCGTCACCGATTTCATTTACGAGGTACTCGTCGACTGGGGCATCCTGCATTACAGCCGCTTCCCTCTCGGCAACACCGCCGCGGCCGGCCTGTCCAAGTTGTGGCGGTTCGTCACGATCCGCGACAAGGAATTGCGCCGCAAGTTGACGCCGGACTACGACTTCGGCTGCAAGCGGCCGACGTTCTCCAACAAGTACTATCGCGTGTTCACCAAACCCAACGTGCAGCTACAGACCAGCGGCATCGACCACATCGAGGCCGACGGCATCGTCGCCAACGACGGCACCAAGGCGGTTATCGACACCCTGGTGCTGGCCACCGGCTACGACATCTGGGAGGCCAACTTCCCGGCGTTCGAGGTGATCGGCCGAGACGGCCGCAACCTCGGAAAGTGGTGGCGGGACACCCGATTCCAGGCCTACCAAGGGGTATCGGTGCCGTACTTCCCGAACTTCCTGAGCCTGGCCAGTCCGTACGCATTCCTCGGGCTGAACTTCTTCAACTCGATGGAATACCAGATGCGGCACATGGATCGACTCTTCGGTGAATTGACGCGGCGCGGGGCAACCACATTCGAGATCACCGAGGAAGCCAACACTCGCTACCTGGACCGGATGACCGAGTTGCTCGGGACGTCTTTGTTCACCCTCGGTAACTGTGCATCGGCGCGGTCGTATTATTTCAATCCCAGTGGTGAGGCGACCTTGCTGCGGCCGATGACCACGCACGACGCACTACGCGAGGCCTCGACGTATCCGGTGTCCGACTATCACATCAGTTAAACCGAGTGGCACATCAGTTAAACCGAATGGCACATCAGTTAAACCGAATGGCACATCAGTTAAACCGAATGGCACATCAGT
>FLQS01000029.1 GCA_900078375.1 uncultured Mycobacterium sp. | reverse complement strand
CTGATCCTCACACCGACCCTGCACCCACCAATTGTCCCGAAAAGCCCAGCACAACCGGCCCCGCCACGCGGAAATAATTCAGCAGAGTCCTAGTGGCATCCGTCACAAACTGACGTTTGTGTAGAACGCGGCGGGGTTACCCGATTCGTACGAAAGGAGCATGAAATGCCTACCTGGCAATGGATTTTGATCGCGGCAGCAATCGTCGTCGTGATCGCTTTGATTGTCGTCGCAGCCCGTTTCGGCGGCGGCCGCAAACGCAGTGAGCGGCTCAAGCAACACTTCGGACCCGAGTACGACCGCTTGGTGTCCGAGACCGGCGACGAGAAGGCCGCCGAGAAGGAGCTCGCCGCCCGCGCACGCAAGCGGGACAAGCTCGACATCGTGGAACTGACACCAGCGGCGCGCACGGACTACGTGACCCGATGGGCGCAGGTGCAGACCGCGTTCGTCGACGACCCGGCCAACGCCGTCGGTACCGCCGACATGCTGGTCACCGAGGTCATGCGCGAGCGTGGCTACCCGGTCGACGACTTCGACCGCCGGGCCGCCGACATCTCGGTGGACCACCCGCAGATCGTCGAGAACTACCGCGCCGCACACGACATCCACACGGCGCAGCAACGCGGCAACGTGAACACCGAACGGCAACGGGAGGCGTTCGTCCACTACCGGGCGCTGTTCGAACGGCTGCTCGACACCAACGACAACTCGAAGGAGCACGCGCATGACCACCCACGATCAACACGCTGACGTCTACGCCACCGAAGGCCAGATTCCGGCTTCGCAGGATCAACCTCAGTACGCGCCTGCGCAGGATCAGAACGCGCCGAGGGACACCGGCGTCGTTCCCGAGGATCGGGGCGCGTCGCGGCAGCCCGACGTCGATGTCAGGGAAGGGCAGACCCCGGTCGCGGCTGATCAGACGCACGCTACCCAGCAGGCCTCGGGCACGCGCGAAACCTCCACGGAGGGAATGCTGTTCGCCGACGACGAGCTCGTCGGTATGCGCGCGCGCTGGGATTCGGTGCAGGCCGGCTTCGTCGACGACCCACGGGACTGCGTGCAGAAGGCGGACGGCTTGGTGTCCGACCTGGTCGACCAGCTCACCAGCGGATTCGCGCAGGCGCGCTCGCGTCTCGAGGAGCAGTGGGCGCGAGGTGAGCAGGCTTCGACCGAGGATCTGCGCGTCGCGCTGAAGCGGTACCGCAGCTTCTTCGAGCGCCTTCTCTCGGTCTAGTCCAGCGTTGAGACTGCGCTGGCGGAGACAACTTTCGTGAAATGCCCACCGCCAGCACAGTCTCAACAGCTGTTATGCGTTGATGACCAGGCGCGCCGGTCGCGAACACCTGCACCAGCCGGGGAATCATCTGCCTCGCGTAGCGGGAGGCACCGTGGTTCTAGCGCATTGAGGAGGTGGCAGGCGCCGGATCATTTGTCGAACCGGAGTCGGCCGCGCCACCGCCGATGCCACTTGTTTCTAGCGTGCATGTGTGAGTTTCACTATCGACGTCGGTCATGGCTTGGGCCTTCGAATTCTGTCGGAAGTCACCGTCATGGCGAACCGTTGGCGCGAGCGAAAGCTGTGAGCTCTCGAGCGACGTCTGTGCCCGAGGGCGTGTACATGACCTCCTGATGGCCAGCCTCGGCGAGGCGGTTTAGCCCTTGCCTGATCGTGGCAGGGTCACCGACTTTCATCGTTAATGCAGCAGAGGTTCGACCTTCGACATCCAGGTGCTCGAGCAGCGGAAGATCACGCTCAGCAAGATGGGTCACGTGGCCTTCAAACGTGAGCAGGTGGCGTTCTTCCTCGGGCGCGAGGGCTTCCAGCGACGCCCGCCATGCGGCCCCGCCTGGCAACGCGTCGACTGCTCCCGCGCCGCCATAGGCGTAGGCGGTGTGCCACGGGATCACGCCCCACGGCCCAACCGCCTTAAGCGCGCGACTTTCGCGGGGGTTTTCGCCGACGTCGAGCACCGTGCCCGACACCATCGTCGCGGAAGGCAGGGTGGGATGAGGGGGCCCAATGATGCCGTCTGCCACCTCATGCGCCCGCGCATTGCCGCGCGGACCCATAACGCTGAGCCACAACGGAACCTCAACTGGCCGAGACGCGGTCATAGCTGGCCAGTGCAACATCCGCACGGGTTTGCCATCGATGACAACCGTGTCGCCAGCCAGCAGGCGCCGCAAACACCCGACATAGTCGATCAACTCGTTGAGCGGCATCGGAGCCTGGCCCAATGTCCAACGAGCGGTGGCGCCGGTGCCGAAGCAGGCACGAAATCGATCACCGGAGATCCGAGCGATCGTCGCGATACCTGAAGCCATCGTCATGACCGAACGTTGTGACGGGATCAGCACTGCGGTGGCCAAACCGATCCGCGTGGTCCGCTCAGCTGCCAGTGCAAGGTGAACGAAGGGATCCTCCCAGAGCGGAGCGGAATCGAAGATCCACACTCTCGCATATCCCAGCTGCTCCGCTAGCACCACCAGATCCGCGAAGTCGGGCCCGGGAGGGAGCCCACAGGAAAGTTCGATATCAACCATATCAACGGTTTTATCAGGACGTTCGTCCCGTCGATTGCGAATCCTGTTTATCGGCAAATGATCTCGCGGCTCCGACGACGAGTTCACGACTCAATATCAGCCAGCCGCGCAGGCACTTCACGACCGATGCTCGCCTCCGCCCGACGGTAGTCACACCAAAGTACGCACGGGATTCCCTCAGCTCGGTCCTCGGGCAGACCGCAGTGAGGCCACCGTCCACGCGAATCCCGGTCCCGGCCGTGTCCGTAGCGGTAACGGCGATGGACGGCCTCGGTCGCTCTAGGAAGTCGGCGTTCCGAGTCATCTGATCGACCAACGCCGCCGCGCCGATCCGGGTGGTGTCGGGATGAGACCAGGTGTGGTTACCCAGTTGAATCTGACCCGTGAAGCGACCATCGGGCGCAGAACAGGAGCGTTGACCGTCCACAACTGGTTCACCCCGTTGACGAAGAACGATCATGCTGGGGCCTCCCACAGCTGATCCCGTGAGGAGCTGGCCACCCCAGCACGTGCCGGACATCCCGCGTGTGTGCTGTCGTCCGGTGTTGGTGAAATTGGTCTTTTACGCGCAGTGGTGTAGGTCACCAGGTGATGGGTAGGGACTCGACGCCATAGATTTCGTGCTCACTTCGGAAGCGAAGGTCTTCAGGAGGCACCGCTAGTCGCAGACCAGGCAGTCTCCTGAAAAGGGTTGGCAGTGCGACTTGTAGCTCGGCGCGGGCGAGGTTCTGTCCGATGCACTGGTGGACTCCGTATCCGAAGGCCAGGTGTCCGCGCGTGTTGCGAGTGATGTCGAAGGTGTCGGGGCGGTCAACGTAGGCGGGATCCCAGTTCCCGGCGGGCAGGTTCATCAGCACGAGATCGCCTTTACGGATTTCCTGTCCGCCGAGCGTGAAGTCTTCCGTCGCGACACGTTCGACCAGGCTGTGGACGACAGTCAGATAGCGCAGCAACTCGTCGATGATGTTCGCGATTTCGGTGTTGTCGTCGGTCTCGCGAAGGCGGGCGTGGTCGTCGGGATGTTGGATCAGGGCAAGTGCACCCAGCGCGATCATGCTGGCTGTTGTTTCGTGGCCAGCTTGAAGCATGATCATCGCGGTCATGGCGGCTGTTTCTCTGGTGAGTTGTCCCGGGAGGACGTAGTTGGTGACGAGTCGACTGATCAGGTCGTCTCCGGGTTCTCGCTCCTTTCGGGCGACCAGCTCCAGCATGTAGCCGTACATTCCCATCCCGGCGACGAGGCGTTCGTCATCGGAGCGACTGGAGTCGAGCACTGCGCTGCTGTTGTGCTGGAAAGACTCCAGATCGGCATCCGGCACACCCAGTAGTAGCGAAATGACCAGCGAGGGCACTGGCAGCGCGAAGTCGGAGACTAGGTCAGCTGGCGGTCCGTGCTCGATCATCGTGTCGAGGAAATGGTCGACTAGATGTTGTATGCGGGGGCGCATTTCTTCTGCTCGCCGAAAGGTGAAGTCGCGGGTCATCATTCGTCGGAGTCGGTTGTGTTCGGGGTCGTCGATGCGGGCGAAGATGACCGGCATGGAGTTGTCGGGGTTCTGCGCTTCGGCCCACATGTTGTTGGTGTCGGCGCTGAGCCGGGGTTCGGTGAGTGCGGTACGGATGTCCTCGTAGCGGCTGACCACCCAGACGGGCTTGCCCTGCCAGATCGCCCGTTGAAGCCCCGACTGCTCTCGCCACTGCGCGAACTCTGGGGGCGGGGCCAGCGGACAGCTCGATGCGCGCGGTAAGGGGATGACCGGCAAGGCCGTGTCACTGTCGGTGAGTGAGTCAGTCAAGGTGAACCTTCCGGCTTCGGGTGTCTACTGCGCGTGTAGCCCGTTCAGGAGGGCGTTGAGCGCCTGGACGCCGTCATCGCGTGCCGCCTGCTGATCGGGTGCGTTCGCGATGAACATCGCCGCTTCCTCGGCGGCGGCGAGCAGCACATGGGCCAGAACCGCAACGGGCTGTCCAGCAGCGAGGTCGCCTTCCTCCACGGCGCGTTCCAGCATGGCGCGGATGGCTCCCAGCCCGTAGACGCTTTCGAGTTCACGCCAGCGCGCCCACCCCAGGACGGCGGGTCCATCGGTGAGCAGTATCCGCTGAACTTGAGGCGTGAGAGACGCATCGAGGAACCCAATGAGCCCCTGCCGCAACTGATTAAATGCACCGTCTGCGGGATCTGCCAGGTTCTTCGCGGCCTCCATCACGAGGTCCATTTCGACCGCGATGAACACGGCCTCAAAGAGCGCCTGCTTGTCGGCGAAGTGGTGATACAACGCGCCACGAGTACCCACATTGGCTTCGGCCACGACTTCCTCGGTGCCGGTGTGGTGGTAGCCCTTCTCGACAAACAACCGCTTTGCGGCAGCGACCAACGCGGCGCGGGTGGCCTCTGCTTGTGCGGCACGCCGTGCCTTCGGGTCGAGCTTCTCCTGGCCCTGCGTCATCGCAACAGAGTATTGCATACAGGTTGTAGGTGACCTACAGTCCGAATGTCACATACAGGTCGCATGTGGCTTTGGATTGACGCCCATCGAGTTGGAGGAACACCGTGCCCAAGCCTGTCGATGTTGTTCGCGAGTTCTGCGCCCTGATGGAAAAGCGCGACGCCACAGCCCTGCGCCCGCTGCTGGCCCAGGACGCGGTGTATCAGAACGTAGGCATGCCCGCCTGCGCCGGAGTGGACGCCATCGTCGAGAACCTGGGCGCACAGTTCTCGATGTTCCCCGACGCCTACGCATTCGAAATCGTCAACATCGCCAGCGACGGCCCGGTCGTCCTGACCGAACGCCTGGACTACATCCAAGCTCCCGATGGAACCAAAGCAGCAGTTCCCGTAATGGGCACCTTCGTCGTCGACGACGACGGACAGATCACCCGATGGACCGACTACTTCGACGTGTCACTCACCGTGAAAATCCTTCAGGGCGAGGACATCAGCGCCCTAGTGCCCACCACATGAGTTGGGACATCACCACCGATCTGGGATCAACCGCCCTCGCCGTAGCAGCTCAACGGGCAGCAGAAACAGCACAGGACAACCCGTTAATTCACGATGAGTTCGCGGCGGTACTGGTGGCAGCGGCCCAGGACCCAGGGTGGCTCACCATCGCCAGCGGTGACACGTCGTGGTTAGGCGCTGACAACGACATTGGGCAACGGGCTGCTCAAGCAGGTCGCGAGTACGTGGCGACACGGACGGTCTTCTTCGACGAGTTCTGCGCTAAAGCAGCAGGTTTAGGGATCGACCAATTCGTCATCCTCGCCGCCGGGCTCGACGCTCGGGCCTACCGCCTGCCCGCACTCACCGGCAGGCGCGTGTACGAAATTGACCAGCCCGCAGTCCAAGCCTTCAAAGACGCCGCCCTCACTGCACACGGCGCTACGCCGCTAGCGGATCTGACTCCGGTGTCTGTTGATCTGCGCGATCAGCGGTGGCCGCTGATGTTGGCCGACGCAGGATGGGACCACTCGGTGCCCACGGCCTGGCTCGTCGAGGGCCTACTGCCCTACCTGACATCCGCAGAGCACGACGCGCTGTTCGACCTACTCACCGCACTAAGCCCACCCGACAGTCGCATAGCCGCCGAGGTCTACCACCACGCGACAACGCATCTCGGTGACAAACGGCTCAGCACATGGCGAAACGGAGCAGCCGACATAGACGACGCCCTGGGCGTCGACGTGGACGTGACCGCCTTCATCAAAGACACCGACACCAGCGATACCGCAGCCTGGCTGACCCAGCACGGATGGAGCGTGAAGACGCTCGACAGCCGCGACGAGATGTCACGCCTCGGCAGACCAATCCCACCAGACCTCAGCGACATCGCACCAGCCAGTTCCCTTGTCACAGCAATCCGCCACCCGTAACCGTCCACCTGGCGCGCCTCGGCGCGGTCGCTAGTCGTGGTCTGGTGACGACGGTTTCACCCGGTACACCGTTGCGCGGCTCACGCCCAGTGCCGCAGCAATTGTGCTGGCAGGTTCCCCTGCGGCGTACATCCGCTGCGTCAGCGCAGCCTTGGACGCATCCAAGGCTCTAGAACGACCGATGACCCCCGGCCCCCGTCACTCAATTGCCGATGCCGCGAAGGATGCCTTGGAGAAGGACGTTGAGTTCGTCGGCGTTGTTGAAGATGTGGAAGTTGCGGGCGAAGCCGTTGAACACACCGTCGATGAAGGTGAGCGCGGTCAGGGTTTGACGTTCCAGAATCTGGGGGTCCGTGGAGGCCGCGGCGTCGGCGGCGATGACAGCCTTGGCTCGTGAGTAGAACTGCCAACCGATGTCGACGACCATGGCTTCTAGATCGGGGTGCCGGACGGCATAGAAGGTCAGTTCGACTCGTGCCTTGTTGAGCGTCGAGCCAGGCTCACTGGCGGAGAGCATCACCAGGTGGGCCAGGGCCATGGTGTTCTGTCCATCTGGCGATGAGGCTGTTGCTTCGGCCCAGGTGATCGTATCGGCGAGGTAGCGGTCGGCGACACGCGCGAACACCCCGCTCAGCAGGGCCTCGCGGGTGCGGAAGTACGACGAGGTGGTGCCTTCAGCTATTCCGGCTTTGCGGTCGACGGCGCGGTGGGTCAGTGCGCGGATGCCATTGTGGGCGAGCAGCTCGATGGCCGAATCGCACAGGTGCTGGCGGCGTCGCTCAGGGTCGTATTTGCGGTCAGTGGCGATGTCGGGAGTGTAAACGTTCCAGTTTCTCTACATTTGTAGTTATTTCTCTACATCGGTAGTAGAGTCCCGAGCTGGGTTGCTGGCGCGCGGCGTATCAGGCGCACGCCGAGGCATCGTCATCGAGGGAAGGGCCGTGTATGAACCTGCGGTTTTCGCTGCTCACCGTCGCGCAGCGGTCGATGTGGATCGCGATTTTCGCTGTGGCGGCGATTGTGTCTCTTACTGCACCGTTGTCTGTGTCCACTCCGACTCGGTTGCTGGGGACATACCTGATTGCGACGACACAGTTGCCGCCGATCCTGACGATTCACGGTGCCGCACTCGCCAAGGTCGCTGATCCGTATATCTCGTTCGCTGTGGGCGGCCAGCCGCCACAGCCCGAGTCCGAGGTCAACTATCCCGCTGCGTGGTTCCCGTTTTCTGGTCCGTTCAGCACCGACTCCCTCAACGTCTCGGTCCACAAGGGCCTTGCCGCGCTGCAAGGCGACGTTGCCGGTGATCCCGCCCCGGTCGTATTCGGATGGTCGCAGGGCGCGACGGTCATCACCGTCTATAAGCGGGCCTTCAACGAGCAATACGCCAACCCGACGCAGGGTGAGGTGATACCCACGCCGACCTTCATCACGATTGGCAACCCTGACCGGCCCAACGGGGGGATGTGGCAGGCGTTTGCGCCCCTTTACATTCCGATCATTGACATGCCCTTTTTCGGCGCGACCCCCACCGAGACTGCTGGCGCAAGCCCTGGCCAGATCACCACCTACGACTTCATTCAGCAGTACGACTTCTTCGGCGATTTTCCCAACCGGCCACTGAACCTGGTGGCGTTGGCTAACGCCGCTCTTGGGGCGTATTGGGGGCACGGCACCTACGGACAGGTCAGCCCGAACTCCGGTGTGCTGCAAGACCAAGTGGGCGATACCGCCTACTACATGATTCCGCAGAAGATTCTGCCGCTGCTTGAGCCGCTCAAGCTCATCGGCGTACCCGATCCCATCTTGGCCGTTCTCGACGCGCCGCTACGAGTGTTGGTCGAGAACGGCTATGACCGGACCATCAGCCCCGGTACGCCCACAAGTGTCAGCTTCGCGCCCATCGTTGCCCCCATGCACCTCCTAAACAACCTCGCGCTGTCCATCCCGACCGGCCTCGACGACGGTCTACAAGAGGCCGGGTTCGGACGACCATTCGGAACCACCCCCGCAGGCCCCTACGGTGTCGGTGGCCCCCCGATCTCACTGCCCGGCAACGACTCGGCCACCACGCTGCCCGCTAGCGTGCAGGCGGCACTGCAATCAACGGACAGCCAGTCCACTACCAAGAGTGCAGCAGCGACAGGTAACTCAGCGCCAACACGTAAGCCGTCGACCGCAACCATGGCGAGGAAATCGACAACGCAGGTCTCTGAGGCGCATGCCGATCAGCAAGGCACGAAACCGAGCGGCGACAGCCGGACTACCAAAACGAAGTCGTCAACTCCGTCTGGCGGTACAAGCCACGGACTGGGAAAGCCCAAGCCCGCCAACCAATAAACGGCAGCGCGATGGCAAGGTGAGCACCCAGACGAACGAATCAATCGTTCTGCTCGGCCAGCACTCGGTAAATCGTGGCGCGACTAACCCCGAGCGTGGAGGCAATGGTTGTGGCGGATTCACCGCTAGCGTGCATCCGCTGCGCGAGCGCAGTTTTCGAGGTATCAAGCGCCCTCGGTCGACCAATGGACTGTCCGCGCGCCCGTCGTGCCTCGCGGGCAGCAGAGCGACGTTCCCGACCCAGCTCCAATTCAAGCTCGGCCAAGCTCGCCAAGACTCCCAGTGCCCTCGGCCATTACGGAGATGACAACTTCACTGAGACAAGTGGCGTCTCGATCGTCTCAGTCAAACTTGGCACCTTCGCAGCTGACAGATGACAACTTCATTGCGACCGGACAACTTGCTCGGCTGACAACTTCACTCGCTCGTGCCGTTGTACCCGCTGGCGACGACCGAGGCGGGTCGCGCACAAGGCGCAGGCTGGCGACGGTCAACTGGTCGATGATCGTCGGTGGCGGGGTATAGGTCAGCGAATTCCTCGGCCGCCTGCGCCCGGGGTCCTGCGACTCGGGTGTCGGTAACCAATGCCTTGGTCGTCGTCGGCACGACAGCTGGAACATCTGCCACCGACGCCGGTGTCAGTGCAGTCTCGAACTCGCGTCAGCAAGAGTGCGGTCCGCCGCCATCTAAGCGGATGACCGTGTCCCGTCGCCGGGGCGTCGGTTGCCGACGAACGGAACGGTCGTCCGCATGGGTCGAGTCGGCGGGTCGCCCAGCGGGGCACCCACGTCCAGGGATAGGGCCGCGGTCAGGACCCAGCTCGGCGATCTCGATATGGCATCTCCGCGAGGGCGACGTCCCCGCCTCTCGCCGCCGAGTTCGGTAACGACACCGTCGAACTCACCGCTTGAGCAAACAACCCGCCCTCAGCTCAAGCCACCAAGTCAACGCGTGTTGACCGTCGTCTTGGCCGCTCCATGCCGGTAGTTAGACAGCCTTATGTTCCCAAATATGTTCCCAAATGGCACGAAAACGGCCCTCGGAGGGGTCTCCGAGGGCCGTTTTACCTGGTAGCGGGGACAGGATTCGAACCTGCGACCTCTGGGTTATGAGCCCAGCGAGCTACCGAGCTGCTCCACCCCGCGTTGGTGAACGCAACGTTACCGGCCGCCAAGCTGAGGAACCAAATCGCCTGCTCAGAGCCCCTATCGCGCATCGCGTTCGTCACAACGGACCCGTATTCACTTGCTTCTGGCGGCCGGAGTCGACAGGCTCGATGGAGATGAAGTCAAACCACGCCACTCGCTATGCCGCGCTCGCGATGATCGCCGCCGTCGCCTTCGGGGTCACCAGTTGTGACAACGAATCCGGCGTCACCACAAGCAAACCCGCCGCCGCGTCGATCCCGGGGCTGCCAGGCGTGGCCACCACCACCACGACCACCAGCACGAAGCCCGCTACCGCCCCCGTCGACTACACCCGGTTGTTGCTGCAGGCCCGCGACGTCTCCACGACGGGTGACGCGTTCGTCGCCCAGCCCGCGACCCCGAACCCCGACAGCCGGCCCGGCGCCGAGGTACTCATCGTCAACCAGGAGCAGACCAAGGCTGTCAGCATCCTGATCGTCGCACTCGACAGCCCGGCCGCCGGGCCGTCCGCGCTCGCCGAGGCCCAGGCCAGCCTGGCCAAATCGGTGAACCCCGGCCCACCGCGGCCCTCCATCGTGGGCACCGGCGGCACCGTGGTGTCGGGTAACTCCCCCGACGGCGCGAAGTCAGTGACCGTGCTGTTGTTCACCGAGGGATCCACCCTGGCCCGGGTGGAGTTCGACGGCTTACCCGGCCAGCCCGCAGACGCCGACTTCGTCACCAATGTCGGGCAGAAGCAGGCCATCGCGTTGCGCGTGGGGTTACCGGCCCAGCAAGGGACTCCCTAGCGGCGCACGGGCACCGGCACCCGCATCAGATCCTCGGCCACCACGATGTCGCCGCCGAACACCGCGGCAGCCTCGTCGACATAGCGGCTGGCTGCGTCCTGATAGCGCTGTGAGAAGTGTGTCAACACCAGCGTGCGCACCCGACACTCGGCCGCAACCTGAGCGGCCTGCCGAGCCGTCAGGTGCCCGTACTGCACTGCCAGGTGTTCGTCCTCAGTCAAGAACGTCGCCTCGATCACCAACAGGTCGGCGCCGTCGGCCAGCTCGTACACCCCGTCGCACAGCCGGGTATCCATCACGAACGCGAACCGCTGGCCAGCCCGTGCCTCACTGACCTGTTCTACCTCGATCACCCGGTCCCCGACCCTGATGGCTCCGGTCCGATCGAGCTCCCCCACCTCGGGACCGCTGATCCCGAAGCGGGACAACAACTCCGGGATGAACCGCCGACCGTCAGGCTCGACGAGCCGGTAGCCGAACACATCGGTCGAATGCTCCAGTGCCCGCGCCTCCAGCACCCCGAACGCGCCGACCGCCACGGTTCCGCCGGCCTCGATCGGCTGCTCACGCACGTCGACGGTGTCGCAGAAGATCGAGGCGTGCCGCAGTCGCGCGAAGTACTCGGCACCCGATGCCGGAAAGTGTGCGGTGATCGGATGGCCAACCCGGTCCAGTGACGCTCGTTGAATGATGCCCGGCACGCCGAGGCAATGATCACCGTGAAAGTGCGTGAGGCACAGCCGGTTCACCGCACTGGCGGCCACACCGGCCAGCACCATCTGACGCTGTGTTCCCTCGCCGGGATCGAACAGCAACCCTTCGTCGTCCCAGCGCAACAGGTAGCCGTTGTGGTTGCGGTAGCGCGTGGGCACCTGACTGGCGGTGCCGAGCACGACCAACTCACGCATGGCCAGCCGCCGCTATTTAGTAGCCTCGTACTTCTTCATCGCATCGTCGAGACGCTGCAGCGCATCGCCATATTCGGCGAAGTTGCCGTTCTTCTGGGCTTCCTGCACGGAGCCGAGCGCGGTCTCCACGTCCTGCAGCGCGGCCGCCTTGGGCCCCGACAGACTCGTGGGCACGCCCGGTGTCGCGGGTGGCACCGCCGCGATCGGCGTGGGGACCTCAGGGGCACTGCCCGGCGCCGGCGGGGCCGCCGCCGGCGGACGAGCACCCGGTGGCTGACCGCCGGGCGGGGTCGCCGGTGCGGGACCGGTGGCCGTCGCGCCCGCGCCGGCACCGAAAATGCCGTCCAGCGCGGTACTTACCGTCGGGCCGTAGCCGACCTTGTCGTTGTACATCATCGCCACCCGGATCAACCGGGGATAGGACGACGCGGCGTCACTACTGCCCGGCGAGGCATACACCGGTGACACGTAGATCAGGCCGCCCTGCCCGACTGGCAACGTCAACAGGTTGCCCCACCGTATTCGGTTCTGGTTGTCCCGGCCGATCACACCGAGGTCCTGGCTGACCGCGGTGTCCGTACTGATCGCGTTGAACGCCAGCTTCGGACCGTTGACCTGACCGGGGATCGTCAACACCGTGATCCGGCCGTAGGTGTCGGGATCGGAGCTCGCGCTGATGTAGGCCGCCAGGAAGTCGCGTCGGAACCGGTTCATCGCGCTCGTCAGCTGGAACGATGCCGAATTATCGTTTCGCGCAATATTCTTGGCGACGATGTAGTACGGCGGCTGGTAGCTGCTGGCGGTCGGGTTGGGATCCAGCGGCACGTCCCAGAAGTCCGAGGTCGAGAAGAACGTCACCGGATCGTCGACGTGATACTTGGCCAGCAGCATGCGCTGCACCTTGAACAGATCCTCCGGATAGCGCAGGTGCGCAGCAAGATCCGGCGAGATCTCACTCTTCGGCTTCACGGTGCCCGGGAAGACCGACATCCACGCCTTCAGCACCGGGTCGCTCTCGTCCTGGGCGTACAGCGTCACTGTGCCGTCGTAGGCGTCGACGGTGGCCTTGACCGAGTTGCGGATGTAGGACACCTGCTTGTCCGGCGCCAGGCGGTTGACCGCCACCTCGGTGGAGTCTGCGGTGGCCGAGGACAGCGACGTCAACTCCGAGTACGGATAGTTGTCCAGCGTGGTGTAGCCGTCGATGACCCACACCATCTTCTTGTTGACGATGGCCGGATACACCGAGCTGTCGGTGGTCAGCCACGGTGCCACCGCCTCCACCCGCTGGGCGGGATCGCGGTTGAAAAGGATCTTGCTGTTGGAGCCGATCACGTTGGAGAACAAGAAGTTTCGCTCGGCGAATTTGGCGGCGAACACGGTGCGGGCCAGCCAGTTGCCGATCGGAACGCCACCGCTGCCGGTGTAGGTGTAGTTCTTGGTCTCGGTGTTCGTTTCGTAGTCGTATTCGCGGTCGTTGCCGGTCTTGCCGACGATCGCGTAGTCGGCCGACGTGTTGGAGATGACCGGGCCGAAGTACACGCGCGGCTGATCCAGCGGAGCGGGACCCGGGGAGACGACAGTGCCGTTCGCACCGACGACGCTGGCCAAAAACTCCGGGTAGCCGCCATTCTGGTTGGGGTCGTTGGCGATTCCGCGCACCGTGTTGGCCGGTGAGGCGATGAACCCGTTGCCGTGGGTATAGACCGTGTGCCGGTTGATCCAATCCCGCTGGTTGTCGATCAGGCGGTCCGGGTTGAGTTCGCGTGCGGCGACGACGTAGTCACGCAGATCGCCGTCGGGACCCTGGTAGCGGTCGATCGACAGCTGGTCAGGGAAGTAGTAGAAGTTCTTGCCCTGCTGGAACTGGGTGAACGCGGGGCTGATGATCGTGGGATCCAGCACCCGGATGTTCGACGTGGTGGCCCGGTCGGCGGCCACCTGCTGCGCGGTGGTCGGCGCCGTGCCGCTGTAGTCACGGTAGGTGACGTGGTCGTTTGTCAGCCCGTAGGCCTGTCTGGTTGCCGCGATACTGCGACTGATGTATTCGCTTTCCTTCTGCGCCGCATTGGGTTTGACGCTGATCTGCTCGACGACCAGCGGCCAGCCCGCCCCCACGATCAGCGAACTCAGCAGCAACAACACCAGGCCGATCGCAGGAATGCGCAAGTCCCGCAGCACAAGTGCGGAGAACACGGCGGCCGCGCAGATGATCGCGATGGCCATCAGGATCAGCTTGGCCGGCAGCACCGCGTTGATATCGGTGTAGCCGGCGCCGGTGAACGGCTTGCCGCCGCGGGTGTGACTCAGCAGTTCGTAGCGGTCGAACCAGTAGGCGACCGCCTTGAGCACCACCAGCGTCCCGATCAGGGCGACCAGCTGGATCCGGGCCGGGCGGCTCAGCACGCCGCTGCGTCCCGCCAGCCGGATACCGCCGAAGATGTAGTGGCTGACCAGATTCGCCAGGAACGCCAGGAACACCGCAATGAACAGGTACGTCAGCACCATCCGGTAGAACGGCAGATCGAAGGCGTAGAAGCCGAGGTCCTTCCCGAACTGAGGGTCGGTGACCCCGAAGTCGCCACCGTGCAGGAACAGCTGCACCCGCGCCCAGTAGCTCTGCGTGACTGCGCCGGTAAAGATGCCGATGACTGCGGGCACCCCGATGCCGAATAGCTTGAGCCGCGCCATCACCGCGGTGCGGTACCGCGCCACCGGATCGTTGGGTCCGACGGTCGGCACGAACACCGGCCGGGTCCGGTAGGCCAGCGCCAGTCCGGCGAACACGATCGCCCCCATCAGCACGGCGGAAATCAGGAAGACGACGACGCGGGTGAGCAGCACGGTGGTGAACACCGAGCGGTATCCCAGCTCACCGAACCACAGCCAGTCCACGTATTTGTCGATCAGCCAAGGTCCCACCAACAACAGCACAACGACCGCGAGCGCTACACCGATCAGAATCCGGCTGCGCCGAGTCAGCTTCGGCATCCTGGCGCCGGGCCGCATACTCACCTGTCAGGCTCCTGGGTCTTGTCGGGGCGGCTGCGCCGCGCCGTGGCAGCAGTACGGCCACAACTCTACGCATCGAGGCAGCGGTGCTGTCCTGCAGCAACGCGCTAGCAGCTGGGCGGACGGCCGCCCGAGGTCAAGGTGTGCAGTGAGTCGACGGCGCCGGCCAAGGTGTCCACCTTCACCAGCTCCATATTGTCGTCGCGCATCGACCTGGCCTCATCGCAGTTGTCGGCGGGCACCATGAAGACCGTCGCCCCGGCTTCCTGGGCGGCCAGCATCTTGTGCGTGATGCCCCCGATCGGGCCCACCTTGCCGTCCGGGTCGATGGTGCCGGTTCCCGCGATGAACTTCGATCCGTTGAGGTCACCGGTGGTCAGCTTGTCGACGACGGCCAGGCTGAACATCAGCCCCGCCGAGGGCCCGCCGATGTTGGCCAGGTTGAAGTCGATGCTGAACGGCGCCCACGGCGCGTCCAGCACGGCCACCCCCAGATAGCCGTAGTCGCGGTCGGTGTTGGCGCCCAAGGTGATCCGCGCGGCACCGGGCGGGGAGTTCTTACGGCGATAGTCGATGACGATCTCCTGGCCCGGTTTGGTGGCCTTCAGCAGCCCGGTGAATTCGGCGATGTTCGCCACCGGCTTACCGTCGACGGCGTCGATGGCGTCACCGGCTTGCAGCTTGCCCACCGACGGCCCGGGATCGGTGACGTTTTCGACCCGCACCGCGTTGGGGTACTTCAGATACCCCAGCGCGGCGTACTCGGCGCTGTCCTCGGAGTGCTTGAAGTCGGCGTCCTGCGATTTCTCGACGTCCTCGCGCGACTTGTCCGGCGGGAACACCAGATCACGGGGAACCAGCTGTTCGCGGCCCGACGCCCACAGCGTGAGCGCCTGTCCCAGGGTCAGGCCGTCGCGTTGGGCGACCGTGGTCATGTTCAGGTGTCCCGAGGTGGGATGGGTGTCGGTGCCGTTGATGGCCACCACCTGCTTGCCGTCGACGTCGCCGAGCGTGTCGAAGGTCGGCCCGGGACCCAGCGAGACAAAGGGCACCGTCACGACCGCCAGCAGCACGCCGAAGACGACGATCGGGACGAGCGCCGTCATCAGCGTCAGAATCCGCCTGTTCACGCCGCCAAGACTAGATGCGGCGGGCAGGAGCGAAGCGACCCGGGGAATATACGGAGCCGTCACGAGGTCCGGTTCACTGACAGCGTGATCACCAGTTACGCGCCCACGACGCAGGATGAGTACGGTTGAGAGATGGCTGACCTGCCTTTCGGCTTCTCCCCGGGCGACGATCCCGACCGCGACAAGCCGAAAAAGGACCCCAACTCCGGCCCCGGCGACCCCTTCGGGTTCGGCGGCGGTGACTTCAACATGGCCGACATCGGCCAGATCTTCACCAAACTCGGGCAGATGTTCAGCGGCGCAGGCAATCCGCTGGGCGGCGGTTCATCCGGGCCGGTCAACTACGACCTGGCCCGTCAGCTGGCGTCGAGTTCGATCGGCTTCGTCGCGCCGATCCCGGCGGCCACCAGCTCGGCCATCGCCGATGCCGTGCACCTGGCCGACACCTGGCTCGACGGCGCGACCGCGCTGCCCGCCGGGGCGACCAAGGCCGTGGCCTGGACGCCCAACGAATGGGTGGACGGCACCCTGGACACCTGGAAGCGGCTGTGCGATCCGATGGCCGAGCAGATCGGGTCGGTGTGGGCGTCGTCGCTGCCCGAGGAAGCCAAGGCGATGACCGGGCCGCTGTTGGCGATGATGACCCAGATGGGCGGCATGGCGTTCGGCTCGCAGCTGGGTCAGGCGCTGGGCAAGCTGTCCCGTGAGGTGCTCACGTCGACCGATATCGGGCTCCCGTTGGGGCCCAAGGGCGTTGCGGCGTTGCTGCCCGAGGCGATCGAAGCTCTCTCCGAGGGTCTCGAGCAGCCGCGCAGCGAGATCCTGACCTTCCTGGCCGCCCGCGAGGCGGCCCATCACCGGTTGTTCAGCCATGTCCCGTGGCTGTCCACCCAGCTGCTCAACACCGTCGAGGCCTACGCCAAGGGCATGAAGATCGACATGAGCGGTATCGAAGAGCTGGCGCAGGGGTTCAATCCCGCCGCGCTGGCCGACCCCGCCGCCATGGAGCAGCTGCTGAGCCAGGGCATGTTCGAGCCCAAGGCCACCCCCGAGCAGACCGCGGCGCTGGAGCGCCTGGAAACCCTGCTGGCGCTGGTCGAGGGCTGGGTGCAGACCGTGGTCACCGCCGCGCTGGGTGACCGCATTCCCGGCACCGCCGCGTTGTCGGAGATGCTGCGGCGGCGGCGGGCCACCGCCGGACCGGCCGAGCAGACCTTCGCGACGCTGGTCGGCCTGGAGCTGCGGCCCCGCAAGATGCGCGAGGCCGCCGTGCTGTGGGAGCGGCTGACCGACGCTGTCGGCATCGATGCCCGCGACGCCGTCTGGCAGCACCCCGACCTGCTGCCCAACTCCGCGGATCTCGATGAGCCGGCCGGGTTCATCGACCGGATCATCGGCGGCGACACCAGCGGGCTGGATATCGACTCGGCGATCGCGGAGTTCCAGAAGACCGAGTCCGAAAAGTCCGAAGAAAAGCCCGACACCGACGGACCTGTGGATAGCTGACCCGCGCGGCACCCCGGAGGTGCCACAGTCGGCGGGTGCTCTACGCACTCGACCCGGCAATGCCGGTGCTGCTGCGACCCGACGGCGCGGTGCAGGTGGGCTGGGATCCCCGCCGCGCGGTCCTGGTCCGTCCGCCTGACGGCGCCACCCCCGCGACGCTGGCCGCGCTGCTGCGTGGCATGCAGGTCCCGCTCGGCATGGCCGAGCTGCACCGGCTGGCCGCCACCCACGGGCTGGCCGGGAACGTCGTCGAACAAATTCTGGAAGCCCTGCTGAGCCGTGGGGTGGCCCGCGGTCGGGCTCGGCAGCCGGCCGCGCGGGCGCTGTCGATCCGGGTGCACGGCCGCGGCCCACTGTCGGATCTCCTGGTCGAGGCGCTGCGGTGCTCCGGCGCGCGGATCGCGCAGACCAGCTACGCAGGTGCGTCGGTGTCGGCGGCGAGCGCAGACGTGGTGGTGTTGAGCGACTATCTGGTCGCCGACCCGCGGTTGGTCCGGGATCTGCACACCGCCGGTGTGCCACACCTGCCGGTCCGGGTGCGCGACGGCGCCGGGCTGGTCGGCCCGCTGGTGATCCCCGGCGTGACGAGTTGCCTGGCATGCGCCGACCTGCACCGCACCGATCGCGACGAGGCCTGGCCGGCGGTGGCCGCACAGCTCCGCGACGTGATCGGCAGTGCCGACCGCCCGACCGTGCTGGCTACCGCCGCCGTGGCGCTGGGCCAGCTGCAACGCATCATCACCGCCGTTCGCGGGCAGGAAGCCGCCGGGGCGCCGCCGGCCACGCTGAATACCACCCTGCAGGTCGACGTCACCAGCAACACGATCTCGGCTCGTCGCTGGTCACGGCATCCGAACTGCCAATGCTGACCATCCTTGGTTGCCAGCAGGGCATCGTCAGGGATGATGGTGGCGTGGCAGACATCAAGCGCGGCCGAGCGGCCCGCAACGTCAAGCTCGCCTCCATCCCGGTGGGGTTTGCCGGCAGGGCGGCGCTTGGCTTCGGCAAACGACTGACCGGCAAATCCAAAGATGAGGTCAGCGCCGAGCTGATGGAGAAGGCCGCCAACCAGTTGTTCACCGTGCTCGGTGAGCTCAAGGGCGGCGCCATGAAGGTGGGTCAGGCACTGTCGGTGATGGAAGCCGCGATCCCCGAGGAGTTCGGCGAGCCCTACCGCGAGGCCCTGACCAAACTGCAGAAGGACGCCCCGCCGCTGCCCGCGGCCAAGGTGCACCGGGTGCTCGACGGCCAGCTCGGCACCAAATGGCGCGAGAGGTTCACCTCGTTCGACGACACCCCGGTGGCGTCGGCCAGCATCGGCCAGGTGCACAAAGGGGTGTGGTCGGACGGCCGCGAGGTGGCCGTCAAGATCCAGTACCCTGGCGCCGACGAGGCGCTGCGCGCCGACCTGAAGACCATGCAGCGCATGGTCAGTGTCTTCAAGCAGCTCTCCCCCGGCGCGGACGTGCAGGGCGTGGTCGACGAGCTCATCGAGCGCACCGAAATGGAGCTGGACTACCGGCTCGAGTCCGACAACCAGCGCGCCTTCGCCAAGGCCTACGAAGGCCATCCGCGTTTCGTGGTTCCGCACGTGGTCGCCAGTGCGCCGAAGGTGATGGTCACCGAGTGGATCGACGGCGTGCCGATGGCGCACATCATTCGCGAGGGCACCCCCGACGAGCGAGACCTTTGCGGCACAAGGCTTATCGAGCTCACCTTCGATGCCCCGTCCCGACTGGGCTTGATCCACGGCGACGCGCATCCGGGGAACTTCATGATGCTGCCCGACGGCCGGATGGGTGTCATCGACTTCGGGGCGGTGGGTCCGCTGCCGGACGGGTTGCCCATCGAGATCGGCCAGATCATCTGCCTGGCCCGCGACAAGAACTACGACGAGCTGCTGCCCACGATGGAACGAGTCGGCTTCATCCAGAAGGGTGAGCAGGTCTCGGCGCGCGAAATCGACGACATGTTGCGCCAGTACGTGGAGCCCATCGAGGTCGACGTGTTCCACTACACCCGCCGCTGGCTGCAAAAGATGGCCGCGGCGAACATGAACGTCTCGTCACAGCAGATCAAGACCGCCCGGGCGATGGACCTGCCGGCCAAGCTGGCGATCCCGCTGCGGGTGATCGCGTCCACCGTGGCGATCTCGTGTCAGCTCGACGCCCACGTGCCGACGCGCGAGCTGGCCGCGCGGCTGGTCCCCGGGTTCGTCGAGGCCGAACCCGCGCACTAGCCAACGGGCCCGGACGCGACGAAACCTCAGGCCGCGATGACGTCCTTGCGGGGACGCCCGCGCGGACGCTTACGCTGCACGACGCTGCCCCGCTCGATGATCTCACCGCCCCAGACGCCCCAGGGCTCACCGCGGTCCAACGCGGCGGCAAGGCATTGCCGCCGGATCGGACATTCCCCGCAGAGCACCTTGGCGCGCTCCAGGTCCATGGGACTCTCGGCGAACCACAAGTCGGGATTCCCGACGTGGCACGGCAACACCGGCAGCTTCTCCTGGCGGACTGTCGATGCCGACATGTCTCGCTCACCTGCTTCCTGGTCGAATGGCTGTACGTATCTCTTCGAGAGATCCGGGGCCAGGAATCTGGTGAAAACACAAAGGCCACGGATCCTTTTGACTTCGGGTCCGTGGCCAGTTGGCTGTGTCTGGGAGCTTTCCTAGATGAAGCTCCTGTCCACGGACGCGATCGTCGGGGCGGCGTTGGCGCGGCGCTTACGCTGCGCCGGAATAGCGGCGGCCGCACCAGCGGCATGAGCGGTACGCACCGGGCTCGACACGACGGCCCGGAAGGACCATTCGTGATGCGCCATGCCAGCTACGCCAAAGTCAGCGGTAGTGGTGATCATCGTGGGCCCCTCCTTTCGTCATGCCGCCTGCAGCCATCGATCAGCACAGGATTGAAGATTCGAGATTAAATGCTAACACCATTTCGCCACAAGCGATTTTCTGACCTGGGCTTATGCGATTTCTCAAGCCCGGCCAGCGGCCGTCGCACCCGCCCTGACAAACTTGTTCCCATGGCACAAATAACCCTGCATGGAAACCCGATCAACACCGTTGGAGACCTGCCCGCCGTTGGCGCTCAGGCCCCCGCCTTCGACCTGACCGGCACCGATCTCGGCTCCGTGGACAGCGGCCAGTTCAGCGGAAAAGGTGTGGTGCTCAACATCTTCCCGTCGGTCGACACCCCCGTGTGCGCAACCAGTGTGCGGACCTTCAACGAGCGCGTCGGCGCCAGCGGCGTGTCGGTGGTGAACGTGTCGAAGGATCTGCCGTTCGCCCAGAAGCGATTCTGCGGCGCCGAGGGCATCGAGAACGTGGTGACGGCGTCGGCCTTCCGCAGCAGGTTCGGTGAGGACTTCGGCATCACCATCGCCGACGGACCGATGGCGGGCCTGCTCGGGCGCGCGATCGTCGTGGTCGGCGCCGACGGCAAGGTCGTCTACACCGAGCTGGTGCCCGAGATCGGCACCGAGCCCAACTACGACGCCGCACTCGCCGCACTGAGCTGACGGCTGCGAAATACACCGCACAGGGATGCCGATACAGCATCCTTGTGCGGTGAAGTCGCGCACCGCTGTCGCTGCCGTCCTGCTGATCGCCATGACCGCCGGCTGTTCAGGCGCGAACAAACCCAAGGAGACGACGATTTCGTCACCGTCTTCTTCCACCGAGGCAAAGAGCACCGTGACTCCCGAGCAGGCGCGAGGCATCGCAAAAGAGGCCTATATCTACGGCTTTCCGATGGTGGACAGCTATCGAGTCCAGTACTCGTATTTCGTCGACTCGAATAGCCCGGAGTACAAGGGCGACTGGAACCAGGTGCACAGCATCGCCCGGGTGTTCACCCCCGCGGACACAACGATCCAGACGCCGAACTCCGACACCCCGTACTCCATGCTCGGCGCCGATCTGCGCACCGAGCCGCTGGTGCTGAGCCTGCCGCCGATCGAGCAGGACCGGTACTTCTCCGTGCAATTCGTCGACGGGTACACCTACAACTTCGCCTACCTCGGCAGCCGGACGAGCGGTAACAACGGTGGCAAGTACCTGCTGGCCGGGCCGGGCTGGAAGGGCGAGAAGCCCGAGGGCATCAACGAAGTGGTCCGCGCCGACACCGACTTCGCGCTGGCGATCTACCGCACCCAGCTCTTCGGCCCGGACGACCTGGAGAACGTCAAGAACATCCAGGCCGGTTACACCGCGCAGCCATTGTCGGCGTTCCTCAACCAACCAGCACCCCCGCCCGCGCCGACGATCAACTTCCCGGTGCCGCTGAGCCCCGACGAGCAGAAGACCTCGCCGAAGTTCTTCGAGCTGATGAAATTCGCCCTGCGCTACGCGCCGGAACTGCCGTCGGACAAGGAGGTGCGCGACCGGTTCGCCACGATCGGCATCGCACCGGACGGGACGTTCGACGCCGCCACACTCACCCCCGAGATGCGCTCGGCGATCGAAGGCGGGATCGCCGACGCCTGGACCGAACTGAACACCTTCAAGAAAGACAAGCTCGACACCGGACAGGTGACCTCGGGCGATCTGTTCGGCACCAAGGACGAACTGAAGGACAACTACCTTTACCGGATGGCCGCGGCGGTGCTGGGGATATACGGCAACTCCAAGCCAGAGGCCATGTACCCGGTGTACGCCACCGACGCCGACGGCCAACCGCTGACGGGCGCGAACAACTACACGTTGTCCTTCCCGGCCGGGCAGCTGCCGCCGGTCAATGCGTTCTGGTCGCTGACGATGTACAAACTGCCGGAAAGTCTGCTGGTGGACAACCCGATCAACCGGTACGTGATCAACTCACCGATGCTGCCCAACCTGGTCAAGAACCCCGACGGCAGCCTGACGTTGTACCTGCAGAACCAGTCACCCGGCCCGGACAAGGAAGCCAACTGGCTGCCCACCCCGCCGGGACCCTTCACCGCCGCCCTTCGGCTGTACTGGCCCAAGCCGGACGCGCTGAACGGCACGTGGCAGACGCCGAAACTGCTGAAAGCCTGAGCTACCGGCGGGCCGTAATACATTTGCGTTCAATATGGGTCGCGTGACCCGCGCGGATTCCGCAGCCATTCTTGAAGAATGGCTCAGGCAGCACGAAACAACTTCACGCACAGTCTGATTCATCACAGCAGTTGGCTATCGCACGGCCGGACTGCGGGCTTCGGACCGACGCTCAGTGTCGGCGACGGGCAACTACGGTCCCGGCCACGCGCCGTCTGATTGATCAAGAGTTCCCGCCACCGGCTCGTTTGCCCTCGACTCGGGATTAAACCGGCGTAGCCTCGCGCTTGTATCACATGACCGGATCTAGTCAACCAACGAGAGGGTGCTTAAAGATGAACAAACGGCAAATTGTCCGCTTTGGCGAGGTAACAGCCGTGTCGGCGGTGCTCTCATTCGGCGGATTCCCTATCGCAACGGCCTCGGCTGAGGGCGAATCAGGAGCGGTGACTGGCGCCGGCTTCGGGCCGTCCGCCGGCGTCGGCGACGCGTCAAGCTACACGGGAGGCTCGACGTCCAACAATTTGTGTGGTGGACCGTCGCCCTATACCGGCGGCCTTACAACCGAGAACTGCGCAGGCGCCTCGATCGGCGTCGGAGGGCCGTCGAGCTACACCGGCAGCGCCACGGTCAACAGCACCGGCGGTACGGCCAGTCTCGGTGTCGGCGACGTCAGCAGCTACACCGGCGGAGGCACCCCGGGAATCGCCCAAAACGGGACGAACTCGACCACCAGGACGGTGAACTTCGGCCCCGGCCACCCCTGACGTGATCGACCCCGTCAGCGGCGGGCACGCACCAGCTCGAGCACGCCGGGACCGAACTGCTCGAGCTTGCGTGCGCCGATGCCGGGGATCGCTACCAGTGCGGCGTCGTCGGCGGGCAGCGACTCGGCGATCGCGATCAGTGTGTTGTCGGTAAAGACCACGTAGGCAGGAACTTTCAGCTCCTTGGCGGTGCGCAACCGCCAGTCCTTGAGCTGGGATAGCAGTTCGTCGTCGATGTCGACGGAGCAGGTCTCGCAGCGGCGCAACATGATTGACGGCGCGGTGCTGAGCACCGCATTGCACACCCGGCAGCGCGGGGTGGCACCTTTCTGCCGGCGCGGCTTGTTCGGTGACGGCTCGGCCTGGGTCTGCGGTGCGATGCCGTTGAGGAACCGCGACGGACGTCGACCCTGACGGCCACCCGGCGTGCGGGCCAGTGCCCAGCTGAGCTCCAAATGCATTCTGGCCCGGGTGATTCCGACGTACAGCAGGCGTCGTTCCTCCTCCACCGCCTCGCTGTCGGGACCATGGGCCAGCGCATGCGAGATCGGCAGTGTGCCGTCAGCCAGACCGACCAGATAGACCGCGTCCCATTCCAGGCCCTTCGCGGCGTGCAGCGATGCCAGAGTCACGCCCTGCACCACCGGTGGGTGCCGGGCGTCGGCACGCATCCGCAATTCGGCTACCAGCGCCGGGAATTCAAGCTGCGGACGGGCGGCGATCTCGTCGTCGACCAGCTCGGCCAGCGCGGTCAGCGCCTCCCACCGCTCCCTGGCCTTGGTGCCGGACGGGGGTTCGGCCGCCAGGCCGAGTGGTTCGAGGATTGCCCGCACAATCTCCGGCAGCTCCCCCTCCGCGCCACGCTCCGCCGCCCGCTGCAAAGCCACCAGCGACTGGCGGATCTCCTGGCGGCTGAAGAAGCCCTCCCCACCGCGCACCTGGAATGGGATGCCGGCCGCGGTCAGTGCCTCTTCATACGCCTCGGATTGGGCGTTGATGCGGTAGAGCACCGCGATTTCGGCCGGGGCCGTTCCGGATCCGACGAGGCGCTTGATCGAGCGCGCGACCGATGCCGCCTCGGCGACCTCGTCGGGATGTTCGTGGAAGGTCGGCGACGGGCCGGGGTCGCGCTGACCAATCAGATGTAGCTTGCTGCCCGCGACCCGGCCGCGTGCGGCGGCGATCACCCGGTTGGCCAGCGAGACCACCTGCGGCGTAGAGCGATAGTCGCGCTCCAGGCGCACCACCGTCGCCTCGGGGAACTGCCGGGAGAAGTCGAGCAGGAAGCGCGGCGAGGCGCCGGTGAACGAGTAGATGGTCTGGTTGGCGTCACCGACGACGGTCAGGTCGTCGCGGTTGCCCAGCCATGCGTCGAGCACCCGCTGCTGCAGCGGGGTGACGTCCTGATACTCGTCGACGACGAAACAGCGGTACCGGTCCCGGAATTCGGCGGCCACCGCCGCATCGTTCTCGATCGCCCCGGCGGTGTGCAACAGCAGGTCGTCGAAATCCAGCAGCGCGATCCCGTCGCGGTTGGCTTTGAGTTTCTCGTAAGCGGCGTACACCGTCGAGACTTTCTCGGCGTCCAACGGGATGTCCCGCGCGACCTTGGCCACCGCGGCCGCGTACCCCTCGGGGCTGATCAATGAGGCCTTGGCCCATTCGATTTCGCCGGCGAGATCGCGGACGTCGTCGGTGCTGACCTGGAGTCGGCTCCGGCTGGCTGCCTGGGCGACGACGGCGAACTTGGTGTCCAGCAGCTGCCAGCCGGTGTCGCCGACCACTCGGGGCCAGAAGTACTGCAACTGGCGGCGCGCCGCCGCGTGGAACGTCAGTGCCTGCACCGAGCCCACCAGCGGACCGGAATCACCGGCGGCGTCCATGGCACGTAGCCGGGCGCGCATCTCGCCGGCGGCGCGGGAGGTGAACGTCACGGCCAGCACCTGACCGGCGGCGACGTGACCGTTGGCGACCAGGTGCGCGATGCGGTGGGTGATGGTGCGGGTCTTACCCGTGCCGGCACCGGCGAGCACACACACAGGCCCGCGGGCGGCCAGCACGGCTTCGCGCTGTTCGTCGTCGAGGCCGGTCAAATGATCGACGGTCACCGGCATGGGCTCCATCTTGGCAGGGGGTGGCGACATTTCGCGCTGGCGCTCCGATAGGTTCTGGTCTCATGAGTGGCAACGATCCCCAGCTCACCATGTACAGCACTGTCTGGTGTGGCTACTGCAAGCGACTGAAGACCGCACTGAAGTCGGCGGGGATTGCCTTCGCCGAGGTCGACATCGAGCACGACCCGGCCGCGGCCCAATTCGTCATGTCAGTGAACAACGGCAATCAGACCGTCCCGACGGTGAAGTTCGCCGACGGCAGCGCGCTGACCAACCCCAGCCTCAAAGCGGTACAGGCCAAGCTGGCGTCGTAGGGCAGCGCCGAGATCGACGACATGCTGCGTTCTTCTCGCACCTTCGCGGCCGTTTGTCGGTTTGGGCGCAAGTAATTGATCCCGCGCGGCATCAATCTTGGGCGGCCCAGGATTCGATGATCTCGCGCGCGATCGAAATCGATCCCGGCAGCAGTAACCGCGACGACGACTCGCTGCTCCAGTCGCCGTGGTCGAGCGCCTCGCGGACCTCGGCCCGGGTGAACCACGCCGCCTCGGCAATCTCGCCGTCGTGAAAGACGAACTCCTGCTCAGGGTCACCGATGGCATGGAATCCCACCATCAAGGACCGCGGGAACGGCCATGGCTGACTGCCCAGGTATTCGACGTCGGTCACCGCAAGGCCGACCTCCTCGGCGACCTCACGCACCACGCACGACTCGAACGACTCGCCGGCCTCGACGAACCCGGCGAGCAACGAGAACAGCCGCTGTGGCCACATGGTCTGGCGGGCCAGCACCGCCCGGTCGTGGCCGTCGTGGATCAACACGATGATGGCCGGATCGATCCGGGGGAACTCCTCATGGCCGGTGAGCGGATTGACCCGCGACCAGCCGGCCTTGATCGCCTTTGTCGGGGACCCGTCGACCGCGCTGTACCGGGCGTGGTCGTGCCAGTTCAGCAGGGCCAGCGCCGCGGCCACCAGTTGAGCGCTGACGTCGTCGAACACCGGCCCGCCGCGGCGCAGATCGGACACCTCCGCCTCGCCGTCTTCGGGGGCTTCCAGCGCGGCGCGCACCGCCCACACGTGGCGGTCGTCCTGCAGGCGGCCCAGAAACACCGCGTCGGCCGGCGGCTTGTCCCCCAGCTTGGCCGCCGAACCCAGCAGCACGCGGCCGTCGCCGATCATCACCTGATTGCGGTGGTCGACGCGCAGCACCACGGCATCGGCCCAGCCGGCGATCGCGGCGTCGATATCGGTGCGCAGGTGGTCGGCACGGTCGGCGCCGACGCGGGACAGCAGCGGAACGTTGCGCAGTCGGAAAGCCACGCGCTCAGTCTCCGGTGCTGCGGACGTAGAGCAGCCGGTCGGTGGTTTCCAGTGCGTCGACGGTGGGGTCGTCGACGCGCAGCAACTTGCCGTCGCGCATCACGCCCAGCACGATGTCGGGCAGGTGCCGCGGCGAGCCACCGACCTCCTTGTGCTCGACCTCGCGCTCGGCGATCGCGAAACCGGCATCCGGTGTCAGCAGGTCCTCGATCATCTCCACCACGCTCGGGGCGCTGGTGGCGATGCCGAGCAGACGGCCCGCGGTCTCCGAGGACACCACCACCGAGTCGGCGCCGGACTGGCGCAGCAGGTGCTGGTTTTCGGCTTCCCGGACCGAGGCGATGATCTTGGCCTTGGGGGCCAGCTCGCGGGCGGTCAGGGTGACCAGCACCGCGGTCGGGTCGCTGTTAGTGGCCACGATGATCGAGTTGGCGTGCTGGGCGCCGGCCAGCCGCAGCACGTCGGACTTGTTGGCGTCACCGCGCACGGTGACGAGTCCGGCCGCGTTGGCCCGGTCCAGTGAGGCCTGGTCGGTGTCGACGACGACGATGTCGGCGGGTGCGGCGCCATCACCGATCATCGCGGCCACCGCCGTCCTGCCCTTCGTGCCGTAGCCGATGACGACGGTGTGGTTGCGCACGCTGTTCCTCCAACGCTGAATCTTGAGAGCCTGCCGCGACGCCGTGGTCAGGGTTTCGACAGTGGTACCGACCAACACGATCAGGAACGCCACCCGAAGTGGGGTGATGACCAAGACGTTGATCAGGCGCGCCTGCTCGGTGAAGGGGGTGATGTCGCCGTAGCCGGTGGTCGACAGCGACACCGTGGCGTAGTAGAGGCAGTCCAGGAAGGTCATCGACTCGCCGCGGACGTCGCGATAGCCGTCGCGGTCGAGGTAGACGATGATCACCGCGGCGAACAGCGCCGTCAGGGCGTACAGCAGCCGGCGGGCGATGCGACGGCCCGGGCTGACGAACTTGTCCGGGATGTGGAGATAGTCGACGAGCGCGCTGTCCGGCTTGGCTGCCAGGTTCTCGTCGATCGCCTCGAGCCTGCGCCGCAACCTACCCTTGGCCACGCGACTCCGTCACCACGCCCGACCCTCTCAGCCCCAGACCCTCTCGCCCCAAACCTTTCGCACCCAGTGCCACCACTCCAGCATTATGTACCTATGCCGACGACGACTACCGAACTCGAACCCCAACGCAGCGCCAGCCAGCTGCCCGCCTACCGGACCGCCGCGATGCTCATCGGCATCGGCATCGGGCACTTCGCGGCCCCGAAGCCGTTCGACGACATCGTGCCCGCCGAACTACCCGGCGACGCCCGGTTCTACACCTACGCATCCGGGGTTGCCGAAGTCGGTATCGGCGCCATGCTGCTGGTTCCGCGGTCCCGTCGCGCGGGTGCGCTGGCGGCGATCCTGCTGTACCTGGCCGTGTTCCCGGCGAACGCGAACATGGTCCGGTTGTGGCGGGACAAGCCGTTGCCGATGAAGCTGGTTGCCATCGCCCGGCTGCCGTTGCAGATACCGATGATCACCCAGGCCATCGCGATCAGGCGCAACGCCCCGCGCTACTAGAGCGGTCCAGCAGCGCCACCAATTCGGCTGGGCCGGGCAGGTTTTCCGGCTTCACGGTGACACCTGCGCGCACATAGTGGAACGCAGCGCGCACCGTCTCCTCGGGGCGGCCCCGCAGCGCGGCCCACGCCAGGCGGTAGACCGCGAGCTGGACGGCGGCGTGTCGTTGCGCGTCTTCGTCTTTCGGGGGCTCGCCCGTCTTCCAGTCGACGACTGTCATGCCGCCGTCGGCGTCGGCGAACACCGCGTCGATCCGGCCGCGCACGACGGTGTCGCCGATCGCCATCTCGAAAGGCACCTCCACATCCACCGGGGTGCGCGCCGCCCACGGCGACTCGGTGAACGCCGCCTGCAGCGCGGCGAGTTCCTTGGTGTCACCGGTTGCGCCGTCGACGGCGCCGGGCAGGTCGTCAAGGTCGAACAGCCGCTCGGCGCCGTAGAACCGCTGCACCCATTCGTGGAACGCGGTGCCCAGGATCGCGTACGGATCCGGGCGCGACGGCAACCTTCTGGTCAGCCGGCGCAGCGCCGCCGGGTCGCGGTCCAGCTCGACGAGCGCGCTGACCGACAGTTGGCCGGGCAGTTCGGCCGGCGGCGGCGCGGCGATGCGGGACCGCTCGGCCAGGAGCGCGTCGACGTCGGCGGCCCAGCCCTCGGGGTCCTCGCCGGTGTCGGCGACCGCGCCGGCCAGTGCCGCTCGTACCAACGCGGCCCCCTCTTCGACGTCGGCGCGGGCCCGGCCGAGCGGGTCTGCGGGCCAGATCGCTTCACGGACGCTGTCGCGCAACGGGTTTCGATCGCCATCTGCGGGTGGTGGGGCCCACTGCTCCACCTCGCCGCACGGTTGGCCCGCTGCGGCCGCGTCGTCGATGATGTCTTTGATCTCCCGCAGGAAGTCCGAGGGCCCGCGCGGCTTGCTTTCACTGACACCCCAGTGATGACCCGAGAGCAGCAGAGTGTCCTCGGCCCGGGTGATCGCCACGTAGAGCAGTCTGCGTTCTTCGTCGAGGCGACGCTGCTCGAGTTGATTGCGGTGCGCCATGATGATGTCGGACAACGCTTTTCGGTCGTTGACTCCTCCGGTGTCGAGCACCGGTACCCCGTGCAGGCCTTCGGCCGCCCGGTCACCGCGCAGCAGCGGCGGCAGTTCGGCCGGATCGGTCAGCCAAGTGCGCTTGGACGCCGTGGACGGAAAGACCCGCGCGGACAGGTGCGGGACGGCCACCACCTGCCACTCCAGGCCTTTCGCGGCGTGGACGGTCAGCACCTGCACCCGCCCGGTGGCCACGCTGACGTCGGCGGGGGCCAGTCCGTTCTCGACCTTTTCGGCGGCGTCCAGATAGGCCAACAGGCCTTCCGCGCACGCGCGCGGTCGCCCCGCATAGTCGGCGACGACGTCGCCGAACCGGTCCAGGTGCTCGGCACCGACCCATCCCGCGGCGACCGGCCGGCTGGCGCGCACTTCGACATCGACCCCGAGCGTGCGCCGAACTTCGCCGACGAGTTCGGTGACCGGGTGCCCCAAAAGTGTTCTCAGTCTTGCCAGTTCACTCGCCAGGTCGGTGATGCGCTGATAGCCGTCTTTCGAGTACGCCGCAGGCGGCCCCGGATCGGCCAGCGCGTCGGCCAGGCTCGCGGTGTCGGCGTCGGGTGCGGCCGACGCAATGATCTGCTCGGCGGTTGCGGTCGACGGCCGCGCTCCGTCGAGTGCGACGGCGCGTCGCCACAGCGCGGCGAGGTCGCGGGCACCCAGCTGCCAGCGCGGGCCGGTCAACACCCGCATAGCTGCCGCACCGGCGGCCGGGTCTGCGACCAGCCGCACCATCGCCACCACATCGGCCACCTCGGGGATCGACAGCAGCCCGGCCAGACCGACCACTTCCACCGGAATGCCGCGGGTAGCGAGCGCCTCGGCGATCGGACCGGCGTCGGCGTTGCGGCGTACCAGCACCGCGGCGGTCGGCGGCTGGTCGGGTGCCGCCGCGTAACGCTCGGCGACGTGGTCGGCGATCCACTCCCGCTCGGTGGCCACATCGGTGAGCAGGGCGCAGCGCACCGTGCCTGCCTCGGCGCCGGGGCGCGCCCGCAGGGCTCGCACCGCCACCGAGCGGCGGCGGGCTTCGGCCGAGACGGCGTTGGCGATGTGCAGTGTGCTGGGCGGGTTGCGCCAGCTGGTCCTCAGCTCGAGGGTGGGCGCCGGCGAGCCGTCGGGGCGCGGGAAGTCGGTGGTGAAGCGCGGCAGGTTGGTCGCCGACGCGCCCCGCCAGCCGTAGATGGACTGGATCGGATCTCCGACGGCGGTGAGCGCCAGGCCCTGGTCGGCGCCGGCACCGAACAGCGACGACAGCGCGATCCGCTGGGCGTGCCCGGTGTCCTGGTACTCGTCGAGCAGGACGACCCGGAACCGGTCGCGCAGCTGCTCCCCCACCTGCGGACAGGACGACGCCAGCCGCGCCGCCGCCGACATCTGCGAACCGAAGTCCATCACCTTGTCGGCACGCATCCGGGCATGCAGTGCGTCGATCAGCGGCACCAGCGCGGTGCGTTCGGTCTGGGTGGCCAGCATGCTCAGCAGCCACTGACTGGGCCCGCGGTCACGCTGGTAGCGCCCGGCCGGCAGGTGGTGCACCAGACGTTCGAGTTCGAGGTGGGTGTCCAGCAGCTGGCTGGTGTCGACCAGATGCTCGGCCAGATCGCCGGACAGCCGCAGCACCATCGCGGTGACGCCGGCGGGATCCTTGGTGGTGTCCAGCGGACCGGGATAACTGCTGACCACTTCGAAAGCCAGCTGCCACAACTCGGTTTCGCTCAGCAGCCGGGCATCGGGTTCCACCGGTAGCAGCGGCCCGAACTCACGCAGCAGCGCACCGGCGAACGCGTGATAGGTGCTGACCGTCGGCGCGCCCTGCTGCGCGCTGCCGCCCTGATGGCCGGCCAGGCGGGCCAGCCGGGACCGCACCCGCCGCAGCAGCTGCCCGGCCGCCTTGCGGGTGAAGGTCAGCCCGAGAACCTGCCCCGGATCGGCGAATCCGTTGGCCACCAACCACACCACGCGCGCGGCCATGGTCTCGGTCTTGCCAGCACCGGCCCCGGCGATGACGACCAGCGGCCCGGGCGGGGCGGCGATGACGGCGGCCTGTTCGTCGGTCGGTGTCGGAACACCAAGGGCCTGCGCCAGTTCGGCGGGGCTGTAGGTCATGACGGCTCCGTTCGCGGCGCGGTGTGCGCGGGGCAGGCTGCCCGCATCGGGCAGTGAGTGCACCCGTCGTTGACGCGGGCGAGGAACTGCGGACCCGCGGTCGCACCCGCGGCCTGCTGCACGGTCCGCCGCCATTCGGCTGTGTCGTCCGCGGTCAGCGCGGACTGCTCACGTTCCGTGGCGCCCGACGCATTCGGTTTGGCGACGTATACCAGCCGCCCGCCGCCGGGGCGATCGCCGTCGGCGAGCGCCCCGGCGGCGACCGCCAACTGGTAGAGCCCGAGCTGCGCATGCCGCTGCGCTTCGTCCTTGGTCACCGGGCTCTTGCCGGTCTTGACGTCGACGATCACCAACCGGCCCTCGGCGTCGCGCTCCAGCCGGTCGACCCGCCCACGGACCCGCACTCCGGGACCGTCCTCGTCCGGGGTGGCGATCACCCCGTCGACGTCGATCTCCGTGCCGATCTCGGTGAGCTCGTGGCGGGTGGCCGACCGCCACGCCACGAAGGCCGCGAGCATGGCCCGGTGCCGGGCCAGCTCGTTGTCGGCATACCAGGGCGAGTCGAATGGCAGTGTGCTCCACAGTGTTTCCAGCTGTGCGACCAGCTGCTCCGCGCTGCTCGCCGAATCGGCGAGCAGCGCGTGCACCACCGAGCCGAGGGTGGAACGCAGCTCGCGGCGGTCGGCGCCGCCGTGCCGTTCGGCCAGCCAGCGCAGCGGGCAGTCGGTCAGCGTCTGCAGCGTCGACGGGCTGAGCGTGACGGTGTGCTCGTCACCGCTCCACAACGGCGCGCACGTGCTGACGGTCGTCATGCCGTACCACTGCGCGGGGTCAGCACCGGGCACACCGTCGGCCGCCAACCGCGCCAATTGCTGTGCAGCCGTGGCGCGTTCACCGTCGGTGACCGTGCCGGCCGGCGCGCACACCACCGCGCGCAGCCGGCCGACGACCGCCGCCGGTGCGAGCACCGGCGGCGCGGCGGCCGGCGCAGCGGGCGCGGCGGTGTCCGCAGTCGCATACTCGGCGAGCTCAGCGACGAACGGCGACGGCAGCGCCGCGTCGTCGCCGGCGTCGCTGTCGACCGCGGTGACCAACAGCCCGCGCCGCGCACGACCCATCGCGGCGATGAGCAGCCTGCGCTCCTCGGCCAACAGCGGAGCACGCGCCGACACGTCGTCACCCAGCCCGTCGAGCACGTCGAGCAGCCGCTGGGTGCCCAACACCCCACCTCGCGGTGTGGTGTTGGGCCACAAGCCGTCCTGCAGCCCGGCGATGATCACCAGGTCCCAATCCCGGTCCAGCGCAGCATGCGGGCTGAGCACAGCCACCGTCTCGACAGCCGACCGGCCATCGGCGCTGACCGGTGGAAGCTGCAGGCCTGCAACATGATCGAGCAGACCGGGCAGTGAGGCACCGGTGGTGCGGGAGACGTAGTCGTCGGCGATGGCAAACAGCGCGGTGACGGCTTCCAGGTTGCGGTCGGCCAGCGCCCCCTCGGTGCCGCCGCGCTCGGCCGCCGACAGCCAGCGCCGCTGCAATCCGCTGCGCTCCCAGGCCTGCCACAAGGTGTAGTGGGGGTCGCGGTGCTGTCGGTGCCCGCGGCCGGCCGCCGTCAGCACTGCGCGCACCCGGTTGACCGGGCGGGCCAGCGTCGCAGCCAGGTCGACCGGGCCGGTGGTCAGCGCGGTGACGAGTTGGTCACCGAAATCACCGGAGGAGTTGCGGCGCAATGCCCGACGCAGCTGGCGCAGAGTCACCGGGTCGACCCGGCCGATCGGCCCGGTCAGCAACGACACCGCCTGCTCGCGGTCCAGGCCGTGGGCGGTCGCGGCGAGCACCAGTAGCAGCGCCTGCGCCGCGGGCTGGTCGGCGACGGGTCCGGCCAGCTGCGCCGCGGCGACCGGGACACCGGCACCGGCGAGCGCCCTGGGCAGGGCCGCGACGGCCGACGGTGAGCGGACGATGACGGCCAGCTGCGACCACGGCACCCCGTCCACGAGATGCGCGCGGCGCAGCGTGTCGGCGATCAGCGCCGCCTCGGCGTGCGCCGAGCCGGCCACCCGCACGCGCACCGATCCGTCGTCGTCGGTGTTGCTCGTCATGCGGCGCCACGCACTGTTGCCGGGCAGCCCGGCGGCGATCCCGCTGATCGCGCCGGCCACCGCGGGCGCGCACCGGTACGACCGGGTCAATTCGACGAGCGGCGTGTCGGCGGCGGTCAGCACCGCCGGGTCGGCACCCCGGAAGCCGAATACCGCCTGATTGGGGTCACCGGCCAGCAGGGTCAGCTCGGCACCGGCGGCCAGCACCCGGACCAGCCGCGCCGCCTGCGGATCGAGATGCTGGGCGTCGTCGACGAGCAGCAGGCGCACTCGGGACCGTTCGGCGGCCAGCAACTCGGCGTCGGCGGCCAGTGCCTCGAGTGCCGCGCCCACCAATTCGGCCGCGCCCAGCGCCGGCACGGTGGCCTGCGGTGCGGCGGTGCCGACGGCCGCGCGCAGCAGCATCACCTGCTCGTACTGTTGGGCAAACCGTCCCGCGGCTGCCCACTCGGGCCGCCCGGACAGCCGACCGATGCGTTGCAGCTGGAGCGGCTCCACCCCGCGTTCGGCACAGCGGGCCAGCAGATCACGCAGTTCGGTGGCGAACCCGGCGGTGGTCAACGCGGGCCGCAACACCTGCGGCCAGCGCGAGGCCGACGCGTCGCCGTCCTCGAGGTCACCGGCGAGCAGTTCGCGGATGATGCCGTCCTGCTCGGCCCCGGTGACCAGGCGCGGCGGCGGATCGCCCGCCCGGGCGGCGGCCTGCCGCAGCACCGCGAACGCGTAACTGTGCACCGACCGGACCAGCGGCTCGCGCACCACCGCCCGGCACGGCTGCGCCGAGCGGGCGGCGAGCAGCTCGGCGGTGAGCTTGCTGCGGGTGGCAGCGGCCAGTCGACCCGAACCCGTCAGCAGCAGAACCGATTCCGGGTCGGTCCCGGCGGCGATGTGCGCGGCGGCGGCCGCCACCAGCAGGCTGATCCACCATCGGACTGGCGGCGCTGCCGCCGGCCTACGCGCCGCCAGTCCGATGATGATCAGCACGGCCGCCACCAGCAGGCTGGTCTTGCCGGTGCCCGGCCCACCGACGATACGGACCGTCCCACGCAGTTCCGGGCGCAACACATCCGACGGCTCGGTCACCTCGACGACGAATGCGGGCGTGCTCATGCCGGCTATGCCACCACGCACCACCGACAAGTTTTGGGATGGCAGCATGAAGCAGTGCCCCACGCTCTTCACGTCCACCGCTTCGGCCCGGCCGGACCCATTCAAGTGCTGGCCATCCACGGCCTGACCGGCCACGGCTACCGCTGGCGCAGGCTGGCAGAAGGCCACCTGCCCGAAATCGCGGTGGCCGCACCCGATCTGATCGGGCACGGCCGCTCCTCGTGGTCGGCGCCATGGACGATCGAGGCCAATATCGCCGCGCTGGCCACCTTGGTGGAGAACGACGCCGACGGCCCAGTCCTGGTGGTGGGGCACTCCTTCGGCGGTGCGGTCGCGCTGAATCTGGCCGCGGCATGCCCCGATCTGGTGTCCGGGCTGGTGCTGCTGGATCCGGCGATCGGCCTGGATGGGGAGTGGATGCACGAGATCTCCGAGTCGATGCTGGCATCGCCGGACTACCCCGACCGGGACGAGGCTCGCACCGAGAAGTTCACCGGCTCGTGGGCCGATGTCGATCCGGCCGAGCTCGACGAGGATCTCGACGAGCACCTGATTGCCCTGCCGAACGGCCGCTACGGCTGGCGGATCTGCGTGCCGGCGATGATGTCGTACTGGAGCGAGTTGGCCCGCGATATCGTGCTGCCGCGCACCGGAACTCCGACAACGCTGGTCCGGGCGCAGTGGACGGATCCGCCGTATGTCAGCGAAGAACTGCTCGACGGCCTGTCGGACCGGCTCGGCGCGGACTTCACCCTGGTCGACGTTGCCTGCCAACACATGGTGCCGAACGCGAAGCCCGCGGAGACCGCCAAGGTCATCCGGGACCTGCTCCAGGCGCGCTAGCGATGGCCGCGGTCTCCGACGAGCAGGTCGAGCTGGTGCGCCGGCTGGTGGCGTCGATACCCGCGGGCCAAGTTGCCACCTACGGTGACATCGCCTCGGCCGCAGGACTTTCCAGCCCGCGCATCGTCGGCTGGATCATGCGCACCGATTCCTCGGACTTGCCGTGGCATCGGGTGATCACCGCCTCCGGCCGACCGGCCGCGCACCTGGTGACCCGACAGCTGGAGTTGCTGCGGGCCGAAGGCGTGCTGGCCAACGACGGCCGGGTGAATCTGGCGCAGGCCCGCCACGAGTTCTAGAGAACCAGCCTGATCAGCGCCGCGGTGCGCGCCAGACCGGGGAACGCAGCCGCCGTCGAACGCGGATGCAGAGCATGTACGGCCAGCCGGAACATCAAGGCGCGCAACAGCATCTGCGGCCACTCCGGCAGCGCATCCCACCGCTCGATCAAGCCGTCGTCGGCCTCGCCCCAGGCCAGTGCGTCGACGACGACCACCCCGGCCGCCCACGGCGCCGGTCGCCAGTACGGGGTGATGTCGGTGATGCCGGGCGCGGCCGTCCCGGCGAACAGGACGGTGCCATACAGGTCACCGTGCACCAGTTGATTGGGGCTCTTGGTCGGTTTGCGCAACCCGGCCAGCTGATTGATCAGGTCGACCGACCGCTCGCCGTCGGCCGTGCCGGGTGCCACCACCGCGCCGGGCGGCAACGAGTGCAGCGGACGCTCCTCCCAGGCCGCGCGATCGGCAGCGATGAACACGTCGACATCGCTCCACGGCGCCACCGGCGCCTGGGTCAGAAACCGCGGCCGTTCCAGCTTCGCGGTGGCCTCATGCAGGCGCACCCCGGCCGAGACGACCTCGTCGTGGCGGGGTTCGGGAGTGCCGGCAACGAATGTGTCTGCCCGCCAACCCGACACCACATAGCGGCCGTCAGTCGAGCGCACCGGCCGGGCCAGCCGGACCCCGTCGATGAACAACGTCTCGCGGGCCTTCGCCGACCACGCAGCTCTGGCGTGGTCGGCGATCACCGACAGCACTACCTCGCCGCACTTGAAGCCGCCCTCCCAACCCGCACCGAGCGGTTCGGGATCCTGGCCTTTCAGACCGAACGTCGCCAGGACATGATCAGGCGGGCGCTCATCAGTCACCCCGTCCACTCCCACACCCTAAGTTGTCGGGACGCAAAGTAGCTGTCAGTAGGTCACCATGTCGGGATCGATTTGCTTTGCCCAGGCGACGATGCCGCCTTGCAGATGCAGGGCATCGGCGAATCCGGCCTTCTTCACCACGGCCAGCGCCTCGGCCGAGCGCACTCCGGTCTTGCAGTAGAGCACCGGAATGCGATCGTGCGGCAACTTGCTCAGGCCTTCCCCGGACTCGATCACCGACTTCGGGATGAGCTCGGCACCGGTGATGTGGTTGATCTCCCACTCCACCGGCTCACGGACGTCGATCAGCGCCAGCTTCTTGCCGGAATCGAGCAGTTCCTGCAGCTCCCGAGGGGTGACCGTGGAATCCTGCGCGGCGTCTGCCGCCGCGTCGGACACCACACCGCAGAACGACTCGTAGTCGATCAGCTCGGTGATCTTCGGCGTCTCGGGATCTTTGCGGATCCGGATCGTGCGGTAGGTCATGTCCAGCGCGTCGTAGACCATTAGCCGGCCCAGCAGGGTGTCCCCGATTCCGGTGATCAGCTTGATGGCCTCGGTGCCCATGATCGACGCGATCGAGGCGCACAGGATGCCAAGGACGCCACCTTCGGCGCAGGACGGGACCATGCCGGGCGGCGGCGGCTCCGGGTAGAGGTCGCGATAGTTGAGGCCGCGCTCATTGCCGGCCTCATCGGCCGGAGCGTCCTCCCAGAACACCGAGGCCTGCCCCTCGAAGCGGTAGATCGAGCCCCACACATAGGGCTTGTGCGCCAGCACCGCGGCGTCGTTGACCAGGTACCGGGTGGCGAAGTTGTCGGTGCCGTCGAGGATCAGGTCGTACTGCTCGAACAGCTGGACCGCGTTGTCGGGTTCCAGCCGCAACTCGTGCAGGTTGACGGTGACCAGCGGATTGACCTCGAGGACGGAGTCGCGGGCGCTCTCGGCCTTCGACCGGCCGATATCGGATTGGCCGTGGATGATCTGGCGCTGCAGGTTGGACTCGTCGACCACGTCGAATTCCACGATGCCGATCGTGCCGACGCCGGCCGCGGCCAGGTACAGCAGAGTCGGCGAACCCAGTCCGCCGGCGCCGATCACCAGCACCTTGGCGTTCTTCAACCGTTTCTGCCCGTCCACGCCCAGGTCCGGGATGATGAGGTGGCGGCTGTAGCGCGCGACCTCATCACGGGTGAGCTCGGCGGCTGGCTCGACCAGCGGCGGCAACGGAGACACCGGATTACTCCTCGGATCGGCTCGATCTGGCACTAGGCCCGACGGACGTTCACCATCCATCTCAGCAGGTGGCCAGATCAACGGCAAACAGCCGAGAAAGCTTCCCCGTGCCCCTAAGCGATCGGATACGGCCACGGGTTGAACCGGCACGTCTTCCCGTCGGCCTTGACGTACTCCGGGTCGAACCGGGAGGCGTCGTTGTCGGCGGTGGAGAACGTCTGCTGCATCATCACCGGCGCCAGGCCGCCGTTCTCGTCGCACGGTTCGTGATGCTGATAGCCGATGGCGTGGCCCACCTCATGGTTGACCAGGTACTGCCGGTAGGAGCCGATATCGCCCTGGAAGGGCACCGCACCGCGCACCCAGCGGGACTCGTTGATGAACACCCGGGGCTGAGCATCGGGCCCGTAGGCGGGGTTGTAGCAGGAAGATTCCAGCGGAATCTCATAGCCGCACCCTTCGCGCACCGTCATCGGCGACGTCAGCGACACCCGGAAATCCGGCTTGACGCCCTCATTGCCCGCGTCGACCCGTTCGAAGGCGAACTGTGGATTGTGGATCCAGCTCTTCGGATTGCTCAACGTCTCGGTCACCATCCGCGCGAATCCCTCGTCACCGCCGAACGACGCGGTGTCGACGCCGTCCTCGATCTCCACGGTGTAGGTGAAGGTCTTCACGGTGCCGTCACCGACCTTGGGCGTGGTGCCCGGCACGATGTGCCACGTCTTGGCTCCGGCTTCGGTGAACGCCCCGCCCTCGGGCAAAACCCCGGTCGGCAGGTTGGCGTCGAATTCGGTCAGCCCACGGGGCGGCGCGCCGATGATCGCGGTGCCACTCGACCCGATCGTCGGTGGGCTCTCGACGCCGCCGTGAGCGGTGGGCTCGGTGGCCGGAGCGGCCGTTCCGGTGATGGTCTGGTACAGCACTACCCCGGTCAGTACGACCAGCACCGGCAGCGCATAAGCACGCCAGCCATAGGTCGAGATAAACCGGCCCAACGACGTCTGTTTGCGCCATTGACGATGCTGCTCCCGGTTGGATCTGACCCGGCCCTGCTCCCCCGCCAACGGGTCCCGCAGAGCGCGCAGCGGCTCACGCCACTCGTTGCGCAGCACGGGCACACGACCGCCGCCGCGGTGCCCCGGGTCGTAGGTCACCGACCCAGGATGGCACAACAGCCGAACCCGAGACTCCCGGCGCGCCCGTACCATCGCCCGAGCGCGTACGGGCGAGTAACCAGGCCCGGGTAGTAATGTCACTTCAACGAGGCTGCGTGCGCGGGGGCACTGCCGCCCAGCCACACACAGATTGAGGACTCGATGAGCGAACTCGCCAACGCGGCCGAGCGGAAATCCGCTCGACCGGCCAATGGCGACCGTCCCGCCACCACCCCTCGGCGGGGCAGCCGCCTGCCGCGTGACGAGCGACGGGGCCAACTGCTGGTGGCCGCCAGTGAAGTCTTCGTCGACCGCGGTTACCACGCCGCCGGCATGGACGAGATCGCCGATCGCGCCGGCGTAAGCAAACCCGTTCTGTACCAACACTTCTCAAGCAAGCTCGAGCTGTATCTGGCTGTCTTGAACCGGCACGTCGAAAATCTGGTGTCCGGGGTGCGGCAGGCCCTGCGCACCACCACCGACAACCGGCAGCGACTGCGCGCGGCGGTGCAGGCCTTCTTCGATTTCATCGAGCACGACGGCCAGGGCTACCGGCTGATCTTCGAGAACGACTACATCACCGAGCCGCAGGTCGCGGTCCAGGTAAAGGTGGCCACCGAATCGTGCACCGACGCGGTGTTCGACTTGATCAGCCGGGATTCCGGACTCGATCCGCACCGGGCCAGGATGATCGCGGTCGGGCTGGTCGCCATGAGCGTCGACAGCGCGCGGTACTGGTTGAACGCTGACCGGCCGGTCTCCAAGGAGGCAGCGGTCGACGGGACGGTGCAGTTCGCCTGGGGCGGACTGTCACACGTCCCGCTGACGCGCGGCTGACGCCGGCTACGCGGGGGGTGCTCCCGCGGCGATCCCGAAGCCGACCCTGCGCACGTCGGCGACACCGATCTCGACGAAGGTGATCCTGGCCGTCTGTACCAGGAATCGGCGTCCCTTGTCGTCGGTCAGTCTCAGAACGTCCGAGCCACCCTTCGAGAACGCCGAGGTCACCAGCTCTTCGACTTCCGCGGGTGTCTGTGAGCTGGTGAACACGAGCTCACGCGGGCTGTCCGTGACGCCGATCTTGACCTCCACACTGGCCCCTTTTCTCTCATCTGCGTCGCGTGCGCGACTACCTCAGAAGGCTAGTGGACGCCCGAGTGCACGGTTGAGGGCAGCCGTTCGCGGTGAGCGAATAGGGCGTCAAGCTGCGATAACAGCATGGCAACGACCAGGCGCGGCGCGCCGGAATGCGGCGTGTGCGTCCATAACCTTGCCTCGTGAGCGACAAGAAGCGTCGACAGCGGCTGGTCCAGTGGCCCCGGGTGGCGCTGACCACTGCGGGCGTGCTGGTCGCCGCATCGGCGACGACGTTGGTCGTGCGGACCGGCGACGCCGCCACCACCACGCCGGAATTCGGCGACGCCACCCCCACTCGCACTGTGGTGGCGATCCCCGCCCCCCGGACGTCGACCCCGGCGCCCGCGCCGGTCACCGTCACCGTCCCGGGTCTGCCGGTCGAGACACCGGTCCTGGTTCCCCCGCCGAACGCCCCGGCGGCCGCACCAATGGCGCAGGCGTCGGTCGATCCCGCCGAAATCGTGTACACCGTCGCGGGTAACCAGCGGCCCGACGATTCGGTGACCATCACCTATGCCGACGAGACGGGGGCCTTGCGTACGTCTGAAAACGTCTCGCTGCCCTGGCGGATGACCGTGATTCCGACGGTCCCGGTCAACTACGTCACGGCAAGCAGCAACGGAAGTCAGCTGAACTGCTGGATCACCGACGCCCGCGGGGTCACCGTCGCCGCCCAGACCGACAACGCGATCTCCGCGACCTGCAACCGCTAAGCGAGGCCGAGCTGGCGCATCCGGTCGTCGTGCGTGCGCTGTAGCCGGTCGAAGAAATCGGCCACCTGCCCCAGCCCGCCGGGCCCGGCCAACACCAGGTCGACGAGTTCGTCGCGGTCGGCCAGCACGTACTGGGCCTGGGTGATCGCCTCACCGAGCAGCCGGCGCGACCAGAGCGCCAGCCGGCTGCGCTGTCGTCCGCTGGTGGTCACCGCGTCGCGAACCTCGGCGACAACGAACTGCGAATGGCCCGTCTCCGACAGCACCCCGCGCACCACGTCGGCCACCTCGTCGGGCAGCACGTCGGCGATCTCGAGGTAGAAGTCAGCCGCCAGCGCATCGCCGACGTACGTCTTGACCAGAGCCTCCAGCCAGGTGCTCGGTGTGGTCAGCCGGTGGTAGTTCTCCAGCGCCGAGGCGTACCGCGACATCGCCGGGACCACGTCGACACCGCGGGCCTGCAACGCATCGCGCAGCATGTCGTAGTGGGCCATCTCGGCCGCGGCCATGCTGGCCATGTTGATCCGGCCCCGCAGGTCCGGCGCCATCCGTGCCTCGTCGGTGAGCCGATAGAACGCCGCGACCTCGCCGTAGGCCAGTAGTGCGAACAGCTCGTTGACGCCGGGATGATCGGCGGAGATGCTCGCCGCTGACTCGGCGGCAGGTTGCGGGGCTGTCATGGCCGTCACTGTAGTCGCGGCTGGGGTTGCGATCAGTCCCAGCAAGCGCGACCAGCTACAATGGCAGCTGACAAGCGCCGTGAGGCGCGGTCAAGGAAATGTGCGTGCACGCAGTGGGCCCGCCTCCCTCAGTGCAGGGCCCGGCGAATCGGCATCGAAACTCTTGAAGCCGACTCCATTCCGACAGTCAGAACTCGTGCGCGCTGGAAGCAATATCGAGGAAACGACATCGGAAGGCACAACGCCACCAGCATGACACCACTGACAACACATCCCCAGATCTCATTCGCCCAGCTCGGAGTCCGTGACGAGATTGTCCGCGCACTTGCCGAAGACGGCAAGGAATTCGCCTTCGCCATCCAGGAACTGACACTGCCGATGGCCCTGGCCGGCGACGACCTCATCGGCCAGGCCCGCACCGGTATGGGCAAGACCCTGGCCTTCGGTGTGCCGATGCTTCAGCGCATCACCTCCGACAGCGAGCGCGAACTCAGCGGCATCCCCCGCGGGCTCGTCGTCGTACCGACCCGTGAGCTATGCCTGCAGGTGTACGAAGACATCGCGAGCGCCGCTCGGTATTTGAGGGCGGGCGACCGCAAACTCTCCGTCACCTCCATCTACGGCGGGCGACCCTACGAGGCACAGATCGCGGCCCTGCAGAAGGGCGTCGACGTCGTGATCGGCACCCCCGGCCGACTGCTCGATCTCGCCCAGCAGGGTCACCTGCAGCTCGGCGGTTTGAGCATGCTGGTGCTCGACGAGGCCGACGAGATGCTCGACCTGGGCTTCCTGCCCGACATCGAGCGCATCCTCAAGCAGATCCCCGACCAGCGGCAGGCCATGCTGTTCTCGGCGACCATGCCCGACCCGATCATCACGCTGGCCCGGACGTTCATGAACCAGCCCACCCACATCCGCGCCGAGGGCGTGCAAGGGTCGGCCACCCACGACACCACCGAGCAGTTCGTCTACCGCGCGCACGCGCTGGACAAGGTCGAGATGGTCAGCCGCATCCTGCAGGCCGAGGGCCGCGGCGCGACCATGGTCTTCACCCGGACCAAGCGCACCGCGCAGAAGGTCGCCGACGAGCTCGCCGAGCGCGGGTTCAAGGTCGGCGCCGTGCACGGCGACCTGGGCCAGATCGCCCGCGAGAAGGCGCTCAAGGCATTCCGCACCGGTGACATCGACGTGCTGGTGGCCACTGACGTGGCCGCCCGCGGCATCGACATCGACGACATCACCCACGTCATCAATTACCAGATCCCCGAAGACGAGCAGGCCTACGTGCACCGCATCGGCCGCACCGGCCGGGCCGGTAAGACCGGCATCGCGATCACCCTCGTCGACTGGGACGAGCTCGAGCGCTGGTCGATGATCAACACCGCGCTCAAGCTCGATTGCGCCGACCCCGCGGAGACCTACTCCAACTCGCCGCACTTCTACGAAGAACTCGGCATCCCCACCGACGCCGGCGGCACGGTCGGCGGCCCGCGCAAGTCGGCGCAAGCCGCCAAGGGTGACGGGGGAACGCGGATCAGCTCGACGGACTCCAAGCGGGACCGGCCCAGCCGCAACCGATCCCGACGTCGCACCCGCGGCGGCGACGGAGCCACCGGGCATGTCGAGACGGCGACGGACGCGGCTGGCCCCGCCTCCGGAGACAAGGCCACGGCGACCGACGGCGACGACAGCCCGGCCCGTAAGCGCCGGCGCCGGCGTCGGCCGCGCAACGCCGCCGAGGCCCCCGCAACAGCAAGCTGACAACCGCTATCGTCGCCTAGATGGTCAGACCTGAGCGCCGCACCAAGGGCGATCTCGTCGCCGCGGCGACGATCGCGATTGTCGTGGTCGTCGTCGCCGCGCTGTTCTGGTGGAACAGCTCGGCACGCGCCACGATCAGCCGGCCCGCCACCTCACCGGCACCGAATCCGATTCCGGCGCGGGTAGTTCCCGACGCACTGCACCAGCTATGGACCGCGGCCAGCCCGCGCACGCTGAGCCCGCTCGTGGTCAGCGGCACCGTGATCACCGGCGACGGGACGACTGTCGAGGGCCGCGACCCGCAGACCGGCCAGAACCGGTGGACCTTCGCCCGCGACACCAACCTGTGCGGGGTGTCCTACGTCTACGACCTCGTCGTCGCGGTCTACCCCGACGTCCGCGGCTGCGGGCAGGTCAGCGGTATCAACGGCGGCACCGGACAGCGTGGCGCGACCCGCACCTCGTACGCCGACAAGCAGGTGGTGCTCAGCTCCAACGGCAGCGCCGTCCTCTCGGCCGGTCCCACCCGGCTGGAACTGTGGCGCTCGGATCTGGTGCGGATGCTGTCCTACGGCGAGATCGACGCCAGGGTCAAGCCCGTCAACCAGGGCCTCGGCGCCGGCTGCACGCTGATGTCGGCGGCCGCCAGCGACGAGGCGGTGTCGGTGCTGGAAGCCTGCCGCGACCAGAAGGACCTGCGCCTGACGCTGCTCAAGCCGGCGAAAGAGGAAGACGAACCCGACACCAAGAACGTGCCGCTGCCCGGCGTCGCCGCCGATTCCGAGGCACGGGTGCTGGCCGTGTCGGGCACCACCACCGCGGTGTACCTGCCCACGCCGCAACCCGAGATCGCCGTCTACGACGACACCGGCATCAAGATCGCCAGCACACTGCTGAAAAAGGCTCCGGTGCTGGCGAATCCGGCCGCGGCCGTCACCCGCGCCGGCGACATGTTCACCTGGTGGACCGGCGACAGCGTGGAGGTTTTCGACGGCCGGCTGTCCTATCGCTACACCATCGAGGCATCCGGAGCCGTCGGCACGCTGGGTCCCGGCGCGATGATGGCCGGCCGCCTACTCATCCCGCTAACCACCGGCATCGGGGTGTACGACCCGAACAACGGCACCGAGGAGCGCGTCATCGCCGTCACGCACCCGGACGGCTCCGGGCCGGTGGTCCCCACCGTCACCGATTCGAAGGTGATCGAGCAGCGCGGCGCCGCGCTGGTCGCCTTCGGAACGAATCCTTAGACCTCAGGGGTGAACGTCGGCAGCGCCTTGCCGGACTTCCAATGCTTCAGCAACGAGCTGGCCAGCTCGCGATAAGCTGTGCCGCCCTTGCTCTTTCGTCCCGCAAGCACTGACGAGCCGGACGCGCTCGCCTCGGCGAAGCGCACGGTTCGCGGGATCGGCGGAGCCAGCACCGGCAAGTCGTAACGGTCGGCGACGTCGAGCAGCACATCGCGGCTGTGCGTGGTGCGCGAGTCGTACAGCGTGGGCAGCGCACCCAGCAGCTTGAGTTTCGGGTTGGTGATCTGTTGTACGTCGTCCACCGTGCGCAGGAACTGACCCACGCCGCGGTGCGCAAGCGTCTCGCACTGCAGCGGGACGATCACCTCGTCGGCCGCCGTCAGCCCGTTGAGGGTGAGCACGCCCAGCGAGGGAGGACAGTCGATGAGCACCACATCGAACTGATCCAGCTTGTCCAACGCGCGTTTGAGCGCATACTCCCGGCCGGCCCGCATCAGCAGCATCGCCTCCGCGCCGGCCAGGTCGATGTTGGCCGGGAGCAGCGTCATGCCTTCGGCCGTATCCGTCAGGGCGGCACTGGGCTCGACGTCGCCGAGCAGCACCTCGTGCACCGACACCGGTAGCTTGTCCGGGTCGGTACCCAGCGAGAAGGTCAGACAGCCCTGCGGGTCTAGGTCGATGAGCAAGACACGCTTGCCTGCATCTACGAAAGCCGCACCCAGAGACGCGACCGTGGTTGTTTTGGCCACCCCACCTTTTTGGTTGGCAACCGCCAATACTCGGGTCACGGAGACCATCCTTGCAGGTTCTGAGCGGATGCGTCCCGGCTGCTACGGCGCGCCTGGTCATCGGGCAGAATCAGTGGGTGTGAGCGTCGGAACGCACCGGTTGGTCCTGCTTCGGCACGGCGAAACCGAATGGTCCAAGAGCGGCCAGCACACCAGTACCACCGACCTCGACCTCACCGAGTACGGGCGCGAGCAGGCCAAACTTGCCGCTCTGACGCTCGCCCACCTCGGCCTGGACACCCCGCTGGTGATCAGCAGCCCGCGCAAGCGCGCGCTGGCCACCGCCGAGCTGGCCGGGCTGACCGTCGACGAGGTGTCCCCGCTGCTGGTGGAGTGGAACTACGGCGACTACGAGGGCCTGACCACCCGCCAGATCCGCACCGATACCCCCGGTTGGCTGCTGTGGACCTACGGCTGCCCCGGCGGCGAGAGCGTCGACCAGGTCAGCATGCGCGCCGACCAGGCGGTGTCCTACGCCCTGGACAACATGGTCGACCGCGATGTGGTGTTCGTCGGTCACGGCCATTTCTCTCGCTCGGTGGCCACCCGCTGGGTCGAGCAGCCGCTGCGTGAGGGCGCGCGCTACGGGTTCGGCCCGGCCTCGGTCGCGGTGGGCGGTTTCGAGTACGGATTGCGGCAGCTCTCGGCGCTGGGCCTGACCAGCCACCGCGAGCCGGTCACCGGGACGTGATGGCGCAGCCGTCCTTTGTGCTGAGCGGGCCCGCCGGAACGGTCGTCGCCGAGGGGATCCAGACGGGGTACGACGACGCCGCGGCAGCGGCGGCCGCGTTGGCCGCCGGGTCCGCCGACGTGGTGGTCGGCGCACTTCCGTTCGACATCAGGGGCAAAGCGGCGCTGCTGTCACCGACGTCGGTGACGTTCACCGACGCGCTGCCGGTGTGGACGACGGCGGCACTGCCTGCGGTTCGGATCGCCGCGACCCTCCCCTCGCCCGACGAACACCGTGCCCGTATCAGGACCGCGCTCGATTGCCTCACCAAACCCGAAAGTGCTTTGCAGAAGGTGGTTTTGGCGCGCGCGCTGAGCCTGGTCGCCGACGGCCCGTTGGACGAGCGGGCAATCCTGCGCCGACTGGTGGCCGACGACGCCGAGGCCACCGCGTACCTGGCCGACCTGTCCCCGGCCGGCGGCGGCTACACCGGTACCGCGTTGGTGGGCGCCAGCCCCGAGTTGCTGGTCGCCCGTTCCGGGGAGCTGGTGACCTGCCAGCCGTTCGCCGGGTCGGCGCCGCGGTCGGCCGACCCGGCGACCGACGCCGCCAACGGTGCCGCGCTGGCCGAGTCGGGCAAGAACCGTCATGAGCACCAGCTGGTCGTCGACACCATGCGCGCCGCACTCGAGCCGCTGTGCGCCGACCTCGACGTGGCCGGCCAACCGCAGCTGAGCCATACCGCCGCGCTGTGGCACTTGTCTACTCCGATCCGCGGCCGGCTGCGCGACACCTCCATCACCGCAATCGATTTGGCGCTGGCGCTGCATCCCACCCCGGCGGTGGGCGGCGTGCCCACGCAGGACGCGGTCGACCTGATCGCACAACTGGAAGGCGACCGCGGCTTCTATGCCGGCGCGGTGGGGTGGTGCGATGCGCGCGGTGACGGCCGCTGGGTGGTGGCGATCCGCGGCGCACAACTGTCCGACGACCGACGGCGGGCACTCGCTCAAGCCGGTGGCGGTATTGTCGCTGAATCCGATCCCGACGACGAAGTCGCGGAAACCACAACGAAATTCAGGACCATCCTGTCGGCACTGGGGGTACAGCAATGACCGAGATCCGTCTGGCCCGTCCCGGGGACGAGGCCGCGATCGTCGCGATGATCCGCGAGCTCGCGGAGTTCGAGCACGCGCTCGATCAGTGCACGGTGACCGAAAGTCAGATCACCGAGGCACTTTTCGCCGACAATCCGGTCGGGTTCTGCCATATCGCCGAGGTCGACGGCGAGGCCGCGGCGGTGGCCCTGTGGTTCCGCACTTTTTCCACCTGGGACGGCGTTGCCGGAATCTACTTGGAAGACTTGTTCGTTCGCGATAAGTTCCGCCGGCGCGGGCTGGCCCGTGTGCTACTGGCGACCCTGGCCAAGGAATGCGTTGACAACGGCTACACACGCCTGGCATGGGAAGTGCTGGACTGGAACGTCAACGCGATTGCGTTGTACGACGCCGTCGGCGGCAAGCAGATGTCGGAATGGATCAACTACCGGGTGAGCGGCCAGGAGCTCGACGCGCTGGCCAGGGAAGCAGCGGTTTAGTCCTCGACCCCGGACGCCCAGCGCAGCGCCGGCGGGCTGAACAACAGCGCGAGCACCGCGATGGCCACCCCGCCAAGCGCGACCGCGTAGATGGGCTGGTGTGCGGCAACGATGTACCAGGCCACCGGCAGCAGCAGCAGGTTGGCGAATATCGCGATTCCCCGGCCCCACCGCCGCCCGGTGATCAGCGCCCAGCCGGCCGCCGCCACGGCAGCGCCCATGACGGCGAACCAGCCGGCCGTGCCGTACCCGTTGACGATGTGTTGGTCGGCGCCGGAGACCGCGCGCACGACCAGTACCACGGCCACGACGATTGCGACGACACCTTCGGCGGCCGCCACGAAACCGGCGTAGCGAACCACGGGCGGGATAGCAGGTTGGGTCACCCCCGTAAGGTAACCCGTTGCACTGTGCTTATTCCGGCCGCGGCCGATGGGCCGGTTCCGGTCGAGCGGGGCGAAACCGCTCGAGCTCCGCCTGCGTGCGCCGCTTCGCGTCGTCGTCTCGCCCGCCCCCCGACTCAGCGCCGGAACACCACCCACCGCATAGCGCAGTACATGTAGATGCCCTCGCAGGCGCCTGCCGCTATCCGGGCCAGGTGGTACTCGACACCGAGAGCGCGCAGCGCGCTGGAGACGCCGAGGATGAATGCCACGTAGTTGATCACGACCACGACCACGTAGACGGCCACCTGCGGCCCGACCGCACCGTGCGACTGGAAGTTCACCACCCGATTGAGGACGTAGCTCGCGGCGAAGGCACATGCGTAGGCCACCGTCACCGCGAGCCCGAACGGCGTATGCAACACCCCGTGCAGCAGCGTGAGCACCACCAAATCCAGCGCGAAGGTGCCGGAGTTGATCACCACGAAGCCCAAAAAAGTCGGTGCCACAACGGAATTCAGTCCGAATGGCAGACGCCCGACGACGGCCTCACAGGCCCGGTGAAACCAGCCGACCGTACTGGCCGAACCCGGCTCCGACCCCACAATCACGCCGCGAGCATGCCACCGGCAGCTGACCCCTTGGTGATGAGCAGGCAAACACTTCGAATTCCGATCCAACACACGATTAGGCTCATGGCTCGTGCGTGCCGTCCTGATCGTCAACCCGAACGCCACCTCCACCACGGCAGCCGGCCGTGATCTGCTCGCCCATGCGCTGGAGAGTCGTGTGGAGCTCGACGTCGTGCACACCGACCACCGTGGCCACGCGATTGAGATCGCCGAGGCAGCCAAGCGCGACGGCATCGACGTGATCATCGTCCACGGCGGCGACGGCACGGTGAACGAGGTGGTCAACGGGCTGATGGGTAGGCCAGGCCGGTGGGCAGGAGCGCAACGACCCGGGACCGAGCAGGATCCGCTGCCGGACACCATGCCTGCGGTGGCGGTGGTGCCCGGCGGGTCGGCCAACGTCTTCGCCCGGGCGCTGGGCATCAGCCCGGACCCGATCGCGGCCACCAACCAGCTGGTCGACCTGCTCAGCGCGCGCCGCAACGGCGCATCGTGGCGGCGGATCGGGCTGATGGACTGCGGCGAGCGCTGGGCGGTGTTCACCGCGGGCATGGGCGTGGACGGCGATGTCGTGGCGGCGGTGGAAGCACAGCGGGCCAAGGGCCGCAAGGTAACTGCCGGCCGCTACATCCGGGTGGCGGTGCGGGAGATGCTGTCCAGCGCCCGCAAAGAACCGCTGTTGACCCTGGAACTCCCCGGCCGGGCACCGCTGACCGGCGTCTATTTCGCGTTCATCTCCAACTCGAGCCCGTGGACGTACGCCAACACCACGCCGGTGTGGACCAACCCGGACACCACGTTCGAGACCGGCCTGGGCGTTTTCGCCGTGACCAGCATGAACGTCTGGAAAAACCTGATGCTGGTGCGACGCATGGTGTCCCAGAAACACAACATCAAGGCCAAGCACCTGATCCGGGACGACGACGTGGCCTGGGTGCGGATCACCAGCTCCGAACCGGTCGCCAGCCAGATCGACGGAGATTTCCTCGGGCTGCGCGAAGAAATGACGTTCCGGTCGGTTCCAGGGGTGTTGAGCGTTGTCGCTCCGCCGATAACCATGCCCTCTGACCAGCGGTAATAACTTCACGCGAGCTGCTTGAGGGCGCAGGTGAGTTGAGTGTAGTACAAACGGGTAGAGGGTTTGTTGACCCACCCCCGCAGTGAGATTGCCCACGTGTTAACTGAGTCCTATTGACATCCGTCGAGGCTGTGAAACGATCGGATGCAACAGCACAGAAACATTTGTGTGCACGCGTTAACAGCCGAAGAAAAAACGAGCGCGCTTCGTCGCGCACTTAGTAAGGAGTAGCGACAAATGGATTGGCGCCACAACGCGGTCTGTCGGGACGAAGATCCGGAACTGTTCTTCCCGGTCGGGAACAGCGGTCCGGCGCTCGCCCAGATCGCTGACGCGAAGATCGTCTGCAACCGGTGTCCGGTGACCACGGAGTGCCTGACCTGGGCTTTGGACTCCGGCCAGGATGCCGGCGTCTGGGGCGGCATGAGCGAGGACGAGCGCCGCGCGCTCAAGCGCCGCAACGCTCGCACCCGGGCACGCACCACCGTCTAACTCCCTTTCACAGTTCGTAAGATCGCGGCCCCGGCAAATGCCAGGGGCCGCGATTTTTGTTTTTGAATGTCGTGTCCGTCACATTTGCTATTGCGGAACTCGCGCGCTCGTACGTCGCCCAAGTGGCACACGTAACACGACATCGGTCCCGCCGCCGGGAACGTCGTGCATTCCGAGCGAGCCGTCGAGCTCCGCGGTGACCAGAGTCCGCACGATCTGCAGGCCCAGCCGGTCGGACTTCTCCAGGCTGAAGCCGTCGGGCAGCCCGCGCCCGTCGTCATGCACGACGACGTCGAGCCACCGCGCAGAACGCTCGGCCCTGATCGTGACGCAGCCCTGTTTGGCCGACGACTCGAAGGCGTGCTCGATGGCGTTCTGAACCAGCTCGGTCACCACCATCACCAAGGCGGTGGCCCGATCGGCGTCCAGCACACCCAGCGCGCCGTCCCGGTTGATACGGATGGGCGTATCGACGCGGGCCACATCGTTCATGATCGGCAGGATCCGGTCGATCACCTCGTCGAGATTGACCTCCTCGTCCACCGACATCGACAACGCCTCGTGCACCTGGGCGATCGAGGCCACCCGGCGCACCGACTCCATCAACGCCTCGCGGGCCTCTTCGTTGCTGGTGCGGCGAGACTGAAGGCGCAGCAGCGCGGCGACGGTCTGGAGGTTGTTCTTGACCCGGTGGTGGATCTCGCGGATGGTCGCGTCCTTGGACAGCAGCGCCCTGTCGCGGCGTTTGACCTCCGTGACGTCCCGGATGAGTACCGCCGCCCCGGCAGCGGCGCCGTGGACCACCAGGGGCAGTGTGCGCATCAGTACCGCGGCACCGCCGGCGTCGACCTCCAGCCGCATGCTCGACCCACCGGCCAGCGAGTCACGCACATGCTCGGCCAGTTCCAGAGCTTCGAACGGGTCGGAGATCAGCGGACGGGTGATGGCCACCAGGTTGTGGCCCGCCAGCTCGGCGGCCAGCCCCATGCGGTGGTAGGCCGACAATGCGTTGGGGCTGGCATAGGCGACGAGACCGTCGACGTCGAGGCGGATGAAACCGTCACCGACCCGCGGACTCGACCGGGACAGTGCCAGATCGCCGACGTTGGGGAACGTGCCTTCCGACAGCATGTGCAGCAGGTTGCCCGCACAGTCCAGGTAGGCCCGCTCCAGTGGCGAGGACGTGCGCCGCTCAGCCAGCGCGGTCTGGTGCGTCAGGACGGCCACCACGTGGTTGCTGTATCGGACCGGGACGGCCTCGAGATCGACGCTGGGTTCCGGCAGCTTCGGATCGCTGTCACCGCGGCCGATCGCACCCGAGGTGAACGCCGAGGTCACCAGGGGCAGTTCGCCCTCTGCGACGACGGTGCCGACGGCGTCCTTGAGCAGGACGGTCGGTGCGGTGTTGGGCCGGCACTGCGCCACGCAAACCAGCGCGCCGTCGTCGCGGCGCACCCACATCAGGTAGTCGGCGAACGAAAGGTCCGCCAGCAGCTGCCATTCGCCGACCACCGCATGCAGGTGGTCCACCGCACTGCCCGGCAGCATCGTGTGCTCGGCGAGCAGGTCACCGAGGGTGGACACGGGAGTTAGTCGATCACGGCAATGAGGTCGCCGGCCTGGATGACGTCACCCACTGACACGCTGACCTCGGTGATGGTGCCGCCGACTTCGGCCAGCACCGGGATCTCCATCTTCATCGACTCCAGAAGCACCAGGGTGTCGCCCGCGCCGATCTGGTCTCCCTTGCTGACCACGACCTCGAGCACACTGGCCACGATCTCGGCGCGAACATCCTCGGCCATCTTCACCCTCACTCTTGGTGCTGCTCAAACTCTTGGTGCGGCTCTATCGAACCACAACACCGGGTGGTCAGAGGTTCGATGGGGCCGTGAGACACTGTATGCAGCGTCAAATCATATGGAGGTACATCATGGCCAAGCGTGGTCGTAAGAAGCGTGACCGCAAGCACAGCAAAGCCAACCACGGCAGGCGACCTAACGCCTGATAACAAAGAGCCCGGCAGATGCCGGGCTCTTTTGTTGTGACGCGCTATCCGCGCCGGATGATGGTGGTTTGGCTGATCTGCAGGCGCACCCGCTCCAACAGGTGCCTAGGAGCGGTCTCCCCGCTGCACCTGGACGCGACCAGCTTCTTGATGCGCTCCTCCACCCCGTAGTGCTGCAGGCACGTCGGGCACTCCTGGAGGTGATGACGCAGCCGTTCTTTCGTCTCGGCCGTGCATTCACCGTCGAGCAGCGTCCACACCTCCGCGATCACCGCAGCGCACTCGGGATGAGCCGGGTCCACCGGCCCGACCGGCGGGCGCCAGTCCTCGTCGTTGGATACGTTCTCGTCGCTCATGAGACAACCTCCTCCGGCGTGTCCTCCGTCTGGCCGCGGTTGAATCCGCGTTCCTTGGCGACGTCGGCCAGCAGAGCGCGCAGCTGGCGCCTGCCTCGGTGCAGCCGGGACATCACCGTCCCGATCGGGGTATCCATGATTTCGGCGATCTCCTTGTACGGGAAGCCCTCGACGTCGGCGTAGTACACCGCCATCCGAAACTCCTCCGGCAATGCCTGCAGAGCTTCCTTGATCTCGGTGTCGGGCAGCAGTTCGAGTGCTTCGACCTCGGCCGAGCGCAATCCCCTTGAGGTGTGCTCGGCGTTGGCCGCCAACTGCCAGTCGGTGATCTCCTCGGTGGGATATTCAGCCGGTTGGCGCTGTTTCTTGCGGTAACTGTTGATGTAGGTGTTCGTCAGAATCCGGTACAGCCACGCCTTGAGGTTGGTCCCCTCGCGGAAGGACCGGAAGCCGGCGTAGGCCTTGACCATGGTTTCCTGCAGCAGGTCTTCGGCGTCGGCCGGATTGCGCGTCATACGTAGTGCACCGCCGTAGAGCTGATCCAGCAGCGGGATGGCATCGCGCTCGAAGCGCGCCGTCAACTCCGCGTCGGACTCCTCGCGCTGGGGCGCCTCGGTGTCGATATCGGTCATCGTGGGTGACACAGTCCCTTCTGCCGCGGTGCTCCAGACGAGCTCCGGCAGCGGTATCGGACGGACGAGAAATGCGGGTGCCTGCTCTTGCGCCATCATGCAGACTGCAGCTGACACCGGACTTCTCTCCTTCCGATCCTAAGGCTGTGACCAACAACTTTTTCGATCGCCGCCCTTGATAGCTGCGATCACTGTCCACAACAGGATTTCTCACCAGGCTATTTCCCACGGTTAACTGTGCCGGTGAGTCGTGCAGCAACCCCGGCGATCGCCGCCCTGGTGGCAGCCCGTGCACCCCATGAGGTGCTGCGCTACCACCACGACCCGCGGTCGCAGTCGTATGGCGAGGAGGCGGTCGCCGCCCTGGCGGGCGATTCCGTGGTGCCCGAGCAGATCTTCAAGACGCTGGTCATCGCGGCGGGACCGGTGCTGGCGGTGGCCGTGCTGCCCGTGCCGTGGAAGCTGTCGCTGAAGGCCGCCGCTGCGGCACTGGGGCTGTCCAAGGTGACGATGGCCGATCAGGCGGCCGCCGAACGCGCCACCGGATACGTGCTGGGCGGTATCTCGCCGCTGGGCCAGCGCAAGCGGCTGCCGACGGTGATCGACGATTCGGCCCTGAGTTTCCAGCAGGTGCTGTGCAGCGCCGGTAAGCGCGGCTGGGACGTGGCACTGGCTCCGCAGGATCTGGTGCGGTTGACACACGCGGTGACCGCCGACATCCGCGCGGTCTAGGGTGACACGGGTGGCAAGTATTTTCTCCGGCAAGACCATGTTCATCTCCGGCGCCAGCCGCGGTATCGGCCTGGCCATCGCCAAGCGAGTCGCGGCCGACGGGGCCAACATCGCGCTGGTGGCCAAGACCACCGAGCCACACCCCAAGCTGCCCGGCACCATCTACACCGCCGCCAAGGAGATCGAGGACGCCGGGGGCCAGGCCCTGCCGATCGTCGGCGACGTCCGCGACGGTGACTCGGTAGCCGCCGCCGTGGCCAAGGCCGTCGAGCAGTTCGGCGGCATCGACATCTGCGTCAACAACGCCTCGGCGATCAACCTCGGCTCGATCGAGGAGGTGCCACTGAAGCGCTTCGATCTGATGAACGGCATTCAGGTTCGCGGCACCTACGCCGTCTCGCAGGCGTGCATCCCGCATATGAAGGGCCGGGAGAACCCCCACGTCCTCACCCTCTCGCCGCCGATCCGGCTGGAGTCCCAGTGGCTCAAGCCCACTCCGTACATGATGGCAAAGTTCGGAATGACATTGTGCGCGTTGGGAATCGCCGAAGAGATGCGCGAAGCCGGGATTGCCTCGAACACGCTGTGGCCGCGCACCATGGTGGCCACCGCCGCGGTGCAGAACCTGCTCGGCGGCGACGAGGCGATGGCCCGTTCCCGTAAGCCCGAGGTGTACGCCGATGCCGCCTACGCGGTGCTGAGCAGGCCGGCCCGCGAGTACACCGGACAGACCCTGCTGTGCGAGGACGTGCTGCTGGAATCCGGTGTCACCGACCTGTCGGTCTACGACTGCATTCCGGGCTCCGAGCTGGGTGTGGACCTGTGGGTCGACACCCCCAACCCGCCCGGCTACCGCACTCCGTAGCCCGAGCACATCCAGTCAGACGTGAGCGCGAATTTGCGCGCGGAATTGTCGCTCTCGGTTCTGACTCGTTGAGATCTAACGCGGGCGCAGCCCGAGCCGGCGCACACCCGTGCCGGCGAAGGCGCGCATGATCGACAGCGCAAGCCGGCCCTGCCGCCTCGACGACGAGTACCAGACCAACTCGGACTTCTGGGTCGGGATGCGCGGGGCGGTGATCGCCTGCTGGCGGCAGAACTTGATCAGCCCACTGGGCCCACCGGCTCGGTAGCCGATGCCGGAGTCCTTCCAGCCACCCATCGGAAGCGATGGGCAGAACACGTTGGTCAGGGCATCGTTGATGTTGACCGCGCCGCACTCCAGCCGGCGGGCGACCCGCTCACCGCGTTCGATGTCGCCGGTCCAGACCGTGGCCGACAGCCCATAGTGGGAATCGTTGGCCAGCCGGATGGCCTCTTCCTCGTCGGCGACCTTGACCACCGGCAGGGTCGGGCCGAAGGTCTCCTCGGCGATACAGGCCATCGTCGGGGTGACATCGGCCAGCACGGTCGGCTGGAAGAAGGTGCCGACTCCGGTGGGCTTACCCCCGGTGAGCACCCGCGCCCCCGCGGCGACGGCGTCCTGCACATGGCGGCCGACGATATCCCGCTGGGCAGCGGTGGCCATCGCACCGGTGTCGTATTTGTAACCCGAATCCTCTTGTCCCTGAGCGATATTGCGGACATTCTCAGTGAGCTTGCCGATGAACTCGTCGTAGACCGGGGCTTCGACGTAGACCCGCTCCACCGAGATGCACACCTGCCCGGAGTTGAACATCCCGCCCCAGGCGATGCCGTTGGCTGCGCGGTCGATGTCGGCGTCGGCCAGCACGATCGCCGGATCCTTGCCACCGAGCTCAAGGCTAAACGGGATCAGCCGCTCGGCGCAGGCCACCGCGACCTTGCGGCCGGTGGCGGTCGATCCGGTGAAGTGGACGTAGTCGGCGTTGTTGATCACCGCGGCGCCGGTCTCGCCGTATCCGGTCGCCAGGCTCAGCACCGGCGGAGCACCGACCTCGGTCCAGCCCCGAGCGAACTCGACGGCCGAAAGTGGGGTCACCTCAGACGGTTTCAGCAGTACCGCCGCCCCCGCGGCCAGCGCGGGCACCACGTCGAGGGCCAGCATCGCCAGCGGGAAGTTCCACGGCTCGATGATCCCGACCAGCTGGTACGGGCGGTAGCGGGTGGTCAGCTTCTTGATCTTGTACAGCGGGCTGTGCGGCTTGGGGTGCACGTCGGCCAGGAACGCTTCGGCGTTGCCGGCCCAGTACTTGATCGAGTCGGCGATCGCCACCGGTTCGAGGCTGGCGTCGTTGCGCGACTTGCCCGACTCCGACATCAACACCTCGGTGAGGTGATCGGCGTTGTCGAGGATCCAGTCCTGCCATTTGTACATCCAGACTTTGCGTCCGCGCGGGCCGATCTCTTCCCACTCGGTTTGGAACAACCGGAGCTCTCTGGCTTTCGCGGCGACGGCGTCTGGACTGTCGACCGGCACGGAACCGGCGACGCGGCCGTCGGCGGGGTTGCGCACGGTGATGGTGGCTTGATCGGCCTTGGGCTCGACCGCGGTCATGGCGGTTCCTCTCGCTGGTCGGATCTCGACTGTGAGCCTAACCGCAGCCGAGTCGCTAGAACAGGCCAACCGGTTGGTTGTGTGGACCGACCGGCTCGAGGAGCTCGGGCCCGTTGTTGCGGACGCTGTTGACCAGGGTCGAGACCTCCCGCACGTCGATCCCGGCGATATCCGGCGGCGCGCTCAACAGGTCGGTATCGGCGGGTTGATCGGGGTCCAGCCACCGGTCCCAATCACGCTCGTCGACGATCAGCGGCATCCGGTCGTGAATCTCGGCGAGCTCTCCCACGGCGTCGGTGGTGATGATGGTGCACGTCAGCAACGGCACAGTGTCATCAGTCGCGTTCCTCGGTCTCCAGACCGACCAGAGGCCGGCCATGAACAGCGGCTCGTCATCGGCCCGATGCATATAGAACGGCGTCTTGCGGGACTTCTTGCCGGCCGGGGTGTCCGGGTTGGGTTTCCACTCGTAGTAGCCGTCCATCGGCACCAGGCACCGCTTGCTCTTCGCCGAGGCGCGAAACGCCGGTGAGCTGGTGATCTTTTCGGCTCGCGCGTTGATCAGCAGGGGGCCTTTGGTCTCCGGGCTGCCGTCGGCGGTCGCCTTCACCCAGGGCGGCACCAAGCCCCAGCGCATCAACCTGACCCGCCTGGTCGGGGTGTCGTCAGGTTCGGCGTGCCGACTGACAACGGTCGCCACCGTGGCCGTCGGGGCGACGTTGTAGTTGGGCCCCCGCGCCTCAGAAGCCGATGTGGCCGCTGTAACTTCATCGATGGCCTGGATCTTTTCGGCCAGCAGCGCCGGGTCGGTGGTCACCGCGAATCGTCCGCACATCCCTCCATCGTGACGCACCGGCCGACAAGGCAGGATGTATAGCCGTGAGCACCGAGTTATGGACGGCACCCTCGACAGCGACTGCTGTCGACGCCACCGTGACGGTCCCCGGCTCGAAATCGCAGACCAACCGCGCCCTGGTGCTAGCGGCGCTGGCCGCCGCCCAGGGCCAGGGCGGCTCCACGATCAGCGGCGCGCTGCGCAGCCGCGACACCAACCTGATGATCGGGGCCCTGCAGGCACTCGGTATCGAGGTCACCGGCGCGGAAGCCGAGCTAGTGGTCGGCGGGACACTGGCCCCGGGGCCGCAGGCGCGCATCGATTGCGGGCTGGCCGGCACGGTACTGCGGTTCGTCCCTCCGCTGGCAGCATTGAGCACCGCGGTCGTCGAGTTCGACGGTGACGAGCAAGCCCGAATCCGGCCGATCGCTCCCCTGCTCGACGGACTGCGCGGACTCGGTGTCGACATCGACGGCGCCGGCCTGCCTTTCCTGGTTCGCGGCCGCGGCGCGGTCAAGGGCGGCACAGTCCACATCGACGCGTCAGGCTCCTCGCAGTTCGTCTCGGGTCTGCTGCTGTCTGGCGCCGCCTTCACCGAAGGCCTGACTATCGTGCACACCGGCACGTCGGTGCCGTCCGCACCGCATATCGCGATGACCGTGGCGATGTTGCGTGAGGCCGGCGTCGACGTCGACGACGGAGGCGCCAACCAATGGCGGGTGGCGCCGGGACCGATCGCGGCGCGGCACTGGGAGGTCGAGCCGGATCTGTCCAATTCGGTGCCGTTCCTGTCCGCTGCGGTGGTAACCGGCGGCGCGGTGCGCATCACCGGCTGGCCGGCGGCCAGCGTGCAACCCGCCGACGCCATTCTCGGGATCCTGAAACTACTCGGATCGACTGTGCGCCAATCAGATTTGTTACTCGAAGTGCGGGGTCCGCAATCCTACGGCGGCTTTGAGGTCGACCTCCACGACGTGGGCGAGTTGGCCCCGGCGGTGGCGGCGCTGGCCACACTGGCCGCCCCGGGTTCGGTGTCACGGCTGTCCGGCGTCGCGCATCTGCGCGGCCACGAGACCGACCGGCTGGCCGCGCTGCGCACCGAAATCAGCGCACTCGGCGGCAATTGCACCGAGACTGACGACGGCCTGGTGATCACCGCCGTGCCCCTGCATGCCGGCACCTGGCATTCCTACGCCGATCACCGGATGGCGATGGCGGGGGCGATCGTCGGGCTGCGGGTACCCGGCCTCACGGTCGAGGACATCGCGACCACCGCCAAGACGCTGCCGGACTTTGCGCAGCTGTGGACCGAGATGGTGGGCCGCGGTTGAGCCCACGCGAGTACGACGAGTCCGACGCCAAGATGAGGTCGGGCCGTGGCTCGCGGCCCCGTACCAAAACCCGTCCCGAGCACGCCGACGCGGTGTCGGCCATGGTGGTCACCGTGGACCGCGGCCGGTGGGGCTGCGTTCTGGGGGGTGATCCCGACCGGTACGTCACCGCGATGCGCGCCCGCGAACTGGGCCGCACCCCGATCGTCGTCGGCGATCACGTCGACGTCGTCGGTGACCTGTCCGGGCGGCCCGACAGCCTGGCCCGGATCGTGCGCCGCGGTGAACGTCGAACGGTGTTGCGCCGCACCGCCGATGACACCGACCCCACCGAACGAGTGGTCGTCGCCAACGCCGACCAGTTGCTCATGGTGATCGCCCTGGCCGACCCGCCGCCGCGCACCGGTCTGGTGGACCGGGCGTTGATCGCGGCGTACGCCGGCGGGATCCGGCCGATTCTGTGTCTGACGAAGACCGACTTGGCACCGGCCGGACCGTTCGCCGAGCAGTTCGCCGATCTGGACCTCACCGTAATCACCGCAGGCCGCGGCGATCCGATCAACGAGGTGGAGCATCTCCTGACCGGGAAGATCACCGTCCTACTCGGCCACTCCGGGGTCGGCAAATCTACATTGGTGAATCGCCTTGTGCCCCAAGCGCACCGCGCCACCGGCGAGGTGTCGGGTGTGGGCAAGGGCAAGCACACGTCGACGCAATCGGTCGCGCTGCCACTGCCGGGCGGGGGCTGGGCGATCGACACCCCTGGCATCCGATCGTTCGGCCTGGCCCACATCCAACCCGACGACGTGCTGAGGTCGTTTTCGGATCTGGCTGAGGCAATCGAAGACTGCCCGCGCGGATGCGGCCACATGGGGCCGCCGGCCGACCCGGAATGCGCGCTCGACGCGCTGACCGGCGAGCCCGCGCGACGCGTCGCCGCCGCCCGACGGCTGCTGTCCGCGTTGTCAGATGGCGCAGCGTATTGATAATTGTTTGCAACACCAATCGAGAGGGCACGCCGCAGATATGAGCACCATTCCCAAACTGACGCTGAACGACGGCACTTCCATCCCCCAACTCGGGTTCGGTGTCTTCCAGATCCCGCCCGACGAGACCGCGGCGGCGGTGCGCACCGCCCTGGAGATCGGCTACCGCCACATCGACACCGCCGAGATGTATCAGAACGAAAAGGGCGTCGGCGAAGGTATCCGGGATTCCGGGATCGACCGCAGCGAGGTGTACATCACCAGCAAGCTCAACAACGGCTTTCACAAGCCCGACGATGCGCGGCGCGCATTCGACGGGACGATCGAGGCGCTGGGCTTCGACTACGTCGACCTGTTCCTGATCCACTGGCCGCTGCCGGGGCTCTACGACGGCGACTTCGTCTCCACATGGAAGACGTTGGAGGAGTTCAAGAAAGACGGCCGCGCCCGCAGTATCGGGGTGTCCAACTTCCAGATACACCACCTCGAGCAGCTCGCGCGCGACACCGAGACGGTGCCCGCCGTCAACCAGATCGAGGTGCATCCGTACTTCGCCAACGACACGCTGCGCGGCTACGGCATCGACCACAGCATCCTCACCGAGGCGTGGTCACCGATCGCCCAGGGCGCGGTGCTCGGCGACCCGGTGATCGGCGCGATCGCCGAGCGTCTCGACAAGAGCCCGGCTCAGGTGGTGCTGCGCTGGCACATCGAGCGCGGCGACATCGTATTCCCGAAATCCGTTACCCCGGAACGGATCAAGGAGAACACCGAGATCTTCGACTTCGAGCTGAGTGACACCGACATCGACGCCATCACCGCCCTCGACAAGGGCGAGGCGGGACGCAGGGGTCCCAATCCGGACGACTTCAACTGGATCCCGGAGTAGTTCAGAGTCCGACGATCGCGAGCAGATCCCGGGACCGTCGAACTCGGGATGGATTTCAGGTCAATCCCGGCCGGTGAACTTCGACAGGTACAGCCAGGTCGGCCGGTAGCCGAGCCGCTCGTACAGCCGCAGGGCATCGCGGTTGCCGGGCAGCACACCGAGGACGAGATCGTCGACACCGGACGCGCGCAGGTGTTCTTCCAACTGTGTCAGCAAGTGGGTGCCAAGCCCGGATCCGCGGAATTCCGGTAGGACCGAAAGTGATTCGATCTCGCCGATGCGTTCTCCGGTCACCCAGGTGTCGGCCACCCAGGTGTCCTCGACCGTCATGATATGAGCCAGCCCGTAGCCGACGACGCGATCATCGAGGCTGGCGAGCAGCAACACAGTTCCGGGTTTGGCGAGCAGGTCCTCGTAGAGGGTGCGGCGCATCTGCCACGTCTGGTCATCGCTGACGTAGGGCTGCAGCTCCGGCATCGTCTCGGCATGCTGGTGATGCACGGCGACCCACAGGGGTCCGACGATGTCGAGATCGTCCGCGCTGCCTGTCCGCAGCTGCCACGGCCCACTCACGAGACCATCATGCCCGCCGCTCCCCACTGCGCCACATTGCGCACATAGATTCGGCCTCGCTGAAAACCCTAGGCGGCTTTGGCCGTGCGCTTCTCCCGGCGCCACTGGCGCGCCGCTGCGATCGCCGACTTCAGGCCACGCTTGCGGCCGGTACTCGGATCGACCCCGGCATACCCCGGACCGAGCTCGGCGAACATGCGCTCACTGCGGGTTTCGGGTGCATCGTCGGCGGTGTCGCGCAGGTACTTGTCCGGCAGCGACAGCTTGGCGATCGTCCGCCAGGTCTTCGCGTACTGCACCAGGAACGGTCCGCTGGTGTAGGGCAGGTCGTACTTGTCGCAGACCTGACGCACCCGTACCGAGATCTCGTGGTACCGGTTGCTGGGCAGGTCAGGGAACAAGTGATGCTCGATCTGGTACGACAGGTTGCCGGTCATGAAGTCCATGGCCCGGCTGCCGTCGATGTTGGCGCTGCCCAGCATCTGGCGCAGGTACCACTGCCCCTTGCTTTCGCCCACCATGTCGGTCTTGGTGAACTTCTCTGCGCCATCAGGGAAGTGGCCGCAGAAGATCACCGCGTTGGCCCACACGTTGCGGATCACGTTGGCCACGGCGTTGGCGGTGGCCGTCGAGCGGTACGTGGCGCCCGGCGACAACGACGTCAGCGCCGGGTAAGCCACATAGTCCTTGAGGAGCTGTCGGCCGGCCTTGACACCGAATTCGCGCACTCGGATCAGGGTGGCCTTGCGGTCGTCGCGGCCCTTCCAGATCTTGCCGAGCTCCAGGTGCTGCAAGCCGACGCCCCACTCGAATCCGAGCGCCAGGAGGGTGTTGAACAGCAGGTTGCCGTAGAGGTTGAACGGCCGCCAGCGTTGGTCGCGGGTGACCCGCAGCACGCCGTAGCCCACGTCATCATCCATGCCCAAGATGTTGGTGTACTTGTGGTGCATGAAGTTGTGGGTGAACCGCCAGTGCTTGGACGCCCCGCTCATGTCCCACTCCCACGACGAGGAGTGAATCTCGGGATCGTTCATCCAATCCCACTGGCCGTGCATAACGTTGTGGCCGATCTCCATGTTCTCGATGATCTTGGCCACGCCCAGGGTCGCGGTGCCGGCCCACCACGCGGATCGTTTGGAGCTCGCCGTCAGCATCAGCCGCCCGGCGATCTCCAGTCCGCGCTGGGCGGCGATGGTGCGGCGGATATAGCGCGCATCCCCCGCGCCCCGGGAATCCTCAATGTCCTGGCGGATGGAGTCAAGCTCGACCGCCAGGCTTTCGATGTCAGCCTCGGTCAGGTGCGAAAACGCATCAACATCGGATATAGCCATAAGTCACGCCTCCCTTCTTGTGCCTACGGTACCGTAACCTACGCTCCCGTAGGTTACTAGGCAGTAAACCTCAGACATCGACCACACAGTCGCCCGATGCGGCCGAAATACAGGTTTGGATTCGGGTACCCGGTTCATGCTCGGCACCTGTGCGCAGGTCGCGGACGTGGCCCTCGACCAGGGGCACCACACAGGACTGACAGATGCCCATGCGGCAGCCGAAGGGCATCTGCACCCCGACCTTCTCGCCGGCCTCCATCAACGACGTCGCAGCGTCCGCCGCCACCGTCTTGCCACTGCGACCGAACGTCACCGTGCCGCCCTGGCCGTGGGCGGCCGCCCGGGACGCCGCGAAACGCTCCAGGTGCAGCTGCTCGCCGATCCCAGCCGCCTGCCACACCTTCTCGGCCTCGGTGAGCATCCCTTCCGGGCCGCAGGCCCAGGTCTGGCGCGCTCGCCAGTCCGGGACCGCCTCGTCGAGCCGACTCAGATCAAGGCGCCCCTGGGTGCGGGTGGTGCGCACGGTCAACCGGTAGCTGTCGTGGTCGCGAGCCAGCTCAGCAAGCTCGGTGGCGAACATGACGTCGGATTCGGTTGGGGCCGAATGGATGTGGACGATATCGCCGATCTGATCGCGACGCGTCAGGGTCCGCAGCATCGACATCACCGGGGTGATGCCCGAGCCGCCGGTCAAGAACAGCACCGAGGCCGGCGCGGGATCGGGTAGCACGAAGTTGCCCTGCGGCGCGGCCAGCCGGACGATCGTGCCGGGTGTCACTCCGCCGACCAAATGGGTGGACAGAAATCCCTCGGGCATGGCCTTGACGGTGATCGTGATCGTCCGCGAGCGGCCGGCTCCGGCCGCATGCGGGCTCGACGTCAGCGAGTAGGACCGCCACCGCCAGCGGCCGTCCACCAGCAGGCCGATGCCGATGTATTGGCCGGGCCGGTAGTCGAACGTAAACCCCCAGCCGGGTTTGATCACCAACGTCGCGGAGTCCTCGGTTTCCCGTCGGACCTCGAGCACGCGGCCACGCATCTCCCGCGCCGACCACAACGGGTTGGCGAGCTGCAGGTAGTCATCGGGCAGCAACGGTGTGGTGATGCGACCGAACAGGGCCCGGACGGCGTCGATCGCGGGGTTGCGGCCTTCACCGGCCACCGTGGGGCGAACCGTGTCCACCACGTTCGCACTGATCTTGACCTGGTTTTTCACCATCGCGCCATCTCCTACCGACCGTTAACCTACGGTACCGTAACTTACGGTCCCGTATCTAGGCCCTCAGAGCAAATCGAGCAGGAACGGCAGCTCCTGGGTGGCATACCAGGCGAGTGCGTGATCCTGGGCGTCGCCCACGACGAACTCGGCGTCCTCGTCGCCCAGATCGGCGTCGTCGACGACGGCGATCGCGGCCTTCACAGCGGGTTCGGCGTCGGCGTTGTCCACGTAGGCAGCGACCACCTGATCCAGGTTCACCCGGCCACTGATCCGCACCACCGCGTCGTCCAGATCGGGCCGCACAGTGGCATCCGCGTCGGCGATGACAACCGCCCGGCGCAGCGGCAGCCCGCCATCGGCATGGCCTGCCTCAGCGGCCAGCAGACGCAGCGACGCGAGCGCCGCCTCGCCGATGGCGACCTCGGCCAGTTCCTCGTCGTCGCCTTCGGCATAGGACTCCCGCAGGGTCGGCGTGACGGCGAACGCCGTCCCGCTCAGCGGCTGGAGCGATTCGTCGGCGACCAGCTGCTGGAGCATGGCCAACGTGGCCGGGATGTAGACCCGCATCAGTCGCCGAGCAGGGTAGAGACGTGGTCGTCGACGTAGGTCGACAGTGCGCGCGGAGGACGCTGGTAGTTGCCCATCACCGGCCGCTTGGGCAGCTCGACCTTGGGGAGGTCGACTTGCTCATAGTCGATGCTGGCCAGTAGGTGCGCCATCATGTTGAGTCGAGCGTGCTTCTTGTCGTCGGATTCCACGACGATCCAGGGGCTGTGCGGGAGGTCGGTATGCACCATCATCTCGTCCTTGGCCCGGGAGTAGTCCTCCCAGCGATACACCGACTCCAAGTCCATCGGACTGAGCTTCCAGCGCCGCAGCGGATCCTTGCGCCGGGATTTGAACCGGCGCAACTGTTCGTCGTCGGAGACCGAGAACCAGTACTTGCGCAGGATGATTCCGTCATCGATGAGCATCTGCTCGAAGATCGGGCACTGCCGTAGGAACAAGGTGTGCTCCTTGGGCGTACAAAACCCCATCACCCGTTCGACGCCGGCGCGGTTGTACCAGGACCGGTCGAACAGCACGATCTCACCGCGAGCCGGCAGGTGCTCGATATAGCGCTGGAAGTACCACTGGCCGCGCTCCCGTTCGGTGGGTGCCGGCAGGGCGGCGATGCGTGCGACCCGCGGGCTGAGATATTCGGTGACACGCTTGATGGTGCCGCCCTTGCCGGCCGCGTCCCGCCCTTCGAACACGACGACGATCCGCTCACCGGTGGTCTTGACCCATTCCTGCAGCTTCACCAATTCGGTTTGCAGCCGGAATAATTCGGCTTCATACACGTCCTTGGGAATCTTGCGGTTGCGCTTCTTGGCTGAATCGTCACCGTTGGAATCGTCCTTGCCCATCGCCGAATCCTAGGCTACTGAGCAGCTTCGAGGAGTTCGTCGAGCGATTCGGCCAGCAGCGCCGGCAACACATCGACATCGCTCATGGCGTCGCGGTCGGCGTTGATGCCGAAATACAGCATGCCGCAATACGACGTCACGCCGATGGCCAGTACCTGATTGTGTAGCAGCGGCGGCACCGCGTAGGTCTCCAACAGCTTGGCCCCGGCCACATACATCTGCGACTGCGGGCCGGGGACATTGGTGATCAGCAGGTTGAACTGGCGCGCGGAGAACTGGGTGGCCACCCGGGTGCCCATCGCGTGCAGCGTCGGCGGCGCGAAGCCGGACAGTGTGACAATGGTGCGGGCATCCACCAGACTGGCCGCCGCCGAGTGTGATTCGGTGGTGTGGGCGATCTGGGACAGCCGTACCACCGCATTGCCCTCACCCACCGGCAGGTCGACCAGGAACGGCGCCACCTCGTTGATGGCCTGGCCGGGACCGGCGGTGTCCTCGACTGCCTCCGGATACACCGATGTCGGCGCCATCGCCCGCACCGTCGAGCTGTTGGTGACCGGCTCACCGCGGGACAGCAGCCAATTGCGCAAAGCACCGGCGATCACCGCCAGCACGACGTCGTTGACGTCGCACTCGTAGCGTGAGCGCACCAGCCGGTAGTCCGCCAGGGACCCGCTGGCGACGGTGAACCGGCGGTTGCGGGAGACCTTGGTGTTCAGCGGGCTGTTGGGTGCGGTGCCGCGCGCGACGGTGCGTGCGACGTCGGTCAGCCGCCGCGCCATATCGACCAGCTCGCCGCTGTTGGTGGCGACCTCTCCGATGGCTGAACGAACCGCCTGCAGCTGCGCTCTCGGCCGCGCCAGCCACTCCCCGACCGCGCCGAACAACAGTTCATTGTTGGTGGGTTCGCGGCCCGGGATCCAGATGTCCTCGCCGAACGTCGGCGGCTTCTGGGTGCGGTCGGCGACGACGTGGCCGACTTCCAGTGCCGTCATGCCATTCACGAGAGCCTGATGGGACTTGGTGTAGATCGCCAGCCGGTTCTTGGCCAGGCCCTCGATGAGGTGCATCTCCCACAGCGGGCGGGACCGGTCCAGCGGGCGGGAGCCCAGCCGGGCGATGAGTTCGTGCAGCTGCGCGTCACTCCCCGGCGATGGCAGCGCCGAGCGTCGCACGTGGTAGGTGATGTCGAAATCGGGATCGTCGACCCACACCGGGCGTGCCAGGCCCAGGGTCACCTCGCGGATCTTCTGGCGATAGCGCGGGATCTGGGGCAGGCGGCGTTCGACGGTCTCCAGCAGCGTTTCGTAGCTGAGGCCGGATCGGGGCTTACGCAGGATCGACAACGAGCCGACGTACATCGGGGTCGAGGTGTTCTCGAGGTGATAAAACGACGCATCCGATGCTGACAACCGAGTCACCATCGTCGCGATATTCCCCTCACCGAAGTAATCCCCGACTCCGTCTCGACACGGTAACCGCCAACCCCCGACCCCCGCATCGCGGGTGCACACACCGATGCGATGAGTGTGCCATCATGGCGCCATCGGCTCGCCCCTCTCCGGCGGCCGGTCCCTACCGACCGATCCCCGGAGAGTCCCATGTCCTGCGTCGTTCCCGTCGTCGACTACGAGCCACCCGTCCTGCGCACCGAACCCCAGCGGGTGCGGCTGCTGCGCCCGCGGGGTGGCACCGCGCGCCGGCCGACCCTGCCCCCGACCGAGGCCGCTCCGATTCGCGCCGCGGCCGGGTTCGCCGATGCCGCACTGCGCCGGGTGCTCGAAGTGATCGACCGGCGGCGGTCACTGGCGCAGCTGCGCCCGCTGCTGGCCGCGGGGTTGGTCGACTCGCTGCTGCCCGCGGTTGCCCGAAACGATGGCCACGGCACCGCACGGCTGCGCCGGTTGCGGGTTCAGCCGGTCGGGTGCGATGGAGCAGCCGCCGAGGTGGCGGCCGTCTACAGTCGAGACGAACGCACCCATGCCATCGCCTGCCGAGTCCAGCAGGTGGCCACCCCAACGGGGTTGCGTTGGCAGGTGGTGGCACTGCACATCGGCTAGGCGCGGCTAACTCCGCCTGAGCGTGCGACCTTCCTTGGCTTGCTTACGAGCCGCCTCGCGACGTTCCTTGCGCGTGGTGCCCGCCGCCGGCGCGGCATGCTTGCCGCCACCATTGCGCTGCACCTCGGCCGACCCGTCTTCGGCAGGGCCGGAGTAGGTCAGCCGGCGCGAGTCCTCTTCCTCAATGCCCTTGGCATGCAACGTCGCCGGTGCCGGCTCCGGCTGCTGGGCAGCCAGATCAGCCAACCCCTGCGGGGTGTCGACGGTGCCCACCGCCGGTGCCGGCGTCGCCTCCACCTGGACGTTGAACAGGTAGCCGACCGACTCCTCCTTGAGGCCCTCAAGCATGCCGACGAACATGTCGTAGCCCTCGCGCTGGTACTCGACCAGCGGATCGCGCTGCGCCATCGCCCGCAGGCCGATGCCTTCCTTGAGGTAGTCCATCTCGTAGAGGTGCTCGCGCCACTTGCGGTCGATGACGGAGAGCAGCACATTGCGCTCCAGCTGCCGCATGGCATTCTCACCGGCCAGCGCGGTGATTTCCGCTTCCCTTGTGGCATAAGCATTTTCGGCGTCGGCAATCAGCGCGTCGAGGAGTTCCTCGCGGGTCAGCTCACCGGGCTCGCCGGCAGCGTCGGAATCGAGCAGATCGTGATGGTCGATGCCCACCGGGTAGAGCTGCCGCAGGGCGGTCCACAGCTGCTCGAGATCCCAGTCCTCGGCGTAGCCCTCGGCGGTCGCGCCGTCGACGTAGGCGGTGATGACGTCGACCAGCATGTCGTGAGCCTGCTGCTCGAGGTTCTCGCCCTCCAGGATCCGGCGGCGCTCCTCGTAGATGACCTTGCGCTGCTGGTTCATCACCTCGTCGTACTTGAGGACGTTCTTGCGGATCTCGAAGTTCTGCTGCTCGACCTGGGTCTGCGCGCTCTTGATGGCGCGGGTCACCATCTTGGCCTCGATCGGCACGTCGTCGGGCAGGTTGAGGCGGGTCAACAGGCTTTCCAGCGTGGCGCCGTTGAATCGCCGCATGAGTTCGTCGCCCAGCGACAAGTAGAACCGGGACTCGCCGGGGTCGCCCTGACGGCCGGAACGTCCGCGCAGCTGGTTGTCGATACGACGCGACTCGTGGCGCTCGGTGCCGAGCACGTACAGACCACCGACCTCGATGACGTGCTCCGCCTCCTCGGCGGCTTGAGCCTTGACCTTCGGCAATTCCTCCTGCCAGGCGGCCTCGTACTCGTCGGGGGTCTCGACCGGATCCAGGCCCCGCTCGCGCAGGCGCACGTCCAGCAGGAAGTCGACGTTGCCGCCGAGCACCACGTCGGTACCGCGACCGGCCATGTTGGTGGCCACCGTGATCGCCCCGCGCCGGCCGGCCTCGGCGATGATGCCCGCCTCCTGCTCGTGGAACTTCGCGTTGAGCACGTTGTGCGGGACGCGGCGCTTGGTGAACTGACGCGACAGGTACTCCGAGCGCTCCACGCTGGTGGTGCCGATCAGGACCGGCTGGCCCTTTTCGTAGCGCTCGGTGACGTCGTCGACGACGGCGATGTACTTGGCTTCTTCGGTCTTGTAGATCAGGTCGGTCTGGTCCTTGCGGATCATGTCCCGGTTGGTCGGGATCGGGACCACACCGAGCTTGTAGATCTCGTGCAGTTCGGCGGCCTCGGTCTCGGCAGTGCCGGTCATGCCGGAGAGCTTGTCGTAGAGGCGGAAATAGTTCTGCAGGGTGATCGTGGCCAGGGTCTGGTTCTCGGCCTTGATCTCGACGTTTTCCTTGGCCTCGATGGCCTGGTGCATGCCCTCGTTGTAGCGGCGCCCGATCAGCACGCGGCCGGTGAACTCGTCGACGATCAACACCTCGCCGTTGCGGACGATGTACTCCTTGTCGCGCTCGAACAGCTCCTTGGCCTTCAACGAGTTGTTGAGGTAGCTGACCAGCGGCGAGTTGGCGGCCTCGTAGAGGTTGTCGATGCCGAGCTGGTCTTCGACGAACTCCACACCCAGCTCGTGCACACCGATGGTGCGCTTCTTGATGTCCACCTCGTAGTGGGTGTCCTTCTTCATCAACGGGGCCAGCCGGGCGAACTCGGAATACCAGTGCGAGGCACCGTCGGCGGGGCCGGAGATGATCAACGGAGTACGGGCCTCGTCGATGAGGATCGAGTCGACCTCGTCGACGATCGCGTAGTTGTGGCCACGCTGCACCATCTCCTCGACCGAGTGCGCCATGTTGTCGCGCAGGTAGTCGAAGCCGAATTCGTTGTTGGTGCCGTAGGTGATGTCGGCGGCATACGCCGCTCGACGCTCGTCGGGGGTCAGCCCAGACAGGATCACGCCGACTTCGAGCCCCAGGTGGCGGTGTACGCGGCCCATCCACTCGCTGTCGCGTTTGGCCAGGTAGTCGTTGACGGTGACAACGTGCACGCCTTTCCCGGACAGCGCGTTGAGGTAGGCGGGAAGCACACAGGTCAGGGTCTTGCCCTCGCCGGTCTTCATCTCCGCGACGTTGCCGAAGTGCAGGGCCGCACCGCCCATCACCTGGACGTCGAAGTGGCGCTGGGACAGCACCCGCCAGGCGGCCTCGCGTGCGACGGCGAAAGCCTCGGGCAACAGGTCATCGAGGCTTTCGCCGTCAGCGACGCGCTTCTTGAACTCGTCGGTCTTGGCCCGCAGCTCACCGTCAGAGAGCTTCTCTACGTCGTCGGACAAGGTGTTGACATAGTCAGCCACCCCCTTGAGGCGCTTGACCATGCGACCTTCACCAAGGCGCAGCAACTTCGACAGCACATTTTCCCCTGGGAAAATAGACAGAGGAGGCTTCCCCTGTGGATTGGAGGCTTAAGCGCCCTCCATCCTAGGTGACGCGGTCATCGAGCCCGGGCAGCGGCGATCAGCCCAGCCGGATCAATCCGTAGTCGTAGGCGTGCCGGCGATAGACAACGCTCGGCCGATCGGTCTCCTTGTCTTGGAACAAGAAGAAGTCATGGCCGACGAGCTCCATCTCGTAGAGGGCATCATCCACGGTCATCGGCTTGGCGGGGTGCTCCTTGGTGCGCACGATCCGGCCCGGTTCGTGGTCGTCGACCAGCACATCCTGGACGGCGGACTGTTCGGGCTTGAAGGCCGCGGCCGCGTCGATGAGAGCGGTCGCCGCGGTCGCCTCGTGCAGCGAGACCGGTGTCTTGTCGCCGTAATGGACCTTGCGCCGGTCCTTGGTGCGCCGCAGCCGATTCTCGAGTTTGTGGACGGCGGCCTCGAAGGCGCCGTAAAAGCTGTCTGCGCAGGCTTCACCACGGACGACCGGACCGCGGCCACGCGCGGTGATCTCGACGTGCTGACAGTTCTTGCGTTGACGGCGGTTGCGTTCGTGCTCGAGCTCGACGTCGAAGCGGTAGATCGAGCGGTCGAACCGTTCGAGGCGAGCGAGTTTCTGCGTGACGTAGACGCGGTAGTGGTCGGGAATCTCGACGTTACGGCCGCACACCTGTACTTCGGCGTTGGCTTCGGTTTCGGCAAGGTCGTCTTCGTCAGTCAGCAATTGACCGGTGTTCACGGATTCGATTGACATGCTTGACAACTCGTTTCTCTTACGGGTTGCACGCCCTCGGGCGTGCCGGCCTCTCTTCGGTAGCTGCGCCGACAGGATTGGCACGAATTCCACCCGCCGGCGCTAGGGGTCGAGAAACCTCACCTCCTACCGTTTTCGGCGAAGTAGCGGGCCTGTTGGGTGTGGGCCGCTCCCGTGATGTGTTCACGGTGTGTTGGCTCCGAAGGTAGTCGTTGTTCACGGCCCCGTGCCACCTTTTTGCGGCACCTGTTTCCAAGTCTTTCGACCCCTGTTACAACGGCGATCGACCTGGCCTGGTCAGGCGTGCGCGAGGGTCAGCACGGCCGTTACATTCGCCCCGGCTCTTTGCAGCATCCGGACCGCTTCGCGGGCGGTGGCGCCGGTCGTGACGATGTCGTCGACGAGCAGGACGCCACCGCTGACCGATCGCGTCAGCTTGATGCGTCCCGCCAGGTTGCGCTCACGATCGGTGCTCGTGAGGCCAACGGAATCGCGCACCAGTGCGCGGGTTCTGAGAGTCCGGACGACGGCGATGTCCGGATGGTTGTGGGTGGCTCGCTGCGCGATGCGGGTGACGGGATCCCCGCCGCGGCGGCGCGCGGCCAAGGCGCGGGTCGGGGCCGGCACGATAGTGAACGGGGTGTCGAGGATGCCCCAACAGACGAGCTGGTGGATGCCGAGCGCCAGGGCGCGGGCCAGCGGGGCGACGAGGTCGCGACGGCCGTGCTCCTTGAGCGCGACGATCGCTTGGCGGCGCGGGCCGGCGTAGTGCCCGAGGGCGAAGACGGGCACGCCGGGGTCGATCCGTGGGGTGACGAGGTGGGGCTCGTCGGTGTGCACCTTCAGGGCTGCGGCGCAGGCGTCGCACCACGTGGTCGACGGTGCGCCGCAGCCTCCGCATTCGAGCGGGAGGACAAGATCGAGCATGGCTTGAGTGTGGCCGCAACGGGTGACACAGCCGGAGTACTGTCCCCAGGACATGGCCGGGACGACTGGATTCGTCGAGGCGAACATGCGGGGCTACCACCCGAGCGGCATGCCGGCGGTGGATGCCGATCAGGAGACATTGGCCCACGATCGGCTTGCGTTGATCTCTGCGTTGGGCGCCTCCGAGGCGGTGTTGATCGGCCACGACTGGGTGCGTCGGCCGCATACGGTGCGGCGGCGTTGGGGCAGGACCAAGTCTCCACGCTGATCACGGTTGCCATTCCACACCCCGCCACGTTGAAACCGTCGCCGCGGAAGCTGTGGGGCGCCAGGCATTTCGCGGCGTTCAAGCTGCCGGGTGCGGCGAACCGCTTTGGCCGCAACGATTTCGAAGCGTTGCCTGCGATATACCGGCGATGGTCGCCGACGTGGAGTCCTCCTGCAGAAGAGTTCGATGCCGTCCGGGAGTGCTTCGCGAGCCCGGGGAGCCTCGACGCGGCGTTCGGCTACTACCGCAAGCTCTCGCCGTTCCCGTCTCCGTCACTGAAGGCGCGGATCACGGTGCCGACGATCGTCTTTGCCGGACTCGACGATCCGGTCGCCGAAGTCTCGGACTATCGTCGCGCTGCCCGGATGTTCTTGGGTGACTACCGCATTGAGGAAGTTCCTGGTGGGCACTTCATGCATCGGGAACATCCGGAGGTGTTCGCAGAGCGGGTCCTTCGTCACCTGTGAGCCGTCGGTTTTTGTCGGACCTTGCTGTCATGATGGGGTTATGTCCTCGACCGCTGAGCTGATGCCTATTGAGCGTCTTGAGCGGGTGTTTGAGGAGTTGGCGGAGTTGGCCGGTCAACGCAATGCGATCGACGGCCGGATCGTGGACCTTATCGCTGAGCTGGACCATGGCAATCTGTGTGGCATGACCGGGGCGCGGTCGGTGGCCGCGGTGGTGGCCTGGAAATT
>FLQS01000088.1 GCA_900078375.1 uncultured Mycobacterium sp. | reverse complement strand
TCTCTCTCTCTCTCTCTCTCTCTCTCTCTCTCGGATAGATAGACAGCGATACCTAGGTGGCTACCCCCGGTATGACGTCCTACGTAGGGTGTTCACAAATTGAACACCGCGCGCCCGAAACCTGATGGGCGGCATTGCATCTCGTCAAGCATCCGAAATGCCTGGGCTGCAAAGTGATTCAATCGTCGCAGGTCAGAGCAGTCGGACGCCAGGCGGGCTAGGTGGCGATCTCCCCACCGTGCAGACCCCCCGGCCGCCAGCACCATGTCAAGGGTTCAAAAGTCGTTCAGGCGCGCCGCCAGCCCCCCACGAATCATTGGTTTTTTTGGCCCCTAGACACCGGGGACAGGAGCCAGACCGCGGTCTATCTATGAAAAAACACCGAGTTAGCTCATCTAACTAATGTCGAAGAAGCCCAATGCCCTTGGCCGAGGCCTAACGGCCACGACGCCGCGACGTTTCCAGCCTCCGGCGACCCGGCTACAGGACCGGTGTTCGGGGCCGTTGTAACGCCCCAGGGTCTTAGCGCCGGGCGAATCGGCGTGCCCCAAATCCCATGGCTCGTCCGGGTCGATCAGCGAACCGCAGCGCCAACATGTCACGGTTCCCTCCGCGACGACGCTGGCTAGCCGGTGCCGTAGCCGTTGGTGCGCAGTGCCGTAGGGGTTCATGTGACTACTAAATCACATATTAGCAGGTCAGGGCACACTAGTCGATGTTTGATGCATCAAAGATGGTGCATTGCAACTAGATTCAGATGGCTTGACTGTCAAGGGGCCAGAATTGCTTGGTGCACAGGGAGATTCGGCGGTAGACTTCCGGCTTGTCTGCTGTTGTAGACATCGGGGCTTGGACCGCTGGCCATCCCCCTGGGGCCGCGACTCCGGTGCCCGAACATCGCTGGCCGAGAGGGCCGTTGCCATCCCCTGTACGTCTGCGGCTCAATGCGCCCGGCGTCGCGCCCAACATCCCGAAGGTGGACACCACACCATGTCTCAACGAAACGAACTGGAATATCTCCTCAGCCTGCCCGCCTCCGAGATCGAACACCGCACCGCGGGCGCGCTCGACCGGATCGAAACCCGCAGCCAGCGTTGCACCGATGAACGCCGCGACCTGACCGAGCGGGAGGCCGAACTGACCCGAGCCGATACCGAGGAGCTGACCGCGTTGCGTCAGGCGGCGGCCTGCCAGGAGCAGATCGAAGCTCGCGGCCGCGCCGTTGACGAGGCCATCGAGCTTCACCGGCGTGGTGTGGAAGCACGCTCGCGGCCGACGCTGCTGGTGTCGCGGCAGAATCTGCGCGACCATGCCGCTGCGCTGGCTGAGGGCCGAGGGTTCGGTGCTGTCGAAGGCGTCGAGATGCGCTCACGGGTGACCGCGGCGGCTGATCTGGGCTCGGCTGGTGGCTGGAACTCTGGCGCGCCGAACGAACCGAGACACTTGCTCAGCTTCTCTGGGGTGCCGGTGTCGCCTCTGACGGGCCGCACGGCGCAAGTTCCGGCGTACACCGGGCCGACCGCTGCGGCAGGTGTTGACGAGAGCACCGACCACGGCGAGTACGACAGCATCGCCCCGGTGAACCTGACCGCGCTGCGCTACGGCCGATGGTCCGATGTGAGTGCGCTCGCCAATCAGGTTGACGAACTCACCGGCCTCAACGTGATGCACGCGACCGGAATAGCGCGCGATTTGGACCGCCTCGCGGTGCAGGCGATCGAAGGCGTGGCGGGCAGTCTCGGCGTCAGCGTCGACATTCCGGCGCACGTGCGCGAGGCGGTGCTCTACGTCGCAGCGACGACCTACAGCGCCGAAACGGATTTGGTGATCGTCGGCCAGCCCGCCGATTTGGCGGAACTCACGGGCACCACCCCGACCAACGCCGACGATCTGGGTAGCTACGCGGTGCGATTCGCCGGTGCTCGGCTCTACGCCACGACGGCGGCCAGCGCCAACCTCATTACCGTGTTCTGGCCGGGCGGCTTTCGGGTGTTCCAAAGCTCGCTGCAGTCCGCGTCGCAGATCGACCCGGCATCGGGTGCGCACAAGTTCGGCAGCTGGTTGCACTCAACGGGTGTGGCGGAGCAGATCGTTGGCTCTGCCGTCATGGTCGGTGCCAGCTGATCGACCCGGTGAGGGCCGAGGTCTGCCGGTCGGACGGCTGCGACTCAGCACCATCGAGCAGCGGTACCGTGTGGTGCCGAGCGCACGGCCCCCGCAAGGCATCGCGGCATCCGGCAGTCGACCTGCTCTGCGAGGTCCTGGCGGGGCAGCCGAAGTTGCGAAACG
>FLQS01000028.1 GCA_900078375.1 uncultured Mycobacterium sp. | reverse complement strand
TTTTCCTCTCGCATTCACCCTGTACGACACGTACGTCAACACGGTGAAATGCGGCTGTGTCACACACCTCGACGGTACTGTTCACGACACCCGATGAGGATGACTGGATCTGGCCGTGTTGAGGGGGGCGGGTGCACTCGGGAACGCTGGAGTACTTCGTTCAGGCCGCGAACCACAAGGACAATTCGCAGAGCTTCTCGATATTCGACGCCGGCACCGCCAAGATCCATTCCCGCAGCGATCGCTGGCTGAGAACCTTTTCCGAAGGCACCCAGCGCACGTACGCCTACCACCTGGTTGATCACTTGCGGTGGCTCAAGGCCGTTAACGCGTCTGAGGAGGCGGTGAGTCTCGAGGACCTCCGTCGATACATGGCGCTGTGCGGTGCCGAGCACGCGGGGCCGCTGGGCTCTCCGTGGCTCGACGCACCGCTCAGCGCGTCCGCACTGCAAGTCCGTGCCGCAGTGGTGAAGGGCTACTACCTCGACGTCACGGCGCGGGAGCGCATCAACGACGAGTTGAACAAGCAACTCACTGAAACCCGGCTGCCAACCCGCGCACTGAAAGACAAGCAGTTCCTTGCCCACGTCTCCGGTCTGCAGTTGCCCGCGAATCCACTTGCCCCAGCGGCGCCACCGCGACGCCATCCGCGGCTCTTGCCCGACGGGGTGGCTGCTGCGCTGATCGACTCGGTCAACACCGCCCGTGATCGCATGATCGTGACGTGGCTGAAGGACTCCGGCATACGAGTGGGCGAGTTGTGCGGCCTGCACCATGTCGATCTGCATTTGCGGCCCAACCATGAATGCGGCGAAGAGAAGCTCGCCCATTTCCACGTAGTCAAACGTTTAAACCCCAATCGTGCGAGGGCCAAACGTGGCCAGCCCGCCCGACTGGAAGATGCCGTTGTCCGGGGCGGGAGTGTCCGCTACGCAAGCCCGGCGATGATCGAGACGTACTTGGAGTACCTCACCGACGAATACTTTGACGTGCGCGGGCTAGCGACAACCAATCTCGTTCTCGTCCAACTTCAGAACGACGTCGGCGTGCCGCTCTCAACCCACGCCGTGCGCCAGATGCTCGCGCGCGCTGGAAAGCGTGCCGGTGCCGGGAAGGTGCGGCCACACGCGTTTCGCCACACGTGGGCAACAGCTTTGACTGAAGTTAGCGGGATGCCCGCGCTTACCGCGAAGGCCGGTGGTTGGGCAAGCGCGAAGACCGTTGAGGAAACATATCTTCACCTCGCAGCCAGCGAGGTCGTCAGCGCGTCGTTGGAACGTGTATGGAGCAGGAACGAAACGTGAGTGATACCAGCAACCTTGCGGTAGACGACGCAGCACTGGTTGCCCCGGCAACCGCGCGGCTGGTGCGGCTCTCGACCGTCGATGCATTCATGAAACTCTCGCCCCTGCAGCGGTTCCAAGAACTCATCGCAGGACCGAGTTTCCATCAGTACCTGCGTGCAGAACCCATCAAGTTTCGCGGCCGTGATCCCGACTATGGCTACCTGTGCGATATCCCGGGCTGCGAACTGTCCACAGCGGGCAAGGTCTACTGCTTGAGCCACCAGAACGAGCGGCTTGACGCAGAAAAAAACGGGATACCGGAACCGGAATGGAGGCAACAAGCCCGACCGCGCAATCTGCCTGCCCATTTCGACACATCGCGCACCGGCATCGTGTCCTTGACTGGGCTGCCGCCACTGGCCGCAGCCGAAATCCGGTACGCGATCTTCGCCAACGCGACATCACCACGACCAACGAAGTGGAACCCGAAGTGGTTGCGGGCGCTGGTCGAAGGTCTCGAAGAAAAAGGTGTCGCGTCGATCATGGAAATCGACACCACGAGGCGTGCACCGGGAACAGGCAGGAAGAAGAATCTGAAGCACTGGCCGAAGTACGGCCAAGTCTGCGATTTGATGATCGCGGTCATGCAGGGCCACTGCTCGTCGGTGCATGTCACCCGCGCGGAGAGCCGTGAGTTGGGCTACATCGACGCGCTGCATTGGGGCTTTCGCCTTAAGGACCGCCGGTCACCGTTCGACCTCAGGTCAATAACCCAGGATTGGTTGCGCACTCTCACTTGGGATCTCATTGCAGCAATCTTCGACTCCCCGGATCGCCCCCGAACCCAATCGTCGCTAGAGCAGCTCAGGCGCTGCTCGGTGACACTCAGCGCGTACTTGGAGTGGTCGGTCCCAGATGGTGGGGCGGACGCCACGCAGCTCACCGAGGATGTCGGCCGAGCTTTTGTGGCTGATTTGACTCGCCGTGCACAGAACAGCGAGCCGCAACTCGGCCTCTATTTGGTAGATGGTCAGCCGAGCACTGCGACGGAACTCAGCAAGTCGTTGACGTTCAACGGGCTCAGGCGGCTCATGCGCTATGCGCTGGATAGCGGTGTCGCGGAGGCCGTCGGATTGCGTAGGGACTTCATGCTCGCCTTCCCGGAAGGCAAAATGCGGCACTCAAAACGGCCCAGGCCGTTGAGCGATGACGTGTTCGAACACCTTATCTCCCCGACGAACATGCAGCTGCTCGCCGCCAGGGACCCCAATGACCTTGGCATTGAGGATATCTGGTTCATTCAAATCCGAGTTGGGCGCCGGATCGGTGAAGTTGTCAATCTCCGCTACGACTGCGTCAGCGAGCACTTGGGCCGCAAATATGCCTGGTTCGACATGACGAAGGTCAACCAGCTCGACTACGGCGTCCTGATACCAGACGACGTGTTCTGGGTCATCCGCGAACGGCAGAAGAAGACAGCCGAAAGATATCGCCTCAAGCACGGTGTCGCACCCACCGGGAAGACAGCGCAGAAGATCGCGCTGTTTCCCAGCACCACGCGAAACTCACACTTCGGCAACGCAATAGCCATCGCTACCTTCCAGGACCGCTTTAAGAAGTGGCTGGAAGACATCGAGCTGCCCGGACACGTCAGCCACCAGGCGCGGCACACCCTCGCAACGCGGCTCGTCGATGCCGGCGCACCGATGGTCGTTGTGAAGCAGATTCTCGGCCACGTATCCGAACGAATGTCGGAGCATTACACGCTCATCTCGTCAGCCAGGATCGAACCTTACTTACAGCAAGTGTGGGTGAAAGGTCCCGGCAGCAGTGCGCCGGGCGAACTCGTCCGGACTCCGGATCCTTCGGCCAATTCCGCTATCCAACTCAACCTGATCGACATCGCTGCGCTACCGACCGAAGGAGGGCTGTGCACCTTCAAGCCTGTCGTCGGCGGTTCCGAATGCCCAAAGGGGCGGCACTGCAACGATTGCGAAGACTTTGTCCTGACCGGCGCAGACTACGCCTACTGGAAACGTCAAGAGGAACGGTGGGCGACCTATGCAGAGAACGCACCCAATGAGTCGTCTCGCGCCTACGTTTACCGACTATTTCAAAACTCGTCGATGGCGATCGCCGGGCTGGAGAAGGCGCTGTCGACCCTGGGGCTCCTAGAGCAGGCGAAGAACGTCGACTTGCGTAACCCGTACCAGGACTTCTTCGACCCGATCTGGAACCGCGGCTGGCGGGCAAAGGACCTCATCGACCTCACCGAACGGGACACCGCCGCTGACCTTTCCGAAATGCCGCAGCTCGGATCAGAAGACGAGGGGGCTGCATGACGCAAAGATCCGGTCCACCAAGAGCGGCGATAGCTGCTCGCAAAAAGGACTCTTTTACGAAGTTGGCCAGCGTCGAACAGGCGTTGAAGCGGCTGCTCAAACAGAAGGTGACTGAGATCGACAGGTCTCATCTCGCCGCCCTTGCGGGATGTTCGCGAACTTTCCTCTATCAGAATCAGGACGCGCGGAACCTTCTTGCGCAAGCAGAGATTCGTATGAAAGCGTCGCTGTTGAAGGAAGCCCCCGCACTTGATGCGGTCGACGAAGCCAATTGGCGCGAGCGAGCACTCTTCGCCGAGCAGCAACTGCGTGAGACCCGGGCGAAGAACATCTCGTTGTCGCGAACCGTGGCTGATCTACTCGGTCAGCTTCGCGACCCAGATGGGACGTGGATCGAAGATGACAGGGAACAACTGCGGCAGCAGAACGAGTCGTTGCGTGCTGCCCTGGCCGCGGAGCGTTTCGCTCGTTCGGAGGCTGAGCGACGCCTCGAAGCGTCTCGGTCGAATGTCCGCCATCTGCGGCAGAGAGAAGCCGACAAGCTTCTCAACGGAGTCCATTAAGAGCCCAGACTGGTGGAGATCCACTTGTTCGCGACTGCGACCAATGTGGCCACGTCGGAGATCAGGTTGGGGGTGACTCGGCCATGCCAGCTGCAAGAGGCAAAACCGATACATCACAACCGTCCGCAGGCCAAGGAGGCCCTCGCTTATCGTGACCGGGGTGTCCGGCGTGGCCGGGAAGGCCGATCCGCGACAAAACCGCCACACTCACCGCTAGTCTCGGACATACCCGGTCAAACCGGGTTCTGAACGGGGAGGGTGGCACAAAGATGTCTGAGCCTTGGTTATCAGCTGAGGAAATCGCCACCCACCTCGGCGTCACCAAGGACACCGTCTACGCGTGGATCGCCGACAAGGCGATGCCTGCCCACAAGATCGGCCGCCTTTGGAAGTTTCAGGCCAGCGAGGTCGACAGCTGGGTTCGCAGCGGCGGGACAGGGGGCAAATGACGGTGGGTACCTTCGAACGCCAATCCGGAGGAGAAGCGCCATGCAGTTGACCGGCGACAAGGTAATCGCTTGGAACGACCCGTCAGCGCCAACCGGGATCACGACCGAGAAGGTCTACCTCGGCCCTGATCCGTTCGGTCTCGGCGGCTTCCAGGTCGCGGTTGCAAGCGCCTTAGCGGCTCCCTCACGGCAAGCGCTACGGGATCTGTTCACGGCCCGCAAAGGAAAGACCCAGACGCAGCTTGTAGTTGCGGTCGAGCACGGCGGAAAGGTGCAACTGTGCGGTCCTGACCCACAGGCCCAACCCATCGAGCTGCCTGCCGAGCAAGCTGAACGTCAACTCCAGTCAGTCCTTGCTGAACCCGACGTCCTGGCTGCCACTGAACGCTTCGCTGGCTTCCGCCGGGCCAGCAGCACCACTGGAGTCTCGGGATTTACCAACAGCGGACTCTTCGCGACCCACCACATCATGAGCAATGTTCCGAGACGGACCGACTGGGGCGAGCTTGGCAAGCAGGCCTCACCCTTGCTCGGCCTGCGCCGGACGAAACTTGTTGAGGCGCTGGGCTTCAGCACTCAGCCCGGCCCCAATGGGTCGCTCCTGCTCTCGGTCGGCAAGCATCCACCGCGCGCGGTCGCGGTTCTGCTAGAGGACTCCGAGCAGTTTGACACCAAGACCCAGCGGTTTCAGCTCTCGCCCGTGGCATTTGGACTCGCCCTAGCCTCGCGTCAGGAACTTCCGTGGCTCGTTGTACTTCGAAAAGACCAGATCCGCCTTTATGCGGGCCGCGACGGTGTTGGCGTTGGATCAAAGGGGCAAGCAGAGACCTTCTTCGAGGTCGACCTATCGACCATCGACGCTGAATATGCTGCCCTGCTGCCGTTGATCTTCTCCGCGGCCGCACTCACGAGAGACGGCACAGCAGAGGAACTGCTGCGCGACAGCGGCCGCTACGCAACCGAACTCGGTCGGCGGCTCCGCGAGCGAATCTACGACGACATCGTGCCACCGCTGGCCGAGGAGGTTGCTTGGCACCTTGCGAACGACGCGGAACTTGAGCTCGACGCCGAGGGTCTCTCGACTGCATATCGCGTCACGCTCCGCATACTGTTCCGCTTGCTCTTCCAAGCCTATGCCGAGGATCGCGGGCTGTTGCCGTCGGGCCGGAACGAGGGCTTCGACGCCAACAGCCTCAAGACAATTGCGCGACGACTACTCGATTCCGACATCGATGAGTTCGGAAACGCATCGACGATGTGGTTCGACCTCGTCCAAGTCTGGAACGCAATCGACCAGGGAAACCCGCAGTGGCAGATCCCCACCTACAATGGCGGCCTCTTCTCCACCGATCCCGACCGTTCGCCCGAGGGTGCGTTGATCAAGAAGATCGAGCTGCCCGACAGCGTGCTGGGTCCGGCCTTGAAGAGCTTGCTCGTCGACGTGAGCGATGACGGAGTGCCGGGGCCCGTTGACTTCCGTTCGTTGAGTGTTCGCGAGTTCGGGACGATCTATGAAGGGCTTCTGGAAAGTTCGCTTTCCCTAGCCGAGACCGATCTCACATTCGACGACAACGGCGCGTGGGTGCCTGCCGGCAAGGGCGACGAAGTAGTGGCGCCGACCGGTGCAATCTATTTCCACACAGCATCCGGCGAGCGAAAGGCGACAGGCTCCTACTTCACACCCAAGGTCGTCGTCGACCACTTGGTCGAGCGCTCCATCGTTCCCGTGCTCACTAAGCACCTGGAGCGGATTGCTACATACCTCGCGAAGGGAGACGCCGCCGCGGCAGCGCGCGAGTTCTTCGACTTCCGAGTTGCAGACCTGGCCATGGGTTCGGGCCACTTCCTCGTTGCCGCGGTAGACAAGATCGAAGCCCTGATGCGCACCTTCCTCACCGAGCACACCGTCCCCGGCGTCATCGAGGAGTTACTCAGGCTGGCGGCTGTGGCCAGAGATGCACTCGGAACGGACGACATCGCCAAGAGTGAGGTCGACGAAGTCGGTCTACTTCGCCGACAGATCGCGCGCCGATGCATCTACGGCCTCGACATCAACCCCATGGCAGTCGAACTCGCTCGCCTAGCCCTCTGGATTCACACCTTCGTGCCCGGCTTGCCAATGAGCAACCTCGACCATGGGTTGGTCAGTGCCAACAGCCTCACCGGCATCGGCGTGATCGACGAAGCGCTCGATGCTCTACAGCCTGGTCGTAAACCCGGTGAGATTTCCCTTTTCGACGAAATCCTGACCGACCAACTTGCTTCGGCCAAGACGCTTCTGATTGATGTCGCGAATGCGAGCGAAGCCAACAAAGCTGAAGTCGAGGAAGGTGCAAGACTCCTCGCTCAAGCCAAGCAAGCGGCTGACACGGCACGACAAATTTTCGACGCCGCGGTTGCAGCCCGGATCGGCTGGATCGGCCCAGGGTTGATTATCGACGAGCGATCACTCCAGCGCGTACTCAAACGGTCTGAGGTAGCCGAGGCCGCCGAAAAACTCCATCCGGCACACATGCCCTACTTGTTTCCAGAGGTGTTCCTTCGGAATGGTCCGGGGTTTGATGTAATCCTCGGAAATCCGCCCTGGGAAAAGCTTCATGTAGAAGAGCATCAGTGGTGGGGGCTGCAGCTGCCTGGATTGCGTTCTATGCCAACGCGACAACGAGACGATACGCTTGCCGCGTTTCGAGCGGGCCGGCCTGACTTGGAACAGGAGTACGAAGCTGAAATCGAGCGAGTCCGCGCGATGGCAGCTGCGGTCGCTTCTGGGCCCTACGCCGGCCTTGGCGCGGCTCACTTGGACCTCTATCAAGCGTTCGCATGGCGCAATTGGCAGTTGTTGAGAGCCGGCGGGCGATCTGCAATCGTTCTGCCGCGGGGCGCGCTTGCTGGGTCAGGACTTGCTCAGTGGCGGCGAGAGGTCCTTTCGAACGGCTCATTCGCGGACGTCTGTTTCGTCGTGAACAACCAACGGTGGGTGTTTTCAGAGGTCCATCCGCAATACACGATCGGTCTGACAGTTAGCGAAAAAAGCAAGGAACGGGTAGTTCGGTGGTCAGGACCTTTTGCGAACGAGAGCGACTTCCTCGCTGGGGCAACCAATGTCGCGGAGGTCCCGGGCGACGAATTTATCTCCTGGTCGAATAGCGCAGCATTTCCGCTCATCCCCGATCCGCTATCGGCTCAAATCTTCCGCAGGATGAAGCAGAGTCCGCGCTTCGACACCGTTCGGGATGGCTGGGAATTCCGGCCCATCCAAGGTGACATGAACGCAAGCGGTGCCCGTGAGGTGATGGAATTCGACGTCGACGCTCCCCGCGGCCGCGTACCGGTCGTCGCAGGTGCAAGCTACAACATCTGGAACCCAGACGCCGGAACACCGTTCGCCTACGGCACACCGAAGGTGCTCCGGCCCTACCTCCGAGCCAAACTCGACGGCGCGGTCAGGAACTCCCGATCCGCATACAACGGACTGAAGTATCCGCCGAAGAGACTCCCTATGGATTCAGCGCGAATCGCCTTCCGAGACATCGCGCGCGCGACCGATACCCGCACAGCCATACCTTGTCTCCTTCCGCCGGGCACAGCCGCCGTCCACCAATCGCCGATTTTGGTCAGGCGACAGGGCGACGAGAAGTCCGAAGCATTCCTGCTCGGCGTAATGTCCAGCATCCCCTTCGATTGGAGCGCTCGCCGCTGGGTCGAGCTCCATCTGACCTTCGAGTTGCTCAATCCACTTCCCGTTCCCGCCTACGACCGGGAATCAACTATCGCCCAACGAGTTGTCCAGATCGCAGGAAGGCTCGGGGCTGTCGACGAGCGCTATGCGGACTGGGCGTCCGCTGTGGGGGTGCCCGTGGGCTCCGTCGAGACGCAGACGGAGACGGATGGTCTGTGCGCAGAACTCGATGCCCTAGTGAGCCTGCTCTATGGACTTAGCGAAGATCAGGTAGAGCACCTCTTTGCGACCTTCCACCGAGGGTGGAAGTACGAACCGCGTTTAGAGGCGGTCCTGCAGCACTATCGGACGTGGATGGGCAAGGCATGACACAACTTCCCGACTTCGCAACCAACCATCTCGCTAGCGAAGCGGCCGTAAGGGTTGCCGATCGCGTCAACGAATTGTTCCGGCTGCTGCGCGAGAACAAGGTGCAGCCTCCGCCGATCGCGATTGCGACCGCGTACATCAACCCGGCAGGTTTCGCGCTCCTCGCCGACGAATTGGAGATTGCGCCACGCGTACGCCTCTTACTGGGAGCAGAACCCGAAGCCGAGTCGGTGCGGGCAATCGCATCCGGTGATTCCGACCAGGACTCGCGACGCGACGCCGCGATTCAGCATCACCAGGCGTGGCTTGAAGCTGAACGCGACAACATGGGGTTCGCGCGGATCCCCACAGTGCAAGCCAAGCGGATGGTGAAATGGCTTGAGAGCGTTGACCCGCAGGACACCGCCAAGGTTGAAGTGCGTCGCTACACAGGCGGTTTCCTTCACGGCAAGACCTACCTTGTTGAAGACAGCGCAACCCAGGCAGCGATAGCCGGGTCGTCGAACATGACCTACGCCGGCCTCGCGCACAATGCTGAGCTCAACCTCGGAACTGGCGGCGGCACCCATTCTGCGCACAAGGTTCATGAGTGGTTCGAGCACTTCTGGGCGCTGAGCGATCCATATGATCTTGCCGATCTTTACGGGCGTCTTTGGGAGCCGCATACGCCGTGGTCGATCTACTTACGCATGCTCTGGGAGCTCTACGGTGAACACCTTGACGCCGATGAGAACCCGAACGCCCGTACAGGTTTGAGCCTCACGCGTTTTCAGGCAGATGGAGTCGTTCGCATGGAGCGACTCCTCGAAGAACATGGTGGCGTTCTAGTCGCCGACGAGGTGGGTCTTGGCAAGACGTACCTAGCGGGCGAGGTGATATACCGCACGGCGAACATCAACCGCCAGCGCGTGCTTATCGTTGCTCCCGCAGCACTGAAGACGGCGATGTGGGAGCCCTTCCTGGCCACCTACGACTTCAGCCGCTGGGTGACGGTCTATTCCTACGAAGAAGTGCGGAACCGCCTCGACCCCGAGAAGGGTCCTATCGACGCATTCATGAGGGAGATCGAGGATTACTCACTCGTCGTTATCGACGAGGCACATAACCTTCGTAACTCCGGCGCGCAGCGATCCGGTGCGGTCGACCGAGTGATCACAGCAGGCAACCCGAAGAAAGTCGTGCTGCTCACCGCGACACCAGTCAACAACTCGCTGACCGACCTCGAAACACTCATCAAGTACTTCATCCGAGACGACGCACGATTCGCTGCGCTAGGCATTCCCAGCATCCGCGAATACATTCGGCAGGCCCAGGCGATCGATCCGGCGAACCTGACGCCCGAACACCTCTTCGACCTGATGGACCAGGTCGCCGTACGGCGTACCCGGAAGTTCGTCAAAGAGCACTACGCCAACGAAATGATCTTTGGCCCCGACGGCAAACCCACGACGATCAAGTTCCCCCAGCCTAAGGTGCGCCGCATCGACTACGTCCTCGACGCCGACGGCCTGGCCCTGATCGACGCTATGGTTTATGCCCTCGACGATCCGACTGACCCACATGCGCCTCACGCATGGGAAGACCGGAGCCGGGACCCGGAACGACTCATGCTCGCTCGATACCTGTCAAGCATGTACACCGTCGACCACGATCTGCAGACCTATCAAATCACTAACAGCGGCCTGCTGCGTTCAGGGCTGTTGAAACGGCTGGAGTCCAGCCCGCAGGCCTTGCACTCCTCTCTGGAGAAGATGGTCGCCTCGCACGAGACGTTCCTAGAAGCGCTGCGTAGGGGATTCGTGCTGAGGGGGGAAGCCCTGAGTGAATGGGTTTCATCTGACTCCGATGACCTCGACGAGTTCGTGGCTGAGTTTGACGACGATGAACAAATCGAGTCGGTCGACGGCTACCACCTCTCCGAACTCAAGGCAGATATCGAGTCCGACATCGCACTGCTCTATCGACTGCGGGACCTCGCCGAGGTGGTCGTAAGAAACAACGAGCCCAAGGTCCGCAAGATCGTCGAGGAGCTTACTGACATCGCCGCTCAAGCACGGCGAGTCGACCCGCGGGGAATATCGAGCGCTGATCGTCGAAAGGTGATCGTGTTCTCTGCCTTCACCGACACGATCATCCCGGTCCATGAAGCGGTCATCAAAGCGATTGACACGGCCCCTCTCGACTCACCGCTAGCCGATTACAAAGGTCGAATCGCTCCACCGATCATGGGTTCCTACGCGAAGACTCATGAGCGCGGTAGGACCGGTGGTGTTGATCAGGGCGGTCGCGCCGCCACCATTGCGGGTTTCGCCCCGCAGACGGCCGGGCCTCGCAACGCTGCCGGTGAGGCAACAGCGAAGGATGAGTTCGATATCCTTTTCACGACAGACGTTCTGGCTGAGGGCGTGAATCTCCAGCAGGCATGTCAGATGATCAACTACGACCTTCCGTGGAACCCGATGCGCATCGTCCAGCGACACGGTCGCATCGACCGCATCGGCTCCAAGCACGATTACGTCCATCTTGGCCTGTTCTTCCCAGCGGAACGTCTAGATGAGCTGTTGGCACTGGAGGAACGTCTTGAGAGGAAGCTTGCGCTAGCCGACGCGGCCGTCGGTGCAGGCGAAGTACTTCCGGGCCGCGGTCCTGGGCATGAAGTGAACCTCGCCGACGATCAAGTGGTCGATGAGTTCGAGAAACTGCTCGACGCGGGCGGCTCAAGTGCATCGCTCTCGGGAGAGGAGTATCGCCGCAGACTTTACGATGCCTTCGGCATGGAACCAATGCTGAAGACCGATGTCATCAGCCTTCCTTACGGATCTGGCAGCGGATTCGTCAATCCAGTCGTGCATGGAAATGGCTATGTCTTCTGTATCAAGATCGGACAAAGCGAAAAGCCATGGTTCCGCTACGTGCCTGTGAGTGACGACTGGTGCATTAAGTACAACGAGGACGGGCAGCCGTTCGTATCACCCGACACGCTTATTGCACTCCGCGCAGCCGACCCCCTTCACGGCACTGCCGAACGTTGGCTTCCAGATACGGTCTATGACAAGGCTTTTGATGCGTGGGAGGTAGCACGTAACAGCGCCTACGATGCGTGGAACGAGTTAACTGACCCCAACGCATTCCAGCCCGATCTGCCGCTTGCATTCCGAGACGCCTACACGCTCGTTCTTCAACGGGGGGGCTATCTCGGGAGGGAGTCGCAGATTGAACTCGCGAACCGACTTCGAAGTGTCCCGTCGGCGAAGGTGTCTCGCCAAGTCCGAGGTGCGCTGAATCAAGGCCGTACTGACGAAGAGCGCATCACGCTCGTCGCCGAAGTCCTCGATGAGGCCGGTATCACGTCACCCCCTCCACGCGAACCGCTTCCGGGGGTCGAAAAGCACGAAGTCCGCCTGGTCACTTGGATGGCCGTTCGAGGGACTGCCGGCATCAAGTAAGTCGATCCGCTCCGCGATCGCTGTCGGTGGAGAGGGGCCTCACCCCCGGCTCCCGATTCACCCAATGGTTGGCGTTGCGTGATCGAACTTGATTGAAATCGCTCTCCTCCTAGCAAGGCCATGACGACGGAGACACCGAATCTTCGTCATGTCGCGTACATGTGCGTGACACCATTCCCGCACGAATTGCGCCCTGCATAGACGCGCCCGTTCAGTAAATGCGACGAAGCGCACCGAACCACCGGCGTCACACTCGTCGACGGCGATGACTCAAACTTTGTCAAGGTTCACGACGGTGCGTTCCTGGCCGCCAGCAAACGGCTGTACATGACTGCTACTCCGCGGTTATTCGCCGAAGAAACCAAAGCTAAGGCCGTTGAACACTCCGCAATCCTGGCGTCCATGGACGATGAAACGCTCTATGGCCCCACCTTTCACCGGCTGGGTTTCGGGGAGGCCGTTGAGCGGGGCCTGCTCACCGACTACAAGGTGCTTGTCTTGACCGTCGACGAGAAGTACATCGCCGGCCCGCTGCAGCAACAGCTCGCCGACGTCAATAGTGAACTCAACCTCGACGACGCCACCAAAATCGTCGGCTGCTGGAACGGCCTTGCCAAACGCACCGGGAAAGCGGTAGGCGGGGCCGACTTCGGCGCCGACACCCGCCCCATGCAACGCGCCGTCGCATTCCTCCGCGACATCAAGTCCTCCAAGAAATTGGCCGGCAAGTTCGCCACCGTAATCGACGCCTACGACCAGGCCGACGACCACCTTCTGCGCTGCGACGTCGAGCACGTCGATGGGACCTACAACGCACTGGAACGCAACCACCGGCTGCAGTGGCTCAAAGCCCCGCTGGCCGACAATCAGTGCCGCATCCTCGCCAACGCCCGTTGCCTCTCAGAAGGTGTCGACGTACCCAGCCTCGACGCGGTGCTGTTTCTCAACCCCCGCAGCTCCGTGGTCGACGTCGTGCAATCGGTGGGCCGCGTGATGCGCCGCGCCGAAGGCAAGCAATACGGGTACATCATTTTGCCCGTTGGCGTGCCCGCCGGCGTAGCGCCCAGTCAAGCACTCGCCGATAACCGCGGGTCTGCTGCACGATCAGGTGACAGTTTCGGTCACGCGGCCTGACTGGCCGGTGTAGTCATGATGGCTTCGTATTCGATCGGGGTCAACCGCCCGAGGGCGACCTGGCGCCGGCGCCGGTGATAGGTGCGTTCGATCCAGGTGACGATCGCGATCCGCAGTTCCTCTCGCGTGTTCCAGCGACGGCGATCGAGCACGTTCTTCTGTAGCAGGCTGAAGAAGCTCTCCATGGCGGCGTTGTCGCCGGCGGCGCCAACCCGGCCCATCGATCCGACCATCCCGTGATGGTTCAGTGCATGCACGAATCTCCTTGACCTGAACTGAGATCCGCGATCGGAGTGCACGATGCACCCGGCAACTTCGCCGCGTCGTGCCACCGCACTACTGAGCGCGGTGGTAGCCAACCGGGACTTCATCCGGGAGTCGATCGAGTACCCGACGATTCGGTTGGAGAACACGTCCTTGATTACACACAGGTAGAGCTTGCCTTCGCCAGTGCGATGTTCGGTGATATCGCTGAGCCACAGCTGATTTGGCGCATCTGCCGTGAAGTCACGCTCGACAAGATCGTCGTGGACCGGTGGCCCGACTTTGCCGTTCTTGCCGCGTTTCTTGCCAAACACGCTCCACAATCGATTCTGAGAGCAGATTCGCCAGGCGGTGCGCTCGGCCATCGACTCGCCGGCATCGCGGGCCTCTTCGACCAGGTAGCGATAGCCGAACTCAGGGTCGTCTTTATGGGCGTCGAACAAGGCGTTGGCGCGGTAAGCCTCGATGATCTCGGCGTCGGTAATCGGATCGGCGCGCCAGCGGTAGTAGGGCTGGCGGGCGAGCTTAAGTACCCGGCACGTCACCGCCACGGCAATCCCGTCGGCGGCGAGCTCACTTACGAGCGGGTAGATCCTTTTCCCGGCAGGTTGGCCTGCGATAGATAGGCCGCAGCTCGACGCAGGACCTCGTTCTCCTGCTCCAACAACCGATTCCGGCGACGAAGCTCTCGCAGCTCAGCCGAGTCACTCGTGTTCTTGCCAGGCTTTGCGCCTACGTCGATGTCGGCTTGGCGCATCCACTTGGTCAGCGTCATCGGGTGCACTCCGAAATCGGTGGCGATCTGCTCGATGGTCACACCGTCGTCGCGGTTTCGAGCGACCCGCACGACGTCGTCACGAAACTCCTGGGGGTAGGGCCTGGGCACAAGGACATCCTTCCAGCTCACCCATCCCGGGCAAGCCAACTCAGATGTCACCTATTCGTGCAGCAGACCCGACTATCGCCACCACGACAGTGGTCAACGTCCTCTGCGAATCTTCCGCTTCGGCAGCAGGGCGACAGTCCCTTGCTCACCGTCTCGGAGAACACTCAGTTGGGCTGAAAGCTCGGCGATCACTGTGGCTGCCGCTTGGTTCTTGCGTTCGAGTTCAGTGTTCGACTGGCGAAGTCGATTGACGACCTTCTTCAGATCGGCTAACGCGACCTCGAGTGGATCATCGAGCGTTACCAGATCAAGATCGACTCGCGCGGATCAGGCATCATCAACGACCCCAATATCTGGTGCGACGAGCACGGCGACCCCCGTTACATCGTCGACCTAATCAAGCGAATCGTCGGCGTCAGCGTCGCCACGATGAGCATCGTCGACCAACTGCCATCCCCATCGACATGAACTCTGACGGCCAGCGCTCACCGCGACGAAGTAAGGCTCCCGAGCTGGTTTAATCTCGTCGCTGCGTTGCGTTCAACGAACAGCGGAACTAAGTCCCTGATCGGGCTTTGGGCGAACTTGTCTCGCGCGCTTCAACGGCTGCTGCGATGTCAGCGGCTGTGTCATCGGAGAAGCCACCGCGGAGCTATCCACTGTGATCGTCCCCATGCCGCATCAGTCTCTGCCGGATGCATCGACGACGCCTTCGGCACCGCCGGTTTCGTACCTCTGGGAGCAGATCACCAAATAGGACAGCCCGGCACCGGCTTCATGACCATGGATGTTCGGTAGCGTCGCGGCGACGTCAATCGCGGTCACATCACGTCCTGGGTAGGCGAAGGCTCGGCTCTCGACCGACCTTCTATGGCCAGCGCGATCGGGATTAAGGAACCGTCGGGGCCCTTGGTGTAGCCGGCGGGCGGCGCAAGGGGGAGCGGGACGACCGTTCCACCAACGGTTTCGGCATACCGCGCGGCCTCGTCTCGATCGTCGTCGGTGTAGACGTACACCGCGGCGGGTTGACCGGGAACGCGCACCATCATGGTGAAATCGGCGACGCCGATCACCGCGCTCCGTTTGCGGGGTGATTGGCGAACCTGCAGGCCGCTGCCATCTTCGGTCATAAGGCCCATTGTCGCTGAGGCGACCGACAGCAGGTCAGTCCTGCACGGTGATTCGGACCGGCGTGTCCCGAACGTCCGCCAGCTCCTGGCGGGCTTCTTCGAGGTAGACGTAGGCGGTGGCCTGGCCATAGAAACTGGGATGACCGGGTATCGTCACGCAGCCTATCCGCGTTCCGTCTGGGTCGATCGCGTCCGTCGAGATCAGGCGGCGTCTCGGTCGCGCCGTGGTTGGAAGGGCCGGCATGACGACGAGGCCACTGGTCGTCGGCAACATGGTGTGAACCGTCTCGGCGAGTGCCCACGCCCGAAGGAGCGAGTCAGAGGGCACTCGGGTGTCGATACTGGCGTCGAGGACCGCCAGGACCGTACTGATCGGCATCCCCCCGGTGAAGTCGTCGCTTTCATCGAGCTCGGGATCCAGCCACTCCTCGTCGAAGAGTTCGGCGAAGTTTGCGGCGTGCCCGCCGTACAGCGGGAGGATTTCGCTGGGGCGTTCGTAGCCTGCACGCAGGATGAGAAACTGCACGGCACCGGCGATCACTTCGGGTGCGTCGCCGTGGGCGTCAAGAGCCGATAGGCGAAGTTCTGCGCGCCACTCCATGCAGCCCGAGAGAGACGACCAGCTGTCTGCGCTCTCGAAATGCATTCGTGGCGCACCGAATTCAATCGCGGAACTGGTGTCCGTGCCGTCGGTGACATGGCGTGCACGGTCTCGGACGAACGTTGACAGCTCGGTGGCGGTCATCTCCGTGGAGTCTCCTTCGGTGCCACCTTGGCGCCGTACACCGCTCGAACCTGCGGTGCCGGGCGCCCGGTGGGTTCGGGGGCGTCCGGGTGACCGGCGGTGTGCAGCGAAATGTATTGCAACTTGCGCAGGCTGTTACCCGGTCCGTGCGGCTGCATCCTCCAGTGCCCGCGGACGAACCAGCGGCGTAGCGCGCGCTCTGGGCTCTCACCGACGCGGTCGGCGGTCGACCCCTTGGGAGGCCGTAGGACGTCGAGCATGACGACCCCGGGGCGGTATTCCGCCGTCTCGGTGAGAGCCGGCCGATCCTCGAACATCCTGCGCTTGGTGATCACGCGTTCTTGACCGATGAGCGCAAGCAGGGCCGCGACCACCTGGGACACCGAGGGGAGCACGGCACCGAACTCGTCCATGGGCTCATTGATCGGCACCAGCGTCTCCCCGCTGCCCGGAAAGCTGTCCAGCGCAAGTGAATCGAACCGCACCACCTGCCCTGGTGACCATGTCGGCCGAACATCGCTGAGGACCCCGGCGGCGCGCTGTTCGGCCACCTGGGACAGTAGGAAGGTGGAGAACTCGCGGTCATCGTAGATCCATGCCAGCCCGTCCCACCCGGCGGTCATGGCCTCGGCGTCGGGGTCCTGCACCCGGTGGTTGGTCCAGGGCAGCGAGGCCAGCGGTTTCGGCCACAGCATCAGACCCGTGGCAGGTAAGTCCGATGTCGCGATCAGCTCCCGGAACGTCACCGCCGGCATGCCGTGCCCGGCCAGGTCTGTGGCGACGGTGGCGGCCGTACGACTGAGCCAATACAGCTCGGCGCCGCCGATCCGGTCAGCGAACCGTCGCATGTACGGCCGGCTCGGGTGCTCGGAGTACACCGGGGGCAGTGCGTCAATGGAGGTCTGATAGATCCGCTCGGAGGCACCGAGCGCGCCGGCGATCCACGGCAAAGTCGTGGCTTCCCACCGGGTTCGTGTCTTGCGTCCCACCTCAAAGCCTCCCGTCACTGTCCTGCGATCGTCGTAGGAAAGAACTCCCTGCACTCACTTATTCGTCACTGTGACGAATAAGTGCCTGCCTTACGGAGTCCGGCTTCACCGGCGGTAGGCGTGTGCGCGGTGTTCGATGCGGCCGATATAGAGCCCACCGTCGTCGGGGAGTGCCCGAAACGTCACCCGGTACTCGCCGCGTCGTGCCACCCGCCAGCCTTCGAGCTGAAAGCGCAACGGTTTGGACATCCGATACGGGTCGGTCGGCAGTGTCGCGGTGATGAACTCGGCGATGGCGGCCGCCACCTTGTGTGGCAGTTGGTCGAGCGCCCGGGCCGCCGATGGCGACAGATCGACCGACCACTCACCATCGCGCTGGTTCACTGCAGGCCGTAGCGCTGACGAATGTCGTTGCCGCTGATCGTATTTCCTGCGGCATAGTCAACGTCAGCCTGGGCCAGCTCGTCGACGACGCCTGGGGTTCGCAATGCATGCAATGTTTCGTTGAGCGACTCCAGGTCATCGGCAGACATGATGACTGCGGCGACGCGTCCGTGCCGAGTGATTTGAATGATCTCGTGGGTGGTGTCGGCCTCCTCGACCAGCGCGGAGAGTTTGTCCTTGGCCTCCGATAACGGCACTTGTTTCATACCATCGATCATAGCCTGGTTTCTGGCCTATCGGTAGCCTGATATTTAGCCGATAACCGAGATTATGTCAACTAACGGTTGGCGGTACCGCGTACTGAGCCTTGACACTCTTTCATCTTGGCAGAATACTTGGCGGCATGGCAACCCCCCGCCTCGTCGAGCTGATTGACCGGTACAAGAGCGCCCACGGGGTCAGTGAGGCCGAGCTCGCCCGCCGCATTGGCGTCACGCGGGAGAATCTGCGTAAGTGGCGGACCAACGGGGTCCGCCGGCTGCCGGAACGCGCGAATCTCGTTGCGGTTGCCCGGGTCATCGGACGCGCGTACCGCGACGTGCTCTCTGCCGCTTTGTTTGACACCGGCTATCTCACTGCCGAGCATGCCGCGCAGCCCCGGCCCTACACGGAGGTCCTCCAGGATGCCATTGCCGTCCTTACCGAGGCCACTCGACTGACGAATCAGCCTATGCGCCAAGCCAGTTCGGGAGGATGGGAACCCAACCCAGACCCCCGCGCTGCGCTGCCGATCGACTGGGCCGAGTTCGTCACCCTCGCCCTTGCCGGCGCTGCTGCCAACGTTGGTGGCATTGAAACCATCCTCGCCGGCCGGTCGGGCTCATGGGAAGCCGAGTGCGTTCGTCAAACCCTGAACTCCACCGCGGCTGACAACGTCGACCTCATGCGCCACCGCACCGACCCCATCACCGTCGACTTGTGGGTAGAGGCGGTCCTGGCGTACTCCACGGACACCACCGAGGACGACTACCAGGCCGCCGAAATGGAGCTCATGGCCAGGGAGGAGGCCGTCGCGCTCCCCGATGACATCCCACCCGGACCCGGGCCATTCTCCACCGATGACCCACGCCTGGCCGGAATCGATTGGGTAAGTGTCGAAGACGGTCACCTCGTCGTCGCCCAATACGCGGACTGGCCACCTGACTACGCCGAGAAGTTGCCCGTCGTCGAGGAACTGTTAGAAGAAGCCAAGAACAGTCGCCCCGACACCCCGGGCGAGGTCGCCTACGAGCAAGCGTTTGATGAGATCGGCGCGCTGCGCGACGCCCTGGACAATCAACGCCAGGCGGACTACGTCGACTACGCAGTGCGCCTCACCGCGACGATCGAAGCCAAGCTCCGCGAACTCAATTCCACCGTGCCGATCACCGTCACCGTCTCGCCCGCGCCCGTTGGCGCCACCGGCGAGGAGTATGACGCGCATCGGCTGCCCGACTATCCCAGCGACGTCATCAGCGCGATCGTTGAAGCCGCCATCATGGACACCCCAACCCCATCTGCCGTCGCGACCGGCACGCCGCTCGACCGGCTCTCTCCGGACCGCCCCGAGGCGGCGGGTAGGTCCGAGGAAGGTGGGTCGCGACAGTGAGTGAGCCCGACCTGGCCAAGCTCTCGGAAGCCTCAGAGCTGTGCGGCATTCCGACCGACATCCTCAAGATGATGGCGGGAGACGGTCTGCTCCCCCAGGTTGTCCGAGGCAAAGCGGGTCACGTCTACTTTCCCCGCCAACAGATTCCCAGCTGGGGTGAATGCGTCAGCTTGCTCAAGGATCAGCGTGACCGGCACCTTCGTCGTGCGGCCTCCGCTCTGCGGCGTTTGGATACTGAGCTGGAGGCGGTCCGCAACGACATCACTGAGGCCCGCGAGTACCCGCAGCAGACGCTCGGTATCGACCTGATGAGCTTTGGTCACTGGCCCCGCGACCGCATGGCGTCGTCGCTGCGTGGCCAACCGCTTATCACCGGCGTGCTAGAGCACTTCACCACCGAGCGGATGGCGATCACGCGCTACCACGACGCCTACCTGGACGCGTTGGCATCTCAAGGACGGCAGTCTCAGGAAGAGGCACCCTGACCGTTTGCAGACGACGCCCCCGGTAGGGCCAGGCCCGCACTGCCTGGCCGCCCGAGAAACTTCAGCGCATCGCTGATTTCGGTATTGCGTGTCCTAAGGCACCCGTTCGGTCGGCGCATCCCACCGTGAGGAGCTCGCGGGATGCGCCGACCATGCGTGCAGCGCGGCGGGGTTACGCGATGATCTTGTGCAGCGCGGTCGCCACGGTGCACGCGGTGACGATGGCGGTGACGACGCCCGCCGCGAGGTAGCCAACCCCTGCGGCGGCGACGGCGAGCAGTGCGATCACTACCCAGCGCAGGGGCAGGCGTTCGGCCGGTGGATGATTGGGGTCCTGGGAAGACCGCGAGGACGGTACCGTGGACATTGTGTTCCTCCATATCTCGTGGGATGGCGCACCGCGGCCTTCGGGGATTACGCCCCCGAGGGCCGCTTCGTTGGTTCGGGTCCTCCACCGTGGCGGTGGATTCGCAAGCCGCTGACGTGCATCGATTACCGTTGTACGCGACTTGGCCGGGGGCCGTGCTACGCTCTCAATAACGGCTTAACCCGCCGAAAAGACCACGTCAATGGCGGCGAGGCGTCTTTTTAGGAGGGTTAAGGCGTTGTGGCCAAACCGTAGAGGTCAGGACTAATAGTGACACGAATCACACTTGAAGATGGTCAGGTGCGGTACTTCTTCGAGCTGAGCATCGCTCGGCCACCAAACGCTCGGGAGTGCGCCGTACTCAAGACGCGGCTGAACCGACTGACCCAAATGGAACGTTCGGTGGCCGACGCGGGAGACCGATTGCAGGAACTGCTATCGAATCGCGTGACGGCGCCGGGGGATTTTCGCCTCCGGCACGGCTTCCTACGTCTGCAGTCCCCTGACTCAGGGGCGGACACCACGACTCGCAACGCGACCCGGCGGTATCAGCGGCCGCCCGGTACCCGATTGATGTCCCCGCGGGGCAGGTCGCTGTCGTTCATCCTGACCGCGCTATTCGAAGCCCAGATGCGCCTGGCCCCCGGGCAGACAGCGACGCGCAACGAGCTGCCACTGAAAGGCGGGGATGGGCAGACAGCGTGGTCGGACTACATCGCCACCGACGCCCAGGACGCTCTTGAAGGCCGGATCTTCATCGACGTCCCCACCAAGAAGGCCCGCCAACTCCAGTCCAGCCTGATCAGGCTGGATAAAGAAAAGCTGATCAGCGTCCCGCCCGCCAAAGGCACCCACCGCCGCTACGAAGACTTCGTGCTCAAACGCGAAGACGCCCGCCCCACTGGCGACAACAGCGTCTACCGAGTGCCCGAGCAGGACAACGAGTTCTTCACCGTCCCAACGTCTCTGTTCACCAACGGCTGGATCCACGTACTGGAAGACAGCGAACTGGTACTTCTCCTCATCGCTGCACGCATGCGGAGCATGCACGGTGACACGCCTCAGCCACTCCCCTCCGGGCCACGAAAACTGCACTACGGGCTGAGCCGAGACTCCTTCGAAGCCGGACATCGCGTGCTCGACTACCTGGGCATCCTCGATGTCATCTCCGACTACCAGCGCTCGGCAGACGGAAAGGTCGATGGCTTCGGCGATCGTGGCGCGCAGCCCCATCTGCTGCGGTTCCACCCCGAGGCGCTCGACCGGCCCGCCATTCCGACCATCACCGACACCATCATCGAGCAGCTCCTCAAGGCCGAGAACAGGTGACCCGCTACCTTGACATCCGCCGGCGTGCCGGCTGGCATAAAGCGAGACCGTTGAGCTGGACGATCGTCACCATCGGCGTGGTGGCTGCTACCTCCGGATGCACGACAACGGTTGCGGGGCAACAAGAACCCGGAGCAGCCGCCCGAGCCGCGGTGGACCTCGAAGGTGTCCTCTTGACCGGCGCGGAGGTCGACGCCGCGATGGGTGCGTCCGGCATGGCCGCGGACACGACGAAGAGCACCCTCGTCGATGACAGCGCGTACACCACGCCGATCGACTGCCTCGCGGTCAGCAGCATGGGCCAAGAGCAGGTGTACGCAGGGACCAACTGGACATCTGCGCGCATGCAGAGCGTGCACGAACCGGGCGAGGATTACGCGCACCTTGCGCACCAGGCCGTGATCGAATTCCCCGACGCTCCGGCCGCCGCCGCGTTCCTCTCCATGTCTACGCGAAAGTGGCCTAGCTGCGCACCCGGTCGCTATACCTACAGCCCTGGTGGTGGCCAGGCGGCCACGGTGTGGGACGTCGGACCCGCGGTCCAGAAGAACAACATCCTGTCGGTGACGGTCACCGAGCACGACAGCGACAGTTGGGCATGCCAGCGAGCCTTGACAGCAGCCCTGAACATCGTCGTCGATGTTCTGACCTGTTCGGCTGCCCCTGGTGACTCAGCTGCAGCCGTGGCCGGCAGGATCGCCGATAAAGTGACCGGGCAATAGCGGACGGGCGGCGCGGCATCCCGGGGTCAGCGGGCGACGCATAATTAGCTGGTGTCGATGAAGCGGGACTCCACAGCGTTGACGCGGCCGGGCGCCCTGGAGTTGCGGGACTACCAGCGGGCGGCCGTCGCGGCGGCCAGTCCGGCAGATGAGCGAGCGATCTGGGTCAGTGGGTGCGGCACTGGAAAGACTCTGATGGCGTCCGCCGCCACGGCGAAACTTCTTGCCGGTAGGCCAGGTTCGGCATTGGTCCTGTTTCCGACACTGGGATTGTTGGAGCAGACCTACCGGGCGTGGCGCGCTCAGTTTCCTTATCCCTTTGCGGCATTGGCGGTGTGTTCGGACAAGATCGGCGGCGGCCTCGACGATGAAGACATCGGCGGCGATGAACTCTCCGTGCCCAGCACGACAAGTCCAGAAACCTTGGCGCAGTGGCTTGCTGACACTGTCGATACCCGAATCGTGTTCGCGACGTATCAATCGCTGGGCGTGATCACCGCCGCGCACAAGCGGTTCGGTGCCGGCGTCTGGAGTGTGGTCGTCTGCGACGAAGCACACCGCACGGCCGGCCGACACGGCAAACCGTTCGCCGCGATCCTCGACCAGCGACTCATTCCCGCAGCCCACCGGCTCTTTTTCACCGCCACCCCCAGGGAGCACACCGGTCCGCGGCCTCGCTCGGGGCGGCGGTCGCGGCGTTCCGTGGCGTCCATGGACGATCAGGAGCTCTACGGCCACCGGGCCTTCACACTGTCGACCCGCGAAGCGATCGAGCGCGGCATTCTGGCGGACTTTAAGGTGGCAGTGATCGCGGTGTCAGATTCGACGGTGGGGGCCGCCCTGAAGGATCTGCGGCTCATCAGCCTCGCGGCCGGCGACGAGGGCCGCGCCCGGGCCGATCACGTCGCGGCGTCGATCGCTCTGACTCAAGCCGCCGCCGACTACGAGCTGTCCAGCGTGCTGGCTTTTCACAACACCATCGCAGCCTCCAAGGAATTTGCGGGGACCTTCGCCCGGACTCACGCATTGTTGACCGCAAAAGGCCTGACTCGTGACGGCCGGTTGGCCTACGTCACCCACATCGACGGCACGTCCAAGCTGCCGGACCGCTTAGCCGCGGTGGACACCTTGAGCCGCCACGATCCTGATCGCTGGAACGTCGTGACCAACGCTCGCGCGCTGACTGAGGGCATCAACGTCCCGAGCCTGGACGCAGTGCTGTTCGCCGAGCCACGCTCCTCAGAGGTCGACGTAGCCCAGGCGGTGGGCCGCGCCATCCGCAAGAACCCCTATCACGACCGCCCCTCGCTGATCATCCTGTCGGTGACGGTCGACGACACCCAAGACGCCGAAAATGCAATAGACATCAGTCATTTCAAGCGCGCCCGGCAGGTGCTCACGGCTCTGGAAAGCCACGACCCCAGCATCCGACAGGACCTTGCGCGGGTCCGGGACGCCCTCAAGGAACCATCGATCGGCGACGACAGCGGACCGATTAGCACCGATCTCCTCGACATCCACCTGCCCGCTGATCTGCCGCCGCACCTGGCCGAGCAATTCCTGCGTGCCTTCAGCGTCCACACCGTGGACACCTTGACGGCACAGTGGGAAGAAGCCCTCGCGCGGCTTCACCGCTACGTCGCCGACCAGGGTCATAGCCGGCCGCCACAGGACTACCTCTCCCCCGACGGCTTCCCGCTCGGGCGCTGGGTGTCCGATCAGCGCAAACGGCACTCCTACGGCCGTCTGATCCTCGACCGGGTGGACCGGCTAGAGGAGCTGCCTGGCTGGGCGTGGAACGCCCTCGATGCCCGATGGGAGGAGAACTTCGCCGCGCTGGCGGCCTACGCCGACGAACACGGGCACGCCTATCCTCCGAGGGATTACAACGCCGCGACCCGGGCCAACCTGAATCAGTGGGTGGTCGGTCTACGCCGCCCCGGGGTGCGCGACAAACTCAGCGACGAACGACGCAAGCGCCTCGAAGACCTCCCCGGATGGTCCTGGGATCACCGGCAAACGCCCACGTGGGAGCCATCGTTCGCCGCCCTGGTCGACTACACCGAAGAGCACGGCCACGCAGCTCCCCCGTTCGACTACGTCTCACCCGCCGACATTGCACTGGGCGAATGGGTAGCAGCGCTACGTACTCCTTCCCGTAGGGAGAAGCTCGGCCCACGGCAGCGAAGCCGCCTGGAGGCGCTGCCGGGCTGGACCTGGGAACGGGGCGATGTGCCCCGACGATCCCCCCGGTCCTCAACCCGCCAGCTCGATGAGTGGAGTGACTTCCTTGACGCCTTGCGGGACTACGCGGTTGAGCACGGACACGCGAGCCCGCCCAAACGACACATGACGGACGACAACGTCGCGCTAGGTCTTTGGGTAACGGCCCAGCGGAAGGCCTTCGCCGAGGCCCGCCTGTCCCCCAAGCACATCGCACTACTGGAACAACTGCCCGGCTGGGCGTGGAACGTCGCCGACTCGCGCTGGGAACAGAATTTCGTTGACCTCCGCCGCTACATCGACAGCCACGACAACGCTTATCCCGGCCGGAAGTACCTCTCCCCCACCGGCGCCAACATCGACACCTGGGTCCGTGATCAACGCAAGGCAGCCTCTGCCGGGGCGCTGAGCGAGCACCGCCGTCGCCGCCTGGAAAGCCTCCCCGGGTGGTCCTGGACCCTGCGTGACCTGGCGTGGGAACAGTCCTTCTCCGAGCTGGCCGCCTATGCCGCCGAGCACGGCCACGCCAACCCGCTACAAGGAACAATCACCGCCAGTGGATTAGCACTGGGACACTGGGTGTCAGCCCAGCGGGTCGCCTATTCGCGGGGCGCGATGGCGAAGAGTTTCCCCGAACGAATCGGGCGCTTGGAGGCCCTACCGGGCTGGGTGTGGAGTGTCGCTGACGCTTTGTGGGAGGACGGCTTCGCCGAGCTGACTGCCTTCTACGGTGAAACCGGGTCGGCCGCCCCCGGCAAGTCCATCGTCACCCGGTCGGGGCACCGGCTGGGGCAGTGGGTCCAAGACCAACGCCGAAAATATCGGCGGGGCCAACTCAGCGCGGAACGCTGCGCCCGCTTGCAGGGGTTGCCCGGCTGGTTCTGGGAAGCCCCAAGCACTGACGACATATGGGACGGGTACTTCGAGGCGTTGCGCCGTTTCGCCGACGCTACCGGTCACGCCAGGCCGACGGCCACCCATGTCACCGACGAGGGCGTCAGACTGGGTGCCTGGGTGTGCAAGCAGCGCAGCCACAACCTCCATGGGGATATGAGCCTTTCTCACCCACACCGTGTCGCCCGACTCGAAACGCTGCCTGGCTGGGCGTGGCATCGACCGGCAAGTCGACGACCTTAGGCCCCGACCACCACCCCCGTGCGCGATCGCAAACCCGGCGTCAGGCGTGCAACAACAGTCGCCGGGCCAGTCAATGGGCCGCCCCGCCAGATTCGCCGCAGCGCATCGGATCTGTTGTTCGAGAACTTTTCCCAAGTGACCACGTCGCCTCATGCTCTTGACCCGACACTCGAAAGCGCCGAAAAGCGACGTCAACCTGCACCCTCATTCGCTGGTTCAGCGAGTTCTCCATGCCGTTCCCGGTCCCGATCGGCCATAGAGGGCAATTGTGGGGTCGAGCAAACCGCACCGATGTGGGAGCATTGATGCGCTGAAACCGATGCCGACGGGTCCGACTGCGATCAGGCGGCCGTCGTCAACATCGTCATCGCGACCGGCCGTCAGCGACGAACCCACCGCTGTTCGGCCGCCAGGTCCCTTCGGCGCATGCTGGCAATGCGAAGTGTCACAACGAGTCGAGTGTCTTGTTAACCCGTCACGCTTCGCACCGCTAAGTAGCGTGGATGAGCCGGTCGTCAGGGTCTTCTTCCTGGCGGCCGCCTCTTTATGGCCGCGTTGTCGTGCTCGGGTCTGCTGCACGATCAGGTGACAGTTTCGGTCACGCGGCCTGACTGGCCGGTGTGGTCATGATTGCTTCGAATTCGATCGGGGTCAACCGCCCGAGGCCGGACTGGCGGCGGCGCCGGTGGTAGGTGCGCTCGATCCAGGTGACGATCGCGATGCGGAGTTGTTCTCGGGTGTCCCAGCGGCGGCGGTCGAGCACGTTCTTCTGCAGCAGGCTAAAGAAGCTCTCCATGGCGGCGTTGTCGCCGGCGGCTCCGACACGGCCCATAGAGCCGACCATCTCGTGTTGATTCAAGGCGTGTACGAATTTCCTTGACCGGAACTGAGATCCGCGATCCGAGTGCAGAATGCACCCCGCGACATCTCCGCGTCGGGCTACCGCGCTGTGTAGTGCCCGGATGGCCAGTTGTGACTTCATTCGGGAGTCGATGCTGTAGCCGACGATCCGGTTGGAGAACACGTCCTTAATCGCACAGAGGTAGAGCTTGCCCTCACCGGTGCGGTGCTCAGTGATGTCACTGAGCCACAACTGATTTGGCCCTTCAGCGGTGAAGTCACGCTCGACAAGATCGTCGTGCACCGGCGGCCCGACTTTGCCGTTCTTGCCGCGTTTCTTACCAAACACGCTCCACAGTCGATTCTGCGAGCAGATCCGCCATGCGGTGCGCTCGGCCATCGGCTCGCCGGCATCGCGCGCCTCCTCCACGAGGTAGCGGTAGCCGAACTCCGGATCGTCTGCGTGCGCGTCGAACAGCGCATTGGCGCGGTAGGCCTCGATGAGTTCGGCCTCGGTGATGGGGTCGGCCAGCCAGCGGTAATACGGTTGGCGGGAGAGCTTGAGTACCCGGCACGTCACCGCGACGGGGATCCCGTCGGCGGCGAGCTCTTTCACGAGCGGGTAGACCCTTTTCCCGGCAGATTGGCCTGCGATAAATACGCTGCGGCCCGGCGCAGCACCTCGTTCTCTTGCTCTAGCAGTTTGATCCGCCGTCGGGCTTCGCGCAGCTCACCGGACTCGCTGGCGCTCTTGCCGGGCTTGGTGCCTTCGTCGATGTCGGCCTGACGGAGCCATTTCTGCAGCGTCATCGGGTGCACTCCGAAATCGGTGGCGATCTGCTCGATCGTTACACCGTCATCGCGGTTGCGAGCGACCCGGACGACGTCGTCGCGGAACTCGCGGGGGTAGGGCCTTGCCATGGGGACATCCTTCCAGCCCGCCCATGCTGGGCAAGCCAACTCAGATGTCACCTATTCGTGCAGCAGACCCCTCTGCCGTGCCCTGTCGCGCAGGCGGATCTGGAGTTGCTGACGGACCTCCGCCTGGATGTCAGCTCGGATTGAGGTGCCGACTTCGAGGGTGGCGGCGACGCCGAATCGCACTGGCGCGGAAAGGCGGCCAGCGTCGACGCGGCAGTCGACCCCGATCTGTAAGGCGTCACCGACAGCGAAGGCGACTGCGCGCTGCCCGTCGAGGATCTCGTGCTGCACGGTTCCGGCTCGCGCGACCCAGTACTCGGCCTCGGTGCGTTCAACCCCCAGGTTGTCGCCGTCTGGATCGAACGATAACCGAGCCATCCGATGCTTGCGCGTGCGCGGATTTACCTCAGAAAGCCAGCCTAGGGTGATGGTGAGCCGGCGCCATTCTGTGGTGGCGGCCAGGCTGATTGGGAGTGGAAGGGTGAACGTCTGGCGTTGGTCGGCAGAGATCGACCCGGCGCCCAGCAAGAGCACCCGATGCGAGGTGGCGGTGGCTACCCGCGCATTTTCGACGGCTCCGTACCCCAGTAGGCGTGAAATAGCCCGGCGGTCAAGGTTGTTGTTGGCGATGACTCGCTCGATCTCTCCTCTGAGCGGCCCCCATGAAGCAGCGTGCACTAGCAGCGTCTTAGCGAGCACGGGATGGTACTCCGCTGCAGGAAAGGGCGATTCGCCGTCTTGCGGCTGCAGTGACTCCAAGACGTCGAAGATGCCGTCGACCGCGCGTGTTGCTAGCGCGGTTGCGTTGCTGGTGCCGTGGGTGTAGGCCGTCGAGGTAACTGCGCCACCGGTCCCCGGAGCTGCCACGCGAATACCTGGCCCGCTGACGGTCGTCTCGGCCGCGTAGAGGGTCGTGTCGCCCTCCGCGACCGGCGGACGCAGGTGCAGACTGCGTCCACCGGGCAACAGCACCTCTGGCTTGGCGGAATTGTGATGGCCGAATCCCACCGGACTGTAGAGCGCCGGCATCCCGGTCCCGGCGGTGTCCAGAACCGTGTCGCTGGCTGGTGTGGCGGCCTGGTCGAGGTGCAGAGCGCCGATCGTTAGAACGTTGATCGCCTCAGCCGGGGACAGGATGCGTCGATGCCGGGCGCGTTCGTGCATGGCGGTGGCAACGGATCGACGTAGCGCGTCCGGGTCGGCTAGCACCGCAGCTGGGACGGTGACGTCGATGTCGTGATTGCCTGCGCTGACCAGGACGACGACGTTGTAACGGTGAGAAAGCCAGTCGAGAAGCTTCGCTAGGGGGCTGATCCGGCGGATGAACATCTGAATGGGGTCACCGATGGACAGGTTGACCACGCGGACGCTGGGCGCCGCTGGCGGAGACGATCCGTCAGCTTCGAACATCCGGCGAAACGCCCGGTGGATGAGGTCCACGAGGAGTCGGTCGGGCAGCACGATTTCACGATCGGCGAAGAACGGATGGGGCTGCATGATGGGGCGAACGTAGACCCGTCTGATGCTCGGTGGTCCGTCGCCGTTGAGGTCGCCGTGGCAGATCAGCGATGCCATGGCTGTCCCGTGGTGCATTTGAGAACTGGTGTAGCCCTGCGAGATTTGATCAGGATCGTCGATGATCAGGCGCCCACTGAGGGCGGTGTGGCCAGCCATCGGCACACCGTCCAGCAGTGCTACCCGCGCCAAGTTGTTACTTGGAGCCACACTGAATCGTGCGGGGTCGAGAGCTTCGTCGGTGGCCGCGGCGCTCGCGATCGACATCGGGCGCGACGGAGAAACGTACATGACGCTGTCCGTGGTCAGCAGCGCTATTGCTTCGGGCCCTTGTTGCAACACAGATTCGACTTGACCGTAGGGGATGTCAGCCAACATCGCGTGGTAGTCGATCCCCTCTACGGTAACCCGATCGACCACGCGACCGCCCGCCTCGGCGACGATGGTAGCCACTTCTGCTTGTGCCTGCGCGCGGCGGCCCGCGTCGCGGCGATACCAGAGTTCGATCTCGACACGCGCGAACGTGGCTGACTGCCCGACGAGTTCGACAGTCTCGCGCCACTGCTCGAGTAGTCCAGTTTCGCGAACTCGATCTTGCGGACCCCACCGGCGGACCTCACGAAGCAGGGCGAACACGTTGCGCAGCGGCGCCATTCCCCTTGGTAAGGGGCCGCGTGGATCCCGTTGCCACTGTCCAAATAACGACAACAGCTGCGCGACAGCCTCAGCGTTCGACATCACGACGTAGAGGCTGTCGGTGATGGTGTCGGTGCTACGGCGTCCACCCCGTGCGAGGTGAAAATCATCGTCGGGTTCGAACTCCTCGCCGTCGACTTCGAGAAGAAACTCTAAGCCGGGGACTTCCCTTGCGGCCCTGGCAAACTCTGCGACGGTACCGGCGAGGTCAAACACCACGACCAGTTCGGGATCGGCTTCGGCTGTCTCGCCGGCGACCTCGACCCGGCCCGCATCTAGGGCCTGCTGGAGCGCGCTGAACTGCGGTTCCAGGCGTTCGCGCTGACGTGCAGGACCCGGCCCCGAGGCGCTGCCGGGGAAGCGCGGGGTACCCGTGGGGATGCGGCCGGCGACCGGGCGTCCGAAAGACAACGGTGGCCGCGGGGCAGTCACAGGTTTCTCAACGCGTGCCGCTGCTTAAGTTGTTCGCGCACTACGTCTTCGACGCGTGCCTCCGGAAGCGAAAGGACGTAGCGGCGCATCACGTCCTGGGCGAACTCTTCGATCTCGGCGTAACTGGCGCCGGCCAGTTTGTCGGCCAGCGTCCGCGGGGTCTGGCCGAGGTTGCCGCCGAGCTTGATCCGCAGACGTTCAAGGAAGTCAGTGGCCTGAGCACGCGAAGGCGGTTCCAGCGGCAGTCGCAATTGAAACCTCCGCCACGCCGCTCGGTCGAGAAGTTCCCCGTGGTTGGTGGCGCAAACGGCCACGACATGAGACGGCAGCCGGTCGATCTGCAGCAGCAACGTGGATACGACCCGTTTGATCTCGCCCGTCTCATGAGCGTCGGCACGTTCCTTGGCGATCGTGTCGAATTCGTCGAAGAACAGCACGCAGCGACGGGTGCGGGCGAATTCGAAGACGTGATCGAGCCGGCTCGTCGTCTCGCCAAGGAAACTGGACACCACCCCCTCGTAGCGCACCACGTAGAAGGGCACCATCAGCTCGGCGGCGATCGCTTCAGCCAATGACGTCTTGCCATTGCCGGGCGGTCCTTCGAGCAGTATGCGGTTGCGCGGTTCCAGGCCGTGGCTGCGCAACAACTCGCTACGATGATGCTCTTCGACGACTTCACTGATGGCCGACGAGACGCGCGAATCCATCTGCACGTCGAAGAGCCGCCGCTTCGGGACAACCTCTTGAATCAAGTCGGCGACCTGGCGGGCCGAATCGTCACGCGCCAGAAGACCACGGGAGCCAGCGGTGGTGATCAGCTCCGAAAGCCGGTCGGCGACGAGATGGTGCTGATTACTGCGTTCCTCGGCGATGATCGCTTCCACCAGCATCCGGAACCTGTTGTTATCGCCACGCTGTTGAGCCTCGACCAAGTCGATGACCAAATCCGACCTCGCCACAGTCCCTCCTTCTGCACACACGCGCCACGTGCTGCATCACCGTGTCGCTTTGCATTCTGTCAGAGCCGACCCAAAGATCCACGTTGACGTGCACGTTCACGGCGCCGGAATCTGAGGAGTTTCGATTAGCGCCTCGAAGCCCAGAGGTCCTGTGGTCAGTGGCGGACACCGGTTTGGGGCGCCGCACGTCGCTGACCTGTCCGTTCCTGGAGATCGCTGCAGTACCGCGCTATTGGTTCCGTACACGATTGATTGGGGTGGATCGTCTACCAGTTGTCTATCGAGATGGGCGATGTCCCCTTACGTGAGGCCGTTGCGGGTCTCGAAGACGTCGCACATGCAGCAATCCCGCATGCGCTGCTCCCCCGCCGGCTGACCCTGTATACCGTGGGATTTCCGCGCTGGGTGGACGTCGCCAGTGAGAGCCTGCGAGCATCGAGCAAGCGACCAAAGCTGGGCCGGAGTGCAGTGCGTGCCGTGGTCGTTGCCGCCGGTGACCCTGCATCGACCGCTGCGGCGGTGGCCGGCGCCGACCACCGCCTCCGCCGCAGTCGAGGCCCTCGTCGCGGGCCTGGATGTCGCAGTAAACGGCTTCCGCCTTCCTGGGCCAACCCTTGAGCCGCATCGCGCGCAACCCCGTGACCGCGCTGTCCGCCGGGCCCGAAGGCGCGACATCGGAGGTGATTGCGGTCCTGCAAGCCCGAGTCGATGACGCCGTCGTGACACAGTCGGGCACGACACATCAACGGCTTAAGCGCGGCCAATGCTCAGCTCCCGGTGAAATTCGTCGCGGTGGTGCGCCGCTGAAGCCCCGTGTTTCCCCCTACGTTCACATCGCGCCACTACAGACGACGGCGCGACCACTCCCCCGAGTCTCCGCCGCATGGGGGCCCGCGAATTTTCCCTGTAAAAGGCATTTGGCTGCGACGTTGCCGCGCCTGCAGATGCGGCGGACCCCGAGGTATTCACGCACTAAGTCTTCGAGGCGGTTTCGGGGATTCGACCCGCCCCGAGGGCCCTTGATAGACGCGACGGTACCCCGCTTGGACTCCCCCGCGATCCCGCACTCCGACGGCGCTGCCCAGACCTGCCGGGGGACGCGAGTGCGGATGTGCGCGCCCCGGCGAGGACAGGCTTTCGCGGCGCGAAGTCGGTCAAACTTCGGCAGACAATGGACCACCTCCTTGCGACCCCCTCGCACGTTTCTGAGCATCCCAGTCACACGTGCGGGCTCCGCCGAGCGTGCCGCAGGATTTATCCTCACGACAGAGCGAATGGTCCTCATGCGCCCCTCCCCCGGCCCATGACCGCGCATCCGAGACGGAACGGGCGTTGCCGGTTTTCCGCGGAAAACTGGTGCCGTGGTCACCGTAACTGCAGGTCAAACGAGTTTGAGCACACTACTTCATCGGCCGGTCGTCCGAATGGACGCCTCGCCTGCCGCTCTGATTCACTCCAGTTTTCCGCGGAAAACTGAAGTGTCAAGGCGGGCGGGCCTGTGACCATTTCATCTTCGAAGTTCGCAGATACCGGATCAACAGCCTCGAGTTTTCCGCGGAAAACTGCCTTTGAGCCGGCGCCTTCGCGGCACGGAGAAGTCCTTGGGGACCTGGCACGAATGTAACCAAAAGTTCAGCGTGTCCGCGGTACGGTTTGACCATCGGCCAAGTATCTTCAAGTCCTGCCCAGGATTCGGGCCCGCCGCTTTGACCAAGCTATCGAAGGACCCTTCACTCATGACCAAAGTCGTCACTCTCCTCAACCAGAAAGGCGGAGTCGGCAAGAGCACCGGCACCGTCAACCTTGCCGCTGTCCGCGCCGAGAAGCTCGCCGCCAAAGGCGATCCCAACGCGTCCTCCCCCGTGGCGGCGGTCTCTATCGATCCCCAAGGTTCTGCCTTGTGGTGGGGAAACCGAGTCGATGAATTGCCGTTCCATCTCATTCAGGCACACGACGATCCCCTCGACTGGCTCGCTCAGCTCAACAACCTGCCCGGAATCGCGGAAGTGTATGTCGACACCCCCGGTTGGTTCGACCTCGATCCCGACTCTGCCGGGGACGGCCTCGGCGACGGCTACTCAGCTGAGGCGCTGCGAGTCGTCCTGGATGTGACCGACGAGGTGTTGGTGCCCATGTTGACCCAGCCAATGTGTTTTGACCCGACCGCGCGCACGATCCGAAAGATCTTGGAACCGCGCGGCCTCCCCTACCGCGTTTTCATCAATGACTGGCACGCGCGCGACGGCCGGAAGTGGTTGGAAGAGACCCAGCGGTTCGTTCACATGCGTGGTTACCCCCTAGCCGAGACCGCCGTCAGGCACTACATGATTCATACCAACGCCAGCAGCGAGGGCCTGGTCGTCACTCAGTACCCCAATGACAAGGTGTCCCAACTGGCAGCACAGGACTATCGCAACCTGGCTGATGAGCTCGACACGGCGCCGGCCACGCGCCCGGTGGGCTTGATCGGAGTTCGATGATGGCGCGTGGTGGTGTGAAGTCCTTCGAATCGCTAGTCGACGCCGTCGGAGATGACTCCTCCGTGGATGGAACCGCTCAGTCGTCGATGGCTCCGTCGCGGTCTGCATTGTCGCGGTCGGTTCCGCTGCGGGATTTGGTGGGCAACCCCCATAACCCGCGCGACTCGGTCGGCGATTTGGCGGAATTGGCCTCGATCGCCGAGTTTCAGCTCCAACCTGTCGTGGCCGTGACACGACAGGCGTTCTTAAACCTGTACCCCGACGCAGCGCTGACCGCACGTTGGGTGGTGATCCTCGGCAACCGCCGCCTCGCAGCGGCGCACAAGTTTGGCCGGACCACCCTCGACATCGTCGTCAAAGACGAGTTGGCTGTCGATCGCGGCACACTTCTGAGCGCGATCATCGCCGAGAACGTCGATCGTTCAGGGTTCGACGTCATCGAGGAAGCCAAGGCGGTGGCCAGCCTGGTTCAGGAATTCGGCCGAGCAGACCAGGCGGCGGATCATCTTCGTAAGAGCAAGACGTGGGTCAGCCAGCGGCTTGCTCTGCTCAAACTCGCACCCGACTTGCAGCAGGCCCTTCGCCGGGGAGATCTCGCGATCCGCGAAGCGAGGACCTTGGCTCAAGTACCGCTCGAACAACAGGTAATCCGGTGGAACGCTGGCCGCAAGGGGTCAGGCGGTGGTGCGGGAGAGGCGGACGCGGGTGACGGACTGACGGACGGCATCGACCGCGAGAAATCCGGTCGCGATACAGGGGCACCGCCCTTGCGCTCGCTCACTCGGGCCGTTCGCAACTTCCACGACGAGCCAGGTGCGCTGGCTGCGGCGTTACACGACCAGCTGGGGGAGTCCGGCACCCGAACACTGATGAGCCACCTCAGGAAGATTCTCAAGTAGCCACGGCTTTCCGCGGAAAACGCCACCCCGTTCAGCCGCAAGCTGCCCGGGGTGGCGCCCGGTCGGGCGTCCTGCGGTCTGCGCACACGACCAGGCAAGCGCTACGGGAGTCGGCGGCGAAAGGTAGTCGCAACGCCGGAGTCGACCGGCGGGCGACTTCGAACGGCCGGATTAACCGCCAGGGTGCGAGTCAAATGACTATCAAGGCAGGTTAGTCAGTTTTCCGCGGAAAACTGGCCTAACAGCGACCGATCACGCGCCTGGCGGCGGAACGCGTCATGGCATCAATTACGCTGGCGGGCAACGGGTTTCGCGATTCACCTCATGGCCGTTGTGCGCCCCACCGACGGGGGGCGAAAGTGCGTGACGAACCGTTCGAGACATTCCCCTTGCCGTGCCGCGTCCCACTTTCGTCACAGTGACGATTCAACCTTCAGCGCCCCGCTCCGCCAGCCGCGACCGCGCAGCCCGCGGCTGCCACCCGGCGCCGCAGTATGGGCAGCTGCGCGATGCTCGAAGCGACGCCTAAGGTCGGAGATCAAGGGCGACGTCGTGGGTGAGGGCCTGAGCGAGGAGCTCCATTACCGCCTCCCATATCGGGTGCTGATTGCGTCGGTAGTACACGCGCCCCATGCCGTCCTCGCGAGTGATGAGCCCGGCAGTCGTGAGGTCTTTGAGCGGTTGCTGAATGGCGCTCTGCGCGCGGAATCCGAGGTCGGCGGCCAGGTCGGTGGGATTCACCAAGCCGTCGCTCTGTGCGATCGCAGCCATCACCGCGAGGCGATGCTTCTGGCCGAACACCACCGATGAGAGTTCTTGGACTCTCGCCGATTGCGCATACGACACGACTGAGATGCTATTACAGGATTTCTGTTACAGGCTTCACGTTACTGATATCCTGTTATTCGAATCGTGTAATCGCAGCTCAGAGTGCCCAGGGCTGGTCAACCACGATGACGAGGTGAACGGAGCGGCTATGGCGGACACGACCGCAAAAACGAAGGCGACTCGTCGGCGGGGCGACTGGCGGCATCGCGAGAACCGCGCGTCGTCGAAGTACATCGCCAAGCGTGTCACCGAGGAAGACCACTTGGCCTTGACCAAGTACGCAGAGGACCACGGTGTGAAGATCGCCGAACTGCTGACTCCGTTTGTGCACGATCTCATTCAACGAGCCCATGAACATTGCGGGCAGCCCCAGGCGTACCCGACTTCGGTGAAGGCGTCTTAACCGTTCGGTCGTGACCGAAGGAACGGTTCAAACAGGCGATGTGCGCCCGCACTTCTGGCCGCCTTGTGGGGGAGGGGTGGGACACATCAGCCGCCAGCCGTCGCTGCGCGTAGTCCCCGCAATAGGGCGATCGAGTGGACGTTGCAGGGCTGGAGTTGGCCAGACACAGACGTTGATTTGCACTCCAATCGCCCGCCCGGGCGAGCATCTCGACGACGATCTCCTCGATGACCGCGTACGGTCCGCACCATCTGCGCGGACCGCCGAGCGGGGGGCGAATAGCCCTCTCCACGCTCGGCGCCGGCCCTTTAGAGAAATCTAGGGCGCGTCCGCCCTAGGCGTAGGAGTCCACGTGGCCGACAGCTGAAGTCTGAGGTCGGTGCTCCACAGTCGAGCCACCGAACCGTCGAGGTCCATGTCGAGCGGCACCACCTCGGCGTCCTGACCATCTCTGTCGGTGATCTGCAGCGCGACGATGGGCAGCGCGTTGCCAGCCGAGTCCGACACAGTCAGCCCGGGTGGCGCCGGGATGACACTCGGGGCTTGACTCTTACGAGCGTGTTCTGACATGTCCTCCACGGCAGCGGCGAGCACCGCCTTCTCTGGTGCCGCACACGCCTCGGCCGCGAACGAACCCAGCTGTGCGGAGGCCAAACCCGCGCAAAACAGTGCACGAACCATCACTTTGACGGCCATAGGCTTAAGACAGGTGTGAACGGCTCGCTCCGCGCGGTGTGTGCCCGAGAACTTCATACCTCCAGCGCCTCCGAAACAGCCACGAAGCCCTCGTTCAGACGGCCTATTTGACAAAGGGATTCGAATAATGCGAGCCACACCGCCAACGACTAACGACCACGCAGCGGCGTGGTCGACGATGCGTGCGGATCGCCGCTTCTTGTGGTTCTGGCTGACGGTGGCCACCACGCTTTCTGTGGGAGGCAACGTCGGGCACGCCTGGTTGACCGTCGAGGCGGCTGCGAGCAGGGGAATGGCAATCGGGTGGGCTGCTGCTCCACCGGCACTGCTGATGCTCGCCATTCACGGGTTGCCGACCTTGGGACGGATGCTTGGTAGCGAAGAGCGCGACAGACTGCTGACGTGCGTGGTGTGGGGGGTCACCGTCGGTGCGTTCGGGTGGTCGGCGTTTGGCATCTTTGGGTTTACCACCGCGATGGGTGTACCGGAACAGATGGCATGGGTGGCGCCATTCGTCATCGATCTATCGGTCTTCGGTGCTACGCGAGGGCTGGTGCTCACTGCGCCATTGGCGGCCCGAATGAAGGCGGCCATGGACAGCGCGGTCATTGGCGCAGCCCCGGCGGCCAACACCACGGTATCTGACACGGTGGGAAACCAACCCGCTGTCGTAGCCATCGCGACGCCCACGGCGAGCACCGAGCCGACGCCCGACGACCAGTCAGCCAGAGCTGAATCGGCCTCGCCTACAGCCGGTCCCATCGCCGACGCCCCCAATGACGCTCCAGCGGACAACCCCACCGAGTCGACACCCCCCGTCGTTTCGGGGACACGGGAACTAGCCGAACACATCGTGGCTGCCGGCGCGGTGCGCAAACCGGTCGAGACCGTGGTCGCGATCCTCTCGGCGGCTGAGCGGGAGCCCCGCAAAGCGGTTATCGCCGAACACACCGGGGTACATCACTCTGTGGTGACCAAGACTCTGGAGGCCGCGGAGTCATATCGCCGCAAGTCCTTGGCTGCTGTCGGCTAGCTCGCCGTTCACAACCCGACTCGCCTAGCCAATTCGTCTAGGTGCCAACGCCGGCCAGGATGCGCGCACCCATGACCTCAGTGACGAGTGCGATGGCTGCAGCTTCCTCCTCCAGCGGGGGCGGTCCGTGCGCCAGGACCGCGACAAGGTAGTCCTCTTCGTCTGCCAGAACCGGCTCCTGAACCGCGATCTCACGCCACTCCCCGGTCCCTGGGATGATTCCCTTCAGTTGGTCTTGTAGGGCCAGCCAGGCGTGCCAGGCGGCCCGTTCTCGCCTATACCTTGCGATGCGCTCGGCGTGCACGTCGTCAAGGTGGTGTGCGGCCGCAATGTCGTCGAGGGTTACCGGTCCGGGCGCTACGGTACGCCCGGACCGGGAGATGAGACCGATGGTCGCCAACGCCGATAGCGAGAGTTGTCCGGCGCGTGCGCTTAACCGGGCCCCGGCGTAGATGTCGGCCGGCGTGGTGAGCCCCGTGTGAGCGATGAGTTCGAAGGTCATCCGATGGTGGCGGCCGATGACACTCCATGCCGGATGGACGTCTTGGACGCAGATGCGTTCGAGTGGGATCGGAACGATGCGGTCGGGCCCGACAGTGGTGAGGGCGTAGTAGTCAGCGTCTCGTCCCACTCGAGGGCGAACGAGGACGATGGGCGAGCCCACCATCTCCCTGACTCGCCGTAGTACGTCAAAGACCGTCGTCGCCGGCATCAGCCCGGCCGACAGTGACAATCCTCGACCCCCGACCCCGACGATGGGAGTGCCTGAACGGAGCTCACCAGCGACTGCTGCCTTGACCGCCAGCGCTTGGAGAACATCGCGCACCGTCCAGCGGGCGGGGCTGCCGCGGAACTCACGATCCGCCCAGGCCAGCGCGTGGGCCAGCCAGCGGCCGTGCGGCCCGGCTGCGGACGCACCCCCCGACTGTGAGTTCTTGTACCTGTGTGCGGACGGATTCGCTTTAGCGGCGAGCGTTGAAGCGTACTGCAAGGCCTTGCGAACGTCGCGAGCAAGTTGCGCGTCGGCGTTGCGGTCGTGCTTGGTGCGGTAGGAGTCTCCGAGACCGCTCCACGGGTGCCGCGGAGCGGTCAATGCACGGATCTCCGCGAGGCTGTAACCACGAAGGACGGCGTTGAGGACGGCCGACATGCGGGCCTCGGACGGACTGCGCCAGGTCGCGCGGGTGAGTGCCCCGGTGGAGAGGAACGTGGCGACGTCGGGGGGCATGGATTTGCTCCAGCGGGCGCACTCAATGATCCGTTCGTGATCGCCGCTGCCAATGGTGCCCTCGGCACGGTGGCGGATGTGGGTCGACGACGTCGGAGCATTTGGCAGGGTTCCGAGCAAGGCGTAGAGGGATGGCAGCAGGGTGGAGTCGCTGCGTTCAGTGAGGGTGTTGACGGCATCGATCAGCGATCCGTCCAAGGTCCGGTAGCCGCCGCCGGCGCAGGGCGTCCCTGGGACCGAGATGCAGCCTTCCTTGGGGTTCTGCATCGGTTTGGGGTCCAAGCTGGGCAGCCGCGCTTGTAGCTGGCGCAAAAGAGGTTGGATTTCCTCGAAGCTGGCGGTGGTGCCGATCGCTAGGGGGACCAGGATGTGGCGCCCGCCGTTGGTGGATCGATCGGTGACTACGCGGGCTCCGCAGACGGTGAGCCATTCCAGGGCCCAGGCGCAGTCGGCGTCGACTTGATCACGGCCATGGGTCTTGCTGTCGAAGTCCAGTGCGAGCAGCGTGGTGCGGCGGTGGGTGTATATGTACACCGCGGCCATCAACGTCGGTAGCTTGTCGCTGATCCGCCGCGTCTTGGCGTATTCCTTGGTCTCGGGATCGAAGACCTTCATCCGGTCGCGGCCGGGCGGCGAGAGCCGCCGCGCGAGCGCCTTCCAGACTGCGGCCGGGGGAGGGGGCGCACTCATCGTGGGCGGTGAGATGGCGCAGTCGGCGTCGGCCGCGGCGCCGACTGCGTTTTTGCGGGTGACAGGCGTAATGAACTATTGCGGCTCACCAGGGCGTCCTCTATCCTGAAGCCACCTGCAAGGGTGGTTTCTGCACGGGGTGTGAGATGTTTCGTTGTAGTGGCCTTCTGGATGAGAGGTGAGGCTCCCGTCCGGGAAATCAGATTGCCCCGCTTCGGCGGGGTTTTCTGCGTTCTAGGCCGTACTGCGCCGGGCTCGGCTGTGTGGGGTTGGTGTGCCTCCTGATGGTCGTGGTGTCGATGAGTTTGGCATGACGTGGCGGATTATCCGGTCAGACACGCTGCTCATCGCCCAGATCGGTGTGCCACGTGCCGCAGTCGCACAGCGTGGGCGATGTCTGGCAACTAGCCAGCTTCCGTGTGACGGCCGGCGATCATGGCACCACCCTCCAAGGGCGCGCTGTGCTGCACAAGTAAGGTGCCAGCAATGCGGTGTCACCGTCTGGACGAACTGTCCACCCAGCCGCTGCGAGTCGTTCGCGCTGCTCGGCGTCGGGGATGAACGCTGCGAAAGCGGTTGTGTGACTGCTCCAGTCGGTGTCGAGCGCGTGGTAGAGCTGGTGCCAGTGATACCCGACTACGGTGTCGCGGTCGTCGAGCAACACCCAACCACCGAGTGGCCACCGACGCACGCCCGGGTCGCTGAGCAATAGATATTCGCGAGTGCTCAAAGGAGTGACGAACACCGCGCCGAAATGGCGATCGACCGACGGAGCCGACGCGGGCCGGGCCGTCGTCGAGGAGTGCTTGCGCTGACGGTGCTGCGCGATCTCGGTCAACGGAGATCACCGCATCCGCCGTTCCCGAATTCTTGCCAGGGGACGAATCGTTCACGAGTACACCAAAATCCCCACGGCCGCAGCCACGGTCCGGTGACGACCACGGTGGTGCAGGGTCTCTCACGTCCACGCTCATCGGTGGCGAGCATGACGCGATGCGTATGGGTGGCACGCCGAAAAGCCACGTGCCCTAGTGCGCGCCAGCGGCCGGGCCGACCCAATGACTCCTCAAAATAGCGGCCCCGCAACACTATTGAAAGGAAGTGCCAAGGGTGATCATGAGGCGTCGGCTCGTCGGACCCGATGAATCGGTGCCCATACACCTGACAGTATTTATTCGGCGGTACGAGGAACCAACGCAAGAGATAGGGATCACCGGCGCTGGTGCGGATGACCTGGTGGGGGTGGCCGGACAATAGCCGGGGCAGCCAACGCTGCGCGATAGGCGAGCTGATGGTGGCGCTCATGGACTGCTCCTGACGAGCTTCTGGTGAGTGACGAGACCCGACGACCGGGCACGGGCGACGCGGGTACTGGAAAGCGCGGCGGTTCTGCGCGTGTCACCGTGCCGGACCCAGCACGCGGCGCGGCGGGTCAGTGCGAATGGTGGTGTCGGGCCGGCCGGCCGCTCAGTCAGAGAACGGGCCGGGCGCTGTCGCAGCGGGGCGAGCATGGCGACACCACAGGGTGTTGTCTAGGGGATTTCGGGCTGGTCAGCAAGGCCGGCGTACGCGGCCAACGACTGCAGCTGCCGGAGCGCGAAGGTGCGACCGCGTCCCTCCTGGGGGACGTAGACAGCGGCCACCGTGCCCTGAATGCCGGGGGTGTCCAGAGCATCCTTGGCGCACGGGAACCGACGGGGGCATCCGCGGCACAACACCTTCAGTTCGGAGTCCTCACCGCCGTCAGACCACCGATCGGGGTCGGCCAGGCATGGCGAGAAAGTTTGGGTTGCAGGTCGGTCAAGCATCACGGTCACAGTCGCTCCTCCCACTGAGCGTCGATCTTCGATAACCCGAAGAGTAGCGCCCAAAGAGAAGCACCGCAACCTTTCAAACAGAAGCAGAGAACCTTTACCCTCCCGCGCTCCGTAAGCATCGATCCCACTGGTTGACCGGGACGCGCTGGTCAACCGTTGCTCGATCTGCTGCTGGGTATGCCGATACACTGGCCCGATGCACGACGACGCTGATGATGTCGGCGTGACCCGCGCCGGTGCAGCCTTTGCTGCTCGGCGCACGGAATTAGGCATTTCCCAGCGGGAATTGGCCAAGATGAAGATCATCGGGGCACCACGGCTGATCAACTTCGAGAAGGGTCGGGCGTGGCCGCGTGAGAAGACGCGAGCCAAGCTCGAAGAGGTGGTGAAGTGGCCACCAGGGACGTTGGCCAAACTGCGCGATGGAAGAGAAGCGCCAAGAAGCGGTGCTAACGGTCAGGGCCGGACTGACGAGACGGCGGCACTGCTCAGCGGTGCTGTCACCGTGGCGGCCTCGCAGGTGCTGTCATCGGCTGACAACCTGCCTGCCGAGGACGATCCGGCATTTCCCGCGCGGGCCAGGAAGGTCCTGGCAGACCTGCGCACCCTGGAAGTGATCACCGCCCGTGCGGTACGCAGCAGTCAGGGTTCCGCGGAGGTGTTGAAGCTCCTGCGGGAAATCCGTCACCGCTATGACGCGCTGATGGAGCGGGCCGCGTCCGCACCGGAGGCGACGCTGGGTCAGCGCTTGTACGTGGCGCGCAACGCGGCGACGTTTAGCGTGGCGGAGGCGGCGGGCGCCGCTTATGTCGCCCCGGAGGTGGTGACTGCGGCGGAGGCTGAGCAGCAGGTCAGCGCCGCCGATCAGCAGCAGCTGGAGAAGCTGATCGCCGATCTGACCGGGTGAGCGTCGCCGTATCAGCGCTGCTGCTGCTGGGGATGGGTTCGGCCAGGTCGAACAAGGCAAGTTGGACGGGCTTGCCGCGGCGCGGACGGGGTGCGCGTGGCGCCGAACGTGACTCCTGGTGCGCTACGGCGTCAACGGCCGCCTGGGCGATGGCAGAGAGCTCCGGCGCCGGGTCGTGCTCGTGGCCTGTCTGGTAGCTGGTCTTGATCGCTTCGCGCAGCGGTGCGGGCACCAGGAGCCAGTGCGGCTGGCACATAAAGTCCGCTGCTGCCACCTCCACGGGGCAGCCCTTGGCACGACAAACGTGGGTGGCGCCGTCGGCCGCGGTCGTCCCTGAGGTGCTCATCGCGCGTCTGCACCCTCGGCGGCCGCCAAGGTGATGGCATCGCCGAGCACCTCACGTGCTCTCGTCGCGGTGTCGAGGTCCCATTCAGTGGGAGCTTCGACGTCGACCACGATGGTTCGCCGGCGGACTACCCCATCCCCGGTGTGCTGCTCGGCTTCTTCGATGCGGATTTGGTCGCCTTGGACATGGCCGTTGCCGGCGACGGTGCGCGCCCAGATGTGGACTCGGACAGGACCGTTGAGCCATTCGTCTTCCCAATCGTGGTGGGCGGGCTTCTCGCACCAGGTGGGGCAGGGCCCCAGCGGCGGATCAAGGTTGGTCACTGCGGGCCCTTTCTAGGCGATTTGCGTCGACACACCGCGGGTCGACGCGTCCTGGCCGCGCCAGCGGTGGATCGCTGCGGTGTAGAGGTCGTGGACGTCGGTCGGACGGGCACAACGGTCGTAGCCGGCGAGGTTTCCCACCCCTGGGGGGAGCACAGCGCGGAGGCTTCTCAGCAGGACGGCGTACGGAATCGACATCCCAGAGTCGCGCCACGCTCGGCTGGTGCATTCGTAAACGTCGAATACCCCTCGGTGAGAGTCGATATCAGCGATACGCTGCGCGGACTGCAGTACCGCGACGATCTGGGTGATCATGCTCTCGGGTAACCGGACCCGCAGCTGCGGGAGCGGACTGAGCCTGGCGGCGGTCGCGATGTCGAGCATTCGGTAGCCGGCGCCGAGCAAGAGATCGAGATCGTCGATGTTCTTGCCGGCGATGGGTTGTACAGGCACAGTGACGCGGTGCTGATCGAGGTCGACGTGCCATCCGCGCCAGGACAGGCGGGTCAGGTCACCGCCCCTGATGCGGGGTAGGTGGGCGACGGCGAGACCGGTGAGTCCGGGGGTGGTGGTCATGCGGTCCTCCTAGCGGGTGGAACTTTGTGCCGGTGGTGCTTGGCGGTAGTCGCGGTCGAAGGTGGCCCGGACGGCGGCGATGATGTCGGGGGCCGTGGTCGTGTCGAGTTGCAGGGACAGTTCCCGGTTTTCCAGGAGACTCGTCGTCGACAGGTTGTGGCTGCCGATGATGAGGTTGTCGTCGGTGAGCAGGATCTTTTCGTGCATGTAGAGCCCTGTGGGGGTGTCGGGCATCAGGTGCACCGAGCAGCCGGCGGCGCTGACCTCGGCGACGCTGCGGGCCCATGCGGGGTTCTCGGTCAGGACGATGCGGCAGGCCACGCCGCGGCGGGCGGACTGGTCGATGGCCGCGACGATGGCGCGGTCCTTGAGTTCTTCGCTGGTGATGTCGAGGGTTTGGGTGGCGCTGGTGATGCGTTGGAGGAAGACGGCACGGGCGTCGGGGGACCACACCAGCCGCGGGGACGGTGTCGCCTCCGGTGGCCGCCCGGCTGGCGGGGAGGTGAAGTCGGTGGTGAAGGTGGCGCTGATGGCGGCGACGTCGGCCGGGTTGGTCGTCACGACGTAGGCGTCGCGGCTCGTCGCGTAGTAGCGCGCGGTGAGATTGCCGGTGCCGACCGCGGAGGTGGTGTCGTCCACGGTCACGCTCTTCTGGTGATAGATCACGTCATTGGGCGCCCAGATGACGTCCACGCCGGCATCCCGCAGCTGCCCGTAGGCGTCGGTGTTGACCGTCTGACCGTGATAGGCCGCGTCCAGGATCACCTTGACGTCGAGGCCGCGGCGCCGTGCGTCGACCAACGCGTCGACCGCGTCGGGGTCAGAGAGCTGGTACATCGTCATCTGCACGGAATGCCGCGCGGACCGGATCAGGTTGAGGATCGGTTCGTACCCGTCGTCGGGTTCCTGAATGAGTTGGTACGGCGCGGCCGGGTCGGCGCTGCGACTGGTCATCGTGGGGTGCCCGAAGGCGCAGCCGCCGGTCAGTGTGCAGATCGCTGCGCCGGCAGCCAGAGCGCGGGCGAGCGTTGCGCCGAAGGTGGTCATGTTAGGAATCGTATTGCCGCACAATAGGTTCGCCGTGCACAATTTTGCGTCGGGGCAGGGGCCTAGCGGCCCTTACAATTGCGCGCGGATGCGCGGGCACGTCGAAAATTTTGTGCATGGACCATGGTGTGGGTGCCGCGATACTGGATGGGTGTCGGTTGGTGCGCTCGTTCAACAGGTCGGAGAGGTGCTGGGTCGCGGGCACGCGCTGTTCGGTGATCCACCGTCCTCCGGTGGCACCGCGGCCACCACCTCAGGTGCCGGGCTGACCGCCGCGGGGGACCTGGTGCGCGGTGGCCACCAACGCATCACCGCACTCTCAGGCGCACTGCCCGCCGGCTACGGCAACTTCGCCACCGACGCCGGCCCCGCCCTGGACGCCGCCGCCAAAGCCGACGACGCCCTAGGCACCAACCTGCGCGACGCCGCCGCGGCGGACCGCTCCGGCCGCGGCACCTCCGGCGCGGTTGTCAACGGCGCAGCCTCCGACACCGCAGCACTGGCCCCCTCGACCCAAACCCCCGCCGGCCAACGCGCACTGGTCAGCGCACTACGCGCCCGCCTGGCCCAACAACAACAAGTCATCGCCGCATACAAGGCGCAAGACGCGCGCTTGGCGGCTGCGGTGCGATCGCTGATGTACTCGCGTCGCTCCGGTGGCGGTATGCCCATGGGAGGCATGTCTTCTGGCGGCATGGGCGGCGGCTTTGGTGGCGGTGGGGGCTCACCGATGTCGGGTCTGTCTGGGTTGTCCTCGTTGGCAGGTCTTGGTTCGCGCAATCCGCGTACCGCGCTCGCCTCCAACGTCGATTGGACACATGGGGGCGCCGGCTCAGTGCCCGGCGGTCCGGCCGAGGGGGCGGTCAAGGCTGCGCTGAGCAAGCTGGGGCGAGCGTACGTGTGGGGCGCCAAAGGTCCCAACAACTTTGACTGTTCGGGGTTGACCCAGTGGGCGTGGAACCAGGCTGGGGTGAAAATCGGCGGCGACACCTATTCGCAGATCAAGGACGGCATGCCAGTCCCGCCGGGTCAGGTGCGCGCCGGCGACCTAATTTTTCCACTGGATTCCTTCGGCGAGGGCGGCACTCCCGGACCGGGTCACGTGCAGATGGCGATCTCCAACAATCAGGTGGTTCATGCCCCTCATACCGGAGATGTGGTGCGGGTGGCGCCGATGCCGGGTCGGTTCATCGCGCGCCGCCCGGTACCACTCGCCGCGGTCTGAGCCAGGCCCGAAATTTTGTGCACGGGGCACCACCCAGCCGGGATTAGGCTTGAAATCACCTCCAGGAAAGGATGATCCGGTGATCACCAACCCCAGTATCGACATCGAAGCCCAAAAGGTCTTGGGCGTGGTGGCGCGCGTCCAGGACGTCTTTGGTGGCCACCGCGAACCGGCGCTGCCGCCGCAGTTCGCCGCTGAGCGCGACATCGAAGACAACCTCGGCCGCGGCCACTACTGACCCTCCGAAAGGACTGTGCTTCATGACCGCGACCAAGCACTTTGGTGACGTCTCCTGGGACTCCGGCCAGCAGATGATGGGCTGGAATCCCGGCCGCGGCTGGGTGATGCCCAGCGACCGCGGAAGCTACATCACCATCGACGACCCGTACTGGGGTCGAGTGCTTGACAACGCGCGAAAGTCCTACGGCGATCCCGGGATTCACTTCGACACCGACGACCAGGGCCAGGTGCGGCACCTCGTCTTCGGCGACGGCTCGAAGTTGCCCGCCGACGGCACGGTCGTCTACCACGATGCTGCGCGCCATCAGAATTGGGCACAAAACGACGACGGCACCTCGTCGTTGATCGGCCCGGACGGCAAGCCGGGGCCAGCGCTGCCGCCGGCGGGCTACCACAAATTTGGCGACCAGTACGCCCCGATCAACGCCACCGGGCAGCAGATCGGGCCACAGCAGGGCGGGTTGCCGCCCAGCAACGGAGGGTTCTACACCGACCCGAAAACCGGTGTGCTGACCCCAAAGAACAACAACGGCGACTACTACACCCTGGGCCCCGACGGCAAGAAGGCGTTCTTCGACCGCACCGGTTCGCCGATCACCGAGCAGCAGTACAACGATGCCACCGCGGGCCGCCCGCCCGGCGATCCGGACACTGCCGGGTTACCGACCGACGAGCAGCAGAGCGGCGACGCCGCCGACGCGGTACGCAAGCTTCAAGACGAACTCAAGGCGCGTTTCACCACCATCAGCTCGGCTGAGGAGAAGCTCTCCGAGGTGCTGCTCAACGCGCACGCAACCAATGCCGCCGGCCAAGCCAAACTCAACGACATTCAGAAGAAAATCGTTGAAGCCGTGAACAATCCGGCGATGGAGACCAAAACCGCCGCCGGGGAGAAGGCGTACCTGACGTTTCTGCGGAGTCAGGTGAGCACGATCAAGGATCTGCTGGCGTCGAGCAGTCTCAGCGCCGACGATCAAAGCAAGACCGCTCAAGCCTTGGCCGCGCTGTACGCCGCCGACAACGGCGGTACCACCGCCCCGGCAGATCCCGGTACCGACAGCCCGGCCCCCGCGGCTCCTGCCGCACCGGCGGCTCCGGTGGATCCGGGGCTGACCGATCCGGGCCTGACCGATCCTGGACTGGGTCCTGCGCCGCAAATGCCTGACCCCTCGCTGTCGGACGTGATGGGCGGCATGCCGATGGGCGGGATGGGTGCAGACCCGATGTCGGCGTTGGCGTCGATGCTGCCCGGGGCCATGGGAAGTCTGGGGGGCCTCGGCGGAGGCGGTGGGGGAAGCCCCTTGGACGCCCTGGGCGGCCTGGCCGGTGCGGCGAGTCCGCTGGCCGGGCTGGCGTCCGGTATGGGGGATCAGGGCCGCGATCACTCGCCGGATTCGACCGACAAGACCGACGACAAAGTCGACTCGGCCGACGATAAGGACAAGGACACCGCCGACCCGGCCAAGAAGGACACCACGGCGCCGGCTGATCAGCAGCAGAACACCAGCACTCAGCAGCCAGGACAACAGGATCCGCAGAACACCACCCCGCCCGGTGCACCTCCGGTCCCCGTGGCACCCCCTGCCCCGGCGTCGCCGACGGTGAAACTGCCCGACGGCTCGACGGCGACCGCGCGCACCCCGGCAGCCGCGCAGGCAGTGCGTGACTACCTGGCCGGCGGAACTGTCGATGCGGCGTATCACCAGAACGGGATGACCCTGCCGCCGGTCGGCACACCCGTCACCGCCCCGGTCGATCCGACGCGCCTAACGTGCGGAGACGTCGCGATGTTCAAGGATCATTACGAGCCGATCCTCAGTTCGGTGAAGGGTTACCTCAACGGTCAGGTGGTGCCCCTGAGTCAGGTGGCCTCGAGTCCGGATTTCCTGGGCTTCATCGACCCCACCGCCGCGGCGTCGGCGGCCACTGCGGCGCCAGCGCCCGCTCCGGTGGTACCCGCCCCGGTACCGGCCGCTCCGTTGGGCGCTCCGGCCGCACCCGCCCCTGCCGATGTGGCGCCGTTGCCAACGGGTTAGCCAGGACCGTGTCTGCCCCCTGGCGGGCACGGGGACAATAATTCGCTAAAGAAAGGATGGAGCCGATGACCGAACCGATTAGGACTGACGCCGACGTGATGAGAGAGGTCGCCGACGGCCACGACGAGGTGATCCGTCACCTGGAAGCGGCCCGCGAACGCGGCGGCGACATCCTCGCCGCCGTCGAAACCTTCGGGCCGATCATGCACCAGGTCAAAGCCACCGTCAGTGATCTGCTGACCGATCGCGACGACGGCTTGGCTGCGCACTCCGCCCGACACAGCGCGGCCGGCGAGGAACTGCGCCGCGGCGCTGCCCAGTACGTCGAGACCGACCAGCAGAACGCCGCGCAGATCAACCAGGTCCCCAACTCCTGACATGAGCCAGGCAGCTGAACGCGAGTACACCGCCAACACGGTCGATGAGACCGTGTGGGTGCGTGTCGCCGGCACCGGCGAAGTGTTGGGCGTTCAGCTCGAACCGCCGGTGATGGAACGTTCTGGCCCCGAGATCGCCGCCCGCATTCAGGCCTGCGCCGACGTCGCCTATTTCGAGGGACAGGTGGCGGTCCGCGCTGAGTGGGAAGCAGCTGGGGTACCTGCCGAAGCGTTCGGCTGGATGCCCACGGCCGTCGAGCTCGACGCGGCCCGTGAACGGCTGAGGAGACTGTAACCATGAAGGTCGACGCACCAGGGCTCGTCGCCGCGGCGCAGCGGCTGGTGTCCGCGGTCGAGGCGCTCGGCGGTAGCAGCGGCGTTCCACACCCGCCGCTGGCGGCCGACCCCGCCTCAGTGGGAGCGGCCGAGCGGTTGACCACCGCGGGCGCCCAGCTGACCACCAGCCTCGGTGCGCACGTTTCCGCGTTGGTGGCCTCCCTGGAGCACCTGACCGGCACAGCGATCACCTTCACCGAGACCGATCAGAACAATGCCGCAGCACTGGCCACACTCAACGGCGCCACCGCCGGGGCCGCGGCGGTGGCCGGGTCCGCGCCGCCGCCACCACCGATACCTCCCGATGTGCGGGCACCTCTGCCGCCGGCCGCGGGCATGATGCCCGAGGCACTGTCTGCGGCCGCGCACACCGGCGAACTCAGCGGCGGCGAAGCCTTCACCGGTGCGTGGTCGACCGCCAGCGGCGCTGCGCGCGACGCCTCGCAACACCTGCGCTCAGCGGTGGCCCAGCTACCCGAGGTCTTCGACGGTCCGGCCTCCACTCCCGCCGCCAGCCGGCATCTGCTGGCCTTCGCCGACGGGCTCGACACCTACGCCGACCGCGGGCACGCCCTGGCAACCCAGGCCAGCGCCTACGCCGGGAACTTATCCCAAGCGCGCCAAGACATCCCGACACCCGAGCAGCACAGCACCGCCCAGCAGCGCATCCAATCGCTGGCCCAGGCCAATGCCGCCTCGGGGGGCCGCTACGCCGCCCCCCTGGCCAATGCAGTCAACGAGAAGAACCAACTCAACCAACAAACGGTCACCGGCTACAGCGGGTATCACGGCAACACCGACACGGCCACCGCAGGGGACGACCCGGGCACCGGTGATGCCGCCAGCGCCGACCCGACCGACCCGACCACTGCGGGCGAGCCGAGCGACCCTGGTGCCCTCGGGCCGGCTGATCCCAGCGCTGATCCGCTGTCGCCGGAGGGTGCCGGCGGCATGGCCTCGATGCTGCCGCAAATGCTTCCCACGGTGCTCGGCGCTGCCGGCGGTCTGGTCGGCGGACTCCTCGGATCGGTCACCAAACTGCCGGAGGCCGCGATGCAGGCCGGTACGCAGGCGATCAGCGCGGCCACCCAGGGCCTGTCTGGACTCGGCGAACCGAAGACCGACCCGCTCGACACCGGCACCGGGGGAGATCCGGGCGCCGGAGACCTGGGCGACATGGGCGGCGGCGGAGGTGGTGAGGCACCGACGACCCCAGCTGGGGGAGAAGGAACGCCGTCGTTGAGCGTCGCTCCTTCGACCGGCGCACCGCCCACCCCCGCGATCACCCCCGTGGGAGCCACCGGGACCCCAGCCCCGGCGAGCGCCGGCATGGGTGGCATGCCCATGGGCGGGATGCCGATGGGCGGCATGGGTGCGCCCGGAGGCGGAGCTGGCGGCGAAGGCGGCAAGGAAGAGGCCGGCCGCCATCGCAAGGTCGTGTCCCGCGACATTCCGCACACCGAGGATGTCACCGGCCGCGTCGACACCAATAGGCTGGCCGTGGCGTCCGCAGCCACCCGCGACAAGAACCCGAATCCACCTGATGACGATGACCCGACACCGCCGGACTCAGCCAAGCCAGTCGTGCGCCGCCTGACGACCCGCCCACCGAAGGAGCCGACATGACCACGCCGCCCCCCGGACCGTTCGGTGGTGCGGCGAATTTCTACGACCTCGGCGACGCCGAAAAGGTCAAGTTCGCCGAGAGTGAAACCGCTGCCACGCTGGCCCATCTGGACAAGCTGCTGAGCGACCTGGACGAGCTCGGCGCCGGTGTCGACGATCCAGACGGCCTGGTGTCACTGAGTCTCGGTTTCGACGGGCACCTCCTGGAGATCCGCATCGCCGAGGCCGTGGGCAAGGTGATGACCAACCTTGAACTGGAGAACCGACTGAACCGCCTCCTCGCCGCGGGCACCGAGGGAATCAACGGTATGCGTGCAGACTTCTGGCAGAGCGCAATCGATGAAAACCCTGCCTGAAAAGTAGGGCACTCAGTCGTCAGTCGGCGATGCATGGCGACAGACGCACGCTCCAATATCTCTGGCCTGCAATGACTTATCTCTCATCATCCGGGTGAGTATCCCCGGACGCTCCGCGCGGCTTGATACACAGAGCGCGGGTCGCCTCTGCCTCGCTGGACGCGAAAGCACCTGGGCGAGAGCAATTACCGACTGCAAAAGGAAAGGACCCGGTCGATTGTGGGAGTTATCGGCCGGGCCCTATCCGCCTCCAACCGCTGTGGGAGCGCGGTGGAGCACATACGACGCTACCGCACCGCCACGGGTACGCCGTGCACAATTTCCCGGCACCAAAACACCTCAAATTCACTGCGCAACAACTGCATAACGCTCGTCGCCACGGGAGGACCCACCGCGCAACGGTGAACGGATTACCGCGTGCGAGACGCACGTTTCCTCCTAAGCTGAAGACATGACCGCTACACCGCCTTATCCATCCGCCGGGTACCCGGTGCCGGGCGGACCGTACGCCCCACCGGCCCCGCGGCGAAACAGGAAGCTGATCGCCGCCGGCGTCGTTCTCGCGATCCTGCTTGCGGCCACCGCCCTGGTCATCGGAATCGTTCTCCTGGTCCGTCCGGCGCCCGCGCCGCCAGCGGACTCCTCTACACCGGCCACGACAAGTACAACGCCATCTAGCAACACCACTGATGCCGACCGAGCACTGTGCTCTGCGATCGCACCCCTGATGGCGGTAGACGACCAGTTCTCGAATGCGTACGCGCGCCTTGGTGAGGCGGGGACGCCGGCACGCGATGCGGCCACGCCGAAGTTCATCTCTGACACCCAAGATTGGATCCGCCGCATTCAACCCGTTTTGGACCAAAACCCAGACGCCGATCCGTACTTCCGGCGCAGTCTCCAGCGATACATCGACGATCAGCACCTGATAGTGGTCGATCTGACCCCCGGACCACTGACGGCCTACACCAAGACACTTTTCTCAGACAGCGTCGGCGCTTACAGCGGCCCCTTGCACTTGTGCGATGGGGTGGGGGTCAAATGGTAGGGGTCGGCGCGCGGGTCTGAGCACCGGCGCAGCCGCTCCCGCCAGCAACGAAGCAGCTGGCCGGAAATTTGTGGGTGCCGTGGTATAGGTCGGGCTTTAAGCTGGATGCATGACGGTTACGCACCACGGTGGGCCAGGTGCCCCCTACCCACCTGCTGGCGTGCCTACGCCGGGTCCTCCGGCCGCTTCTCCGCCTCCTGGCGGGCCGCCCGGCTACGACTGGCGGTACGCCCCGCCCGCCCCGCGGCGAAGCAAGCTGCTCGCCGTCGGCGTCGTTGTCGCGATCCTGCTCGCGGCCGCGGCCCTGGTAATCGGAATAGTCCTCTTAGCTCAACCCGTACCCACGCCGCCCCCGGCCTCCTCAGCGACGGCCACGTCGAGCGCAACGGCAACCGGCAACACCACTGACGCCGACCGAGCACTCTGCACCGCCATCGGGCCACTAATGGGGGAAAACGACCGATTCTCGAATGCATACGTCGATCTCGGCGATCCTGGGTCGCCCGCGCGCGATGCAGCCACCCCGAAGTTCATCACCGACACTCAGGACTGGATACGGCGGATACAACCGGTTGTCGATAAGAACCCCGGCGTCGACCCTTTCTTTCAGCGAAGTCTGCAACGGTTCATCGACGACCGTCATCTTTTGGTCGTCGACCTCACACCCGGTCCCCTCACGTCTTATTCAAAAACGTTGTGGCAGGACAGTATTGGAGCCTATAGCGGACCGCTTCACTTGTGCGATGGGCTAGGGGTTAAGTGGTAGCGGTTACTGCGCCGGCAGGGATGCCGACGCGGCAGTACTCGGCGATGATCATTGGCGGGGCGTGGCCCCATACGGACCCGGAGAGCTTTCAGACCGCGTCTGAGGCACAGCACACCAAGGGCGTAGACCTGATCAACTGTGCCGAGTCGGTGCGATCGACAGCGGCGTCTGTGGTCGGTGAGGAATCCGGTGATGCAGTCGATGGGTTTGGCGAAGCGTGCCATAAGGAGGCCGCAACCTACACCGATCAAGCTGATACATTTTTCGCCCTCTCGCGTATGTGCGACGAGTGCGCCCGCCTGATCTACGGCCTGCGGGAAGACCTCGACGAGATCGACTCCGACGCCCACCGTGCCATCGACCAGGTCATGCAGTGGGTCCAGTCCGGCGTCATGGACGCCATGGTCGGCGGCGTGGAAATCATGCAGATCGTGGCGCAAGCGCGAGCTGCCGCCATGGCCAAGGCCGCCGAAGTCGACGGCAAACTCATCGCCGAAGCGGCGAAAGTCGGCATCGACGCCAAACCTCCCGCCGCAAGTACCTCGACCGGCGGCGCGTCGCCTGATGGCGATACGTGGAAGTTGCCCGAAAACGCAGGGTTTGGTGGCGGGCCTGGCCCAGGAGGACTCCGAGGCGGTCTGCCGACAGGAAAGCCAAACCTGGGAGACCTGCCACAGGACGTCCCGCCTGGAAAGGAGCCTCCACTAACGGGGGAGCACCAGCAAAACCCCGATGGGGGTAAAGGTGATGGGGCGACGCCCGGCAGCGGAGATCCCGCCAATCCAGACAAACCTTCTGGCGATGCCGCAAACTCAGGTCTCGATGAGCATGGCTCCGCTGACCCCCACTCCAGCGGGCATCAACGCGACGGCACTGCAACGGGGGGGTTGCCCTCAAACCTGCCAGCACCGCCCGTGTCGCTGGGAGGTTCCAGTAGCTCGCCCTCAGCTTCGCCAGTCAGTTCGACGGGTGGAATGGGCGGTGGCTTCAAGATGCCCTCGGCCCCAAGCGGATTGGGCACGGGAGGTGGGCTGCCGACGCAGGGATTAGGTTCGTCTGGCGGTCTTGGCTCTGGCGGTCTTGGCTCTGGCGGTCTTCCGGGTGCGGGCGGATCGGCGCCGTCGATGTCCGCGCCCTCTGCGCCGTCCTCGGATTTTTCGCGCGGGTTCAACGCCGGTCTGGGGGGTGGGCCAGCGGCGTTCGCTCCGCCGGTCCCGCCGCCAGCCTCGACCGCGGCCGGTAGTGCGGGAGCCTCTGGTGCCGTGCCGGCGGGTCCGGCGCCTGTGTCTGCCGCCGCTGGCTCTGCTGCCGCTACACCGGCTGCCGCGCCGTCGTCGTTTGGGCCGTCTGGGGGTTCTGTCGGTGGTGGCGGGGGGCCGTCGGCTCCGATGGGTCCATTGCCTCCTTTTGGGTCCGATGTTCCCCGCACTCCGTCGCCGACCGCGGCGGTGAGTCCTGCGGCGGGTCCGCCGGCCTCTGTTCCCGCGCCTGCAGCTGGTGGGACATCGGCTGGCCCGGTGGCTGCGTTGCCGCCGGGTGTGGTCGGCTCGGGTGTGGGGGCCTCGGCGGGCGCGGCAATGGAGGGGATCCGGTCGTCGCTGCCGGATCCGCTGTTGGCCAGCGCATCTCAGCTGCTGTACCAGTTGCTGCACGATTCGCGGATGTATCCGTACATGGATTGGTGTGTGGGTGTTTTCCGGACATCGTCGGGTATCGAGACGTTGATTGTGAACAGCGAGGGCGCCGGGTTCATCCCGGCTGGTGTGTTCGTTCCGCGCTCGGCGCGCATGCTGTTCGCCGATGGCGGGCTGAGCACGGAGTTCCGGGCGCGCTGGTTCTCGTATGCGAATCCCGCTGAAACCATGTTGGCGTATGCCGAACTCGCGGCCGAGCACCGCCCGGATATCGACCTGTGGGCGCTGGCGGTGTCCACCGATGATGGTGGTACGTCGATGCCGGCGCGGTCGATTATTCAGCATTTCGAGGAGTGCTCACGTATGGCGTCGCCGCTGGGCGATGGGGCGCCGGTCTCGCGGCTGGATGACGTCCATTCTCACCGGCTGGAGACTTTGGACCGAGCCTTGTATTCCCGGCTGACGGGTTTCGGTGACGGCCCGTTGCCGGACCGCTCAGAGGCGTGGCGTACCACGGTGTCTGCCGCTCAGATGGCGTTGGGTCGTGCGGGGTCGATCCCGGATCTTGCTGTGACACCAGCAATTCGGGAGGTGCTTGACCTGCTGGGTCAGGGCTTGCCGGTCCCGTCATTGCGCTGGCAGGAACTCGAGGCCGCACATATCGGCGTCGTGATGGCCGGTGCGGGTCTGCGACCTGGACGCATGGCAGCCTATCCCGGCGCGGGGGCTCATGTTCTGGCTAACCACGATCTAGCCCGCCTCATCGAGTTGCTGCTGCTTTGGCGCCTGGATTCCATCGCCTACCCGGAAATCGCTTATCTGGCCGGGCAAATCAGCTTTACCCCGTGGATGGCAGGAGTGAGCTAGTGGGATCTGTGGAGCGGTCTGCCGGCTTGGTCGAGTCGGTGGCGGTCGAAGCTCAATCACACCGAGCACCAGACTCTTTCGAGAACGCGCTGCCTTCGGGCCACGCCGCAGACACCAGCTCCAGCATTATGAACAGGGAGGACCGCTAATGCCTGCGCAGACAATCAAGGTGATACCCGCGCGCTTGCTTGATGCGGCCGCGTCGGTGGCCGCGGCCGCGGAACGAGCCGCCGCACCACAGGCGGGCGTCGTCCCCGTTGTCACGCCGACATCTCCGGTGGATGGCACGCTGGCGACGATCTCTGGAGCGATCTCGACCAAGGTGGGGCAGATGAGCGCGGAGATCGCCGGCAAGGGCCCGGAGATTCAGGCGAAGGCGTCGGCTGGCGTTGCGCATCTGCAGGCGCAGGACGCAGAGAACGCTTCGCAGATTCAAGCGGTCGGTGATTCGGCGGCAACGCAGGCTGGACAACTCGGCGGTGTGCCCGGCGGCACGGCTCTCGGTTCGGCCCAGTCGGGCGTGGCCCGCGCGGTGGGTTTCAAGACATCGTTGGGCGATGGCTGGGATGACGACCCCGTTACCGAGGCCGAACAGATCGCCCCCCCGGGGTGGAGCCAGGACTATCAGGGCAACTGGTCACCTCCGGTAATCCCCATCGAGGGTGCCGCAGGCGGAGGCGGAGCAGGCCGAGCACCTATCTAACGGGGCATGTCTCGGTGTGCGTTGAGCGCTGATGCGCGTATCGGGGTCTGCCAAATTAGCGCGGATATGGGCCTTTAGCGCACGTTAGGCTTGGGTGGTGACCACACATCCATTCGTCCGCCCCGGTGATCCTGTACCGCCGCCGAAGACTGGCGGCGGGAAGATCAAGTTGGAGCCGGCGATCGTTGCTCCGATCCCTCCTCCGCGTTCCATCTGGGGGATCGTGCTGCCGGTGATGCTTGTCGTGGGCATCGTGGGCCTGATCGTGGTGATGTACGCATCCGGCGCACGGCAACTGGCTGGCGGGTTCGGTTTGTTCGGCGGGATGGCCGCGTTCTCGGCCGTCGGTTTGGTGGTCCGCAACCGCGGTGCGTCCAAGAAGATGTCGTGGGGTGAGTTGACGGCGCGGCGGCGTAAGTGGTTCTCCAACCAGGACGACACTCGCGATGAAGTCAACGTTCAGCGCAAACGGCAGTGGGATCACCGGCAGCATTTCCATTGGGAGCCAGAGGAATTGATCAGCGTTTCCGGGTGGGTGCGGCAGTGGGAACGTGACCCGGCCAGCGACATGTTCTCGGTGGTGCGGGTCGGGATCGGCAAGGTCAAATTGGCGATGACGCTGGAGAAGCCCGAGATTGCGCCGGCCGCGGATCTGGAGCCAGCCACCGGCCACGCGTTGCGGAAGTTCCTCAACGCCCAGGAATACGTCGATGGCATGCCTAAAACTATTTGGTTGCAACGCTTTCCGGGTATGAGCATCGTCGGGGATCTTGACGAGGGTCGGGCGTTGACGCGAGCGATGGTCTGCCAGCTCGCGGCGTTCCACAGCCCGGCCGACGTGCAGATCATCGTGGTGAGTTCAGCGCCGACGCAGTGGGACTGGACCAAGTGGCTTCCCCACGTTCAGCATGAGGTGCGCCGCGACGGGTGCGGGGAGAGGCGCCTGCTGTTCTCCTCCCCAGCTGAGCTGGAAGCGTTCCTCGACGAGGACCCCGCCGGGGCCCGCCAAGCGTGGACGCAGCCCTCCAGTGGTCTCAGCGCGGGTGCCCCCTCAGCGCTTCCGCTGCGCATCGTCATCGACGACAACTGTGGCACTCCCGAGGACTGGGCCGGGTTGACCGGCGCCACGGGCTACGCCGGCACCTGCTTCATCCGCTTGGCCACCGCTGAACCGCCGAGGCCTGGCGCCGCGGTGGCCGCCGGCGCGCGGTATTGGGTCGGCTTTGCACCTGATACGACCTATCGCATCAGCGAGGGCATGTTGCGCAAGCGCGTCACCACCGCGGACCGCTATGGCGACGCCCGCTCGGCTGACCAGTACAGCCAGAACTCTCCGAAGTCCGACGAGGGTGACGACGCGTTCTACGCGACTGCCGACCTGATGAGCGTTGACGACGCGGAGCGGTTCGCGCGGAGCCTGGCCCGCTACCGAGCCAAGGACGTCGCCGGGGTCACCGTGTCGGCGCAGGACATCGAGCAGCGCACCGTTCTGGACGTCGTGTCGGTCCCCGATCCGCGCAAGTTAGATCTGGACCGGCTATGGGCGCCCACCCGCACCCAGGGATCTCAGTGGTTGCGCTTTCCGATCGGCACATTCACCGACACAGGCGAGATCGCCGAAATCAACCTGCGCGAGGGTTCCCAGGGCGGCATGGGCATGCACGGTCTGTTCATCGGCACCACGGGCGCCGGCAAGACCGAGGGACTCATCACTGAAGTCGCCGCTGCCTGCCTGACCCATTCCACCGACGTCCTCAACATCGTGTTCACCGACTTCAAGCTCAAGTCCGCCGCCGGCATGATCGAGCGGTTCCCCCACGTGTTGGCTGCTGTCAGCAACCTGGCCGAGGAAAAGCACCTGGTGGGGCGGCTCTATGACACCCTCGACGGCGAGCTGGACCGCCGCGGCGAAATGATCGCCGCGCTCGACGACTGCCCGGATGTCACCACCTACAACCAGCGGCGGTTGCAGGATCCGTCGCTGCCGCCGATCCCAGCCCTGTGGGTGATCACCGACGAATACAACGAGGTCTTCGCCGATCCGATCTACGGGCCGAAGTTCCGCCGCCTGTATCTGCGGATCGCCCGGGTGGGCCGGTCGCTGCATGTGTTCTTGAAACTGGTCGGCCAAACCAAGGACACCCAGAATCTCCGCGACATCACCAAGCTCCTGGGCTACAGCATCGCCGCACGTACCGGCACCGAGGAAGAGTCACGCGCGGGCATCGGGGACTCCCGAGCCGCGCACATCGCCCCCAGCGGGGAGGAAGGCACGGCCTACCTGCGGGTCGGGTTGAGAGAACCACGCAAGTTCCGCTACTTCTTCACCTCAGGCGACTTCGTGCCTGGTGGTGACGGCATTGACGCCATCGCGGCTCCCAAGCGGGCGGCCGCGGAGTTCATGCCGCGGCTGTTCACCGCCGGGGAGACCATCGATGTCGACGGCAAGCTGACCGCGCAGCCCGCCCCCGATGAGGGCAGCGTCTTGCCCCTGCGCCGCGAGCCCGCGGAGAAGCCGATCAAAATGGTCACGGCGATCACCGAGTCGCTGCAGTCGGCACTGCGCGAGGGCAGAATCCCTGTGCCGCGGCCCATTTGGCTGCCCGTACTCAATGAACCGAAGCCCGCCGACGAGCTGGCCACCCGCTGGCGCGGCCGACCCTGGTACGTCGACTACGGCAACAATCCCGGACTCTCGATGCCGGTGGCGTTGGCTGATTACCCCCGCGGCGCCCGGCAGGAAGTTCACTGCCTGGACTTGCTTCGCGACAACGCCCTGATCGTCGCCGCCCCTAACCGGGGCGCTTCGACGGCGATCATGACGCTGGTGACCACCGGCGCATTGTTGTATCGGCCAGAGCGGGTCCAGTTCTACTGCATCGCCTCCAGCGGTCCCCAGCTCGCCCGGTTGGGCGATCTGCCACACGTGGCGACGGTGGTGGCCGGCTCTGACAGCGAAGGGGTGGGGCGCGTCGTGGCCACCATCGAAGCGATCGCCGCTTCGCGGGACCGGATATTCACCACGCAGCGCCTAGACATGGACAAAGTCCGCGCGGTGAAGTTCGGCACCGGTTACGGGGGCGCGATCAATCCGGCCGAGACCGAGGCTGCCCGGTCAGTGTCCGGGGGCGAGATCGTGCTGGTGATCGACGGATGGAAGAACTTTTCCGAGGCCTATCCGGACTTGGCGACCCGAGTCGCGACGCTGATGCGGGCCCGCAACTACGGAATCCGCGTGGTCTACAGCCACACCAGCAGCATTTCCGGGCTGCCCATGCCGGTCAAAACCGAGACCGGGCAGACACTGGAACTCAAACTGATCAGCGAGCACGACACCAGCATCAAGCGAGACCCGCGCGATCCCGAGCGCAACCCAGTCCGTGAAGTCCCCGACGTGCCAGGCCGGGGACTGACCCCCACCGGGCACCACTTGATGGTGGGTGCGCCGATCTTGGCCGAGCCGCCACGCGAGGCAAGTGAACCCGATTCGGCCGGGCGGCCGCTGGAAGGCGATCAGCTCGCGGCGGTCGTGGCCCGCGTCGCTGGGGTGCACCAGAGGTCCACCGTGGCCCGGTTGCCGGAGATGGTGCTGCTGTCCGACGTGCTCGCCGGCATCACCGAGCCACTGCTGCGCGGGGTGGTGCCGTTCGGTCTGGCCGAATCCAATCTGGCGGAGTCGCCGCTGGTGCCGGCGTGCGTGGACTTCGCGGAGAATCCGCATGTCGTCGCCACCGGGTTGGCGCAATCGGGGCTGACGACGTGGCTGCGGGCCATGATGCTGGGCATCATGCGTAGCTACCGCCCCGACGAGGCGACGATCATCCTGATTGATCCTCGCCGCACCTCGGTGGGGGTGGTCCCGGAGGAAAATTGGCTTGCCTCCTATGCGCAGACGCCTGAGCGAATTAGGACGGTGATTGCCGACCTGTGTCAGATCCTCGATGAGCGGATGCCACCGCCAGGAGCGAGCCAGCAGGAATTGGCGACGAAACGATTCTGGCAGGGACGCGAATTCTTCGTCGTGGTCGACGGCATCACCACCTGGCAGAACATGTCAAACCCGATGGCCCAGCTCACGCCATACATCGAACAGAGCGAGGACCTCGGGCTGCACATCGTGGCCACCGCCGAGCTCCGCAACTGGGCATTCCTGTCCCTCCAGCAGAGCAATGTCTTGGGCCGCGTGATGGGGATGCAGTCCCCGGTGCTGGCGCTCAACGGTCACCGCTCCCATGGTGCGGTGGTACCTGGGGTGTTCGCCGAGCCGCAACGCGAAGGCAAGGGAAAGCTCATCAGCCGCCACGGTATCCAGGGGGTACTGGTCGGATGGTCTGAACCGCCCGTGTTAGCCAGACGGCGCTAGCATGACAGGCGGGGGCTCACGAAATTAGCGGGAGCGGGCCCTGTGGACCGCATTACACTTGGACGATACGGACGTATTTGAGGTCGACTACCGGGAGGAAAACCCTATGACATCTCCGCTGATGCTCATCAACTCTCCGCTGCTGGCCATGGCGTCGGCCACGGAAAACGCTGGCGCGGCCACGATGGGCGGGACGATGGCTGGCGCCGCCGTTCCGGTCACGGCTATTTTGCCGCCCGGTGCTGAGGACGCCTCGGCCGCGGCCGCGGCTGCGTTCGCCGCCCGCGGCGCGGAGACCGAGGCCGTCTTAGCGCAGCTGACGACTGTTAGGGCGCTGTTCGCCGAGACCGTTGGCGCCAGCGGCGTCGCGTACACGGCGATGGACGGGATCAACGAGGCGACGCTGGCGTTGTAAGCCAGGGTCGGGTCAGGGTAAAGCGATATGTCAGCGTTCGGGGACGCCACGGTGGTGACACCTGAGGTGAACCACACCCTGATGTCGACCGGCGATCTGGGGGCCAGCCTGATGGCGGCGGTCACCGGCTACGAGACGGTCGCCGATATGCTTATCGCCGAGCTCACTCAGATGGGTCTCAACACCTCGTCGACGGCGATGGTGGGCTGGCAGGGCCCTGGCGGCGTGATGATGCAAATGTCCGCTGCGGAGTTCATGACGGTCTGTGCGGCGGTGTCGGCGTGGGTGCGCGTCGGACAGGTCCAGGCGGGGGAAGTCGCGGCCGCGCACACCATGGCGGTCGAGTCGATGATTCCCGCCGAGGTGTGCCTCACCAACCGCACCACCCAAGCCGGTCTGGTGGGCAGCAACATTCTGGGCCAGAACACCCCCGCCATCGTGGGCTTGGATGCGCAGTACTACGGCGAGTTCTGGGTGCAGAACGCGACCGCCCGCACCGGGTACGGCTCGGTGGTGTCGACCGCGCTGGGCGCACTGACGGTGCCGCCGCCCTTGGCCCCGCAGGCGGCCAATCCCGCCGGTGCTGCGGCTGCGGTCGCTCAGGATGCCGCGCAGACCGGCGCCCAGGGCGCACTCCAGACGAGCGCGAAATCGATGACCGAGGTAGCGAATTCGCCTGTCAAGGATGCGATGGCCAGTCCCAGCTCGGCCGGCGGAATGATGTCGTCGACGATGGGCCAGTTCGGCCAAGTGGGCTCGATGTTCGGCCAGGTCGGACAGTTGCCGCAGATGCTCGGGCAAGCGCCGCAGATGCTTTCGGGCATGTTGGGTCCGCTCAGTTCCATGGGCGGCATGAACGGGGCTGCCTCGGCAGCGTCGATTGCCCCCGGCGCTATGGGCGGAATGCCCTCGGTCGGTGGACTCGGCGCGTTGGCCAGCGCGGGCGGTGGCGGTGGCGGCGGCATGATGAGCGGAACATCCGCGCTGTCAAGCACTTTCGTCCGCCCGGCAAGCAGTTTCAACGCCCCAACTTCGCCTACGCTGCCCGGTGGGTGGCAAGGCGGCGCCGGCGGCGCCGGCGGAGCTGGAGGGGCCGGGCAGGCCCGACCGGCCGCCGCGGGCATGGGCGGGGGTGGCATGTACGGGGCGCCACCGGGAATGGGCCGTGACAACAACTCGTCCGACGGCAATGACAAGCAGTCCCGGACGATGCAGGTCACAGCTCGGCCAGGCGCCGACAGGGGGGAGAGGCAGCGAATCTGACGAAAATTAGCGTCGGAAGCACCCTTTGGGAGCTTTTAGACTCGAAGGACCGCAGGTCATCACCTCAATCAACGTCAAGGAGAAAACAACATGGCAGTTCCAGGAAGTGACGGGTCGGGCACGACGTCAGTCGATCATGGCGCAGTCGTCGACCTCGCCAACAAGATGGATGAGCTCAGCCACCGGGCGCAGGACGTCCTCACCCGCTACAAGAACGCGGTGGAAGACGCCCAGAACGGAGTCCTCACCGGGGACGCTGGCTTGGCCAACATCAAGACCGGTGCCGACGTCGACGACGCGCAGCGCAAGATCCAGGCGCGTTTCCAGAGCATCAACGAGATGCTCCGCGGCGGAGCCAGCACCTACACCAACACCGACCAGCACAACGCCCACCAGGTTGCCGCGGTCGCCGGCAGCATCCAGTTCCGCTGAGCCACTTCGCGATTCCTCTTCCCACTTCCTCTAATACGTAAAGGATCACACCATGAGCGGACCGATTACTTACAACCCGATGGGCCTGTCCGACCTGAGCAGCGGCATGATGTCGTTCAGCCAGGAGCTCGACCAGATCGGCACCGAGGCCCACAACCTGCTGGCGGGCTCGCAGGAGTTCTTCAAGGGGCCCCAGGGCGCTACGAACTACGCCCAGGCTCAACAGCTGATCAACCAGGGCATCCAGGATGGCAAGGACGTCATCATGCGCCACGGCGACACCATCGACAACGCATCGTCGTCGATGCAGGCCGCAGACCATCAGGTCGGCAACAGCTTCCAGTCCATCTAGTTTCATCGCATGCCGACACGGTGATGCAGCAACCCGCGAGAGGGGGGCCAGGCTTCGGCCAGGCCCCCCTTTCTGCGTGCAGTCAAAGGATCAATGAGTTGGGGAGACACTGATGTTGACGACATCGACGGACTGCGTGTGGGCGCTGCAGGCGCTACTGGGGGTGGAGCGGATGCCCACCTCGCTGCGACTCAAGCCGTTCATCCCTTCTGCGCACGGCGATTTGATCGTCGAGACCACCCAGGGCCGTCAGCCGCTGTCGGCCACCGCGGAATACCACGACCTGATCACCGCGGGCGTGGTCGACGAGCGGGGCCACGTCGATGACGTGGTCCGTGACTGGATGACGGTGCTCAGCCGCGCCGAGCGCGAAGTGATGATGACCATCCGGCGCCCCGATCAACCCGCGACCGACTCCGCCGGCCCCACGGTGCATGAGCGGGTGTTGGTGGTGTGCCGCTATCAGCGCTATCTGGCGATGGCCGCGCGTGACGGCAACGAGATGGTGATCGGCGGGGTCGGCGAGGACGACGATCCGGCCGCGCAGATCGAAGCGATCTCCAACATTCTCATTCCCGCGCTGGGTGATCACCCTCCAGCCGACATCGACGGCATCAACGTTCCCAAGGACTTCATGCAGCGCGAGCTGGAAGCCGCTGTGGCCAACGGGAACGTTCCCGCGGCATTGCGCCAGGCCGGTCTGGGACCGTGGGAGGTCGAGGTCGTCCAGGCGGCCACCGACCTCGAGAAATCCGCCATGGCCGTCGTCGTAGTCATCGACCACGGTGCACAGCTTCACGTACACCCCAGAGTGCTCACGGTGGCCGACACCGACTACGGCCGGATCACCTTCGCCACCACGGCCGGCGGCGACGGCACCGAATGGTTGAGCATCTGGCCGACCACCCCGGCCAGCCTGCGCCAAGACCTCGGCAACCTGCTTTCCGCGCCGCAGTTAGTCTAAGTTCCGCGCGGCGGTAGCAACGCGATCAACCGGGCCGTTGGCCAGTATCGGGGGGATAAAAATTAGCGCGGATATGGTGCTCCGGCAGACGGTAACGTAGCGGTATGGCGCTGAATCTGACCAGTCGACTCCAGGTAACTGCTCACTACTTCTGGAACCGCCGCAACGCCGCCGCGCTGAGTCACCACGGCGTGCGACTTGACTACGACCCCGAGCAACGCCGGCTGTCGTCGCTGATCCTGGGCTACATGCTGGTCGGCATCCTCGTGGCGCTGGCGGCGCTCATGGCCTACATCAAGCCCGCCGGTCAGGTGGGGACCTCGGCCATTTTGGCCAATCGGGACACCGGCGCGATCTACGTCATGGTCGATGGCCGCCTGCACCCGACCAACCTGATCAACGCCCGGCTCATTGCGGGGGCCAACGACAACCCCACGTTCGTCAAGGCAGACGAAATCGCCAAGTACCCGCAAGGACCCAAGGTTGGAATCGTCGGTGCACCAGACGAAATGCCCATCCGAACCGGCCTCGATTCGCAGTGGGCGGTGTGCGACACTGCGCCGGCGGCCACCGCGACGAGTTCGGCGGGCAAGGACCCCGTGGTGACAGCACTCGGCGGACCACTCACCGTGGCTCGCCGATCAGCCCCCTTATCCATGCCCAACGCAATACTGGCGCGCCACAACGACATAACGTTCGTGGTGTGGGACGGACACCGCTCCGACATCGACCTGACGAACAAGTCGGTCGCGCTGGCGCTCGGTGTGGATTCTGCGGCCCCCGAACCTGTTCCCATGTCGACGGCTCTGTACGACGCGATCCCGGCCACCGATCCGCTCGTCATCCCTGCCATCGCCAACGCCGGCCAGCCGGCCCCGTGGAATCTCGGTAATGGCGCGGTGATCGGGTCGGTCCTGTCCGTCCGCGAGGTACAAGGCAGCGATGGGCTCTACGTCCTGCTCCCCAATGGGGTGCAACACATTTCGCCGTTCGTGGCATCACTGCTGCGCTCTGCCAACAGTTTCGGCGACGTCGCACCGGTCCCGGTCACCCCCGACAAACTGGCGCCGGTCCCGGTGGTCGACTCCCTGCCGGTCGCCTACTACCCAGCTACTCGCCTGCGCCTGGTGGACACCACCGTCAACGGGACCACCTGTCTGGCGTGGGCCAAGGGGCCCACCGACAAAGCTGCCAGGGTGACAGTCCTGTCAGGACAAGGATTGCCGATCGCCCCAGAACTCGACGATCGGATCGTGCCCTTGATCAAGGATGCGCCCGGCGACCCCACCTCGGCGGAAGCCAACCAGGCCTATATCGCCCCGGGGGCAACGAATCTGGTGATGAGCACCAGCGGTGATCCCTCCTCGGTGAGCCGTGACGCGCTGTGGTGGATCTCCGACCAAGGCATCCGCTACGGAATTGCGTTGGACGACTCTGCCCTCAAACCGTTGGGCATCACGACGTCCTCCGCGCAGCAAGCGCCGTGGGCGCTGATCCGAACATTCGCCACCGGAGCGGCGCTGTCGGCTGAGGACGCCAAGATTCAGCGCGACAGCGTGGCGCCCGTCGGTGGCGGGGAGAAGCTGCCCACCAAAAATGGGCAGTAAACAGGCAGGACGTTCCAAATCGGGGCTCAGAAAACTAGTGCCGATACCGTGTATTTGCGCTGATAGGATGGCATTATGAGCGAGCGTCACAGCAGTGAATTCGATGACCGCGCGGCGCTGCCGCCGCATTTGCGCGCACCTGACGAGGACGACCCTGCATCGGGCGCCTCGCCTGCGCCCCCCGGCGAGGGCGCCGCACCGCCGGAACCGCCCGACCTCGGGGAGCACTGGGGAGGGCCGCCACCAGCCCTGGGTTTGACTGGCGGCCAGGACATTCCGCCGCCACGCCAGGGCCCGAGTAACTATCCGCCGGCACCGGAACGGCCGGCCGCCCACCGCACACCGCCACCGACACCGACACCGACCGACGCCGAATCCACCTCCATCGTCGACCGGCAGTGGCTGTCTGAACAACTCAACCGGGGCCCGCAAGAACCCCGGCCCGAGCAGCAGGGTCCGGGGCAGCAGCCGTTCGAGCCGGACGGTCCCACGCAGTCCTTCGGACCGCGAGGGGCCGGACCCCATCCAGAGGATTACGGCCGGCAGGGACCGGCGGGCTGGCCGCCACCACCGTCGCAGGGGACGGGTCCCTCGACGCCTCCGGCCACTGACGACCAGCTGCGCCAAGCTGCGTCCGGCGGGTGGCCACAGCATTCGCCCTACAGCGGTGCCCAAGCCCCGGGCCCCTGGCCGTCCGCACAGGGCTCGGCCGCGTCCTGGAATTACGTCGACAACATCCGCAGCGACGAATTGGTGCCGACTCGGCGCATTCCCCCGGGCAGCGGGTGGCGAAAAGTGCTGTATTTGAGCACATTCAAGCTGATCAATCCGGGCCAGTCGCCCGACGAACGCTACGAGGACGAGCTGGAGGCCAAGGTTCGGTCGCTGCTGCGCGGCACCTACAAGATCGGGGTGCTGGGCAAGGGCGGCGTGGGCAAGAGCACCACCGCGGTCAATCTGGCGTTGGCCCTGGCGGCCGATGGCGCGCATCGAGAATGCCCACGTGCGCGCCATCGGCCGCCAGGGCCAACGCGGCGTGGGCAAGAGCAAGAGCACCATCGCCGCAGGGGTGGGATCGATCTTCGCCGAGCTGCGCCAAGACGACCGTGTGGTCGCGGTCGACGCCGACACCGCCTTCGGCAAGCTCGCTGCTCGAATTGATCCGCAAGCGTCGGGCTCCTACTGGGAGCTGGCCGCCGACCGCAACCTCAACACCTTCGCCGACATGCGCTCACGGGTCGGCGGCAACCGGGCCGGATTGTTCGTTCTGGGGGGTGCGCCAGAGACCGCGCGCCGCCGAGTCCTGGACCCGGCCGTCTACCGGGCCGCCACCAATCAGCTCAACCGGCATTTCACCCTGTCGATCATCGATTGCGGTTCCACGATGGATGCGGCGGTGACCCGCGAGGTGCTCAACGACGTCGACGCCCTGATCGTGGTGTCCTCACCGTGGTTCGACGGGGCCTCAGCGGCCGGACAAACACTGGAATGGCTCGCCAACGGCGGCTTCACCGCCCTTCTGCACCGCACCGTGGTCGTGGTCAACGACTCTGACGGTCACGCCGACAAGCGGGACCTCAAACTGCTGGTGGAGCGGTTCGGCAAGCACGGCCAGAAGGTCATCCAAATGCCCTACGACGGGCATCTGCGACCCGGCGGGGTGATCGACATCAAGGAGGAGATCAATCCGCTGAGCCGCCGGCGGCTGCTGGAGCTGGCGGCCGAGTGCGCCGAACATTTCGCCGCCACCTCGAATCGGCCTTCCCGTGGGGGTGGCGGGGGAACGCCTCCTGCCGCGCCCCGACCCAACTCTCCCGAGGGGTATAGATGACCGCCACCGCTCACCGGCCAGCGACAGCCGGTGTCGACGCACTGGTTCCGGCTTCGAGTCGGGTGTCGCTGTTGGTGGGAAATGACCCCCAGGCCCACCAGATCGACCTGCTGCTGCCGGCGGCGGTGCCGCTGGCCAAGTTGACCGAGCCGACGCGCGACGTCCTCAACCAGCGCCTGCGGGCCATCGGTGCCGAGGAGTTGCCCGCCGGGACCGCGTTCGTCTTCGCGCGCGCGGCCGGGATGACCTTGTTGTCGGGCAACCTGTCGCTGGCGGCTCAGGGCGTCAGCGACGCCGACTTGCTGGCGTTCATTCCCGCCAGCAAGGCCCAGCGCTATGAACCCAATATCGAAAACGTCTCCGCGGCGATTGCCCGCTGGGCCAAGGAGCACTTTCCCGCGGTCTCGGCGGTCGACGCCGCGCGGGTCGCTGTGGTGCTGACCCTGGTCGCGTTGGCTCTGGCTGCGGCGTTGGTGTGGAGGCTGCGCTGGGGCGGGACCGGAACCTGGGTCACACCCGCGGTCTTCTGGGGCACCGCTGTGGTGCTCGCGGTCACTGCGATCCTCACCGCCCGCCTCGGGGCGGAACGCTTCGTGTCGGCGGCGACGTCCTGGGCCGCGGTGAGTGCGTTGGCCCTCGGCGCGGCGTCGGTACCCCCGGGCGGCCATCCTGGCGCCCCGCACGCCTTTCTGCCGGCCATCGTGGCCGTGCTGGCGGCCACAGCGCTGGCACGACTGACGGGTCGGTACTGGACGGCCGCCACGGCCATTGCGACGATGTCGGTGGCGGTCGCCGGCGCGGCGGCGGCCCGCATGTTCTTCACCGTGCCGGGCCAGCGCATCGCCGTAGTGATGCTGGTCGGGGTGGTGACGGTGAGCTACGTCGCGTCCTCGATCGGGCGGCGGCTGGCCAACGTGCCTCGACAGAGCTTTCAGTCGATCACCGGCAAGGACATGTACGAACGCAATCCCGGCGACCCGGAGGACACCATCTCGCCGGTGGCCGACGGACCACGCGACATCACCTTGACCGGGGAACAGGTCGCCGAAGTGGCACGTCGTTCAAACCGTGTCCTGATGGGGGTCGTGCTGGGAACGGCCGTAACCGAAGTGGCGGCGACGTGGTGCGCGGTGCACCCGGGCGTCGGAACGCAATGGACGTTCGTCACCGTGGCGGCCGTCGTCGCGTTCATTCTGGTGCTGCGGGCCCGCGGCTTCCGCGACCGCCGGCACGCCATCACCGTCGTCTCCGGGTCGGCACTGTCGCTGTTCGCCATCCCCGTCCACTACGGCCTGGCCGCCGCGGCCGACGACACCGCCGCAGTGCTGATCTCGGCGGCGGTCGTGGTCGGCATCGCGCTCACGGCTCTGGTGGCCGGCGCCGTCGTTCCCACCCGGGCGTTCTCCGAGCCGGTCCGCGAAGTCGTGGAATACCTCGAATACATCGCCACGATCGCCGTGCTGATCCTGGCCGCCTGGACAATCGAACTGATCCAATTCACGAGGTATCACTGATGATTCGCCTGAAGGTCGCAGCCTCAGCGCTGGGAGCGGCCACGCTGCTAGCGGCCAACGTGATGGCCGCACCCACCGCCCTGGCGATAGCGCCGCCGGTCATCGACCCCGGGGCGCTGCCGCCCGCCGAAACACCCGGTCCCACAGAGGAAATGCGCCAAAGCGAAGCGTGCATCAACCCGGTGGTGATCGCCGATCCCGACGTCACCCAACCCCCACCAGGCAACGTGATGCTCAACATCAAGCAGGCCTGGCAATACTCGACCGGCGCCGGAGTTCCGGTGGCCATCATCGACACCGGGGTAACCGCCAATCCCCGCTTCCCCCAACTGTATCCGGGCGGCGATTTCGTCCAGGGATTGGAGAATGGCGGCGTCGCCGGGGGAGACTGTGAGAATCACGGAACGGTGATCGCCAGCATCATAGGGAGCGCACCGTCCAATCCGGCCGACCGGCCCACACCGAAACCCGCAGGGGCACAACCGTTTGCGCCACCGCCGCCGGTACCGGGCAATCCAGCCCCCACAAGTCCACCGCCACCGCCACCGCCGGCGCAGACGGTGACCGTGACGGCCCCACCACCGCCACCACCGGCGCCCGCCCCGCCACCGCCACCCCCGCCGGACGGGGATGCACCGGCCGACGGCGCACCCGCTCCCGGATCGGCGCAACCTCTGGTTCCGGGCCCACCGCCCGGTGGGCCCGATGGGGTGGTCGGCGTCGCCCCGGATGCAGCACTGATCTCGATCCGCCAGTCTTCGGTGGCGTTCTCCCCGGCGCACCCCACCCAGCAGGAGCAAGACGAGCACCGCAAGGCCGGTGACGTGCTCTCGCTGGCCAAGGCCATCCGCACGGCCGCGGATCTGGGCGCCACGGTGATCAACGTGTCGTTGGCGTCGTGCACCAACGCCGCGGCGCCGGTCAATCAGGACCCACTCGGTGCCGCGGTGCGCTACGCCGCAGTGGAGAAGGACGCCGTGATCGTCGCGGCTGCCGGGAACAAGAACGATCCGATGCAACCCGACTGCGGTCAGAACCCGGCCTACAACGCCCTCAACGTCAACGACCCCCGCGACTGGGACGGGGTGCGCACGATCGTCAGCCCGGCCTACTTCTCCGACTACGTGCTGTCGGTGGCCGCGGTCACGCCCGAAGGGGTGCCGATGCCCGACTCCATCAACGGGCCCTGGGTTGGGGTGGCTGCACCCGGGTCGCGCATCATGGGACTCTCCAGCACGAACGGGGCCGCGGTGAACGCTTCGCTGGCCAAGGACCCCGGCACCGGCAACGGCATCTGGGGCACCAGCTTCTCCGCCGCCTACGTCTCCGGAGTGGCCGCATTGGTGCGGGCCAAGTATCCGAATCTGACGGCGCACCAAGTCATCCGGCGGATCATGGAAACCGCGCACAACCCGGCCCACATCGTGGATAACCAGGTGGGCTACGGCGTGGTCGACCCGGTGGCCGCGCTGACCTTCGACGTCGCCGCCGGCGATCCCCAACCCGTCGAGCATCTGAGCACTGCACTGCACGTTCCGCCCCCGCCGCCCGCTCCGGACACCCGCGCCCGCTCGGTGGCTCTGCTGGGAGCGGGCGCGGCGGTGGTCCTCGCGGCCGTCCTGGGCGGAATCGCCGCGATCCGGCGGAGGATGTCATGAAGGCGCGCACGGTGACCGTACGCCCCACGCTGGGCGCATCGGTATCGGTTGTGGTGGCGGCCATCGCGGCGTACGCGGCGCTGCCGCCGTGGCGATTTTCCTGGTGGCCGTTCGCCGCGATCACCGTGGTGGCGCTCGTCGTGCTGTTGGTGAGAGTGCGCCGGCACAGCCTGGTGACCTGGGTGGCCGCGCGGGTACGTCAACGCCGGACCGGGCGCTACACCACCCCGGTCGGCGCCGCGGTCGACATCCGCCACGGCAACGACGTGTATGGGGTGCGCACCGCCGACAACGAAGCCGTTGCCGTGATTCGGGTCGATGGCCATCCCTACGAACCGACCTTCCTGCGCGGCTCCACCGTTGCGCACACGGTCAACGTGTTGCCGCTGCACGTGCTGGTTCAGTTCGTGGATCAGCCCGGCGGGTTGCGCATTGGTTTCGACATCGCCTCCGACGGCTTCCGCGTGCGCCCTGAACAGGGGTATCCGCAGCTCTACAGCACCTTGCTCGCGGCGCGCGGCGCCGCCGGTCAGCGAGTCACCTACCTGATTCTGCGACTGGACATCCGCGAGTCCCTGCCAGGACTGGTGTACCGCCAGTCGATCGGTACCGCCGTGGCGGCCGCCGCCGATCGGGTGATCAAAGCGCTGCAGCAAGAGGGGGTGCGGGCCGTCGCTCTTAGCGCCGAGGAACAGGACGCGGTGCTGGGCACCCTGAGCCTCGGGTTGGCGGTGCCCCCGCCGCGCCCGGCGATCGTCGATCCCGACGTCGCCGAAGACGACGAGGTTGAGGAGCCAGCTGCGGTGGCCGTCGCCTCGGAGAATGCGGGTAAGCGTCGCCGACGGGGGTCCGCCGGCCAGGCGGCGAAGCTCGACGAGTCAGACCGCAAACAGCCGGCACCGGTGGACGTGCACTGGTCGCTGATCAACGCCCAACCGGGCTATGTGACGTCGTATTACTTCTCCCCAGAAGACATCACGACGGACACGTTCAACCAGATGTGGGCACTGCCCAGTGACCACGTGCTGCATGTACTGATGTTGCGCAAGCACGGCGATGAGGTGGTGGTGTCGGCGATGGTGCGGACCAACGATCCTCGGCCACCGAAAGCAGCGCCGACGTTGTTCTTGAACACCCTGCCCGGCGAGCAGTACACCGCCGCGCTGCGGGCCGCCCCGATCAGCGCGCCATCGCTGCCGCTGCCCGCCACGGCGCTGGCGGAGGATCTGGAGATCGCCGTGGGCTCCACCGGTGTCTTGGTCGGTGCCGCACTGCGTGATGACAAGAGCGGAAGCCCTGAGGTGCGCCGCGACGACCTGGTGATGTGGGCGCTGACCGATCCGCAGCGTCCGACCCGCATCACCATGGACACCAGCGATTTCTACGTTCGCCAGCTTCTGATCCGGGCCGCCGCCACCGGCGAGCGGATCGCGATCTTCTCCCGTGATCCGCGACGGTGGTATTCGGTGTCCCAGCCCAACATTGCAGTGATGGAGCCGGGTCGGCGCGCTGAATTCGTGCCGACCATCATCGTGAACGACCACGCCGCGGTCGCACCGCCGATGGGGTTGGCCTCCACGGTGATCACGGTCGGACGGGTAACCGACACGACCCCGGACATCGTGTTTCAGCAGACCTCACCCACCACGGTCAGAGTCCGCACCAACACACGGATACTCGAGTTGGCCATCGTGGAGTTTCGTCAGGAGCAGACATGGACCGGGACCGCCGCGTGAGGATGCAGTCGTCGTCGTCGCCGCCGTCGCCGTCGTCGTCGCACGTAGGTCGTCGTCGTCGTCGTCGCGTCGTCGCGGATCAGACAGGCGCGCGCCGCACATTGTTGTAGGTCTCTCTGGAGCAGCAGCCCAGGCGGCGGCGACGGACGACGGCGCAGCAGCGGGGCGACGAACCGAACGCACACACGAAGGGGGGTGGTTGTTGAACCTTCGCGGCGTTGGCGACCTGATGGCGGTCCTCGCCGAGGGTTTTGGATCGGACCCTTGATCGGGGCGACCGCCCATCCACGCGAAGAGTGGTCGGTCGCAGCAGGCCGGGTTGTCGGCGCCGACGGTTAGGTTGAAGGCATGGTCCACCATCGTGGGGCCCATGAGCCGGAGGTACTAGATGGAGCCCGTCACGATGATCGCGGCAGCGGTCGCGATCGGAGCATCTGAGGGTGTTCGCGAAACGGCCAAGAAGACGATCGCCGATGCCTACGCCGCGCTGCGGAACTGGCTCGGGAGTAAGTACGGCTCGGTGGCCGCAGAGATCAGCGGTCTCGAGCAGGAGCCGGGGGAGGAGCTTCGGCGTGCGCTACTGGCCAAGAAGCTCGCTGCGGCCGGCGCGAACGACGACCCGGAGTTGCGGAAGCTCGCGCAGACTCTGTTGAACGTGGTCGAGGAGCAAGAGCCTGGCGCACCGGCGACGGTCGGCGTGCGCTTGCGGCGCGCATCCGTTGGCGGCGACATCGAGATCGCCGACGTCGCGGTCGAGGGCGGTAGCGGTGTGCTTGCCGAGGACATCACCGCGGACGGCTCATTGCGAATCCGCGGCGTGTCGGCCCGCGGCCCCCAGGAGCCGCCCCACCCTCCCCGGGCGCGGGAGCATTAGCCAGCGAGCCTGCTTCCGCGCAGTCCTTCACCTCGGCCCAGCGCAACGTCAACGTGGGCCGCGACAACATCACCAACGTGACGTTCGGCACCAGGGAGGCCGGCAACAGCGGTGGTCGCATCCGCGCGGTCACCGTCTCGGTCGAACCGGTGCCGATCGGAAAGAACCTCTGGGCGGTGAAGGTGAACAACGGGACCTCCGGACCCATCACCGACCTCGAGGTCGACGTGTACCTCGTCGATGAGACCGGCTCACGTTCGGAGAGCAGGTGCCTGCCTGCGAAGGGGCGCTTCTCGCTTGAGGACCTAGCGCGTGAGGTGTTCACCACGACCCTCAGCGGTGGGCTGGGTGCCATCGGTCAGCAAGCCGAGTCGATGTACTCAGGACTGCCACACGGGATGAGTTTCGGCGGCCCACAGTTCGGGCAGCTGGGTTCCTACGCTCCGATGATGTCCAGTCACATCGTGAACTCGCCCCAGGTTTCGGCGTTCCTCCGCAACGCACAGCAGCATATGGTCGACAGGATCCCGCGGGTTGTCCCCGCCGGTCAGTCCGCGGGCGTCCTGTACATCGCCGACGCCGGTGAGGTGCGTGCCGACCTCCAGTTCGCAGACGAGGTGGGTGACCTCTGGCGGCGACGGTTCGGGGAACCCCCGGAGCCGGTGCTTCAGGGCGAATAAGTCGCTCTGTCGGTCCCCGGCCCTACGATGCGCCGGTGGCGAGTAAGCGCAACCGATCCCGCAAGCCGAAGGACAACGCTCCGGCCGGACCCAAGCTGGCGTCCGAGTTGTTCTCCGAACTCAACGCGACCTTCTACGAGGACGACCCCAGCCAGTACCTGCTCGTCAAGATCGAGGCCCTGACGCTGATGCTGGCGCCGGCCGAGGCACTGGCGCCCGCGTACGAGTCCGAGCGGGTTGTGGGAGCCTCCCGCCGCGTGGGCACGCCGGTCCCGTCCAAGGAGGCGCGTGACCGCTACGTGCGCACCGAGTGCGTCCTGGTGCTGCACCACGCGTCCGAGACGCTGCTGCGGCTGTTCTTCGCCCACTCGGAGAAGCAGGACTGCCCTTGGCTCGGCATGGCCGCGTCGGTCAACTTCGCCCAGTTCAAGGAGAAGGTCGGCATCGCCTTGCGCAACGGCTTCGACCGCGACGCGGTGGCGCTCGTGTTCCTCGGCGGTACGGACCCGGGCGACGCGGCTCTGGATGCCCAGGCCGACGAGTTCAACGACACGGTCTCGGCGTGGCAGCTCCTCTTGGAGACCGCCGCCCACACGGTCCTCTCCGAGTCGTTCCTGTACAACGCCGCTAAGCACGGCCTGACGATCGTCCACACCGACGAGAGCACGCAGATGGCGTTCACGCCGCCGGGCGGCGACCCGGTGCAGCTTCTGGCGGGTTCGCAGTTCGCGTACCTGCATAAGCCTCAGACGCCCGGCAGGAAGGGCGGAACGGAGTGGTGGGTGTCGCTGACGCACACCCTGCCAGATCAGGACATCGAGACCGCGTCCCTGATCCAGCAAGCCGTGTCATCGCTCTGGAACGTCGCCCGGCGCCGCTACACCGGTCAAGCGAGTGAAGTGTGGCTCACGCCCGCTCAGGCGGTGCGCGACGCCATCTACGGCCCCGTAGCGGTGAAGGGAGGCCACGTCCGCACCCTGACGCACGAGTTGGTGAAGAAGGACGCGAACGGCCGATTCAACGGCGTCGACATGCACTTGTCGGGGCCGGGCTTGCCGGACGAGAGCGAGTGGAGCCACGGAGCCGCCGATTACGGCCCCCTGCCGTGTCAGATCGCTCTGCCGGTGCGGCAGCAGGACAAACGGATCGTCAGCACCTCCAGCCGCAAGCTGCTCCCGTTCGCACCGAATTGGTCATCGCGGGTGTGACGGTGCTAGCTACCCGCCCGGCGGGTGACGACGTTCGTGGTCATCAGCAGCAGGTCCGTGCACCCGAGCCGGCGCGCCTCGTCGAAGTCCGCGGCGAGCGCTGAGGCCAGCGTGTACATCAGGGCACGGGCGGCCTTGTCCACGTCGGGGAACGCAGTCTTGAGGTCCGGCGCGTGTTCCTGCGCCGGTGCATGGCGGTGAGCAGAGGTGGAGCTCGTCTTGTTCTTGTTCATGAGGCGGACGGTACGTGCCGAGGG
>FLQS01000012.1 GCA_900078375.1 uncultured Mycobacterium sp. | reverse complement strand
GAATTGTCGACCTCCGGGTCTGACTTAACCCCACGCGCCACAGAGCGCTTTGAGGCACCCCGCCCCACAAGCCACTAATTCAGCAGAGTCCTAGCCGAGGATCAGACCGGAGGTCGGCACACCAGTACCGGCGGTCACGAGCACGTGCTCGACGTTCGGCACCGGGTTGACCGACGTTCCGCGCAGCTGGCGCACACCTTCGGCGATGCCGTTCATGCCGTGGATGTAGGCCTCACCGAGCTGACCGCCATGGGTGTTGATCGGCAGCCGCCCGCCGAGCTCCAGCGCGCCGTCCTTGATGAAGTCCTTCGCATCGCCCTGCGCGCAGAACCCCAACTCCTCCAACTGAATCAGCGTGAAGGGGGTGAAGTGGTCGTAGAGGATCGCGGTCTGGATATCGGCCGGCGACAGCCCCGACTGCTCCCACAGCTGCCTGCCGACCAGCCCCATCTCGGGCAAGCCGAGTTCGGGCCGGTAGTAGCTCGTCATCGAGTACTGATTCGGACTCGACCCCTGTGCCGCCGCTTCGATGATGGCGGGCCGGTGCTTCAGGTCTTTGGCGCGTTCCGGTGAGGTGATCACCAGCGCGACACCGCCATCGGTCTCCTGGCAGCAGTCCAGCAGCCGCAGCGGTTCGGCGATCCACCGCGAGGCCTGATGATCCTCGATGGTGATCGGCTTCTCGTAGAAGTACGCCTTCGGGTTGTTGGCGGCGTGCTTGCGATCCGCGACCGACACCGCGCCGAAATCACGGCTCGTCGCACCCGACAGGTGCATGTAGCGCTGAGCGATCATCGCCACCTGCGCCGCCGGCGTCGACAGCCCGTGCGGGTAGGAGAACGAATTGTCCACGCCGGTGGAGTCGGCATTCTCGACCAGGCGCATCTGCACCTGGCCGAACCTCATCCCGGAGCGTTCGTTGAAAGCCCGGTATGCCACAACGCAATCCGCGACGCCGGTGGCCACCGCGATGGCCGCCTGCTGAACAGTGGCGCAGGCCGCGCCGCCACCATGGTGGATCTTGGAGAAGAACTTCAGGTCCCCGATACCGGTGGCCCGCGCGATGGCAACCTCGGTGTTCGAGTCCATCGTGAACGTCGTCATGCCGTCGACGTCGGCGGGCGTGAGGCCCGCATCCGCCAGCGCGTCCAGCACGGCCTCCGAGGCCAGCCGCAGCTCGCTGCGACCGGAGTTCTTGGAGAAGTCGGTGGCGCCGATACCGACGATCGCGGCTTTGCCCGACAGCTCGCCCGGCATCAGGCGGCCCCCACCGTGAGCGTGGCGTTGGCGATCACATGATCGCCAAGACTGTTGCTACCCACGATCGCACATGTGATCAAACCGTCCTCCACTGCGGTGACCTCACCCGAGAACGTCACCGTGTCGTACGCATACCAGGGCACGCCCAGGCGCAAACCGATCGACTTGATGACGGCGGTCGGGCCAGCCCAGTCGGTGATGAACCGCTGCACCAGACCGGTGTCGGTGAGGATGTTGACGAAGATGTCCTTGGAACCCTTGGCCTGCGCCTTGTCCCGGTCGTGGTGCACGTCCTGGTAGTCCCGGGTAGCGATCGCCGTCGAGACGATGAACGTCGGGTCGCCGTAGAACTTGAGCTCGGGCAGCTTGGTGCCGACGTCAATCACTGGCGCGCTCATTTGGCCGGCTCCCACGCGTAGTTGGTCCAGGCCGGGCCGACATCGTTGGCCGGGAAGTCGATATACATTGCGCGAACGGGCATTCCGATCTCCACAGTCGAGGGGTCGACGTTGCGCAGCTCGCCGAGCATCTTCACGCCTTCCTCGAGTTCGACGAGGGCGATGACGAACGGCAGCGTGCGTCCCGGCACCTTGGGCGCGTGGTGCACCACGAAACTGAAGACGGTGCCGTTGCCGCTGGCGACGACGTAATCGGTCTCCTGCTCCTTGTCCAGCCACAGCGCGGGGACCGGCGGATGGACCAGCGTGCCGTCATCCCGCTTCTGGATGCGCAACTCGTGTGCGTTGACACCGTCCCAGAAGAACTTGGTGTCCCGCGACGATGCCGGCCGCATGGCGGAATCGGCGTCGAGGTCATCCGGTACCGAAGAAGGCGCTGCTTCCGCCTTATCAGCAGGGATGAACTTCATGATGCGCCACATCATTTCGGCGACATCCTCGTCACCGACAGACCAGGTGATGGTCTGCGTGACAAAGAACGCCTCACCCAGGGCGGTGCGCTTCGGGCCGACGACGTCGGTCAGCTCCGCGGCGACGCTGACCTCTTCGCCGGGCAGCAGGTAACGGTGATACGTCTGCTCACAGTTGGTCGCGACAACACCGATATAGCCTGCCTCGTCGAACAATTCGAGGATCTTGCCCAGCGGATCGTCGTCGGGGCGAACACCACCGAGACCCATCATCGTCCAGACCTGGATCATCGCGGGCGGCGCGACCAATCCGGGATGACCTGCCGCCTTGGCGGCGTCCTCGTCGACGTAGATCGGGTTCTTGTCACCGATCGCATCGAGCCAGTGGTCGATCATCGGCTGGTTCACCGGATGGCGACCGGTGCGCGGCTTGCTCTTGCCTTCGGCTTTGACCCGCTCCGCGGCGGCCTTGATTTGTTCGACGCTCATCTGTGCCTTCTGCTCTTCGCGCAAGCGCTCATCGCGGAACCCTCGGCACCTTGAGACCGGAAGCCGCGATCATCTCCCGCATCACCTCGTTCACTCCGCCACCGAATGTGATCACCAAATTGCGTTTGGTCTGGCTGTCCAGCCAACTCAGCAGCTCCGCAGTATCCGGATCGGCCGGATTACCGTGTGCGCCAACGATCTCCTCGGCCAGCCGGCCCGCGTACTGGATGCGTTCGGTACCGAAGACCTTGGTCGCGGCCGCATCCGCAATGTCGATGGTCTCGCCCGATGCCGCGACCTGCCAGTTGAGCAGCTCGTTGATACGCCACATCGCTTTGAGCTCACCGAGCGAGCGCTTCACGTCGTCGTGGTCGAGCGGGGTGTCCCCGTTGCTGCCGGGCTTGGACGCCCACGCATGAACCTTGTCGTAGAGCGCCGCGAACCGTCCGGCCGGTCCGAGCATCACCCGCTCGTTGTTGAGCTGGGTGGTGATCAGTCGCCAGCCACCGTTCTCCTCGCCGACCAGCATGTCGGCGGGCACCCGCACGTCGTTGTAGTAAGTGGCGTTGGTGTGGTGGGCACCGTCGGACAGGATGACCGGCGTCCAGGAGTAGCCCGGATCCTTGGTGTCGACGATGAGGATCGAAATGCCCTTGTGCTTCACAGCTTCCGGGTCGGTGCGGCAGGCCAGCCAGACGTAGTCGGCATCGTGCCCGCCGGTGGTCCACATCTTCTGGCCGTTGACGATGTATTCGTCGCCCTGCTTGACCGCGCTGGTGCGCAGGGATGCCAGATCGGTACCGGCCTCCGGTTCGCTGTAGCCGATGGCGAAGTGCACCTCGCCGGCCAGGATCGCGGGCAGGAACTTCTTCTTCTGCAGCTCGGTTCCGTACTGCTGCAGCGTGGGTCCGACAGTCTGCAGCGTCACCGCGGGCAGCGGCACGTCGGCACGCTGGGCCTCGTTGACGAAGATCGACTGCTCGATCGGGCCGTAGCCCAACCCCCCGTACTCCTTGGGCCAGCCGGCGCCCAGCTTGCCGTCGGAGCCCATTCGCTTGATGATCGCCCGATAGGCCTCGTTGTGCCGGTCGGACTCCATCGCCTGGGCTTCCTCGGGCGAGATGAGATTCGAAAAGTATTCCCGCAGTTCAGCTTGCAGCTGCTTCTGCTCGGGCGTCAGCTCGATAAACATTACGCTCCCACGAGTTCCAGGCGGTGTTGCTTACCACCCAACAGCCGGGTCAGGTCCTTGATTGACGAGTAGTACCTGTGCATCGGATAGGTGATGTCCATACCCATGCCACCGTGCAGATGGTGGCACAGCTGCATGACCGGCGGCGCCTGAGACGCCACCCAATAGCCAAGGACGTCAAGGTCGTCCGTGGCATCCCGCCCCTCGGACAGCAACCAGGACACCGACGTCGACGCCAGCGTGATGGTCCGCGAGGCGATGTAGATCTCGGCGAGCTGCGCGGCGACGGTCTGGAAGGTCGACAATGGCTTGCCGAACTGTTCGCGAGCGGCGGTGTAATCGGCGGTGAGCCGGAGCGCACCCGCCACCAACCCGGCCGCGTACGCGCCGACGGCGGCCACGACCAGCTGATTGAGCCGCCGCACGGCGTCATTGCCGCCCAGCACATCGGCGTCGGCGACCGGAGTGTCGGCGAAGGTGACGACGTACTCGTCGGAGTGAGTCGCCGTCGGGGTCTTCGCCAGGCTCACACCATCGGCGGTGGGCGAGACCACGACCACTCCACTGTCGGTGCTGACGACGATCCAATCCGCCTGCTCCGCATAGGGAACGGCGACCTTGGTGCCGTTGAGCTTGCCGCCCGCCAGCCGCGTCGCGGGCCGCTCCGGCAGCGAGCGTCCCGGCTCGTTCAGCGCCGCGGTCAGCACCGCGCCCTTGGCGACACCCGCCAGGTAGCGATCCTGCTGTTCGTCAGAGGCCAAGTCCAGCAACGGAAGCAGACCCAGACCCAGGGTCGCGAAGGCCGGACTGAGGTTGCCGAACCTGCCGATCTGGGTGAGCGCCGCCGTGATCTCGGCCAGTCCGAGACCGTCGCCGCCGAGCCGCTCCGGGACGCCGAACGCCACGATGCCGCCCGCGACCAGCGCGTCCCAGCTGTTATCCCGCTCGAGCGCGGATGTCACCACATCAGTGACAGCCTGCTGCCCTTCGCCCGGACTGAAGTCCACGAAGAATCCTCCTTGATTCGCAAGCGTTTAGCGCTTAGGCCGAAGCGCCGGTGTAGTCGACCTGCCAGTGCTTGATTGCGTTGAGCCACCCCGAACGTAGCCGTTCGGGTGTGCCGGCCGAGGTGAGATCGGGCATGTGGTCGGCGACGGCGTTGAAGATCAGGTTGATCGTCATCCTGGCCAGGTTCGCGCCGACGCAATAGTGCACGCCGGTGCCACCGAAGCCCACGTGCGGGTTGGGGTTGCGCAGGATGTTGAAGCTGTACGGATCCTCGAAGACCTCTTCGTCGAAGTTGGCCGAGCGGTAGAACATGACCACCCGCTGGCCCTTCTTGATCTGCACGCCGGACAGCTCGACGTCCTCGGCGGCGGTGCGCTGGAAGGCGGTGACCGGGGTGGCCCAGCGGACGATCTCGTCGGCCGCGGTCTCCGGGCGCTCCTTCTTGTAGAGCTCCCACTGGTCGGGATTGTTGGCGAACGCGATCATGCCGTGGGTGATCGAGTTGCGGGTGGTCTCGTTGCCGGCGACCGCCAGCATCATCACGAAGAAACCGAACTCGTCGTCGGAGAGCTTCTCGCCATCGATGTCGGCGTTGATCAGCGCGGTGACAATGTCATCGCCGGGGTTCTTGCCCTTCACCTCGGCCATGTGCATGGCGTAGGCCAGCACCTCCATCGACGACTGCTTGGGGTCGACGTCGAACTCCTCGTCACCGTTGCCGGTCATCTCATTCGACCAACGGAACAGCTTGGCGCGATCCTCTTGCGGCACCCCTAGCAAATCTGCGATCGCCTGCAGCGGCAGCTCACAGGCCACCTGCTCGACGAAGTCACCACTTCCCTGGGCGGCGGCCTCCTTGGCGATGATCTGGGCCCGCCGATCGAGCTCGTCGCGGAGTGCCCCAATGGCCCGCGGCGTGAACCCCTTGGAGATGATCCGGCGCAACCGGTCGTGGTAATCGCCATCCATGTTCAACATCACGACCTTTTGCAGGTCGATGTCCTCACGCGCCATCTCGTCCGGGAACTGCGGGATCGCGGTATTGGGCGAGCTGAGGAAGACGTCGTTCCGGCGCGAGACCTCTTTGACGTCCTTGTGCTTGGTGACGACCCAGTAGCCGCCATCGTTGAATCCGCCCTTGCCGATAGCCTGTTCGCACCACCAGATCGGCGCGACCTTGCGCAGCTCGGCAAGCTCCTCGACCGGCAGCCGCTGCACAATCAGGTCCGGATCCAGGAAGTCAAAGCCGGCTGGGATGTCGGGGGTTGGCATGATCATGCACTCCTCAATATGACGTGTTCTAGTGCCAGTAAAACATGGCTTCACCGCAGACAAAAGGCGCAAAAGCATCCTCGCTTGTCAGAGTAATGAAACGTGTTCTAGCCTGACCTCATGGGTAATCCTGTCATCGTCGAAGCCACCCGCAGCCCGATCGGTAAGAGAGGCGGCTGGCTGTCCGGTCTACACGCGACCGAATTGTTGGGCGCCGTTCAAAAAGCCGTGATCGACAAGGCTGGTCTCGACGCCAACGAGGTCGAGCAGGTCATCGGTGGTTGCGTCACTCAATACGGCGAACAGTCCAACAACATCACCCGGGTGGCGTGGCTGACCGCCGGATTGCCCGAGCAGATCGGTGCGACCACCGTCGACTGCCAGTGCGGGAGCGCCCAGCAGGCCAACCATTTCATCGCCGGACTGATCGCCACCGGTGCCATCGACGTCGGCATCGCCTGCGGTATCGAGGCGATGAGCCGGGTCGGCCTGGGCGCCAACGCCGGGCCGGACCGTTCGCTGATCCGCGCCGCGTCGTGGGACATCGATATGCCCGACCAATTCACCGCCGCCGAGCGGATCGCCAAGCGCCGCGGCATCACCCGCGACGACCTCGACCAACTCGGGCTGCTGTCCCAGCAACGAGCCAGGCGGGCTTGGGACGAGCACCGTTTCGACCGTGAGATTTCCCCGATCGAGGCGCCGGTGATCGACGAGAACAAGCGACCCACCGACGAACGGCACTTCGTTAGTCGCGACCAGGGGCTGCGGGACACCACGCTGGAGGGGCTGGCCGGGCTCAAGCCGGTGATGGAAGGCGCCATGCACACCGCGGGCACCTCGTCGCAGATCTCCGACGGCGCTGCCGCGGTGCTGTGGATGGACGAAGACAAAGCTCGGGCACTGGGTCTGAAGCCGCGGGCGCGCATCATCAGCCAGGCCCTCGTCGGCGCCGAGACCTACTACCACCTCGACGGCCCCGTACAGTCCACTGCTCGGGTCCTGGAGAAGGCCGGCATGAAGCTGGGCGACATCGATCTGGTCGAGATCAACGAGGCGTTCGCGTCGGTGGTGCTGAGCTGGGCCCAGGTGCACGAAGCCGACATGGACAAGGTCAACGTCAACGGCGGCGCCATCGCGCTGGGCCACCCCGTCGGCAGCACCGGCAGCCGGTTGATCACCACCGCGCTACACGAGCTGGAACGCACCGACCAGAGCACCGCCCTGATCACCATGTGTGCCGGCGGCGCGCTGTCGACCGGCACCATCATCGAGCGGATCTAGTGCCCGGCGGGCAGGAGCGCAGCGACCCGGGGGAAGGACCTGTAGCAGAAGCGGATCGGATCGCGGCGGCGCGGGCCTATATCGAGGCGCTGGCCACCCATCGGGCTGACCAGGTGCCGTTCGCCCCGGGTTGTACGCGCGTTGAGGTCGGGCTCAAGACCGGGTTCTCCGGAGATCACTTGCGCCGCAGCCTCAATAACGGAGCTCAGTACAAGGTCATCGCGTCGGTCGGCGAGCCGGAATTCAGCGTCTCCGGCGACGAAGTGCACGCCCGTTTTGATCTGGTGACCAAGCCGTCTCTGGCGGGACGGCGCGTCGGCGCCCACATCGACGAGACGTTCCTGATTCCCGTCGCCGATGGCAAGATCCACCACATCCGGGCGAGCATCCGCCCGTTCATCACGCGCTAGCCGCGCACGAGGAGTGCCGACATGTCCGCCAAACCCGCCCCCAAATCGCTGAACTCGCCGACCACCAAAGTCATCATCAAGTGGATGTCGCGGGCACAGACCTTCTTATACAAGCGAAGCGGCGGCAAGGTCGCCGGCAGCTTCCTGCAGGGCGCACCGGTGGCGCTGTTGACCACCACTGGCCGCAAGACCGGTGAGCCGCGGGTGAGCCCGCTGCTGTTCCTGCGCGAGGGCGATCGGGTGGTGCTGGTGGCTTCGCAGGGCGGCGCGGCCAAGCACCCGATGTGGTACCTCAACCTCAAGGCCGACCCGAAGGTCACCGTCCAGATCAAGGACGAGGTGCTGTACCTGACCGCGCGGGACGCAACCGAGCAGGAGCGCGCCGAGTACTGGCCGAAGCTGGTCGAGATGTACTCGAGTTTCGATGACTACCAGTCGTGGACCGACCGGGTCATCCCCGTCGTGATTTGCGATCCGTAAAGCGGGGCACCTTAGGGGCGTGAGCCAACCGTCACACCCCATCTGCAACTCGGGCCTGCCCGCTTGGCTGATGAAGCACTTCGCCCGCGCGCATATCGCGGTGTATCGCCGTACCAACGGCGGCCGAAGCGCCAAGCTCTTGTGGTTTCCCGCCGCGCTACTGACGACGATCGGCCGGCTCTACTGGCGCCAGCTCACGCGAATCTACCCGCCGTACAAGGGTTATCAGGACGCCGCGGATCGGGCGCATCCCCTTGGTGGTGTGCGGACCGCGGTGACCTAGGCGCCGAAGACCGGCAGCGGGGTGCGCGACTTGGCCAGCAGATCGTTGACGACTGGCCCCAGCTCGGCTGGATCCCAGCGGGCGCCCTTGTCGATATCCCCGCCGCGAGCCCAGCCCTCGGCCACCCGGATGATGCCGCCTTCGACCTCGAACACCCGGCCGGTGACGTCCTTGGACTCGACACTGCCGAGCCATACCACCAGTGGCGAGACGTTCTCCGGTGCCATGGCATCGAAATCGTTGCTCTGCGTGGACATCATGTCGGCGAACACGGTCTCGGTCATCCGGGTGCGCGCCGACGGCGCAATGGCGTTGACGGTGACGCCGAAGCGGCCCATCTCGGCGGCGGCGACCAACGTCAGGGCGGCGATGCCCGCTTTGGCGGCACTGTAGGTCGCCTGCCCGACGCTGCCCTGCAGGCCGGCGCCTGAGCTGGTGTTGATGATGCGGGCATCAACGGCTTTGCCCTCCTTGGACTGCGCGCGCCAGTACGCTCCCGCGTGCTTCATGGTGGCGAAGTGTCCCTTGAGGTGCACGGCGGTGACGGCATCGAACTCGTCTTCGGTCGCGTTGACGAACATCCGGTCCCGGACGATGCCGGCGTTGTTCACCAAAATGTCCAAGGTGCCGAAATTTTCAATGGCGGTCTGGATCAGCTCGGCCGACTGGGTCCAGTCGGCGACATTGGAGCCGTTGGCGACGGCTTCCCCACCGGCCGCGGTGATCTCGTCGACGACACCTTGGGCGGCGCTACCGCCGCCGGCCGGTGAGCCGTCGAGCCCGACACCGATGTCGTTGACCACCACGCGCGCACCCTCGGCGGCGAACGCCAGCGCGTGCGCCCGCCCGAGGCCGCCACCCGCACCCGTCACGATAGCCACACGGCCGTCGAGAAGTCCCATTTGTGTTGTCTCCTTATTTGATGTCGGCAGTGGTGGTCGACAGGTAGTGCGGCGGTTCCCCGCCACCATGCACCTCCAGCGACGCACCACTGATATAGGACGCCGCAGGAGAAGCGAGAAACGCAGTGGCCCAACCGATGTCCTCGGGTTTGGCCAGCCTGCCCAGCGGCACGTTCTTGGAGATCGCCGCAATCGAATCGGCGTCACCGTAGAAGAGTTCGGACTGCTCGGTCTCGACCATGCCGACGACGACGGAGTTGACGCGGACCTTCGGGGCCCATTCCACGGCGAGCGTGGTGGTCATGCTCTCCATGCCGGCCTTGGCCGCGCCATAGGCGGCGGTGCCCGGCGTCGGCCGCCTGCCGCTCACGCTGGTGATGTTGATGATCGACCCACCGGAGTCCTGCGCCTGCATCACGGCATTCGCATGTTGCGAAACCGACAGCGCACCAAGCAGATTGAGCTCCACGATCTTGGTGCTGAACTTTGCCGACGCGTCCGCGGCCAAAACGTAGGGTGAGCCGCCCGCGTTGTTCACAACGACGTCGAGACGACCGTGGTCGGCGACGATCCCGTCGATGAGCACCTTGACGGCCTCATCGTCGCGGATGTCGCAGGGGCGGAACTGGTACGGCGATCCCTCGACCGGACGGCGGGCGCAGGTGATGACGGTGGCGCCCTGAGCGGCGAAGACTGCGCTGATTCCGGCGCCGACGCCACGAACACCGCCGGTCACGAGGACGACTCGACCACTCAGTTGCAGATTGATGCCAGTGTCAGCCGCGTCGGTCACTGTGCTAGCGTACCAAGCAAGTGCTTGCTTAGGTATTCACCCCGTCCAGGAAGTGGCTCAGGTATTTCGATGACGATTACCACCAGCACCGTCGAGCCGGGCATTGTCGCCGTCACGGTGAACTATCCGCCCGTCAATGCGATCCCCTCCCGCGGCTGGTTCGAGCTCGGCGACGCCATCACCGCCGCGGGCCGCGACCCGTCCACCCACGTGGTGATCCTGCGCGCCGAGGGCCGCGGATTCAACGCCGGTGTCGACATCAAGGAGATGCAGAACACCGAGGGCTTCACCGCACTCATCGACGCCAACCGCGGATGCTTTCACGCGTTCCGCGCGGTGTACGAATGCGAGGTGCCGGTGGTCGCGGCCGTCAACGGGTTCTGTGTCGGCGGCGGTATCGGCCTGGTCGGCAACGCCGACGTGATCGTCGCGTCCGACGATGCGAAATTCGGCCTGCCCGAGGTGGAGCGCGGCGCCCTCGGCGCGGCCACCCACCTGTCCCGGTTGGTGCCCCAGCACATGATGCGTCGGCTGTTCTTCACCGCCGCAACGGTGAGCGCCGAGACGCTGCACCACTTCGGGTCGGTGCACGAGGTGGTTCCCCGCGCCGATCTCGACGAGGCTGCGCTGCGCGTCGCACGCGATATCGCGTCCAAGGACACCCGGGTGATCCGGGCCGCCAAAGAGGCGCTCAACTTGATCGACGTCCAGCCGCCGAACGCGAGATATCGGATGGAACAGGGCTTCACGTTCGAGCTGAACCTGTCCGGTGTGTCCGACGAGCATCGCGATGCGTTCGCGGGGACGGACAAAGGGGCCAAGTAAATGGTTCGGCGGGCACGAGCGAAGCGAGCGGGGAAATAATGGCAGACAAGAGAACGACTCTCGACGAGGCCGTCGCATGCGTCGAAAGCGGGATGACGATCGGCATCGGCGGCTGGGGTTCGCGGCGTAAGCCGATGGCCTTCATCCGGGCGCTGTTGCGCACCGATGTCACCGATCTCACCGTCGTCACTTATGGCGGCCCTGATCTCGGCCTGCTCTGCTCGGCAGGCAAGGTCAAGCGCGTCTATTACGGCTTCGTGTCGTTGGATTCGCCGCCGTTCTACGATCCGTGGTTCGCCAAAGCCCGTACGACGGGTGCGATCGAAGCGCGTGAAATGGACGAGGGCATGCTGCGCTGCGGGTTGCAGGCCGCCGCGCAGCGGCTGCCGTTCCTGCCGACCCGCGCGGGCCTCGGTAGTGACGTCAGGGCGTTCTGGGGCGACGAGCTCAAGACCGTCAAGTCCCCCTATCCCACCGGTGATGGTTACGAGGAACTCGTCGCCATGCCCGCGCTGAACCTCGATGTCGCTTTCGCACACCTGAATCTCGGTGACGCACAGGGTAATGCCGCCTACACCGGCATTGACCCATACTTCGACGACCTGTTCCTGATGTCGGCGCAGAAACGTCTGCTGTCGGTGGAGAAAGTGGTGTCGACCGAAGAGCTGGTGAAATCCGTTCCGGTGCAGGCACTCCTGATCAACCGGATGATGGTCGACAGCGTGGTCGAGGCGCCGAACGGCGCGCACTTCACCACCAACGAGCCCGACTACCGCCGCGACGAGAAGTTCCAGCGCCACTATGCGGAAGCGGCGGCGTCCGATGACACCTGGGCCGAGTTCGTCTCGACCTATCTGTCGGGCAGCGAGGCCGATTACCAAGCCGCCGTCCGTAAGTTCAAGGAGGAACAGGCATGATCTCCGCAACCCGCGCCGAGGTGTGCGCCGTCGCCTGCGCCGAGCTGTTCCGCGACGCCGGCGAGATCATGGTCAGCCCGATGGCGAACATGGTGTCGATCGGCGCCCGACTGGCCCGCCTGACGTTCTCGCCCGACATCCTGTTGACCGACGGTGAGGCTCGCATCCTCGCCGACACCCCGGCGATGGGCGCTACCGGAGCCATCGAAGGCTGGATGCCGTTCGGCCGTGTTTTCGAGACGCTCTCGTGGGGCCGACGCCATGTCGTGATGGGCGCCAACCAGATCGACCGGTACGGCAACCAGAACCTGTCGGCATTCGGCCCGCTGCAGCATCCGAAGCGGCAAATGTTCGGCGTGCGCGGCGCACCGGGCAACACCATCAACCACGCCACCAGCTACTGGGTCGGCAGCCACTCTAAGCGAGTGTTCGGCGTGTCCGTCGACATCGTCTCCGGAATCGGCTGGGACAAGGTCGATCCGGACAACCCGGCGTACCGCTTCGTCAACGTCTTCCGCGTGGTGACCAACCTCGGCGTGTTCGACTTCAACGGACCCGACCACCAGATGCGGGCGGTGTCGCTGCACCCGGGCGTGGATCCTCAAGAGGTCGTGGACAATACGTCGTTCGAGGTGCACGGCCTGGGCGAAGCCGAGACCAGCCGCCTGCCATCCGGCGAAGAGCAGAAGCTGATCCAAGAGGTCATCGATCCAAAGGGCCTAAGGGACCGAGAGGTGAAGTAGGGAGATGTCCGCTTCGTTGAAGACCCCGCTGACCGAACTGATCGGCATCGAACATCCCGTCGTGCAGACGGGCATGGGCTGGGTAGCGGGCGCCCGGCTGGTGTCGGCCACGTCCAACGCCGGCGGCCTGGGCATCCTGGCCTCGGCGACGATGACCATCGACGAGCTGGCGACCGCGATCAAGAAGGTGAAGGCCTCCACCGACCGCCCGTTCGGGGTCAACATCCGTGCCGACGGTGCCGATGCCGGAGATCGCGTCGACCTGATGATCCGCGAGGGCGTCAGGGTCGCGTCCTTCGCGCTGGCCCCCAAGCAGGAACTGATCGCCAAGCTCAAAGAAGCCGGCTCGGTGGTGATTCCGTCGGTCGGGGCGGCCAAACATGCGCGCAAGGTAGCGAGCTGGGGTGCCGACGCCGTCATCGTGCAGGGCGGCGAAGGCGGTGGCCATACCGGCCCGGTAGCCACCACATTGTTGCTGCCCTCGGTCCTCGACGCAGTGGATATCCCGGTGATCGCCGCGGGCGGCTTCTTCGACGGGCGCGGCCTGGCCGCCGCGCTGTGCTATGGCGCCGCCGGCGTGGCGATGGGCACCCGGTTCCTGCTGACCTCGGATTCCACGGTGCCCGAGGACGTCAAACAGCGTTACCTCAAGGCCGCACTCGACGGCACCGTCGTTTCCACTCGGGTGGACGGTATGCCGCACCGCGTCCTGCGTACCGAACTCGTCGAGAAGCTCGAAAGCGGCTCACCGATCCGCGGTTTCACCGCGGCGGTGCGCAATGCCGCCAAGTTCAAGAAGATGTCGCAGATGACCTGGGCCGGGATGGTCCGCGACGGCCTGGCGATGCGACACGGCAAGGACCTCACCTGGTCGCAGGTGCTGATGGCCGCCAATACCCCGATGCTGCTGAAGGCCGGCCTGGTCGACGGCAATACCGAAGCGGGTGTGCTGGCCTCCGGACAGGTCGCCGGGATCATCGAGAACCTGCCGTCGTGCGCCGAGTTGATCGAGACCATCGTGGCCGATGCCGTCAAACACCTGCAGGCAGCCTCCGCATTCATCGAGTAACGGTAAATTGGGCGCCGGACGACCATCCTCGATCACGTCGGAGGACGCCATGACGCTAGCGCCGGACACTTGGCCGCGGCAGTTCCGCGATCTCATCCGTATGTCCAACAAGTACCTGCTCAATCCGGTCATGCTGCGACCGGCCGGATCCCGATATTGGTACGCCTCGGTGGTCCACCACGTCGGGCGACGATCGGGCAAGCAGTACGCCACACCCGTCGTCGCCGACCGGGTGGGCGACACGTTCATCATCCCGTTGCCCTACGGCACCCAGGTCGACTGGCTGCGCAATGTGCTGACCGCGGGGCAGGCTCGTGTCACCAGCAAGGGTCAGAGCTTCGAGGTCTCCTCGCCCGAGATCATCGACGCAACCGAGGCCCTCCCGCTTCTGCCGCGCGATCGACGACGCACCTTCGAGCGCATCCGAATCGAGCACTTCCTCCGGGCCACCATCAACGGATAAAGCCAATAGCTTCATTTTGATGAAATGAAGCTATAATCTTTATATGGCCAGAGTGAAGCTTGACGCTTCATCAGAACGCGCTGCGCTGATTGGAGACGTCGTCGACTCGCGGCACGCGTCCGACCGCGGCCAACTGCATCGCCGCATGACCGAGGCGCTCGCCGACACTCCCCTGGCGTTCACCGTCGGTGACGAGTTCCAGGGCAGCTATCCGACCCTCGGCGAGGCGCTCGACGCCGCCCTGGCGGTGCGGCTGGCCGTGGCACCCGAGATCGATGTGCGGTTCGGTATCGGGTGGGGTGAGGTGACCGTGCTCGACGCCGGCACCGGCATTCAGGATGGCCCCGGCTGGTGGTCGGCGCGGGAAGCGATCGAATGGACCGCGGCCGCCCAACAACAGCCGGCATTGGCGACCGTGCGCACCGCATACCGCCGCAACGGCGACACCGGACCGGATCCCGACGCCGTCAACGCCGCCCTGTTGTGTCGGGACCACCTGCTTGGATCGATGGATGCGCGGTCCCTGCGCCTGCTGCGGGGGCTACTCGATCACAAGACGAAGAAGGAATTGGCGGCCATGGAAGGGATCAGTGCCTCAGCGGTGTCCCAGCGGACCGCGCGCGACGGGCTGGACCTGCTGGTGCTGGCCTCCGAGCAACTGCGGGCCCTCCGATGAGCGGCGTCGCCGTGCTGCTGATCGCGATCGGCTGCGCCGATATCGTGCGCCGCTTGACCCCCCGGCTCTGGCCGGCGGTGGTCACCGGTCCGGTGGTAGCGGTGATGACTGCCGCGCTGTGCGGACTCCTGCAACTCGGTGATCTGCTGCTGATCGGTGTGGCCGCGGTGGCCGCAGTGGCGTGGGAGCTGTCGTGCAGCCACGCAGAGCGGGTCGGGGGCCGTGGGCAGGCCGCACCCCTGGTGTTGTTCGTCGCGGTGCTGGCGGTTCTGATTCTGCTGTCCGGAATGGGTTCGCCGGTGACGGGGCTGGTCAAGGTTTGGGCGGGCTGGGCGCCGGTGACCGGGCTGACGTCGGCCGATCCGACCCGAATCGTGTTGGTAGCCGGTGTGATTCTGCTGCAAGTCGCGACGGGGAATCAGCTGGTCCGGCTGCTGCTCGGGTCGGTGGGATCGGTCAAGCCGGCCGGCGAACCGCAGCCCTCGGATCGGCTCAAGGGTGGGCGTCTGCTCGGACCGATGGAACGGCTGCTGATCCTGGGGCTGGGTCTGGCCGGGCAGCTGGCCGCCGCGACCGCGGTGGTGGCGGCCAAGAGCATCATCCGGTTCCCGGAGATCAATGCCCAAAAGGCCCGGGAGAACGGCGGCATCGGCATCGATGACGTGACCGAGTACTTCTTGGTGGGCAGCTTCGCGAGTTGGATCGTCGCGCTCGGCGGGCTCGCGCTGACAGCGGCTGGCTAGCTTCGCGATTCGTCGTCGGTGGACGGCGTCGGCGTCATACCTTGTGCATCATGAAAATGAATGCCGCCATCCTGTGGGAGTACGGGCAAGACTGGAGCGTCGAAGAAGTCGAGCTCGATCCTCCGAAGGAAGGCGAGGTTCTCGTCTCGTTCGAGGCCACCGGCCTGTGCCATTCCGATCACCACATTCGCGACGGTGACCTGGTGGCGCCGATCCCGCTGATCGGTGGCCACGAGGGTGCGGGCATCGTGCGGGAAATCGGGCCGGGGGTTCGCGATCTGAAGGTCGGCGATCACATCGTCGCCGCGTTCCTGCCTGCCTGCGGGCGCTGCCGCTGGTGTGCGACCGGCAAGTCGAACCTGTGCGATATGGGTGCCGAGATCCTGATGGGCCTGCAGCCCGACGGCACATTCCGGCGGCATGCCCGCGGCCAAGATATCTACGCCGCAATCGGTTTGGGCACCTTCGCGCCCTATGGCACGGTGCCGGAGGCGTCGCTGGTCAAGATCGACGACGACATCCCCCTGAGCCGCGCGTGCCTGCTCGGCTGCGGTGTCACCACCGGTTGGGGCTCGGCCGTCAACACCGCCGACGTCCGGCCCGGCGACACTGTGGTGGTGATCGGCTGCGGCGGGATCGGCAGCGGAGCCATCCAGGGTGCCCGGCTGGCCGGCGCCGAGAAGATCATCGTCATCGACATCGTGGAAAGCAAGCGGGACAAGGCATTCCTGTTCGGCGCCACGCACTTCGCGACGTCGATCGCCGAAGGCACGGAGCTGGTTCGAGAGCTCACCAAGGGCGTGATGGCCGATTCGGCGCTACTGACCGTCGGGCTCGTCGAAGGCCCGATGATCAACGACGCGCTGGAACTCGTCAGCAAGGGTGGCGCCGTGGTGCTCACCGCACTGGCCGCGATGACCGATGTGACGCCGATCCTGCCGATGACAATGTTCACGCTCTTCCAGAAGCGCCTGCTCGGCAGCCTGTACGGACAAGCCAACCCGCGCGCCGACATCCCGAAGCTGCTCAGCCTCTACCGCGAGGGCAAGCTGCTGCTCGACGAGACCGTCACCCACGAGTACAAGCTGGGCGAGATCAACGACGCCTACGTCGACATGCTCGCCGGCCGCAACATCCGGGGCGTGGTCATCCACGACCTCTGACGCGCGGCCGGCGGATCGTCAGAGACGTTCGATGATGGTGACGTTGGCGGTACCGCCGCCCTCGCACATGGTCTGCAGGCCGTAGCGGCCGCCCCGACGCTCGAGTTCGTTGAGCATGGTGGCGAACAGCTTGGCACCGCTGGCCCCGAGCGGGTGGCCGAGCGCGATCGCGCCGCCGTTCGGGTTGACCTTCTCCGGGTCGGCCTTGGTCTCCTTGAGCCAGGCCATCACCACGGGCGCGAACGCCTCGTTGATCTCGACGACATCGATGTCGTCAATCGTCAGGCCGGCCTTGTCCAGTGCGTACTTCGTCGCCGGGATCGGGCCGGTCAGCATGAACACCGGATCGGCGCCGCGGGCGCTGATGTGGTGGATGCGGGCCCGCGGGGTCAGCTTGTGGTCCTTGACGGCTTGCTCGCTGGCGAGCAGCACCGCGCTGGCACCGTCGGAAATCTGGCTGGCCATGGCCGCCGTCAGCCGGCCGCCCTCGCGCAGCGTCTTGAGTCCGGCCAGCTTCTCCAGGCTGGACTCGCGCGGACCCTCGTCGGTGCGGAACTCGCCGACCGGGACGATCTCATTCTCGAAGTTGCCATTGCGGATGGCGGCGAAGGCCTTGTTGTGGCTGTTCAGGGAGAACTCCTCCATCTCCTCACGAGACAGGCCCCACTTCTCAGCGATCATCTCCGCCCCGCGGAACTGGGAGACTTCCTGATCGCCGTACCGGTGCTGCCAGTTCTCCGACTCGTTGGTCGGCGAGGTGAAGCCGAACTGCTCGGCGACGGTCATCGCCGACGAGATCGGGATACGGCTCATGTTCTGCATGCCGGCGGCCAGGATCAGGTCGGCGGTACCGGCCATGATGGCCTGTGCGCCAAAGGAAATCGCCTGCTGGCTGGAGCCGCACTGCCGGTCGACGGTGACGCCGGGGACCTCTTCGGGGTAGCCGGCGGCCAGCCAGGTGTTGCGGGCGATGTTGCCGGCCTGCGGGCCGATGGTGTCCAGGCAGCCGGCCACCACGTCGTCGACGGCGCCGGGGTCGACGTCGACCCGATCAAAGATGCCGCGGTAGGCCACCACACCGAGGTCGATGGGGTGCACGGGGGCCAGCGATCCATTGCGCTTGCCGACCGCGGTGCGCACGGCGTCAATGACGTATGCCTGTGATGCGGGGGCCATGTCGATCTCCTTGTCAGTTGTTGGGCGCGGTTATGCCGCCCAGGACTATCGCGAGGTACTGGCGGCCGACTTCCTCGGCTGTCAGTGGTCCGCCTGGCTGATACCAACGCACGGACACCCACGTGGTATCCCGGATGAACCGGTACACCACGTCGACGTCGATATCCGGGCGGAAGTCGCCCTGCTTGACACCCTCGTTGAGCAGGTCAAGCCACATCTTGCGTTGCTCTTTGTTGCGGGTCTCGACGAAGTCGAACTGCGGCAGCGACGACAGCCGCTTGGCCTCGTCCTGGTAGATCACCACCTGCGCGTGCCGGTCTTCGATCGCCTCGAACGACGTCATGAACAGACCCTTGAGCCGCTCGAGCGGATTGGGCTCGGTGGCGATGATCTGTTGGTAACGCTCGAACAGCCAATCCAGGAAGTCCCGCAGGACCTCCTCGACCATCTGCTCCTTGCTCTTGAAATGGTGATAGAGGCTGCCGGACAGAATGCCCGCCGAGTCGGCGATGTCGCGCACGGTGGTCGCGCGCAGACCGCGTTCGGCGAACATCGTCGCGGCGAGCACCAGAAGCTCGTCGCGACGACTGACCGGCTGCTCGGTCATGCGCGTTGACTCGACACCGAAATGACTTCGCCGGTCAGGTAACTCGAGTAGTCGCTGGCCAGGAACGCGATCGTGGCCGCCACTTCCCATGGCTCTGCGGCGCGCCCGAACGCCTCGCCCTCGGAGAGCCGGTCGAGCAGGTCGGTCGAGCTGACCTTCTCCAGGAACTTGTGCCGCGCGATGCTCGGCGATACCGCGTTGATGCGCACCCCGTGTTCGACGGCTTCGATTGCGCTGCAGCGGGTCAGCGCCATCACACCGGCCTTGGCGGCGGCGTAGTGCGACTGCGAATGCTGTGCCCGCCAACCCAGGACGCTGGCGTTGTTGACGATCACGCCGCCGTGGCCGGCATCGCGGAAGTACCGCAGCGCCGCGCGGGTCGCCCGCATCACCGACGTCAGCGTCACGTTGAGCACGCGGTCCCAGTCTTCGTCGGTCATGTCGATGACGGGAGTTTCGCCGCCGAGGCCGGCGTTGTTGACGAGCACATCCAAGCGGCCCATCCGGGCGGTGGTGGAGGCGACCAGCGCGTCGACCTGTGCGGTGGATGTGACATCGCAGACCACGGCCTCAACCCGGCCCAGGCCCAATTCGGCCAGCTGGTCCCGGGTTTCGCCGAGCCGGCGTTCGTGGTGATCGGAGACGACGACGTCGGCACCTTCGAGCAGTGCGCGCCGTGCCGTCGCCGATCCGATACCGGTGCCCGCCGCCGCGGTCACCACGACGACCTTGCCGGTCAACAGACCGTGGCCCTCAATCTCCGCGGGGGCCTCCGTCAATGGTGCCACTAGCCCTTCACCTCTCGAGGTAGACCGAGCACCCGCTCGGCGACGATATTGCGCTGAATCTCGTTGGAGCCGCCGTAAATCGTGTCCGACCGGGAGAACAGGAACAGCCGCTGCCACTCGTCGAATTCACCGTCTGACAGCAGCAGGCCGGAGCGGCCTTTGATGTCCATGGCCAGCTCGCCGAGATCGCGATGCCAGTTGGCCCACAACAGCTTCGACACGCTGTCTTTACCCGCGGCCTGGCTGCCTCCCTCAACATCCATCGTCGCCAGCGCGTACGACCGCATCGCCTGCAGGCCCGCCCAGGACCGGGCGAGCCGCTCCCGGATCAGCGGATCGTCGATCGCGCCGTTGGTCTTCGCTAGTTCGACGATGCCGGAAAGCTCACGGGCATAACGGATCTGCTGACCGAGCGTGGATACCCCACGCTCGAAAGTCAGGGTTCCCATCGCCACCCGCCAGCCATCGCCCGGCTCGCCGACCACCAGGTCGGCATCGGTGCGGGCGTCGGTGAAGAACACCTCGTTGAATTCTGAGTCGCCGGTCAGCTGGATGATCGGGCGGATCTCCACGCCCGGCTGATCCAGCGGCACCAGCAGATAGGACAATCCGGCGTGCCGCTTGGAGCCCTTCTCCGTGCGGGCCACCACGAAGCACCACTGCGCCCAGTGCGCCAGCGACGTCCACACCTTCTGGCCATTGATGACCCACTCGTCGCCGTCGAGGACCGCCGCAGTGGCGACGTTGGCCAGGTCACTGCCCGCACCGGGCTCGGAATAACCCTGGGACCACAACTCGGTGACGTCGAGAATCCGAGGCAGGAACCGCTGCTGCTGCTCGGGGGTGCCGAACGCGATCAGGGTGGGCCCGAGCAGTTCCTCACCGAAGTGGTTGACCTTGTCGGGAGCATCGGCCTTCGCGTACTCCTCGTAGAACGCCACCCGGTGCGCGACCGACAGGCCGCGACCGCCATGTTCCACCGGCCAGCCCAGGCAAGTCAGACCCGCCGCAGCCAGATGCCGATTCCAGGCCAGTCGCTCCTCGAAGGCTTCATGCTCGCGGCCCGGGCCGCCGAGGCCCTTGAGTGCGGCATATTCACCGACGAGATTGTCGGCCAGCCACTCGCGGACCTCCGCCCGGAACTCCTCGACCGTGATCACCCTTGTAGGCTAACCTACCAAGCACTTGCTTTGTTAGCCCGGGCGGCGTCACGAGTCGGGCGATCACATTAGGAGCCTCGATGACGAGCCCCCAGCGCACCACACCCGCGGTGCTGGACCGGATGGCTGTCGACTTCGCCGACCACGACGCCCTGGTCACCGAGGAACGCACCCTCACCTTCGCCGAGCTGCGCGAGGAGGTGCGCCGGGCCGCGGCAGCACTGATCGGCGCCGGTGTGGCCGCCGGTGACCGGGTCGCGATCTGGTCGCCGAACACCTGGCACTGGGTGATCGCCTGCCTGGCCACCCACTACGCCGGCGCGGTGATGGTGCCGTTGAACACCCGCTACACCGCCGCCGAAGCCTCCGACATCCTGGCCCGCACCGAGGCGCCCCTGCTGTTCGGGATGGGCCGCTTCCTCGGTGCCGACCGGGTGGGCGACCTCGACCGCGCCGCACTGCCTGCGCTGCGGCACATCGTCCGCATTCCCATTGACTCCGACGACGGCACCTGGGACGAGTTCCTGGCCGGCGCGCAGGCAGCGCTGTCGGAGGTCGACGCCCGTGCGGCGGCGGTGCGCCCCGACGACCCGTCCGATGTCCTGTTCACCTCGGGCACGACCGGGCGCAGCAAAGGCGTGTTGTGCGCCCACCGGCAGTCGTTGGCCGCACCGGCGGCGTGGGCGGCGTGCGGCGAGCTCACCAGCGCCGACCGCTACCTGTGTATCAACCCGTTCTTCCACAACTTCGGCTACAAGGCCGGCATCCTGGCCTGCCTGCAGACCGGGGCCACCCTGATCCCCCAGCTCACCTTCGACCCCGAGCAGGCGATGCGGGTGGTCGCCGAGCAGCGCATCACCGTGCTGCCCGGCCCGCCGACGATCTTCCAGACCCTGTTGGACCACCCGGCCCGCAAGAACTACGACCTGAGCTCGCTGCGCTTCGCGGTGACCGGTGCGGCCACGGTGCCTGTCGTGCTGATCGAACGGATGCAGGCCGAGCTCGACTTCGACATCGTGCTGACCGCCTACGGGCTGACCGAGGCCAACGGCTTCGGCACCATGTGCCGGGCCGACGACGACGCCGTCACGGTGGCCACCACGTGCGGGCGCCCGATCGCCGACTTCGAACTGCGCATCGATTCTCCCGACGAGGCCGGCGCCGGCGAGGTGCTGTTGCGCGGACCCAACGTGATGCTCGGGTACCTCGACGACCCGGCCGCGACCGCCGCGGCGATCGACGCCGACGGCTGGCTGCACACCGGCGACGTGGGCACTGTCGACGCGGCGGGGAATCTGCGAATCACCGACCGGCTCAAGGACATGTACATCTGCGGCGGGTTCAACGTCTACCCCGCCGAGATCGAGCAGGTGCTGGCTCGCCTCGACGGCGTCGCCGACGCCGCGGTCATCGGCGTGCCCGACGAGCGCCTCGGCGAAGTCGGCCGGGCGTTCATCGTGCGCCGCGACGGCAGCGACCTCGACGAGCAGGCCGTCATCGACTACACCAAAAAGCACCTGGCCAACTTCAAGACCCCACGCTCGGTGGTCTTCGTGGCGACCCTGCCACGAAACCCCGGCGGCAAAGTGGTCAAACCCACACTGCGAGAGATGGTTTGATGGATCTGCGCTACGACGACGCCACCGAAGAGTTCCGCAACGAGGTGCGCACGTTCCTGTCGGCCAATAAGGACTCGTTCCCGACAAAGTCCTATGACACGGCAGAAGGATTCGAGCAGCATCGGGTCTGGGACCGCGTCCTGTTCGACGCCGGCCTCTCGGTGATCACCTGGCCGGAGAAGTACGGCGGCCGCGACGCCTCCCTGTTGCAGTGGGTGGTCTACGAGGAGGAGTACTTCCGCGCCGGGGCACCCGGGCGGGCCAGCGCCAACGGCACTTCGATGCTGGGCCCGACCCTGTTCGCCCACGGCACTGAGGAACAGCTCGATCGAGTGTTGCCGAAAATGGCCAGCGGCGAGGAGATCTGGGCCCAAGCCTGGTCGGAGCCGGAGTCGGGTAGCGACCTGGCGTCCCTGCGGTCGACCGCGACTCGGACCGACGGCGGTTGGCTGCTCAACGGCCAGAAGATCTGGAGCTCGCGGGCGGTGTTCGGCGATCGGGGCTTCGGGCTGTTCCGGTCCGACCCTGAGGCGCAACGCCACAAGGGCTTGACCTACGTCATGTTCGACCTCAAGGCCGACGGCGTGACGGTGCGCCCGATCGCCCAGCTGGGCGGTGACACCGGGTTCGGCGAGATCTTTTTCGACGACGTGTTCGTGCCCGACGCCGACGTCATCGGCGGCGTGCACGACGGCTGGCGCGCCGCGATGAGCACGTCGAGCAACGAGCGCGGCATGTCGCTGCGCAGCCCGGCCCGCTTCCTGGCGCCGGCCGAGCGGCTGGTGTCGGATTGGCGCGACAAAGGCGCCGACCCCGCGTTCGCCGACCGGGTGGCCGACGCTTGGATCAAGGCCCAGGCCTACCGCCTGCATACCTTCGGCACAGTGACCCGGGTCGCCGGCGGCGGTGAACTGGGCGCCGAGTCGTCGGTGACCAAGGTGTTCTGGTCCGATCTGGACGTCGCCCTGCATCAGACCGCACTGGAGTTGCGCGGCGCCGACGCCGAACTCGCCGACGGCTGGACCGACGGTCTGCTGTTCGCGCTCGGCGGCCCGATCTACGCCGGCACCAACGAGATTCAGCGCAATATCATCGCCGAGCGGCTGCTCGGGCTGCCCCGAGAAAGCTCAGCGAGCGCAGGAGCGAAGAAATGAGATTCGCACTCGACGATCAGCAGCGTGACTTCGCCGCCAGTATCGACGCCGCCCTGGGCGCCGCCGACGTTCCCGGCGCCGTCCGGGCCTGGGCCGAAGGTGACACCACCCCCGCCCGAAAGGTGTGGTCGGCGCTCACCGACCTGGGTGTCACCGCCTTGGCGGTGCCCGAGAAGTACGACGGTATCGAGGCTCATCCCGTCGACCTGGTGGTGGCGCTGGAACGGCTGGGCCGCTGGAACGTGCCCGGCCCGGTCACCGAATCCATTGCGGTGGCACCGATTCTGCTGTGGGACGACGACCGCTCGGCGGCACTGGCCGCTGGCGAACTGATCGCGACAGTGGCGCTGCCACCGGCGGTGCCGCGCGCCGTCAACGCCGACTTCGCCGGGCTGAGTTTGATCGCACACGACGGGCGGGTCAGTGACGCCACCGTCGGCGATGCGCACGAGTCCGTCGACCCCAGCCGCCGGCTGTTCGACGTCACCCCCACCGGCGACGCCCGCGACGCCGATGTGGCGCGGGCGTACGAATTCGGCGCGCTGGCCACCGCCGCCCAACTGGTCGGCGCCGGCCAGGCGATGCTGGACATGTCGGTCGAATACGCCAAGCAGCGCAGCCAATTCGGCCGCGTCATCGGCAGCTACCAGGCGCTCAAGCACAAGCTCGCCGACGTCCACATCGCGGTGGAGCTGGCCCGTCCGCTCGTCTACGGCGCTGCGCTGTCGTTGGCCGACGGATCCCCCGACACCGCACGGGATGTCAGTGCCGCCAAGGCCGCCGCCTCGGATGCCGCACTGCTGGCGGCGCGGTCCTCGCTGCAGACACACGGTGCCATCGGGTTCACCTCCGAACACGATCTGTCGCTGTGGCTGCTGCGGGTACAGGCGCTGCACTCGGCGTGGGGCGATCCGACCAGTCATCGACGTCGAGTGCTGGAGGCGCTGGCATGACATCAACTGAAGAGCGGCAGATGCTGCGCGACACCGTCGCGGCACTGATCGACAAGCACGCCTCGCCGGCCGCGGTCCGCGAAGCGATGGAGTCACCGCGCGGCTACGACGAATCGTTGTGGGCGAAGCTGTGCGAGCAAGTCGGCGTCGCCGCCCTGGTGGTGCCCGAGGACCTCGGTGGTGCCGGCGGTGAATTGGCCGATGCTGCAGCGGTTCTCGAGGAGCTGGGCCGCGGCCTGGTCCCCACACCGCTGCTCGGCACGACGCTGGCCGAGCTGGCGCTGCTGGCCGCCGACGAGCCCGATACCGATACCCTCGAGCAGCTGGCGGCAGGCGAGGCCGTCGGTGCGGTGGTGTTCGACCCCGGCTATGTGGTGAACGGCGATGTCGCCGACGTGGTGATCGGTGTCGAGAACGGCTCGCTCATCTTGTGGAGCGACGTCACCGCCGACGCGGTGCAGGCCATGGACCCGACCCGCCGGCTGGCCCGGCTGTCCCCCGGCTCGACCGAGGTGATCGGCGCCGATCCCGGACTGGCCGACACCGCGGCGATCCTGCTCGCGGCCGAGCAGATCGGTGCCGCTGCCCGGTGCCTGGAGCTCACCGTCTCCTACACCAAGGAACGCGTGCAATTCGGCCGGCCGATCGGCAGCTTCCAGGCGCTCAAGCACCGGATGGCCGACCTGTACGTCGCGGTGCAGTCGGCGCGCGCCGTCGTCGGCGATGCGATCGCGGACCCCACGCCGGTGTCGGCGGCCCTGGCACGCCTGGCCGCCACCGAGGCTTTCACCAAGGTGGCCGGCGAGGCGATCCAGATGCACGGCGGCATCGCGATCACCTGGGAACACGACATCCAGCTGTACTTCAAACGGGCGCACGGTAGCGCCCACTTGCTGGGTTCGGTGTCCGATCAACTCCACCAGCTCGAATCGCAGGTGCTCTAGCCTAGGCACCATGCCGACCGGTTCTGTCGAGGATCTTCCCCGACCGATCGGCTATGTCCTGGGCGGCGGCGGCAGCCTCGGCGCTATCCAGGTCGGCATGCTGCAGGCGCTCAGTGAGCACGATGTCCGGCCCGGCCTGGTGGCGGGTACCTCCGTGGGCTCGATCAACGGGGCGGTGCTGGCGTCCGACCCGAACGGTGCCGCGAATCGGCTCTCCCACGCGTGGGCACGCATGACCCGGGAGAAGGTGTTCCCGGGTGGCCTCATCGCCCAGGCGCTGATGCTGCAGCGAGTCAAGACACACCTGTTTCCCAATACCGGCCTGGCCGAGATGATCGCTGAATTCCTCGGTGCCACAGCAGAATTTGCCGACCTCGAGCTTCCGTTCGCCGCCGTCACAATGAATGTCGCGACGGCACAACCGCACGTGCTGCGTGAGGGTTTACTGCTGCCCGCCCTGTTGGCGAGTGCCGCTATCCCCGGTATCTACCCGCCGGTGGAACACGACGGCTTGCGCCTCTACGACGGCGGAGTGGTTGCCAACGTGCCCATGCGGCAAGCGGTCGCCATGGGAGCACGCTCGCTGATCGTGCTCGACTGCTTCTTCCCCGGCCAGCTGCCTGGGTCGACCGACACCATCGCCGACATCCTGCTCTACACGGCGTTGGTCACCACGCGCTCGCAGGCGGTGGCGGAGGCTGCTCTCGTTGCTGCGGAGCTGCCTGTGGTGTATCTACCCGGGCCCGCGCCCAGGCTGATCTCGCCGCTCGACTTCACGCATACCACCGAGCTGATCGAGGACGCCTACACGTCCTCGCGACTGTTTCTGGACAACCTCCAGATCACCGGGCGCGGGCTGTACGGTCAGCACCCGCCGGAGGCGGTGTTCTAGCGTGGCTGGAGTGAACAACCGCGTTGCGCTGCGAGCCGGGATCCCGCCGTTCTATGTGATGGACGTGTGGCTGGCCGCCGCGGAGCGCCAGCGCACCCACGGCGACCTGGTGAACCTGTCGGCGGGCCAGCCCAGTGCCGGCGCCCCGGAACCGGTGCGGGCGGCCGCGGCGGCGGCGCTGGAAGCCAATCAGCTGGGGTACACCGTCGCGCTGGGCATACCGGAGCTGCGCGAGGCGATCGCCGGGTCCTATGCGACCCGCTACGGTCTGGACGTCACCGCCGACGACGTGGTGGTGACCACCGGCTCCTCGGGTGGCTTCCTGCTGGCATTCCTGGCGTGCTTCGACGCCGGTGACCGGGTCGCCATCGCCAGCCCTGGCTATCCCTGCTACCGCAACATCCTGTCTGCCCTGGGCTGTGAGGTGGTGGAGATCCCGTGCGGACCCGAAACCCGGTTTCAACCCACCGTGCAGATGCTGGCCGAGCTGGATCCGCCGGTGCAGGGCGTGATCGTGGCCAGCCCGGCCAACCCCACCGGCACGGTGATCCCGCCGGAAGAGCTCGCGGCCATCGCAGCCTGGTGCGATGCGACCGGAGCGCGGTTGATCAGCGACGAGGTGTATCACGGGCTGGTCTACCCCGGCGCTCCGGAAACCTCGTGCGCCTGGCAGACCTCGCGCAATGCCGTTGTGGCGAACAGCTTTTCGAAGTACTTCGCGATGACAGGTTGGCGGCTTGGCTGGCTGCTGGTGCCAAGGGAACTGCGGCGCGCGGTGGACTGCCTGACCGGAAACTTCACCATCTGCCCGCCGGTGCTCCCGCAATTCGCCGGCGTGGCGGCGTTCACGCCCGAAGCGATCGCCGAGGCCGAAGGCCACCTGCACCACTACGCGGCCAACCGGGAGAAGCTTCTGGCCGGCCTGAGCAAGATCGGCATCACCCGGCTGGCGCCCACCGACGGGGCGTTCTACGTCTACGCCGACGTCTCGGACTTCACCGCGGACTCGTTGACGTTCTGCGAAAAACTCCTGGCCGACACCGGATTGGCGATCGCGCCCGGTATCGACTTCGACCCCGCCCGCGGCGGGTCGTTTGTGCGGCTGTCCTTCGCCGGCCCGGCCAGCGATATCGATGAAGCGCTGCGCCGCCTCGGCCCCTGGCTGGCGCGCTAAGCCAGCAGCAAGGTCCGCAATCGACTGTGCACCAGTGGTTTCGAGTGTGCGGTCAGGGCGAGATTTTCGGCAATTTTTCACCCTCGATGCACATTCGACGCCGGAATGCACGGTGGACGCTTCCGTCAGGGCGCTAAGCCATCGCCGCGTCGGCGGCATCGATATCGGCGAGGTCCACGCCCTTGGTCTCACGTGTGAAGGCCAGCGCGATGAGGGTGATCACCGCGGCTGCGGCCAGGTAGATCGCGATCGGGATCGCGGAACCGTACACCGACAGCAGCTTGACGGCGATGATCGGCGCCAGCGAACCGGCGAAGATCGCGGTGACCTGATAGCCAAGGGACACACCGGAATAGCGCATCCTGGTCGGGAACATCTCAGCCATCAGCGCCGGTTGCGGGGCATACATGAACGCGTGGATGATCAGCCCGAGAATGATCGAGCTCATGATCAGCAGGTACCGGCCGCTGTTCATCATCGGGAAGGCGAAGAACCCCCACGCGCCGGCTCCGATCGCACCGACCAGGTAGACCGGCTTGCGGCCGTAGTGATCCGACAGCCGGCCCGCGTACGGGATGACCACGAAATGCACTGCGTGCGCAACCAATAGCCACCACAGGATGTCACTGGTGTCGGCATGCACCTCCACCTTGAGATAGGTGATCGAGAACGTGACCACCAGGTAGTACATGATGTTCTCGGCGACCCGCAGGCCCATCGCGGTGAAAACCCCACGGGGATAACGCTTCAGCACCTCGACGACACCATACGAACTGGCCTTGAGGTGCTCGGCCTCCTGTTGGGCCTCGAGGAAGATCGGCGCATCGGTGACCTTCGTCCGGATGTAGTAGCCGATCAGCACCACCACAGCGGACAGCCAGAACCCGACCCGCCAGCCCCACGACAGGAACTCGGCTTCCGACAGCGTCGCGGTCAGCGTCAGCAGCACCACCGTCGCGAGCATGTTGCCCACCGGCACACCGGCCTGCGGCCAGCTGGCCCAGAATCCCCGCTGCCGATTGGGACTGTGTTCGGCCACCAGCAGCACCGCCCCACCCCACTCCCCGCCCACGGCGAAGCCCTGCAGGAAGCGCAGGACCACGAGCAGCGCCGGCGCCCAATAGCCGATCTGCCCGAATGTCGGCAGGCAGCCCATCAAGAACGTCGACGCACCGACCAGCACCAGGCTGAACTGCAGCAGCTTCTTGCGCCCGTACTTGTCGCCGAAATGGCCGAACACTACCCCGCCGAGCGGGCGGGCGGCGAAGCCGACCGCGTAGGTGATGAACGCGGCGAGGATCGCGTCGAGGTCGCTGGTGCCCTTGGCGAAGAAGATCTTGTTGAAGACCAATGTGGCTGCCGTGCCGTAGAGGAAGAACTCGTACCACTCGACGACGGTGCCGGCCATCGAGGCGGCGACAACCTTGCGCAGACCACTCGCCACATTGGTCACACTCATCGACGCCCCTCCTCCACGTGATGACAGTCACATCAGAGTATTACCGCGCTGAGCGCAAATATTGCGGCGCACCGCAGTAGCTGGTGGGCTCATGGCATGCCTTTCATCGACCATGAGCTTGGCCGCGCCTACTACCGGCACTGGGCCGCACTGGAGCCCCGTGCCGCCGTCATCTTCCTGCACGGGTTCGGCGAACACACCGGCGTCTACCACCGGCTGGGTTTCACCCTCAATGCCGCCGGGGTCGATCTGTGGGCCGTCGATCAGTTCGGTCACGGCCTCTCCCCCGGCGCACGCGGAGACTTCGGCAGGATCGAAGACAGCTCCGCGCTCGCCGAGAGTCTCACCGCGCTGGCCGAGGAAGCAACACCGGGGATTCCGCTTATCGCACAGGGACATTCGTACGGTGCGGTGGTGACGTTGTTCCGGCTTCTCGACCAGCCGCAGCGCTATCGCGCCGGGATCATCTCCGGCGCGCCGGTGGTCCCGGTGCCCGAACTGCTCGACACCGACACTTCACTCGACCTCGACCCGCATTGGCTGTCCGACGATCCGTTCTACCTCGACGCCATGGAGAACGATCCGCTGGCATTCGTCGAGGCCGACAGCGTGCCGCTGGCGCGTGAGCTCGATCGGGCGTGGGACCGCTTCGGCAACGAGCTGCCGAAGCTGACGGTGCCCACGCTGGCCATCCACGGCGAACTTGACCCCATCGCCCCGGTGAGCGCGCTGCGGGCCTACGCCGAGCAGATCGAAGCGCTGCGGTTAGTGGAATTCCCCGGCGCCCATCACGACATCCTCAACGAGACGGTGCACCGCGAGGTGGCTGCGGCGATCCTCGAGTTCGTTGGCGAGCAGGCCTGAGAACTACAGCCAGGTGTCGGGAGTGGTGGTGGTGAGGAAGGCATCGAGGTCGTCGCGCCATTGCGCCGGGGAGTTCTTGTCCGGCTCGATACCGGTGTATTCGCCCCGATAGAACAGCAGCGGCCGCGGTTTCGTCTTCGGCACCTCGGACAGCGAGTGAACGGCACCGAACACCACGAAGTGGTCACCGCCGTCATGCACCGAATGCACCGTGCAGTCGATATGAGCCAGCGTCTCGTCGATCACCGGTGAGCCGAGCGCGCTTGGACTCCAGTCGATTCCCGCGAACTTGTCCGGCTCCTTCGATCCGAACCGGGCCGACACATCCTTCTGCTTCTCGTGAAGGACATTGACGCAGAACTTACCGCTGGCCTCGATGGCCGCCCAGGACCGCGACAACTTGGTGGGGCAGAACAACACCAACGGCGGCTCGAGCGATAGCGCAGCGAACGACTGACAGGCGAACCCGACTGGAGCGTCGTCGTGGATCGTCGTGATGATCGTGATGCCGGTGCAGAACTGGCCCAGCACGTGGCGGAACGTGCGAGGGTCGATCTCGGCCGCGGACATCGGCTACTTGAACCCGACGGAGAAGTCGTGGCCCCACAGACTGACGGCGGTGCTCTCCCGGGCGATCCAGCCGTCATCTTCGACTTCGAGCCCTTCACAACCGAATTCGACGTCGAACCCGCCGGGGGTCTTCATGTAGAAGGACAGCATCTTGTCGTTGGTGTGCCGGCCGAGCGTCGCCGACATCTTCACCTTGCGGCGATTGGCGCGATCCAGGCACAGACCGACGTCGTCAGAGTTCTCCACCTCGACCATCAGGTGCACGATGCCGGTCGGGTTGGGCATCGGCATGAAGGCCAGCGCGTGGTGACGCGGGTTGCAGCCGTAGAACCGCAGCCAGACCGGATCGCCGTCGGCCGGGCGGCCTGCGATCTGCGGAGGCAGGCTCATCGAATCCCGCAGCCGAAAGCCCAGCACATCCTGGTAGAACGCCTGCGCGGCGGCGTCGTCGTCACAGGTGAGCACGACGTGCCCGAGGCCCTGCTCGGCGGTGACGAACTTGTGGCCGTAGGGGCTGACGAACCGGCGGCCCAGGTACTGCGCACCGTGGAACGCTTCGAGAACATTGCCGGCGGGATCGGAGAACCGGATCAGACCCTCGACCCGCCGCTCGGACTTCTCCTCGCGGGTGCCTTCGACGAAGTCGACGCCCGCCTTGGCCAGTGTTTCGCGCAGGCCCTGCAGCGCGGGCGCATCGGCGACCTCCCAGCCGGAGATCAGCAGCCGGTCCCGTTCGCCGGGCACGATCACCAGGCGGGCGGCGAAGTCATCCATGCGCAGATAGAGCGCATCGGGGATGGCCCCGTCACCCTCCACCATGCCGAGCACCTTCAGCCCGAATTCTCGCCACGCCGCCACATCGGTGGCCTCGATTCGCATGTAGCCGAGCGCCTTTAGCGTCATGCCCCACCTCCGAGGAAATCAACAGTGAGCTTGTTGAACTCGTCGAATTTCTCCAACTGAGCCCAATGTCCACATTGCCCGAAAACGTGCAGTTGCACACGTGGAATCTGCTTTAACGCCACCAGCGCGCCGTCGAGCGGGTTGACCCGATCCTCACGGCCCCAGATCAGCAGCACCCGCTGGCGCAGCTTGTACACATCGCGCCACATCATGCCGAGTTCGAAATCGGCTCCCGCGAACGACTTTCCCATCGCCCGGGCCGCTGCCAGCGACTCGGGCGTGCTCGCGATCGTGAAGCGCTCCTCGACCAGCTCGGGGGTGATCAGCTTCTGGTCGAAGACCATGATGCGCAGGAACTTCTCCATGTTCTCGCGCGTCGGGTCGGCGGTGAACCGGCCCAGCAACTTCACGCCTTCGGTGGGATCGGGCGCGAACAGGTTGACCGACAGCCCGCCAGGACCCATCAGGACCAGCCGGCCGGCCCGCTTGGGGTTGTCCAGCGCGAACCGCACCGCGGTTCCGCCGCCGAGCGAGTTGCCGATCAGGTCTGCGCGTTCGATCTTGAGATGATCGAACAGATTCAGCAAAGCTGTTGCGCTGTAACGGTTGTACTGCTCGTGCTCGGCGTGCTTGTCGGAGTGGCCGTAACCGGGCTGGTCGACGGCGAGCACGTGGAAGTGCCGGGCGAGCACCCCGATGTTGCGGGAGAAGTTCGACCAACTCGACGCGCCGGGACCGCCGCCGTGCAACAGCACTACGGTCTGCGGATTGCCGACGCCCGCCTCGTGAAAGTGCAGGCGCATGTCGTCACGGACCTGCGCGTAGCGGGAGGTGGACTCGAAGGTCAGCTCCTGCTGAGACTCCACTTCCTGGATGAAGGACGTCATCGGGTGCGCCCGTTAAACCATCGTGTCGCCGAGCGGCAGCCCGAATGCCTGGTTGCCGAACATCACGTAGGCACGCTCGGCGTCGTTGGCGGCGTGCACCCGGCCGGCGTGCGCGTCACGCCAGAACCGTTGCAGCGCCGTGTCGGTGCCCAGGGCGGTGGCGCCGGCACTCTCGAAGAGGCGGTCGATGGCCGCGATAGAGCGCTGAGTGGCGCGGACCTGGTCGCGGCGAGCCTTGGCACGCAGCTCCAGCGGAATGTCCTCGCCCGCCAACAGCATCTTGTACTCGGTGGCCAGGTTGCCCGACAGCTGGCCCCAGGCCGCGTCGATGTCACTGGAGGCCTCGGCGATGCGGACCTTGGCGAACGGATCGTCCTTGGCCTTCTCGCCGGCGTAGGCGGCGCGCACGCGCTTGCCCTGATGCTCGATGTGGGCGTCGTAGGCGCCGTAGGCCATTCCCACGATCGGAGTCGAGATCGTCGTGGGATGCATGGTGCCCCAAGGCATCTTGTACACCGGCGCGGTGTTGGTCTGCAGTCCGGGCGACGCCAGATCGCCCATCGCCTTGAAGGAGGTGAACCGGTGCCGCGGCACGAACACATCCTTCATCACCAGGGTGTTGGAGCCGGTACCCTTCAGCCCCACCACATGCCAGTCGTCCTCGATGCGGTAATCGCTGATCGGGACCAGGAAGCTGCCGAAGTCCACCGGCCTGCCGTCCTTGATGACCGGGCCACCGACGAAGGTCCAGGTGGCGTGGTCACATCCCGACGACCAGTGCCAGGCACCGTTGACCAGGTACCCGCCGTCGGTCACGACGCCGGCGCCCATCGGGGCGTAGGACGAGGAGATCCGGACGGTCGGATCCGCGCTCCACACGTCTTCCTGTGCCTGCTGGTCGAAGTGCGCCAGGTGCCAGTTGTGCACGCCAAGGATGCCGGCGACCCAGCCGGTCGAACCGCAGGCGCTGGCCAGCCGGCGAACCGCCTCGTAGAACAGCGTCGGGTCGCTCTGCAGGCCACCCCACTGCTCGGGCTGGAGCAGCTTGAAGAAGCCGACCTCGTCGAGTTCGGCGATCGTGGCGTCGGGGATGCGGCGCAGGTCTTCGGTCTCCTGGGCGCGCTCGCGCAGCTTTGGCAACAGTTCGTCGATGCCGGTGAGAACCGTCTCCGCGTCACGCTGTTGAATGGACGTCACTGCTGCCTCCCAGAGAGTGCTTACTGGACCAAGACTAGAACACGTTACGATTTGTGTCGAGCAGCGCGAGCCTGCGGCTGGTAGCGATATGTAAACCAATTTCTGTAACCTGTTCTAGTTGGGCTGGAGGGAAGGCTAAGCGACGTGACGCAGGTTCCACCGGACGAGCCGCTGGGTAGCCACGTGCTCGAATTGGAAGTGACCGACGTTGTCGAGGAGACCGACGACTCGCGGTCCCTGGTGTTCGGCGTGCCCGCCGGCGCGGACATCCCGGCCGAACGCCTGCGTTACGCGCCCGGTCAGTTCCTGACGCTGCGCATCCCCAGCGACCGCACCGGCTCGGTGGCCCGCTGCTACTCGCTGTGCAGTTCGCCGTTCACCGACGACGCCCTGACCGTCACCGTCAAACGCACCGTCGACGGCTACGGGTCGAACTGGCTCTGCGATCACGCGCACCGGGGCATGAAGATCCACGTCCTGGCGCCGTCGGGCACCTTCGTCCCCAAGACGCTGGACACCGACTTCCTGCTCATCGCCGCCGGCAGCGGGATCACCCCGATGCTGGCCATCTGCAAGTCGGCGCTCTCGCAGGGCAGCGGCCAAGTCACCTTGATCTACGCCAACCGCGACGAGCGTTCGGTGATCTTCGGCAGCGCGCTGCGCGAGCTCGCCGCCAAATACCCCGACCGGCTGACGGTCGTGCACTGGCTGGAATCGGTGCAGGGCCTGCCGAGCGTCCCGGCACTGAGCCAGTTGATGGCTCCCTACACCGACCGCCAGGCGTTCATCTGCGGGCCCGGCCCGTTCATGAAGGCTGCCGAGGCGGCGTTGGAGGCGTTGCGGGTCCCGGCCAAGCAGGTGCACATCGAGGTGTTCCGCTCGCTCGACACCGATCCCTTCGCCGCGGTGAAGATCGAAGACGACGGTGACGAGCCGCCGGCCACCGCCGTCGTCGAGCTCGACGGGCAGACCCACACGGTGTCGTGGCCACGCAACGCCAAACTGCTCGACGTGCTCCTCGACAAGGGACTCGACGTGCCGTTCTCCTGCCGGGAGGGACACTGCGGTGCCTGCGCGGTGGTCAAGCGCAGCGGCGAAGTCGAGATGGACATCAACGACGTCCTCGAGCCCAGCGACATCGACGAGGGACTGATTCTGAGCTGCCAGGCTCGGCCGAAGTCGGATTCGGTAGAAGTCACCTACGACGAGTAGGGCGCCGCTGGGTTCTGCCCAGGCGCGAGCAGACGTAAACAATCCCAAATACCCGGCGTGTCGGGCCTGTTTGTGTCTGTTCGCGGGGAATACCTAGCGGGGCAGGCCGAGCAGCCGCTCACCGGCCAGGGTGAGCAGGATCTGCTCGGTGCCGCCGGCGATCGTCAGGCATCGGGTGTTGAGGAAGTCGTGCACGAATCCGTCGATGACGAGCCCGCCCGACTCGCACAGCTCCTGACGGAACTCGGCCAGCGCCTGGCGGTGCCGCACGCCAATCAACTTGCGCGCGCTGGCTTCTGCGCTGGTGTCGTGTCCGCCGACGGCCAGCTGCGCGATCCGCTGATCGAGCAGTGAGCCCGCCTGTGCGGACAGGATCAGCTTCGCCGTCTGGTCGGCCAGCGCGGTGTCGAGCTCCCGCTCGGCGACCATGCGCAGCATTTCCTCGACCGGATTGCCCAGTGCGGTGCCCTGCGCCATCGCGACCCGCTCGTTGGCCAGCGTGGTGCGGGCCAGCCGCCAGCCGTCGTTGACGGTGCCGACCACCATGTCGTCAGGCACGAAGACGTCGTCGAAGAACACCTCGTTGAAAAGCTCGTCGCCGGTGATCTCACGCAGCGGGCGAACAAGCAGGCCCGGCGAGCGCATATCGATCAGGAAATAGGTGATGCCCTTGTGCTTCGGCGCATCGGGGTCCGTTCTGGCCAGGCACACACCCCAGTGCGCCTTCTGCGCGGCAGACGTCCACACCTTCTGCCCGGTGAGCTTCCAACCACCCTCTGCGCGAACGGCTTTCGTGCGCAGGGCGGCCAGATCGGATCCGGCGCCGGGCTCGCTGAACAGCTGACACCAGATGATGTCGCCGCGCAGGGTGGCCGGCACGAAGCGTTCGATCTGCTCGGGTGTGCCGCCCTCGAGGATCGTCGGCACCGCCCACCAGCCGATCACCAGATCGGGGCGCTGCACGTCGACCTTGGCCAGTTCGGAATCGATGAGCAGCTGCTCGGCCGGCGAGGCCTCCCGACCGTACGGCTTGGGCCAGTGCGGCGCGAGCAACCCGGTCTCGGCAAGCGCAGGCTGACGCTTGTCAGCCGGCAGCGCAGCCACTTCGGCTGCGGCGGCGGCAATCTCGGGCTGTAGGTGCGCAACGGAATCCAGGTCGATGTGCAACTCGCGGCGCACGCCGTCCAGTGTCAGCGCGCCAACGCGCCGCAGCCACGCCGCCCGGCCACCGAGGATCTGGCCGATGCTGTAGGCGCGGCGCAGGTAGAGGTGGGCGTCGTGTTCCCAGGTGATGCCGATACCGCCGAGCACCTGGATGCAGTCCTTGGCGTTGGCGTTGGCCGACTCGATACCGATCGCGGCGGCGATGGCCGCGGCGATCGACAGCTGCTCAGCCTCCGGTCCGGAGGCGGCGACCGCGGCGTCGGCGGCGGCGACCGCGGCCTGCTGGGAGCGCAGCAGCATCTCGGCGCACATGTGCTTGATGGCCTGGAAGCTGCCGATCGGCTTGCCGAACTGCTCGCGCACTTTCGCGTACTCGACGGCGGTGTCCAGCGTCCAGCGGGCCAGGCCGGCCGTTTCGGCGGCCAGCACGGTGGCGGTCAGGTCTTCGAACCGGCGCCGCGACACCGCGAGCGTGGCGGCCGGGACAGCGGTCAGCGTCACCTTGGCCAGCGGGCGGGAGAAGTCGGTGGCCGCCAGCAGCTCGACCGTCACGCCGTCGGCGGCGGCGTCGACCACGACGACCTCATCACCCGCCGGCAACAGCAGCACACCGGAGGTGTCCGCGCCGAGCACATACCCGGCGGTGCCCGACACCCGGTCGCCGTCCAGCGTCAGGTCCGCGACCAGCGCCAATCCCGCCGTCGTCGCCCCGGAGGCGAGCGCTTCGAGCAGCTCGGCATCGGTGACCAGCAGTGTCGCCACCGCCGTCGTCGCGACCGGTCCCGGGATCAGCGCCCGCGCGGCCTCCTCGACCATCGCGCACAGGTCCTGCACGGACCCACCGGCCCCGCCGGCGTCCTCGGCCACCGCGACACCGAAGAGTCCCAGCTCGGCCAGGCCGCGATAAACCGGACGCCAGGCGTCTGGCGTGCCGTGTTCGACGTCGCGCACCGCGGCAGGGGCGCCAGACGATGCGGCCCAGCTGCGGACCAACTCCCGGGCGGCAAACTGTTCGTCGGTGATGGTCGCAGACAACGTCGGCTCCTAGGTTTCACAAAGAGAGGCCGCTGAAAATCTCGTAGGCCCACTAGAACGTGTTCTAATAGTGCAAGCGATCAACAGTCAAGTCGACCAGCATCGCAGCAGGACACGCGGCTGTCCTGGGGGACGCAGAGATACGCGACGCAGTCTAACGATGCGTATCGTTTCCCCCAGAAACGGCCCTTGGAAGGAGCTGACCGAGCCCATGTCATCGCCAGCGCAGAAATCGTCGGCCGGCGGGGCGGGTTCGCAGCCACGCGAGGTGCTACCGGTGTCAGTTCTCGCCGAATCAGAGCTTGGTTCAGAAGCCCAGCGTGAGCGCCGCAAGCGCATTCTGGACGCCACCATGGCCATCGCGTCCAAAGGCGGCTACGAGGCCGTCCAGATGCGCGCGGTGGCGGACCGCGCCGACGTGGCGGTCGGCACCTTGTACCGCTACTTCCCGTCGAAGGTGCACCTGCTGGTCTCGGCGCTGGCGCGGGAGTTCGAACGCATCGACTCCAAGACCGACCGGTCGGTGGTTGCCGGTGGTTCGCCGTTCCATCGACTGAGCTTTATGGTCAGCAAGCTGAACCGGGCCATGCAGCGCAACCCGCTGCTGACCGAGGCGATGACGCGGGCCTACGTGTTCGCCGACGCCTCGGCGGCCGGTGAGGTTGATCACGTCGAGAAGATCATCGACAGCATGTTCGCCCGGGCCATGAGCGACGGCGAGCCGACCGAGGATCAGTACCACATCGCCCGCGTCATCTCCGATGTGTGGCTGTCCAACCTGCTGGCGTGGCTGACCCGCCGTGCCTCGGCGACCGATGTCAGCAAACGACTCGATCTTGCGGTGCGCCTGCTGATCGGCGACGACGGCGAGTCCTAGGACCCCGTGCCCGTCTTCGGAGAGGATCTGCACCACGCGCTGATCGGCGTCGCCCGCGTCCCGCGGCTGTTGGTGGCATCCGATTTCGACGGCACCGTCGCGCCGATCGTGTCCATCCCGGCCGACGCCCGGCCCATCCCGGCCGCCACGGAGGCTTTGGCCGCGCTGGCCGCCCTGCCGTCCACCGGTGCCGCGTTGATCTCGGGGCGGGCGCTGCGCGATCTGCGGGTGCTGTCCGGCGCGCCTGCCGAGGTGCACCTGGTGGGCAGCCACGGCTCGGAGTTCGATGCCGGCTTCCTGGATGCGATCGACGAACCGGCCAAGGCACTGCTAGCCAGGCTCGAGCAGACGATGACCGCACTGACCGAGCGCTATCCCGGCGCGACGGTCGAGGTCAAACCGGTCAGTGTGGCGTTCCACGTCCGCAACGCGGCACCCGAGCACGCCGAGCAGGCGCTCGACGAAGCGCTGAATGCGGTGCGGGACTGGAATATTCACGTCACCGAGGGCAAGGCGGTCCGTGAATTCGCGGTCATCGACACCGACAAGGGCGCCGCCATCGAGCTGCTGCGCGGGCTCAGCGATGCCAGCGCGGTCGTCTTCTTCGGTGACGACGTCACCGATGAGAAGGCGTTCGCCCGGCTGACCGACGGCGATATTGGAGTGAAGGTCGGACCGGGTCAGACCCTGGCCCGCTACCGCGTCGACTCCCCCGACGACGTCGCCACCGCGTTGGCTGTGCTGCTGGACGCCCGGCGCGGTTAGGCCGGCGGGCCTGCAGTTCGTCCGCGCACCAGTTCGGTGGGCAGCACGTCGATGACCGGCAGGCCGTCCCGTGGTGGGCTGTGCAGCAGCCGACCGGCTCGCTTCCCTTTCTCGAGGCTGGGCTGCGACACCGTCGTCAGGCCGCGGCTCAGCGCCTCGGGAATCCCGTCGAACCCGGTGACCGTCATCTGGCCGGGCACGTAAATGCCATGCGCGCGTAGGTAATCCATCGCGGAGACGGCCAGCACGTCGGCGGTGCACATCAACGCGGTGATCCGCGGGTTGGTCTGCAGCGCCAGCTCGGCGGCCGCCCCGCCGGAAGCCGGCCGGTGCTCGTAACTCTCGACGATGGTGAGAGTTCCCGGATCCAGCCCGGCACTGGCCATCGCGTCCCGCACGCCGGCGATCCGCTCGCTCTGTGCGTAAAAGTTGGAACTCTGCAAACGTTCTGGACTCACGACACCGGCCGTCTGGTCACCGACGCGCCGTTCGGTACCCAGGCGCATGGTCAGCAAGCCGATTTCGTGGTGTCCCAGGCCGATCACATAGTCAGCGAGTTCCCTTGTGGCAGCACGGTCGTCGATGCATACCCGCGACGCGCCCGGCACGTCCTCGGGCTGGTCGACCACGACGATCGGCACGTGGCGTTGCAGCACGGTCTGCAGGTACGGGTCGTCATCGGACGCGGCGTAAACCACGAATCCGTCCACCCCGGCACCCAGCACCGCGTTCGTGCCGTCCGACAGGCTCCGGCCCGGTCCGGCCGCGACCAACAGCAGGCCCTGGCCGACTTCCTCACACGATTCAGCAAGTCCGGCAACAAAATTCAGCGCGGCAGGATCACTGAACGCGTACGTCAGCGGTTCGGTGATCACCAGACCGACTGCACCGGCTCTGCGCGTACGTAGTGAGCGGGCCACCGGATCAGGGCCGGCATACCCCAGCCGCTTGGCGGTGGCCAGCACCCGCTCCCGCAAATCGGCCGACAACTGATCGGGGCGGTTATAGGCGTTGGAGATCGTGGTCCGCGAAACCTTGAGCTCGGCGGCCAATGAGGCCAGGGTCGCCCGTCGCCGCGGCGCGGGACTTCGGGACATGCAACGTGAGGCTAGCGCATCGACTTGCGTTCGACCCGTACCAATGGCTTAGAGTTATTGGAAACGGTTTTCATTTGTATTAGGTTCACCTGAGTTGGAGAGGAGAGATCGTGCGCACTGTCGCGATCCGGGCGGTCATGGGTGTGTCGGTGCTGGCGCTGACGGCGGGACTCACCGCGTGCGGTGGCGACAAATCGCCGGGCGGTGCACAGGGCCAGACCCCGACCGTGGTGGCCTCCACCGACGTGTGGGGCAGCGTCGCGCAGGCCGTCGCCGGCGACCACACCAAGGTGAGCTCGATCATCACCAGCGCCTCAGCCGACCCGCACTCGTTCGAGGCCAGCCCCGCGAATGCCGCGGCCATCGCCGACGCGTCGCTGGTCGTCTACAACGGAGGCGGTTACGACCACTGGGTCGACGACGTCCTGGCCCTCCACCACGGGGTGGCCTCGGTCGACGCCTACTCGCTGTTGCAGGCTCCCCCGGGCGATCCACAGCCGGCCAACGAACACGTCTTCTACGACCTGGACACCGCGAAGGTCGTGGCCGCCAAGATCGCCGACAAGCTGGCTCAGGACGATCCACAGCACGCCGCCGACTACCACGCCAACGCCGAGACCTTCGACCGCAACGCCGACACCATCGCCCAGACCGAGAAGGCCATCCGCACCAGCCATCCTGGCGCGGCCGTCGTCGCCACCGAGCCCGTCGCCCACTACCTGCTGGTGGACGCCGGCCTGACCGACAAAACACCCGAGGGGTTCGCCGGTTCCGTCGAACAGGACACCGACCCCGCCCCTGTTGACGTGGCTGCCATGCTGGACCTCATCAAGGCCCGCCAGGTCGCCGCGGTGGTATTCAACGAACAGACCGTGACCGAGGTGACCAAGCAGGTCCAGGCGGCCGCCCAGAGCGCCGGAATCCCCATCGTCGCCGTCACCGAGACGCTGCCCGAGGGCAAGGATTATCTGGCCTGGCAGCGCGATACTGCCGACCGGTTGACCGCAGCGCTGCAGCAGAACCGATAATCACTGCTTGTGGGTGCCGAGACCGTCTGCTTGTCGAGTGCCCGGCTGGCCTTCGGAGACCGGGTCCTGTGGGACCACCTCGACCTGAAGGTGGCCCCCGGTGAGTTCATCGCCATCCTCGGCCCCAACGGCACTGGCAAGACGTCATTGTTCAAGGTGCTGCTCGGGCAGCTGCCGCTGAGTTCGGGCACCGCCACCATCGAGGGCCGCCCGATCGAAAAAGGCAGCGAGCGGATCGGCTATGTGCCCCAGCATCGATCGGTCGACCGGGGGCTGAGCCTGCGGGGCCGCGACCTCGTGCGCCTCGGTGTCGACGGCCACCACTGGGGCATCGCACCGCTGACCCGGAAGGAACGGAATCGCCGGCGCAATGTTGTCGAGCAGGCGTTGGCTCAGGTGCGGGCGACCAAACTCGCCAAGGTCCCGGTCGGCGTGATGTCGGGTGGCGAGTTACAGCGTGTGCGCATCGCCCAGGCGCTGGCCAGCGATCCGGCACTGCTGCTGTGCGACGAACCACTGCTCAACCTCGATCCGGCCAGCGCCAGGTTGGTCGCCCAATTGATCGACCGCCGCCGCAAGTCGGGCACGGCGGTGATGTTCGTGACGCACGAGATCAATCCGGTGGTGCCCTACGTCGACCGAGTGCTCTACCTGGTCAACGGACGATTCCGGATCGGCACCGTCGCGGAGGTGATGACGTCGGAGACCCTGTCGGAGCTCTACCAGGCCGACATCCAGGTGGTGCAGGTCGGCGATCGCTACGTCGTGGTCGGCGAACACCTCGACCACTCCGGCCACACTCATGGGCACACCCATGAATGACCGATTCGCTCACCTGCTGGATCACCTGTTCGCCTTCGACATCACCGCCGACCTGCTGGCTCGGGGGTTCGTACAGCAGGCCCTCATCGCGGCCGCACTGCTGGCGCTGGTGGCCGGCCTGATCGGGCCGTTCATCGTGATGCGCCAGATGTCGTTCGCCGTCCACGGTTCCAGCGAGCTGTCGCTGACCGGCGCCGCGTTCGCGCTGCTCGCCGGCTTCAATGTCGGGCTCGGGGCGCTCGTCGGCTGCGCGCTGGCCGCGGTCATGTTCGGCATCCTCGGCCAGCGGGCCCGCGAGCGTGATTCGGCGATCGGAGTCGTGCTCGCGTTCGGGCTGGGCCTTGCCGTGCTGTTCATCCACCTCTATCCGGGCCGCGCAGGCACCAGCTTCGCCCTGCTGACGGGTCAGATCGTGGGCGTCGGCTATTCGGGATTGGCGTTGCTGGTGGCGGTGACGGTGTTGGTGACCGGAGTGCTGGCCATCAGCTATCGGCCGCTGCTGTTCGCCACCGCCGACCCGGAAGTGGCTGCCGCACGCGGTGTTCCGGTACGGGTGCTGGGTATCGTGTTCGCGGCGCTGGTCGGTGTGGTGGCCGCGCAGGGCGTGCAGATCGTCGGAGCTCTGCTGGTGATGTCGCTGCTCATCACCCCGGCCGCCGCGGCTGCCCGGGTGTTCAGCTCGCCGGCCGCGGTGATCGCGGCGTCGGTGGTCTTCGCCGAGCTGTCCGCGGTGCTCGGGATCGTGCTGTCGCTGGCACCCGGCGTGCCGGTGTCGGTGTTCGTCACGACGATCTCGTTCGTGATCTATCTGGTGTGTTGGGCCATCAGCCGACGCCGTGTGGACCCTGCCGCGGCTTAGGCCCGATTGCTCGCTCCTCCTCCGCCTCGTCCCTCGGCCGCATCGGTCGACTCGCTTAGGCTTGAAGTCGTGCCAACCGTCGATTTGAACGCAGACCTGGGCGAAGGCTTCGGGGCATGGGAACTCGGTGACGACGCAGCCATGCTCGACATTGTCACCAGCGCGAACCTGGCCTGCGGTTTCCACGCCGGCGATCCGGCCGGGCTGGCGCGGACATCCCGAGCCGCCGCCGAGCGCGGTGTGCGTATCGGCGCCCAGGTGAGCTACCACGACCTCGCCGGGTTCGGCCGCCGCTTCATCGACGTCGCGCCGGCCGACCTGACCGCCGAAGTGATCTACCAGATCGGCGCGCTGCAGGCCCTGGCTCGCGTCGCCGGATCCGATGTCGCATACGTCAAACCCCATGGCGCGCTGTATAACACGATCGTCACCCACCGCGAGCAAGCCCGCGCGGTGGCCGAGGCGGTACACGCTGTCGACCCCGGTCTGCCGGTGCTGAGCCTGGCCGGTTCGGTGTTCTTCGAAGAAGCCCGACGACTCGGATTGCGCACCATCGCCGAGGCATTCGCCGACCGGGCCTACCGTCCGGACGGCACGCTGGTCTCCCGCCGTGAAGTAGGCGCGGTACTGCACGACGCCGAGCAGATCGCCGAGCGAGTGGCCCGAATGGTGCACAGCGGACAGGTACAGGCCGTCGACGGATCGAGCATTGACGTTCGCGTGGAATCGATTTGCGTACACGGTGATTCGCCGGGTGCGGTGAATATCGCGACCAAGGTCCGCGACCGCTTGCTGCGCGACGACGTCGAACTGGCGGCATTCGTCTGATGCGACTCAAACTCGGCAGACCCAATATCGCCAGCTACCGCAACCGTTTCGACCTGCCCGACGCCGACCCGGACGCCGCACTGTCGATCACCTGGCTCGGGGTGTCGACATTGCTGGTCGACGACGGCACCTCGGCGGTGCTGACCGACGGGTTCTTCTCCCGCCCGACACTGCTCGACGTCGGGTTGCGCCGGCTGACCCCGTCGGACTCGCGCATCGACTACTGCCTGAACCGGGCCAAGATCAACCGGCTGGCCGCGGTGCTTCCCGTGCACACCCATTACGACCACGCGATGGATTCCCCGATCGTGGCCGCCCGCACCGGCGCGCGGCTGATCGGCGGCGAGTCGGCCGCCAACATCGCTCGCGGACATGGTCTTTCGTCCGACCAGATCGTCGTCGCGACCTCGGGTGAAGAACTGGCGCTTGGGCCGTTCGGCGTGACGCTGATCGAATCGCACCACTGCCCGCCGGATCGCTTCCCCGGTGCTATCACCACACCGGTGGTGCCACCGGCGAAGGCCTCGGCATTCCGCTGCGGTGAAGCCTGGTCGACGCTGATCCACCACACCCCGAGCGATCGCCGGCTGCTGATCCAGGGCAGTGCGGGCTTCCTGCCGGGCGCTCTGGATGGCCGCCGGGCCGACATCGCCTATCTGGGTGTCGGTCAGCTGGGTGTTCAGCCGCAGGACTACATCGAGCAATACTGGGAGCAGACGGTGGCTGTCGTCGGCGCGCGCCGGGTGGTGCTGATCCACTGGGACGATTTCTTCCGGCCGCTGACCCAGCCGATGGTCGCGCTGCCATACGCGGGCGACGACCTCGACGTGTCGATGCGCGTGCTGTCCCGGCTGGCCGAACGCGACGGCGTGAGCCTGCACCTGCCGACGGTCTGGCAACGCGCCGACCCGTGGGCCTGATCACCCCGTGCTGATCGTCGCCCTGGTCGCGCTGGCGCTCGTACTGATCTTCGCGATCGCCCGGCCAGCGGGCTTGTCCGAAGCGGTGGTCGCGGTTCCGGCGGCGGCCGTGGTGATCGCCGTCGGTGGGGTGTCCACCACTGACGCCGCTGCCGAGATGACCAGGATGCTTCCCGTGGTCGGGTTCCTGGCCGCCGTGCTGGTGCTGGCCAAGCTGTGCGACGACGAGGGGCTGTTCCACGCCGCGGGAACCTGGATGGCCCGCGGCAGCAGCGGAAAACCGCGTCGGTTGCTCGGCCAGGTGTTCCTCATCGCCGCGGCGACGACGGCGATCCTGAGCCTGGACGCCACCGTCGTTCTGCTGACCCCGGTGGTGCTGGCCACCGTTCGCGCGATGCGGGTGCCGCCCCGGCCACACCTGTATGCCACCGCGCACCTGTCCAACTCGGCCTCGCTTCTCCTGCCGGTATCGAATCTGACCAATCTGCTGGCGTTCAGCGCCGCCGGGTTGTCGTTCACCCGGTTCAGCGTGTTGATGACCGCACCGTGGGTGGCCGCGGTGGCGGTCGAATACGTGTTGCTGCGATTGGTATTTCGGCGTGACCTCACCGACGTACAGGCCGATACCCCGCCCCCGGCAGCCGAGCGGCCGGTCTTCGTTCTCGTCGTACTGGGCCTGACGCTGGTCGGGTTCGCGGTGACGTCGTTCCTCGGGTTGTCGCCGGCATGGGCGGCACTGGCCGGCGCGGTGGTGCTGGGTGTGCGGTCATTGACACAGCGGCGCAGCACGATTGGCGGGATCGCCCGCTCGGTGCACTTGCCGTTTCTGCTGTTCGTGCTGGCGCTGGCCGTGGTCGTCAAAGCCGTGATGGTCAACGGCCTCGACCACGCCGCCGCGGACCTACTGCCCACCGGCGGCGGACTTGCCGCCCTGCTGGGGATCGCGGCGCTGGCCGCGCTGTTGTCCAACATCGTCAACAACCTGCCCGCCGTCCTGGTACTGCTGCCACTGGTGGCCGGCGGCGGACCGGCTGCGGTGTTAGCGGTGTTGATCGGGGTGAACATCGGGCCCAACCTGACCTATGCCGGGTCGCTCTCAAATCTGTTGTGGCGCCGAATTCTTCACGGCCAGGGTGAGCCGACCAGTGTGCGCGAGTTCACCTGGCTGGGCATGCTGACCGTGCCGGCGTGCCTGGTGGTTGCCGTGGTGGCGTTGTGGGCCGGAGTCGAGCTGATTGGCGTGTAGGAACGCGATCAGCGACGGCGCTGGCGGGCGACTTCTGCCAGTACGACGCCGGCGGCCACCGACGCGTTCAGCGACTCGGTCGGCCCAGCCATCGGAATCGACAGCACCGCATCGCAGTTCTGCCGCACAAGCCGCGACAGTCCCTTGCCTTCCGAGCCGACGACGACCACCAGCGGGCCCGACGCGTCGAACTCGTCGATCGTCGTGTCGCCCTCGGCGTCGAGTCCGACGATCTGCAGACCCGCATCAGCCCATTCCTTGAGCGTGCGGGTGAGGTTCGTCGCGCGCGCGACCCGAACACGCGCGGCCGCACCGGCACTCGTTCGCCACGCCACGGCAGTCACCGACGCCGAACGCCGCTGCGGGATCAGCACACCGTGGCCGGCGAAAGCCGACACCGACCGGATGATCGCGCCCAGATTGCGCGGATCGGAGATGTTGTCCAACGCCACCAGCAGCGCCGGCTCGATGTCGGACGTGGCCGAGGCCAACAGATCGTCGGGGTGGGCGTAGTCGTAAGGCGGCACCTGCAGGGCAATGCCCTGGTGTAAACCGTTGGCGCTCAAACGGTCCAGGTCGCTGCGCGGCACCTCGAGAATCGCGATGCCGCGGTCGGCGGCCAGCGTGACCGATTCGGTCATTCGCTCGTCGGCTTCGGCGCCCAGCACCACGTACAACGCCGTGGCCGGGGCGTGCGCACGCAGGCACTCCAGCACAGGGTTACGGCCGAGGACCATCTCGGTCTCGTCGGTGGGTTTGGAGGGTTTGCGCACGTGCTTGGCGGCGGTGGCGGCGCGTCTGGCAGCCGGATGCCCGGGCCGCATGTACGCCGGCGGGGTGGCCCCGCGTCCTTCCACGCCTCGCCTGCGTTGACCACCGGAGCCGACGGTCGGGCCCTTCTTGGTGCCTTCCTTACGGATTGCACCACGGCGCTTGGAGTTTCCAGCCATTTACTTGCTGCTTTCGTCGCGTAGCGCCCACTGTGGTCCGTCAGAAGTGTCAGTGACCTCGATACCGGCTTCCTTGAGCCGGTCGCGGATCTCGTCGGCCAGAGCCCAGTCCCGAGTCTGGCGAGCCTCGTCGCGGCGGTTTAGCTCCGCACGCGCCAACACGTCCACCGCGCCGAGCGCCGCCGAGGTCTCGTCGCGGGTCTCCCAGCGCTCGTCGAGCGGATCGCAGCCGAGAATGCCCATCATGGAACGGATGTCGCGCGCCTTGGCCAGCGCCGTTTCGTGGTCACCGGAGTCCAGTGCCCGGTTGCCGTCGGCCCGCGCGGCGTGCACCTCAGCGAGCGCGGTGGGTACGGCCAGGTCGTCGTCGAGTGCGGCGGCGAACTTCTCGGTCCACGAGCCCAAACCTACGACGCCGACCCGAGTGCGCACCCGGTGCAGGAATTCCTCGATACCGGTGTAGGCCTTCACCGCATCCTGAAGAGCGGTCTCGGAGAATTCCAGCATCGACCGGTAGTGCGCACTGCCCAGGTAGTAGCGCAGCTCGGCGGGCCGAACCCGTTGCAGCACAGCGGGTATCGACAGGACGTTCCCCAGCGACTTGCTCATCTTCTCCCCGCCCATGGTGACCCAGCCGTTGTGCAGCCAGTACTGGGCGAAGCCGTCACCGGCGGCACGCGCCTGGGCGATCTCGTTCTCGTGGTGCGGGAACACCAAATCCATTCCACCGCAATGGATGTCAAACTCGGCACCGAGGTATTCGTGGGCCATCGCCACACATTCGGAGTGCCAGCCCGGCCGGCCGCGTCCCCACGGTGTCGGCCAGGACGGCTCGCCGGGCTTGGCGCCCTTCCACAGGGTGAAGTCGCGCTGGTCCCGCTTCCCGGTGCCGGCACCCTCACCCTGATGCACGTCGTCGATCTTGTGCCCGGACAGCCTGCCGTAGTCCGGAAAGCTCAGGACGTTGAAGTACACGTCGCCGGCTCCGGTGTAGGCATGGCCGTTGTCCACCAGACGCTCGATGAGGTCGACGATCTGGGTGATGTGGCCGGTCGCGCGGGGCTCGGCCGACGGCGGCAGCACTCCCAGTGCGTCGTAGGCCGCGCTGAACTCCCGCTCGTGGGTCGCCGCCCACTCCCACCACGGCCGGCCGGCGTCGGCGGCCTTGGCGAGGATCTTGTCGTCGATGTCGGTGACGTTGCGGATGAATGCGACGTCGAACCCCTTGGCCATCAGCCACCGGCGCAGCACGTCGAAGGCGACACCGCTGCGGACGTGGCCGATATGCGGTAGGCCCTGCACGGTGGCACCGCACAGATAGATCGAGGCGTGACCGGGGCGCAGCGGCACAAATTCACGCACAACACCCGTGTAGGTGTCGTGGAGCCGCAGGCCGGTCGAGGTCACGACGCGCCAGCTTACCGGCCTATTCGAGGTTATTTGGCACCGAGGCTGTTCCAGCGACCACCAATGCGGTGGCAATCGCTGCCATCCCCTCGCCGCGGCCGGTCAATCCGAGACCGTCGGTGGTGGTCGCCGATACCGACACCGGCGCGCCCAGGAGTTCGGAGAGCAGCCGCTGGGCCTCGTCCCGGCGCGGGCCGACCTTCGGCCGGTTGGCGATGACCTGGACGGTCGCGTTGCCCACGGTGTAGTCGGCGGCGGCTAACAGATCGCGGACGTGGGCCAGCATCTGTGCGCCGGTCACGCCACGCCACTGCGGCTGGTCCACGCCGAACACGGTCCCCAAATCGCCCAGACCGGCTGCGGAGAGCAGCGCATCGCAGAGCGCGTGGACCGCGACATCGCCATCGGAGTGTCCTGAGCAGCCGTGGGCGCTGTCGAACAACAGGCCCAGCAGCCAGCACGGCCGCCCGGCCTCGATCGGATGGACGTCGGTGCCCAGCCCGACGCGGGGGATCATGATGCGCCCAGCAGGGCCAGCGCCAGCTGGAGATCCAGTGGGGTGGTGATCTTGAAGGCCATGGTGTCGCCGGCGACCGTGTACACCGGGGTGCCCAGGTACTCCACCAGGGAGGCGTCGTCGGTCACGGTAGCGCCGGCGGATCGCTCGTAGGCGCGGCGCAGCAGTGCGGTCTCGAACCCCTGCGGAGTCTGCACCGCGCGCAGCCCGGATCGCTCGGGGGTGCCGAGCACCACCCCGTTGGCGTCGACGGCTTTGACGGTGTCGGTGACCGGCAGCACGGGGATGACTGCACGCAGGCCATCCCGCAGGGCTGCGACCACCCGTTGGATCTGTTCGACCGGTGTCAGCGGCCGGGCAGCGTCGTGTACGAGGACGAATTCCGGATCCCCGATTGCGTCCAGCGCGCGACGAACGGTTTCCGGACGTTCCGGGCCACCCTCGACGACCGTGGCACGGCCGTCGAGCAGCAGTTTGGTTTCATCCACTCGATCGGCGGGCGCGGCGACCACCACGCGGTCCACGACGCCGGAGGCCAGCAGTCCGTCGACAGCGCGTTCGAGCATGGATCGGCCACCGAGATCAACGAATGCCTTCGGGACGCCAGCACCCAGCCGTTCACCGGAACCAGCGGCCGTAACGACCGCGACCGTGTCCGACACCGAACCCCTCAGGGCAGTCAGGAAGCGGTGGCCAGAACCTCGTCGAGGATGATCTCGGCCTTGGCCTCATCAGTGTTCTCGGCCAGGGCCAGTTCGCCCACGAGGATCTGCCGAGCCTTGGCCAGCATGCGCTTCTCGCCCGCAGACAGACCGCGCTCTTGATCCCGGCGCCACAGGTCGCGGACGACCTCGGCAACCTTGTTGACGTCGCCGGACGCCAGTTTCTCGAGGTTGGCCTTGTAGCGGCGCGACCAGTTGGTCGGCTCCTCAGTGTGCGGCGCGCGCAGCACCTGGAAGACCTTGTCCAGGCCCTCTTGTCCGACCACATCACGCACACCGACGTACTCGGCGTTATCTGCGGGAACACGAACAGTGAGATCTCCCTGCGAAACCTTCAGGACGAGATACTCTCTCTGCTCGCCCTTGATGGTCCGGGTTTCGATCGCCTCGATCAACGCAGCACCGTGGTGTGGATAGACAACGGTGTCTCCGACCTTGAAAATCATCAGTTTCGAGCCCCTTTCACATTGCAATATTAGCACGGCGGCCGACAGCGTGTGGAACAACGATGCAGGTCAGGGGCACCATGGGTGAAGAGCGGGGGTTGACAGGGTGACGAAAGCGTGCAACACGCGGCCCTTCTTGGGCCCTCAGCACACCCCGTCCCGACCAGTGTTGCCGACTTCGGCCACCGCACCACGAACCCTCAGCTACCGCCGGGCGACACTACCTACTACTGTGCATAGTCGAACCGCGGCGGCGCGACTGTGCCGTCCACACAGGCCGAGCAGGAGGCTGTTGTGAACCGCTTGACGAATCGCCTCGTGGCCGCATCCGCTGGCCTGGCCGCCTGCGGCCTGATTCTGACGGGCTGTGGCTCGGGGCAGATCTCGCAGACCGCCGACCAGGAGTCGGCCGTCAACGGCGCCACTGCAAATGTCGCCAACATCGCCTTGCGCAATATTCACCTGCAGGCAGTGCAGACCGGTGCCGCCATCCCGTCCGGCCAGACCATCGAGCTGATCTTCGTGGCGGCAAACATCTCCCCGGACGTCAACGACAAGCTGGTGAGCATCAGCTCCGATGTGGGCACGGTCGCGATCACCGGCGCCACCGCCATCCCGGCGGGCACTTCGCTGATCGTGGGCAGCGCCGATGGCCAGGACGAGGCCACGGCGCTGGGAAGCGCGGAGCCGACCAAGGCCGCAGTCACGCTCACCCAGTCGATCACCAACGGGCTTACGTACAAGTTCACGTTCGACTTCGACAAGGCTGGCCAGACCACCGTCTCGGTGCCGATCTCCGCAGGCGGCGCGCAGCGGCAGGACGGCGATCCCGTCGGCGGCCATCACTAGCACTGACACGGGCGGTTTCACCCGGTTAATCCGCCGATCTGTCACACCCACCCGATAGCGTCACGGCGTGGCCAAGGCGCGTTCGCAGTACCGCTGTTCGGAGTGCCGCCATGTCACGGCCAAGTGGGTCGGCCGCTGCACGGAGTGCGGAACCTGGGGCACCGTCGACGAGATCGCGGGCTCGGCCACCGCCGGCGGCGCATCGCAGCGCACCGTGGTGCCGTCCTCACCCGCCGTGCCGATCAGCTCCATCAATCCTGACCGCACCCGCCACTTCCCCACCGGCGTGGACGAGCTCGACCGGGTGCTCGGCGGCGGAGTGGTGCCCGGCTCGGTGAGCCTGCTGGCCGGCGATCCCGGGGTCGGCAAGTCCACCCTGCTGCTCGAGGTGGTGCACCGGTGGGCGCAATCGGGGCGCCGCGCGTTGTATGTATCGGGCGAGGAGTCGGCCGGCCAGATCCGGATGCGCGCCGAACGGACCGGCTGCACCCACGACGAGGTGTTCCTGGCCGCCGAATCCGACATCGCCACCGTGCTCGGTCACATCGAGGCAGTGCAGCCCAGTCTCGTCGTGGTCGACTCCGTGCAGACGATGACGGCCGGTGACACCGACGGTGTGGTGGGCGGGGTGACTCAGGTGCGGGCGGTGACGACGGCGCTGACCGGTGTGGCCAAGTCCACCGGAGTGTCACTGGTGCTGGTCGGCCACGTCACCAAGGACGGCGCGATCGCGGGGCCCCGTTCGCTGGAACATCTGGTGGACGTGGTGTTGCACTTCGAGGGCGACCGCAATTCGAGTCTCCGAATGGTCCGCGGCGTCAAGAACCGCTTCGGCGCCTCCGACGAGGTCGGTTGTTTCCTGTTGCACGACAACGGTATTCAGGGTGTCTCCGACCCGTCGGGGTTGTTCCTCGACGACCGCCCCAACCCCGTGCCCGGCACCGCGGTGACGGTAGCGCTGGACGGCAAGCGGCCGCTGATCGGCGAGATTCAGGCCCTGCTGGCCTACCGCCCGGAGAACGCGCCACAGCGGCGCGCGGTCAGCGGCGTGGACAGTTCACGCGCAGCGATGATCGCCGCGGTGCTCGAACGCCGGGCGAACCTGAAAGTCAGTGCGACCGACATCTACCTGTCCACCGTCGGCGGGATGCGGCTGATGGATCCGTCGTCGGATCTGGCGGTCGCGATGGCGATGGCGTCGGCCTACGCCGACCTGCCGCTGCCCGCCACCACCGTGGTGATCGGCGAGGTGGGCCTGGCCGGCGATCTGCGGCGGGTCACCGGCATGGACCGCAGGCTGGCCGAGGCGGCCCGCCTCGGCTTCACCGAGGCCCTGGTGCCCGTCGGCTCTGGCACGGTGCCCAAGGGCTTCAAAGCCATCGAATCGGCCACCATCGGGGACGCGTTGCGCACGATGCTGACGATCGCAAAACGGCCCTACGACAAGGTCGTAACGCAGCTTCGACGGGAGGGGTCGAGTAACGACCTCGACGACGTGGACAATAAGTGGCTGTGAGCACCGTCAACCGCAACGGCTCGGCCCAGCCGACTGGGGCGACGCTGCGCGAGACGATCGGGCGGCTGGCGCCGGGCACCGCCCTGCGCGACGGCCTGGAGCGCATCCTGCGCGGCCGGACGGGGGCGCTCATCCTGCTGGGCTACGACGAGCGCGTCGAAGCGATCTGTGACGGCGGTTTCTCGCTGGACGTGCGATTCGCCCCGACCCGGCTTCGCGAGCTGTCCAAGATGGACGGCGCCGTCGTGTTGTCCACCGACGGCAGCCGGATCGTGCGGGCCAACGTGCAGCTGGTGCCGGATCCGACGATCCCCACCGATGAATCCGGAACCAGGCATCGCTCAGCCGAGCGCGCCGCGATCCAGACCGGCTATCCGGTGGTCTCGGTCAGCCACTCGATGAACATCGTCACCGTCTACGTGTCCGGGGAACGCCACGTCGTCGCCGACTCGGCCACCATCCTCTCGCGGGCCAACCAGGCGATCGCGACGCTGGAACGCTACAAGGCCCGCCTCGACGAAGTGTCCCGGCAGCTGTCCACCGCCGAGATCGAGGACTTCGTCACCCTGCGTGATGTCATGACGGTGGTGCAGCGTCTTGAGATGGTGCGTCGCATCGGCCTCGAAATCGATTACGACGCAGTCGAACTCGGGACCGATGGCCGGCAGCTGCGGCTGCAGCTCGAGGAACTGCTCGGCGGCAACGACACCGCTCGCGAGCTGATCATGCGCGACTATCACGCCAACCCCGACCCGCCGTCCAAGGCTCAGGTGGCCTCGACGCTTGCCGAGCTGGACTCGCTGTCGGACACCGAGCTGTTGGACTTCACCTCGCTGTCGCGGGTATTCGGGTATCCCTCGACAGCCGACGCGCAGGATTCCGCGCTCAGTGCGCGTGGCTACCGGGCGATGGCGGGCATCCCGCGCCTGCAGTTCGCCCATGTCGATCTGCTGGTGCGTCGCTTCGGCTCACTACAAGGCTTGCTGGCGGCCAGCGCCACCGACCTGCAGTCCGTCGAGGGCATCGGCGCGATGTGGGCCCGGCACGTGCGCGAGGGTTTGTCGCAGCTGGCCGAGTCGACGATCGCCGATCGGCTGGTCTAACCGCCCAAGTGCGACGTCCAGATAGCGCTGAGGGCGAAGAAATCGCTAAAACGTCACCCTGAGCGCTATCTCAACGTGAATGGCCCAGAGGTCTACCCCGGCGGAGCCGGCGGCGGCGCTTCGCCGGGAGCCCCGGCGGGCGGCTGCTCACCGGCAGGCGGCACGGCACCCGGTGGCGGCGCGTCGGCCAGGATGAACGGCACCGTGGCCGACCGCAGATTGCCCAACTGGACCATCAGGTTGTAGGTGCCCGGACCGATCGGCTGACGCGGAAGCGGGCACTGCGGTGCCGAGCCCATCCCGGTCCAGGTCACCTCGGTGGTCACCTGCTCGCCCGGGTTGAAAGTCTTGACCAGCGTCTCGTTGGACGGCGCGCAGTCCAGGTTGGACCAAAGTCGCTTGCCGTCCAGCGAGTACACGTAAGCGGCCAGCACGGCCGCACCCACGTCACGCTTGCAGGCCACCAGGCCGATGTTGGTCACGACCATGGTGAACTTCGGCTGATCACCGATGGCGTACTGCGGCTGGTTCGTGATGCCTTTGACCGCCAGGTTGGAATCCGGGCAGTCGTCGCCTTCCTTCAGCACCGGCGGCGGCATGACGGCCTCGGTGGGAGTTGCCATCGGCGCGGCCACGACCGGGCCGGCCGCCGGGGCCGGCGGCGCGACGACGGGAGTCTTGTTCTCCGGCTGCGGATTCTGCGGCCCCGCCGCAGTCGTGGTCTTGACGGTGCTCTTCGAGTCGGAACCACCGCTGAAAATCACGAAGGCAACGCCGACAACGATGGCAGCGACCACCGCGACGATGCCGATCGCAAGGCCACGGCGTCGCCAATAGATTTGCGTAGGTAGCGGTCCACGCGGTTCGAGATCCAGCACGTTCTCACGGTAAGCCCAGGTCATCGCGAGTTGTCCGACCCCGCTCGGCGTGTCGCCTTGTTCGCTAGCTGAAAAAGTGGTTATTCGCCGATATCGCCGAGGTGATCACGCAGCGCAACCTTGCCGTCGGCCAGGTGATACGTCAGCCCGACGATGGCCAGACTCCCGGCCGCGACCCGATCGGCGATGAGGACGGAACGGCCCAGCAGCTGGGTTCCGGTCTCGATCACGTGGCGGGCCTCGAACTCGTCGACGCGGGTCAACCCGTCGCGGCGGCCCAACAGGATCGACGGCGTGACGCGCTCGACCAGATCGCGGATATAGCCACCCGGCACCACTCCCTCGTCGAGGGCGGACAGGGTCGCCTTCACCGCACCACAGCTGTCGTGGCCGAGTACGGCGATCAGCGGCACGTTGAGAACACCGACCGCGTATTCGATCGAGCCGAGGACGGCCGAGTCGAGGACGTGGCCGGCGGTGCGCACCACGAACATGTCACCGAGGCCCTGGTCGAAGATGATCTCCGCGGCGACCCGGCTGTCGGCGCAACCGAAGACGACGGCGGTGGGGCGCTGCTCCTGGGCCAGCCTCGCGCGGTCCTCGATGCTCTGGCTGGGATGCTCGGGCTGGCCGGCGACGAATCGCTCGTTACCCTCTTTGAGTGCCTTCCAAGCGGTTACGGGGCTGGTGTTCGGCATGGCCCACATTCTGCACTGTCTTTCGCCGCAGAACGATATGAGTTCCATTTGTGCTGAGCTCGTCGACTGGTATGGGCGCGAACGTCGCGACCTGCCGTGGCGCGAGCCCGATGTGACGGCGTGGCAGATCCTGGTCAGCGAGTTCATGCTGCAGCAGACCCCGGTAGCCAGGGTGGCGCCGATCTGGCTGGACTGGGTGGCGCGCTGGCCGACACCGTCGGCGACGGCCGCCGCCAGTGCAGCCGACGTGCTTCGGGCGTGGGGCAAGCTGGGCTACCCGCGGCGGGCCAAGCGCCTGCACGAGTGCGCTATCGCGATCGCCACCACACACGATGACGAGGTGCCCGACGACGTCGAAGTGCTACTCACCCTGCCCGGCGTCGGCGCCTACACCGCCCGCGCGGTCGCCTGTTTCGCCTATCGGCAGGGCGTGCCTGTGGTGGACACCAATGTGCGCCGCGTGGTGGCGCGTGCGGTGCACGGAACGGCCGACGCCGGCAACCCGTCGGCGGTGCGAGACATGGCCGACGTGACCGCGCTGTTGCCCGATGACGAGACGGCTCCGGTGTTTTCGGCCGCGCTGATGGAACTCGGCGCGACGGTGTGCACGGCTCGGTCGCCCAAATGCGGGATCTGCCCGCTGAGTGTCTGCGCGTGGCGGACGGCCGGGTACCCACCGGCCACCGCCGCGCCGCGCCCGTCGCAGCGCTATGCGGGCACCGATCGGCAGGTGCGCGGGCGACTGCTCGATGTGCTGCGGGGCAGTTCTGCGCCCGTCATGCGCGCGCAGCTCGACGTGGTGTGGTTGACCGATACCGCCCAGCGGGATCGCGCGCTGGACTCGCTGCTGGTGGACGGGCTGGTGGAGCAGACGGCCGACGGCCGGTTCGCGTTGGCCGGCGAGGGCGATCAGGCCGTCTGAGCCGATCGCGCGAAGCGGCGCCGGTAATCCGACGGCGTGACGCCGACAATCCGGCGGAAGTGGTGCCGCAGCAGCGTGGCGGTGCCGAAACCGGCCCGCTCGGCGATGCGGTCGACGTCCAGATCGGTTTCCTCGAGCATCCGGCGGGCGTAGAGCACCCGCTGATCGGTGACCCACTGCATCGGTGTGGTGCCGGCTTCTTCGACGAAGCGCCGGGCGAAGGTGCGCGCCGACATGTTGGCCCGCCGGGCCATGCTGGCCACCGTATGCGGCTTGTCGAGATTGGACAGTATCCAATCTAGTTGTGGGGCAAAGCCTTCCGAACATCGAACGGGTATGGGTTGCTCGATGTACTGACGCTGACCGCCGTCGCGCTGAGGTGGCACCACCATCCGCCGCGCGATCTTGTTGGTGACCGTGCTGCCGAGTTCGCGGCGGACGAGGTGCAGGCTGGCATCGATACCGGCGGCAGTGCCTGCACTGGTCACCAGGTCACCGTCGTCGACGAACAGCACATTGCGGTCGATGATCGCGGTCGGATAGCGACGGGCGAGTTCGTCGGCGTGCATCCAGTGGGTGGTGCAGCGGCGCCCGTCGAGCAGCCCCGCCTCCCCCGCGACGAACGCGCCCGAACAGACGGTCAGGATCGTCGAGCCGGCGGCGTGGGCGGCCCGCAGCGCCGCCAGCGCCTCGGGCGGGTACGCCTCGACCGGACCCGTCACCGCCGATACCGCCACCACATCGGCGCCCACCAAGGCGTCGAGGCCGTGATCGGGCACCAAGTAGGCGCCAACGCTGGTGCGCAGCGGCTTGCCCGGTTGCGGACCGCACACCTTGAAATCGAAGTTGGGTACGCCGTCCCCGGACCTGTCGATGCCGAAGACCTCGCAGATCACGCCGAACTCGAACACCGCGAGACCATCGAGGACCAGCGCCGAGACACTCTTCAAAGGCATGGCAGGATTTTATCCTATAGGGTCACTGCTGCCACTGTTGGCGGGATATTATCTGACGAAGCATTACTGCCATGAACGCGTTGATCACCTTCTTGAACAAACTCCGGCTGCATGCCGATCAATTCCGGGTGAGCGCACCGATGGTCGGTCCACTCTTCGACGACGCCGACGCCCGCCGGGTCGGCCACGATCTCGACGCCGTCCGCACCCGGTTCGAACAGCAGCCGGTGTGGCCGTCGTCAGGTGCGCTCGGGGAGCGCCGCTAGGAAAGTCTCGACGGCCTCCCGGTAGCGGTCCGGGGCGTCGTCGTGCACGAGGTGCCCCGCGCCAGGGACATGGACGTAGCGGGCACGTTCACCGGCCCGTTCGGCCATCTTGCGCATCTGCCCCGGCGGCGCCACCGAATCACCCGCCTCGATGAGCAACACCGGCGCGCGGACCGACTGCCACTGCTGCCAGTAGTCGTGCAAGCCCCACTGCCCGGCGATCTCGATCCAGCGGGCCGGCTGGCCGTGCAGGCGCCAGCCGGTCGCGGTGCGATCGAACGCCTCCAGGAAATAGCGTCCAGCGACCGGCCCGAACTCGTCGTAAACCTGTTCGGCAGTGGAGTATTCGATAGGCAGCGCGTGCACCCACGGCTCCCATGGGCCGGTTGTCCGGCCGACGAAGTCCGGCGCCATATCCTCGACCACCAGCGCACTCACCAGATCGGGCCGCTGCGCGGCCAGACACCAGGAGTGCAAACCGCCCATCGAATGCCCGACGAGCACCGTGGGCCCGCCGAGAGTGGCGACGGCGTCGCCCAGGTCGGCGACGAACCGCTCGGTGCTGACGGGTGCGGAATCTTCGACATCGCGGCCGCGGTGCCACGGCGCGTCGTAGGTGTAGACCGCACCGAACCGGGTCAGCCAGGGCACCTGCCGCGACCATGTGGTGCCGCGGCCCATCAGGCCGTGTACCAACACCAGTGGGCGGCCGGTGCCGCCCCGATGCGTCAGCGATTCGGTGCCCACCGCTTCATCTTGCGCGGTCGGCCACCGCCCTCCGCGGGCGCGGTAGCCTTGCGCCATGTCCGTGGTGAAAATCAACGCAATCGAGATTCCACCGGGTGCCGGCCCCGAATTGGAGAAGCGGTTCGCCAACCGCGCCCACGCCGTCGACAACCAGCCGGGGTTCCTCGGGTTCCAATTGCTGCGACCGGTCAAGGGTGAGGACCGCTACTTCGTGGTGACCACGTGGGAGTCCGAAGAGGCCTTCCAGGCGTGGGCCACCGGACCTGCGATCCACGCGCACGCCGGTGAACGCGCCAATCCGGTGGCCAAGGGTGCCCATCTGCTCGAGTTCGAGGTTGTGTTGGACGTTGCCGGGACCGGCGCCAAGGCATAGCGCACGCCAGGTGCGCCGGACCGCGGTGGCCATCGCCACCGTGATCGCATCCGCCGCAGCCCTGGCAACGAGCTGCGCACCAGCACCCGCGCCACCGGCCAACGCCGGCGCGGGGGTCCGCATCGACCTCAACACCCCCACCGCAGTGCGGGCCAAGCAGGTCATGGACATGCTGAACTCGGACTGGCCGATCGGACCAGACAACGTCAAGACCTTGGCCACCACCGATATGGTGGACCCGGTCGCGCACAGCATGGACTCGCTGTGGTGGGACCGGCCCTACACCCTGGCCGGGGCGGACATCGGCGCCAATGTCGCCACCCTGCACCTGCTTACGTCCTACGGTGCCCGACAGGACATCGACCTGCGGATCGGGGACGATACCTTCGTCAGCCGGTTCGTCGTGTCCACCGAGAAGCCCAAGATCGAGTCGTGGCAGGACGTCGATACCGCACTGAGCCGCACCGGCGCCCGCTACTCGTGGCAGGTTTCCAAGGTCAACGACGGCCGCTGCGAGAAGGTAGCCGGCACCAACACCTCTGAATCCCTGCCGCTCGCTTCGATTTTCAAGACCTACGTGCTGTATGCCGTCGAAACTGCCATCACTGCAGGCACATTGAACTGGAGCGATAAACTCACCATCACGGCCGAGGGGAAGAAGCTCGGCACATCGGGCTTCGACAAGCTGCCAGCCGGCTCGCAGATCACCGTGCGCGAGGCGGCGGGCAAGATGATCGCCACGAGCGACAACATGGCCACCGATCTGCTGATCGGGCGCCTCGGCACCCACGCCATCGAAGAGGCACTGGTCAATGCCGGCCACCACGACCCGGCGAGCATGACACCGTTCCCCACCATGCGGGAACTGTTCGCGATCGGCTGGGGCAATCCCGACGTGCGGCAAGAGTGGAAGACCGCCGCCATGCCGCAGGACCGCGCAAACCTGTTGCACGAAGCCGATTCCCGGCCGTACGACCCAGACCCGTATCGCACCCACGCCCCTGGCTCGGCCTACGGCGCCGAGTGGTACGGCAACGCCGAGGACATCTGTCGCGTGCACGCCGGCTTGCAGCGCAACGCCGTCGGGCGCGCGGCCCAGGTCAAGGACGTCATGTCCGAAACCGCTGGCATCGACCTCGACACAGCCGAATGGCCCTACATCGCCGCCAAGGCGGGCAATCTGCCCGGCGACATGACGTTCAGCTGGTATGCCGTCGACCGCACCAGCCAGGCGTGGGTGGTCAGCTTCCAATTCAACTGGCCCCGCTTCCACAGCGCCAACGCCGGCGGCTGGGCGATGACGATCATCAAGCAGGTCTTCGGGTTACTACCCCGCTACCGCTGAGCGCAGCGTCCACACCATCCCGCGATGGTGTAACGCGGTGCGACTTGCCGGCGCGATATCGATGCGCCAGAACGACTTCGGCGGCGCATCCAGCGCATTCAGAACGACCGCACGGATCACGGCGGGATGGGTGATCGCCACGATGCCACCCGGTGTCCGGCTGATCTCGGCAAGCCAGCCGCGCACCCGGGCGATCAACGCGACGATCGATTCACCGTCATGGGGGCAGCTGTCGGGTTCGGTGAGCCAGCGTGCGAGCTGGTCGGGCTGCACCTCGTCAAGACCCGAACCGCGCCATTGACCGCAATCCAGGTCAGCCAGCCGCGCGTCGACGAGCGCCGACAAGCCGAGCAGATCGGCGGTCTGGCGGGTCCGCGTCTCGGGCCCACACAGCACCGTGTCGGCAGCGCCGACCTCGAGCCCGTCAAGCTGGCGGTGGCCAAGCGCGTTCAGCGCTTCGTCCGCCGGAAATCGCCCGGCTGCCATGGCATCGGTCATGGCATGTGACACCAGGGTCAGCCGGACGACACTCACGCAGTGATGGACTCCCGTTCCTTGGTATCGAGCAGCCGGGACAGCATGGCCGCACCGAGCAGGCCGATCGTCGTCCAGACGATCACCTGAGTGCCAAGCGCATACAACCGGAACTCGTACAGATCGACCGCGGGGAAGCCGGGGAACACGATCGTCCCGGCGTCGTTGACCATCGGGCCCGGCGTCTCGTCGATCGTCGGCAGGATGAGCATCACGATCGCGACCGCGACGATGTAGGCGCCGCCCGCCGCCAGAGTCGCGTTCCAGGCACCCAATTTCGGCGTGAGCTGGAAGGCGAGGTAGACCGAGGCAACCATCAACAGCGCGGACAACGCAACCATCAACAGATAGAGCAGAGCGCGCTGCTTGATGGTTTCGTCGAGGCTTGTCGCCGGCGGGTTGGGCGGGTACTTGAGCGCGGGAACCACCCACAGTGCGATCAACATCGCCCCGGCGGTCAGCACCGCCAGCTTGCGAGTCGACACACTGTCGATCCGGCTGTACGCCACGCAGAAGACGACGGCGAACAACGCACCCAGCGCCACGCTGAAGAGCAGCACACCCAGTCCCATACCGATGTTGGACTGGACGGCCCGGGTGAAGAGCTCGCCGCCTTCTTCGTGGGCATGCCCGTGCCCGGGCGCCGTCTCCATGGCCTCATGTGCCGCGGCGGTGCCGCCCTCGAAATCGATGGCCCGCCCGACGATCGGCTCGATGAAGATCTTCGACCAGATGAATGCGAGCACGCCGGCAAAGGCGCCGGCCAGAATGCCGCGCCAGATTATTGACTTTTCCATTTTATTAGCCGGATTTCCTCTGACTCAGTGGCAGGGGAAGCCGAGCAGATGGCGGGCGTCATGCACGAATTCGTGGATGTACATGTTGTCGCCGAACACCGAGCTGGCGCCTTGGTCGACGCCGATGAAGTACAGGACCAGCAGCGCGAAGAACGCGGTCAGCGAGAGCCAGACGACGGCCCTGGTGGCCGACAGGTCGACGGCGCGAGACCGGCCCGACCGTGCTTGTGGAGTAGACATTGGAGTCCTTTCAGGGAACTGCGCGTCCCACGATGAACTTCGACGGGCCTCGGGTCTGACTGTAAACAGTGGCGCGACCGTTCTGGAGTTTCACCAGATTCCTCGACTCGTCCTTACATCGAGGATGCTATACCTGCGCGGGTTTAGCTGGCGCCGTAACCCAGTTGCTGCGCGGTGTACTTGGCGGCGTCGCTGATCGGGACGGCCTGCACGGCAGTGCCGTACGCACAGATCTCGGTCCAGACATCGCCGAGTTCGGTGGTGTCGAAGCGCATTCCGATGATCGCGTTCCCGCCGCGATTGCGCGCCTCGTTCATCAACCGGTTCATCGCCTCGTTGCGGCTCTCCGCGAGGTTCTTGGTCATGCCCTGCAGCTCGCCGCCGAACATGCTTTTGAAGCCCGCACCCATCTGGGAGAAGGCATTGCGCGATCGCACGGTGAGACCGAACACCTCACCGCATACCCGCTGGATCTCCCAGCCCGGAATGTCGTTGGTGGTCACTACAAGCATGAGCAGAGGTTAGCGGTCGCGAGCGCGCGAATCGATGGAGTCGCCGAGTATTCGCCGGCCGTCCGACGAGCCACACGAAGATGCCCCCGACAGTGTCGGGGGCATCTTCGTTGCGTGGTTACTCGCTGGCAGTGCCTGCGCTGGCCAGATCCGGCTCGATCGGCTCGACAGGCTTGGGTCCACCGACGAAGGTGAACTTTGCGTCCTCGCCGGCGCCTTCGCCGTCCCAGTTCTCGACGTCGACGGTGACCAGCTGACCGGGGCCGACCTCTTCGAAGAGAATCTTCTCGGACAGGGCATCCTCGATCTCGCGCTGGATGGTCCGGCGCAGCGGCCGGGCACCCAACACCGGGTCGAAGCCGCGCTTGGCCAGCAGCGCCTTCGCCTTGTCCGTCAGCTCCATCTCCATGTCCTTGGCCTTGAGCTGCTTGCCCACCCGATGCACCATCAGATCGACCATCCGGATGATCTCGTCGCGAGTCAACTGATGGAAGACGATGATGTCGTCGATGCGGTTCAGGAACTCCGGGCGGAAGTGCTTCTTCAGCTCGTCGTTGACCTTCTGCTTCATCCGCTCGTAGTTGTTCTCACCGCCACCTTGGGTGAAGCCGAGACCGACCGCCTTGGAGATATCGGAGGTGCCCAGGTTCGAGGTGAAGATCAGCACGGTGTTCTTGAAGTCGACCGTGCGGCCCTGACCGTCGGTCAGACGGCCGTCCTCGAGAACCTGCAACAGGGTGTTGTAGATCTCCTGGTGAGCCTTCTCGATCTCGTCGAACAGCACGACCGAGAACGGCTTGCGCCGGACCTTCTCAGTGAGCTGGCCACCCTCTTCGTAGCCGACGTATCCGGGCGGCGCCCCACGGCCTCGGTCAGCACGCCGCCTTCGCCATAGCCGACGTATCCGGGCGGGGCGCCGAACAACCGCGACGCGGTGAAGCGGTCGTGGAACTCGCCCATGTCGATCTGGATGAGAGCGTCGTCGTCACCGAACAGGAACTCCGCGAGCGCCTTGGACAGCTCGGTCTTACCCACACCGGACGGGCCGGCGAAGATGAACGAGCCCGACGGCCGCTTGGGATCCTTCAGGCCGGCACGGGTACGGCGGATGGCCTTCGACACAGCACGCACGGCATCTTCCTGCCCGATGATCCGCTTGTGCAGTTCGTCTTCCATGCGCAGCAGCCGAGTGGTCTCCTCCTCGGTCAGCTTGAACACCGGGATGCCGGTCCAGTTGCCAAGGACCTCGGCGATCTGCTCGTCGTCGACTTCGGCCACGACGTCGAGATCACCTGAGCGCCACTGCTTTTCGCGCTCAGCTCGCTGCGCGACCAGTTGCTTCTCCCGGTCCCGCAGGTTCGCGGCCTTCTCGAAGTCCTGCGCGTCGATCGCGGACTCCTTCTCCCGGCGCGCGTCGGCGATCTTCTCGTCGAACTCACGCAGGTCTGGCGGAGCGGTCATCCGGCGGATTCGCATCCGGGCACCGGCCTCGTCGATCAGGTCGATGGCCTTGTCCGGCAGGAACCGGTCGTTGATGTAGCGGTCGGCCAGGGTGGCCGCCGCGACCACTGCGGCATCGGTGATCGACACCCGGTGGTGCGCCTCGTACCGGTCGCGCAGACCCTTGAGGATCTCGATGGTGTGCGCCACCGTCGGCTCACCAACCTGGACCGGCTGGAACCGGCGCTCCAGGGCGGCGTCCTTCTCGATGTACTTGCGGTACTCGTCGAGCGTGGTGGCGCCGATCGTCTGCAGCTCGCCACGAGCCAGCTTGGGCTTCAGGATCGAAGCCGCGTCGATGGCACCTTCGGCCGCACCGGCACCGACGAGCGTGTGCAGCTCGTCGATGAACAGGATGATGTCGCCGCGGGTGTTGATTTCCTTGAGCACCTTCTTCAGGCGTTCCTCGAAATCACCGCGGTAACGGCTGCCGGCCACCAGCGACCCGAGGTCGAGGGTGTAGAGCTGCTTGTCCTTGAGCGTCTCGGGAACCTCGCCGTGCACGATCGCCTGGGCCAGGCCCTCCACCACGGCGGTCTTGCCGACGCCGGGTTCGCCGATCAGCACGGGGTTGTTCTTGGTGCGCCGGCTCAGCACCTGCATCACCCGCTCGATTTCCTTCTCACGGCCGATGACCGGGTCGAGCTTGCCCTCCATGGCGGCCGCGGTCAGGTTGCGGCCGAACTGGTCGAGAACGAGCGACGTGGACGGGTTGCCGGACTCGCCGCCGCGGCCGCCGGTACCGGCTTCCGCGGTCTCCTTGCCCTGATAGCCGGACAGCAACTGGATGACCTGCTGACGCACCCGCGTCAGTTCGGCGCCGAGCTTCACCAGCACCTGGGCGGCCACACCTTCGCCCTCACGGATCAGGCCGAGCAGAATGTGCTCGGTGCCGATGTAGTTGTGGCCGAGCTGCAGCGCCTCACGCAGGCTCAGCTCAAGCACCTTCTTGGCGCGCGGGGTGAAGGGGATGTGCCCGGACGGCGCCTGCTGGCCCTGTCCGATGATCTCCTCGACCTGGCTGCGAACACCCTCGAGTGAGATGCCCAGCGACTCCAGCGACTTGGCGGCTACACCTTCACCTTCATGAATAAGGCCCAACAGGATGTGCTCGGTCCCGATGTAGTTGTGGTTGAGCATCCGGGCTTCTTCTTGAGCCAGGACGACGACCCTGCGGGCACGGTCGGTAAATCTCTCGAACATCGTCGGTTACCTGCTCTCCATCACGATTAGGTACAGCGGTAGTCACCACGCACCTGTCGTCCACTCTAATGGGAGGCCCGGGAAGGCGTCCTCCCTTGCCCACCCATACCGCGTCTCTAGCGGTGCAGACCTAGCACACCAACGCGGTAGGGCAAGGAAACGTTTCCGATAATCACCGGCAGCCGCTTCGCCGCAAGCGAACTCCACTGACACGTGCGCTCGCGGCGGGGTGGCCGAGAAGGTCAACAGGCCAAATGGCCCGATGCGGAGCTACGTTGCGGCGTGAAACGCGTCGATGATGTCGGCCGGGATACGTCCCCGCGTCGACACCTTGTGACCGTTGCGGCGCGCCCAGTCGCGGATCGCGGCGCTCTGCTCCCGGTCGATCGAGGCACGTCCCCGGCCGGCCGGACCGGAGCGGCCACGTCGGCGGCCGCCGACGCGACGGCTGGCCTCGACCCACTGCTTGAGATCGTTGCGAAGTTTCTGAGCATTCTTTGACGAAAGATCGATCTCATAGCTCACACCGTCGAGCGCGAATTCGACCGTTTCATCCGCGGCGCCCGCCCCGTCGAAATCGTCGACGAGTGTGACGGTAACTTTCTTGGCCATTGTCTCACTGAATCCTTATGCCTGCGCACAACAACCTGATAGTTGGGCGTCTTCACCGCTGTTGCTGTCAATCAACACTGTGCCACCAATCTGCCACATTGGCACACGGCATTCAACAAGGATTGAATCAGTGCACTTCAGCCATGTCGCCGAACAATCGGGAACAAAACCGTTTCACGAATTGACAAGCCGGTGAGAACCATCAACAGGCGATCGATACCCATTCCGGTTCCCGTCGTCGGGGGCATCGCATACTCCATCGCTGCCAGAAAATCCTCGTCGAGCGCCATCGCCTCGTCGTCCCCGGCCGCTGCGGCCTTGGCCTGGGCCTCGAAACGCTCGCGCTGCACAATCGGGTCGACCAGCTCGGAGTATCCCGTTGCCAACTCCATTCCACGCGCGTAGAGATCCCACTTCTCCGTGACGCCAGGAATACTGCGGTGCTGCCGGGTCAGCGGTGTGGTCTCGACCGGGAAATCCTTGACGAATGTCGGGGCCCACAATCTGTCCCCGACCGTGTGCTCCCACAGTTCTTCGACGAGCTTGCCGTGCCCGTAGCCGCGATCCCGCGGGATCTCCACGTCGAGCCGGTCGGCAATAGCGAGCAGATATTCTCCCGATGTGTCGGGGGTGATCTCTTCACCGAGGGCTTCGGACAACGACGGGTACATTTGAATCGACGGCCATTCGCCGTCGATGTCATAGATTGTCCCGTCCGGCAATGGCACTTGACGGCTCCCGATCGCCTCATCCGCCACTTCTTGAATAACCTCGCGGGTGACGACCGCCGAATCGTCATACGTTCCCCAAGCCTGATAAGTCTCGAGCATCGAGAATTCCGGCGAATGTGTGGAATCCGCACCTTCGTTTCGAAAGTTCCGATTCAGCTCGAAAACCTTCTCCAGACCGCCGACGACGCACCGCTTCAAGAACAACTCCGGGGCGATCCGCAGATACAAGTCCGCGTCGAGCGCATTGGAGTGGGTGACGAACGGCCGAGCGGCCGCACCGCCGGCAAGCGTCTGCAGCATCGGGGTCTCGACTTCGAGGAAACCGCGGCGCTCCAACGCGTTGCGCACGGCCCGCACGACCGCGACACGCTGCCGGGCCACCTCGCGGGCTTGCGGGCGCACGATCAGATCGACGTAGCGCTGCCGGACCCGGGACTCCTCGCTCATCTCCTTGTGCGCGACGGGCAGTGGGCGCAACGCCTTGCTGGCCATCAGCCATGAGTCGGCCAGCACCGACAGCTCCCCGCGGCGCGAACTGATCACTTCGCCGTGCACGAACACGATGTCACCGAGGTCGACCTCGGCCTTCCAGGCTTCCAGGGCCTCCTCGCCCACGCCGGCCAGGCTGATCATCGCCTGCAGCTGCGTTCCGTCGCCTTCCTGCAGCGTGGCGAAACACAACTTGCCCGAGTTGCGGGCAAACACCACCCGGCCGGTGACCCCGACGAGATCGCCGGTGGTGGTGTCCGCGGCCAGGTCGGGATAGGCCGCACGGATCTGACCCAGCGAGTGGGTACGGGGCACCGAAACCGGGTAGGGGTCTTTGCCGCCGGCCAAAAGGGCCTCGCGCTTGCCCTGGCGGATCCGGAACTGTTCGGGGACGTCGGCGCCCGCGTGGTCGGTATCCGGGGTATCTGCAGAGCTCACGACGTGCCAGCTTAAATGAGGTCATGAGGTCCCTCCTAAACGCGACCGCCGTGGCAGCCCTGGCCGACGAGCGAGTGGACTGGCGATTCAAGGGTCTGCCCGCCGCATGGGCGGGCGAGACCGTGGCGCACATCTGCGCCGGCGCGCCCGATCTGTTCGACGCCGGGCCGCTGGGACCGGTGTGTGTCCTGTCCGCCGAGGCGCTGAGCCACAACCTGGCCACGATGGCCGGCTGGTGCGAGCGGCACGGTGTCGACCTGGCGCCGCACGGGAAGACCCACATGTCTGTCCAGCTGCTGGCCCGCCAGTTCGACGCCGGCGCGTGTGCGGTGACGGCCGCGACGATCAGCCAGGTGCGGGCTTACCGGGCGTTCGGGGTGCGCGAGGTGGTGCTGGCCAACGAATTGGTCGACGCCGCGGGGCTGGCCTGGCTGGCCGCCGAACTGGACGGTGACCCCGATTTCCGGCTGATCTGCTGGGTGGACTCGGTTCGCGGGGTGGCGCTGATGACCGAGGCGCTGCACGCCGCAGGCGCCAGACGCGCGGTCGACGTCTGCGTCGAACTCGGCGCCGCGGGCACCCGAACCGGCTGCCGCGACGACGTCACCGCCGACGCGGTGGCGGCGGCCGCGGTAGCCAGCCCGCGGCTTCGGCTGGTCGGGGTGGCCGGCTACGAGGCCGCTCTGGGCCACGACGTGTCGGCCGATGGAGCCGCGCGGGTGCACGACTACTTGACGTGGGTGCGCGCCGTCGGGGTCCGGCTGGCGCCGCTGTGCGAGGGGCCTGACGTCATCGTGACTGCAGGCGGCAGTACGTATTTCGACCTGGTGGCGGAGACTTTGGCCGGAGATTGGCGCACCATCCTGCGCAGCGGTGCGTACCTGACCAATGACGACGGGCTGTATCTGCGAACCTCACCGCTGACCAGACCAGGGGCCCAGCCCGGCGGGTTCGTGGCGGCGATGCACGTGTGGGCGCAGGTGTGCTCGCGGCCCGAGGCAGGGCTGGCGCTACTGACGATGGGGCGCCGCGACGTGTCGTTCGATCAGGATATGCCTGTGCCGCAACGACTTCGACGCGGAAGGGGCTGGGTGGACGATGCCTTGGTGGGGTGTGAGGTCGTCAAGCTCAACGACCAGCACGCGTTCCTTCGGTTGTCGCCGGCCGCCGAACAGGTCGTCGAGGTCGGCAGCTGGATCTCATTCGGGGTGTCGCACCCGTGCACGGTGTTCGACAAGTGGCAGCTGATCCCGGTGCTCGACGAGCACGGCCGGGTGACCGACCTGGTGCGCACCTTTTTCTAGCGTGCGGATTTGATCCGGCCGCGCTGGTTGTCTCGGTTGCGTTCGTAGACCATCCGCAGCCCGTCGAGGGTGAGGTGCTGGTCGTAGTGCTGCACGGTGTGCAGATCGGGCAGCATCAGCGGCGCGGTGTGACCGGTGGCGACCACAGCGACATCGGAGCCGGCGAAACCGTCGACGTCCTCCCGGATCCGGTTCACCAAGCCGTCCACCAGGCCGGCGAATCCGAACAGCGCCCCGGCCTGCATGCACTCCACGGTGTTCTTACCGACCACCGACCGCGGCCTGGTGAGCTCCACCCGACGCAACGCCGCCGATCGCGCGGCCGCCGCATCCGAGGACACCTGGACGCCGGGAGCGATTGCCCCGCCGAGGAATTCACCCTTGGCCGAGACGACGTCGACACAGATCGACGAGCCGAAGTCCACCACGATGGCGGCGGATTTGAACTTGCCGTAGGCGGCCAGGCAATTCACGATCCGGTCGGCGCCCACCTCTTTGGGATTGTCGACCAGCAGCGGGATCCCGGTGCGCACACCGGGCTCGATGAGCACGTGCGGCACGCTGGGCCAGTACTGGTCGAGCATGACCCGGACCTCGTGCATGACCGAGGGGACGGTGGACAGCCCGGTGGCGCCGGTGAGGCGCTCGGAGTCGTCACCGATCAGGCCCTCGATGGTGAGTGCCAGCTCGTCGGCGGTGACTTCCGGTTCGGTGCGAATCCGCCACTGCTGCGCCACTTTTGCATGCTCACCGGAACCGGAGATCAACCCGACGACGGTGTGGGTGTTGCGGACGTCGATGGCCAGCAGCACGGCTACCCCACCCTCCGCGGCGACAGCAGGTCGGTGACATCGTCAGGCACGAATGCCGGATCGTCGCCGATATCGATCTGCCGGTTGTCGGCGTCGACGAAAACCACCCGGGGCCGGTAGGTCCGCGCCTCGGCGTCGTCCATCACGCCATAGGCGATCAGGATTACCAGATCGCCCGGGTGGACCAGATGGGCTGCCGCACCGTTGATTCCGATCACTCCGGTACCGCGCTGCCCGGTGATCGCATAGGTCTCCAGGCGCGCGCCGTTGTCGATATCGACGATCGTCACCTGCTCACCCTCGAGCAGGTCGGCGGCGTCCATCAGATCGGCGTCGACCGTCACCGAACCGACGTAGTGCAGGTCGGCGTGCGTGACGGTGGCGCGGTGGATCTTCGACTTCAGCATCGTCCGGTACATCAATTTCTCCAGGGTAATTCGTGCTCGTCGTATTCGACGTCCGGGCCAGGCCCAGATGGCGTCCCGATGTCGATGGCGATGTTGTCCAGCAGCCGAGTGCCTCCCAGGTAGGCGGCCACCAGCATGCGGGCTGAGCCGTACGGCGGCGCGGGCTCCAGCTGCGGCCCACGCACTTCGAGGTAGTCGACTTTGATGGCGGGCACCTCGTCGAGAACAGCTCGGGCGGCGTCGAGTGCGCTCGCCGTGCCCTCGCCGGCCGCATACATACCGGCCAGCAGCGCCGCCGACAATGCACCGGCCTGTTCGCGCTCCTCGGCAGTCAGGTAGCGGTTGCGCGACGACATGGCCAGACCGTCGGACTCCCGCACGATCGGTACACCGACAACGCGGACGTCGACGTTGAGGTCGTCGACCATCTGCCGGATCAAGGCCAGCTGCTGATAATCCTTCTCGCCGAAGAAAGCGCGGTCCGGCCGCACGATCTGCAGCAGCTTCAAGACGACGGTCAGCATGCCGGCGAAATGCCCTGGCCGCGAAGAACCTTCGAGCTGGGCACCCAGCGGCCCAGGGTGCACCGTGGTGCGCGGACCGTCCGGATACATCGCCGACACGTTGGGCGTGAACGCCACCTCGACACCTTCTTCGCGCAACAGCTCGAGGTCGGCGTCCAGGGTGCGCGGGTAGGCGTCGAGGTCCTCGCTAGGCCCAAACTGCAAGGGGTTGACGAAGATCGACACCACGACCACCGCACCGGGTACCCGCTTGGCGGAACGAACCAGCGTCAGGTGACCGTCGTGCAGCGCGCCCATGGTCGGCACCAGCATCACCCGTCGCCCGGTGTGGCGCAGCGCGCGGGTGACGTCGGACACCGCCTGAGGCGACGGGTAGACATTGAGCTGCCCGGCGGTGAACTGCGGGCCCGCTTTCACCGTTGCCGTCCTTGCCCCGACCATTCGGCCAACACCTCAACAACCTCCTTGGGGGCGTGCGCCCGCCGGGCGGTGCGCAGCGAGTTGGCGCAATATGCCTGCGCCAGTTCGGAATCCACCTGATCGAGGGCGGCCAGGTGGCCGGCGACGGCGGCGGCGTCGCCGCGCGCCACCGGTCCGGTCAATGCCGCCTGGCCGCGCTGCAGAGTGTTCTCCAGCGCGGCGCGGGCCAATGGACCGATGATCCGTTCCGCCAGGCCGCCGGGGGCGTCGACGACGAGTTCCTGTCCCAGCAGCTCCTGCCCGGACAGGGAAGAGCGCAGCGCATCCAGCGCGTCGGCAAGCACCGTGACGATGTGGTTGCTCGCGTGGGCCAGCGCCGCGTGATAGAGCGTTCGCGCATCTTCGCGGACCCCGAACGGCTCGCCGCCGATCTCCAACACCAGCGACTGGGCGATGGCATAGCCGATCTCGTCGGCCGCGGTGACGCCGAAGCAGCTATCGGCCAGCCGGGCGATGTCCTCGTCGGCGCCAGTGAACGTCATCGCGGGATGGATGGCCAGCGGCACACAGCCCTGCTCGGCCAGCGGGGCCAGGATTGCGACCCCGTTGGCGCCCGACGTGTGCACGACGATGGTTCCGCGGCGCACCGCCCCCGTCGCGGCCAGGCCGTTGACCAAACCGGGCAGTTCGGAGTCCGGCACGGTCAGCAGCAGCAGCTCGGCCCGGTCGGCGACATCGGGGACCGGCAGAATCTCCGTGTCAGGGAGCCGCCGCTCGGCGAGCCCACGCGATGTCGCCGAGATCGCGCTGCACGCGACCACCACGTGCTCGGCACGTTCCAGCGCCACGCCAAGTGCAGTGCCGACGCGGCCGGCTGAGACGATGCCGACCTTGAGCCGCGCCGGGCGCAAGCCGCTGGGGGTCCCCACGTAGACGACCTCGCTGACGTCAATGAGTGTGTTCGTTCCGGTCCTGTGTCGGGTACCGGTCGGTCATCACAACTCTAACCTGGCGGAATTAGTCCTCGCGCCGGCGTCGGCGGCCGCCGCCTTCGGCGTTGCCGTTGGCCTGCAGCCGGGCCAGTAGCTCGGCAACCGACTGCCCCCCGGTCTGCTCGGCGTCGCGGGCCCTTCGCCGCGGCGGCTCCTCCTCGGCCGCACCGCGGTGCCGGGTCGGGGGCGGCGGTGTCTCCGCGTCCGGCTGACCGTTACCGCCGACCGAATGGCGGGCCCGCGGAATCACCGACTCGGGCTCGGGCTGCGGCTCCGGTTCGACGGCCGGTGCGGCGTCTTCCGGCGGGGTCCAGTGCCTACCGCGCGGCTCCTCGGCGGTGGGCGTGGCTGCCGCGGCCGACGGGACGACGATGCCGCTGTCAGCGTTCGCCACCCAGTTGCTGCCGGGCGCGCCCGGCGGCAACCATTGGCCATCGGCATCCACCGGTCGCCATTCCGACGCCTCATGTGCGGGGGGCTTCTCCGCCGCCAAGGCCGCCGCCGCGGCCGCGACGTCGGATTGGGGCTCGGGACGCGGAGGCGGGGGCGGGGCGAATGGCCGGTCAGCAGGCTGCTCACCGTTTTCCGACGGCCGGCGATGCGATCCCCCCAATACCGGCTCGGGCTCGGCTTCAGCGCGGCGGCGACGGCGCGGCGGGGGCGGCTGGGCGTACGGCTGCGGCAGGACCAGCGGTTCCTCGGGAACGTCGATGATCGGGTTCTCGGCCGTAACCGGGCGGCTGCCGGTGTCCTCGGGGCGCACCGGGGTGATCCGGCTGCTCTCGACACGCCCGGGCACCGGCGGCAGCGTCGTCGTGTCGCGGGTCCAGTCCCCGGCCCGGTCACCCTCGAGCGCGGGCCGGTCGCCCAGGTCGGCGTCGAACAGGATCTCCAGGTTGGCTCGCAGCGCGGCCAACTCCGACCGCAGTGCTGCCACCTCGTCGGCGGCCTGCGCGCGCAGCTCGGAGGCCAGCTCGCGGCGCAGGTGCGACTCGACGCTCAACTCGTATTCCCGGCGAGCCGAGATCTCACGGTCGAGCTGCAGGTCGTAGACCAGTTTCAGGTCACGCGCGCGGGCGGCGTCGATATCGCTTTGCCTGCGGTAGATGACCGACACGAACGCCGCGATGACGGCCGCCCACAACGACAGAATGACCGCCAGCTTGAGCAGCTCGGCGCGGTTGGTGAAGACCAACGCGGAACTGGCCGCAATGGCTAGGACTAGCAACACCGTCAAGAGCAGCCAACCCGGCCTGCGGCCGCCGCGCCGATTCCTGGCGCCGCGGGACAGAACGGTCATGGGGTGACTGTACCCGCGCGATGTCGGTGCGCGTGTCGTCGAGCTGCGGCGATTCGCCCCCAGAGCACCCCAAGAGAGCTCTGTGGCACTACTCCGGGGCGCCGTCGGGGTCGTCGGTCGGGTCACCGGGTGACTTGCAGCAATGCTGCAGCCACACCGCCGCGACCACCAGAGCCAGGGCGCTCAAGGCGGCCACCGCGGCACCAGGGATGAAACTCCCCGCCACCTGCTCGCTGCGCCGGAACAACAGGAAGATCAGTACGCCGGTCCACCAGCCCAGCATCAGTGCCCCGACCCACGCCGAGGCCTTGGCGACCACCACGCTGCGCGCCACGGTCAACGGGTGCAGTCGGCCGCCGCCGACACCGATCTGCCCGTCACCGATCTTGGCCCGCACCGACACCGCCCAGCCGGCCTCGATCGCGGCGACGGCCAGCAGCGACAGCCCGGTCCACAACGTGATCGGCGGGAAGTAGTGGTACAGGATCCGCATCAGCAGCCAGGTCAGGATCGCGACGCCGACGACCGCGGCGGTGAGGTCGCGTTTGCGTGTGGGCCCCATCAGGCCTCGGGCTCTTGGTCGATTCGGGCGCGGGGGCCCAACCCCAGCACCAGGCCGGTCAGCCGGACGCCGTCGCGATCAACCGGCTCGAGCTCCGTCAGCAGGCGATCGACGCGCTGGGGTTCACCGGCCACGGTGAGTTCGGCGTCCGGGTCGACGGCCAGCCACGGCACCATCACGAACGCACGCAGGTGAGCCTGCGGATGCGGCAGCGTCAAGTGCTCGTCGCGGGAGAAGACCTCGGCGTCGCCGTCGTGACACGAGACGAGATCGACGTCGAGGGTGCGCGGTCCCCACTTCTGTTCGCGGACGCGTTCATTGGCGTCTTCCAGTGCCTGCGCGCGCCGTAACCACTCGTGTTCGTCGGCACCGGGGTCGTCGGCGACGACGATCGCGTTGAGGAACGCTCCCTGCTCGACACCACCCCAGGCGTCGGTCTCGTAGACCGGCGACAGCGCGCGCACCGAGACACCGAGCCCGTCGACGGCGGCCTGCAGCCGCGCCACCCGGTCGCCGAGGTTGGACCCGATCGACAGCACCACCCGCGTCATACGCCTCCTCTGAGCGGCACGATCTCGCCCTGTCCCCCATGCCGGGAGCGCCGCGCGACGACCGCAACGTCTTTGAACGACAACGGGATTGGTGCATCAGGTTTGTGCACGACCACTTCCACCGCGTGCACCCGCTGGTCGGCCATCACGTCCTCGGCGATCTCCGCGGCGACCGTCTCGATCAGGTTGCGCGCCGGCCCGCCGACGATGGCGGCGGCCCGCTGCGCAAGCGTGCCGTAGTCGTAGGTGTCGGCGAGGTCGTCGCTGGCGGCGGCCGCGGCCAGGTCGATCCACACGGTGATGTCGATGACGAAGTCCTGCCCGTGACGGCGCTCGTGGTCGAACACGCCGTGATTGCCTCGGACGGTGAGACCGCGCAGTTCGATGCGGTCAGCCATCGGCGTCCTCCCAAGCTGGATCTCCCCCACCCGACCACCCGGCCACAACTTTCAGCGCGTCCACACTGGCCCGCACGTCGTGCACCCGGACACCCCACACACCGCCCAGTGCGGCCAGTGCCGAGATCACCGCGGTGGCGGTCTCGCGCCCGTCCGGGGGACGGACGGTTCCGTCGGGCTCGGCGAGCAGCGCGCCGAGGAACCGCTTACGGCTGGCCCCGACGAGCACCGGAATGCCGGTGGCGACGAACTCGGGCAGTGCGTGCAGCAGGGCCCAATTGTGTTGCGCCGTTTTGGCGAAGCCCAGTCCCGGATCGATGATCAGGTTTTCGGCAGCGACGCCTGCGGCGACGGCCGCCTCCACACCGGCCAGCAGTTCGTCGCGCACCTCGGCGACCACGTCGCCATAGGCCGGCACCTCGTGGGGATGCGCGGTGCTCACCGAGCGCCAATGCATCAACACCCACGGCACCTTGGCCTCGGCCACCAGCGGCGCCATCGCCGGATCGGCCCTGCCGCCGGACACGTCATTGACGATGGTCGCGCCGCTGTCGAGAGCGGCGGCCGCCACCGCCGCGTGCATGGTGTCGATGCTCACGGTGATGCCTTGGGTGGCAAGCTCTTTGATGACGGGAACGACGCGGGCGGCTTCCACTGCGGCGTCGATACGGACCGCTCCCGGCCGGGTGGATTCACCGCCGACGTCGACGATGGCGGCACCCTGGGCGGCCAGGGCCAGGCCCTGCTCAACGGCGCGGGCCGGATCGAGATAGCGTCCGCCGTCGGAGAAAGAGTCGTCGGTGACGTTGACAACCCCCATCACCAGCGTGCGCGGCTCGTGTGATTGGGTCATTTACGCAGGATGAGATCCAGCGCCTCGGATCGGGATGCGTTGTCCGTCTTGAACTGTCCACGCACCGCCGAAGTCGTGGTGATGGCCCCCGCCTTGCGCACCCCGCGCATCGCCATGCACAGATGCTCAGCCTCGATGACGACGATGACCCCGCGCGGGTTGAGCTTGCGCATGATCGCATCGGCGATCTGCCCGGTCAGCCGCTCCTGCACCTGCGGGCGCTTGGCGTACAGGTCGACCACCCGGGCCAGCTTCGACAGGCCGGTGATGCGTCCGTCCTCACCGGGGATGTAGCCGACGTGCGCCATTCCATGGAAGGCCACCAGATGGTGTTCACAGGTCGAGTACATCGGGATCTGCTTGACCAGCACCAGTTCGTCGTGGTGCTCGTCGAACGTGGTCTCCAGCACCGCATCTGGGTTGGTGTACAGACCGGCGAACATCTCCTGGAACGCCCGCGCGACCCGTGCCGGGGTGTCCACCAGACCCTGCCGATCGGGGTCCTCTCCGACCGCAAGCAACAATTCACGAACGGCCGCCTCGGCCCGCGGTTGATCGAACACCGGGGTGTCCAGCGTGACCGAATCTTGCTGCGGCATCGAAGCTCCGTTCGTCATTTAACCGTTGTCCGGTGCCTTCGGCCGCCCGCCGTCGTCGCCCGGATCCTGTTGCGGCCCATTGGGGCCGGCGTGGCGCGGGGCAGGCTGCGGCTGATAAGGCGGATACGGCTGACCCTGTTGCGGACCCGGCGGGGCCCATCCCTGCGGCGGCGGGTACCAGTAGCCACCCTGCGGCGGCGGTCCGCCGGGCGGCCAGCCGGGGGCGTGCCAGCCGGCCGGTGCCCCGTAGTCAGGCTGACTCGAGCCGGGCTGGCCGGCAGGCGCCGGGGCGCTGTGCGCGCCGTTGCCGTTTCCGCCGTTTCCACCGGGGCCCTGCTGAGCCTGCGCCGCGGCGCTGGCCTGGGCGATGGCCTTCTTGAAGGCCGGCTCCGGCATCGGCTTGGGCCAGGGCTCACCGCGTTCGATGGCCAGCTCGCCGGGCGTCTTGATCGGTGGCTTGTCCGACGGGATGCGGCCGCCGAAATCGTCGAACACCGTCAGACGGGGCCGCTTCTTCACGTCGCCGAAGATCGCTTGCAGCTCCTTGCGGTGCAGCGTCTCCTTCTCCAAGAGCTCACCGGCCAGGGTGTCGAGCACGTCGCGGTACTCGGTGAGGATCGCCCACGCCTCGGTGTGAGCGGCTTCGATGAGCTTGCGGACCTCGTCGTCGATGTCGCGGGCGACCTCGTGGCTGTAGTCCGACTGGGTGCCCATGGTGCGGCCCAGGAACGGATCACCGTGCTCGGTGCCGTACTTGACGGCGCCCAGCTTGGAGCTCATGCCGTACTCGGTGACCATCGCGCGGGCGATCTTGGTGGCCTGGTCGATATCGGACACCGCGCCGGTGGTCGGCTCGCGGAACACCAGTTCCTCGGCGGCGCGGCCGCCCATCGCGAATACCAGCCGGGCGATCATCTCCGAGCGGGTCATCAGGCCCTTGTCGTCCTCGGGCACCGACACGGCGTGGCCGCCGGTACGTCCGCGGGCCAGGATCGTCACCTTGTAGATCGGCTCGATGTCGGGCATCGCCCAGGCCGCCAGGGTGTGGCCACCCTCGTGGTAGGCGGTGATCTTCTTCTCCAGCTCGCTGATGACGCGACCCTTGCGGCGCGGGCCGCCGATCACCCGGTCGACCGCTTCCTCGAGCGCGGCAGCGGTGATGATGGTGCCGTTCTCGCGGGCGGTGAGTAGCGCGGCCTCATTGATGACGTTGGCCAGGTCGGCGCCGGACATCCCGACGGTGCGCTTGGCCAGGCCGTCGAGGTCGGCGTCGGGGGCCATCGGCTTGCCCGCCGAGTGCACCCGCAGCACGGCCTTGCGGCCGGCGAGGTCGGGGCTGGTCACCGGGATCTGGCGGTCGAAACGGCCCGGGCGCAGCAGCGCGGGGTCGAGGATGTCGGGGCGGTTGGTGGCCGCGATCAGGATGACGCCCTGCCGGTCGCCGAAGCCGTCCATCTCGACGAGCAACTGGTTGAGGGTCTGCTCGCGTTCGTCGTGGCCGCCGCCCATGCCGGCGCCGCGCTGGCGGCCGACGGCGTCGATCTCGTCGACGAAGATGATGCACGGGCTGTTCTGCTTGGCCTGCTCGAACATGTCGCGCACCCGGGAGGCGCCGACGCCGACGAACATCTCGACGAAGTCCGAACCAGAAATCGTGAAGAACGGAACTCCGGCTTCCCCAGCCACGGCGCGAGCCAGCAGCGTCTTACCGGTACCGGGCGGACCGTAGAGCAGCACGCCCTTGGGGATCTTGGCGCCCAGCGCCTGATACCGCGACGGGTTCTGCAGGAAGTCCTTGATCTCGTAGAGCTCCTCGACGGCCTCGTCGACGCCTGCAACGTCGGCGAAGGTGGTCTTGGGCATGTCCTTGCCGAGCTGCTTGGCCTTGGACTTGCCGAACCCGAAGCCCATCCGGCCGCCGGTCTGCATGCGGGAGAACAGCACGAACAAGCCGACGAGCAGTAGCAGCGGCAGCATGTAGACCAGCAGTGAGCCCAGGACGCTGCCCTGATTGACCGTGGTGTTGGTCTTGACGTTCTTGGCGCTCAGCGCGTTGAACAGGTCGACCGCGTACCCGGTCGGGTACTTGGTGATGACCTTGTTCGAGTTTTCGGTGTCGCCGTTGCCGTTCTTGAGCTCGAGACGCAGCTGCTGTTCCCGGTCGTCGATCTGCGCGCTCTTGACGTTGTCGCTGTTGATCTGGGCCATCGCCACCGAGGTGTCGACGGGTTTGAAACCCCGGGTGTCGTCACTGAAATAGAAGAACGACCAGCCGAGCAGCAGCACAACGGCGATTACCGTGAGTGTGCGGATCACGTTTTTGCGGTTCATCAAGCATCGGCCTTTACGGCCCGGTCCTTCCGATATGCGCAGCTGGGATAGTTCAGGCTACCGCTAGACCAACGTCGGCAAGTGGCCCCACGGTTTCCGCCCACCGTTAATCGGTGTTCGCGGTGCGCCGAATCGGCTCTTTCCGGCGGTGCGAACCTGTGCTTGGCTGGCACGGTGCTCGCTCCAACCGAACAGTTAGTTGACGGCGACGGAGTTCGGCTGCGGGTCACTGAGGCCGGCGATCGCGGTGCGCCCGTGGTGATCCTGGCGCACGGCTTTCCCGAGTTGGCCTACTCCTGGCGGCATCAGATCCCGGCGCTGGCCCAGGCCGGCTACCACGTGCTTGCTCCCGACCAGCGCGGCTACGGCGGATCGTCGGCACCCGAGGCGGTCGAGGCCTACGACATCCATGCCCTCACCGGCGACCTGGTCGGTCTGCTCGACTCGGAAGTTGGCGGAGGCGCGCGGCAAGCCGTGTTCATCGGCCATGACTGGGGCGCCATGGTGGTCTGGCACACCGCGCTGCTGCATGCCGACCGGGTCCGGGCGGTCGCGGGCCTGTCCGTCCCGCCGATTCCCCGGGCGCGGACCCGCCCCACGTTGCGGTGGCGGGAGAAGTTCGGCGACGACTTCTACATGCTGCGCTTTCAGGAGCCGGGCAAGGCCGATGCCGAGATGGCCGCCGACGTGGCCGCCACCATGCGGGGGATGTTCAACGAGCTGACGGGACCGGACGCGCCACCGGGCTGGCTCAGCACGGACGAGTTCGACCATTACGTGGCCGAGTTCAGCAGGACGGGATTCACCGGAGCGCTGAACTGGTATCGGAATTACGACCGCAACTGGGAGTCGACGCCGCAGCTGGCCGACGCACGCATCGTCGTGCCCGCGCTGTTCGTCGGTGGTACCGCCGACCCGATCGGGTCGACGATGAACCCGGCGCGCGCCCGCGAGGTGGTCGCCGGCCCGTACACCGAGACGTGGATCGAGGGCGCCGGGCACTGGGTGCAGCAGGAGCGTCCCGACGAGGTGAACCGGATCCTGCTGGAATTCCTGCGCGAAGTGGAGTCGTCATGACGAACAAGCCGCTGAACTTCGGTGTATTCCTCACACCGTTTCATCCGGTTGGCCAATCCCCCACGGTCGCACTGGAATACGACCTTGAGCGGACCGTCGCGCTGGATCGGCTCGGCTTCGACGAGGCTTGGTTCGGCGAGCACCACTCCGGTGGCTACGAGCTGATCGCCTGCCCGGAGGTGTTCATCGCCGCGGCCGCCGAGCGCACCAAGCACATCCGGCTGGGCACCGGCGTGGTGTCCCTGCCCTACCACCATCCGCTGATGGTGGCCGACCGCTGGGTGCTGCTCGACCACCTGACCCGCGGCCGGGTGATGTTCGGCACCGGACCCGGCGCACTGCCGTCGGACGCCTACATGATGGGCATCGATCCGGTGGAGCAGCGGCGGATGATGCAGGAATCGCTTGACGCCATACTGGCGCTGTTCCGCGCCGGACCCGACGAGCGTGTCGACCGGCACTCGGATTGGTTCACCCTGCGTGACGCGGCGCTGCACATCCGGCCGTACACCTGGCCGTATCCTGAAATATCAACGGCAGCAATGGTTTCTCCGTCGGGACCACGGCTAGCCGGCCAGCTGGGCACCTCACTGCTGTCGCTGTCGATGTCGGTGCCCGGCGGTTTCGCGGCGCTGGAGGACGCCTGGGGAATCGTGGTGGACCAGGCCGCGAAGGCCGGCAGACCGGAGCCCGACCGCGCCACCTGGCGCGTGCTCGGCATCATGCACCTGGCCGACACCCGCGATCAGGCCATCGACGACTGCACTTACGGCCTGCAGGATTTCGCGAACTACTTCGGCGCCGCCGGTTTCGTCCCGCTGTCCAACGAGGTTGAGGCAGCGGAGCAGTCCCCGCGGCAGTTCGTCGCCGACTACGCCGCCGGTGGCGGTTGCTGTATCGGCACCCCCGACGACGCGATCGCCTATATCGAAGACCTGCTGGCGCGTTCGGGTGGCTTCGGGACGTTCCTGATGCTCGGCCACGATTGGGCCGACCCGAAGGCCACCTACCACTCCTATGATTTGTTCGCCCGAAAAGTCATGCCGCACTTCAAGGGACAGCTGCGTTCCACCGAGGCATCGCACGACTGGGCCCAACGAAAGCGCGACGACCTGTTCGGCCGCGCCGGTGAGGCGATCATGAAGGCCATCGGCGATCACGTGGGTGAGCAGTCCTAGAGTGCCACGACGCGTCGAGATTGAACTCTTGCAGACCCCCACTCGAACTTTCTCTACATAGTTTCAATCTCGCTGTGGGCACAGCACTTTGGAAGCGACATCCGCCACATTTGGCACCCCCTGGGCATCTATGGGGTTTCAGAAACGTGATATCACCGGCGATATCATGTTTCGAAAACACCTAGTGGTCCACAGACCTGATGGAATGCGCAGTGCTAGACCTCGGTGCGCTCGCCCGGGGTGAGCCAGCGGATGTCGGAGTCCGAGAGCGTCTGGCGGGCAACAGTTTCCGAGTCACGGAAATGGGTCCAGCCCTCGTAGTGCACCGGCACGGCGACCCGCGGCTTGAGTAGTCGGATCAACTCGGCGCCGTCACGCGCGGTCATCGTGAAGCGCACCGGCCCGGTGAATCCGAACCGAACCCCGCCCAGGTGCAGCAGGGCGACGTCGACCGGTATCCGCCGTGCGACCTCGCGCAGGCCGTCGTAGAGCACGGTGTCCCCTGACATCCACAACGCGGCGGTGTCGTCGCCCTGGCGGTGCAGCGCAAACCCGTTGACCTTGCCCGCGATCGGCCGGCTGAACTTCGGCCCGTGCCGGCCCGGGGTGGCGGTGACGCGCAGCGGTGGGTGGCCCGGCGCCGCCAGCGTCGTCGACTCCCAGTCCGCCAGGCCGCGGGCCGTCAGCGGAGCCAGCCGTCGCGCGGCAGGCACGGTGGTGATCACCGTGCCCGCCTGCGCGAGCAGCGCGCGGCCGGCGTCGTCGAGATTGTCAGCGTGCTGGTCGTGGCTGAGCAGCACCACATCGACCGGCGCCACCACATCGGGCGGCTGAGCCGGACCGGCGACCTTGCGAGAGGACGTGCCCCAGCCGAACGTGTACCGCCGGCCCGGCGCATCGAATGTCGGGTCGGTCAGGATTCGCCACCCGTCGATCTCGATCAGGGTGGTGGGCCCGCCAAGGTGGGTGAGCGCAATCTTCGCCATGTCAAAAACCTAGTGCTGCACGCTACGGTGTCAGGCATGCCGATCGCCGGACGTCGTGTCGTTGTTGCGCTGGCTGCGATGGGAACGGCCGCGGCTGTGCTCACGGGCTGCGATTCCGCACCCGCAGGCCCCGTCGGCGCCAACCCTCGTCAGGTCACCGTCGTCGGAGCCGGCGAGGTGAAGGGGGTGCCCGACACCCTGACCACCGACGTCAGCGTCGAGGCCGCCGCCACCGACGTCACCACCGCGATGAACCAGGCCAACGACCGGCAGAATTCGGTGCTCAACGCGCTCAACGCCAGCGGGGTCGACGCCAAGGACATCAGCACCACCGGAGTCAGCCTGCAACCGCAGTACAGCGACAACTCGGTGATCACCGGCTACCGGGCCAGCAACTCCATCCAGATCAAGATTCGCAAGCTCGACACCGCCTCGCAGGTGCTGGCCAACGTCGTCAGCGCCGGCGGCGACGCCACCAGGATCAACTCGGTGAGCTACTCCATCGAGGACGATTCCAAACTGGTCAGCGACGCCAGGGCGCGGGCATTCAACGACGCCAAGCAGCGCGCCCAGCAATACGCCGAACTGTCCGGGCTGTCACTAGGCAAGATCATCTCGATCTCGGAGGCGCCCGGCGGCTCCCCGCCGCCACCCCCGCCGATGCCGATGCCGCGCGGCGCGATGGCCAGTTCCGTTCCGCTATCGCCCGGCCAGCAGACGGTCGGCTTCTCGGTGACCGCGGTCTGGGAGCTCGGCTAGTCCACCAGACCGCCGGGAGCCACCAGCCCAGTTCCGTCGAAAGCCCTTGCTTCAGTGAGCTTTCCTGGCCCAAAGCTTCAAAGTAGCTTGCCGAGTGGCGGTCTTCGTGCCGGCCGTGGAAGCGGCAGCGCTGATCGTCGAAGTCCGTCCGATTTTGATGTTGTTACCGAACAAGTTGACGTTGGCTGATATCGGCCCTGCCGCTGTCACCAAACTGGTGCTTACGCCGACATTGAGCGCGAGATTCAGGTTCCCGGAATATTGGTCCAAGGTACGGCCGGCCAAAGCGGCGCTGCCCCGGGAAAAGAAGTTGACGGCCGCATTGAATGAACCGTTGGTGAGCGCAGCGTTGACGCTCCCGGTCCCGTTGTAGGAACTGAAGAGGTTGGCGGCGAAATTGCCGTTACCCTCGGCCTCCGCAAAACTTCCGCCGTCGACCGAAGAAGTACTGAAGACTTGAAGGGCGACATTGCCGACGCCGAAGGCCTGGGCTATGACACGACCTGGGCTGGAGCCGAAAGCGACGGCCAGATTGCCGACTTCGGTGGCGGGAATGCCGCCCGCACCATCCGGAAGGGCGCCCGCTTCGGCGACGGTGTTCTCCCCAATCGCAATCGCGGTACCAAACCACCCACCGGCGTAAGCCTTCGCCCCGGTGCCAATGACGATAGAGGTTGGGTGCTCTGGCAATCCGTTTCCGATACCAAAGTCCGATACCAAAGTAAGGAAGCACAGGTGGCAGATGCCGTGGGGCCAACGGAACCGTCCCCACGGCGACTACTCCTAGACTGACTACGCTCCTGATCGCCATTGCCATCCTTCGACGTGCACCCAAAATTTGTGAAAGCTGCGTTTAAGCAGTACTTAAAATCATTGCTTAGCTGTGAGATTGCTGTCAGCACTCGTGCGCACTGGGCCAACAGCAGCCGGTGAGTTTCTCGGCGACGGCAATCTGGAAACTCGGCTAGCTTGCGCTTACACACCCGCTTCGGCAACGAGTCGACCGTTCGGATGAAAAATCATTGTGGCGTTGCCAATTAACGCCTACGTAATTAGAGTCGCCAGCAAAGACGCAGCGTCTACTCGGGGGGAAATTCGTGGCTGTTGGTGGTTCAAAAAGGGCACCGCGTGCCGGCCGTCACCGCAAGGCTTCCCCGAGAAAATTGGCGGTGAGTCAGTGGCTACGTGTGGGCGCTGTCGGCTTCGGGTTGGGCGCGGCGGTCACTGTCGGGCAGGGCACCGCGGCGGCCGCACCAGATGACTCCGCGCACAGCAGTGCCCATGCCAACCGTTCCGGTCAGGGCGATCACCACAGCGAGAAGACCTCACGCCCGACCGGCACCGGCCACCCGGTCAGGTTGTCCTCTCCCATCGCACCTGCACCCACCGCACTGCTGGAGGCAGCGTCGCAATCGAATTCTGCCGCCACAGTGCCTGTCCGGGCCGCGACCAAGCCCACACGAATCACATTCGGTAACGTCGTCGGCGACGCGCTGGCCACTCTGTCGGGCGCCGTTCGCGAAGTGGAACTTTCAGTCGACCGACGGGCAACCCTCACCCCGTCCGCGTCTATCCCCCTGGGGTTGGGCCGATCTCGACGCACGGCCGTCGAACACCTGGCGGTGAACAATGCTGCCAGCGCTACCCTCTCCGAAGGCGAGCAGGAAGCAGCTGACGCCAAGTTCAACTTGACAGCCGGCTGGGTCCCGGTGCTCGGCACGTACTACAACACCCTGAGCCTCGCGACCGACTTTCTTCAATTCGCCAGCGCCGTAGGACGGGCTGACATCCCGGACATCTTCGACGAAATTGCCGACATGGCAACCGACGTCGTCGGTATGGTCCCGATCGTCGGTGGACCGCTGGCCGCGACGATCTACCATGTGCGGGAGGCTCTTTCGACACGCCCCGAGCGCGTCCCGAGTCCGGTCGGCGACTCCTTCATCACCGACGAAGACACGGTGCTGACAAATAATGTGCTGTCCAACGACACTGACGTTGACGGCGACACCCTGAGCGCCACAATCAGTACACAGGCGACTCACGGCACAGTAGCGCTCAATGCCAACGGCTCGTTCACCTACACACCCACCGCCAATTACAGCGGCGCGGACGGTTTTACCTACACCGTCTCGGACGGCAGGGGCGGCACCGGCCAAGCCAGCGTGTCAATCACCATCACCGCGGTCAACGATGCGCCGGTGGCCCGGGCGGACACTGGCTACTTCACCACCAACGAGAACACGACTCTGAGCGTATTCGCCAATGACGGTCTAATTACTTGGGATGCAAGCGATTCCGAAGGCGATAACCTGACCTCAAACCTTGCCGGCCAGCCCACCAACGGAACTGTCGACGTGAACTCCGACGGCAGCTTCGTCTATACCCCGAACTTCGGCTATGTCGGCAGTGACAGCTTCACTTACACTGTTAGCGACGGTCAGTCGACCAGCAACACTGCCACCGTCGGTATCACAGTGACCGCCACTGGCAGCACCGGCGACAACGCGCCGCACGCAAGCGACGATTACCAAGACATGCGCGAAAACATCGCATTGTCCGTCCCTGCTGGCAAGGGACTGGTCGACTATGGCTCGTACGATCAAGATGGCGACGTGCTCAGCGCAACCCTCGTCGACACCACCGCGAACGGGCAGGTAGTGGTCAACGCCGACGGCAGCTACACCTATACGCCCAACACCGACTATGTCGGCAACGACAGCTTCGCCTTCACCGTCAGCGACGGAACCCACACCAGCAACACCGCTACCGTGACCATCACGGTGCACGACACCAGCGAGGAAACCGCCCCCGAGGCGTACGGCGACTCTCGCACTGTCGATGGGGACACTACTCTGGCCGTGGCGGCCGGCGATGGCCTGCTCTCCCGAAATACCGCCCACGACAATGAAGGTGACGCCCTCACGGCGGCCCTGGTTGCGGGAACTGCCAATGGGCAGGTCACCGTCAACGCCGACGGGAGCTACACCTACACACCGAATTCGGGCTATCTGGGCACGGACAGCTTCACCTACACCGTCAGCGACGGCCAGCTGACCAGCAACTCCGCCACCGTTGCCATCACGGTGCAGTCGAATGCCTACAACACCGAAACCGCTATCGCGCAAGGCCCGGGCGGTGAGCTGTACGTCGTGCACGGGTCTGCGACATACAACCCTGCCGACGGCTCAACCACGGGGACGTTTCACATCGCCCGCCGCAACACCGACGGATCACTGACCGACCTGGTGGATATCGGTGGCAACTCGTCCAGCATGCCGACGGGCCTGGCCGTCGACTCCGACGGGCGTTTCTACGTCGCCGACTATCTGGCCGGTTCGGTGACCGTCTACGACCCGAACAACAACTACACCGCCACCACACTCGCCACGATCAGCAGCCCAGCGGGTATTGCCGTGGACAGCACTGCTGGCCGAATCTATGTCACCACAGTCGATTACACCGATCCGGATCAGCCGTCGGGCCAGCTCGTTATTCTCGACTCGACCGGGACCCAGATTGGGCACGCCATCGACATGTCCAACCCGTCGACTGCCGTGGCGGTCGGGCCCAACGGTGCCGTGTATGTAGCCGGGCTGTTCGGTGGTCTCTCGGTCTACGACCACCGCACGCTGCAGACGACGATCTCGGCAGACGACCTGCCCGGATACTTCTATGGCATCGCCGTGGGGAGCGACGGCACCGCCTACCTCGCCGACTGGGAAGGTTCCGACACGTCAGGTGATGCGTTGGACGGCTCGGTGATCATCGTCAATCCCGCCCGCCCGACCACCGTCCGGCAACTCACGGGCGTGAGCCAGCCCTGGGGCATCACCGTATCCAATGGCCATGTCTACGCGACCGATTCGACTACTCAGCGCGTCGTCACGCTGGACCCGGCAGACGCCATCCCGGTCATCGGCAATACCGGCTCGGGTGACCTCAACCCCTACTCGACCGATGTCGCGACCGGTATTGCGGTGGGCACCGGTGGCACAATCTATGCGCTGCACGGCACCGAGACCTACAACCCGGCAGACGGCACGACCACCGCAGCCCTCCATCTGGCCAGCCAGAACGCTGACGGATCCTTTACCGATCTCGTCTCGCTCGGCCGTCAGCCGACCGGTGTGGCCGTCGGTCCCGACGGACGCATCTACGTCACGGATTACCTGGCCGGGTCGGTGACTGCGTATGACCCGAAACACAGTTACTCGGCCACCACGATCGCCTCGATCGCCAACGCTGCCGGCATCGCCATCGATGCTAGCAACGGCCGGATCTACGTCACCACAGTGGATTTCACCGATCCGGACCAGCCTTCAGGCCGACTCGTCATCCTCAGCTCCAGTGGTACGCAGATCGGTCAACCCATCGATCTGGCGGGCCCCTCAGCCGGCGTTGCGGTTGGTCCCGGTGGCAAGGTATATGTCACCGGGTTCCTGGGCGGCCTCGCGGTTTACGACAACAACGGCGTGTTGCAGACCTCGATCTCAGCCGACGACGTCCCGGGCACCTTCTACGGCATCGCTGTCGGCGCCGACGGCACCGCATACATCGCGAACCGCGGCGGTAGTGCTGACTCCATCGAGGTCGTTAATCCCAGCAACCCGACCAACATTCAGCAGTTCACCGGGGTCACTGCCCCCTGGGGCGTGGTCGTGTCCAACGGGATGATCTATGCGTCCAGTTCGGACACACAGACCCTGGTCGAATTCGATCCCGCCACAGGCAATCCGGTTGCAGGAGTCCCCGCTGCGGCATCTCATGCCACCCTGGCCGCAGCAACGGGCGCGACCTCTGCCTCCCCAACCGTCCAAGCATCGTCAGCATCCGTGGCCACCGCAGTGACAGCGAGCACAAGCACAGGCGGCTACACCTACTCGACCATCTCCCTCGGCGGCACGCCCACGAACGTGACGCTCAGCGCCAACGGCGCCCGCGGCTTCGTCGTGGTCGGCAGCCAGGTCAAGATTGTCGACGTCGGCGCGTCTGCGCCGGCGATCACCAACACCGTCACCGTCGGCAGCAACCCATACATGGTTGCGGTCAACTCTTTCGGCACCCGGGCGTACGTGACGAACAGCGGTGACGGAACGGTGTCGATCATCGAGAAGGGCGCCGCCGTCGGCGGTGCACCCACAGTGACCACCGTCGCAGTCGGCAGCGACCCGACCGGAATCGCGGTGAATAGCAACGGAACCCGCGCGTACGTGGCCAATACCGGGTCGGGCACCGTCTCGATCATCAACTACGGCAGTTCGACTCCGATCACCGTTGCCGTGGGCTCCAACCCAACCGGCGTTGCCGTGAACTCCGCCGGCACCGTCGCCTACGTGACCAACACGGGTGGAAACACCGTGTCGATCATCAGGTACAACGGCACAGGCACCCCGACGGTGACCGCCGTGACGGTGAGTGCCCGGCCCCAATCGGTGAAAACCAGCGACAACGGCAACAAGGCCATCGTCTACAGCAGTGGCGGATACGTCTCTATTATCGACGCCAGCGGCTCCGCCACACAGGTACCCGGCGTGCATCCGTCCTTCGACGATTACCCCGGGTTCACCGCCATGAGCAGCGACGGCAGCACCGCATTCGTGACTGAGCACGGCAATGGCCGGGTCACAATCATCGACACATCGAACCCCGGCGCGACCCCGCAATATTCCAGTGTGAGCGACTACACGCATTCGATTGTTTCTCTGCCGGATGGAAGCGAAGCGTTCACTGTGGCGCACGACGCCTTCTGGGTGGTCGACAGCAAAACGCTTCAATCGGTACCCGTTTACATTCCGGTCGACAATAGTGGGAGCGAAAGCGAGCGTATCGCCATCAGTTCCGATGGTAAGCGGGTAATTGCTGTCAGCAACAACGGCGACCTCACCGCGTTCTACCTATCCAGCGCGATCAGTACACAGTCCACACAAGACCAGTGGTGGAGAACAACTCCATCCAAAACACCGAGCACTGCATCTAAAGACGCCACCGGAGCCGTCACTGGCCTGTTGGCCAAAATTACGAAAAAAGATGATCGAATCAGCATTGACAAAATAGTAGGGAGCGACGGATACACCAAACTCGTCGTATACATCAGCGGTGTCGGTGGCAATTTGGCATCACAAACTGCATTCCTAGATTTAAAGGCTGGATTTAACGACCCAGCAGTAAGCAAAGCGATTGATCGAGTAGTCGAACTCAACGGCAAAGTGAACGAGATCATGCTCGTTGGTTTCAGCAAAGGCGGATCAGCCGCTCAAGTTTACGCCGCCAGCGGCAAATATGGCGGCAAGAATGGACTCGTTACGACTGTAGTGACGTTTGCTTCCCCATTAGTGAAGAAAGCAACCGATTATCCGGCTAACATCGATGTGCTCAACCTCGAGGCGGTCGATGATTACATTCCACGCGACGAGTTCGTCGGCAGTATGTTCGGGTTTGTTGACTGGGGCTGGCACATGCAGGCTAGCAATCGGGACGTTCGCCAGACATTCGATAACGACAAGACCGACTGGAAGACCATATATGTGGTCGATACGGAAGCATTATATCCACAGGATGGCAGAACGTTGGCTCAAATCGAAGACCAGGACGGTCACAATCACGACAATTACTACGTAGCGGCCCGCGAATATGAGAAAAATGCTTACCGCTGGGAGCAATCGCGTCGTGTAATAACAGATATCCGGCGCTTTAATTCAGGAAGTGTTACACACGTTATCGTTGAGGAATCGTTCCAGGCTATTAATGATCCATTGTGGGGTCCGGATCTTTCTTTGGTGTAAATGCAGGTCTGGGCCGTGACATTGGTGACGCCTGTGGCCCGTCGTGATACGGGTGGCTGGCCTGCGGCGCCAGCGCATGGTCGATGATCATCGACTTGTGGCCCGGCGCTAACGCCGGTCGCCTCGACCTCGGGGTTCAGTGCCGGTGGGTAGGTGGCGATGATGCCGTTGATGTCGATGGTGGCGCAGCGCAGGGGCTTGAGAGTGCGTAGGAACCGCCGCAGCGACAGCCCCGTTTCGGGTGTGGACTTCGCGACTGACAGCCAGCGCGGTGAACACGATGGTGAGGTGGGCTTCGATGGCGTCGCGGGTGCGAGCGAACATGGGCCTGGCGGCGAGGTCGGATTTCGACATCCGAAACGACTGCTCGACCCGCCACAGGTCGTGGTAGCTGGCGATGACCTCGGCCGCCGGCATGTGCGCGGCGGCGATGTTGGTGACATAGCCCTTCAGGCCGACCAGACGGCGTGCACGCTGCAGCGAGGCCTCATCGAGTTCTTGGGCGCCGTTGTGGACTGTGACGAATCGGGTTGTGCGAGCGGCTTTGTCGCCGGCTACGACCGCGCGGGCCTTGGCTTCCTGCAGGTTCAGCGTCTTGCTGTTGCGCACCGCGCGTTTAGTCGAGTAGGCCCATACCGCCCGCCATGACCGGGTGTGTGTCTTCGGGTTCCAGACGGGTTCGGCTTTGATCTTCGGGTCGCTGTTCTTTGCCGCGGCGGTGCGCTGATCACGTGGAGTGATGGTGTCGATGACTTGGCCGTCGGTGAAAAGATCGCCGTGCCAATGGAAGTGGGATGCCAGATCGTTGGGGGCTTTGGTAGCCCTCGATCCGACGATGAACCGCAACCCGGCCTCATCGAGTTCACGCAGGTTTGAACTCGACAGCATGCCGGCATCGGCGACGACGACCATGTCGGTGATCCCATGACGCTGCTGGAACGCCTTCACGATCGGCACGATGGTCAGCGTCTCGGCCTTGTTACCTTCGAAGCAGCCGATCTCCAGCGGGAACCGGCGCTGGTCCACCAGCAGCCCGACAACGATCTGCGGGTCCACTCGGCGCTCCTTGGAATACCCGACCTTACCGAGGTCGTCTTCCTTCTCGGCCTCGAAATACAAGGTGGTGATGTCGTAGAGCACCAGGCTCATATCGCCTGTGGCGCAGGATGTTCGGAAGCATGCGGCGGCGGTCTGATCACGGTAACCACCGGCAGAGGCACGACGCAGGGTCCGTTTGCGCGTCGATAGGGACGCGCAGGTGCGACCCAACTCGGCCAGGACCCGATCGACATCAAGCAGGCTGGTCGGCTCCACCACCCGTGCGATCACCAGATCCCGGAACACCTCGTCATCGACCGCGTCGTCGAAACCCAGATCTGCATGCACCCCGGCCAGGGCGTCGTAGAGCAGCCCGCTGCAAGACTTCAAGACCTGAGCCAAGGCCATCAGACGCCGCGGAGCGGGCCCGGCAGCGGCGTCGCCGAACAGCGTCCCGGCAGGCGGGCCCACCATCTCAGCTTTGACGGCCATCGCAGTGATGCCCAGATCCAGCTCGCGCTGGGCGTCATCAGCCAACAATCGCCGAGCCTCTTCGATAAGCAGACCCAACTCGGCGTCATCGCGAGCTGAGCCCACATGCCGGACGATCTCGACCGATTCGGCGCTTTGGACCGCAGTGGAGCCCGAGGCCGTACGCACTCGCCGAATCGACACCATCGACCGAGCCTATCGAGGCTAATTAGTTCCTAGCGAATGCACTAAGCGCAACCATCACCGCAGGTCAACGCATCAGCACCTTGAGGTAAAGTCGAAAGTGACGCAAGTCGGGGTGCCCAGCGACTCATTGGCCGACGCCAGCCGTCATCGCCCCTACATCGTGGGCGCGGAATTGGGTGGGCGCGTTACGCGTGAACGATCTCGTCCGCTGGGTATGCCCATCTTGGGGTCATCGACCGCTCCGAACTCCAGCATGACGTTGATCATGTCGCCGAATGAATCGCCGATCGGCTTCTCCAGATCCGCGCCATTTCAAGGCGCAGGTGGGCTCTGATTCGGGGCTAGTCGCCGGCTGCCGCCTTGGCGTCGGCGAAACCCTCGAAGTCCTCCGGCGTGTACTCCCGGGTCTCGACGAGCACCATCCAGTTGCCGGAGTTGTCCCGCATCAGTGCCTCGACCCCGTACGGCCGCTCCTCGGGCGCTTGGAGGAATTCGACGCCCTTCGCTTTGAGCTGTTCGTAGGTCGCGCGGCAGTCGTCGACAGCGAGGCCGAGACCGGGCAGACCGCCGGTGGCCTGCGCGCGCTGGAACGCTGCGATCAGATCGTCGGACAACGGCTTGCTCGGCGTGGTCAGATGCACCTGCAGCTCGGGCTGATTCGGGTGAACCACTGTGCACCAACGGAAGTCGGGACCCAGCTGAAGATCGTCCTTCGCCACGAAACCGAGGATGTCGGTGTAGAAGGCCAGCGATTCGTCGATGTCGCGGACGAAGACGGATACCAGTGAGATGTTCGTGATCATGCCTTGACGTTAAGCGGGGCCGTGGCCGCCGGGCTTCTCCTCGATTGCGCTGCCGGGCTCGGCCTGTGGGTACCGCTCGGCGAGGCCCGCCATGAACAGGTAGCAGCCCGGGATCCGCGGCGCGCCGTCGGCGTGGCGGCGGCGAAACTCGCTGGGGCTCACGCCAACCAGCTCGCGGAACCTGGCGGAGAACGAGCCAAGGCTGGAGAAGCCGACCGTCATACAGACCTCGGTGACGGTGAGATTGGTGGCGCGCAGCAGATCCTGCGCCCGCTCCACTCGCCGGCGGGACAGATGCTCGGCAGGCGACATGCCGTACGTCGCGGTGAACAGCCGCTGAAAGTGGTACTTGCTGATGCCCGCCACCGCGGCGAGCTGCTCCAGATCGAGTGGCTGGTCGTAGTGCCGGTCGGCGTGGTCGCGGGCCCGGCACAGATGCCGCAGCAGGTCATCCGAGGCGCGCACCACTTCAGTTTGGCGCCGAGATCGACGAAATGTTGCGATCTACTCGCACTTCCACGGCCAAAATGTCGGTTTGGGCGAGGAGGGGGCTAGATCTGGTAGACCTTCGGGTCCAGCGTGCCGATGTACGGCAGGTCGCGGTAGCGCTCGGCGTAATCCAGCCCGTAGCCGACGACGAACTCGTTCGGAATGTCGAAGCCCACATAGGCGATCTCGACGTCGGCGCGCACGGCATCGGGCTTGCGCAGCAGCGTGCACACCCGCAGCGACTTGGGATGGCGGGTGGCCAGGTTCCGCAGTAGCCAGGACAGCGTCAGCCCGGAGTCCACGATGTCCTCGACGATCAGTACGTCACGGTCGTGGATATCGCGGTCGAGGTCCTTGAGGATGCGGACCACCCCCGACGACGAGGTCGACGACCCGTAGGAGCTGACCGCCATGAACTCCAGCTGTGTGGGCACCGGCAGCGCCCGGGCCAAGTCGGTGACGAACATCACCGCGCCCTTGAGCACGGTTACCAGGAGCAGATCCTGACCGTCGAGGTTGTCGGCGTAGTCCTTGGCGACGAGCGCGGCCAGTTCATCGGTCCGGGCTTGAATTTGCTCTTGTGACAACAAGACCGATTTGATGTCCCCGGGGTACAGCTCATGCGCCGACACGCCCACACTGTGCCACGACCGGGGCTCAACAACCAATCTCAGACCGGCTGGGTGTACAGCATCAGCCTGCCGTCCCGACGGGCGGCGAACAATCTTTGCTGCCGCAGATCCGAGCCGACCGCCACCCCGCCCTGGCCGTGCCAGGCGGTGACCAGCGCGTCCACCCCGCGGATCTGCTTGTCCGTCAGGTTGGCCGCGCCGCCGCGCAGCAGCCAGCGTCGGATCACCCGCCGTCGTACCGCGGTGGGCAATGCGGTCAAGGCGGCGACGGCGACGGTGTCGCCCTCGTCCTCGAGTCGGCTCTCCAGGGCCCACCCGGCCCATTCATCCAGGGCGTCGGTGTCCTCCCGCAGCGCGGCGGCGGTGCGGGCGAGCGCCTCCGCGACGCCGCCGCCGAGTACGTCCTCGAGCAGGGGAAGCACCTCGGTGCGCAGCCGGACCCGGGTGAAGCGAGCGTCGTGGTTGTGCGGGTCGTCCCACGGGTTCAGGCCCAGCTCGGCGCACACGTCGTGGGTGACAGCGCGGCGCACGCCCAGCAGTGGGCGGTACCAGGGTGGGTCGGCCGCGCGCATCCCGGCGATCGAGCGGGCCCCCGAGCCGCGGCCCAGCCCGAGCAGCACGGTCTCGGCTTGGTCGTCGAGGGTGTGCGCCAGCAGCACCGGCGCCTGGCCGCGGGCGGCCTCCAGCGCGGCGTAGCGGGCGGTGCGGGCAGCGGCCTCCGGGCCGCCGCCCGTGCCGACCGCCACCCGCAGCACCTGGGCGTCGACGCAGCCGAGGTCGTGAGCCTGGCGGCGGGCGGTTTCGGCGACGTCTGCCGAGCCGGCCTGCAGACCGTGGTCGACGATCAATGCGGTGGTCGGCAGCGCGGCGGCCGCCGCGGCCGTCAGCGCCAACGAATCCGGGCCACCGGACAACGCCACACACCACGACGTGGCGCCGGGCAGGCAGTCCGTCGCGAAGCCGGCCACCGCGGCCCGCAGTGCGGCTACAGCACCCGGTCGATCCACCGCTGCGGATCTTCGATCTCGTCGGGCAGCGGCAGGGTCTGCGCGCTGGTCCACACCGTGTTGAACCGGTCCATCCCGACCCGGTCCACCACGTGGTCCACGAATGCCTTGCCGCGGGTGTACTGGCTGAGTTTCGCGTCCACCCCGAGCAGCGCCCGCAGCAGCCGCTGAAGCGGCGGCTGCCTGCGCTGGCGGCGTTGGTCGAACCGGTTGCGGATGGTCTGCACCGACGGCACGACGGCCGGGCCGACCGCGTCCATGACGTGGTCGGCGTGGCCTTCGAGCAGCGCGCCCAGCACGAGCAGCTGGTCGAGTGCCTCCTGCTGCGGCGCAGATTGCACGGCGCGCATGAGCCCGAGGATGCCCGAGTCGTTGGGCCCCTGCGCACCTTCGCGTCTCTTCTTCACGAAGTCAGCCAGCCGCGCCACCACCTGCGTCGCATCGTCGGCCGCATCGGAGGTCAGCACCCCGAGCGCTTGCGACATGTGTTGTGCCAGCCAGGGATTGGCGGTGAACTGCACACGGTGCGTGACTTCGTGCAGGCACACCCACAGCCGGAAGTCGGACGGCGAGACCCGCAGCTGGCGCTCGACGGCGATGACGTTCGGATAGACCAGCAGCAGCAGTCCGTCGTCGGCGTTCTCGGTGTCGGCGAACGGGTCGTACTGGCCGAGGATGCCCGAGGAGATGAACGCCAGCACAGCGCCGGTCTGCGCTCCGGTGACCCGGCCGGTGAGGGCGTTGGCGGGCGTCTGGGTGCCGCCGGTCATCACCCGCATCGAGTCCGAGGCCGCCCGGACCCAGCCCTGGCGGTCGACGATGCGCGCGTCGGGCACGGGGGCGTCGCCGCCCATCCGGGTGACCTCACGAACCGGACCTTCGGCCTTGATTGCGGCAGCGGCCAGCTCGTCGATGACCTGGTTGCGGGTGTAGTCGGTGGACGCCGGCCCGGGTCGCGTCAACCAGGCGCCCACGTTCCCGGCGAACGACCAGTCCACGGCCCGCCCGACGGTCACTTCAGCGGTGCTCATGAGCCACATCCACACGTGCGCAGGGCACCGGCCAGGGCGTCGAGGGCGACCCGGCCCATCGGGCCGGCGTCGTTGGAGATGAACGCGAACGTCAGGACGCGGCCGCTGTCGTCGGTGACGATCCCGGCCAGCGAGTTGATGGCGGTCAGCGACCCGGTCTTGGCGCGCAACCAGCCCGCCGACGACGCCTTCGGATCGCCGCCGAGGAAGCGATCGGACAGGGTCCCGCTGCCGCCGGCGATCGGGAGCACGTCGAGCAGCGGACGCATCGCCGGCTGCTCGGACCCGGCCGCGGCCTGGACCACCTCGTCGAGGGTCTTGGCGGTCAGCCGGTCCAGCACCGACAACCCGCTGGAGTCGAACAGGGCGGCGCCGGTCATCTCGACACCGGCACCGGCGAGCTTGTTGGTCACCGCATCGACGGCTCCGGCGAAGCTCACCGGACGGCCCGTCGCCTTGGCCACCTCCCGGCCGATCGACTCGGCCATCACATTGTCGGAGGCGTTCATCATCTGCCGCAGCCGTTCGATCAGGGGTGCCGATTGCACTGAGGCCAGCTGCCGGCCCGATGGCGGATTCGGGGCCATCGTGACCTTGGCCGGGTCGAGCCCAAGGGCACTGGCCAGGGCGCGCCCGGCGTCCAGCGCGGGAGTCCTGGACCGCGCCGAGTCGACCGTCGTCGGCTGGATGCGGCCGGCGTCGATCATCACCGACTGCATCGGAGCGATGTCGCCGCCGTCGATGTCGGCGGGATCCCAGCCGGGCGCGAAATCGGGCCCGCTGTAAAGGGAGTCGTCGACCTGCACCGCCGTCGCGGTGACCCCGCTCTTGCGGATCTGGTCGGCCAGATCGCTGATCCGGGCCGCGCCGCGATACCAGGTCTCCTGGCCTGCGGGGGCGGCCGACAGGATCGGATCGCCACCGCCGACGAGCACGACGACGCCGGGCTGGCCGGTCTGGTCGGCGGCGACCACGGTCGTCGTGACCCGTTCGTCGCGGTTCAGCGCCAACAGTGCGGCCCCGGTGGTGAGGGTCTTATTGGTCGACGCAGGCAGCAGCGGCACATCGGAGCGGTACTCCCAGATCTGCTTGCCGGTTTTGGCGTCGGTGACCCGGCCGCTCACATTGCCGAGGTTCGGGTCGGCGACGGGAACCGCCATCGCCGCGGTCATGCCTGCCGCGGTGGGCACCCCCGCCGAGTCCGACACCGGGACGACGCCGGGGTTGGCGGTGACGAGTGCGTGCCCGGGCGGCGCCTGCGCGCTGCTGGTGTTGCCGCCGTGGGTCAGGACAGCGGCGACCGCCACGACGGCGGCGACCAGCGCGATCACCGCCACCGCGAGCACCACGTGCGTGGAGCGCCGCCACCGAGTCGGCTTCATCACTCTCCTGACTGCCCTGTTGGTCTCATTGTGCCGAACCACCCTGATGCGCAGGCTATCGGTGGCGTTAGGGTTAGGCCGCGCCGCCGCGGCCGGTGGACAGGAGCGAAGCGACCCGGGGATCGACCCGGGCGATCGGAATTCAGCGAAGAAGGAGTCGCACGGTGCAGTTCGACGTCACCATCGAGATCCCGAAGGGCCAGCGCAACAAGTACGAGGTCGACCACGAAACCGGACGCATCCGCCTCGATCGCTACCTCTACACCCCGATGGCCTACCCCGCCGATTACGGATTCATCGAAGACACCCTGGGCGAGGACGGCGACCCGCTGGACGCGCTGGTGCTGCTGCCGCTGTCGGTGTTCCCCGGTGTGCTGATCGAGGTACGACCGGTCGGCATGTTCAAGATGGTCGACGAGGCCGGCGGCGACGACAAGGTGCTGTGCGTGCCCGCTGGGGACAACCGCTGGGATCACATCCAGGACATCGGCGATGTGCCCAAGGACGAACTCGATTCCATCCAGCACTTCTTCACCCATTACAAGGATCTCGAGCCAGGCAAGTTCGTGAAGGGGTCTGACTGGGTCGGCCGCGCCGAGGCCGAGGCCGAGGTGGAGCGCTCGCGGGAGCGGTTCGCGACTGGAGAACACTGAAGGGCACTAGGCGCTCAACGGCACTGACCGTCCCGGCCAGAATTTAGCCTGGTCGTAACAATCAGTAACGCGGTTGTGGTTTGGCTTTTCGATGATGAACGGGTGTTACTGCACCAGGGCATCGGTCTCGAGGCCTTCAACGAGCTGCCGGACCGCAAGGCTGTCCATGCGCTCTACGAGTGCTGCAACAGCGTGACGCTGGCCCGCGACCTGTCGCGTGGCCGCCCGTACGCCGACCACACCGCGCTCTTCCGCCGGGCCGACGCCCTGCTGTTCTCGCTGTCGGAGTCCTCGATCGACGACATCCTGCAGGCCTACCCGCATGTCGGACGCCGACCTCGGAGCACCAAATCGCAGGCCGAGCAGTGCTCCGTGTGGGACGAATCCCCCGAGGTGATGGCCGAACTCGCCACGGCTGTCCAGGATTACGCCGATCAGTTCGGCTTCGACTTCGTCATGCACATCGGCGGCCTGGCCCGCGAGGTCTGCGCCAAGTCGGTCATCGCGGCGGTCCGCGACCGGATGCATCACGATCCGGAGACCGAACGCAAGGTCGTCTGCAACGAACTCGCCCGGATCAACCGCAGTCGTCTCGAGCGGATGCTCGGCCCAGAGGGTGGCTACGACAACTGGGGCTGATTCGTCGCGTCGGCGCAGACCCCAGCGCCTAGGGTTGGCAGGCGTGACCCTGCCGATGGATCCCGAACTTCTCACCGCGCTGCAACCGCTGATGGCCGCGGCCGCCGAGCTCGAGCCGCCCGCCATCGGGGACGTCGCCACCCGCCGGGAACGCGCAATCCCGTTCTTCGAGGCCCTGGGCGCCATGCGCGGTCCGATCAGCGGCGTCGAGGTGAGCCGGCACTGCGTGACCGCCGCCGACGGCACCGAACTCGAACTCTCCTGGTACTTCCCGACGGCGCAGCCCTCCGGCGCCGCCGTGCTCTACCTCCACGGCGGCGGCATGATCTACAGCCTCGCCGAGACCCGGCCGGGCTACGACGCGGTCCTGCGCACGTACGTCGCCGCCACCGGCACCCCCATGCTGATGGTGGATTACCGTGTGGCGCCCGAATATCCGGACCCCACACCGGTCGAGGACTGTTATGCCGCACTGCGCTGGCTGGCCGAGCACGCGGTCGAACTCGGCGCCGACCCAGCCCGGCTGGCAGTGGCCGGCGACAGCGCCGGCGGCGGGCTAGCCGCCGGGGTGAGCCTGCTGGCCCGCGATCGCGGCGGGCCGCCGCTGGCGGCGCAGCTGCTGATCTACCCGATGCTCGACGACCACACCACCAGCCCGGATCCGCTGCTGGCACCGGAGCTGCTGACGTGGAATTACGACGACAACATCACCGGCTGGGGTGCGCTGCTCGGTGATCGCGCCGGGGGTGACGACGTATCGATCTATGCCGCACCGGCACGCGCGCAGGATCTGGCCGGATTACCGCCGACCTACATCGACGTCGGCGATCTTGACATCTTCCGCGACGAGGATATCGCTTACGCGGCAAGGCTTTCCGCTGCCGGGGTGCCGACCGAGCTGCACGTGCATCCCGGTTGCCCGCACGCCTTTGAGGCGCTGGGGCCGACGGCGGCGGTCTCCGCGCGGGTGGTCGCCGACCGGATCCGCCGGCTGGGTTCAATCTAGCAGCGGTCTGCGTCGGCGCCACGGCCGACAGTGGTTGTGGCCGTGACGAACTCGACGATCAGCGAGGCCAGCGCATCGGGGGCGTCCAGCATCGAGAACGTGCGCGCGTTCTCGATGTACTCCAGCCGCGAGTGCGGCAGCGCATCGGCGAGCCGTTGGCCGTCGGACTGCGGGAAGAACACGTCGTCGGCCGACCACGCGATCAGCGCCGGCTTGGTGAACTCGGGCAACTTCGCTGCGGCGTCGAGGGTGGTCTGACGGTTCAGCGTTCCGGTGAAGCGACGCAGATTCTCGGCGATCGCGGGGTCGCGCACGGCGCGGTGGGTCCATTCGGCGGTCAGTGCGTCGAGATTGGTGTGGGCCAACCCGCCGTATGCGCGCCGGCGCACCAGCCGGGAGCGCATCGCCTGCACGGCGATCCGGAATACGATCGGCACCTTGGCCGCGGCGATGAACGGTGCCAGGATGGGCGGCGGAAAGTGTTCGAAGGCATCACAACTGGTGAGCACCAGGGCCCCGATCCGGTCAGGGAATTCGGTGGCGACCACCTGGGCCACCGCCCCGCCGGTGTCGTTGCCGACCAGCACGACGTCGTCGAGGCCCATCACGTCGAGGAACTCGTTGACCATCGACGCGACGCCCCGCATGGTCATATCCGCGCTATCGCGCATCGCCTCCTGATGCGCGCCCAGGGGCCAGGTCGGCACGATGCACCGCAGGCCGTGCCCGGCGAGTCGGGTGCTCAGCGGCCGCCACAGCGAGCCGCCCATCGCATAGCCGTGGATGAAGACGACCGGACGGCCAGTCGACGGTCCGGCCGTTTCGTAATGGATGGTTCCGCTGCTGAGATCTACGGTGTGCATGACAAGCTCCCTTGATAGTGACAAACAAACAGACAGTCTGCATGTAAGATACCGACAGGATGCACGGAAATACAAGAGATGACCACCAGACGTACCCAGGCTCAGCGTTCCGCCACGACCCAGGACGCGTTGCGCACCGCCGCGCGCGAACTCTGGGGTGAACGCGGCTACGCCGAGGTCGGGACGCCGGAGATCGCCCAACGCGCCGGGGTCACCAGGGGCGCAATGTATCACCAGTACGCCGATAAGGCGGCACTGTTCCTCGACGTGGTCGAGGCCGTCGAAGCCGATGTGATGAACCGGCTGGCCACGGCCACCCTCGCCCGGCAGCCGGCGACCCCGGCGGCCGCACTGCACGCCGCGGTCGACGCCTGGCTGGATATCAGTGCCGAGCGGGAGATCCGCCAGCTGATTCTGCTCGACGCACCAAATGTGCTGGGCTGGGACGGCTTTCGAGACATCGCCGAGCGCTACAGCCTGGGCATGACCGAACAACTGCTACAGGCCGCGATGGACTCCGGTGAACTCGAGGACCAACCGGCACGTCCGCTGGCGCACATCCTGATCGGGGCGCTCGACGCCGCGGCCATGACGATCGCCAATGCCGCCGAGCCCGGGGTCACCGGCGCCGAGGTCCGCAGGGCGCTGCACGGCATCGTCAATGGGATGCTCGCCAGCCAACTCGACTAGCCGGCCGCCCACTGCTTGGCTTGTTCGAGCTCGTCCAGACCGAACACCGCGAGCTCACCGGGCACCAGCCACCCCACCAGATGCATGGTGTGGACCACCCACTCCTTGTCGCTGACCACTGCAACGCGCTTGAAGGCGGCGTGGCGGGTGAACAGCGTGCCCAGGCCGAGTTTGAGGTCTTCGACCAGCCCGCCAGGGCCGAATCCCTCGTAGTCGGAGGTGATGACCTCGACGATTCTGATGTCTTCACCAGACTTCAGCAGCTCGTCCATGGTGGGCTTGAATGCCTTCAGGTCGTCACCGCTCACGCGGCCCGATACCTGAATACCGGCAACACCCTCAGGCATATCCGCAAGTACTTCAATCATTCGTCCAGCGTAGAGGCGGTTGGGCTCAGGCGGCCCGGATCCGCAATCGGTCCTGGATACGGCTCACGGCGGCGTACGCCCGGGGCCGCAAATCGTCGGGCCCGACCGGGATCAGCGTGACCCCGTCGGCCACCCCGGCGACAACGAGGTCGGCGACCAGCCCGGCCAGCCCGTCAACGGTTCCGGCGTATCGCACTCCTGCGTCGTCGTCGTGATCGGAGATCGCGGCCAGCGCGGTGCGTGGGTCGTCGGCAACCGACACCGCCAGGTCAAGCACCACGGCAACATCGGCGGGCAGCCTGCGGCGACGGCGGGCGGCCTCTGGCAAGTTCGGGGCGCTCAGCCGAACCACCGGTCGATCACCCTCGGTCGACTCGGTCAGTTCCGTCCAGGCACCGTCGGTCTCTGCGATGAACACTCGCAACTCCGCCATGCCGGCCACGCTAAAGACACGAAAGACGACCGGCAATGGTTGCACTCAGGCGGACGCGAACACCGATGGGCGACCAATATCCCCGAGTCGCTACGCTCCCGCCCGCCGGTCGCCCACTCAGCGTTTATCGACCACGCGGGTCTTGATCAGGCTGGCGACCATCGTCAGGAACAGCGTCAACACGATGACGGCCAGGCTCAGCAGCGTCGGAATCTCCGGGACGTGGACACCTTCGCCGCCATTGATGAACGGAAGCTCGTTCTCGTGCAGGGCATGCAGCACCAGCTTGACGCCGATGAAGAACAGGATGAAGGCCAGGCCCTGCGACAGGTACACCAGCCGGTTGAGCAGATCACCGAGCAGGAAGTACAGCTGACGCAACCCCATGAGCGCGAACAGGTTTGCGGTGAACACAATGTAGGGCTCGCGGGTCAGGCCATAGATCGCCGGGATGGAGTCCAGCGCGAACAACAAGTCAGTGGTGCCCAGCGCGACGATGACCAGAAACATCGGGGTCATCAGCCGCCGGTTGCCGTCCTTGAGGTAGAGCTTCAAGCCGTCCCACTTGTCGGTGGTCCGGAAGTGCTTCCTCGCCAGCCGCACCACGGTGTTCTCGGCGTCGTCGCTGTGATCGGTGTCGCGAACCAACCTGATCGCGGTGTACACCAGGAACGCGCCGAAGACATAGAAGATCCACGAAAACTGTTCGATGGCAACGGCACCCAGTGCGATGAAGATGCCGCGGAAGATCAGTGCCAACACGATTCCGACCAGCAGCGCCTGCTGCTGATAGACCTTCGGCACCTTGAAGCTGGCCATGATGATGATGAAGATGAAGAGGTTGTCCACCGAGAGGCTGTATTCGGTGAGCCAGCCTGCGTAGAACTCGAGGCCGAGTTGCGCGCCGTGGAAATTCCACACCCAGATTCCGAACACGATCGCCAGGCCGACATAGAACGACAAATAGATGCCGCATTCGCGCATCGTCGGTTCGTGCGGGCGGCGGGCGATGAAGACGATGTCGAACAGCAGCACCGCCACCGTCACACCGATGGTGATCAACCACTCGAGCGAGGACACATTCACAGACACAGACCTCCGGGCGCCGAAAAACGTCCGAGGTCTCTTCCGCCGCCGAAGCGACCCGCGGTACCGGACGGCCAACGTTGGCCGCCGTGGTGACGACACCGCGACGAAGGAATACTCCCCTCTTCACGGCAGTCTGTCAGGTGGACGCACCATGCAGCAAACCGAGCCGCCTACCGGCCGCGTCCGGCGGCGCGATGTCAACCAAGCGGCCTAGGATCCACAGTCGTGGCGACGCCGGAAATTCCCCCGCAGTACTTGTTGTCAGAGCAGGCGCCACCCCCACGCACCCTCATCGACATCCTTTACGACACCGCCAATCGCCACCCGGACGCGGCCGCCATCGACGACGGGACGGTGCAACTCACCTACGCCGAGCTGATCGCCGACATCGAGGAAAGCGTTGAGTGGCTGGCGGCGCGGGGTATCGGCCGCGGCGACCGGATCGGCATCCGGATGCCGTCGGGCAGTTACGCCCTATACGTCGCGATTCTGTCGACGCTGGCGGCCGGCGCGGCCTACGTCCCGGTGGACGCCGACGATCCCGACGAGCGGACCCAGCTGGTGTTCAGCGAAGCCGGTGTGGTCGCCATCATCACCGAGGCGGGCCTGACCCGCGGTCCGGGTTCCTCGCGCGGCTGGCGCGCCACCGCACCGCTGGGCCGCGACGACGCGTGGATCATTTTCACCTCGGGCTCGACGGGAACCCCCAAGGGCGTTGCGGTGACGCATCTCAACGCCGCGGCTTTCGTCGATGCCGAAGCACGAATGTTTTTGCAGCGCAACCCGATCAGCCCGGGCGATCGAGTGCTGGCCGGCCTGTCGGTGGCGTTCGACGCCTCTTGTGAGGAGATGTGGCTGGCCTGGCGCTACGGTGCGTGCCTGGTGCCGGCGCCGCGCGCTCTGGTGCGCAGCGGCATGGACCTCGGGCCGTGGCTGGTGGCGCGGGACATCACCGTGGTGTCCACGGTGCCGACGCTGGCATCGCTGTGGCCGGCCGAAGCGCTGGAAGCGGTGCGGCTGTTGATCTTTGGCGGCGAGGCCTGCCCACCTGAACTTGCAGAGCGGCTGGCGGTCGAGGGCCGCGAGGTGTGGAACACCTACGGACCGACCGAGGCCACGGTGGTGGCCAGCGCGGCGAGGCTCGACGGGCGTACCGGCGGGCCGGAGCGCAGCGACTCGGGGTCGAGTCGAGTTACCGTCAGCATCGGCCGTCCGCTGCCCGGCTGGGACCTGGCCGTCGTCGACAGGGACGGCGCCCCGGTCGGCATCGGCGAGGTCGGCGAGCTGGTGATCGGTGGGGTCGGCCTGGCCCGCTACCTGGATCCGGAGAAGGACGCCGAGAAGTATGCGCCGATGCCGTCGCTGGAGTGGGCTCGCGCCTACCGCAGCGGTGACCTCGTCCGGCTGGAGAATGACGGGCTGTACTTCCAGGGCCGCGCCGATGACCAGGTCAAGGTCGGTGGGCGCCGCATCGAACTCGGCGAGGTCGACTCCGCGCTGGTGCATCTGCCCGGCGTCAGCGGCGCTGCCGCGGCGGTCCGGCGCACCACCAGCGGCACCCCGATGCTGGTCGGCTACATCTCCCTTCCGCCCGGCACCGACGCCTCGACCTTCGACCTGACTGCCGCCCGCGCCCACCTGACCGAGAGCCTGCCCGCTGCGCTGGTGCCGCGCCTGGTGCTGCTCGACGAGCTGCCCACCCGAACCTCGGGCAAGGTCGATCGCGACGCGCTGCCGTGGCCGCCGCCGGGCTACCAGGACACCGAACCCGATCTGGGCGGAACCATGGGCTGGCTGGCCGGGCTGTGGCGCGACGTCCTCGGCGCCGTGGTCGACGGCCCGGAGGCCGACTTCTTCGCCCTCGGCGGCGGCTCACTCTCGGCTGCGCAGCTGGTGGCCGCGCTCCGAGAGCGCTACCCGCAGCTAACCGTCGCCCAGCTCTACGACCACCCCCGGCTGGGGTCGCTGGCGGAGTTCCTCGAAGAGCTGGCGCCGCCGCCCGCGGTCACGCCGCGCGACGTCAAACCCACCCCGGTGTCGACGCAGGCCGCCCAGGTGCTGCTGTCGGTGCCGCTCGCGACTCTGACCGGGCTTCAGTGGGTGACCTGGCTGGCGCTGGTCAACAACATCGCCGCCGCCGTGCATCCCCTGCCGTGGCTGGTGACCCTCAACTGGTGGTTGGTGGCAGTGGCCTTCATCTTGTTCATCACCCCGATCGGCCGGATGGGCATCGCCGTGCTGGGAGCGCGGACATTGTTGTCCGGCCTGGAGCCAGGCACCTACCGCCGCGGCGGATCGGAGCACTTGCGGGTGTGGCTGGCCGAACGGCTGGCCGACGCCAGCGGCGCGGAGAACCTCGCGGGTGCGCCATGGCTGGTGTACTACGCACGGGCGCTGGGTAACAAGGTCGGCAAAGGCGTGGACCTGCACTCGGCGCCTCCGGTGACCGGGATGCTGCAACTCGGCCACCGGGTTTCCATCGAACCGGAGGTCGACCTGACGGGCCATTGGATCGACGGCGACCTCTTCCACGTCGGCCCGATCACCGTCGGCAACGACTCCACCATCGGGGCCCGCACGACGCTGTTCCCGGGAGCCGTCGTCGGCAAGAACGCTGACCTGGCGCCCGGCTCGGGGGTCATCGGCAAGGTCAAGAACGGGCAGTACTGGAAGGGTTCACCGGCGGTGAAATCGGGCAAAGCCCGCCATCCGTGGCCCGAATACCGGCCGCCGCGGGCCGCCCACTGGGTCGCCATGTACGCCGTGACGTCGATGCTGCTCGGCGCGGTGCCGTTGGTGTCGCTGGGACTGGGTTTGGCGGTGCTGGTGTGGCCCGCGCGGCACAGCGCGACGTTGATGTCGGCGATCGGTGCGGCCGCGCCGTGGATTCCGGTGGCCGCGCTGGTCTCGTTCGGCATCTACGCCGTCTTCACGGTGCTCGGAGTACGGATCCTGGCGATCGGCCTTGGCGAGGGTTACCACCCGGTGCGCAGCCGGGTGGGCTGGCAGCTGTGGGCGACCGAACGGCTGATGGACGCCGCCCGCAACTACCTGTTCCCTCTGTACGCCAGTCTGCTGACCCCGTGGTGGTTGCGGGCGCTCGGCGCGAAAATCGGCCGCAACACCGAGATCTCGACGGCGTTGCTGACGCCGAAGTTCACCGTTGTCGAGGACGGTGCGTTCCTGGCCGACGACACCATGGTCGCCTCCTATGAGCTCGGCGGCGGCTGGATCCACGTCGCCAAAGCCACTGTCGGCAAGCGGGCGTTCCTGGGCAACTCCGGCATCACCCAGCCCGGCCGACGGGTGCCCGACGACGGTCTGGTGGCCGTGCTCTCGGCCACGCCCCACAAGGCCAAGGCCGGTTCGTCCTGGCTGGGCAGCCCACCAATCCGGTTGCGCCGCCACGCTGATGAGGCCGATGCCTCGCTGACCTATAGCCCGCCGATGCGGCTGAAGATCATGCGGGCAGGAGTCGAAACGTGCCGGCTCATCCCGGTGATCGTGACCTTCGCCATCGGCGCCGCGGTGCTGGCCGCGCTGCAGGGGCTGGCCGTCAAGTTCGGCTACGGCTGGGCCGCACTGGGCGGCGGCATTGTGCTGCTGATAGCCGGGGCACTGGCGGGCGGTATCGCGGTTGGCGCCAAATGGCTTGTGGTGGGCCGGATTCGAACGGGCGAGCATCCACTGTGGTCGTCATTCGTGTGGCGCAACGAGGTGTCGGACACGTTCGTCGAGACGGTGGCCGGCCCGTGGTTCGCCCGCGCGGCCAGCGGCACCCCGGTGATGAACCTGTGGCTGCGCGCACTGGGGGCCAAGATCGGCCGCGGGGTGTGGTGCGAGACGTACTGGTTGCCCGAAGCCGACCTGGTGACATTGCAGCGCGCCAGCACCGTCAACCGCGGTTGCGTGGTGCAGACGCACCTGTTCCATGATCGGATCATGCGGATGGACACCGTCGTGCTCGACGAGGGCGCCACCCTGGGACCGCACTGCGTGGCGTTGCCCGCCGCCAAGCTCGGCGCCGGCGCCACCGTCGGCCCGGCGTCGCTGGTGATGCGCGGCGACGAGGTGCCACCGTCAACTCGCTGGCAAGGCAATCCCATTGCACCCTGGGTGATTTCGCGCAAGAAATCGAGGGACGAGAAGCCTGCGCGCAAACCCGAGGGCAACACCGCGTGAAACATCCCGCCAAGAAGGCCGCCAAGAAAGGCGGCCCTCCCGTCATCGACCCGTACCTGCCGAACAACGGCAACTTCGGTTACCGGGTGTCGCGCTACGAGTTGGAGCTCGAGTACAAGGTCGCGATCAACCGGCTCACCGGCGCGGCCACCATCACCGCCGCGACGCTGGCTTCGCTGAAGACGTTCACTCTCGATCTGTCCGATGCGCTTGCGGTGACGAAGGTGACGGTCAACGGCCGTCGCCCGGCCAATTTCGGGACCTCCGGCGGCAAGCTGCACATCACATTGTCCGCGCCACTGCCCGCTGGGGCGTCGATGTCCATCCATGTCCGCTACGGCGGATCTCCCCGGCCGATCCGAAGTCATTGGGGCGAAGTCGGTTTCGAGGAGCTGTCGAACGGGGTGCTGGTCGCCGGACAGCCGAACGGGGCAGCCTCGTGGTTTCCCTGCGACGACCATCCCAGCGCCAAGGCCAGCTACCGCATCCAGATCAGCACCGACAGCCCGTATCGCGCGGTTGCCAATGGCGAGCTGGTGTCGCGTCGGGTCCGCGCCGCGCACACGGTGTGGACCTATGAGCAGCCCGAGCCGACGTCGACCTATCTGGTGACGTTGCAGATCGGTATGTACGGCGCCAACAAGATGCCCAAGGCCCAGGTTCCGATGCAGGCCGTGTTGCCAGATCGGTTGCGCGCCAACTTCGCCCACGACTTCGGCCGCCAACCGCAGATGATGAAGTTGTTCATCAAGCTGTTCGGCCCGTACCCGCTGAGCAATGGTTACACCGTTGTGGTGACCGACGACGATCTCGAAATACCGCTGGAGGCCCAGGGCATTTCGATCTTCGGCGCCAACCACTGCGACGGCAAGCGCGGCTCCGAACGGCTGATCGCCCACGAACTGGCACACCAATGGTTCGGCAACAGCGTCACTGTGCGGCGCTGGCGCGATATCTGGCTGCATGAGGGATTCGCCTGCTACGCCGAATGGTTGTGGTCGGAGAACTCCGGCGGGCAAAGCGCCGACCAATGGGCGCGCCACTACCACGCCAAACTGGCCTCCTCGCCGCATAATCTGTTGCTGTCCGACCCCGGACCGCGGGATATGTTCGACGACCGGGTCTACAAGCGCGGCGCGCTCACCCTGCACGTGCTGCGCAACACCATCGGTGACGAGAAATTCTTTGCGCTGCTGCAGGATTGGACCAGCCGCTACAAGCACAGCACCGTGGTGACCGACGATTTCAAAGGCCTTGCCGCCAACTACGCCGAGGTGTCACTGCGCCCGCTGTGGGATGCCTGGCTGTACTCGACCGAGGTGCCGCGGCTGTGACCGACGCGGGCGCCTCCTTCGAGGCGCTGAGCGCCACCGGTGCCGACCAGATCAGCGGCACCGGGGCGATCACGCGTGGCAGTGTGGCCCGCGTCGGCGTGGCCACCGCGATCTCGGCGGTGTGCGGATACGCCGTGCTCTACCTCGCGGCGCGCGCACTGAACCCAGCCGGCTTCTCCGTATTCGGGGTGTTCTGGGGGGCGTTCGGGTTGGTCAACGGCGCGGCGTACGGGCTGCTTCAGGAGGCCACCCGCGAAGTGCGGTCGGCGAACTATGTCGAGATCGTCGACGGTCCGCGCACCCACCCGATGCGAGTCGCGACCGGCGTCGGTCTGGTGGCCGCGGTCGTCATGGCCGCCACGTCCCCGCTGTGGGCGCCCCACGTGTTCAGTGACTCCCGGCCGCTCTCGGTGGGTCTACTCTGCGTCGGTCTGGCCGGATTCTGTATCCACGCCACACTTTTGGGCTTGCTTGCCGGTACCGGGCGCTGGGGTGGCTACGGCGTGCTCATGGTCATCGACGCCGTCATGCGGGTGGTGGTCGCCGTCGTCGCGTTCGTCGTCGGGTGGGGGCTGGACGGTTTCCTTTGGGCCACCGTCGCCGGTGCGGTTGGCTGGCTGCTGCTGTTGGCGGTCTCGCCGGGTGCCCGCACGGCGGCCCGGTTGCGCACACCGGGCGGCACCGCGACGTTCCTGCGCGGGGCCGGACACTCCATCGCCGCCGCCGGCGCCAGTGCGATCCTCGTCATGGGCTTCCCGGTACTACTCAAGGCCACCTCCGGCGGTGATCTCGGTGCGGCGGGCGGCGTGGTGATCCTGGCGGTGACGCTGACCCGGGCTCCGCTGCTGGTGCCGCTGACCGCCATGCAGGGCAATCTAATCGCCCACTTCGTGGACCACCGCGGGCATCGGCTCAAGGCCCTGATCGCTCCCGCGGTCGTGGTGGTCACGCTCGGCGCCGTCGGCGTGCTGGCGGCGGGGCTGCTCGGACCGTGGCTGATCCGGGCGGCGTTCGGCGACGAGTACGGCCCGGGCGGGGTGCTGTTGGCCTGGCTGACCGCGGGCGCGGTGGCGATCGCGCTGCTGACCGTCACCGGCGCCGCGACCGTCGCGGCGGCCCTGCACCGGGCCTACTCGATCGGCTGGGTCTTGGCCACCGTGGTCTCGACCGTGCTGCTGACGCTGCCGCTTCCCCTGACCGACCGCACTGTGGTGGCCCTGCTGTGCGGGCCGGTGGTCGGAATCGTCGTCCACCTGGCCGCGCTGGCCCGCGTCGCACGCTGAAGCACGCGCCGCACGCTGAACCACCAGGGCGCGGCGTGTACTTTGTGGACATCGACACGCCCTACCCCGACGCCTGGATCATCGTGCCAGCGTTCAACGAAGCGAAGGTCATCGGCGACGTCATCGCCGACCTGCGCCAAGTCTTCGACCATGTGGTGTGCGTCGACGACGGCAGCCGCGACGACACCGCCGATATCGCCCTGCGCGCCGGCGCCCACGTGGTGCGGCATCCGGTCAACCTCGGGCAGGGCGCGGCCATCCAGACCGGAGTGGAATACGCCCGCACCAAACCCGGCGCCGGGGTGTTCGTCACGTTCGACGCCGACGGCCAGCACCGCGTCAAAGACGTCCTGATGATGATCGACCGGCTGGCCAAGGGCGACGTGGACATCGTCATCGGCACCCGCTTCGCCGGCACCACCGTCAGCCAGACCCCGCCGCTGAAGCGGCTGATCCTGCGCACCGCGGCCCTGCTGAGTCCGAGCAGCCACCGGCTGCACCTGACCGACGCACACAATGGGCTGCGAGTGTTCAACAAGACCGTGGCCGACAACCTGAGCCTGACGATGAACGGGATGAGTCACGCGACCGAATTCATCACCTTGATCGTCGAAAACCATTGGCGGGTAGCCGAAGAGCCTGTCGAGATCCTCTACACCGAGTACTCGATGTCCAAGGGCCAGCCGCTGCTGAACGGGGTGAACATCGTCTTCGACGGGTTCCTGCGCGGGAGGATGCGCCGATGAACTGGATCCAGGTGCTGCTGATCGCGGCGGTGATCGCACTGTTGGTGTATCTGTTGCGCTCGCGCACCAATGCCAAAGCCAAAGCGTGGGTCAAGGTCGGCTACGTGCTGTTCGTGATCCTCGCGATCTACGCGATCCTGCGACCGGACGACACCACCGTGCTGGCGAACTGGCTGGGTGTGCGACGCGGCGCCGACCTGATCACCTATTCGCTGATCATCGCGTTCGTGTTCACCACGATGAGCACCTATCTACGGTTCAAGGAACTCGAGCTCAAGTACGCCCGGTTGGCGCGCGCGGTCGCGCTGGACAGCGCGCGGGTTCCGGAGAGCTAACCGCGGAAGTAGTCGACGGTGCGGCTGATGCCCTCTTCGAGGCGCACCTGCGGCTGCCAGCCCAGCACCATCTCGGCCTTGCGGACGTCCAGGCACGACCGCTTCAGATCGCCCAGCCGCGCCGGCGCGATCTCCGGGGTGTCGGGCGCACCAACCACCTTGGCGACCACCGTGTGCAGGGCCCGGTCACTGGTCTCCACCCCGGTGCCGACGTTGAACCGCTGCCCACACCCGCCCGCACCGGAGGCGCGGACGAAGGCGTCCACCACGTCATCGACAAAGACGTAGTCGCGGGTGTTCGACCCGTCGCCGTAGACCCTGGTGGGCCGGCCGGCCAGCATGGCGGTGGCGAAGATCGCGACCACCCCGGCCTCACCGTGCGGATCCTGCCGCGGGCCGTAGACGTTGGACGGGGCGATGAACGAGCAGTCCAAGTCGTAGAGGTGGCGAAAGGTGTTGAGGTAGATCTCCCCGGCGACCTTGCTGGCCGCATACGGCGAGGCCGGATCGACCGGGGTGCTCTCGTTGGTCGGGTAGTTCTTCGGCGCACCGTAGATCGATCCACCCGAGGAGGCGTGGACGACCTTGCGGACCCCGGCCCGCCGGGCCGCCTCGGCCAGCCGCACCGTGCCGACGATGTTGACCTCCGCATCGAACTCGGGGTCCTCTACCGAGCGCCGCACGTCGATCTGAGCGGCCAGGTGGTGGACGACCTCGGGCTTGTGCTTCTCGAACAGGCCGATCAGATCGGCGTTGGCGATGTCCCCCTCGACGAACTCGAAGCCCCCGCTGGCGCAGGCCCCGGCCAGGTTCTCGGTGCGGCCCCGGCTCAGATCATCGAGCCCGACGACAGTGTGCCCGTCTGCGAGTAGGCGATCCACCAGCGTCGAACCGATGAAGCCGGCCGCCCCCGTGACCAGTACCTGCATAGCGGCCACCCTACCGTCAGCCCGTACAGTCGAGCCGATGGCAGTTCCGACCCGAGTGGCGCGCATGCCACCGGTCGCGGTGGCGGCCGTCGTTCTCATCGCGGTCCAGCTGGTGGTCCGCGCAGTCCTGGCGTTCGGCGGCTATTTCTACTGGGACGACCTGATCCTGGTGGGCCGGGCCGGCACCCAGGATCTGCTGTCGCCGTCGTATCTGTTCGACGACCACGACGGTCACGTCATGCCCGGCGCATTTCTGGTGGCCGGCATCATCACCCGGCTGGCCCCGCTGGTCTGGGCCTGGCCGGCGGCCAGCCTGGTGGTCCTGCAGCTGCTGGTGTCACTGTCGGTGCTGCGGGTCTTGTACGTGATCCTCGGCTGGCGTCGGGTGCTGTTGATTCCGTTGTGTTTTGCCCTGTTCACCCCGCTTGGCGTGCCCGGATTCGCCTGGTGGGCAGCGGCTCTGAACTCGCTGCCGATGCTGGCCGCGATGGCCTGGGTGTGTGCCGACGCAATCCTGTTGGTGCGCACCGGGAATCAGCGCTATGCGATCACCGGGGTGCTGGTGTATCTGGGTGGGCTGTTGTTCTTCGAGAAGTCCGCCGTCATCCCGTTCGTCGCGTTCGCCGTGGTCGGGCTACTCCGTTACGCGCAGGGCGGCAATGCCGCAGTCCGCACGGTCTGGCGTGGCGGTCTGCGGTTGTGGGTGGCCGCGCTGGCCGTGACGGCAGCGTGGGTGGCGTTGTACGTGCTGGTCGTCGACCACCGGCGGTGGAGCTCAGATCTGGCGATGACGTGGGATCTCTTGCGTCGCTCGGTCACTCACGGGATCGTGCCGGGGCTGGCCGGCGGCCCGTGGGAGTGGCAGCGGTGGGCGCCGGCCTCACCGTGGGCGGTTCCGCCGGTGTCGGTGATGATTCTGGGCTGGCTGACATTGGCCGCGGTCCTGGTGGTGTCGCTCTTGCGCAAGCACCGCATCGGGTTGGTCTGGCTGGTGGCCGCGGGGTACGCGCTGGCCTGCCAGATCCCGATCTATCTGCTGCGCTCATCGAAGTTCACCGCACTGGAACTGGCCCAAACCCTGCGGTACTTCCCCGATTTGGTGATCGTGCTGACACTGCTCGCCGCGGTGGGATTCTGCGCGCCCAACCGCGCGAGATCGGGCTGGCTGGATGCCTCACCCACCCGCACCGCGGTGGTGACGACCGCGGTGGTGGCGTTCTCGGCGAGCAGCCTGTTCTCGACGTCGACGTTCCTGACCAGTTGGCGCGACAACCCGGCACAGCCTTACCTGCAGAACGCAATTCGCGGACTGGCCCAGGCTCGCGCGTCCTCGTCGGCTCCGCTGCTGGACCAGGAGATCGACCCACTCGTGTTGCAGCGGGTCGCCTACCCGGAGAACCTCGCCAGTCATATGTTCGCCCTGATCCGGGACCGGCCCGAATTTGCCAAGTCCACAACACAATTGCGCATGCTCAACTCGAGCGGCCAACTGGTGGATGCCAATGTCACCTGGACCCGCACCATCGCGGTCGGCCCGATGCCGGGATGTGGCTATTTCGTGCAGCCGGACGCCGCAGTGCGGATGCCACTGGACGGTCCGCTGCTGCCCGCGGACTGGACAGCCGAGATCAACTATCTGGCCAACAGCGAGGGCGCGATGCAGATGTCGCTGAACGAGGGCCCCGAAACCAAGGTGCCGGTGCACCCCGGGCTGAACCGGGTCTTCGTCCGGCTCCCGGGGGCGGGCGACGCGATCACCGTGCGCGCCACCACCGCCGCACTGTCGTTGTGCCTGGCCTCCGGGCCGGTGGGGTATCTGGCGCCGCACTGATCAGCGCGGTGTGCCAAAGTAGTTTGCATGTCTAACTTGCGTGAGGATGGTCTACGCGTATTCCGGGAAATGCTGCCCGGGACACTGCCCGATGGTGACGTCGAGTTCGGCGGCTTCGCTCCTGAACTGATGGAGATCGGCGTCGAGAGCGTTTTTGGCCGGCTGTGGACCCGTGAGGGGCTCAGCCGCCGCGATCGAAGCCTGGTGACGCTCGGCATCTTGATTGCATTGCGGGCCACCGAGGAGATGAAGGCGCACTTCCGGATCGCCAAGCAGAACGGCCTGACGGATGACGAGCTCGCCGAGGTCATCTATCACGCCAGCGGCTACGCCGGTTTTCCGGCGGCGGCCACGGCCCGCAACATCGCTGCCGAGGAACTCGGTAAGGCATAGCGGAGCCACCTAGGAGAATCGAACTCCTGACCTATTCATTACGAGTGAATCGCTCTACCGACTGAGCTAAGGTGGCGCGGCCCTTGTCAGGACCGAGCAGTGAGTCTACAGGTCCGAACGCAGTGCCTGACCCACGGTCGCCACCAGCGCATCGACGGCGAACTTGGGCTTGACGTTGGTGGCCAGCGCCTCGCGGCACTCGAGCACCGCCTCGATGCAGCGCAGCAGCCGCTCGGGGGATGCGTGCGCGGCCATGGCAGCCACCCGGTCTTCCATATCGGGATGATTCGGCGCCACCGCACCGGCGCCGCTGGCCACCACGAGCGCATCCCGGAAGTACGTCGCCAAGTCGATCAGCGCACGGTCCAGGGCGTCGCGCGAAGCCCGGGTCTGGCGGGATTTCTGCCGCTTCTCAAGGTCCCTGATCGCCCCGGTCGCCCCCCGCAGCGCACCCGCGGTGCCCTTGCCGGAACCGCCCGCGCCGAGCGCGGTGCGCAGCTCCTCCGTCTCGGCCACATCGCGGTCGACGTTGACCGCCTTCGCCTCGGCCTCCGCGGTGGCCACCAGCTCTTCAGCGGCCGCATACGCCCGCGACGGGGTCGCGGCGTCTCGGGCCAGCCCGAGCGCCCGGGTACGACGATCGCGGGCGTCGGGATCGGTGGCCAACCGCCGGGCCCGACCGACGTGGCCACCACTGACCGACGCCGCCCACTGCGCCTCCTCGGCGGGCAGCCGGTCGTTGTCGATGAGCACCTGCGCGATCGCCGCCGTCGGCGGCGTCACCAGCGCCACGTGCCGGCACCGCGACCGCAGGGTGATCGCGATGTCCTCAGGGTCCACCGACGGCGCACACAGCAGGAACACCGTCGACGGTGGCGGCTCCTCGACGACCTTGAGCAGTGCGTTGGCCGCGCCCTCGGTCAGACGGTCGGCATCCTCGACCACCACGATCTGCCAGCGGCCGGTGCTGGGCCGGCGCGAGGCGATCTGGACGATGTTGCGCATCTCGTCGACGCCGATCGACAGGCCCTCGGGGACGATGCGCCGAACGTCGCCGTGGGTGCCCGCCATCGCCGTCGTACAGGCCCGGCACTCCCCGCAACCCGGCGTGCCCTCCGCGGTGCACTGCAGAGCGGCTGCGAAGCATTGCGCGGCCACCGAGCGGCCCGAGCCGGGCGGGCCGGTGATGAGCCAGGCATGTGTCATGGTCCCGGTGGCGACCACATCGTGAGCGGAATCACCGCGAGCCGCCCGCGCGGCGCCCACGAGCTCCGCTTCCACCGCGCTTTGGCCAACCAGCCGTGTGAAAACTCCAGACATCGCCTCAAACACTAGTGCTCAGCAACGACACAACCGCCGCCCACCGGGTTGAAGAAGGTGCAGATCGGTCGCCCTGTACCGATACGGTGGGCTGGTGACCACCCCGCAGCTCAGCCCTGGGCGAATCAGTGGATTCGTCCGGTGGGTTGCGCGCACACCGTGGCCGGTGTTCACGCTGGGCATGCTGCAGGCCGACATCATCGGAGCCCTGCTCGTGCTGGGCTTCCTGCGGTTTGGTCTGCCACCGTCGGACCGCGTCATGCTGCAGGATCTGCCGACGGTGAACCTGGTCATCTTCCTGAGCTATCTGTTCATATCGTTCGGCGTCGGCGCGTTCGTCAGCCTCAAGCTGCTCGTTCCGGTGTTCCGCTGGCAACGCCGCGACGCGTTGTTGGCCGAAGACGACCCGGCGGCGACCGAACAGGCCCGGTTGCGCGCGTTGCGAATGCCCGTCTACCGCTCGGTGATCAGCATGACCAACTGGGTGCTGGGGGCGGTGGTGTTTATCGCCGCCAGCTGGCCGGTGGCCAGCCATGCCGCACCCGTGCTCGCGGTGGCGACGCTTCTCGGCGCCACCGCGACCACGATCATCGGCTACCTGCAGTCCGAGCGGGTGCTGCGGCCGGTCGCGGTCGCCGCACTGCGCGGCGGAGTGCCGGAGAAGTTTCATCGCCCCGGCGTGATCCAGAGATTGGTGCTGACCTGGCTGTTGTCCACCGGAGTGCCGCTGCTGGCCATCGTGCTCTCGATCGTGGCGAGCAAGTTCTCGCTGCTGGCGGCCTCCGCGGACGCCCTGTTCACGCCAATCCTGCTGATGGCCGTCGCTGCCCTGGTGGTCGGGTTGACCGGCAACGTGCTGGCGGCCATGTCGATCGCCGACCCGCTGCGCCAGCTGCGCTGGGCGCTCGGGGAGGTTCAGCGCGGCAACTACAACGCCCACATGCAGATCTACGACGCCAGCGAGCTGGGCCTGCTGCAGGCCGGCTTCAACGACATGGTTCGGGACCTGAGCGAACGGCAGCGGCTGCGCGACCTGTTCGGCCGCTACGTCGGCGAGGACGTCGCCCGCCGCGCCCTGGAACGCGGCACCGAACTCGGAGGCCAGGAACGCGATGTCGCGGTGCTGTTCGTCGACCTGGTCGGGTCGACGCAGCTCGCCGCGTCGCGACCGCCCAGCGAGGTGGTGAACTTGCTCAACGAGTTCTTCCGGGTGGTCGTCGAGACCGTCAAGAAGCACGGCGGTTTCGTCAACAAGTTCCAGGGTGACGCGGCGCTGTGCATCTTCGGCGCGCCAATCGAGCATCCCGATGCCTCCGGCGCAGCCTTGGCGGCCTCCCGGGAGCTACACGACGAGCTGGTCAGCGTTCTGGGCCAGACCGAGTTCGGGATCGGGGTGTCGGCCGGGCGGGCGATCGCCGGGCACATCGGCGCGCAGGCCCGGTTCGAGTACACCGTGATCGGCGACCCGGTCAACGAAGCCGCCCGGCTGACCGAGTTGGCCAAGATCGAGGGCGGTCACGTGCTGGCGTCGGCGATCGCGGTCAGCGGTGCCCTGGACGCCGAAGCCTTGTGCTGGAACGTCGGCGAGATCGTCGAGCTGCGCGGCCGACGGGCACCGACACAGCTGGCCCGCCCGGTGAATCTGGTGCTGCCCAGCGAGGCCAACCAGGCCAGCGAGAGCGAAAGCGTCTAGCACTCAAGCCTTTTTGGCGGGGGCCTTCTTGCGCGCTGCCTTCTTCGCGGGAGCCTTCTTCTTGACCGGGCCACGAGCGCGCCGATCGGCGAGGAGTTCTGAAGCCCGCTCGTCGGTGATGCTCAGTACGTCGTCGCCCTTGCGCAGGCTGGCATTGGTTTCGCCGTCGGTGACGTACGGCCCGAAGCGGCCGTCCTTGATCACCATCGGTTGCCCCGACGCGGCATCGACGCCCAGTTCCCGCAGTGGCGGCGTGGCAGCGCCTTGGCGGCCGCGGCGTTTGGGCTCGGCGTAGATCTTCAGCGCCTCTTCGAGAGTGATGTCGAAGATCTGGTCCTCGGTGGCCAGTGAACGAGAATCGGTGCCGCGCTTGAGATATGGCCCATAGCGGCCGTTCTGCGCGGTGATCTCCTCACCGTTGGCAGGATCCACGCCGACCACCCGAGGCAGCGAAATCAGTTTGAGGGCGTCCTCAAGCGTCACGGTCTGCAGATCCATCGACCGCAGCAGCGAGCCGGTGCGCGGCTTGGGGCCGGTTGGCTTCTTGCCCTTCTTGGCGCCGACACCGCCATCTTCCTCGGGCGGCGGGGGCAGCACCTCGGTGACGTAGGGCCCGTATCGGCCATCCCTGGCGACGATTTCGTGCCCGGACTCCGGATCCACGCCGAGCACGCGGCCCTCTTGCGGTGTCGCAAAAAGGGTTTCGGCCAATTCGAGGGTCAGCTCGTCGGGAGTGATCTCGTCGCTGAGGTTGGCCCGCTGCGGCTTGGGCTCACCGTCCTCGCCGATGATCATCCGCTCCAGGTACGGGCCGTTCTTGCCGACGCGCACCACGACCGATCGGCCTACTTCGTCGTCAAAGAGCTTGATGGAGTTGACTTCTCGAGCATCGATACCCTCGAGGTTGACGCCAACCAGCTTCTTGAGACCCCCGGCGCGGGCGATCGAGTCCGCGACACCGTGCTCGCCACCGAAATAGAAGTTGGTCAGCCAGTTGGTGCGCCGCTCCTGGCCGGAGGCGATCTCGTCGAGCTCATCCTCCATGGCGGCGGTGAAATCGTAGTCCACCAGCCGGCCGAAGTGCTGCTCGAGCAGTCCGGTGACCGCGAACGCCACCCAGGACGGCACCAGCGCGCTGCCCTTCTTGTGGACGTAGCCGCGGTCCTGGATCGTCTTGATGATCGAGGAATACGTTGAGGGACGGCCGATTCCGAGCTCTTCGAGCGCCTTGATCAGCGACGCCTCGGTGTAGCGGGCCGGCGGGTTGGTGGTGTGCCCGTCGGCGTTCAGCCGGGTCGCGTCCACGCGCTGACCCTGCCGCAGCTGCGGCAACCGGCTCTCGGCGTCGTCGGCCTCACCGCCGGCCTGCTCGTCAACGGTCTCGACGTAGGCCTTGAGGAAGCCGGCGAACGTGATGGTGCGACCGCTGGCACTGAACGTCACGTCGCGGCCGTCAGCGGAGGTGCCGTTTATCCGCAGGCTCAGCGTGGTGCCGCGGGCGTCGGCCATCTGGGAGGCCACGGTGCGTTGCCAGATCAGCTCGTAGAGCCGGAACTCGTCGGTATCGAGTTCGCGGTGCAGCGCCCCCGGGGTGGCGAAGGTGTCACCGGCCGGCCGGATGGCCTCGTGCGCCTCCTGGGCGTTCTTGACCTTGCGGGTGTACTGCCTCGGCGAGGGGTGCACGTACTCGTCGCCGTAGAGCTGGCGAGCCTGATTACGCGCGGCATCAATGGCCGACTGCGACAGCGTCGTCGAGTCGGTACGCATATAGGTGATGTAGCCGTTTTCGTACAGCCGCTGCGCGATGCTCATGGTCCGTTCGGCGGAGAACCGCAGCTTGCGGCCGGCCTCCTGCTGCAACGTGGAGGTCATGAAGGGCGGATACGGCTTGCGGGTGTAGGGCTTCTCCTCCACCGAGGCCACAGCGAGGCTGGAGGCCTGCAAACCGGTGGCCAGCGAGCTCGCCGCGGCCTCATCGAGCACCACGACCTCGTCGGGTTTGCGGAGCACGCCCAGGGAGTCGAAGTCCCGGCCGGTGGCCACCCGCTTGTTGTCGACGTTGACCAGCCGGGCGGTGAAGCGGGGCGGGGTGGCGTTGGGGTCCGAGACGCTCGCGTCGAGCTCGGCGATCACGTCCCAGTAGGAGGCGCTGCGGAAGGCCATCCGGTCGCGTTCGCGTTGCACGATGATCCGGGTGGCCACCGACTGCACCCGGCCCGCCGACAGCTTCGGCGCGACCTTCTTCCACAAGACCGGGCTGACCTCGTAGCCATACAGACGGTCGAGGATGCGTCGGGTCTCCTGCGCATCGACCAGGTCGTTGTCCAGGTCGCGGGGATTATCGGCGGCCGCGCGAATGGCCGGTTCGGTGATCTCGTGGAACACCATCCGCTTGACCGGGATGCGGGGCTTGAGCGTCTCCAGTAGGTGCCAGGCGATGGCCTCACCCTCGCGGTCACCGTCCGTGGCCAGATAGAGCTCGTCGACGTCCTTCAGAAGGCTCTTGAGCTCGGTGACGGTGCTCTTCTTGTCGGGACTGATGATGTAGAGCGGCTCGAAGTTGTCCTCGACGTTGACGCCGAGGCGCGCCCAGGGCTCGGATTTGTACTTGGCCGGCACGTCAGCGGCGTTGCGGGGCAGGTCACGGATGTGGCCGCGGGACGACTCGACGATGTAATTGGCGCCGAGGTACCCGGCGATCTTGCGCGCTTTGGTGGGCGACTCGACAATGACGAGCCGCCGGACGTTGCCGTTACTACTTCGGCCATCCCCGCCGCTTCGGCGGCTTTCGTCGTCAGCCAACTGCGCTTACGCTCCACTTCTGTCTTGCCCACAGGTACCCCCGACCCGCGGGCAACTGACAATTTCGCACTCTGGACCGGTCAACGCAAACTGACCCCCGCAGGGGAATGTCTCAGATTCGGGGCCACGCTGACAACGCCTCGATCAGATCAGGCGGCTCCCCCACGGTTTCTACCAGGCGTGATAGCCGTCGGCGACCACTTATTCTCAGGGCCGGACGAGCGCCCCGAGTGCCAATCAGAGTCGGTGCGATTCCCACCCGCATCAATGCCGATGCTAGCGGCGAATGCGTATCGGGTGCGTGCGGATCCAATCCGAGCAGATATCGGTCGGCGTCCGGGACGCCTGCGGCCAGCGTCCAGGCCCGCAGCTCGCGGGCTCCCGGCAGCCAGTGGGGCGGCACCGTCTTGACCGCTCCTCTGGTCCAGTCGGTGGCGATCCCCACCAACCGCACGTCGACGGCAGTGCGCACCAGAGGATTGTCTTCGTCGGTGCGGGTGATCTCGGCTTCCAGCCCCGCGTCGATGATCATGTCGGCCAGCGCCTGGGCCCGCCAGCGCTCGTCGACCACCACCGACAGCCGTGCTCCGCCGCCGACCATCACCACCTGCCCGGCCGCCGCAAGCAACCCGGTGAGGTCGGCGACCGCAGGGGGCACCGACTCAGCCGAGAAGAACGACAGCTGGCTCACGAGTCGACAGTAAGGCAGTCAGCGACCAGCAGCCGTGCGGCTGTCGGCGGGCGTGGCGAGTTCCTCAGAAGAAAGTCTCCCGTGGGACAGCCACGAACGAAAGCACCCCCGGCGATACCCGTCACCGGGACGCTCGGGGGTGTTTCGTGATGTCGTAGTTGATCAGATGGAGCGCACGCCAGTGGCTTGCGGTCCCTTGGGGCTCTGACCGACCTCGAACTCGACCTTTTGATTCTCCTCAAGGGTGCGGAACCCCGACCCCTGAATTTCCGTGTAGTGGACGAACACGTCGGCAGAGCCGTCCTCGGGTGCAATGAACCCGAAACCCTTCTCGGCGTTGAACCACTTCACAGTTCCCTGTGGCATCTTTCGTACTTTCCTTCTCTTCCAACCGGGAGCGGACGACCGAGTTTTCGGCTGACCGGGCCCGTTCCGACCGCCATCCTTCGTGGAGTCGTCGGAACTCACCCGACCTACAGACCCTCGCAGGAACCGCGATCGCAACGTCGATCCTGCGAGTGCTGACACACGAACACAGAAGCTGCGACCGCCCTTATCCAATCACGTCGGAGGCTCTTGCGACAGTCTCGGTGCTACTAACTGATGAACAATTCGATACGGGGCTGTAGATATTTTTTCGAAAGGGCTGATTTCAAATGGTGAGTTTCGGCAGCGAGCTGCTTAACGCGGCCGTCGCAGGCGCCGAATCATCGCCTGAGGCACTGCGGCACGTCGCCGAGCTTCCCGCCCGCCAGGCGGCGGGCGCGGACTGGCCTGCCTGGGCTGATCCAGATGTGCTCCGCGCGTTCCATGATCACGGAATCGCCCGCCCGTGGTCGCATCAGGTCCGTGCCGCCGACCTTGCACACTCTTGCCACCATGTCGTGATAAGCACCGGCACGGCATCGGGTAAGTCGCTGGCATTCCAATTGCCGATCATGGATGCGCTGGCACGCGATCCGCGCGCGCGGGCACTTTATTTGTCCCCCACGAAAGCGCTCGGCCACGACCAATTGCGCACCGCCCATTCATTGACCACAGCGGTGGCCGCACTCGCCGACGTCGCACCGGCGTCCTATGACGGCGACACTGGAACCGAGGTCCGCAGATTCGCCCGCGAACGCTCACGGTGGCTGTTCTCCAACCCCGACATGATCCACCTGTCGCTGCTGCGCAACCACGCCCGCTGGGCGGTGTTCCTGCGCGGGCTGCGCTACATCGTGGTGGACGAATGCCATTACTACCGTGGGATTTTTGGTTCGAACGTGGCGATGGTGTTGCGCCGGCTGCTGCGACTGTGCGAGCGCTACGCGCCGGCGTCGGCACCGGGGCCCACGGTCATTTTCGCCAGCGCGACCACCGCCGCACCGGGTGAGACCGCGGCGGAATTGATCGGGCACACCGTGGCGGCCGTGACCGAAGACGGTTCACCGCACGGTGCGCGAACGGTGGCGCTGTGGGAGCCCGAATTGCGCACCGACCTGCTGGGCGAGAATGGCGCGCCGGTGCGATATTCGGCGGGCTCGGAGGCCGCCCGCATGATGGCCGATTTGGTTGCTGAGGGAGCGCGGACGTTGACGTTCGTCCGATCCCGGCGTGGTGCGGAGCTGACGGCGCTGAGCGCACAAGCCCGACTCGATGACATCGCGCCGCACCTGCGCGACACCGTGGCCTCCTACCGGGCGGGCTACCTCGCCGAGGATCGGCGCGAGCTGGAACGTGCCCTGTCCAGCGGTGAACTGCGCGGACTGGCGACCACGAACGCGCTCGAGTTGGGTATCGACATCGCCGGGCTGGATGCGGTGTTGCTGGCGGGATTCCCGGGGACGGTGGCGTCGTTCTGGCAACAGGCCGGCCGATCCGGCCGACGCGGCCAGAGCGCCCTCGTGGTCCTCATCGCCCGCGACGATCCGCTGGATACCTATTTGGTGCACCACCCCGAGGCACTGCTCGACAAGCCGGTCGAGCGCGTCGTCATCGATCCGCGGAACCCCTACGTTCTGGGCCCACAGCTGCTGTGCGCGGCAACCGAACTGCCGCTGGACGAGGCGGAGGTGCGCCGCTGGGAGGCCGAGCCGGTGGCCGCCGAGTTGGTCGAGGACGGGTTGCTGCGCCGGCGCGGTGGCAAGTACTTCCCGGCCGCCGGGCTGGACCCGCATCCGGCGGTGGATATCCGGGGTTCGGCCGGGGGCCAGATCGCGATCGTCGAGTCCGGTACCGGCCGGATGCTGGGTAGCACCGGCGCGGGTCAGGCCCCGGCCACGGTTCACCCCGGGGCCGTGTATCTGCACCAGGGCGAGAGTTACCTCGTCGACTCGCTGAGCTTCTCGGACGGGGTGGCGTTCGTCCACGCCGAGGATCCCGGCTACGCCACGTTCGCGCGGGAGGTCACCGATATCGCGATCACCGGAACGGGTGAACGTGTCCACTACGACGTGGTGACGCTGGGCCTGGTCCCGGTCTCGGTGACCCACCGGGTGATCGGCTACCTGCGCCGGCGGTTGTCCGGTGAGGTGATTGATTTCGTCGAACTCGACATGCCCGAACACTGCCTGCCCACCACCGCGGTGATGTACACGATTACCCCGGAAGCATTGTTGGACAGTGGAATTGAACAGACAAGCATACCGGGTTCGTTACATGCGGCCGAGCATGCCGCGATCGGCTTGTTGCCGCTGGTGGCCAGTTGCGACCGCGGCGACATCGGTGGTCTGTCCACGGCCGTCGGCGCCGACGGGTTGCCCACCGTGTTCGTCTATGACGGGCACCCCGGCGGGGCCGGTTTCGCCGAACGCGGCTACCGGCTGGCCAGCACGTGGCTGGGTGCCACCGCGGCGGCGATCGAGGCCTGCGAATGCCCGCAGGGCTGCCCATCATGCGTGCAGTCACCCAAGTGCGGCAACGGGAATGACCCGCTGGATAAGGCCGGTGCGGTCCGAGTCCTCAAACTCGTTCTGGCGCAACTGGCCGGCGGCAATGCCTGATCGCCGTGCCGACCGGACCCCTCGAACGGTCGGCTCCCACGATGCGAACGCACCCGCTGGCGGATGCCCCGCACTGCTGGAGGCGTAGCGAAAAATACCCAACGACCACTTTGCGCGCAAGGAAATCGACAGCGTGGCGGTTTGCTGGACAGAAAGCCGCAGCTCACCAGTGAATTCCCGGGGTTCGCATCAGAAGGTGGACGCACGGTAGCCCGTTAAACTGAGACCATGACCCACGATTGGCTGCTGGTGGAGACACTCGGCACCGAACCCGTGGTGGCGGCTCAGGGCCGGCAGATGAAGAACTTGGTGCCGCTGGCGATCTACCTGCGCCGTAGTCCCTATCTGGCGGCGATCCAAACCGCCATTGCCGAAACGGTGACGACCGGCAACAGCCTGGCCAGCATCACCCCGAAGAGCGATCGGGTGATCCGGACCGAGCCGGTGCGGATGTCCGACGGCCGGATGCACGGCGTACACATGTGGATCGGGCCTGCCGATGCGCAGCCGCCGCAGCGGCCAATACCCGGGCCGTTGAAGTGGGACATCACGCTCGGCATCGCCACGGACACCGTCGAATCGCTGGTCAACGCCGGCAGGGATCCCACGCAGGCACCCACCCACGATATTGCGTTCGCCGAGGATCTCCCTGTCCGAAGCTTCAACAGTGACGAGTCCAACGTGCTGGCCTTGGCCAAGCACGAGGATCCTGGCCGGACATATTGCACCACTTGGACTTTCACCGATAGTGGAGAGGTCGTGCGGACGGGGTTCGTCGCGCGCACAGCCATCGAGGAAGTCGAGGACGGTTCCGCGCACCTGATCGCCCGCGCGATGAACCTGCGTTGCGATGTGGACGAGGACGGCCTGCCACCCGACCACCTGGCGCAACGGATCCTCGGCGGCCTATCCCAGACGGGCGTGCACCGCGCACTTGTGGACCTCAGCAACTGGCAGCTGCTGAAATGGCTGGACGAGCCGTGCCCGTATTACGACTGGCGCCACAGCATCCAGTTCCATCCCGACGACCGCGGTGAGCTGATCCCGATGGCCGAGGAGTTCGAAAACGGCAGCACCAGCCGGGTGTTGCGGCTACCTGGCGTCGGTAGCGGTTGGGTGCCGATGCATGTCACCGTCAACCGTATGGAGGTTGACAACGACGTCCTCGCCGGGCTGATCACCCTGCGACTGCCGACTGAGGCGGAACTGGCCGAGGCCAAGCTGACCAAGGCCTAGCCGGCGGGTCCCGCCCGCGCCGCGGCGTGGGCCCGGCCGCCGAGTAGCCGGCCGGTCGCCACGTCGACCGCAACCACGACGTCGAGCTCGTCGACGTCGCAACCGCTGAGCGCCGCGCCCATGGCGCGGCTCACCGCGGCTGCTTGCCGGCACGCGCTGTCGGCACCCTGCGGCAGCCACATGGCCGCGGCCAGCGCGGCCATGTCCGCACCCGCCTGCGCACGGTGTCGCGCCACCACAGCGCTGCCGATCTGAACACCGGCCAACGTGACCGACACCAACGCGGCGATCAAGATCGCGGCCAACACCGTAGCGGCCCCGCTGTCGTCACGAGCCAGGCTCGGCGGCCGCGACGGCGTCGGCTCTGATGGTGACGCCCGGCAGCAGCCGGGAGTGGCCGGTGACGGTCGCGACGACGAAACCGCCGTCGCGACGTAGCTGCAGCGTCGCCCCGGTAGGTCCGACCCCACGGGCTGCGGCCACCGCGCTCGTCTCGTCGCCGCGGGCCGCCAGCCGCGCCGCCTCCCGGGCGGCGTCGATGCAGCGCACCTGCATCGCCACCGCGGCGAGGCCGCCGGCGCAGACGACAAGCACCACGACCAGCGCGGCGATGGCAATCGCCGCTTCGACTGTGGCGAAACCGGTGTCACCGCTTAGACGTTCGTATTGAGCGCACGGTTGATGATGTTGGTCAGCGCGCCGACGATCGAGTCGCCGGTGACCACGCTGTACAGAATGGCGCCGAACGCGGCGGCGGCAATCGTCCCGATTGCATACTCGACCGTGGACATGCCTGCGTCGTCGACCGCCACCATGGCCATTCTCGACTTGAACTGTCGAATCATATTGGTGAACAACACTTTTCCTCTCCCTCACAGAATCCCTGACGTGAACACGTCGCCGGCCAACCCAGCCACCACGGGCACGATGCCCAGGCAGATGAATGCGGGTAGGAAGCACAGCCCCAGCGGTCCGGCGATCAGCACCGACGCCCGCTCCGCGGCTGCCGACGCGGCGTGGCCGGCATCCTGGCGGGATTGTTCGGCGAGTTCGGCCACGCCCTGAGCCAGGGCACTACCCGAGGAGGCCGACCGGCGCGCGAGCCGAGCCAGCGCATCACCACCGTCGGCTGCCTCGGCCGGCGCTGACCAGGCGGTGTCCGGGTCAGCTCCCAACGCCAGCAGGTCGGCCGCGCGGCGCAAGAGCGCACCAAGCCGATGCGGGGCCGACGGTGCCGTCGCCGCCGCAGCTGCGGCCACCGACATCCCGGCGGACAGGCATACCGCGAACACGTCGAGCGCAGAGGCCGTGGCCAGCGGATCGTCTCGGCGCCGGCGCCGAACCGGCGCGGCGCGAACCCGACCCAATCCGACGCGACGGCGCACGGCAGCCGGGCCCGGCGCAACCAGCAGCGCGACCGCCAGTAGCACTGCGGCGACGGTCATGTGAGCAGTCGTTCCGTGATGCGGTCGGCCCATACCAAACCCGCGCAGACCAGTACTGTGCCCGCAATCAGCAACGCTGCGCCGACACCGCCACCGAGCAGGAACCGGACGGGATGCGCCCCGATCAATTCCCCCAGGAGGACACCGAGCAGCGGCAGGCCCGCGAGGATCGTGGCGGTGGCTCGTGCCCCGGCCAGGCCGGCCTCGACCCGAGCGGCGAACCGTTGGCGTTCGATGATGTCCCGCTGGGCCGCGCGAAGCAGCGCTGCCATCGCCAGACCGTGGTCGGCGGCCAACTGCCAGCACACCGCGAGCCGATCCCATTGCGCGGGAACCGATGTCGATCCGGCTACGGCTCGCAGCCCGGCGCCGACGTCAGCACCCAACCCGGCACGAGCGGCAACCGCACGCAGTGCGGTACCGATCGCGCCGCCCGATTCCCCGGCGGCAACGGTGAAGGCCCGCACGGGATGTGCGCCGACCCGTAGCTCGCCGACCAGCGTCTCGAGCGCACTCGCCAGCGTCTGACCGGCTCGGACGCAGTCTTGGGCGCGATGGCGACGACGCGTGCGGGCGATCAGCGTCGCACCGAGAACAGCCGAGGCGAGCAGCACCGCGGGCGGCAGGACAATCGCGATGACGGCGGCGCCAGCCACCAGTGCCGGGCCACGCGCACCGATCCGCGGCGGCGCCAGGCCCAGCCGCCAGCGCGGCGGCGGGGGTGCTGACAGCACGGCGATCGCCAAAAGCACTGCCGCCAAGGGTATCCCGTTCACGGCCGCCGCGCTTCTATCAGCATCTCCAACTGCTGCTGACCGCGCTGCCAGCCGCGGTCGGCGTGCCACGCGGTCGCCGCGTGCACCGCGCCGGTGTCGGCGCGACACAGTACGGCGACCTCACTGAGCCGGCGCAGCCCGTCGCGGTCGCGGCCCACATGGACCACGACCTGGACTGCCGCGGCCAGTTGACTGTGCAACGCGGCACGGTCGAGCCCGCCGAGGGCGGCGAGCGCCTCCAACCGTGCGGGCACCTCGGCCGGGCTGTTGGCATGCACCGTGCCGGCCCCGCCGTCGTGCCCGGTGTTCAGCGCTGTCAGCAGATCAACGACCTCGGCGCCGCGTACCTCTCCGACCACGATCCGGTCCGGTCGCATTCGCAGGGCCTGGCGGACCAGCTGCCGCATCGTGACTTCGCCTGCGCCTTCGACATTGGCGGCGCGGGCCACCAACCGCACAAGGTGGGGATGCGGCGGAGCGAGCTCGGGAGCGTCTTCCACACACACGATCCGCTCGTTGCCTGACACCGCACCGAGCGCGGCCGCCAGCAGTGTGGTCTTACCGGCGCCGGTGCCGCCAGAGACAAGGAAGGCCAGCCGGGCGTCGATGATGCCGGTAAGAAGCTGGGCGGCCTCCGGCCCGATCGCGCCGGCCGCGCTCAACGCCGCGAGGTCCTGGGTGGCCGGCCGAAGTACCCGCAGCGACACGCAGGTTCCGGCAGCCGCGACCGGTGGCAGCACGGCATGCAACCGAACCGAGAACTCCCCGGTGCCAAGCCCGCTCAGTTGTCCGTCGACCCACGGCTGGGCATCGTCCAAGCGCCGGCCTGCGGCCACCGCGAGGCGTTGAGCCAGGCGGCGCACCGCGGCTTCGTCGGCGAATCGCACCGCGGTGGGCCGCAGTCCATTCCCGTCATCGACCCACACCGCATCCGGGGCGGTGACCAGAACGTCGGTCGTTCCCGGCGCCCGCAGTAACGGCTCCAGCACCCCGGCGCCGGTCAGCTCGGTCTGCAGCACGCGCAAATTGGTGAGCACCTCGGTGTCCCCGAGCACTCCCCCGGACTCCGCCCGGATCGCGGCGGCGACGGCCGCGGGCCGCAACGAGGAAGACTCGGCGGCCAGCCGCTCGCGGACCCGCTCAACCAGCGAGGCGCTCATGCGGCGCGAGCCTGAGAACCGGCCGGCAACACTGTGAGTACTGCACGGGCCGCCGCGCCCAGTGGAGACCGACGCCGCAGCCGCAGACCGCCGTGCTCGAGGTGCTCGGCGAGCATGGGCTCGGGACGCATCGCCGCCAGCAGTGGCAGCCCCACCACCTCGGCCGCCTCGGCGGCCCGCAACCCGCCCGGGGTCGGACCCCGCACCACCAAGCCGACGTTCGGGTTGGCGGCGCGCAACACCGGCACCAACGCGGAGGCGGCCGCGATACCGCGGACATCGCACGTGGTGATCACGACAACCAGGTCGGCGCAGTCGAGCGCGCCGGCGACAGCCGAAGTCATTCGCCGCGGGAGATCGCAGATCACAAGCATTCCGCCCCGTCGGCCCGCGTCGACGACCGCTTCGGCTGCTCCGGCATCCATCTCGTGTCCGTGGCGCGCGCCCGACAGCACGCTCACCCCGCGGTGATTCGGCAGTGCCTCCCGGACGGCGGCCCACGCCAACCGACCGCCGCGCAGACTCAGGTCGGGCCAGCGCAGACCCGGCACCGACTCACTTCCCAGGAGCAGGTCGATCCCGCCGCCCCAGGGATCGAGGTCGACGAGTAGCGCTGCCGACGCGATCTGCGCGAGGGCGGTCGCGAACGTCGAGGCGCCCGCTCCGCCGCGACCTCCGGTCACGGCGATGACCCGACCGGTGCGTGGACCCTCCCGCGCTGCGTCGGCGGCGTCGGCGAGATGCCGAACCAGCTCGCCCTCATGGGCTGGAAGTGCACAAACATGCCGCGCGCCAACGGCCATCGCGGCCGCCCAGGTCGGCCCTTCCGGTTCGGTCGAGGCGATCAGGATCACCCCGTCGCGCTGGGGCAGCCGGTCGTGTTCACACCGCCGGGCCGTTTCTTCGTCGAGCAGGATCGCGACCGCGGCCGACCATGCCTTGCGCGTCAGTGGCGCGGATGCCGCCAGCGGTCGCAGCCCAGCGGCCGCGACCACCCGATCAGCCTGCTCACGTAATTCGGGTTCGTCGACGAGGATCAGGGCGACGCCCGGATTGGTGCTCACCAACGCAGCGTCGGATGCCCGGACCCGGGGCGCCAGGGGCCTCAGTCGCAATTGTGGACGAACGCCGATCTGGGGATGAGACGCCGGTGGCCGAGGACCGGAAACGGGTAGCAAAATGTGATCCCGGCAACGTTTCTCTAATTTGCCGGGATCTACGGGATTTCTTACTGGAGAAAAGGGACGACCCCCGCCAGGGGGGGAGGAGGCGAGGGTCGTCGTGTATCAGCCCCGGGGGGTCGGGCTGATACACACCCGGCATAAGCCGAGTAATCCTTACTATACACACGACAATGTGGAGTCGCGCAAGTGTTGCTACCACTTCGAAACCATGTATTCGCTGTGAAAATGCAGGGTGCGACACGTGGCTTGGCCTGCCACTTTGTGGTCGCCCTCAGACCTGAGTCGGCACCGGCCCTATCCTGAGGGCGTGACCGTCCCCGTCCCGGGCGCCGACCAGCTAATCGATCCTCAACCCAGGCCGGTAGCCGGCACCCCATCACGCACCGCGGCCTTCTTCGACCTAGACAAGACCGTCATTGCCAAGTCAAGCACGCTCGCTTTCAGCAAACCCTTCTTCGACCAAGGGCTGCTCAACCGACGAGCCGTGCTGAAGTCGAGCTACGCGCAGTTCCTCTTTCTGATGTCCGGCGCCGATCGCGACCAGATGGACCGGATGCGTTCCTATGTCACTGCGATGTGCGCCGGCTGGGATGTCGAACAGGTCAGGGCCATAGTCACCGAAACGCTGCACGACATCGTCGACCCGCTGGTCTTTGCGGAAGCTGCCGAATTGATCGCCGATCACCGACTCTGCGGTCGTGACGTGGTGATCGTCTCGGCATCGGGGGAAGAGATCGTCGCCCCGATCGCCCGCGCATTGGGCGCCACCCACGCGATGGGCACCCGGATGGTCAGCGAGGACGGCAAGTACACCGGCGAGGTTGCCTTCTACTGCTACGGCGAGGCCAAGGGTGCTGCCATCCGCGAACTGGCCGCCCTGGAGGGCTACTCGCTCGAACACTGCTACGCCTACTCCGATTCGATCACCGACCTGCCGATGCTGCAGTCCGTCGGTCATCCGGCGGTGGTCAACCCCGACCGCGCGTTACGCAAGGAAGCCGCGGCACAGGGCTGGCCGGTGCTGACATTCTTACGGCCAGTGCCTCTGCGCGACCGGATTCCGGCGCCGTCCGGCGCGGCGATGGCCACCACCGCGGCGTTGGGGATCAGCGCGCTGGCCGCCGGGGCGTTGACGTACTCGGTGTTACGACGGTTGTCCTTCTAACGCGACCAATCCGTTGCCTACTAACCCCTTGCTGTGATCGGGGTCACGGAGTACAAAGGAAGCACGGACGCCTGGGAAGGCCAAGATAGCGCCAGAAGAGAAGGCACTATCTCCCGACTCAAGCGTTCCAGCACGGTTCCCGGCACCCACGCGGAGCACGCCGCGATATGGCAGAAGTGTTGCGGGCCTGCGTAATTGCGAAAAGCGAACGGACATAACTTCCCCTTGGGTGGGGATGTCAACGAAGCGCATCGCAAAACCGCCGAGGCCAACCCACGCAGCCCACCTGGCACGCTTGGTAACCAGGAAACCGTGCTAGCGGGCGGCGAGCTGAAGAGATTCGGATCGCCGCCCGCTTCGCCGTGTACGGCTCATTTCGAAGCGGACTCCGCGATCGACATCGCCTCTCGCGCACCGTCTTCCAAGGCCTGACAGCACATCAGCAGCCAACCGCCGACGGCCTCCGGTACGCCCGTCGCGAACGCACGAGCACTCGACTGGTACTCCTCTTCGCGGCGCATCCAGTACACCTCGGGCACCCCGAGCCCATGCGGGTCGAGACCGGTCGCCATGGTGACGAGGCGCGACACCGCGCGGGCCACCACGCCATCGCCGGCACCGAACGGCGCCAGAGTCAGCAGTTCACCGTGCGCGACAGCGGCCAGCACCGGCGCAGGTGCGGTGCTGGCGCCAGTGACCAGCCGGGTGACCAGATCCAGCCGCGCGGCCACCTCCGGGTCCGGCCGCGGCCGGCCCAGCAGGTCTTCGTCGATCAAGTCAGCCGCCGCGAGCGCATGCAATCGGGCCAGCGCCTGCAGAGGCGCGCGCTGCCACACCCCGAGGAGGTTGGTGGTGCCGCCCTCGAGCGCCTGACCAACGCGCAACGCACCCGCGAGTACCGGATCGTTCGGTTCGACGCCGGCACCATCCAGTTGCACGGCGCCACCGTCGATGGCTGATGACGACCTCGCCCCGCGGACCGCCGACTCGGCCGCGGTGACGGGCCAGTTCCGCAGATTGGTGCGATGCCGGTGGGCCTTGGCCAGGGCATCCCGGGCCGCCTCGGCGGCGACGGCCACCCCGGGCAGATCCAGGAGCGGAGCCAGGAGATCACTCACGTTCGGTCACGCTATCGGCGGCGGTGAACTCACCATGAACCGGGTCTTCGCATGCCGTTCGGCGCGCGGCAGGAACCGCCCGCCGACGAATGTGACGTGCCAACGCCGATGCAACGTTCGGTGACTACGCTCACAGACATGACAGAGGCGCACACCGAAGTTCCGTCATGTTTTCCACCGTCGGCGGATTTCGCCGCGGCCGCCAACGCCACTGCGGCCCTCTACGACGAGGCCGAGGCCGACCGGTTGGCGTTCTGGGCCAACCAGGCCAACCGGTTGTCGTGGGAGACACCGTTCACCGAGGTGCTCGATTGGTCGCAGGCGCCGTTCGCGAAGTGGTTTGTCGGCGGCAAGCTGAACGTCGCCTACAACTGCGTCGACCGGCATGTCGAGGCGGGCAACGGCGATCGGGTCGCCATCCACTGGGAGGGTGAACCGCTCGGCGATTCGCGGGTGCTCACCTATGCCCAGCTCAAAGACGAAGTCTGCAAGGCCGCCAACGCATTGACCGAGCTGGGTCTGACCGCCGGCGACCGGGTGGCCATCTACATGCCGATGGTTCCCGAGGCCATTGTGGCGATGCTGGCGTGTGCGCGACTGGGCGTGATGCACAGCGTGGTCTTCGCGGGTTTCTCGGCGACCGCGCTTCGGGCCCGTGTCGAGGACGCCGAGGCCAAGCTGGTGATCACCACCGACGGTCAGTACCGGCGCGGAAACGCGGTGTCGCTCAAGGACGCTGTCGACGAAGCAGTACGAGGCCTCACGGCGGCCGAGGATGGCCCAGTGGAGCATGTTCTGGTGGTGCGCCGCACCGGCATCGATGTCGACTGGACCGATGGGCGCGACCTGTGGTGGGACGAGACGGTCGACTCGGCGTCCACCGAGCACACACCCGAGGCGTTTGACTCCGAACAGCCGCTGTTCCTGCTGTATACGTCTGGCACCACGGGCAAGCCCAAGGGCATCATCCACACCTCCGGTGGCTATCTGACCCAGGCGTCCTACACCCATTACAACGTCTTCGACATCAAGCCGGAGACCGATATCTTTTGGTGCACGGCCGATATCGGCTGGGTTACCGGGCACACCTACATCGTGTACGGCCCACTGGCCAACGGGGCGACGCAGGTGGTCTACGAGGGCACCCCGGCCTCCCCAGATGAGCACCGGCACTTCCAGGTCATTGAAAAATACGGTGTGACAATCTATTACACCGCGCCGACGCTGATCCGGACGTTCATGAAGTGGGGCCGCGAGATCGCGTTCGCCCATGACCTGTCCAGCCTGCGGTTGCTCGGGTCGGTCGGCGAGCCGATCAACCCGGAGGCCTGGCGGTGGTACCGCCTGGTGTTCGGCGCCGACGCGATCCCGATTGTGGACACCTGGTGGCAGACCGAGACCGGCGCCATCATGATCTCACCGCTGCCGGGCGTGACGGACTGCAAGCCGGGTTCGGCCATGCGCGCGCTGCCCGGGATCTCGGCCAAGATCGTCGATGACGACGGAAATGAGTTGCAGCCCAGCGCCGATCTCGGTGAGCACATCACCGGCTACCTTGTGTTGGACAAGCCGTGGCCGTCGATGTTGCGTGGCATCTGGGGCGATCCCGAACGGTTCCAGGAAACCTACTGGGCGCGTTTCGCCGAGCAAGGTTGGTATTTCGCCGGTGACGGTGCCCGGTACGGCAGCGACGGCGAGGTGTGGGTGCTCGGCCGCATCGACGACGTGATGAACATATCGGGACATCGGATTTCGACCGCTGAGGTGGAGTCCGCACTCGTCGGGCATGCCGGCGTCGCCGAGGCCGCCGTCGTCGGCGCCACCGACGACACCACCGGGCAGGCGATCTGTGCCTTCGTCATCCTGAAGGCCCATCACGCCGAGATGTCGAGTGAGCAGATGGTCGATGAATTGCGCGCCGAGGTGGCCCGGGAGATCTCCCCAATCGCCAAGCCGCGCGAAATCCACGTCGTGCCAGAGCTTCCCAAGACCCGCAGCGGCAAGATCATGCGCCGGCTGTTGCGCGATGTTGCGGAGGGCCGCGAGCTCGGTGACACCTCGACGCTGGTCGATCCGACGGTGTTCGAAGCGATCCGGGCCAGCAAGACCAGCTAGTCGGTTCAACCCCTAGGACGCCAGCGCGTCCTGGGTTGGGACGAACCCGGTGCCGGGACGATTCTTGCCGGCCACGTCGCCCAGGATCGCGTTGATCGACATCGTCACCGCAGGCGTGTGCAGTGGGATGAACTTGACGACGCAGGTCGGCAGGTCTTCGCTGAACGCGCCGTGAATCATGCCGACCAGCTTGTTGTTGACCGTCACCGGCGCGCCGGAATCGCCCGGCTGTCCGCACACCTGATTGACGATGGTGCCCGGGTCCTGACCGGGACCCCAGGTGACCCCGCACGAGTAGCCGGTGGTGCGACCCAGCTTGCAGGCGATCTCCCCGAAGGTCGGATCGGGACCGATGCCGTCGATCACAAAGCCCTTGTAGTTGGAGACCGGCTGCACCTTCGCGGGATCGAAACGGATCACCGCGTAGTCGAGGTTGTCGTTACCGGCGACCATCGTGCCGATCACGCCGTCGTCCGGCCGGTCCTCGGAGCCGACCTGGGCGCCCGGACCACCGCAGTGCGCGGAGGTGAACCCGATGAGCGCACCGGTGTTGTCGGTGCCGATCGAGGTCAGCGTGCAGTAGGTGTCGCCGTTGACGACGATGCCCGCCCCGCCACCCATCGGTACCTTGCCGTCGGCCGCGGCGGCCGGTGCCAGGGCGACAAGCGCACTGAGGGCGCTGACGGCCACGAAAACGGCCCGCGCCTTCAGCCAAACCCGCTGCGCAGTCGTCACTGGCAACCTCCAATACTGTCTGCCCCGACAGGGCGAGTCTAGCGTGGTCACACCCGTAACTTGCGTAACAGCTCAGTGGGTATCCGGCTGCGAGCCCGGCATGGCAACATGAACCGCGACGACAGCGAACAGTTGGAGGACAGCCGTGAGCAATGGCGACCGCACGAACGGGGTACCCACCACCGTTACCTCGATCCCGCTGGTGGACCCGAACGCGGTACCCGCCAATCCCTCCATCGGCGATTTGGTCAAGGACGCCACCGCGCAGGTCTCCACCCTGGTGCGCGCCGAGGTCGAACTGGCCAAGGCGGAGATCACCCGCGACGTGAAGAAGGGCCTGACCGGCAGCGTCTTCTTCATCCTCGCGCTAGTCGTGCTGTTCTACTCGACGTTCTTCCTGTTCTTCTTCCTCGCCGAGCTGCTCGACACCTGGCTGTGGCGGTGGGTGGCCTTCCTGATCGTCTTCCTCCTGATGGTGGTCACCACCGCGGTGTTCGCCTTGTTGGGTTATCTGAAGGTCCGCCGGATCCGCGGGCCGCAGCAGACCATCGAATCGGTGGGCGAGCTCCGGGATGCGCTGACTCCCGGCCACGACAAAGCGGCCGACAAGGTCATCACCGCAAGCGGCGCACCACCCAAAGACCCGTCGGGCTGGTAATGACTCAACCGGATCCGTCGGTCACCCGCATCGCGGGGCCGTGGCGCCATTTCGACGTCCACGCCAACGGAATTCGGTTCCACTGCGTTGAATCCGAAGACGGCGGCAAATCGGAAAACCTCGGTTATTCGAACACCGGCGGCGAACCGGCGGCGGGCACCTCGCGACCGCTGGTGATCCTGCTGCACGGCTTCGGTTCGTTCTGGTGGTCCTGGCGCCACCAGCTGCGCGGCCTGTCCGGCGTGCGGGTGGTGGCCGTCGATCTGCGCGGCTATGGCGGCAGCGACAAACCGCCCCGCGGCTATGACGGCTGGACGCTGGCCGGGGACACCGCGGGGCTGATCCGCGCGCTCGGCCACGGTTCGGCCACCCTGGTGGGCCACGCCGACGGCGGACTGGTCTGCTGGGCGACATCGGTATTGCACTCGCGGATGGTGCGAGGCATCGCGCTGGTGAGCTCACCGCACCCGGCCGCGCTGCGCGCGTCGGCGCTGACCCGGCGCGACCAGGGCCGGGCACTACTGCCGGCGCTGCTGCGCTACCAGCTGCCGGTGTTTCCCGAGCGGGCACTCACCCGGCACAACGCGGAGGCGCTCGAGCACCTGGTGCGCAGCCGGGCGTCGGGAAAATGGCTTGCCTCCGAGGACTTTTCGGAAACCATCTCGCACATGCGACAGGCAATTCAGATTCCTTCGGCGGCGCATTCCGCACTCGAATACCAGCGTTGGGCCGTACGCAGCCAATTACGCAGCGAAGGTTGGCGATTCATGAGGTCGATGGACCGCCAGCTCGATGTTCCACTTCTGCATCTGCGCGGCGACGCCGACCCGTACGTGCTCGCCGACCCGGTGGACCGGACTCAGCACTACGCTCCGCGCGGGCGGTTCGTCTCCATCGCTGGCGTCGGCCACTTCGCCCACGAGGAAGCCCCAGACGAGGTCAACGAACACCTGCGACGCTTCCTGCACCAGGTGTACGGCCCGATCAGGTGACGCAGGCCCCGGTAGGCACCTTCGCGGTATTGCCGATCTTGGCCAGCTGACGCGACACCTCGTTGGCGGTCATCACGAACCCGGTGTCGTTGTCATCGACCGCCGCACCGAACACCACACCGAGCACTTGACCGGCCCGGTTGATCATCGGGCCGCCTGAATTACCTTGGCGGACAGTGCCTCTGATGGTGTACACCTCGCGGTTGACCGTGGTGGTGCGATAGATGTCCGGCCCGTTGAGTTCGATGGTCTCGCGTACCCGGGCGGGGGTGGCCGCGAACTCGCCGCCGCCGGGGTAGCCCAGCACCACCGCGTCGGTACCGGACTTGGCCGGCTGCTCGGCGAACACCAGCGGACGCTGCGGCAGGTTCGGCACATCCAGGATGGAGATGTCCTCGTTCGGGTCATAGGAGACGACGGTCGCGTCGTACGTCTGACCCTCGGCTTCCACGGTGACGCTGTCGGAGCCGGCGACGACGTGCGCATTGGACATCACCCGGTTCGGGGCGATCACGAAACCGGTGCCCTCCAAGACCTTTTGGCACCCCGGCGCGACACCGCGGATTTTCACCACGCTGGGCTTGGCGTTGGCGACGACAAGGCTGTCGGCCAGCGACGCGTCCGGTGCGTCGACCGCCTGGATCGGGGTGCGGCCGAAGGGCTGCAGGACATCCGGCAGCCCAGAGGTGCGCAGCAGGGCGGACATCCGCTTAGGCACCGTCTTGAGCCACTCTGGCGCGTACTTGTCCACCTCGGCAAGCACTTTCGAGCCGCGGGTGGCCGCAGCCAGGTTGGGTTGGTCCGAGGACGTCAGCGGGCTGGCCAGCAGCCATGCCGCGACCATCACCACCACCAGTTGCACCGCCACGCCGATCACAGAGTCGACACTGCGCACCGCTTTATTGCGGATCGCGCCGCGCACCGCGCGGCCCAGCACCACGCCGGCCACCTCACCGACCACCACCAGAGCCAGGATCAAGAACAGGGCGGCAAACAACTTGCCGCGCGGCGAACTGATGTGGCTGACGATGTGCGGGGCCAGCATCACGCCGGCAATGGCACCGAGGATCACGCCCACGAACGACATCAATGAGCCCAACGCGCCGGACCGCCAGCCCGAGATGGCCGCGACGAACGCCACAGCCAGCACGGCGATGTCCAGCCATTGTGAACTCGTCACAGGGGCTCCTCACTGCTACCCACGAGCGCCATCGCCTCGTCCAACTCCCGGACGTCTTCGGTGTTCCACGGTTGTGACCAGCCCGCCACGTCGAGCATCGCTGAGATTACGTGGCCGGTGAATCCCCACACCAACATCTGATTGAGCAGAAATGCAGGTCCGGCGAAGCCGGGACCCGTCCCCGTGCGGTACACCATCAGCCGGTTCTCAGGATTTACGAAGGCACGCACCGGAACCCGCGAGACGACCGCGGTCTCGGCCTGGTCGACGACGGCCACCGGCCCCGGATCCGGCGAATACGCCAGCACCGGCACGACGTGAAATCCCGAGGGCGGGATGAACATTCGCTCCAACAGGGCCAGGGGACGCAGGCGGCCCGGGTCAATCCCGGTCTCTTCCTGGGCTTCTCGCAGAGCCGTGGCGACGGGTCCGGAATCCTCGGGGTCTGCTGCCCCACCGGGGAATGCGGCCTGGCCGGCGTGGTGGCGCAGGGTGCCGGCCCGCACGGTCAGCAGCAGGTCGGCGTCGTCGGGCAGCTGCCTGCTCGCGTGCTCGGAGCTCGGCCCGGAGAACAACACGAGGACCGCGGCGTCGCGCCCACCCGCGCCGGCTACCCGAGCCTTGGTGACCGCGGCCAGGAAATCGGGTGGCACCTTGCGGCGATACGCCTGCGGCACCCGGTCCACATTGTCGACCAGGGGCGCCAGCCACGGCGGCCGGAATTCCGGGGTGAGCGCGGCCGATCCCGCCGAGCGGGAGGAACCCCCAGAGGTCACCGGTGCGTCTCTTTCATCTGTTGTCACTGCAATGCATTCTTCACCGCGGCGGCGATCTCGTCGGCACTGGTGAACGCTTGCAGCAGGATTTGGGCAACGCTACCGTCCGCGCGCAGGATCACCGTCGCGGGCATCACGTTGGGCACGCCCAATGCCGCGGCGATCCGGCGCTGACCGTCCTGCAGCGTAGGCAGCCGCACGCCCAGCTCCGCCAGCCGCAGCAACGCCGCCGTCTCGTTCTCGTCCTGATGCACTGTCACCACGGCAACATCTGGACCTACTCGGCGCTGGTAGTCCGCCATGGCCGGCAATTCCTCGGCACACGGCCCGCACCAATACGCCCACAGGTTCAGCACCACCGGACGCCCGGCCAGGGCGCGGGCCACGTCCACGTTCGCACCGTCGGCGGCGCACTCGACGATGATGCCGCGCAGTTCCTTCGGGCCGGGATTGTCGGCCGCCGCCGGGCACGGTGGCAGGTCGGCCCGCTGCCGTGGCCCGGCGAGCGCCTCGGGCGTGTCGGCCTCGCGGTGGGTTCGGGCCGTTTGCGCGCCTGGCGCGCTCCCGGTTCCCGGCGGGGTGTCATCGAGTGACACGACCAGCGCCACGGCCAGCGCCGCCAGCACGGCGAGCACCAGCAGCGTCCAACGGGTCGACGTCGTCATCTGTGCAGTGTCAGCCGGAAAGTCAGAGCCCGGCCAGGGCAAGCAGATGGTCGGTCTCGGGTCCCTTCACCAACGGTGCAGCGACCAATGGGTCGGTGGGCCCGAGGCCGAACGACGGGCAGTCCTTGGCGAGCACGCACACGCCGCACGCCGGCTTGCGGGCGTGGCAGACGCGGCGGCCGTGGAAGATCACGCGATGACTCAATAACGTCCACTCGCTGCGCTCGATCAGGTCGCCGACGATGTGTTCGACCTTGACCGGGTCTTCCTCGGCGGTCCAGCGCCAGCGGCGCACGAGCCGGCCGAAGTGCGTGTCCACGGTGATGCCGGGGATGTCGAACGCGTTGCCCAGCACCACGTTGGCGGTCTTGCGGCCGATGCCAGGCAGTGTCACCAACTCGTCCAACGTCGCGGGCACTTCGCCGTCGAACCGCGCCTCGAGCTCCTGGCCCAGCCTGATCAGCGAATTGGCCTTATTACGGTAGAAGCCGGTCGGGCGGATCAGCTCCTCGAGCTCGGTCCGGTCGGCCTGCGCGTAATCCCGGGCGGTGCGGTACTTCTTGAACAGCGCCGGGGTGGTGAGGTTGACCCGCTTGTCGGTGGACTGCGCCGACAAGATGGTGGCGACGGTCAGCTCCAGGGGATTCGTGAAGTCGAGCTCGCAGTAGACGTGCGGAAAGGCGATGGCCAGCGCCCGGTTCATCCGACGAGCGCGCCGGACCAGGCCCAGCTGCGTCTCCGAATTCCACTTCTTGGCCTCAACCGTCGTCGGCGCCGGGGTCTTGGCCGCGCCGCGCGCGGTTTTGCGCCTGGTCGGGGGGCTGTCCGTGGTCACGTTGCAAGGGTACTGACGGGCTCCGTCAAGCCGCGGACTGACCGGTGACAATTCGTAATCCCGCTGAGACCTTGCGCGTGTTTACTAACCCCCGTGACCTGGTTGCTCGCGGTGTGTGTCCCCGGGCTGTTGATGCTTTCGACCTTCGCTCTGCAACGCCTCGAAGAGTCCTTGCAGACCGACCGCACTGCCGCCGACGAAGTCACCGAATATCTGACGCGGGCCGCCACAGCAGTACCCGCCCAGGCACCGCTCAGAGCCGAAACCCGACATCAACGGGCCGAGGTGCATTCCCGCTTGAGCGACGACGAGCCCGGTTTGCCGACGCATCCGTTCGCCCATGCACGGCCGAATACGCAGTTTCACCGGACTCAGTACGCCAATCGTGTGTAGCGTTGGCACGTCGCAAGACCGGCTACCACTAGACTGATATTGCCCAGCAATACAGCTGGCCTGCGCATTTCACATCATCGAAGAGTTTAAGAGGGGCGACGTGGACGAGATCCTGGCGAGGGCCGGAATCTTCCAGGGAGTTGAACCCAGCGCGGTCTCCGCGCTGACCAAACAGCTGCAGCCGGTGGACTTCCCGCGGGGACACACCGTCTTCGCCGAAGGCGAGCCTGGCGATCGGCTGTACATCATCATCTCCGGCAAGGTAAAGATCGGCCGCCGTTCCCCTGATGGACGGGAAAACCTGCTGACGATCATGGGTCCGTCGGACATGTTCGGCGAGTTGTCGATCTTCGACCCGGGCCCGCGGACCTCCAGCGCCACCACGATCACCGAGGTGCGCGCCGTCTCGATGGACCGTGACGCGCTGCGGGCGTGGATCGCTGACCGTCCCGAGATCGCCGAGCAGTTGCTGCGAGTGCTGGCACGCCGGCTCCGTCGCACCAACAACAACCTCGCCGACCTGATCTTCACCGACGTGCCGGGTCGTGTCGCCAAGCAGCTTCTGCAGTTGGCTCAGCGCTTCGGCACCCAGGAGGGCGGCGCCCTACGCGTGACGCACGATCTCACCCAAGAGGAGATCGCCCAGCTCGTGGGGGCCTCGCGCGAGACGGTCAACAAGGCGCTGGCTGACTTCGCCCATCGCGGGTGGATTCGCCTGGAGGGCAAGAGCGTGCTGATCAGCGACTCCGAGCGGCTGGCACGGCGCGCGCGCTAACGCCGCAGGTAGTCCAACTGGGCGCGCACCGATTTCTCGGCGGCGTCCCACAGTTCCTGGTCGACGTCGGTATAGACGTGCTCGACGACTTGGCGCGGGCCGGCGTCGTCGCCCAGCACCCGCAGAGCCTGCCGCACCTGGTCGAGCCGTTCCTCACGGTGCGCCAGGTACATCGCGGTGACGGCCTCCAGATCGTCGAGGTCGGGCCCGTGTCCCGGCAGGACCGTCCGGCGCCCAAGCCCCTGCAACCGGCGCAGTGAATCCAGGTACTGGGTCAGGCTGCCGTCTTCGTCGTCGATGACGGTGGTGCCGCGGCCGAGCACCGTGTCGGCAGTGAGTACCGCCCCCTTCCCGTCGCTGCGCCCGCCCCGGACACCGTCGACCAGGAACGACAGCGAGTCCGCGGTGTGCCCCGGGGTGGCCATCACCGTGATCCGCAGTCCGGCCGCGTCGATGACCTCGCCGTCGGTCAGCGGACCGCCGAGGCCGCGCAGAAATCCGCTGCCCACCGATCGGACGACAGCGCCGGTCAGTTCCACGAGCTTGTCGATACCGCCGGTGTGGTCCTCATGCTTGTGACTGATCAGCACCAGCGGGATCTTGCCGAGCTCGGCCAGCCTGCCGATGTGCTCGTCGTCGTCGGGACCCGGGTCGACGATCACCATCTCGTCGCTGCCTGGCCCGCGCAGCACCCAGGTGTTGGTGCCATCCAGCGTCATGATGTTCGGGTTGTTGCAGAGTAGGACGGAGGCCGTCTCGGTCACCGGCCTCAGCACGCCATAGGCGGGATGTTCGATCACGCCACCTCGACGATGAGCTCTACCTCCACCGGTGCGTTCAGTGGCAACTCCGACACCCCGACCGCCGACCGGGCGTGCGCGCCGGCGTCACCGAACACCTCGCCGAGGAACTCCGAGGCCCCGTTGATGACGCCGGGCTGACCGCCGAAGCCGGGCGCCGACGCGACGAAGCCGACGACCTTGACCACCTTGGTCACGTTGTCCAGGCCCACCAGGGCGTCGATGGCGGCCAGGGCGTTCAGCGCGCACAGGCGGGCGGCGTCCCGGGCTTGTTCCGGGGTCACGTCAGCGTCGACCTTGCCGGTGTGGATCAGGCTGCCCGCGTCGATCGGCAGCTGTCCGGCGGTATAGACGAGGTTGCCGGTGCGCACGGCGGGAACGTAGGCGGCCAGCGGCTTGACCACCGTCGGCAGTGTCAGTCCGAGGTCGGCGAGACGCGCAGTGACATTCCCCGAGTCGCTGCGCTCCTGCCCGCCGCTGACATTCCCCGAGTCGCTGCGCTCCTGCCCGCCGGTAACGCTCACTTGGGCCGTTTCAGGTAGGCGACATGCTGCTCCCCGGTCGGACCGGGCAGGACCGCGACGAGTTCCCAGCCGTCGGCGCCCCACTGGTCAAGGATTTGCTTGGTCGCGTGGGTCAGCAGCGGGACCGTGGCGTATTCCCATGTCATCGGTTGGCTCATGGCCGAAGCCTATCGCTCGGACCAAAGCCACAGGGGCCCGCAGGGGCTTGGCTAGCATGCTCTGATGGCGACCACACCGAGCGATGGCAGCTCTCTAGCCTGGCCTTCCCGGCTGACAAAGGCCCGCTTGCACTTTGTGACCGGCAAGGGCGGTACCGGCAAGACCACGGTTGCGGCCGCTCTTGCGCTGACCCTGGCCGCTGGCGGGCGCCGGGTCCTTCTCGTGGAAGTGGAAGGGCGCCAAGGCATTGCGCAGTTGTTCGACGTGCCGCCGCTGCCCTACGAGGAACTGAAGATCGCCACCGCCGAGGGCGGCGGCCATGTGAACGCACTGGCCGTCGACATCGAGGCGGCGTTCATGGAGTACCTCGACATGTTCTACAACCTGGGTCTGGCCGGCCGCGCGATGCGCCGCATCGGGGCCATCGAGTTCGCGACGACGATCGCCCCCGGCCTGCGTGACGTCTTGCTCACCGGCAAGATCAAGGAGTCGGTGGTGCGCCAGGACGCCAACAAGAAGCCGGCCTACGATGCGATCGTCGTCGACTCTCCTCCAACCGGGCGTATCGCCCGGTTTCTCGACGTCACCAAGGCCGTCTCGGATCTGGCCAAGGGCGGTCCGGTGCACTCCCAGGCCGACGGCGTGGTCAAGCTCCTGCACTCGGATCAGACCGCGATCCATCTGGTCACCCTGCTCGAAGCGCTACCTATCCAAGAGACCATCGAGGCCATCGAGGAACTCAAGGAGCTGGGCCTGCCGATCGGCAGCGTGATCGTCAACCGCAATATCCCACCGTTCCTGCCTGCCGCCGACCTCGCCAAGGCCGCCGAGGGAGACATCGACGCCGACGCGGTGCGCGCCGGGCTCGACAAGGTGGGAATCACGCTGTCGGATGCCGACTTCGCCGGACTTCTGACCGAGGCAATCGAGCACGCCAGCCGCATCAAGGCCCGCGCCGAGAGCGCCGAGCAACTCGATCGTTTGAAGGTGGCGCGGCTGGAATTGCCGACGATTCCCGACGGCGTGGACCTGGGAAGTTTGTACGAATTGGCGGAAACGCTTGCACAGCAAGGAGTCCGGTAAATGAGTGGCGCACCGCCAGCACTCGACATGAAGTCGATCCTGGAAGACAAGTCCAACCGGGTCGTGGTGTGCTGCGGCGCAGGCGGAGTCGGCAAGACCACCACCGCCGCGGCGATGGCGGTGCGAGCCGCCGAGTACGGCCGTGCCGTCGTGGTGTTGACCATCGACCCCGCTAAACGGCTTGCACAAGCGTTGGGAATCAAGGAACTCGGTAACACCCCGCAGCGGGTGCCGCTTGCTCCCGAGGTACCCGGTGAACTGCACGCGATGATGCTCGACATGCGCCGCACATTCGACGAGATGGTCATCGAATACTCGGGAACCGAACGCGCACAAGCGATTCTGGACAACCAGTTCTATCAGACGGTAGCCACGTCACTGGCCGGCACGCAGGAATACATGGCCATGGAGAAGCTCGGCCAGCTGCTCGCCCAGGACCGCTGGGACCTCGTCGTGGTGGACACCCCGCCGTCGCGCAACGCGCTGGACTTCCTCGACGCCCCCAAACGGCTTGGCAGTTTCATGGACGGCCGGCTCTGGCGGCTGCTGCTGGCCCCGGGGCGGGGCTTCGGACGCCTGGTGACCGGCGTGGTCGGCCTGGCGATGAAGGCCATGTCAACCGTCCTGGGTTCGCAGATGCTGTCCGACGCCTCGGAGTTCGTGCAGTCGCTGGATTCGACGTTCGGCGGCTTCCGGGAGAAGGCCGACCGCACCTACGAACTGCTCAAGAGGCGTGGCACCCAGTTCGTGGTGGTCTCGGCGGCCGAGCCTGATGCACTTCGGGAAGCGTCGTTCTTTGTCGATCGACTCTCCGCGGAGGGCATGCCACTGGCCGGACTGATCCTCAACCGGACTCACCCGACACTGTGCGCGCTGACTGTCGAGCGGGCCGTCGACGGCGTCGCGGAATTGGAAGCCGCCGCCTCAGACAACAACGGTGATCAGCTTGCGGCCGCAGTACTGCGGATTCACGCCGACCGGGCGCAGACCGCCAAGCGGGAAATTCGGTTGCTGTCGCGATTCACGGGAGCCAACCCGCATGTGGCGGTGGTCGGCGTCCCGTCGCTGCCATTTGACGTGTCCGATATGGACGCCTTACAGGCGATTGCCGATCAGATCACTGGCGAGACCGCGTAACAACGCAGCTGATGAGCGTCCGGGGTCGACTGGCGCCTCCGGCGCCTCGGTTCGAAAGTTAGCTGACAATCCGGTGCTTGCGCTGCGCGGCGAAGAATTCCGCCCAGGACACCACCTCTGGATGCTGCTTGAGCAACGCGCGGCGCTGACGCTCGGTCATGCCGCCCCACACACCGAACTCCACCCGGTTGTCCAGCGCATCCGCGCCACACTCGGCCATGACCGGACAGTGACGGCAGATCACTGCGGCTTTGCGCTGCGCGGCGCCGCGGACAAACAGCTCGTCAGGGTCGGTTGACCGGCACAAAGCTTGGGACACCCATGCGATTCGGGCCTCCGCCTCCACTCCCTGGACGGAACCGTTCAACAACGCTGCGCTTGGCTTGCGGCAAGCTGTCCGAATACCTGACACCGACGGATCCCCTTCGTCCGGCCGCTACTGCGGCTGACATTCTTCAGGTGTAGGCCGCGTATGCGATCTACGCCACATCGCGACTAGGAGTGTTACCTGAATCGCACTGTCTGTTTAAGTTAGGTGGTCAGGTATCTTTTGCGCAACAGTTAGATCTCAGGTTTTTTGGGACGACCGTCCAGACCGATCATGAACTGGCATTTTCTGACCCCCCCGTAAATACCCTTCGATATGATCTGCCCCGCAGGGGACGCTCCGCAAGACCTCGGGAGTCGTAGTTACTCTGTTACTCATGTCGGAACGCCCTCCGGCCGGCGCGACAATCATCAAGCTGGCCTGGTGCTGCCTGTTGGCCAGCGTGATACTCGCGGCGCTCCTGTTTCCTGTGGTCGGAGGCGTGGGGCTGATGTCCAACCGCGCGTCCGACGTGGTGGCCAACGGCTCGGCCCAACTAGTCGAGGGTGAAGTGCCCGCCGTGACGACCATGGTGGACGCCAAGGGCAACCCCATCGCATGGTTGTATTCGCAGCGTCGCTTCGAGGTTCCCAGCGACAAAATCGCCGACTCGATGAAACTGGCAATCGTTTCGATCGAGGACAAGCGGTTTGCCGAACATAACGGTGTCGACTGGAAAGGGACGCTGACCGGCTTGGCCGGCTACGCCTCCGGCGACGTCGACACCCGCGGCGGATCGACCCTCGAACAGCAGTACGTGAAGAACTACCAGCTGCTGGTGATCGCACAGACCGACGCGGAGAAGCGCGCGGCGGTGGAAACCACGCCCGCGCGCAAGCTGCGCGAGATCCGGATGGCGCTCACTCTCGACAAGACCTTCACCAAGCCAGAGATCCTGACCCGCTATCTGAACCTGGTCAGCTTCGGTAATGGCGCCTTCGGCATCCAGGACGCCGCACAGACCTACTTCGGTATCGACGCCTCCCAGCTGAACTGGCAGCAGTCGGCACTGCTGGCCGGGATGGTGCAGTCGACCAGCACCCTGAACCCGTACACGAATCCCGATGGCGCGCTCGCCCGCCGCAATCTCGTGCTCGACACGTTGATCGACAACGAGCCCAAGTACGCTGACGAGCTGCGCGCGGCCAAGCAGGCGCCGTTGGGCATCCTGCCGCAGCCCAACGAGCTGCCGAGGGGCTGCATCGCCGCCGGCGACCGGGCCTTCTTCTGCGACTACGTGCAGGAGTATCTGGCCCGGGCAGGCATCAGCAAAGACCAGCTCTCCCGTGGCGGCTACCTGATCAAAACGACGCTGGATCCCGATGTCCAGAGCTCGGTCAAATCGGCCGTTGACTCGATCGCCGCCCCCGACATCCAGGGCATCGCGAGCGTGATGAGCGTCGTGCTGCCGGGCAAGACCGCGCACCCGGTGGTTGCGATGGTCAGCAACCGAACCTACGGGCTGAACTCGGCTGTCGGGGAAACCATGCAGCCGCAACCGTTTTCGCTTGCCGGTGACGGCGCCGGGTCGATCTTCAAGATCTTCACCACAGCCGCTGCCCTGGATATGGGGATGGGGATCAACGCCAACCTCGATGCCCCGGTGCGGTTCGAGGCCAAGGGCCTCGGCAGCGGCGGCGCGAAGGGCTGTCCCAGGGATACCTGGTGTGTGCAGAACGCGGGCAACTACCGCGGTTCGATGAGCGTCACCGACGCGCTAGCCACCTCCCCCAACACGGCCTTCGCCAAGCTCATCTCCCAGGTGGGGGTGCAGCGCACGGTCGACATGGCGGTCAAGCTGGGTCTGCGCTCCTACGCCGAACCAGGAACCGCGCGCCCCTACGACCCGGATAGCAACGAGAGCCTCGCCGACTTCATCAAGCGCCAGAACCTCGGGTCGTTCACGCTGGGCCCGATCGAGGTGAACGCGCTCGAGTTGTCCAACGTGGCGGCCACTCTGGCCTCCGGCGGCGCGTGGTGCCCACCGAACCCGATCGACAAGCTCTACGACCGCACCGGCAACGAGGTATCGGTCACCACCGAGACCTGCGACCAGGTGGTGCCCGAGGGGCTGGCCAACACCCTGTCCAATGCGCTGAGCAAGGACGACATCAGCGGCACCGCCGCCGGGTCGGCCAGCTCGACGGGCTGGAACCTGCCGATGTCCGGCAAGACCGGCACCACCGAGGCGCACCGGTCCTCAGGCTTCGTCGGCTACACCAACCACTACGCGGCCGCGGCGTATATCTATGACGACTCGCCCACCCCGTCGGACCTGTGCTCGTGGCCGTTGCGGCAGTGCGGCGACGGCAACCTCTACGGCGGCAACGAACCCGCCAAGACCTGGTTCACCGCGATGAAGCCAATCGCCCAGAGCTTCGGCGACATCGCGCTACCGCCCACCGATCCGCGCTACGTCGACGGTGCACCGGGTTCGCGGGTGCCCAGCGTCTCGGGCCTGCCCCAGGGCTCCGCGCGGGACCGGCTCAAGGACGCCGGATTCCAGGTCGCCGACCAGGCCACCCCGGTCAACAGCGTGGCGCCTGCCGGCGAGGTGGTCGGCACATCGCCCAGCGGGCAGACCGTTCCCGGGTCGATCGTGACCATCCAGGTCAGCAACGGAATCCCACCGGCACCGCCGCCCCCTCCGCCGGGAGGGCTCCCGATACCTGGTCTGGATGGCGCCCCGTTCGGTCAGACCGTCATCGAGATCCCCGGATTGCCGCCGATCACCGTCCCCTTGCTGGCCCCGCCACCGCCGCCGCCATAACGCGGGCGCATTGTCAGGATTTCGCAACACGCTCGACCCAAGGAACCTCAGCGGGGGGCAGTATTCTGGCCGGTATGGCTGTGCCGTCCGCAGTGAAGTCGTCCGCCCTCGCCGCCGCCGGCTCCGCCGCGCTCGCGCTCGGCTACGCCACGGTGATCGAGCGCAATGCGTTCGTCGTCCGCGAAGTGACCATGCCGGTGCTCTCCCCGGGCTCCACTCCCCTACGGGTGCTGCACCTCAGCGATATCCACATGCGCCCGGCTCAGCGGCACAAGCAGGCCTGGCTGCGCGAGTTGGCCCGCTGGGAGCCCGACCTGGTGGTCAACACCGGCGACAACCTGTCGCACCCCAAGGCCGTGCCGGCGGTAGTGCAGGCGATCGGTGACTTGTTGTCGGTGCCCGGGGTCTTCGTGTTCGGCAGCAACGACTACTTCGCCCCGAAGTTCAAGAACCCCGCCAGGTACCTGTACGACAGCGACGGTCGCGTCCACGGCAAGGCGCTGCCGTGGCAGGACCTGCGGGCGGCGTTCACCGAACGCGGCTGGCTGGACCTGACCCACAACCGGCGCGACTTAGAGGTCGCCGGGCTGACGATCGCGGCTGCGGGCGTCGACGACCCTCATCTGGGTCGGGACCGCTACGACACCATCGCCGGTCCGCCCAATCCGACGGCCAACCTATCCCTCGGCGTCGCCCACGCGCCGTACACCCGGGTGCTGGACCGCTTCGCCGCCGACGGCTATCAGCTGATCATGGCCGGACACACCCACGGCGGACAGCTGTGCGTGCCGTTCTACGGCGCGATCGTCACCAACTGCGACCTGGACCGCTCCCGCGCCAAGGGGGCATCCCGCTGGGGTGCGGACACCGCACTGCACGTGTCGGCGGGCATCGGCACCGGGCCGTACTCGCCCTTCCGATTCTGCTGCCGCCCGGAGGCCACCCTGCTGACTCTGGTGGGCGCGCCAACCGGCGGACACGACGAGACGCGAAGCGTAGTGCGATCCAGCCCTACTGCTTCCGTCCGGTGAGCCCCGCGTGCTGTAGTCGCCGGCGATGACGACCGTCGCCGCTCATACCCGCCCCCGCGGCTGGGTGGGCAACGCCATTCGGCTGATCGAGGCTGATAGCCGCCGCAGTGCCGACACTCACTTGCTGCGCTACCCGCTGCCGATGTCGTGGCGCGCGAGCGCCGATACCGCCCTGTACCTCAAAGACGAATCGACGCACATCACCGGCAGCCTCAAGCACCGGCTGGCGCGCTCACTGTTCTTGTACGGGCTGTGCAACGGCTGGATTGACGAGCACACCACCGTCGTCGAGGCGTCCTCCGGGTCGACGGCGGTGTCGGAGGCGTATTTCGCCGCGCTGCTTGGCCTGCCGTTCGTCGCGGTGATGACGGCCTCTACGAGCACCTCGAAGGTCAAGCTGATCGAGGCACAGGGCGGGCGGTGCCACTTCGTCGAGCAGCCCGGTGACGTCTACACCGAGGCGCAGCGAATCGCCGACGAGACCGGCGGCCATTACCTGGACCAGTTCACCAACGCCGAGCGAGCGACCGACTGGCGCGGCAACAACAACATCGCCGAGTCGATCTATCAGCAGATGAGCGCCGAACGGCATCCGATCCCCGCCTGGATCGTGGTGGGCGCCGGCACCGGCGGCACCAGCGCCACGATCGGGCGCTATATCCGGTATCGGCGCCACGAGACCAAGCTGTGTGTGGTCGACCCGGAGAACTCGGCGTTCTTTCCGTCCTATGCGCAGGGCCGGCGGGACATCGTCACCGGATCGCCGTCGCGGATCGAGGGCATCGGCCGTCCGCGGGTGGAGCCGTCATTTCTGCCCGATGTCGTCGACCGCATGGTCAGTGTTCCCGATGCCGCGTCGATCGCGGCGGCCCATCACGTGTCGCGGGTGCTGGGCCGGCGGGTCGGCCCGTCGACAGGCACCAACGTGTGGGGTGCGTTCGGCTTGCTGGCCGAGATGGTCGCCGCCGGGGTGGATGGCTCGGTGGTCACCCTGATCGCCGATAGCGGCGACCGCTACGCCGACACGTACTACGACCCGGCCTGGCTAGCGGCTCACGACCTCGACCCGAGCGTGTACGCCGGCGCCTTGGGCGAGTTCGAACGCTCCTGCGGTTGGGTCTGGTCCGGCTCGTCGACGGCGTCGTAATCGCCGGTCACGACCAGCCACAGCGCAGCTAGCAGGAAAAATCCCCCGTATACAACGGCCCCCAAAGCGGTCATCATCCGCTCCACCTTTCGCTGCTCGGCCTGTCTATTCAGCCGACAGTGTGCATAACGCCACCGACAACCCGGATCCATCCCACGACACGCCGTGACTTGCTCATGGGGGAGATAAGCCGTTTGGCTTCTCACGGGCCACGTGCGATACGCTGTCGTGGCTTCACGCGGGGTGTGGCGCAGCTTGGTAGCGCGCTTCGTTCGGGACGAAGAGGTCGTGGGTTCGAATCCCGCCACCCCGACTCGTGTTTTCGCAGAAGGGCCTTGATCGAGTACTTCGGTCGAGGCCTTTTTACTTGCGCCCGCGCGTCACAGTCCGAGTGCTTGATAGATGCCGGACCGCTCCCGGTAGGCATCCGGCAGCGGCGCGAAGATCGTCCAGTCGTGGAACTGACCCTCCCGCAGCACGAACGTGAAGTCAGCACTCGACGCGATCGCCTTGTCCCTGAGGCGCAGCGCTTGCTGGGTCAGCAGATCGTGCGAACTCGAATACACGGTGGTCGGCGGCAGGCCCGCCAACGAGCCGTAGATCGGACTGACGACGGGGTCGCTCGGGTCCAGATCGCCCGCCCACGTCAGCAGGTTGTTGTCGTGCGAATCGGCGGGGTTACCCAACAGCGGGTCGTCCACCGGGTTCTCGAATGTGTCGCTCAGGTCGAGGGCCGGCGCCAGCAGGAGCAGACGGTGAGGCTGGGTGCCGTTGCGCTTGACGATCTCCTGGAGAGCAGCCAATGCGATGGTGCCGCCGGCCGAGTCGCCGACCACGCTCACGTTGTCCGGGCCGTGCGCCGCGATCTGCGCGGCGATGAAGTCGGCCATGACGGGAACATCCGTTGCCGCATTACCAAGCGGTGCAAGAGTATAGAGCGGGACGACGATGGTCGCGCCGGTGTCACGAGCCATGTCGGTGTAGGTCCACCAGTGGAAGATGCTGATCTGGCCGATGAAGGAGCCGCCGTGAATGGCCACGACGTACTGGCCGCTGGGATCGTGCGGCGTCAGCGTCCACACGGCCATGCCCTCGTATTCGGTCTTCTCCGCCTTGATTCCGGACAGGAGGAAGAAGTCCGGCACACCGTCGGTGAAGAACGGGATTTGCGCGCTGGTACCGCTGAGACTGAAGGGCAGATTGAAAGTCTTTGTCACGAAATTGATCAACCGCAACCCGGCAACCACCGCACGTTGCGCAAGCGTCGGCGGCGGGCCGCTGTAAAGGCTCTCGTCGACGGGCGGCGTGTCGGCCGCCGCCACCGCTTCAGACGTCGCGGTCCCTCGAGCCGACGTCGCCTGACTGACCAAAGACGTTGTGGCAGCGGGCTTTGCGACGGACGTTGCGGACGGAGCGGTGGTCTCATCTTCGGGACGCGTGACGCCTAGCACCGAAAGTGCCACCGCGACGACGTTCGGTGCCTTGGGCAGCTGATTCGCGGCGGCTGGTTTCGAAATCGATGTCACCGCTTGCTTATTGGCCGATGTGGGTGCCTTGTGCCGCGCGCTCGATGCTGCCGGCGCCTTGTTGGCGGATGACGATGAGGCCGTGCCCGACGGGGCACCCGTATCCGCCGACGCGACACCCTGGGCGCCAAGAAGAACACCCGCTCCCACACCAAGGGCGACGGCAAGCCCCCCGATTCGCCCGACGAACGCTGCTGCAGCCATGGCGTGAACGTAGCACCGCCCCTGTGCCGATAACGGCATTTTCTATTTTCATAGAAACTCCGGCTAGATTGGTGGCCGATGCGACGTAAGCCCGACGGAGACCAACGGCGCCGCGACCTCTGCGACGCGGCGATCACGGTGCTGGCGGCACAAGGCGCCAAGGGCCTGAGTCATATCAAGGTCGACCGAACCGCAGGCGTCGCGGAAGGAACAACGTCCGCGTACTTCCGAACCCGGTCGGCCTTACTTGCTGCCACGACGGAACGGGTGGTCGAACTCGACCTGATGGCCTTGCAGACGGCCAGGAATGCTGCCGCGGGCGAGGATCTGAAGCTACCGCGGTTGGCCGACGTGGTGGCCGCCGCATCGAAAGAGCCGTGGCTCACCCGCGCCAAGGCGCGCTACGAGCTCAACATGCTGGCCACGCGAGAGCCCGCGATTTCCGATCTGGTCCGTCGGGCGAACGAGGGTTTCGTCGAGCTGTACCGCGACATGATGCTGCGCCTGCTGCCCGGCGGGCGTGACCTTCCGCCGTCCGTCGTCGACGACCTGAGTGCCATCACCCAGACTTTTATCAACGGACTCCTGGGGCGCTACGCAGTCGGCGACTTCAGCATCAGCGACCCCGAGGACATCGACCGGCTCATCCGAAGAATGGTTGCGGCCCAGGACTATTCGTAGGACACGTCGAGTTCGATGAGCGCACTATGTGCTCGACGCTCGACGAAGAGCGGGACGTACTCGCGGATGCGCGCGCCATTGAACCGAGCATGGAGCTCATCGACCACCTCGGCGATGGTCGACGAGGGCAGCGTCGGATAACTCAGTGCGAGCCGTTCAACGACTTCCCCGAGTTGCGTCGTTTCGTCCAACGCCCTAGTCATTGCACTCAATTTCGCATTACGTTCACCGAGCGTCAACCCTGGCGAGTCTAAGAAATACTTCACCCCCGGACCGAGAAGCCCGGGGGTGAACTCACTAATTCCGCGTCAGAACGGCGGCGGCGGTAGAGCCGGCGGCGGCGGCAGCGGAGGCGGACCTGGCAGTGGCGGTGAGCCCGGCAGGAACGGAATCCACGGCGGTGGCGGCAAAGCCGGTGGCGGCGGCAGCGGTGGCGGCCCGATCGCAGGCGGCGGAGGCAGCGGGCCGAACGCCGGTGGCGGTGGCAACGCCGGGGCTGCCGGCAATGCGGCCGCCGACAGCGCTGACGGGGCAGCCGCGGCGCTCAAGCCCGCGAACGGATTGTTGCCGCCCTGGAACGCGGAGAACACCAGCGCGGAGCCCACACTTCCGGCCACGGCCGTAGTGCCACCGATCGCACCATTGGCGATCGGTACCCCGATCGCCAGCCCCACGTTTTGCGCCGCCTGGTCCTGGGCCGTTTGACGGGCCTCATCCACCGACTTACCAATCGTGTTGTTGTACGTGCTCGTCAAGCTGTCGAGGTACGTCTGCAGATCCGACCCTTGGTCGGTCGGCTGAGGGGCGGCCGACGCCGTGCCAGCCGCCGCAAACAACGCCCCTAGCGACAACGACGTCGCAGCCACCACTCGAAGCGATGTGTGTCGAAGGCTCATGTCGGCCCCCTTCCTGATGGAGCCATACTACGGGGCCGCAGCCCAGATAGACATCCCGCCAAATTGACGCCTCGGTCAACTAAGGCCAGCAACCGCAAAGGCTCAGTTCAGGTAGTCGAACGTCGACATCATCCCCGCTTCTGCGTGGTACGTGTTGTGGCAGTGCAGCGGCCAATACCCCGGGTTATCGGCCAGGATGGCGATCCGGACCGACTGCTTGGGAAGCACAATCACCGTGTCCTTGCGCGCACCCAGCTCCCCATTGGCGTTCAGCACCGCGAAGGTATGACCGTGCAGGTGCATCGGATGCCACATGGTGGTCTTGTTGGCGAACGTCATCGTCGCCTGCTGACCCTGCTTGATCGTGAACGGCTTGTTCTTCGGGTAGGACCCGTTGACTCCCCATTGGTAGGTCATCATGTCGCCGCTGAGTTCGGCCGTCAGGTCGGCGTCGGCCTTGGTGAATGCCAGCCGCGCGTCCGAGGCGGCGGTGAACATGTCGACGGTGCCGATCCGCCCGTTCAGCTCGGGCGGCTGGAATCCCGGCTCCGGCGCCGAACCGGCCCCCGTGGTCAGCAGGGCGCGCGCCAACGCGTTCTTCCCCTCGGCCAGTGCAACCAACGGGAACACACCGTCGCCGGCGGTGACGATCACGTCATAGCGCTCTGCCATCCCCAGCAGCAGGGCATCCACCTCGACGGGCACGACCGGGAATCCGTCGGTGTGGGTGACGGTCATCCGGTGCGCCGCCAAGGCGACCCGAAATGCGGTGTCCGCGCCGGCGTTGATGATCCGCAACCGGATGCGCTGCCCAGGTTTTGCGGTGAACGTTGTTGGCGCTTCCGGGATTCTGCCGTTGACCAGATAGTAGGGATAGATCACATCGCCGGGATCTCCGCCGAGGAGCTCGCTGGTGCCGCCGCCCATAGCCATCACACCCTTGCGCAGGTCGTCGTAGATCTGCTCGGGCGACTTCCCGACGCCGTCGGTCCAATCGTCAAGTACCACAATCCACTCGGCGTCGTAATCGGCGGGTGCCTTCGGGTCGTCGACGATCAACGGCAGGTACAGCCCGGTGTCCGCGTTGACGCCGGTGTGCGGATGTGCCCAGTAGGTGCCCGCGTTGGGAACCGAGAATTTGTAGGTGAAGGTGTCCCCGGGTTGGATGTTCGCGGTGGCGGGTTCGACCCCGTCCATGTCGTTCCGCAAGGCGATTCCGTGCCAGTGCACCGAAGTCGGCCCGTCCAGCTTGTTGGTCACGGTGGCTTCGATCTGGTCGCCGACGTTCGCCCGGATCAACGGGCCGGGGACGGTGTCGGCGTAGCCCCGCGTGTTGACCACCCACCCACCCAGGTCGACGGTGACCGGCCTGGGATTCAGCGCGACGGTGACGGTCTTGCCGGTGTGCGGGCGCGCCGCCTCAGCGGCATCGATCGCTGCGGTCAGCCCGGTGGGTACCACGGTGGGTTGAGTCTGCAACGGCGGCGCCGGGACGCCGCCCTGCCCGCACGCCGCGAGAGCAGTACCAGCTCCGGCCGCGACACTGGACGCCAGAAAAGCTCGTCTGCTCAATTGCCAACGCCGAGAACCGAGTTCGTCCATCGCTACCTCGCCATCTACAGTGCCATTGCTGCTGCCCTACCCGCGGCACGACCCGAGAACAGGCAGCCACCGAGGAACGTTCCCTCCAACGCGTTGTAACCGTGCACGCCACCACCGCCGAAACCGGCTACCTCGCCCGCGGCGTACAGCCCGTCGATCGGATTGCCGTCAAGACCGATTGCTCGCGACGCTAGATCAGTCTGGATGCCGCCGAGGGTCTTTCGGGTCAGGATGTGCAGCTTCACGCCGATGAGCGGTCCGGCCGCCGGGTCGAGGATGCGGTGCGGGGCGGCGGTGCGGCCGATCCGGTCACCGATGTACCGTCGCGAGTTGCGGATACCTTGTACCTGAGCATCTTTGGCGTACGGGTTGGCCATTTGCAGGTCGCGGGCTTCGAGCTGCGCCCGGATGCGCCCGACGTCGAGCAGCGGTTCGTCGGTCAGCGCATTCATCTTCGCCACCAGCTCCTCGAGGCCGTTGGCGACGACGAAGTCCGCCCCATGACGCTTGAACGCCTCCACCGGCGCAGGCGCGCCCTTGCTCAACAACCGCTCCTTGAGGAACCCGGCGCGGTCCTTGCTGGTGATGTCTGGATTCTGCTCGGAACCCGACAGGGCGAACTCCCGCTCGATGATCTTCTGGGTGAGGATGAACCAGCTGTGGTCGTGGCCGGCGATGTCTGAGGTAGTGCGCAGGTAGCGCAAGGTTCCCAAGGTGTCGTAGCCGGGTAGGTAGGGCGGGGGCAGCCGACGGCCCAACGCGTCAAACCACATCGACGACGGCCCCGGCAGAATCCGGATCGCATGCCCCGGCCAGATCGGGTCCCAGTTCTGCACGCCCTCGGTGTAGTGCCACATCCGGTCCCGGTTGACCGTGCGCACCCCGGAGTCGGCGGCGATGTCGAGCATCCTGCCGTCGACGTAGGCGGGCACGCCGGTGATCATCTCCCGTGGCGGGCTGCCCATCCGCCGCGGCCAGTATCGCCGCACGATGTCGTGATTCCCACCGATGCCGCCGGTGGTGAGAATGACTGTCTGGGAGCCGAATTCGAACTCTCCAACAGATTCCCGGGTGGACGGCGCGCCACGCGGTGCGTCGTCGGGCGCCAGCACCGCACCCCGCACGCCGGTGACGGCGCCGTCGGCGATCACCAGTTCGTCGACTCGGTGCCGGTGCCGGAATGTCACCAGCCCGCGGTCGGCGGCGGCCAGCGCCGACGTGACGAAGGGCTCCACCACCCCGGTGCCGGTGCCCCAGGCGACATGGAAGCGGGGGACCGAATTGCCGTGCCCATCGGCGCGCAGGTCGCCACGTTCGGCCCAGCCGACGGTGGGCAGAAACTTCATGCCGTGTCCGAGCAGCCAGGACCGTTTCTCCCCCGCGGCGAACTCGACATAGGCGCGGGCCCAGCGCACTGCCCAGCTGTCCTCGTCGTCGATCCGGTCGAACTGGGCGCTGCCGGACCAATCGTTCCACGCCAGCTCGAAGCCGTCTTTGACACCCAGGCGCCGCTGTTCAGGGCTATCGACCAGGAACAGCCCGCCGAACGACCAGAACGCCTGCCCACCGAGGTTCGCCTCGTTCTCCTGGTCGATCAGCATGACCTTCTTGCCGCGGCTGGTCAGTTCGTGGGTGGCGACGAGACCGGCCAGGCCGGCCCCGACCACGATGACGTCTGCGTCCATGGATGAGCGCCCTTCGGTGTCGAGACAGGCTCACGGTACAACCGGGCCGGATTGTCGGACTGCTCATCGCGGCTCGTGCCTCGCCGCTTGATCGTCGTCCAACTGGGTACTTTTACCTATCGCGGCACTGGTCGGGGCACTATCGTCGCCACCATGACGGAGATCCGTTTCGACAGCTGGTACCGACCGCTGGCTACCCCGCTGGGCCTCGGCCCCGGCCGAAGCGACGTCAGCGTCGCCGACGGCAAGCTGCATGTATCGATGGGCTGGGGCTTCTCGGCCGACATTCCGTTGGCGTCCATCACCGGGGCCAAGCCGGCTAGCCGGCCCGGCCTGGGCTGGGGTGTGCACGGCTGGCGCGGACGGTGGCTGGTCAACGGCTCCCTGTCCGGCCTCGTCGAGCTGACCATCGATCCGCCCGTCCAAGCAAAAGTGTGTGGCGTCTCGACGACGCTGCGCACCCTGCTCGTCAGCGTCACCGACCCCGACGCACTCATCGCCGCTTGCGCCAGCAACTAAAGTGACGCACGGGGTTTAGCTCCGCCCGGGTTCCGGGAACAAGCCCTAGGTGACATTGGCTCCCATTGCCCTCGAACCCCGCCTTCCGGAAGCTCGAGGTCCCCTCTCGCTGGCTGTCCTCGACCTCCTGACCGAGCGTGCGCCGCGAAACTATCTCCACCGCATCGAGGCGCCGGTGCGCGAAGCCGACCCCTACGGCATCGACCTGCAACTCGCCTTGTATGTCTGCTACGAGTTGCACTACCGCGGGTTCGGCGGCGTCGATCCGGGTTGGGAGTGGAACCCCGGCTTATTGCACCTGCGCGCCCAGCTCGAAGAGTCGTTCCTGACCGCCGTGCAGCGCGACGTCGGTGACATCACCGACGAGGACTCGGCGGCCACCGAGATGGAGCGATTGTCGGTCGAACCGGCCGATGGCACCGGCCCGTCGTACCACCTGCGCAGCACCGGGACCTGGGAGCAGATGCAGGAGTACTTCGTGCATCGCTCGCTGTATCACCTCAAAGAGGGTGACCCACACGCGTGGGCCATCCCCCGGCTGACCGGCCAGGCCAAAGCTTCGTTCGTGGCGGTCGAATTCGACGAATTCGGCGCCGGCAGAGCCCCTCACGTGCACCAGCAGCTGTTCGCCGATCTGATGGTCGCCGCCGGCCTGGACGCGACATATCTGGGCTACATCGACGCGGTGCCCGCGGTATCGCTGGCCTTGGTGAACCTGATGTCGATGTTCGGCCTTCACCGCGAGCACCGTGGCGCCGTGGTCGGGCACTTCGCCGCCACCGAGATCACCTCGTCGCCGGGGTCGCGCCGATTGGTCGAGGCCCTGAAACGGATGGGTGCCCCGGACGCCTGCACGCGGTTCTATCGTGAACATGTCGAGGCCGATGCCGTACACGAGCAGGTGGTCCGCACCGATGTCGTCGGTGACCTGGTCAGCCGGGAGCCGGCCCTGGACCGCGACGTCGTCTTCGGCATCCGGGCGCACGAGCTGTTGGAGAATCGGCTTGCCGATCACCTGATGCGGTGTTGGACCGGCGGGCGCAGCTCGTTACGCCGGCCGCTGGACTGACGGCTGGTCCGAGATGCGCTCGCGAAGCCGGTGGCTGGTGTCGCACAGCGGATAAGTCTTGCTGCGCCGGCACATACAGATGGCGACCATGAATCGGTCGGACTCGACGACGGTGCCGTCGGGCATGTCGATGCAGACCGGACCTGGCACCATCATCGGCCCGCCGGAGACGATCCGGACGTGGCGGGGCTCGTCCCCGCTCACCGTTTCTCCGCGCGGATGACCACGATTTCCTCTTCCCGCCGTCCCACGGGCAACATGCCGATGCTCTCCATCCACTTCGCCCGCGCCCGCAGCACCGGGCCGAACGGAATGAGTTGACTGAGCACAACTTCGGCGCGCAAGCCGCCGCCGCGCAGGCGACGAAGCGATTGCTCGGTGTCGGCGAGTTCGGACTGCACGATCAGGATCGTGCCGCCGACGGTGAGCAGTTCCGGCGCGGCGTCGCACAGTGGGTTCAACACCTCACGGCCGTCAAGTCCGGCGTTCCACGCCGTCGGGGGACCCACTTCAAGGGGAATGTTTTCCAGATCGGCATCGGGACCCGTTGGAACATAAGGAGGATTCGAGACCACCACGTCATAGGGGCCGGAAATGAACGCATCGACCCACATTCCCACCCGCGCATCGATGCGGACCCCGGCTTCAGCGGCGTTGCTCGTCGCGTATTCGACGGCGCGCGGGGAGATGTCGAAGGCGGTGACATTGCGCGCACCAGACTGCGCGGCAGCGATCGCGACGGCGCCGCTCCCCGTGCACAGATCCAGCACCCGGCGCCCGCTCACGGCACCGCTCCGTGTCATCGCCTCGATCAACAAATGTGAATCGTGTTGCGGCGCATAAACACCGGCTGCACTGCTCACCGCGTCCTGGACGTCAGGATAGAGAATGGTCAACGTCGGCCTTTCAGCAATCGCCGGCCATACGACGGCGTTGGACACTAGATGCCCGCTTAGTGCGTCGTTAAAACCCGAGCAGCACTACGAGAACAGCTATTTCGGATGTCAGTCGGGGGTTTCGTGATCCGGGGGGTCGGCCACGTCAGGAGCGATCTCGCGGATGTCATCATCGGCATTCGGCTTGACCCTCGAACGGTCGATTCTGCTCTCTTCTTGGTAATCGTCCGTGTAGTCGGCGTGGTCTTCTTCGTCGGTGGTTCGGTCAGTCATTGATGTGCGGAATACCCTGCGAAGTCGGCTTCAATCCCGCAGTGGCGGGTATCACGTGCTCAGTTCGCCGCGTCGCGGAGCTTGTCCAACAAGGGTTCGGCGGCCTTCGCCAGAAATTCGTCCTGACCCTCGTCACCGATCTGCACAAGCGCGATGTCGGTGAATCCGGCCTCCCAGTACACGCTCACCGCATCGACGATGGCGTCCAGGTCGGGCCCGCATGGGATGTTCTCCGCAACCGCCTCCGGGCTGACGAACCGGGTGGCACCGGCGAAGCCGGCCGGCGTGGGCAGATCGGCATTGACGGCCCAGCCGCCGCCGAACCAGCGGAACTGCTCGTGGGCCCGTTTGACCGCAGCGCCCGGGTCCGGATCCCAGCAGATCGGGATCTGCCCGATCACCCGGCCGCCCGCGAGCAACCCGGTGGCCTGCCGGGCGGAGTGCCAGCCATCGACGAGCTTGCTGTCCGGTTCCACGGCGATCATGTGGTCGCCCACGGTGGCGAAGGCATCCAGCGACCGCTCGCCGGATACCGCGACACCAATGGTGACCGGCTCGTCGGGGACATCCCAGATACGTGCGGAATCCACCTGGAAGTACTCGCCTTTGTGGTCGACGAGGTCCCCACTGAGCAGTTGTCGGATGATCACGATCGCCTCGTTGAGCATGTCGTGGCGCCGCTGGATAGTGGGCCAGCCCTTGCCTACGACGTGCTCATTGAGGTTCTCACCGGCGCCAAGGCCGAGAATGAATCGGCCGTCGGCCAATATCTGCAAAGTGGCGGCCTGTTGTGCGACGACGGCCGGGTGGTAGCGCATCGTCGGGCAGGTCACGTAGGTGTACAGGGCAACCCGTTCGGTGGCGTGGGCCACTGCCCCGAGCAAGGTCCAGGCGTTGGGCGCGTGGCCCTGGGTTGTCAGCCAGGGCGAGAAGTGGTCGCTTGACACTTCGAAGTCGAAGCCCGCGCGTTCAGCCGAAATGGCATAACACACAAGATCTTTGGGGCCACTCTGCTCGGTCATCAGGGTGTATCCGAAGCGTGTCATGCACGACGGATACCCCGGCATCATCCGGCGAAACGCAGCATGCCTACAAACGCGCCTTCACTGCCGCCGACAGCCTCGAGCCATCGGCCTTGCCCGCTGCGATCGCGGTGGCCGCCTTCATCACCAAACCCATGTTCTTCGTCGACGGGCGTTCGCCAAGTTCCTCGGCCACTTGGGCGATCGCCGTGTCGGCCACGTCGGCCACCTCGGCATCGGTCAGCGGGGTCGGCAGGTACTCGTCGATGATCCGGGCCTCGGCGTGCTCCTCGGCGGCCAGCTCACCGCGACCGTTCTGGGTGTAGATCTCGGCGGACTCGCTGCGCTTCTTGGACTCCCTGGCGAGCACCTTGAGCACCTCGTCGTCGGAGAGGTCACGAGCCTGCTTGCCCGAGACCTCCTCGGTCTGCACCGCGGCAAGCAGCAGTCGCAGCGTCGCGGTGCGCAACTTGTCCTGGGCCTTCATCGCTTCGGTGAGGTCTGATCTCAGCCGGTCCTTGAGCTCCGCCATGGCGCAAACGCTACGCGACCGAGATGGGCGGGACGTTGAGAAATACCCCGTCTGTCGACAGGATGGGCTCATGAGCAACGACGTCGGGGGCGTTGACCGGTGACCGCACCGCCTGCCGGCCCACCCGGACCGCCGCCTGGTTGGCCTGATCAACCACCATTCCCGCCGCCGGGGTATCCGCCGTCTGCGCCGGCTCCCGGGTATCCACCGCCGGGTTATCCGCCCCCGGGTTACGGTCCTGCCGGATACGGCCCGCCCGGCTATCCACCGCCGAGTTACGGCCCGCCGGGATACCCGCCAGCGGGATACGGCGCACCGGGCTATCCGCCCCCGGGTTACGGCGCACCCGGATACCCGCCGCCGGGATACCCGCCGCGGCCCCCCATGGCGCCCAAACCCGGCATCATCCCGCTGCGGCCGCTGTCGCTGAGCGACATCTTCAACGGTGGTGTCGGCTACATCCGGGCCAACCCGAAGGCGACCCTCGGCCTGACGACGGTGGTCGTGGTGATCACCCAGATCCTGGCACTGATTCTGCAGCTGGGTCCTGCCATCTCCATGGGCGGAAAGGTGGGTGGCCAGGCCGGCGATGAGCTGTCCACGCCGGTGCTGGTGGGGTCCGTGCTGTCCAGCCTCACCGGTGCGGTCGCCACCTTCCTCGGGGGAATACTGCTGTCCGGCATGCTCACCGTCGTGGTCGGGCGGGCAGTGTTCGGCGCCAAGATCACCGTCGGCGAAGCGTGGCAGCGGGTGCGTGGCCGGCTGCTGGCCCTGCTCGGTTTCAGCGCACTGGAAGTGCTCGCCGCGCTGCTGCTGGCCGGGGTGGTCGTGGGTGTCATCGCCGGAATTGCGGTGGCTGGCAACGGCACCGTCGCTGCGATCGTCGGCATCCCACTGGTGCTCGCGTTCATCGCCGCGATCATCTACCTGTACACAGTCCTGTCGTTCGCGCCGGTGGCCATCGTGCTCGAGCGAAAGCCCATCATGGAATCGATCCGCCGCTCGTTTGGCCTGGTGCGCAACCACTTCTGGCGGATCGTCGGCATTCGGCTGCTCGCCTCGGTGGTCGCTTCACTGGTCGCCGGGGCGGTCTCGGTTCCGTTCAGCCTGGGCGGAGGGCTGATGCAAATCGGCGAGCCGACCACGGGAACGATCATCCTGACGTACACCATGATTGCCATCGGTGGCGCGATCGGCCAAATCATCACTGCCCCGTTCACCGCCGGTGTGGTGGTGTTGCTCTACACCGATACCCGCATCCGCGCCGAGGCGTTCGATCTGGTGCTTCAGACCGGAGCCAACGCCGGGCCCGCCGACACCGTGACCGCCGACAACCTGTGGCTCACCCCGTCGCGGTAGCGCCGGAACGCCATGCCCACCATCGATATTGACCGGGAAACCGCCCATGAAGCGGCCCAGCGTGAGCTGGCCAAGCCGATCTATCCCAAGTCGTCGTTGCTGGACCGGCTCGGCGAATGGGTCCAAGAGATGCTCTACCGGCTGATCCTCAAAGGGTCGACGATCCCCGGCGGTTGGCTGACCATCACGGTGCTCGCCATCGTGGTGCTGGTGGCATTCATCGTGGCGGTGCGGATCGCCCGACGCACGATGCGGACCAACCGGGCAGGCGACGCCGGATTGTTCGGCACCCACGAACTCAGCGCGGCCGAGCATCGCGCGACAGCGGAAGCATATGCGGCCCAGGCTAACTGGGCTGCTGCGATACGGCATCGGCTTCGAGCGGTGGGTCGCCAGCTCGAGGAAACCGGGATGCTCAACCCGGTTCCGGGTCGTACCGCCAACGAGCTCGCCCGTGACGCGGGTGAGCTGCTACCCGCGTTCTCGGGTGAGTTACAGCGAGCGGCCACGGTATTCAACGACGTCACCTATGGCGAGCAGCCCGGGACCGAACCCAACTACCGCATGGTCGCCGAGCTCGACGAGGCGCTGCGCCGGCACGCCGCCCCGAGCCGGTCCAACGCGACGGCACCCGCCGTCCTCGACACCTGGGCTCCGCTGCGGTGAGCAGCACCATCGGCCAACGTTGGCGCACCGGACGCTGGATTGCCTTGGCGCTGATCGCGATAACAGCGATCGCCGCCATCGGCGCCTTCTTCACCGCCCCGCGCCCGGGTGGCCGGATGGATCCGGAGTCCACCAGTTCAGACGGTGCCCACGCACTGGTCACTCTGCTTCGGGACCGCGGCGTCGACGTCGTCGTGGCGAGCAACGTGGCCGACGTGGAGCGAGCGGCCCGACCGGGCACGCTGCTGCTGGCGGCCGAAACCTATTACACCCGAGGAACGGATCTGCTGGACCGGCTGGCCGATGTTCCCGGCGACCGGCTGCTACTGGAACCAACCTCGCGCGCGCGGCAGGCGCTGGCGCCCGGCGTCCGGCTCGGCGGCGCCAGCATGCTCACCATGGAGCCCGATTGTGATCTGCCGGAGGCCAATCGGGCCGGAACGGTGGAACTGGGCTCCACCGATACCTATGAGAAAGCCGGTGACGCCGAGCTGACCCGATGCTACGGCGGCGCGCTGGTGCGCTACCACGCCGACGGCCGCACGGTGACCGTCGTCGGGAGCGCGGACTTCATGACCAACGGCGGGTTACTCCAAGAGGGCAATGCCGCGCTGGCGATGAACCTTGCCGGCAGCCGGCCGCGACTCATCTGGTACGCCCCGCAGCGAGCCGAAGGTGAAAGCGGCGCGGAGGGAACGACACTGACCGACCTCATGCCTGACGCAGTGACCTGGATCGTCTGGCAGCTGTGCCTGGTCGTTCTGCTGCTGGCCGTGTGGCAGGGCCGCCGGCTCGGTCCGCTGGTTGCCGAGAAACTGCCCGTGGTGGTGCGCGCCTCGGAGACGGTCGAGGGACGCGCCCGGCTCTACCGCTCCCGCCGGGCGCGCGACCAGGCAGCAGAAGCGCTACGCACTGCCACACTGCAGCGACTCGCACCACGACTGGGGCTGGGCCCCAACCCGTCTCCCACCGCGGTGCTGGACGCCGTCGCTGCCCGTTACACCGGAGATGCCGGCACCGTCCACCACCTACTGTTCGGCCCAGTACCGTCCACCGACTCCGACCTGCTCCACCTGGCCCATGCACTAGACGACATCGAAAGGCAGGTCACCAAGTCGTGACGCACATTGCCCCGCCTCCCTCCTCCACCGCCGAGAGCGATGCGGCCCGCGCGGCGTTACTGGCCCTGCGCACTGAAATCGGCAAAGCCGTCGTAGGCCAGGACGCTGTGGTCAGCGGGCTGGTGATCGCCCTGCTGTGCCGCGGTCACGTTCTGCTGGAAGGTGTTCCGGGCGTGGCCAAGACGCTGCTGGTGCGGGCGATGTCGGCCGCACTGCAACTGGAGTTCAAACGGGTGCAGTTCACGCCCGACCTGATGCCCGGCGACGTGACCGGGTCACTGGTGTACGACGCCAAGACCGCGGCGTTCGCCTTCCGTAAGGGACCGGTGTTCACCAACATCATGCTGGCCGATGAGATCAACCGCACCCCACCGAAAACCCAAGCGGCCCTTCTTGAAGCGATGGAGGAACGCCAGGTCAGCGTCGACGGTGGGGCGAAGCTGCTCCCGGATCCGTTCATCGTGGCTGCTACCCAGAACCCGATCGAGTACGAGGGCACCTATCAACTGCCCGAGGCGCAGCTGGACCGGTTCCTGCTGAAGCTGAATGTGCCCCTGCCGCCGCGTGATCAGGAGATCGCGATCCTGTCCCGGCATGCCGGCGGGTTTGATCCACGCGACCTGAGCGCGATCCGCCCAGTGGCCGGCCCCGCCGAACTGGCCGCCGGCCGCGCAGCGGTGAAGCAGGTATTGGTCGCTGAGGAGGTGCTCGGCTACATCGTCGATATCGTCGGGGCAACAAGGAATTCCCCGTCCCTGCAGCTCGGGGTGTCACCGCGCGGTGCGACGGCTCTGTTGGGGACGGCACGGTCGTGGGCCTGGCTGTCGGGCCGCGGCTACGTCACCCCGGACGATGTCAAGGCCATGGCCCGGCCGACGTTGCGCCACCGGATCGGGCTGCGCCCGGAGGCCGAACTCGAAGGAGCCACCCCCGACGGCGTGCTCGATGGCATCCTGGCCGCGGTGCCGGTGCCACGCTAGTGGTCCTCACCGGGCGCACCGGGCTTATCGCCCTGTTGGGCGTGCTGCCGATTGGGCTGTCACCCTGGCCCGCAACGACTTTCGCCTGCGCGCTGCTGGCATTGCTGGCGGTGGTGGTCATCGACATGGTGTTGGCGGGCAGCCCGCGTGCGCTGCGACTGAGCCGGGCCGGCGACAAGTCGGCACGGCTGGGTCAGCCCGTTGACGCCGTCCTGCACGTCCACAATGCCGGGTCTCGCCGGTTCCGCGGTGCCCTTCGCGATGCCTGGCCGCCGAGCGCCTGCGCCGAACCCCGCACACCCGAACTCACCGTTCGGGCTGCTGAAACCGTCACTGTAACAACGCATTTACGGCCAGTGCGCCGCGGCGACCTGCGTTCCGACGGCGTGACCGTCCGTTCGATCGGGCCACTCGGTCTGGCTGGCCGGCAACGGTCGCATACCGTCGAGGGGCAGGTGCGCATCCTGCCGCCGTTCCTGTCGCGCAAGCATCTTCCGTCCCGGCTGGCTCGGTTGCGTGAGATCGACGGGCTGCTGCCGGTCCTGATCCGCGGCCAGGGCACCGAATTCGATTCGCTACGTGAATACGTCGTGGGCGACGACGTTCGCTCGATCGACTGGCGGGCCACCGCGCGCCGCGCCGACGTGGTGGTCCGCACCTGGCGACCCGAACGTGACCGGCGGGTGGTGATCGTGCTCGACACCGGCCGTACTTCGGCGGGCCGGGTCGGCGTGGATCCCACCGCCCGCGACCCGGGTGGCTGGCCGCGGCTGGACTGGTCGATGGACGCGGCGCTGCTGCTGGCTGCGCTGGCGGCGCGGGCCGGCGACCATGTCGACTTCCTCGCCCACGACCGGCTCACCCGCGCAGCGGTGTTCGGCGCATCGCGGACCGAACTGCTCGCCCAGCTGGTCGAGGCGATGGCGCCGCTGGAGCCGGCGCTGATCGAATCGGATGCGACCGCGATGGTGGCCGCCGTGCAACGCCGGGTGCGCCGCACCGCGCTGGTGGTGCTGCTGACCGACCTCAACTCCTCGGCCCTCGACGAGGGCCTACTGCCGGTGTTGCCGCGGCTATCGGCCAAACACAAGGTGATCGTGGCTGCGGTGTCCGATCCGCGCGTCGACGAACTCGCCGCCGGCCGTGCCGATGCCGCGCAGGTGTACGACGCGGCGGCCGCCGAGCGCGCGCGCAACGATCGCCGGACCATCGCCAGCCGGCTGCGACACAAGGGCGTCGAGGTAGTCGATGCCCTGCCCGAGGATCTGGCGCCGGCCCTGGCCGACCGCTACCTGGCGATGAAGGCCACCGGCCGGCTGTAGCGCTCAGCCGGTGGGGACGACGTCGGGGGCGTCCTCGACGTCGCCCGTCTCACCCGCCCGGATGGCCTTGCGGCCGAAATAGACGACGTAGGACAGGAACGCGACCTCGGCGGCCAGCCCGATGGCGATACGGAGGAAGGTCGGCAGCGGCGATGGCGTCACCAACGCCTCGATCAACCCCGACACCAGCAGCACGCCGGCCAGCCCGACCGCCGCGGCGACCACCGCGCGGCCCTGCTCGGCCAGAACCTGGCCGCGGGGCCGATCGCCTGGGGAGATCACCGTCCAACCGAGCCGCATGCCGACCGCCCCGGCCAGGAACACGGCCGTCAACTCCAGCAGCCCGTGCGGAATGAGCAGCCCGAACAGCACATCGGCCTTGCCGGCGTCGACCATCAGCCCGCCGATGACGCCGAGGTTGGCGGCGTTCTGGAACAGGACCCAGGGGATCGGGATGCCCAGCAAGATCGCATACGCGATGCACTGTGCGGCCACCCACGAGTTGTTCACCCACACCTGCAACGCGAACGACCCGGCCGGGTGCTCGCTGTAGTACGAGGCGAAGTCGTGGTTGACCAGGTGCTCGATTTCCTCGGGCGTACTCAATGCCGACTGCACCTCGTGGCTGCCGCCGACCCAGACCCCGATGACCACCACCACCACAAAGAACAGCACAGCCGTGGCCAGCCACCACCGCCATGCCCGGTAGGCCACCACCGGGAACGAGACCGTCCAGAATCGGGCGAACTCATGCCACATCGGGGCGTGCGCGCCGGTCACGGCGGCTCGAGCGCGCGCCACCAGGCTGGACAGCCGCCCGATCAGAACGGAGTCCGACGAGGCCGAGCGGACCATCGACAGGTGGGTGGAGACCCGCTGGTAGAGCTCGACGAGTTCGTCCACCTCGGCACCGGACAGCCGGCGGCGCCGCTTCACCAGCGCCTCGAGCCGCTTCCAGGTGTCCTGGTGAGCCAGCACGAAAGCGTCGACGTCCATCCGGCCGATGCTAGTAGCGTTGGGCGGCATGGTGCCCGAGACCGTGGTGACGGGGGACGCGGTCGTCCTCGATGTACAGATCGCGCAGCTGCCGGTGCGGGCCGTCGGCGCGATGATCGACCTCACCGTGATCATGATCGGCTACATCATCGGCGTGATGCTGTGGGCAACCACGATCACGCAGTTCGACGAGGCGCTGTCCGCCGCGGTCCTGATCATCTTCACGCTGCTGGTGATCATCGGCTATCCCGTCGCGTTCGAAACCGCCACCCGCGGAAGGACTCTGGGCAAGATAGCGATGGGCCTTCGCGTGGTATCCGACGACGGTGGCCCGGAACGGTTCCGGCAGGCCCTGTTTCGCGCACTGGCCGGGTTCGTGGAGATCTGGATGTTCATGGGCGGTCCCGCCGTGATCTGCAGCCTTATCTCGCCGCGCGGCAAGCGCATCGGTGACGTGTTCGCGGGCACCGTCGTGATCAGCGAACGGGGTCCCAAGCTGCCACCTCCACCGGTGATGCCACCGGCCCTGACCTGGTGGGCCTCGTCGCTGGAGCTGTCCGCACTCACACCGGACCAAGCTGAGCTGGCGCGCCAATTCCTCGCTCGGGCACCGCAATTGACGCCCGAGGTGCGCAACGAGATGGCCTTTCGCATTGCCGGCGATATCGCCAGCCGGATCTCACCACCGCCGCCGCCCGGCGTACCGCCGCAATACGTTCTCGCGGCCGTACTCGCCGAGCGACACCGCCGCGAACTGGCCCGGCTGCGCCCGCCCCCACCGCCGATCTATTCGGTCCCACCGCCGTCCTACCCCGCGGCCCCGCCGCCCGCGCCCCCTTCAGACGGGTTCGTGCCACCGAGCTAGCGCAACCGCACGCCGATCACCATCAACACCGAACCGATCAGCGGCGCGACGGTGCGCACGTGGTTCCAGCGGGTCCAGGCGCGGAAATAGTCCGGCCAGGCGATGGCTGTGGACCCGGTCGCGGCGAGCCGGTTGTTGAGCGGGATGTTGAAGGCGACGGTGACGATCAGTGGCACCAGCGCCAGCACCGCGCCGGCCAAGATCCAGCCGCTACCGGGAACTCGCAGCTGCACCCACGCCGCGATGCCCACCGCGAGCGCGACCAGCGCCGACCCGAGGAACAGCGTCAGGAAAGGCCCGTTGGCCTGGGCCTCGGCGTTGATGCCACGCATCGCGGTGACCGCGTCCGCGGGACCGGTTCGGTCCAGGCCGCGCATCACGAACGTCGAGAAGGCATAGAACAGACCGCCGACCGCGGCGCCGCTGACGGCGGCAACAGTGGACAGGGTGGGCAGGAAGGCAACGGGAGTGCTCGACATACCGGTCAGCGAACCGCACCGCCACGAGACAAAACATCGTCGATAGTCGCTATTACATACGCACACGTCTCCAACTAGACTGCCGAACGTGGACGCGCTCGTGGGCCTGCTGGACGGGGTCCGCGCCCACGGCGCCTTCGTCCTTCGCATGGTTCTCGACCCGCCGTGGTCGATGCGTATCCAGGACGAGGCGCCGCTGACCCTCATCTGCGTGACCGACGGCGACGCCGTGTTGGTGTCGGACGGGGACACGGCGCCCGTCCACCTCAACGCCGGCGACGTGGCTCTGACACGCGGCACCGGGCATTACGTCCTCGCCGACAGCGAGACGACGGCACCGCAGGTCGTCATCCACCCGGGCCAACGGTGCACGACGCTGTCGGGTGAGGACGTGAGCTTCACGCTGGCACTGGGCGTGCGCACTTGGGGCAATAGCGAGACAGGCGCCACCCGGGCCGTCGTCGGCGCCTATGAAGGCCACAGTGCGGTCAGTGCACGGCTGCTGGGCGCGCTGCCGGGCGTCGCGGTATTGCGTGCCGGCGAGTGGGACAGCTCGCTGCCCCAGTCACTTTCGGCCGAAGCGGTGCGCGATGGACCCGGCCAGGAGGCCTTCCTGGATCGGCTGCTCGATCTTCTGCTGCTCGACTTCTTACGCGCTTGGTTCAATCGCCCCGGCACCGCACCGCCGTGGTGGACGGCCGAGGCGGACCCTCTGATCGGACCAACGCTGCGGCTCATGTACAACAATCCGGCCCATCCCTGGACCGTGGCGAATCTTGCTGCTGCGGCGGGGGTTTCACGCGCGGCATTCGCCAGGCATTTCACTGCTTTGGTCGGCGAACCGCCGATCGCGTTCCTGACTGCGTGGCGGCTGGCACTGGCCGCCGATCTGCTGGAATCCTCAGACGTCACGATCGCGACGGTGGCCCGCCACGTTGGTTACAGCACCCCGTTCGCGCTCAGCACGGCCTTCAAACGGGCCAACGGGATCAGCCCCGCCGCCCACCGGGCGCGCCGTCGCGTCGCCGGCTAGGAGAACGTCGCCGCCAGGATCGCGACGTCCAGAATCAACAACAGCCACGCCGCCAGCGGCACCAGAAACCCGCGCCGGTGCCCCGCGGTGAAGAACGACGCCACGATGGCGAGCACGACCACGACCGGTGCCCCGTAGGTGAGCAGGCCGTAGACGAATCCGCTCGGTTTCGGGCAGTCCGGGGCGCCGCACGCCGAGGTGCTCATTACCGCGCCCATTGCGAACAGCTGCACGGCGACCGCGCCCAAGATGGTGGACAGCGCCAGCAGCCAGTTGACCCACAGCCGCGCCCGGGGTGCCTTATCGGAGTGAGTCTCGGTGCCGTTCGATGCGGTCATAGCTGTCGGCTACCCGCAGCGGGCCCCAGGCACACGTCTTGCGTTACGCCGGCGGCGGCGCCGGCTGGCGGCGCGCCGCGATCACGCTGGCCACCGAGGTGACCCCGATCGTCAGCAGTGCTCCGAGCATCAGCGCCGATGGCTCGCCCGCCGAGAGCAGGTGGTTCTGGGTGCCCAGGGTGGCCGCGGCCACCGGAACCCCGAGTTGGGCGGCGGCCAGCGCGGCCAGCGCCAGGGGTTGACCGGTCAGCCGGCCGACACAATGCGCGAGCACCGCACCCATCCCCAGCCCGACACCCAGCAGGATGTACGCGGGATGGTCGCCGAGTTCACGCACGTATAGCGAGGCACCGAGCCAGACGAAGAACAGCGGAGCGAAGAGACCTTCGGTGATACCGAACAGCTGGCGCGCCAACCGGCGCGGCTCCCCCGCCGCCCGGACCGCAAGGCCGAGCGCGAAGCCGGCCAGCATGATCGACACATGCGTGGCGACCGCGAGCGTGGCGAGCGTGAACAGGGCGATCAGGCTGATCCGTAACTCCAGGGCGAACCCGTTGTCCTCGGAAAAGTGGTGCAGCCGCTTGCGTAACCCGCGGCGGTCGAACCACCACAACGCGGCGAACAGAACCGCAGCACACGACGCGATGACCACCGCCCCGGCGGCGGCGGTCAGCGCGTGATCCGGGTCGATCACCAAGGGCAACAACACAATCGACGTCGCGTCGGCGATCGCGATCTGGGCGGTGACGCCCTTCACTGACGGGCCATCGATGCCGAGCGACTGGATGACCGGCAACGCCAGCGCCGCCGACGACGACGCCATCAACACCGCGTATACCGCGGCGTGGCCGGTGTGGAACACTCCTGCCAGCCCAACACCGAACACCGTCGCCACCGCACCGACGAGGACCGCCCGCAACACCGCCCCGGGAATCGAGGACCGCAGGGTGACATCCCGGATCGGGACGTGGGTGCCCACCACGAACATCACCAACGCGAACCCGATATCGGCCAGCAGGCTGAAGGACGGGTCGGCGGCGTCGACGAGGCCGAATCCGGTTCTGCCGATAAGCAATCCCACCGCAAGCTCCCCGATGACGACCGGGATGCGCAGCCTCGGCACCGCCGCGAGCAGCGGTCCGGCCATGCCGACGACCGCCACGAGTGCCAGGGTGGAGAAGCCGAAACTCACGTCGTGGGCACCCACGACGCGAGCCGGCACGGAATCGGGGTGTTCTCGTCGGTGAGGTAACTCGCGCAGACGCGGTGATACCCGTCGGCGATCTGGAGAGCATCGGCCGGGGTGCCGCGCACCAGCAGAATCGGTGACAACTTCTTACCGTGGCCGATCTTGTCCAAGTCCGCGCGCACGTGCGGGTTGTCGGGGGGCAACAGGGTCAGGCGGGCCGCGCGCAGGATGTCTTTGGCCTTGCGGTACACCGGCTTCGCTGATTTGAGCGCGGTCACTATCGCAGCAACGGCGGCATCCTCGGCGAGCATGCTCAGGTAGTCCGCTGCCGCGTCGTAGTCGTGGTCTTCAGGCTCGTCGAACCATTTCACCGCCATGGTGTGGTGAGGGTACTCGCACTACCTAGAGGCCAAAGCGTTTCAGGAGGACGGGCAGCGGATCGTCAGCGTCGCGCCGGCCGCGGGGGCCGGGGCGTTCGGGCGGGACGAACACGTCCGGACGGGTCCATTCGCGTACGGCCCAGCGTTCGGCGATCGCCCATCGGCCATCCCGGCGCTCCATCAGATCGACGTAGCGGGCACCGGTGGTAAAACTCGCCTTTTTCTGCTCAGGCTTGCCCCAATGCGTTGCCATCAAATACGTCTCGCTGATCGCGATGTCGTCGCCGACAAAGTCGACGTGATGGTTGCCGATGAAATGCGTTGTTCCGATGAGGAACTCGAGGCTCTTGGCCAGCCACGGCACGAACTCGTCGACCGTCCCGTCGAAACCGGTGTGGTGGTCGATGCCGTCGGGGTGGTAGGCCTGCCGCACCAGTTCGAGGTCGAGCCGGTCGACGCCCCGGCAATACAAGGCGACCACATCACGGATCGCGTGGATATCGGCCAGCCGATCAGACACCGTAACCTCCGTCTACATCAAGCTTTTGGCCGGTGATGAACCCAGCCCGCGGGGATGCGAGAAAGCACACGGCCTCGGCAACATCGGCGGCAGAGCCGAAGCGTCCCAATGGGGTGTTGCGGCGCGCGGCCTCGAGTGCCTTGTCATCGAGGTCGCCGTCGGCGATCAGTCGCTGCGCATTGCCGTCGACCAGCATGCCGGGCCCGACGCAATTGGCGCGCACCCCGAATCGGCCTTCCTCGGCGGCGATGCCCCGGATCAGCGCCTCGATGGCGGCTTTCGGGGCGACCGAGAGTCCGTCCCGAACGGCGAAGCGGCGCGTCGCGGCGGTCGTCACCGCCACCAGACTGCCACGCGAGGCACGTAGGTGCGGGAGAGCCGCGGCGGCGACATTGAAGAAGCCGCCGGCATCGGTGCCGAGCTGCTGATCGAAGCGATCGGTCTCGACGGTGCTGAGGTGCCGCATCGGCACGTGGGCGCCGGCGGCGTGGACCACGGTATGCACCCCACCGGCTCGCTGCGCGAACGAGTCGACAACCCGCCGAACCGCCGCGGCGTCGGTGATGTCGAGCTGCTCCGCGCTGACGGCCTCGGTGACGAGTTCGGCTGCCTTGCTTTCGTTGCCGTAGTAGGTGAACCCCACCCGCGACCCGCGAGCGGTCAACATCGCGACGATCTGCGCCCCGATCCCGCCGGTGCCGCCCACGACGATCGCCGTGCCGGGCAGCGCGCTGAAGTCACCCACGCGCTACATCGTCCCAAGGCCTGGCCCGCGATGGGACCCGGTGTACCGCTAGGCAGGAATCCAGTTGCCGTGGAAGCCATAGGGAACGCGGCGCGGCAGCTGGATCCGGGCGACCGGCTTACCCGCGAAGTCGGAGGCGTCCAGGATCACCAGATCGCTGCCGTCGCGCGCGGCGTCATACACATAGCCGAGATACCAGCCGTTGCTCTCATCAGCGGGTCCCGATGCCGACGGAACGAAGACCGCCTCCCCCGGCCCGCCTGGCACCAAGCCGGTGGCGAAATGGTGTTCGACGGCGCTGCCGGTGGTCAGGTCGTGGCGCACCAGACTGGCGTCGCCGACCGAGACCGAGTAGCGGGCCGGCAGACCGGCCAGCCGGTCGTCGATCCGCGGGAACTCCACCGCCCGGTCGTCGAGCTGGCGCTCACTGACGGTGCCGTTCTGCAGGTCGATGGTCCAGCTCCACAGCACCGCGTTGGCGTCGAACCCGCCGTTGTCCCGCCATAGCTCTGCATACCGAACTGCCTGCAGGACAATCGATTTACCGTTGTCCGTTTCATGGGCGTTGGCGACATGGAAGACGTAGCAGGGGTCGATCTCGAACCAGCGGATCTCACCGAACGGGTCGTCACGCCGCAGCACTCCCAGCCGGGCGCCATAGTTGTCGTCCCACCGGTAGGGCATATCGCCCTCGCCCTTGATTGCGATGTCGAGGTTGAACACGATCGGCAGGTCCATGAAGATCACGTGCTTCGCGGTCAGGGCGAAGTCGTGCATCATCGTCAGCGCCTTGACGTCGACCGGACGATTGATGGTCAGCTCGCCGTTGGCGTCGGCGCGGTGATAAGTGACGTGCGGGGCGAAGATGCTGCCGTAGCCGAAGAAATGCAGCTCGCCGGTGGTCGGGCAGATCTTGGGGTGTGCGGTCATCGAGTCGACGAGCTTGCCACCGAAGTCGTAGCAGCCGACCGTTTCCAGATCGTTGGTGACCTCGTAGGGCAATGACGATTCGACCAGCGCCAGCGTCTTGCCGGCATGGTTGACGACGTGGGTGTTGGCCACCGCGGCCCGCAGATCGCGTGTCCCGTCCTCGCGGTAGAGCGGGAACGGGTCGACGAAGCTGTCGGTGCGCACCCAGCGATTGCGATACCACTTGGCCGCGCCGCCCTCGATGCGAACGCCGTGGATCATCCCGTCGCCGGTGAACCAGTGGCCGGTGGCCTCGCGCGGGTTCGGCCCGTTGCGCAGGTACCAGCCGTCGAGCTCGGGTGGGATAGCGCCCTCGACGGGCAGGTCGTATTCGGTGAGTTCGTCCGGCACCGGCGCGTAGTTGCCGCGCTGGAAGAACTGCCCCTCGGTGGGCAAGTTGGCTGAATCGGTGGTGATCTCCGTCATGCCGACAACTTTGACAGTCCACTGGTGACATGTCAATGGTGAAGTATCAGATATTCCACAACTGACATGTCCAGCCCTACGATGGGCAGGTGAGTCTTCGGTACGCGGCGCTGGGGCTTCTGGCTCAGCAGCCCGGCAGCGGGTACGACCTGCTTAAACGGTTCGACATTTCGATGGCCAACGTCTGGCCCGCGACCCAGAGCCAGCTCTACGGCGAGCTCAACAAGCTGGCCAATGCGGGCCTGATCGAGGTCAGCGACATCGGCCCGCGGGGGCGTAAGGAGTATCGCGTCACCGACGCCGGCCGCCGGGACCTGTTGCGCTGGATGACCAATCCGCAGGACGACCCGCCCTACCGCAGCGCCGAACTGCTGCGGGTGTTCTTGCTCAGCGAGATGACGTCCGAGCAGGCCCGGGCCTACATGGTGTCGGTGGCCGAGCATGCCGAAGCCGAGCTCGACCGCTACGAGCAGGTGCGCGATTCGATGAACTGGCAGGACAACGACGCCGATTTCTACGGCCGCGCGGCCCTGGAATTCGGGCTGCGGGTCGAGGCGATGGAAGCCGAATGGGCCCGCTGGGTGATCGGGGAGATCGACCGGAGATCGCACTGAGCGTTGCATCGCGATAGTTTCCGATATATCGTCAACGTATCGGAAGCGCATTCGGCGTTTCCTGACCAGAAACGAGAACCTCTATGAACACCCCCTTTCCCCAGTTCGGCGGCCCTGACATGGGTCGCCCCCGATTCGGCCCCGGATTCGGCCCCGGGTTCGGCTTTGCCCCCGCGGGTCGCGGTCACCGCCGCGGCCGTCGCGACCAGGTGCGTGAGCACCTCCGCGAGCACGGCGACCGCCACGACGGTCCCCCCTTCGGCCCGCGCGGCGGATTCGGTCCGGGCTTTGGCCCGGGTTTCGGCGCCGGCGGCTTCGGTCCCGGTGGTTTCGGTCCGGGCGGACGCGGCGGTCGCCGCGGACACGGCCGTGGACGCGGTAAGCGCGGCGACGTGCGCGCCGCCATCCTCAAGCTGCTGGCCGAACGGCCGATGCACGGCTACGAAATGATCCAGGAGATCGCCGAGCGCACTCAGGATCTGTGGAAGCCGAGCCCCGGCTCGGTCTACCCGACCCTGCAGCTGTTGGTCGACGAAGGTCTGCTGGTGGCAACCGAATCCGACGGCAGTAAGAAGCTTTTCGAGCTGACCGACGAAGGCCGCGACGCCGCCGACAAGATCGAGACCGCGCCGTGGGACGAGATCACCGAAGGTGCCGACCCCGGCCAGGTCAACATTCGTGCCGCTGTGGGCCAGTTGTTCGGTGCCGTACGACAAGCGGCCTTCGCTGCCAATGCCGAACAGCAGCAGCGCATCATCGACATCGTCAACAATGCGCGCCGCGAGATCTACCAGATCCTCGGCGAATCGGAGTAAACACCCAGACTTGGGCGCGGTTTCGTGCGCACAGCGCACGAAACCGCGCCCAACTCGTCAGACCTCGACCCAGTCCAGCGTGCGCTGGACTGCCTTGCGCCAGCCGGCGTAGCCGGTCTCACGCTGCTCGGAGCTCCACGCCGGTGACCACCGGCGGTCCTCCTGCCAATTAGCCCGCAGGTCATCGGGATCCGCCCAGAATCCGACCGCCAGCCCAGCGGCGTAGGCCGCGCCCAGTGCCGTCGTCTCGGCGACCACCGGACGCACCACGTCCACTCCGAGCACGTCGGCCTGGATCTGCATGCACAATTCGTTCTGGGTGACACCGCCGTCGACCTTCAGAACCTCAAGGTGCACACCGGAATCGGCTTCCATCGCATCGACGACGTCACGGCTCTGGTAGCAGATCGCCTCCAACGTCGCCCGGGCCACATGCGCATTGGAGTTGTAGCGGGACAGCCCGACGATCGCCCCGCGCGCATCGGAACGCCAATACGGCGCGAACAGGCCCGAGAACGCCGGCACGAAGTAGACCCCGCCGTTGTCCTCGACCTGCGCGGCCAGCGTCTCGCTCTGCGAGGCACCGCTGATGATGCCCAGTTGATCACGCAACCACTGCACCGCCGAGCCGGTCACTGCGATCGAACCCTCAAGGGCGTAAACGGGTTTGGCGTCCCCGAACTGATAACACACCGTCGTCAGCAGCCCGTTTTCGCTCCGCACGATCTTCTCGCCGGTATTGAGCAGCAGGAAGTTACCGGTGCCGTAAGTGTTCTTGGCCTCCCCGGGGGCCAGGCACACCTGCCCCACCATCGCGGCCTGCTGATCGCCGAGGCTTGCCGTCAGCGGCAGCTCGCCGCCGGCCGGCCCACCGGGGTGGGTCATGCCGTACGGCTCCGGTGAGGACGACGGCCGGATCTCGGGCAGCATCGCACGGGGAATCCCGAAGAGCCCCAACAGTTCATCGTCCCAGTCGAGGGTCTCGAGGTTCATCAGCATGGTGCGGCTGGCGTTGGTCACGTCGGTGACGTGCACGCCGCCCTGCACTCCGCCGGTCAGATTCCACAGCACCCAGCTATCGGCCGTGCCGAACAGCGCATCGCCGCGTTCGGCGTCGGCGCGCACCCCGTCGACATTCTGCAGGATCCACTGCAGCTTGCCGCCGGAGAAGTAGGTGGCCGGCGGCAGACCGGCTTTGCGCCGGATGATGTCGCCGCGACCGTCGCGATCGAGTGCGGCCGCGATGCGGTCGGTGCGGGTGTCCTGCCAGACGATCGCGTTGTAGTACGGCCTGCCCGTTTTGCGGTTCCACACCAGCGTGGTCTCGCGCTGATTGGTGATGCCCAGGGCGGCAAGATCGCCGGCGGTCAGCTTCGTGGTGTTCAGCGCCGACATCACCACCGTCTGGGTGCGTTCCCAGATCTCCACCGGGTTGTGCTCGACCCACCCGGACTGCGGGAGGATCTGCTCGTGTTCGAGCTGGTGCCGGCCGACCTCGGTGCCCTTGTGATCAAAGATCATGCAGCGGGTGCTGGTGGTGCCCTGGTCAATCGAGGCGACGAAGTCGGCCAACGGTGCTCCTCTGACGTGCTGCGCTGCCGATGCAGCGGCCCTTCGTCCATGATGGCCTACATGGCATCCGAGTTCACCGACATCGCCGACATGCCCCGCGGCGGCCCGGACGCCTCCTGTCTGGATCGGCTGCTGGAGACCGACCGCCCGGAATACCTCGACCGCGACGACATCGACGACGACGTCAAGCGCGGCATCGTGGCGGCGCTGGACCGGATCGGCACGGTGTTCGGCGAGCATGACCGCAACGCCGAATTGGTCCTGCGCGAAGTCGCCGACATCGCCGACCCGAAGATCCTCGAACTCGGTGCGGGCCATGGCGCGCTGTCACGCAAATTGCTCGAACAACATCCCACTGCACTCGTCACGGTCTCCGACGTCAACCCCGAGTCGGTAGCGGCAATGGCCGCCTCCGACCTCGGTGGGCACCCGCGCGCGACCGTCCGAGTGATCGACGCGACCGCTATCGACGGCGCCGACGGCGAGTTCGACCTCGCTGTCTTCGCCCTGTCGTTTCATCATCTTCCGCCCGCGCAGGCTGCACGGGTCCTTGCCGAAGGCGCCCGGGTAGCCCGCGAGCTGCTGGTCATCGACCTGCCCCGCATGCCGTCACCGCTGCACATCGCGAAGTTGGCAGTGCTGGCTCCGCTGGCGTGGTGGCCCTTCGCCCACGATGGATTGATCAGCTCGCTGCGCTCTTACAGTCCCTCGGCGCTGCGGGCGCTGGGTGCTCACGCCGGACTCGACGTCGACGTCAGCACCAACCCGTTCGATCGGCAGGTGCTGGTGGCCCGACGCCCCGGCTGATCTGGCCGATTTGCTTGCGCGGCATCCGCGCAGCGGGTTGCATCGACCACATGGGGGACGAGGTCAAGCACGCCAACTTCAGCCGGGCGCATCGGCAGCAGTACCGCCGCAAGGTACAGCTGTGCCTCGACGTGTTCGAAACCATGTTGGCGCAGTCGAGTTTCGAGTTCGACCGCCCGCTGACCGGCATGGAGATCGAGTGCAACCTGGTCGATGATGACTACCAGCCCGCGATGTCCAACCAGGAGGTGCTGGCGGCGATCGCGGACCCGGCCTACCAGACCGAATTGGGCGCCTACAACATCGAATTCAACGTTCCGCCACGCCCGCTACCCGGCCGCACCGCACTGGAGCTGGAAGAGGAAGTGCGCGCCAGCCTGAACGCCGCCGAGACCAAGGCCAACACCGACGATGCGCACATCGTGATGATCGGCATCCTGCCGACATTGATGCCGGAGCATCTGGCCGGCAGCTGGATGAGCCCGTCCCTGCGCTACCAGGCGCTCAACGACTCGATCTTCACCGCTCGCGGCGAGGACATCCTCATCGATATCGCCGGACCCGAGCGACTGAGCCTGCATGCGGAGTCCATCGCTCCTGAATCCGCCTGCACCAGTATGCAATTGCATCTGCAGGTTTCGCCGGCCGATTTCGCCGCCAACTGGAACGCCGCGCAGGTGCTGGCGGGTCCGCAATTAACGCTCGGCGCGAACTCGCCATATTTCTTCGGCCACCAGTTGTGGGCCGAGACGCGCATCGAGCTGTTCGCGCAGGCGACCGACACCCGTCCCGACGAGCTCAAGGCCCAGGGGGTGCGCCCGCGAGTGTGGTTCGGAGAGCGCTGGATCACCTCGATCTTCGACCTGTTCGAAGAGAATGTCCGCTACTTCCCCTCGCTGCTGCCCGAGCTGTCCGACGAGGACCCGGTCGCCGAGCTGGCCGCCGGCCGTACCCCGCAGCTGCCCGAACTCCGGCTGCACAACGGAACGGTGTACCGCTGGAACCGGCCGGTCTACGACGTCGTGAACGGCCGGCCCCATCTGCGGGTGGAGAACCGGGTCTTGCCAGCCGGGCCGACGGTCGTCGACATGATGGCCAATTCGGCGTTCTACTATGGCGCACTGCGTGTCTTGTCCGAAGAGGACCGCCCGCTTTGGACGAAGATGAGTTTCACTGCGGCTCATGACAATTTCATCGAGGCGGCCCGGCATGGGATGGACGCCCGGCTGTACTGGCCGGGCCTGGGTGAGATCACTCCCGACGAGCTGGTGCTGCGCACTCTGCTGCCGATGGCCGACGAGGGTCTGCGCCGCTGGGGGGTGGCCACGGAGGTGCGCGACCGCTATCTCGGGGTGATCGAGGGCCGGGCCAAGACCGGGCGCACCGGGTCGGCATGGCAGGTCGCGACGGTCCAGGCGCTGCAAAGCCGTGGCATGGCGCGCCCGCAGGCGCTGGCCGTGATGCTGCGCCGGTACTGCGAGCTGATGCACAGCAACGAACCGGTCCACACCTGGGCGAACATAATCGCGGAGTAGGTTGGCGGGCATGGATTCTGAACTGATGGACTGGGACAGCATCTACCGGGAGGAAGGCGGTTTCCCCGGCCCTCCGCCGTGGAACATCGGCGAACCGCAACCCGAGCTGGCAACACTGATCCGGGACGGAAAGCTCACCGGCGTCGTGCTCGACGCCGGGTGCGGGCATGCCGAGTTGTCCTTGACGCTCGCTGCCGCAGGCAGCACCGTCGTCGGCATCGACCTCTCGCCGACGGCCATCGCTGCGGCCAGCAAAGCCGCAGAGGAACGTGGCCTGCGCAGCGCGACGTATCTGTGTGCCGATATCACCTCGTTCACCGGGTATGACGGCCGCTTTGACACCATCGTCGACAGCACACTGTTCCATTCGTTGCCGGTCGAGGCACGGGACGCCTATCTGCGTTCGATCCACCGCGCGGCCGCACCAGGCGCGAAGCTTTACGTGCTGGTCTTTGCCAAGGGCGCCTTCCCACCGCACCTGGAGGCCAAGCCCAACGAGGTCGACGAAGACGAGCTGCGGTCCGCGGTGTCCAAGCACTTCGTGATCGACGACATCCGGCCGGCATACATCCACGCGTACCAGCCCGAGATGCCCGACATCCCCGCGACCGCCACACCGTTCGACCTCGACGAGAAGGGCCGAACGAAGATGCCTGCCTTCCTGCTCAGCGCGCACAACGACGGCTGAATCTGTGGATCGCGTCTTTATGGGCGAGCCCTCGAAGCGCTCGCAGCTGGAGCAAGAGGCTGACGGACTGCGCCAGCTCGAATTCGCCGGTCCCCCTGCGGCTCCCGACAAGGAGGCCTGACAGCGTCACCTAACGCGGGCTGCATGGCGCAATCTCGCCCAGGAACGGTGCGACCACCGCAAGGAATTCCTGCGGTTGTGACGAGAACGGGAGATGGCCGCTAGCTTGCACTTCCAGACGTGAGCCGGCGATGAGGCGCTGGGTGGCTCGCCCGAACCGCAACGGGATAGCGGTGTCATGCGCTCCCCACACGATCAGGGTCGGCGCGCTGATCCGCCCCGCGTGTCCACGCAGATCGGCATCCGCGGCGGCGAAGCTGCGCCACAACGCGGCAGTCAATTCGACTCCCTCAGCAGTGCGGGCGCGGTCCGTGACACGCCGCAGGACAGCTTCGTCGTTGTCGCTCTGCGCCCGCAGGTAGCTGCGGACGAAGCGCGGGAGCACCCTGCGCATCACCGCCGGCGTCCCGAGGACTCGGCAATAGGTATGGGCCACGGGGCCGCCGAGGAATCCGCCGGTGTCGACCAAGACCAGACCGGAGACCCGGGCCGGGTCTGTGATGGCCAGTCGCGAGGCGCAGTAGCCACCCACCGAGCTTCCGACGAACACCGCCGGCGGGAGATCGAGCGCGACGACGAGGTCTTCGAGGACATCGGCGTAGAGGGCCGCGCTCGGACTACCGGCCGGCGCCGGCGACTCACCGTGACCTGGCCAGTCGACGGCAATCACCCGATACTGGCGGGCCAGGTCGGGCTTGACCGCATCGAAGTCGTGGCGGTCGTGCAGCGCAGCGTGCAGCAGGACGACGACGGGTCCGGTGCCGTCATCGGAGTAGGCCACCGGGCCGACCCGGGTTGGGACTGTGGGCATCGTTCGTCCTTTCGTTGACCGACCGGTCGGTCAGATGAATGCTAACCTCGCATCCGTGTCACCACAACAGGCAGTCAGCCGCAAGGCCGCCGCCGCGGCAACCCGGACCAAGCTGATCGAGTCGGGGCTTCGCCTCGCCGAGCGAACCGGACTCACCGGGTTGAGCGTGAACCTTCTGGTCGACGAGGCCGGTATGTCAAAAGGCAGCTTCTTCCACCATTTCGGCGATCGGGCGAGCTACTTACTGGCCCTGCACCGCGAATTTCACGACCGCATCGCCGAGCACATCGACGAGGCGCTGGTCGACCTCCCGCCGGGCCGCGAACGCCTGATGACCGGGGCTCGCGTCTACCTCGACATCTGCCTACAGCAGCGGGGCATCCGAGCGCTACTGCTGGAGGCCCGTGCGGAACCCGCTGTGGCACAGGAGATCGGCCGGCGTAACGCTGACTTCGCCCGGAAATTCAAACCGGACTTCGAAGCGCTGGGCCGCCAGTATCCCATGGAGAGCGCGCAATTGCTGGCCGCCATGACCGCCGAGGCAGCACTGATCGAACTCGGCACCGGATCCGCGATGGAGTCGGTGCGTACCGCGCTCGCGGAGTTCATCCGCTGAGCCACTTCAGGTTACGACGCGCAGCGCCGCAACGAACGCCGCGATGTCCTCGGTGTAGGCGTCGACGTGCGGCGAGACCCGCAGCACCGGCGTCGTCATCTCCAGCGGTGCCCGCTCAATGCCGGCCGCGGTCGTCACGATGCCGTGCTCGGCAATCAGCCGGGCCCGCACCTGCACCGGATCCGCGCCGTCGGTTGGCGCCAACGTGGTGATCGCGGTGGGCTCGTCGACAGGTTCCACCACCCGCCAGCCGGGAACGTCGGCGAGCAGGGTACGCACGTGGCGTCCAAGCTCGGCCAAGCGTGCCCGCACCGCCTCCGGACCCGCCGCGAGGTGCAGCCCGACCGCCACCGAAAAGCCAACCCGCGCAGCAATATTAGCCTCGCCGAATTCCAGGCAGTGCAGCGCCGACAGCGAGCCCGCCCATTCCGGGGACTGCAGCAAGTCGGCCAAGGCCGGACGCACGGCCAACACACCGACCCCGCGCGGCCCGGCCAGCCACTTGCGAGACGAGGAATAGACGGCGTCGGCGTCGGCCACGCAGTCGATGTGCGCCAGGGCTTGGGCGGCGTCGACGACGAGTGGGACGCCAGCCTCCCGGCATGCCGCCGCGACCGCGGCGACCGGCTGTACGACTCCGCGGTGGCTCGCGACCGCGGTCAGGTGGACCATCGCCGGCGGATCCTCCGCCAACACCGTGCGTGCCGCATCCGGATCGACCCGGCCGAGGCCGTCGACCGGAAGTGTCCGCCAGGTGAATCCACGGGAGGCGAACTCAGCCAGGTTGGGCCCATACTCGCCGGGCAGGCACGCCACCGTGCGCTCCATCGGCCATACGCCGAGCAATAACTGCAATGCGTTACCCGAGCCGGTGGTGAAAACCACGTCGTCGGGCGACATCCCGGTCAGCGCAGCGACACCGGCGCGGCCGGCGTCGAGCACCGACGTGGCCGCCTGAGCGGCAACGTAGCCGCCGACCTCGGACTCGTGGCGGGCGTGGGCGGCGGCCGCGTCGATCGCCGCCAGGCTCTGGCGCGAACACGCCGCGCTGTCCAAATGCACACCGGCGGCGGGCAGCCGGGCGTCGCGCCAGCTCTGCGCCAGGGTCTCGGGTGTGCTCACTTCACCGCCAGCGACAGGCCGAAATCGCCTGCCGAGTCGGTCCACCAGTGAGTGCGTCGCAGCCCGGCCTCGGCGAGTTCCTGCGTGACGGCGTCCGGGCGGAACTTGCACGACACCTCGGTGAGCATCTCCTCCCCCGTCGCGAAGTCGACGCGCAATCCGAGCCCGCCGATGCTCACCTGCTGCGGAGTCCTTGCCCGCAGCCACATTTCGATCCGCTCTTCGTCGGCGTTCCAGCGAGCGACGTGGTCGAAGGACTCCAGGTCGAAGTTCGCGTCCAGTTCGCGGTTGACCACCGCCAGCACGTTGAGGTTGAACCGCGCCGTGACACCGGCGCTGTCGTCATAGGCGCGGACCAGCCGGCCGGTGTCCTTGACCAGATCGGTGCCCAGCAGCAGGCTGTCCCCGGGATCGAGCACATCGGCCAGCGCGGCCAGGAACTGCTTTCGCGGGCCTGGCGTGAGGTTGCCGATGGTGGATCCGAGGAAGACGAACAGTCGTTGCCCACCGCTCGGAATCTTGGCCAGGTGTTCCTCGAAATCACCGCACACGGCGTCGATCTCGAGATCCGGATACTCGGTTCCCAACGCCGCGCCCGCCAGTTCCAGCACACTCGAGTCGACGTCGAAAGGCACGAAGCGCCGCAGTGACCCGTTGTCGCGCAGGGCACTCAGCAGTTGCCTGGTCTTCTCCGAGGTGCCGCTGCCGAGCTCGACCAGGGTGTCGGCGCCACTGGCCGCGGCGATCGCCGGTGACTGCGCACGCAGGATCTGCGCCTCGGCCCGGGTTGGGTAGTACTCCGGCAGCCGGGTGATCTGATCGAACAGGTCGCTACCGACAGCATCGTAGAACCACTTGGGCGGCAATGACTTCGGGTTCTGCATCAGCCCGTTCAGCACGTCGTTACGCAGTGCCTGGGCAGCGGAGTCGACGGCCAGATAGTTCGACAGCGTGAACGTCACGAAGATCCTTTCAGCGGCGTCAGCGACACCTGTCCCTCATTCACCTCGACCAGGTGTCGGTCGGGAATGTCCTGCCAATCGGGATGGTCGTCATAGGGTTCGCTCGCCAGCACCACCCCGTCCTCGCGACGCAGTACCGATAGGGTGTCCCCCCATGTGGTGCCCAGTAGTCGAGATCCGTTGGCCGCCAGAATGTTCAGTCGCGCAGCCGGATCCGCCGTACCGACTTCGATGATCGTGTCGCCGAGGTTGTCCAAGCCGCGGTCAAAGATCAGCGCAGCCAGCACCGCGCTGTCGACCGTCGATTCGGCGGCGCGACTGACCGGCAGCACCCCGCGGTCGACGACCCCGTTGTGCGACAGCAGCCAGCTGCCGTCGCCGAACGGCGCCGTCGCGCTGGCCTCGATGGGCATACCCACCGTCGCCGAGCGCACCGCGGCGATCACACACCCGCTGCGCAACGCCGGTGCCACCGAGGCGAACGACACGTCACCCCACAACGGTGACGCGCTGCGCCAACGTCGTAGTTCAACTCCGTCAACGAACCCCACACCCCAACCGTCGGCGTTGATCAGTCCGTGCTTTTGCCGGCGCGGGGCATAGGACTGCACACGCAGACCGCTCGGCGGATCGAGGACCAGCGAGGCGACCGATACCGGCTCACCCAGCCACCCGAGATGCCGGCACATCAGACGTCCCACGCCAAGCGCACACCGGAGAAGATCTGCCGGCGGATCGGGTGATCCCAGTTGCGGAAGCTCGGCCGCAGCGTATCGGCGGCCACCGCCCACGAACCGCCGCGCAGCACGTGAAAGTCCCCGTCGAAGAACGGCTCCGAATACCGCTGATAGATCATCGGGGTGAAACCGGGCCAGGGCCGCAGCGGCGAGGTGGTCCACTCCCACACATCGCCGAGCATCTGCTCGGCGCCGTAGGCCGATGCCCCGGCAGGATAGGCGCCGACGGGCGCGGGCCGCAGCGCCTCACCGCCGAGATTGGCCAGCCGCCCGCTCGACTCCTCAGAACCCCACGGATAGCGGCGCCGCACACCGGCAGCGGGATCCCAGGCGGCGGCCTTCTCCCACTCCACCTCGGTTGGCAACCGGGCACCCGTCCACGCTGCATAGGCCTCGGCTTCGAAGAAGCTGACATGTTGCACGGGTTCGTCGCCGGGGATCTCCTCGACGTGGCCGAACCGGGTCCGGGTGCCGTCGCGGTTCCAGAATTCCGGTGCGCTCAGGTCGGCCTGGATCCGATGCTCCCAGCCGCGCGGTGACCACCACCGCTGCTGGGTGTAGCCGCCGTCGTCGACGAACTGCCGCCACTCGGCGTTGGTCACCGGCACCCGACCGATCCGGAAGGCCGGCACGTCGACCACGTGGGCGGGGCGCTCGTTGTCCAGCGACAGCGGTTCGTTCTGCGCATCGACACCCAGGACGAACGGCCCACCGGACACCAGCACCGAGGTGCCGGCCAGCCCGGGCCGGCCGTCTGGCAGGGTGCTCCGCTGCCCCAGGATCGGCGCGCCGCTGCGCAGGTTGAGTGCCTGCAGCATGGTCTCGTCGTGCTGGTTCTCGTGGCTGATCACCAGGCCGAAACGGAACGCGACCTCGGCGTCGTCATCGCGGTCAGGCAAGGTGTCCAGCACCTCGAGCGCGGCGGCCCGCACGCTGCGGCAGTAGGCGCGTGATTGCGCGGGCGACAGCAGTGGCAGGTCGACGCGGCTGGCCCGGGTGTGCACGAAGGCGTCGTACAGCCCTTCGATGTTCGCGGGCAACAGGCCGGGCCGGTGCGGGTCACCGTCGCGCAGCAGCCACAGTTCCTCCTGCTGCCCGATGTGGGCGAGGTCCCACACCAGCGGGCTCATCAGCGGGTTGTACTGGCGATGCAATTCAGCGTCGTCGAAGTCGGTGAGGACCAAGGTGCGTTGGCGGGCCCGGTCGAGATCGCGGGCCAGGGTATCCCGCCCGATCATGGAGTCGCCCTGGCCATCTGCAGCACAGCGGCCTCGATGCCGCTACTGATGGCGTTGTCGGCGAAATCGTCGGCGGGGCTGCGGCCGTTCTCCACGCTTTGCACCAACCGTTGCATCGACTCGGATAATTCCGCGGGTGCGCGTTCGGCGGCCAGTGCCACGCAGCGGTTGGCGGCCGCGTAGAGCCGATCGTCCTTGAGGCCGACCCGGGCGCCTAGGTCCCACGCCGTGGCGACCGGTTCGACGGCTTCGGCGGCCAGCTCGGCGGCAACCGGATCGTCGAGCAACGTCACCATGAGGAACACCACCGCAGGTAACAGCTCGTCGGGCACGCTGTCGAGGTAGCGGATCTCCAGCCAGCGCCGCGGGCGCACCGGCGGGAAGAGCGTGGTCAGGTGGTAGTCGAGGTCGGCGGTGGTGGGCCGGCGACCGCCCAACAGCACGACCCCGTCAGCCCAGTCGGCGAACGGCACATGCTCAGTGACCGCCACCGCCTCCGGGCTGTGTACCAGCATTACCGGAGCTTTGAGCGCGTAGCGGGCCCAGTCGGTGCACGGGTCATCACCGCTGGCACCGAGGATCGGTCCGCAGCGCGCCGAATCCAGCTGGCTCCACACCCGCTGACGGCTGGAGACCCAGCCGGTGAACCGGCCGGCGAGCAGCGGCGAATTGGCGGCGATCGCGATCATCGTCGGGCCGAGCGCATGCGCGAGCCGCACCCGGTCCGCCCAGCCGTCGCGGGGACCGGCGTCGAGGTTGATCTGGACCGAGGCGGTCGAGGTCATCATCGCCGCGCCCGCTCGCCCGGTCCGCGAAGCGGTGAAGAACCGTTCCATCGCCTGATAGCGGGCGCCGGGGTTGACCCGGTGTGGGCGACGCAGCGGGTCAGCGCCCAACAGGGCCAACCCGAGGCCGGCCTCGGCGAACGTTGACCGCAGGGCCGCCCGGTCGGCGACCAACGCGGCGATCGCGGCGACCGGCCCGTCCTCCGGCGGGCCGGAGAGTTCCACGGCACCGCCGGGCTCCACAGTCACGGCACTGCGACCGGGCAGCGGCCCCACTGTGGCGATCACGTCGTTGAGCTCCGACCAACCCGGCCGACGGCGTGGATCGTTCAAGTCGAAGCAGTGCGCCTCGAGTTCCAGTCCGACCCGGCCGATCGGGCCGTGTGCCAGAGAAGCGCCGGCGATGTGCAACGCGGCCGAGGATGAGCTGGCCAGAACGCGCTCACCGGCGGCCGGGCCGTTACGTGCCCGGCCCGGCTCAGACGTGACGACGAACGTCATGAGTTCCATCTTCGGTGACCGCACCGACAAATTTCTTCGATCCCCGGCTTACGCATCTATGACCTGGCTATTGGCCCAGCGTGTTCTGCATGGCACCGGCCAGGACGTTGACCGCGGGTCCGCCGTTGCCGGACTGGCAGACCTTGGCCTGGAGCAGCACGTTCTCCCGCAGCCGCGTTTGGGTGAAGCACCGCCGATCAGTACCCGCTTCTTGTTTGACCCACACCGCATCGGTGGCCGTTGGCACGGCCCCGCCGAACGACCACACCTGCGTGGTTCCGTCATCCAAGTGCATGGCCGTGGTCTGACCGGCGCAGCCGGCGGTGCGATCGGTGACGCGGTGGAACGCGCGGGTAGCGGCGTCTGCGGTGGCGAACACCCCGATGGCTTGCTTGACCAGATGGTTCTGGTCCGTCGCCGAGGTCTGGGTCGCGGCGCTGTTGAACGACGCGAGGTCGGGATCGAGGTACACCTCCGGCAACCCGACGTCGGCCCAGTTATTGCAGACCGGCAGGTCCACCCAGTACGTCTGCACTGGGTCGGTGTTCACCGCTTCCCAGGTCATCGGGGCGCCGACGATGTTGCCGACCGAACCCTTGCCCAGGACGGCGTAGGACACCACGCCCGGATCCGACGGACGAGCCTCGGCCGGACCGGCCATGGCGAAACCGATGACACCGGCGGCCAACGCGGCAGCCGCCGCGACAGTGCTGCGCATCGCCTCAGACCTTGGCGGTCAGCGTGACGTCGATGTTGCCGCCGTCATCGTCCTTGCCGAAGCCGACCTGCGCGGTGACGCCCGATGCTTCGATGCGAGTGTCCGAAGACCTCACCTGTCCGTCGCGTCCCCCGCCGCTGGCCGTCGACTCCGCGGTGTAGATGACATCGATACTCATGGAATCGATCATGCCAGCCGGCCCGCCGTTCAATTGGCCGCGAGATCGACATGGGGGTCGTGAAAATCCAAAAATCACAACCCCCATGTCGATTTCGGCGCTATTGATCGGCTGTGGCGCGCACTCCTTCTTCAACTTTTTTGCCGAGGTCGGCGTCGACGTTGCGCCAATATGCGAACACCCGGGACAGCACCGGCTCTTTCACACCATCGGATACATGCCCAACAATGTTGTGCACAAGTCGATCTCGGGCATCGTCGTCCAGGACCTCACGGACCAGCGTGCCGGCCTGGCCCCAGTCGTCGTCATCGGAGCGAAGCGTGTACGCAGTGCGGACCATGTCTCCGTCGGAGGTCCAGTGCGCTTCGGCGACCCGCCGCGGATCGTCAGCGACCGGGCCGCCCATCGAGTTGGGCGCGTACACCGGATCAGTCGCGTTGCGAATGCGCATCGCCCCATCCTTGGAGTAAGCGTTCACCTCGACCTTGGGTTCGTTGACCGGGATCTGCTTGTAGTTCACGCCGAGCCGGTGCCGATGGGCGTCGGCGTAGGCGAAGCCCCGCGCCAGCAGCATCTTGTCCGGGGACAGCCCCGTCCCGGGCACGATGTTGTTGGGTTCGAAGGCCGCCTGCTCGATCTGGGCGTGGTAGTCGACCACATTACGGTTCAACGTCATGGTGCCGACATCGATCAGCGGGTAATCGGCGTGCGGCCAGATCTTGGTCAGGTCGAACGGGTTGATCCGGTAGGTCTTGGCGTCCTCGAAGGGCATGACCTGCACCTTGAGCGACCAGGTCGGGTAGTCGCCGGCCTCGATGGTGTCGAAGAGGTCCCGCTGGTGGTAGTCGCCGTCCTCGCCCGCGATTCGATCGGCATCCTCCTGACTGAGGAACTCGACACCCTGGTCCGTCTTGAAGTGGTACTTCACCCAGAACAGTTCGCCGTCGGCGTTGATCCAGCTGTAAGTGTGGCTGGAGTAACCGTTCATGTGCCGCCACGTCTTCGGGATGCCGCGGTCACCCATCAGATATGTCACCTGATGCGCGGACTCGGGCACCAGCGTCCAGAAATCCCACTGCATGTTGTGGTCGCGAAGGTTGTTGGCGGCCATACGTTTCTGGCTACGGATGAAGTTCTGGAACTTCATCGGGTCGCGCACGAAGAACACCGGGGTGTTGTTGCCGACCATGTCGAAGTTGCCTTCGGAGGTGTAGAACTTCAGCGCGAACCCACGCGGGTCGCGCCAGGTGTCTGGGCTGCCCCGCTCGCCGGCGACGGTCGAGAACCTGGCCACCATCTCGGTCTTGGTGCCCGGCTGCAGGAACGCCGCCTTGGTGTACTTGCTGACGTCGTTGGTCACCTCGAAATGGCCGAACGCACCGCCGCCCTTGGCATGCGGTTGACGCTCCGGGATCCGTTCCCGGTTGAAGTTGGCCATCTGCTCGATCAGGTAGTGGTCCTGAAGCAGGATCGGACCGTCGGGTCCCACCGTCAGGGAATGCTCGACACTCGGGACCGGCGCTCCAGCGTCAGTCGTGGCGTACTTCTCTGTCATTCTCGTGCCCCTCTCTCTCAGGCTGTGGGCCATTCGAGGAGCGGGTACCCGCGAAGCACGGTCTCATCACAACCGAAAGCCCAGCGCCCTCCGGGGGGTGAGGGCGCTGGGCAGCTCGGGGCGCGACGTCAGGGACGCGGCGCGGGTGTTGCGGTAGCACCGGGGCCGGTGCTACCCGGTCCGCCGGGTGCGAACCCGGGACCTGCATTCGGGCCACCAGGTCCACCGGGCCCTCCAGGCCCGCCCGGACCCATTGGGCCCATCGGACCCCAGGGTCCCATGCCGGGCATCATCCCGGGTCCGCCGCGGTGGTGAAACTGCTGTGAATCTCCCCCACCTTCGTGGTGGTGATGCCAGCCACCGCTTTGACGTCCGAGGGCGAACCCAGTGAAGAAAACAGCGCCGACGATGAAAATTGTTCCCGCGACGATGGCCACCCACGCGACGGCCTGGTAGAGCCGGTTTGGGCGGTCCGCCACCGGAGCCGGCCCGTAGTACGCGGGCAGTGGCGGTTCGAGCGTGGCAACAGGACTGGTGGCGGGCTCGTCGGCCCGCTCGGGCGTTTCGGTCATGAATCGATCATCCGAGCCTGCGACCCAGCGTGGGCTAGGTCGGACCTTTGAGTTGGCTATGAATGACGGTCCGGACCGCCGCAGTGGTCAGGTTTCATCCGGCGGCAGCCGCACTGGATGTGTCCCCTGTCACCACGGTTTGAACGGGTTCACCGCGAACTGGAGCACCCGATAGGGCGCTCGGTCGCGTGGTGCGGTATTCCACTGACTGATGAATACCCGCACCTCGTCGAGCGTCGAACCCGGCGAGATGTAGCCGCCGTACGGCTGTGCGAGTCGGTTGTCATCGGGTGACGGCAGGCTCTCGACCGGATCTGGCCAAGTGCCCGCCTGCACCACCGTCGTCACCGGCGCGGTGCCCAAGCCGGTCGGGTCGTAGGCCACCCGGATCTCCATGTTGCCGGTGGTCGCGTTGAAGTACGACAGCACCGGCTTGCCGTCGACCTCGCGCATGCTCATCTCCCCGACCTTGTCGGGCCACAACGGCGTCGACGTCTTGTTCCAGCCGCCACCGGGGCCGGCCGCCCAGCCCTGCCAACGGGAACGATCCGTGAACGTCTCCGGCGTGGCGCGATAGAGCACCGCCGGGCCGGACCGGTCGAAACTGTTGGCCACGATGTACACCCAGCCGGTCTGTGAGTCTGGCGTGGGAATCGGGCTGTAGTAGCCGCTGATCTGCGTCTGCCGCCCGCCCGCGTAGGCCGCGGGGCGCTGCGAACCGGCGATGGTCTGCCAACCACCCTGTCCGGCTTGCGCTTTCACCAGGCGCGAAGTCTGCGGCACCAGGTCCTTGGTGGTGGTCACCAGCAAGTAGTTCTGCCGGTTGATCTGCACCACGCCGGCCGGCAGCTGCGAGGAACCGGCCGGGGTGGCGTCGGCCAGCAGCGGTTTGTCCACGCCGGTGACCCCGGTGTAGCGCACCCCTTCGGGATCGTCCACCGAGTCGCCGGAGACGCGCAGAGCAACCGGCGAGAACCAGCCGCCGAAACCGACGCCCTGCCCGGCAAAGCTGTCACCGCAGATCTGCAGCAATTCGGTTGGGAATTCCATGAATTCACACAGGTCCGTCGCGCCGATACCGTAGTCACGGGTCGGAGTACCGGTGCCCGCGATCGGCCCGATGCGCACCACCTGGCCCGGCGCCAGCGGCGACAGGATCGGATCGGGCGCCGGGTTGGGCGGGTCAGCGGCCGCCCCCGGAGCCAGCACCAGCGTCGAGAACGACGAAATGGCGCATACTACTCGCAGTTTCGCGCCCAAACGTCGGTTTCGGCGCAAGGGGGATCAGCCTCGGAGCTCGGCGGCCAGCAGCTCGGCGATCTGAATGGTGTTTAGTGCAGCACCTTTTCGCAGGTTATCCCCCGAGAGGAACAACGCCAAGCCGCGGCCGTCCGGCACGCCGGGATCCTGGCGGATCCGTCCGACCAAAGTCTCGTCAACCCCGGCGGCGGCCAGCGGCGTCGGCACGTCGACCAGCTTGACCCCCGGCGCACCGGCGAGCAGCTCGGCGGCACGTGCAGGCGAAATCGGTTGGGCGAATTCGACATTGATCGACAGCGAGTGCCCGGTGAACACCGGCACCCGCACACAGGTCCCGGACACCGCCAGGTCGGGGATGCCGAGGATCTTGCGGCTCTCGTTGCGCAGCTTCTGGTCCTCGTCGGTCTCCCCCGAGCCGTCGTCGACCAGCGACCCAGCCAGTGGCACCACGTTGAAGGCAATGGGCGCAACATATTTCACCGGTGCCGGGTACTCCAGCGCGGATCCGTCGTGCACCAGCTCCTCGGCACGAGAGATCACCGCGCGGGCCTGGGTGGCCAGCTCGTCGACCCCCGCCAGGCCGCTGCCCGAAACCGCCTGATACGTCGAGGCGATCATCCGCACCAGCTGTGCTTCGTCGTGCAGGACCTTGAGCACCGGCATCGCCGCCATGGTCGTGCAGTTCGGGTTGGCGATAATGCCTTTGGAAAGGGACCGAGCGCGGTTTCCGACATCTCTTGCGAAGTTGACCTCCGACACCACCAGCGGAACCTCGGGGTCCTTGCGCCAGGCCGACGAGTTGTCGATGACGACCACACCGGCGGCGGCGAACCGCGGCGCCTGCACCCGCGACATCGTCGCGCCCGCCGAGAACAACGCAATGTCCAGACCCGAGGGATCGGCCGTCTCGGCGTCCTCGACCTCGATCTCCTGCCCGCGGAACGGCAGCTTCTTGCCCGCCGAACGGGCCGAGGCGAAGAACCGCACGCTGGTGACCGGGAAGTCGCGCTCCTCCAGCAGGGCGCGCATCACCTGCCCGACCTGGCCGGTGGCTCCCACAACGCCGATATTGACCACGACTACCGCCCCGTTCCGGCGTAGACGACGGCCTCTTCCTCGCCGCCGAGGCCGAACGCCTCGTGCAGCGCGGCGACCGCCTTGTCCAGCTCAGTGTCCTTGACCAGCACCGAAATTCGGATCTCGGAGGTCGAGATCAGCTCGATGTTCACGCCGACGCGGGCCAGCGTCTCGCAGAACGTGGCGGTCACGCCGGGGTGGCTGCGCATGCCTGCGCCCACCAGCGACACCTTGCCGATGTGGTCGTCGTAGAGCACCTTGGTGAAGCCGATCTCGTCCTGCAACGCGGCGAGCTTCTCGACCGCGGTGGGGCCGATGTCGCGCGGGCAGGTGAAGGTGATGTCGGTCTTACCGTCTTCGACCTTCGAGATGTTCTGCAGCACCATGTCGATGTTGATGTCGGCGTCAGCGACGGCGCGGAACACCATTGCCGCGTAGCCGGGTACGTCGGGCAGACCGACAACGGTGACCTTGGCCTCGCTGCGGTCGTGGGCAACTCCGGTCAGGATGGCGTCTTCCATGGGGATGTCCTCGATAGATCCAGTGACGATCGTGCCGGGCTTGTCGGTGTATGAAGACCGGACGTGAATCGGAACGTTGTAGCGGCGGGCGTATTCCACGCAGCGAAGCATCAGCACCTTGGCGCCGCACGCCGCCATCTCGAGCATCTCCTCGAAGCTGACGGTGTCCAGGCGGTGCGCGTTCGGCACGATGCGCGGGTCGGCGGTGAAGATGCCATCGACATCGGTGTAGATCTCGCACACGTCGGCGTGCAGGGCGGCGGCCAGCGCGACGGCGGTGGTGTCCGAGCCGCCGCGGCCCAGGGTGGTGACGTCCTTGGTGTCCTGGCTGACGCCCTGGAAGCCGGCCACCAGCACGATCTGGCCCTCGTCGAGCGCCGACCGCAACCGGGTGGGCGTGACGTCGATGATCTTGGCGTTGCCGTGGGTGCCCGTGGTGACGACCCCGGCCTGCGAGCCGGTGAAGCTGCGGGCCTCGGCACCGAGTGACTCGATGGCCATGGCGACCAGCGCGTTGGAGATCCGCTCACCGGCGGTCAGCAGCATGTCCAGCTCACGGGGGGGCGGTGCCGGGCAGACCTGCTTGGCCAGGTCCAACAGTTCGTCGGTGGTGTCACCCATCGCGGAGACCACGACGACGACGTCGTTGCCGGCCTTCTTGGTTTCGACGATGCGCTCGGCGACGCGCCGGATCCGGTCGGCGTCCGAGACCGAGGATCCGCCGTACTTCTGCACGACGAGCGCCACTGTCTGCCCTTTCGAAAGAGTGGGATGTCGGCTCTAAGGATAAAGGGTCGAAGCACCTGCTTTTCCCGGCCGGATCGGCGGTAACGTCGCGGCCGTGCCAGACCAACCCACCGACCGTCGCGCCCGGACCCGGGTGCCGATCCACCCGCCGATCGCCGACCGGTGGAGTCCGCGGGCCTTCGACCCCGACGCGGTGGTCACGCCCGAGCAGCTGACCGCCCTCCTGGAGGCGGCTCGCTGGGCCGCGACCTGGGGGCATCGGCAGCCGGTGCGGTTCGTGGTGGGAAAGCGCGGCGACGCGACGTTCACCACGATGGCTGGCTTGCTGCGGCGTGGCAACAGCTACGCCCACGCCGCCGGCGCGCTGATCCTGGTGTGCGCTGACCAGGGCGAAGACGATCGCACCGCCCTCTACTCCGCGGTCGACGCCGGTGCGGCGATCGCGAACCTGTCCGTCGAGGCGGTGGCCCGGGGTCTGATCGTGCATCCGATGGCCGGCTTCGACGTCGACGGTGCCCCTGCCGCGTTCGAGCTGCCCGACGGGGTGCGCCCGCTGGCCGTGGTCGCTGTCGGATCCCAGGGTGACTACGCGCAGGTGGCCCCGGAGATCGGTGAACGCGACAGCCGGCCGCGGGATCGGCTGCCGCTGGACCAGATCGTGCTCAACTGGTCAGGAGCATGGCCATCGTTAGGAGCAGGTGTGCCGCATGTCCCCGAGCTTGGCGACGATCCTGTCGTTCAGGAGTGACATCTCGTAGACCTGGGGCGGCGCCGGCGCACCGGGTGCCCGCGATTGGGTTTGGGCGCGCAGCGTCGGCAGCCCGGAGACGAACTGGTTGGCCAGCTGGGCCACCTCGGTGGCCTGGGCCGCCAGCCCGGGATCGGTCACCTTCTGGGCTCGCTCGGCCAGACCGTCGGCCCAATCCTTGTAATTGGCGTCTTCGGCGACCGTCGGCACACCTTCGTTGCCTTTGGAGTCGATCTTCGCCGCCTGCGACCGGCTGAAGTCCAAGAAGTCGATCACCGGCTTGCACTTCTCCGGCGGGCCGTCGAAATACTTCGACCACACGGCGACGCCAATCGCAATGACCACCACGGCGATGGTGAGGACCCAGCGCGGTCGTCGTTGCATGGTCAGCCAGCGTAGCCGTGCGCGCCAACGTTTAACGCGGCGGCAACACCACGAGGTCGTCTACGTAACAGAAACATCGTTCACTGCCGGTGAACGGCCCAACCGTCTAGGGCCGCCCACCTCGCAGGAGATTAGATGGATACAGGGACCACAGCCTTCATGCTGTGTTGCATCATCGGGCTGACGATGATGATCCCGGGCCTCGCGCTGTTCTACGGCGGCATGGTCTCGGTCAAGAGCTCGACCAACATGATGATGATGACGTTCGGCGCAGTTGCCATCGTCGGCGTGCTGTGGATCCTGTTCGGATTCTCGATGACATTCGGCACCTCCTACGGCGGGTTCGTGGGCAGTTTCACCGAATTCGCCGGGATGAAGAACCTGATGGAATCGCAGACCACCATCTCCGGTCTACCGGTCAGTTTGTTCGCGCTGTTCCAGGCACTCTTCGCCGCGATCACCGTGGCACTGATCTCCGGTGCGGCGGCGGACCGGATGAAGTTCGCGGCCTGGATGGTCTTCGCGACGCTGTGGGCAGTTCTGGTCTACTTCCCCGTCGCGCACTGGGTGTTCGCCTTCAACGGCGTCGTCACCCCGGACTCGGTCGGTGGCTGGATCGCCAACAACCTCAAGGCAATTGACTTCGCCGGTGGCACCGCGGTGCATATCAACGCCGGTGCGGCCGCACTGGCAGTGGCCATCGTGCTCGGGAAAGGCGCGAGCTGGGGCAAGCTGCGCAAGCCGCACAACGTCCCGCTGACACTTCTTGGTGCTGGCCTGCTGTGGGCCGGCTGGTATGCGTTCAACGGCGGCTCGGCACTGGCCGCGGGCAACTCCGCAGCCATCGTCATGGTCACCACATTCGTCGCCACCTGCGCTGCCACCCTGGCCTGGCTGGCGGTGGAGAAGATCAAGGACGGCCACGTCACCGGTGTCGGTGCGGCCGCGGGTGCCATCACGGGACTGGTCGCGATCACCCCGGCCTGTGGCTCGGTGACGCCGGTCGGCGCGATCATCCTCGGCCTGGTCGCGGGCGCTATCTGCCCGTACGCCGTGGGCCTCAAGTCGAAGTTCGGCTACGACGATTCGCTTGATGTCGTCGGCGTGCACCTCGTCGGTGGTGTCATCGGCACCCTGCTGATCGGCTTCCTGGCCAGCGACAGCATGCCGAACAAGATCAACGGCGTGTTCTACGGTGGCGGTTTCGACCAGTTGTGGCGACAGGCTGTTGCCGCCGGTGCGGTGATGGTCTATTCGTTCACGATTGCCTTCGTCATCGCCTGGGGGATCAAGAAGACGATGGGCATCCGGATCTCTCCCGAGGAAGAGGAAAAGGGCATCGACGCCCACGTGCACCGCGATTTGGCGTACGAGCTCGAGTTCGCCTGACGGGACCCGAGCCGGGCGTGGACTCCTTCCCGCGCCCGGCTCGACCCATCGTTTTCTCATCGTCACCACGAAAGAGTCTGTTAGAGACCATGTCTGCCACCCTCGCCGAGCTGGCTGAGAAGTCCGCGACCAAATTCATCCTTGCGTTGTTCGTCGACCTCCGCGGAAAGCCTTGCGCCAAGCTGGTTCCCGTCGAAGCCGTCGACCTACTGGCAAGCGAGGGAGTCGGATTCGCGGGCTACGCCGTTGGAGCCATGGGCCAGGAGCCCAAAGACCCTGACCTGATGGCGATCCCGGACCCCGCGTCGTTCACCCCGGTCCCGTTCATCAAAGAGGGCCTGGCGATCGTGCACTGCGATCCCCATGTCGAAGGCCAGCCCTGGCCGTACGCACCGCGGGTCATCCTCAAGTCGCTGATCCAGCGGGCCGCCGACGCCGGCTTCGAACCCTGGGTCGGCGCCGAGGTGGAGTATTTCCTGCTGACCCGCGCCGCAGACGGCACCCTGGCCACCGCCGATACGGCCGACACCGCGGCCCAGCCCTGTTACGACGCCCGCGGTGTCACCCGGATGTATGACCATCTCACCGCGATCTCGACGGCGATGAACACCCTCGGCTGGTCGAACTACGCCAACGACCACGAGGACGGCAACGGCCAGTTCGAGCAGAACTTTCAGTTCGCCGACGCGCTGACCACCGCCGACCGGGTGATCACGCTGCGCTACCTGCTGTCGATGATCGCCGCCGAACGCGGGATGGTGGCCACGTTCATGCCCAAGCCGTTCGCTGACCGCACCGGCAGCGGTCTGCACCTGCACCTGTCGCTGACCAGCGGCGGCACCCCGGTGTTCCCCGAAGACGCCGACGACCGTGGGCTGGGCCTGTCGGCATGCGCCTATGCGTTCATCGGCGGCATCCTCGATCACGCCTGCGCGCTGCAGGCAGTCGTCGGCCCAACGGTCAACTCCTACAAGCGAACCGGTGCGCTCACCACAGCGTCGGGAGCGTCCTGGGCGCCGAAGCTACCGACCTACGGCGGCAACGACCGCACGCACTACATCCGTGTGCCGGACTCCCAGCGGGTTGAGCTGCGCGGCGGCGACGGATCGGCCAACCCGTACCTGGCCATCGCCGCGGCCCTGGGCGCGGGCATCGACGGCATCAAGCGCAGCCTCGACCCCGGCGCGATCGGCGGCGCCGAGGGCCGCACCGCCCTGCCGCCCACCCTGTTGCACGCCGTCGACGAGTTCGAGGGCGACGCGGTGATCACCGGTGTGCTCGATGCCGTCGGGGACGGGGTGGCTGCCTACTTCGCCGGGATCAAACGCGACGAATTCTTCGCCTACCACAGCGCGGTCAGTCCGTGGGAGGTCGACCAGTACCTGACCGCTTTCTGACGGCGAGGAAGGAACACTATGTGCGGGATCGTGGGTCTGCACCTGCGCAACCCCGAGCTCTACCCCCGGCTCGGTGAACTGTTGACCGGCATGCTCTGTGAAATGTCCAACCGCGGAAGCGATTCCGCCGGTGTGGCGGTATACGGCGATCCAGACTGGTCACCACCCGGCAACGGCACCGTCTCGGTGCTCGACGTCGACGACAGTCCGGAACAGCTGGCCGCAGCGCTGCACGCGGCCCTCGGCGAGGTATCGGTGCACCGCGTCGACGAGACGCTGCTGGTGTCGGCCGATGCCGCACCGGAGACGCTGCACGCCGCGATCACTGCGCACTATCCGCACGCGCTGATCGCCGGCTTCGGCGCAAATGTGGCTGTGCTCAAGGGCGTCGGCCATCCGAAGGCACTCACCGAGGCGTGGGGACTGGCGAGCGCCCAGGGCTGGCAGGGGGTGGGCCACACCAGGATGGCCACCGAGTCGGCGGTGATCCCGGCAGGCGCCCACCCGTATGCGGTGGGACCGGACCAGTGCCTGGTACACAACGGGTCGTTCGCCAACCACGCCACCATCCGCCGCAACCTTCGGGCCCAGGGCGTCGCATTCGACAGCGAGAACGACACCGAGGTCGGCGCGCGCTTCGTGGCCGACCAGCTGGCCCACGGCCGGGACGTGGAATCCGCGCTGAAGGAACTGTGCGCCACGTTCGACGGCTTCTACACGCTGCTGGTGTCCAACCACGACTCGTTCGCCGTCGTCCGCGACGCGATCGCCTGCAAGCCTGCCGTGATCGCCGAGACCGACGACTGGGTGGCGATGGGCAGCGAATACCGGGCGCTGGCAGGTCTTCCCGGCGTCGAGAAGGCCGCCATCTGGGAGCCCGAACCCGAGGTGGTGTACGCATGGACACGCTAACCACGTTCGATTTGAGCACCACGCCGTTGCGGGACGTCAACGCCGCCCTGCATACCCCCGGCCTGTCCGGCGAGTTCCGGATCACCAATCCCGCCGGCGCCCACAATGTGGCGGTCGGCCTCGACGCGCCGGTGCGCGTCGGAATCGACGGCCACGTCGGGTATTACGCCGCCGGAATGAACAAGCAGGCCGAGGTCATCGTCGACGGCAACGCCGGCACCGGGGTGGCCGAGAACATGATGAGCGGCACCGTCTGGGTCAAGGGCAACGCCTCCCAGTCGGCCGGCGCCACCGCACACGGCGGGTTGCTCGTCATCGAAGGCAACGCCGCGGCACGCTGCGGTATCTCAATGAAAGGGGTCGACATCGTCGTGGGCGGAAGCGTCGGGCACATGAGTGCGTTCATGGCTCAGGCGGGCCGGCTGGTGATTCGCGGTGATGCCGCTGAGGCACTGGGCGATTCGATCTACGAAGCCCGCCTGTACGTCCGCGGCGAGGTGGCCTCGCTCGGGGCGGATTGCGTAGCCAAGGAGATGCGCGCCGAACACCACGAGGAGCTCGGCCGCCTGCTCAAGGCCGCCGGCTTCGAGGACGACGACACCACCGCCTATACCCGCTACGGCTCCGCCCGGCAGCTCTACCACTTCCACATCGACAACACCTCGGTCTACTGATGTCCTACAACCACGACGAGCGAGCCCGCCTCGGCCTGCGCGAATCCGCCACCTTCGATCGCGCCACCATCGCCGGCATCCAGCGAGCCGCCGAAACCGGCATCTACGACATCCGCGGCTGGGGCGCCAAACGGCCACTCCCCCACTTCGACGACCTGCTGTTCCTGGGGGCGTCGATGTCGCGCTACCCCCTGGAGGGCTATCGCGAACGTTGCGGCACCGACGTCGTACTCGGCGACCGGCACGCTAAGCATCCTCTGCATCTGGAGATTCCGGTCACCATCGCCGGTATGTCGTTCGGCGCGCTGTCGGGGCCGGCCAAAGAGGCGCTGGGCCGCGGCGCCAGCGAGGTCGGCACGTCGACCACCACCGGCGACGGTGGGATGACCCCGGAGGAACGCGGACAATCCAAATACCTGGTTTACCAATATCTTCCGTCACGCTACGGGATGAACCCCGACGACTTGCGGAAGTCGGACGCCATCGAGGTCGTGCTCGGCCAGGGCGCCAAGCCCGGGGGTGGCGGAATGCTGCTGGGCCAGAAGATCTCCGAACGCGTCGCGTCGATGCGCACCCTGCCCGAGGGGATCGACCAGCGCTCGGCCTGCCGGCACCCCGACTGGACCGGTCCCGATGACCTGACCATCAAAATCAACGAGCTGCGTGAGCTCACCGATTGGGAAAAGCCGATCTACGTCAAGGTCGGTGCCACCCGCACCTACTACGACGTGAAGCTGGCGGTGGCCGCCGGCGCCGATGTGGTCGTCGTCGACGGGATGCAGGGCGGTACCGCCGCCACCCAGGACGTCTTCATCGAGCACGTTGGCATCCCAACCCTGGCCGCGGTTCCACAAGCGGTGCAGGCACTCTCGGAACTCGGGGTGCATAGAACCGGGGCGAGCGGAGCGACGGGAAGGAAGGGGGTTCAATTGATCATCTCGGGTGGCATCCGAACCGGCGCGGATGTCGCCAAGGCTATGGCGTTGGGCGCCGACGCGGTGGCGATCGGCACCGCCGCGCTGATCGCACTGGGTGACAACAATCCCAAGTACGCCGCCGAGTACGAAAAGCTGGGCAGTGCGGCCGGTTTCTACGACGACTTCCAGGATGGTCGCGACCCGGCCGGCATCAGCACCCAGGACCCCGAGCTGGCCGCCCGACTGGATCCGGTAGACGCCGGCCGGCGGCTGGCCAACTATCTGCGGGTGCTCACCATGGAGGCCCAGACCATCGCGCGCGCCTGCGGCAAGGCCCATCTGCTGCACCTCGAGCCGGAGGACCTGGTCGCGATCACGATCGAGGCCGCGGCAATGGCCCGGGTTCCGCTGGCCGGCACCTCCTGGATACCCGGGACAGGCAAGTGAGCGAGACAGCGGATGTCGTGATCGTCGGTGGCGGGATCGAGGGGTCCGCCGCCGCCTGGGCATTGAGCCAGCGCGGTGTCACCGATGTGGTTGTCGCCGAAGGCAATACCGTGGGATCGGGGATGACCGGCAAGTCCAGCGGGATCGTGCGCTGTCACTACGGGGTGAGCTCCCTGGCTGCGATGGCGACCGTCGGCCTGGAGGTGTTCGAGAAGGCTGAGGAAATTTTCGGCGACGATATCGGCTTCCGGCAGACCGGATACGTCGTCGGTGTCGGCGAACCCAACGTCAATTCCTTGCGCAAAAGCATGGCAGCGCAACGCGCCGTCGGTGTTCAGACCGAGGAGATCGACGCCGCCGAAGTAGCCCGGCTGTGGCCCTTCGCCGACCTGTCCCCGTTCGCCGCGTTCGGCTGGGAATCCCGCGGCGGCTACGGTGACGCCTACCAGACCGCCCAAGCGTTCGCCGTCGCCGCCCGGGCGGCCGGAGTGCGAATCCGCCAGGGCGCAACGGTAACCGGTCTACTCACCGACGGTGATGCCGTCACCGGTGTGCAACTCGCCGACGGAACTCAGATCAGCGCCGGCAGCGTCGTCGTCGCAACCGGGGTGTGGACGAGTGCGTTCCTGGCGCCCTACGGGGTCGACGTGCCGATCCGGGTGGTCCGCGAGCAGATCGTCATGATCTCACCCGGCGTCGAACTGGGACCGGTGCCGGTGTTCTCCGATCTGGTGTCACTGCAATATGTGCGCCCCGAAGTCGGCGGTGACGTGCTGTTCGGCAACAGCGATCTGTCCGACGTCGTGACCGCCGATCCCGACGACTACCTGAACCGGGCCACCGAGGATTTCATCGATCTCACCGTCGACAAAGTCGGCACCCGCTTCCCCGGCTTCTCGGGCGCGGCGATCACCACCAGCTACGCCGGGTGCTACGACGTCACACCGGACTGGAACCCGGTGATCTCGGCCGGCGGTCGCGACGGACTGTTCATCGCCGCTGGCTTCAGCGGTCACGGGTTCAAAATCGCACCGGCGGTCGGCCGGCTGATCGCCGACCTGGTCGTCGATGGCCGCAGCAACGATCCGCGGATACCGGAGACCGACTTCCGGTTGTCCCGCTTCGCTGAGGGTGAGCTGTTGAAGAGTCCGTATCCCTATGTCGGCGCCGGGCAGATGAGATAGACAGTCAGCTTGTGACCGATCTGCTGCGCAATCAGTCGGGTACCGCCCGCGATCGCGAACCGCACGAGCCGGTCGCGGAGCTGGAATTCGAGGCCGCGATCGCGCACAACGTACGTCTGCTGCGTCAGCAACTGGGTTTGTCGGTGGCCGATATGGCGGCCCGGGTCGGTATCTCCAAAGCGATGATGAGCAAGATCGAGAACGCCCAGACCTCACCGAGCCTGTCCACGCTGGCATTGTTGGCCAAGGGTTTTGACGTGCCGGTGACCACGCTGTTCCGTGGTGCCGACGTCGAGCGGCCCGCGGCCTTCGTGAAGTCCGGCACCGGTGCGCGGATCGTGCGTACCGGCACCCGGGAAGGCCACGAGTACGAACTGCTGGGCTCACTGCGCGGCGAACACAAACGGCTGGAATGCCTGCTGGTCACGCTGTCGGAGAAGAGCAAGACCTACCCGCTGTTCCAGCACCCCGGTACCGAGTTCATCTACGTGCTCGAAGGCGTCATGGATTACGCGCACAGTCGTTCGGTGTACCGGCTGCACCCTGGCGACTCGCTGCAGATCGACGGCGAAGGCGCACACGGACCCGCGGACCTGATCGAAGTGCCGATCCGGTTTCTGTCGGTTATCGCGTTCCCGGATTCCCAGGTTTGACCGACCGCGCCGACTGCCCCTTGCCCGGCGACGACGGCGTCTCCCGGGAATCAGCGGCGGCCTGACGTACCGCGCCGGGCCGCTTGGCACTACGGGCGGTCTTGCGAGCACTGGTGTCCGACTGCGGTTCCCGACGGCTCTGGCCAACCGCGGGAGCCAGGGACGACTGCGCGACCGCCGGCGAAACCGCGTCGTCGGTCGCCTGCGCTGCGCTGGCCGACGGCTCAGGCGGTGAGGGCGTCGTTATCTGTAGCGCCCCAGCTATCGCGGACCGCACCTGCAACAGATAGCCGAGGGGACCCGGATTCAGCAGTCCGAACGCGAGATTGAACAGCGGGGTTGAGCAGCAGTTGAAAGTGGTGTTGAGGTACACCGCCGGTGCGTCGATGAACGCCTGCAGCACGGTCTGCGGAGTGGACGGGTACTTGGCTGTGTCGGCGATCAACTGCACGATCATCACCCCGGGGGCGATAAACGGCCCGACGAAGCTGAGCGGGGCCAGGATCAGGAAACTGGACAGCGTGGCGCCGACCGCCACGATGTGTTCGCCGATCGTTTTTGCGACCTTTGCGGGGCTGCCACCGTCCTGACCTGCCAGCCACTGCCCATAGACGGTGAAGTTCGACGCGAGCTGGGTCAGGATCGGCGTGGACGCGGAGGCGACGATCAACGCCGACAGATTGGCCAGATCCTCGGTGACGTTTGCCTGCAGGTCTTGCCAGGCGCCGGTGAGGACGACGGGTGCGGTGTGCGTCAACGGCAGCGGGGCGGTGGTGGGCAGCGGCGCCAGCGCGATGGCGGCGGCGGCGGTCACCGAGACCCCGGTCGCCAGCATGGAGCGAACACTCAGTTGCACGAAAAACCCCCGATCACGGCTTGCGACCGGGTCAATTTACCTTGGCAGCGAACTCTTGGGCGCAGAACGAGCGCAGAACGAGCACTGTGCGTCTCGCTGGATCGAGTTCGGTCGCCGGGCGCTTGCCAGCCTTTCCCACGGCACCGTTGCTCGCTACTTCGGCCAGGCGATGGCCGCGCGGTGGCGAGGACCCAGCTATCGACGCTGCGAGCTAGTCGCGGCGGACCGATCAGCCAGCTGATATCCGCCGCGCACACATTCACCAACTCGACTTTTGGCCAGCTGGCAGGTCGGGAGTACAGTACGAAACTGTGCAGCGTGTGCTCCTTCTCGGACGCCGCGACGGGGTCTGATCCAGACTGGCCTCCCGTCGCGGGTTTTCGCGATGCGCCGGTCTGAAGTCCCAACTCAAGACCCCCGGAGCCCAATCGTGACAACCAAGAAGCCATCCACCGAATCCGTGGACGCTTACGTATCTGCCCGCACCATCAAAACCCCCGCCGGCCCGCGCCGTGACGGCCAGCCGTCCTGGAACACCCAGCGCACCTCGTCGATGCCCGTCGACCGGTACCGATCGTTCGGCACTGAAATCCCCGGAGGAGAGCCCGTTGCTCCCTTCGACCGCACTTGGCCGGACAAGGTCATCGAGCACGCGCCGATGTGGTGCGCGGTCGACCTGCGCGACGGCAACCAGGCACTGATCGACCCGATGAGCCCGGCCCGCAAACGCCGCATGTTCGAGCTGCTGGTCAACATGGGCTACAAGGAGATTGAGGTCGGCTTCCCGTCGGCCAGCCAGACCGATTACGACTTCGTCCGCGAGATCATCGAGCAGGGCGCGATTCCCGACGACGTCACCATCCAGGTGTTGACGCAGTGCCGCCCCGAGTTGATCACCCGCACCTTCGAGGCGTGTGCCGGAGCGCCGCGCGCGATCGTGCACTTCTACAACTCGACGTCGATCCTGCAGCGCCGGGTCGTATTCCGTGCCGGCCGTGAGGAAGTCAAGAAGATCGCCACTGACGGCGCCCGCTTGTGCGTCGGGGAGGCGGCGAAGTATCCCGCCACCCAGTGGCGCTTCGAGTACTCCCCCGAGTCCTACACCGGCACCGAACTGGAGTACGCCGTCGAGGTCTGCAACGCCGTCGCTGACATCGTGAAGCCCACCCCCGAGCTGCCGCTGATCGTCAACCTGCCCGCCACCGTCGAGATGGCCACTCCTAACGTGTACGCCGACTCGATCGAATGGATGCACCGGCACCTGACGCCTCGCGACTCGATCATCTTGAGCCTGCACCCGCACAACGACCGTGGAACCGCTGTTGCGGCAGCCGAATTGGGCTACCAGGCCGGCGCTGACCGCATCGAGGGCTGCCTTTTCGGCAACGGTGAGCGCACCGGCAACGTGTGCCTGGTGACGCTGGGGCTGAACCAGTTCTCCCGCGGAGTGGACCCGCAGATCGACTTCTCCAACATCGACGAGATCCGCCGAACCGTCGAGTACTGCAACCAGCTGCCTGTACACGAACGTCATCCCTATGGTGGCGATCTGGTGTACACCGCGTTCTCAGGCAGCCACCAGGACGCCATCAACAAGGGGCTGGACGCGATGAAGGTCGCTGCCGATGAAGCGGATTCAGATGTCGACGACATCCTGTGGCAGGTGCCGTACCTGCCGATCGATCCCAAGGACGTCGGCCGCACCTACGAGGCCGTGATCCGGGTCAACTCGCAGTCCGGCAAGGGCGGGGTGGCCTACATCATGAAGGCGGATCACGGGCTGGTGCTGCCGCGGCGGCTACAGATCGAGTTCTCCCAAGCGATCCAAGCGATCACCGACGGTGAGGGCGGCGAGGTGTCGCCCAAGGAGATGTGGGACGCGTTCGCCGACGAATACCTGTCGCCCGTCCGGCCTTTGGAACGCATCCGCCAGAAGGTGGTCGGCGCGGAGGTCGACGGCGGCACCGACGTCATCGAGGCCGTCGTGAAGATCGACGGGGTCGAGACCGAGATCAGCGGCCAGGGCAACGGGCCGTTGGCCGCGTTCGTCGACGCGCTGGGCACCGTCGGCTTCGACGTCAGCGTGCTGGACTACTCCGAGCACGCGATGTCAGCCGGCGAGGAAGCTGCTGCGGCGGCCTACGTCGAGGCGTCCATCGGCGGACGAACAGTGTGGGGCGTCGGCATTGCGACGTCCATCACCACGGCGTCACTGCGAGCCGTGGTCTCGGCCGTGAACCGCGCGGCGCGAATCGGTGTCATTCCAACAACATAAGGAGTAGGCCGTGGACTGGGGTTCGACGTGGGATTTCCTGTGGCACTTCCTGATCATCTTCGCCTGGATCGCCTACCTGCTGGTGTTGTTCCAGATCCTGGTGGACCTGTTCTGGCGTGATCACACGACATCGGGCTGGATCAAGGCGGTCTGGGTGATCTTCCTGATCGTGTTCCCTTGGCTAACCGCGGTGATCTACCTGATCGCACGCGGGCAGGGTATGGCCCAACGCGCTCGCGACGCCGCGTTGGCCGCCAAAAAGGAGACCGACGAGTACATCCGGGATGCTGCCGGACGTTCGCCCGCGCAGGAGATCGAGCACGCCAAGCAGCTCCTGGATGCCGGGACGATCTCCCAGCAGGAGTTCGACTCACTGAAGGCCAAGGCCCTCAGTTAGTCGGAGAACACCGCTTCGAGCACGCGGTCGATGGCGATGTCGATCGCGGCGTCCGGGATTTTGCGGCATCAGGGACGCAAGCGTACTACTGCCGTAGTGGCGACTCGACCTCAGCGACGGCTAGTGGATCGACGGAGCTGTCGTGGTCACGGCCCCCGACACCAAGGCAGGAGACGGTGGCGTGGGGGTGGGGAATTTCGACTCCTGCCCTGAATCAGCAGAGGTGCGGTTGAATGTGGAACCGCTTATTGCGGCGTTGACGGCGAATATCGCGAGCAGAGCGATAGCCGCCGCTCCAAGGGTGGCGGCGAGTACTTTTTTCATGTCGAAGCTGCCTTCTGTCAATGACGCATTGTCAGTAGGCCCAACTTCACGTTAAGCCAACATATTTCGATGTCACATAAGCCTCAGGGTGTTGGTCAGAGACACACAGGAGGCTCTGAGGTCAGCTTCAGTGCCGCTACGGGCATTGCGGCGCTTGCTGCGCCAGCAAGCCAGGAATGTCGGCAGCGGGGACAGGCCGGCCGAAGTAATACCCCTGTCCGATGTCACAGCGATGCTCGCGCAGCCATGCCGCGGTCTCAGCGTCTTCGACACCTTCGGCGACCACAGTGATCCCGAGATTGTGGTTCAGTTCGATGACCGCGCTGACCACGGCGGCAGCCCTGTCGTCGGTAGCAACCGACGCAATGAAATGGCGGTCGAATTTCACTTCGTCGATCGGCAGATCGCGCAGGTAACTCAAAGCTGAATAGCCGCTGCCGAAGTCGTCGATGGCAATCCGGATACCGTCGTCGCGCAGTTGTTGCAGCACTGCGGTGACCCGGCCGACCTCGTCGAGGACCAGGTCCTCGGTGATCTCGATCGTCAGTAGCCGGGCCGGGAGATCACGTTCCCGCAGAACGCTACTCACCGCCTCGGGGAGTCGCACGTCGCGGAGCAACGGCGCGAACAGGTTCACCGCGACAGGGACGTCCAGCCCCATCGACACCCATCGCGCGGCGTCGTCGAGCACCTTCTTGAAGACCAGATCGGTGACCGGGCGCATCAAGCCGTGCCGCAGTATCAGCGGCAAAAAAGCAGCCGGCCGAAGCATTTTCAGCCGCGGATGGGGCCACCGCAGCAGCGCCTCGACGCCAGCGATGCGGCCGGTCCTCAGGTCGATCTTGGGTTGGTACACCATCTCGAGGCCACCGCGGTCGATGGTGCGCCGCAGTTCGCCGAGTAACCGCACCTGCGCCGCACCGCTTCCGATCGAACCGCTCTCACCGGCGTTCGTCACTTCCTCGATACCAGGATCGAGAAGCGTCATATCCGAGCTGAAGGTGTGCACCGTCGAATTGCGTGAGCGTTTGGCGAAGTACATGGCGATATCGGCGCGCTTCACCAATTCCTCTGGTGCAAGCTCTGTTTCGGCCAGTAGCGTGACCGCCATGCCGGCACTCGGACGAATCAGCACTTCGTGGCCGTCGATGATGAACGGGGTGTCGAATGACGCGACCACCCGCTCGCACACCAGGTGCGCCTCGTCGGCTCCACCCTCGAGCAGCAGGGCGAATTCGTCGCCGCCGAGCCGTGCGACGGTATCGCCGGGCCGTACGCAATCGGCGATGCGCTCGCCTACCCGGACCAGAAGGCTGTCTGCGGCCGGATGTCCCATGGTGTCGTTGATCAGCTTGAAGTCATCGAGGTCCAGTGACACCACCGCGACCGCACGATCGTCACGGCGCCGCAGCGCCATCGCGTGCGCTAATCGGTCCTGGAACAAGGTGCGGTTGGCTAGCCCGGTCAATGGATCGCGCAACGCTTGATCGGCTGCGGCCGTGAGCAATCGGCGGTTTTCCCACCCTGAGAGCACCTGCCGGACACAGAGGAACGCCATCAACACCGGGACCCCGATCCGCAGGACACCGGTCATCACGATTGCCGGCCCGACGGTGCCGGCGATAAACAGCGGCACATAGGGCAACCACAGGGCGATCGAGGATTGCGGTTCGCTGGTCGGCGGCACGGGTACCCGCGGCTGGCGGCTCAGCAGCGCGGCCGCACCGAAACACGACATCCCAATCACCCAGCCAACACCGGGGAGATGCCCGGGGTGATAACGGTTGACTCCTTGCAGGAATGCGAACGTGACCCCCGAGAACGCCATCATGGTGACGGCGCCGAAGAGTAGCCACATCACTACCCTGTTACCGGGCCCGGATCGGGCGACGAACACCACCGCGGCCACGAACATGAACAGGATGAACAGCGGATACAGCAGCGCACGGCCGTGCATGACGCTGTCCACCCGCCTGGACTGGTACACGTTGCCGAGCACCACCACCCACAACACAATGAACAACGACATGGCAATGATCAACGCGTCGAAAAGCACCCTCGTGCGCGAGCCCTGTGTCGGTTCGGCCGGAAATTGCACGAACGCAACGCACACCAGCACAACGAAAACCAGGTAGAGGAACTCCGCAGGCGACGGGAACACCGGTTTCAAGACGAGGGTGTACAGCGCCCTGGTCAGCTCCCCCGCCGCCCACGCATACAGCGCGATCGCCATCGTGGTCCAAGCCCTACGGTTTCGGCCGTGGGCGGCGCGGGCCGCAAGGGTCGAACACACGGCCGCGTACAGCCCGAAGCCGGCGAAGACCAGCGCGTCGACGATACGAACGGTGTTGTCGCCGCCCCAGTTGAAGCCGAATGCGAGGGCGAGTAGGACACAGCTGATCGCCGAGGACAGAATCGGCAAGGCCGATCGCGGCATGCCCGTGCGATCGTTCACTTACATCACCACCCCGTGGCGATGCTAGCGAAGCGCAAGCTCAGAACAGCGCGAACTGCTGACCCTGGTCGACCGAGGGAGCGAACTCGTCGATCCCGGTGCCGTTGACCACTGAAGCGACCGAGTCCATGAACTGCCGGTCGGACACCACCGGAACCCCGAGCTCACGCGCCAGATAGCCCTTGCCCTGCTCTGGTGTCCGCTCGTTGCAGATCACCAAGGAGGTCTGCGGGTCGACGGCGTCGGCGTAAGCCAGTCCAGCGTGGATGATCCGCTCAACGAGCTCCTCGTGCGTGCGGTTCACCTCGGCCGACAATGCGACGCGCATGCCCTGCACCAGCGGCCCACCCCGCCGGTACGGCCCGGGGTTCAGGTAGGGGCAGGGCATCCGGGACGCCAGCATTTTCAGCGGCCGCAGTTCATCGTGGGTGACCCGGCCATTGGGCCAGCGGCGCCGGGTCGCGGGCCGCACCGGTAACCAGACCTCACGTTCACGGGCCCGCTGCAACGCGGGAGCGAGTACCCGGGACAGCACCAAGGCGTCGTCGAACGCGTCGTGGGCACGAATCTGGGCGACCGACCAGTGCCGGGCCAGGGTCTCCAACCGCAGGTTCTCCAGCCCGAGGTCCAGGCGGCGGGCCAGCTCGACGGTGCACATGACGGTGTCGACCGGCAGGGCGGTCTGGGCCAGCTCGGCCTCACTGGAGAGGAATGCATAGTCGAACGCCACGTTGTGGGCGACCAGGGTGCGACCGTGCAGCAGCTCGATGACATCGGGGGCGATATCGGCGAAGGTCGGCTGGTCCTCCAGCATCTCGGACGTCAGGCCGTGGATGTGGGTGGGACCGGGATCGACGCCGGGATTGAGCAGGCTGACCACGGAATGTTCGACGCGCCCCTCGGGGTCCAGCGCCAGCGCGGCCAGGCTGATGATGCGGGCGTGACCAGGCCGGAAACCCGTGGTCTCGACGTCGACGACCACCCAGCCATCCCCCGGCTCGCGGGCGGGTCGACCCCAGGTGTGGCTCACACAGTCAGGATGACACGCAGGTCCGACAGTGCCCGGGACATCGAATCCGTGTCGGCCAGGCGCGTGCACTCGGCATAAACTTGCCTCCCGATGCCCAAGCCGACGATGACACTGCGGGGCCGCGCTGCGCTGGCCGCCGGTTCCGCCGCGCGCTGGGCGTCCCGGGCGACCGGTCGCGGTGCGGGCGCCATGATCGGTGGCCTGGTCGCGATGACCCTGGATCGCTCGATCCTGGGTCAACTCGGCACCGGCCGGCGCACCGTCATCGTGACCGGCACGAACGGCAAGTCCACCACCACGCGCATGACGGCAGCGGCACTGGCCACCATCGGTTCGACCGAGCCGCAAGGGCGGCGACATCAGACCGTCGCCACCAATGCCGAGGGTGCCAACATGGACGCCGGTCTGGTAGCCGCCCTGGCCGGTTCCCGCGACGCGACGCTGGCCGCGCTCGAGGTCGACGAGATGCACGTGCCGCACGTCGCCGACGCGGTCAACCCCGCGGTGATCGTGCTGCTGAATCTTTCGCGCGATCAGCTGGACCGGGTGGGTGAAATCAACCACATCGAACGCACCCTGCGCGGCGGACTCGCCCGTCATCCCGATGCGATCGTCGTTGCCAACTGTGACGACGTGCTGATGACCTCGGCGGCCTACGACTGTCCCCGCGTTGTGTGGGTGGCCGCCGGCGGTGGCTGGGCCAATGACTCCGTCAGCTGCCCGCGCAGCGGCGAAGTGATCGTGCGCGACGGGGTGGATTGGTACTCGACGGGAACGGATTTCAAGCGACCCAGTCCGCAGTGGTGGTACGACGACGCGAAGATCTACGGGCCCGACGGCCTGGAGCTGTCGATGCGGCTGTCGCTGCCGGGAAAGATCAACCGGGGCAATGCCACTCAGGCGGTGGCGGCCGCGGTGGCGCTGGGCGCGGATCCCGCCGCCGCGGTGGCCGCCGTCGCCGCGGTGGACGAGGTTGCCGGCCGCTACCAGACCGTGCCGATGGGCGAGCACACCGCGCGCATCCTGCTGGCCAAGAACCCGGCCGGATGGCAGGAGGCGCTGTCGATGGTCGATACAACCGCGCAGGGCGTGGTGATCTCGGTCAACGGTCAGGTGCCCGACGGTGAAGACCTGTCCTGGCTGTGGGACGTCAACTTCGAGCACTTTGAAGGTGTGCCCGTCGTCGCCGCCGGCGAACGCGGAACAGACTTGGCGGTGCGGCTGGGCTATGCCGGCGTTCCACATACATTGGTGCACAACACCATTGATGCAATCCAGTCATGCCCGAAGGGGCACGTCGAGGTGGTGGCGAACTACACCGCGTTCCTGCAGCTGACCCGCACGTTGGGTCGGATGCAATGAGCGCTTCGACGGTGCGGATCGGGCTGGTGCTGCCCGACGTCATGGGCACCTACGGTGATGGCGGCAATGCCGTCGTGCTGCGACAGCGGTTGCGGCTGCGCGGAATTGCAGCCGAGATCGTCGAGATCACACTGGCCGACCCGGTGCCTGATTCGCTGGACCTCTACACCCTTGGCGGCGCTGAAGACTACGCGCAGCGACTGGCCACCAAACACCTTCTGGCACATCAGGGTTTGCAGCGTGCCACGGCCCGCGGCGCCCCGGTGCTGGCGATCTGCGCGGCGATCCAGGTGCTGGGCCACTGGTATGAGACGTCGGCCGGTGAGCGGGTCGAGGGTGTCGGCCTGCTGGACGTGACGACGTCGCCGCAACCCAGTCGCACCATCGGTGAAGTGGTGTCCACCCCGTTGGTCAACGGTATGACTCTGCCGCTGACCGGTTTCGAAAACCACCGCGGTGGAACGGTTTTAGGTCCGGATGCGCGGCCGCTGGCGGCAGTGGTCAAGGGTGCCGGCAACCGCGCGGGCGATGGATACGACGGTGCGGTGCAGGGCAGCGTGGTCGCAACTTACCTGCACGGCCCGTGCCTGGCGCGCAATCCCGAGCTGGCAGATCTGCTGCTGTCGCGGGTCGTCGGCCCGCTGGAGCCGCTGGAGCTGGCCGAGGTCGAGCAGCTGCGCCGCGAGCGGCTGGCCGCCCCCCGCCGCGCGTAATCGCTATGCCCCCTTTGCGCCGAACCGACATTACGCAGCAAACGTGCGAGTAGATTGCGACATCTCGTCGATCTCGGCACCACCTCGGCGAAGAAATGCCTCCTTCGCTCGCCACAGCACCTCGGCGTGTCTGTCTTCCGCGATGACCCGAATGACTTCCCACCCGTGCCGCTCGACCATCGGCAGACGTCGAACGTCTCGGACGTATTGACGACGGTCGCTGCGGTGTTGATCGCCGTCGACTCTGCGCCAGAGTCGACCAGCGGTAGCAGGTCCCTGAGCTGACGTACGCCTCTGACCGCCCCATACCGGAACATCAGCATCTCGACGTCCTCGACTGCGAATGGCGCTGCTCGCATCAGCGCATCCAGTCGCGCCAACGCCGCTGCGCGCTTGAGGTACCTCCCCATGTCGAAGGCGGTCCGCGACGGCGTTGTGACGAGAAGGCCGTCGACGCTTTCGACTTCGTCGTCGGCGAGACGATCCATTCGAACGGTCAGCCCGGGCTGCCGCCGTCGTTCATTAACGAGCACTTCGATCGGTTCATCGTCGTCAACCCAGTGCGCCCCATGCAACGCCGACGCTGCCACCCCGGCGATGACACCCGTCCGGTCGGTGTAAAGCCACGCCCCATACGCGTAGTCACGCAGTGACGGCGAGACGTACTTCGGGATGTACACGCCCCGGAACATCCGTCGATACCAGCGCTGTAGATCATGGCGTGACACACCGTCGGCGACCGCTTCTCTGCCTAGAAAAACTTCACTCATGTCGGCATCGTTGCTGCAGGGTCTGACACCGTGCCGAGATCGACGAAATGTCGCGATCTACTTGCACTTTTGCCGAAATGTCGGTTTGGGCGTAAAGCGGGATCGGTTTGGGCGTAGAACTAGACCAGCAGAATTAGACCATCTGGCGGCGGCCGGACAGCGCGCGGCCCAGCGTCAGCTCGTCGGCGAACTCCAGGTCACCGCCCATCGGCAGGCCCGACGCGATGCGCGACACGGTGAGCCCGGGGATATCGCGCAGGATCCGCACCAGATAGGTGGCAGTCGCCTCACCCTCGGTGTTCGGATCGGTCGCGATGATCACCTCGGTGATGTCCACCCCGTCGACCCGTTCACCAATTCTGTTGAGCAGCTGACGAATTCGCAGCTGATCCGGCCCGACCCCAGACAGCGGATCCAGCGCGCCGCCCAGTACGTGATAGCGCCCGCGGAACTCACGGGTGCGTTCGACGGCCTGCACGTCCTTGGGTTCCTCGACCACACACACCTGCGTTCCGTCGCGGCGGGCGTCGCTGCAGATTCGGCAGCGCTCGTTATCGGAGACGTTGCCGCACACCTCGCAGAACTGCACCCCGTCGCGAACCCTGCCCAGCGCCGCAGTCAGCCGGTCGATATCCGGCGGCTCCACCGACAGCAGGTGGAACGCGATCCGCTGCGCACTCTTGGGACCGACGCCCGGCAGCTTGCCGAGCTCATCGATCAGATCCTGGACGGGGCCCTCAAACATGGAAGTACAAAGCGTCAGGCCTCCGGCAGACCCGGTGCAGCCTGACCGGCCAGCGGACCGAGATGGGTCTGCGCCAGGATGGCGAACTGACGAGCCGCATCGGCGAGTGCGCCGACGATCAGGTCCTGCAGCGTTTCGACGTCCTGGGGGTCGACGACCTTCGGGTCGATCCGCACCGCGGCCACTTCCCCGCTGCCCTTCATCGTCACCTGCACCAGCCCACCGCCGGCCTGGCCGTGTACCTCGGAGGCGGCCAGCGCCGCCTGGGCCTCCATCAGCTTCTGCTGCATTTCCTGGGCTTGCGCAAGTGCGGCCTGCAGACCCGGCATCAACTGGTCACGCATCTCCTCCGCCCGCTCGCGAAATCCCTCCAGGTTGGGTATCTCACCGGGTTGCATGACAGTCTCCTTGCGTCTCGGTCTCGACTTGGTTGCGCCTGCGGATTGGGGCGGTCAGCGACTTCAAGCCTAGACGGCAAAGAGTTACGGTGACGCGCGTGCTTATGTCCACCCGCACGCGTGTCGTCGCCGCAGCATGCACCGCCATGCTGCTGGCCGCGTCGACGGTGACCAGTCCCCTCGCCCACGCCGTACCCAACATCGCCGGGATGATCGTCTTCCTCGACCCCGGCCACAATGGTGCCAACGACGCGTCGCTGACCAAGCAGGTGCCCACCGGCCGCGGTGGCACCAAGGACTGCCAGACGTCGGGCACCACCACCAACGACGGCTTCCCCGAACACACCTTCAACTGGGACACCGTGCTGCTGATCCGCCAGATGCTGACGCAGCTCGGCGTCCGGACCGCCATGTCCCGCGGCAACGACAACCAGGTCGCGGCCTGCGTCGACGAACGCGCGGCGATGGCAAACGCCCTGGCGCCCAACGCCGTCGTGTCCATCCACGCCGACGGCGGCCCGGCGACCGGCCGCGGCTTCCACGTCAACTACTCCAGCCCGCCGCTGAACCAGGCGCAGGCCGGCCCATCGGTTCAGCTCGCCAAGACCATGCGCGATCAGATGGTCGCCTCCGGGCTGCCGGCCGCTAACTACATCGGCTCCGACGGCCTGTACGGCCGTTCCGACCTCGCCGGGCTGAACCTGGCGCAATACCCGTCAGTGCTGGTCGAATGCGGCAACATGAAGAACCCGGCCGATTCCGCGCTGATGGAAAGCCCGGAGGGCCGTCAGAAGTTCGCGGCCGCGGTGGTGCAGGGCATCACGGCGTTCCTGGCCACTCAGCCGGCCAGGACCAGTTAGGCCGCTACTTGCTCGCTACTTGCTTTCCACGGCCTTCTTCAGATTGGCCAGCACCTCGTCCTGAATGCGGCGCAGACCCAGCGGCGCGAAGGTCTTCTCGAAGAATCCGCCGATGCCGCCCGCACCGTTCCAAGTGGTCTTGACGGTGACGCTGGAGCCCGGTCCGGCCGGTGCGACGGTCCAGTTGATCACCATCGACGAGTTCGCGTCCTTCTCGATGACGGTATGACCGGCGACGTCGACGGCGACCTGCACCTCACGCACCCGCGACTTGGTGGCCTGCAGCTTCCACTTCGCGACGGTGCCCGCGCCCTGTCCACCCTCCAGCACCTGGTACTCGCTGTACTGCGGCGACAGGATCTTCGGGCGCACGCCCTGGTAGTCGGCGATCGCGGCGAGCACGGTCGCGGGTTCGGCGTCGATCAAGATCGTGCTAGCGGCGCTGACCTGTCCCATCAGGCAATACTCCTCGGGTGACGGTGGTTTCGGTGTGATCCACCAGCCATGCGGTCGCATCGGCTGTGGCTGCGGACTAGCGTAGTCGTGTGCCTGTTTCCACAGCACTGACAGCTCACGCCAACGGCGTGGACCGGCTGCTGGCCAGCTACCACGCCATACCGACGAACGCCTCGATACGCCTGGCCAAGCCCACCTCCAACTTGTTCCGGGCCCGCGCCAAACGCGACGCCCCCGGCCTGGACACCTCCGGGCTCACCGGCGTTATCTCCGTCGACCAAGCCGCCAAGACCGCCGACGTCGCCGGCATGTGCACCTACGAAGACCTGGTCGCCGCGACCCTGCCCTACGGCCTGTCCCCGCTGGTGGTCCCGCAGCTCAAGACGATCACCCTGGGTGGCGCGGTGACCGGGCTGGGCATCGAGTCGGCGTCCTTCCGCAACGGCCTGCCGCACGAGTCGGTCATCGAGATGGACATCCTCACCGGGTCCGGCGAAGTGATCACCGCCAGCCGCGAGCATCACCCCGACTTGTTTCGAAGCTTCCCCAATTCCTATGGCACCCTTGGCTATTCGGTTCGACTGCGCATAGAGCTGGAACCGGTCAAGCCGTTCGTAGCACTCAAGCACCTGAGGTTTCACACGCTTGCCGACCTGGTCGCTGCGATGGACCGCATCATCGAGACCGGCGGATACCAAGGAGTGCGGGTCGACTACCTCGACGGCGTGGTGTTCAGCGCCGACGAGAGCTACCTGTGCCTGGGCATGCAGACCGCAACCGCTGGAGCGGTCAGCGACTACACCGGCAAGAACATCTATTACCGGTCCATCCAGCACCCCGACGGTGTGAAGGACGACCGCCTGACCGTCCACGATTACCTGTGGCGCTGGGACACCGACTGGTTCTGGTGCTCGCGGGCGTTCGGAGCGCAGAACCCGAGGCTTCGCCGGTTCTGGCCACGGCGCTACCGGCGCAGCAGCTTCTACTGGAAGCTCATCGGCTACGACCAGAAGTTCAACATCGCCGACCGGATCGAGGCCCGCAACGGGCGCCCGCCCCTGGAACGGGTCGTCCAGGACGTCGAGGTACCGATCGAACGCACAGAAGAGTTCCTGAAGTGGTTCCTGACCGACGTCCCCATCGAACCGCTCTGGCTGTGCCCGCTGCGACTGCACGACCCGGCGGGCTGGCCGCTGTACCCGCTGCGAGCCGGGCACACCTATGTGAACATCGGATTCTGGTCGTCGGTGCCGGCGGGACCGACCCCCGGCCACACCAATCGGCTCATCGAAGAGAAGATCAGCGATCTCGGCGGCCACAAGTCGCTGTATTCCGACGCGTTCTACAGCCGTGAGGAGTTTGACGATCTCTACGGCGGTGAAACGTATAAAACCGTAAAGAAGACCTACGACCCCGATTCGCGCCTGCTCGACCTCTACGCAAAGGCGGTGCAACGACAATGACGACCTACCGTGACAACGCGGCCAACGCGCAGCGCAAGTTCAGCCTGGCCGAGATCCTGGAGATTCTTGCCGCCGGTGGCGAGCTGCCGCTGAAGTTCAGCGCCTATGACGGCAGCAGCGCCGGCCCTGCCGATGCGGAGCTGGGCCTGGACCTGCTCACGCCGCGCGGCACCACCTACCTGGCGACCGCCCCGGGTGATTTGGGCTTGGCCCGCGCCTACGTCGCCGGCGACCTGGAGATGCACGGCGTGCACCCCGGCGATCCGTACGAGCTGCTGCGGGCGCTCGCCCAGAATCTCGACTTCAAGCTGCCGCCGCCGCGGGTGCTGGTCGACATCGTGCGCTCGATCGGCATCGAGCACCTCAAGCCGATCGCCCCGCCGCCGCAGGAGGCGCTGCCGCGCTGGCGGCGCTTCGCCGAGGGCCTGCGCCACAGCAAGAGGCGCGACGCCGACGCCATCCACCACCACTACGACGTGTCCAACACGTTCTACGAGTGGGTGCTCGGACCAGCGATGACCTACACCTGCGCCTGCTACCCCAGCGCGGACGCGACGCTGGAGGAGGCGCAGGAGAACAAGTACCGCTTGGTGTTCGAGAAGCTCCGTCTGCAGCCCGGCGACCGGCTGCTCGACGTCGGCTGCGGCTGGGGCGGGATGGTTCGCTACGCGGCGCGCCACGGCGTGAAGGCAATCGGGGTCACGCTGTCGCGCGAGCAGGCCGTCTGGGCGCAGAAGGCGATTGCCGAACAGGGCCTGGCCGATCTGGCCGAGGTACGCCACAGTGACTACCGCGATGTGCTGGAGAGCGGTTTCGACGCGGTGTCCTCGATCGGCCTGACCGAGCACATCGGAGTGGCGAACTACCCGGCGTACTTCGGGTTCCTGAAGACGAAGCTGCGCACCGGCGGCCTTCTGCTCAACCACTGCATCACCCGCCCGGACAACAAGACCGGCCCCAGCGCGGGCGGCTTTATCGACCGTTACGTCTTCCCCGACGGGGAGCTGACCGGGTCCGGGCGCATCATCTCCGAGGCCCAGGACGTGGGTCTGGAAGTGGTGCATGAGGAGAACCTGCGTCACCACTATGCGATGACGTTGCGCGACTGGTGCCACAACCTCGTCGAGCACTGGGACGAGGCCGTCGAGCAGGTCGGCCTGGCCACCGCCAAGGTGTGGGGCCTCTACATGGCCGGGTCACGGGTTGGCTTTGAAACCAATGTGGTTCAGCTGCACCAGGTGTTGGCGGTCAAGCTCGACGAGCGGGGCGGCGACGGCGGGCTGCCGCTACGTCCGTGGTGGAACACCTAGCGGTCTGGTTGGGAGTCAGATCCCAGGAGGCGCGCTCGGGTCGCCACAGCGAGGCTTGATGTCCACCAACGGTTGTCGAATGCCGGTGATGTCGGATTGCGTTTGCGGATTGGCAGCCATGTAGTCCTTCACCCGGAATCCCTCCGAACATCGCGACGGCGATCGCGCTCCGCAGCACAGGAAAGGCACAGCGGGAAGGTATTCCTCCCAGAACGTCAGCCCTCGATCTTGCGAGCGCCCAACTCGCTCTGCAACAACTCGAGGGCCACTTCCTCGGGATCGCGCCGTGGGGCGGCGTCCTCGTCGCGGCCGACCTCGGCGATCATGCTGTCCTCTTCGGCCCGCTGCGCGTCCACCGGGTCGGGCTCGGGCTCGGGCGGCAGCGGCTCGGCCTCCTGAACCGGCTGGCCGACACCGACATCGCAGCGCACCCGCCAGTCCACGCCGAGCGCGTCCTTGAGCGCATCGCGAATGACGTCGGCGTTGCGCTGTTCGCTCAGCCGCTTGGCCAGAGGCGCCGACTCGTGGCCGAGGATCAGCGTGTTGTTCTCGACTGCCCGCACGATCGCCCCGGCCAGCATGACCTCGGTGGTGCGGCTGCGCTGTCGGACCTTCTCCCGCACCGTCGACCACATGCTGCGCACGGCCGCCACGCCGGGCTCGCCCGCGGCGGCTGACGGTGCTGCAACCGGCTCGGGTGCCGACTTCGGCGGCTCAGGTGGCGGTTCAGGCGCCGGCGGTGCCGGCGGTTCAGGCGCCGGGGCGGGCGATTCGGCCGCCGGAGCAGGCCGAGCGACCGGTTCCGGCCTGGCAACGGGCTCCGGCGGGGCGACCGGCTCCGGCGGGGCGACGGGTTCCGGCTTGGCGACCGGCTCGGGGGTGGGCTCCGCAGCGGGCGGCGGCGCCTGCGTCTTGCGCACGAACTGCTTGGTCGGCGGGGGCGCCGGTGCACCGGTACTCATCGCGGCCTCACCCGCGGGGATCGAGATGTCCATCCTGGTCTCGATGCGTTCGATCCGTTGCAGCAATGCCGCCTCAGTGTCGCTGGCCGACGGCAGCAACAACCGGGCGCACACCACCTCCAGCAGCAGTCGCGGCGCCGTCGCACCGCGCATCTCGCCCAGGCCGGCGTGCACCACCTCGGCATACCGCGTGAGTGTCGCGGGGCCGACGCGAGTGGCCTGGTCCCGCATCCGGTCCAGGATGTCATCGGGCGCATCGACGACGCCTCGGCTGGCAGCATCCGGAACTGCTTGCAGCACAATCAAATCCCGAAATCGTTCGAGCAGGTCGACGGCGAACCGACGCGGATCGTGACCGGCGTCGATCACCGACTCCACGGCGCCGAACAGCGAGGCGGCGTCCCCGGCAGCCAGCGCATCGACCGCGTCGTCGATCAGGGCGACGTCGGTGGCGCCCAGCAACGCCAGCGCTCGCTGATAGGCGACGTGATTGCCCTCCGCACCGGCGAGCAGCTGATCGAGGACGCTCAACGTGTCACGGGGAGAGCCGCCACCGGCGCGGATCACCAGCGGATACACCGCATCGTCGACCTCGACGCTCTCCGAGGCGACGATCTTCTCGATCAACGCGCGCATAGTCTTCGGCGCCAGCAGCCGGAACGGGTAATGATGGGTGCGCGACCGGATCGTCGGCAACACCTTCTCCGGCTCGGTGGTGGCGAACACGAAGATCAGATGCTCGGGTGGCTCCTCGACGATCTTGAGCAGCGCGTTGAAACCGGCGTTGGTGACCATGTGCGCTTCGTCGATGATGAAGATGCGGTAGCGCGACTGTGCGGGCGCGTAGAACGCCCGGTCCCGCAGTTCGCGAGTGTCGTCCACACCGCCGTGGCTGGCGGCGTCGAGTTCGGTGACGTCCACACTGCCGCCGCCGTTGGGGGCCAGTGCCACGCACGAGTCGCACACCCCGCACGGCGTCGGCGTCGGGCCCTGCTCGCAGTTCAGTGAGCGGGCGAGGATGCGCGCCGAGGACGTCTTACCGCAGCCGCGCGGGCCGGAGAACAGATACGCATGGTTGATCCGATGCGCCGACAGCGCGGTCGACAGCGGTTCGGTGACGTGCTCCTGGCCCACCACCTCGGCGAAAGTTGCCGGCCGGTACTTGCGGTAGAGCGCCACGGGTGAAGGTTACCGACCTTGTGTGACAGCGGTGGACCCCAGCAGGGACTCGGTGGCCGCCAGCAGCGCACAGGTGGCCAGTCCGTCGATCGCGTCGGTCAGATCCGACACCGGCGGGAACGTCGGAGCGATACGAATGTTCTTGTCGTCCGGATCTTTTCGATATGGGAACGATGCGCCCGCCTCGGTGACGGCAATACCGGCGTCCTTGGCCAGCGCGACGGTGCGCTTGGCCGTCCCGGGCAACACGTCGAGGCTGATGAAATAGCCGCCCTTGGGTTCGGTCCAGGACGCGATCTTGGAATCCGAGAGCCGCGTGTCGAGGATGTCCAGGGCCAGCGCAAACTTCGGCGCGAGTAACTGCTGATGGCGCAGCATGTGCAGGCGCACCCCGTCGGCGTCCTTGAAGAACAACAGGTGCCGCAGCTGGTTGACCTTGTCGGGCCCGATCGACTTCTTGCCGGCGTACTGCAGATACCAGGCGATGTTGCCCAGCGAGCCACCGAAGAAGCACACCCCGGCCCCGGCGAAAGTGATCTTCGACGTCGAGGCGAACACATAGGGCCGGTTGGGGTGACCGGCCGTATCGGCCAGGCCGAGGATGTCGACTTGCCGGGGGAAATCCAGAGTCAGAACGTGCACCGCGTAGGCGTTGTCCCAGAACAACCGGAAATCCGGTGCGGCGGTGTGCATTTGCACCAGCCTGCGGACGACTTCCCAGGAGTAGGTGGTTCCGGTCGGGTTGGAGAACATCGGTACGCACCACATGCCCTTGATCGCCGGATCGGCGGCGACGAGCTCCTCGATAAGGTCGACGTCGGGCCCGTCCTCGAGCATCGGGACACTGATCATCTCGATGCCGAAGCTCTCGGTGATCGCGAAGTGGCGGTCGTATCCCGGTGCCGGGCACAAGAACTTCACGACCGGTTCCTCAATCCAAGGCCGCGGCGAGTCCACGCCACCGTGCAGCAACGAGAACACGATGATGTCGTGCATCAGCTCCAGGCTGGCGTTATTGCCGGCGATCAGGTTGGGCACCGGGATGCCGAGCAGTTCGCTGAACACCGTTCGCAGCCCGGGCAGACCGTGCAGACCGCCGTAGTTGCGGGTGTCGGTGCCGTCCTCGTCGCGGTACTGCTCGCCGGGCAGGCTCAGCAGCGCGTTCGACAGGTCGAGCTGCTGGGCCGACGGCTTGCCGCGGGTGAGGTCCAGGGACAGCTTCTTGGCCTGCAGGTCGACGTAGTTCTGCCGCTGCAATTCATGCTGGGCTTGCAATTCGTCGGGGCCCAGGGACAAAAACGACACCGTGCGCCTTTCAAGAAGGGGACCCCGCGCACCCGCCAGAGCCCATTGACCCTTGCTGCCTTCCGGCCCTGGGGGAGTTCACAGGATAGACGCCGCGCGGGGTCCATCGCGAGTGTAATACCCGCCGGGTGCCCGCCCATCAGGCAGCCGGGGCGAGGCGCTTCCTCAGTCCGCTACCATTGCCGACGGAGGATTCGCCTAGTGGCCTATGGCGCTCGCCTGGAACGCGGGTTGGGTTAACAGCCCTCAGGGGTTCAAATCCCCTATCCTCCGCACCTGTCCGAGGTGCGATCGGGGGATCAAAGCGCCTGGTCGCATCTCGGATTTTTGCTATTAGTTGAGCTTGGGGCAGGAGGGGTATGCGCGTCGTCGTGACTGCAGCGCACCTCGCGTTGTGGGTGCTCGCCGGCGCGCTTTACTTCCTGTTCGTCCTGCCCCGGTGGTGGGAGTTGATGGGCGACACGTCCCACACTCTGGGCACTGTGCTGCGCATCGTCACAGGGGTGCTGATCGCCCTGGCCGCGCTGCCGGCGCTGCTCACCCTGCTTCGGGACCGCGATCCCGACAAGCGCACGCCACCGTTGGCCCAGCGGCTACGGGTGTGGTCGGTGATCTTGTACGTGCTGGCCGGTGTGCTGGTCGTCGGGGCAGCCGTTTCCGAGATCTGGCTGAGCCTGGACAAGGCCGGCCCTTGGTTGTTCGGGGTCTACGGTGCGGCCGCCGCGATCGCGGTCTTGGCGCTGCTGGCATTCTTCTTGGCCTACACCGCCGAACTGCCGGCCAAGGCGCCAAAGGCCAAGAAAGAGAAGAAGAAGCGCGGCAAGACGGCCGAGGTCGACGGCGCAGACGAGCCCGACGTCGACTCCTCTGACGAGCCCGCCGGGGCCGGAGAGATCGACGAGACCGCAGCGATCGAAGAGACGGCGGCCGCGGACGAGCAGCCGGCCGAGGTGTCCGCCGAAGCCGAGTCAGAAGCCGACCCTGCCGGCGGCCTGCGTAACAAGCGTCCGACCGGAAAGACGAACCACCGGCTCCGTCGGCGCAATCGCGGTGCCGTCGCGGTCGACGAGTCGGAGTAGATCGAGTTCACCGAAACGCTAGTTTGGGCGACGCTTGCGCACCCTATGCTGAGCGAGTGCACAACACTTCCCCCTATCGGGTCGTCCAGTGGACGACCGGCAATGTCGGTAAGAGCTCCGTCCAGGCGATCGCCGCCAATCCCACCCTTGAACTCGTCGGCTGTTATGCCTGGTCAGATTCGAAATCTGGCCGCGACGTCGGGGAATTGGTCGGCATCGAACCGCTGGGAGTCACCGCGACCAACGACATCGACGCCCTGCTGGCCCTGAAGCCGGACTGCGTGGTCTACAACCCGATGTGGATCGACGTCGACGAGCTCGTCCGGATCCTGTCGGCCGGCGTCAACGTCGTCGCATCGGCGTCGTTCATCACCGGACAGAACCTCGGCGCGGGGCGCGCCCGCATCGAAGAGGCGTGCAAGAGCGGCGGATCGACGATGTTCGGCTCGGGTGTGAGCCCGGGCTTCGCCGAACTGCTGGCGATCGTCGCCGCCACCGCCTGCGACCGCGTCGACAAGGTCACGATCCAGGAAACGGCGGACACCACCCTGTACGACTCCCCCGAGACCGAGCGTCCGGTCGGATTCGATATGGCGATCGACGATCCCGAACTGCAGCCGATGGCTGCCAAGGGCACCGCGGTGTTCGCCGAGGCCGTGCAGTTGGTCGCCGACTCACTCGGCGTCGCGCTGGACGAGATCAAATGCGTGTCCGAGTACGCGCAGACCACGCAGGATCTGCCGATGGCGTCGTGGACCATCAAGGCCGGCCACGTGGCCGGTGTCTACGCCAGCTGGCAGGGCATCGCGAACGGCAAGACCGTCATCGATATCAACGTGCGGTGGAAGAAGGGCCAGACCCTTGAGCCCGATTGGCAGCTCGACGGTGACGGCTGGAAGATCACCATCGAGGGACGCCCGACCGTCACCATGAACGTCGGCTTCCTGCCGCCGCCGGACCTCATCGAGAACGCCAAGTCGATCGAGGACTTCTTCGTGCTCGGCCACATCATGACGGCGATGCCGCCGATCCACGCCATCGCCGCGGTCGTCGCGGCTCCGCCGGGAATCGCGACCTACAACGACCTCAACCTGCCCAAGGCCCGCGGCGTCGTGCCGTCGAGTTAGCCGGGTCTAGATGCAGGCGCCGCCGCTCACGTAACCGAACGGGCCGGTGGCCTGCACGCACGCCGACGGTTGCCCGAAGTAAAACGGACCACGCCAGTCACCGCGGCCGTGGTCGTCGTCCCAACGCCAGTCCTCACCGTGACCGTGGCCATGGCCCGGGTCTGCGTACGCGAACCCGGCGCCGAAGCCAAGGCCGGCCAAACCCAGCGCCCCGGAGAGTGCCGCTGCTGCTGCGATCTTCGTCAGTGTCATGGTGCTGAATCCTTTACAACCTCAAGCGCCCCGACCCAGTCACACACGTTTGGCAACAAGACGCACCTTAGTCGAATTCCTGCGCGCACCAATAACTTACGCAGGCGTCAGCCAACCGGAAGTCAGCCCTGGGGGCCGCACCGATTATTGCTAGGGCTCCGGGGTGACGGTCGCCGGCGTCTGCAGTGTCAGGCCGATATTGGAGATGTTGATGACACCGAACGCGGTGAAGTTTTCGTACGCCGTGGCCGAACTGGTGATCTGCAGCGTCAGATCGCCCGGGGTGACCGGGTCGTCCGAGGTGTAGACGATGTTCTCCATGTTGACGCTCACGCTGTGGCTGCGCCCGTCGAGGGTCACTGCCACCGGCGTGACCAGGTTGCCCACCACCAGGCCGGTGTTGTTGTCCACCAGCTGGGCGTAGACGTAGCGGCTCGTCCCAAGACCCTGGTAGTCGAAGGTCAGCGTCGGCGCCCCGACCGTCTGATCCAGCCCGGTGAGATCGAGATTGACGTTGATGGCGTTGCGCGCCTTGGACGCCAGCCCCAGCGAATACGGAATCGAGGCCTGCGGCGCCGGTCCGGACCCACCGACGATCGGTACGAGGCCCAGCGTGCCGCCGGCAGCCCCGGTTGCCGCCGTGAAATTCGAGCCGAAGAACTGGCTGCCTTCGGTCGGCAGGTAGTCGGACTTGAACCAGTTGCCGAACTGGTCGGTGTACTGGAAGTTCGGCGCGTCCGGCACCACGGCGCCCTTGACGTACTTGTCCAGCCAGTTCAGCGCCGCATCCAGGTTGCGGGTGCCGGTGGTGTCGGGGGTCAGGCAGACCCCGTGGCCGGTGCACGACCAGATCATCTGGGCAGGCACACCCGGCGCCAGCGCCTCCGCGTTCTGGATGGCCTGCTGCAGGGTGAACAGCACGTCGATCGTGCCCTGCTCGAACAGCGTTGGCGCGCTGATGTTGCCAACCACGAAATCGGGCCCGCTGCTGGCCAGAACGGCTTGCGCGGTATTGCTGAGGAAGCCGGTCAGCAGGCCACTGATGACGCCCAGGTAGATCTGGTTGTTGATCCGCGCGTTGCTCAGCACCAGCGACAGCAGCAGGAGTGACGAGTAGGCGGTCTTGAAGGCTCCGTCGGGGTAGAGCGCCTGGTTCAGCGAGTTCCACGCGATGCCGGGCACGATGGCGTCGATACGGGAATCGGTGCCTGCCGAGACCAGCTGGATGCCACCACCGTACGAGCCGCCGACCATGCCGACCTTGGGATCGTTGGGCCCGTTGAGATCCGAGGTGGGTTGCGTCGCAATCCAATTGATCATCGCGGTGACATCACGGCCCTCGAACGCCGGGCTGTCGAGCTGCAGGATGCCGCCGGAGGCGAACTCGCCGCGGGGATCCCAGGTGACGACGTTGTAGCCCTGGTTGCGCAGCGATTGCACACCGGGAGTGAGTCCGCTGATCCCGAATGGCGTATAGGGATCCGTCTGGCCGGCGGTGGCCAGGCCGGGGCCGTTGAGGATGGTGGGTGCCAGATCGCCGGCCGGGACTCCGTTGGGTCCCTGGGTCGAGGCGGGGAACCAGTTGAGGCTGATCAATGTGCCGTCGAAGGACGGCATCTTGTAGGTGAACGCCAGCGGGTCGCCCAGGGGGTTGTCGGCGGACGGATTCGGCACGAACGTGACAACCTGCGAGTACCCGATCACGGGGGCCAGCAGGTCACCGAGGACCGGGGTCTGGTGCAGGACGACGATCACCTGTCCGGCAAGGCCGCCCAGGAGCGGGATACTTTCGATGATCTTGTCGAACTGGGTCTTCTCGGCAACCAGGATCTTGAACGTCTCACTGCCCGAGGCGAGGATCGACTGGTTCGGCAGGTAGCTGAAATTCCCGAGCACGTAGTTGGTGTCATCCGACGCCGAGAAGGTGATCTTGCCGCCCGCGCTCGGACCACTGATCAGGGTGTAGGTGAGCGGATTACTCGACGTTGTCGTCGCCCCGGTGCTCCCGTTGTAGATGCCGTCGAAGATGCCCAGCGACTGGTTGATGGTGATGGGGTTGCTCAGCGTCAGCGACGCTGTGGTCAACGCCGACGTCACGCTGCGGGCCGCGGCGCTCTCCCGGCGCTGGAGCGCCGCAAAGGCAAGGGCGAGTGGCGAATCGGCGGGCACCGTCGGCAGTCCGCCGGACAGTTGATCGAACGCGTCGTGCACCGCAGTGGTCAGGCGCGTGGCAATCGGGGTCGCCGACAGCGACTGCGCGCTGGCACTCGGCGCATTGTTTGCCGTCACCTCAGCCGAACCGGAACCCCCGGACGACGATACGGCGGCCGTCTGGCTCTGGCCCGACGTTGAGTTCGAGTGCCTCGAACCGGTTTTGGCGCCGCCGGTGCCGACCGCCTGACCTGATCCCGCCGTCCCGGACCGCTTCGACGAAGCAGTGCTATGGGAGGAGGTCTTGGAACCTGCACCCGACGAACTGGCCGTGGAGGAATTCCCGCTTCCCGCCGACGATCCCGTCGACGTGTCAGCCCATGCGACGCCGACTCCGGTAGAGAACAACGCGGCACCGACGCCGAGCGCCACCGCCAATCCGCCAACCCGACCCACAAAGCGTGAAGCACCCATGATTGTCTACCTCCCGACCAACGGCCACTATGCCTTTGCGGAGGGTAAACCCGCCGAGTAGCACGGGTCCTTGAAACGCCGAAACTGTCAGCTACGAAATTTGCTGAACTTGCGAAATCAACCGAGTCGCGTTGAGCGCCAAAGAATCAGGCGTAGTCGAAATTCGTCGAACCCATGCCGTCAGGCGTGGTGTAGTCGAGGTAAACCGGTCCGTGCTGGTACGGCGCATACCCGGTGTTGATCAACCCACTCGAGATCACCGTCGGCCGATTCTGCGAGGTGACGATGTAGGAATACAGCAGCACCCCATCGGCGGTGTACACCGAGATCCTGGTTCCTACCGGCACATTGCTGGCGCCGCCGACCATGGACGACAGGATCGTGCCGTACACGCCGCCGGAGTCGATGATCGCGCCGACCGTCGTCGGTGACCCGTTGTTGATCTTCACGTTGAGATAGGCGTCGGGTGCGCCGGATACCGAGGTTCGGGTCGGCAGCGGGTTGGGGCCGAAGACCATCACGCCGGCGACGCCGAGGAACAAACCCTGATACAGGAACACGCCTTGGCTGAGGTCACCGGGCAACGCGGTGGTCGGAATGCCGACAGGACCGGGGCCTGCCGCATTGGCGCCGATCCCCAGCACCCCGGACGCCCCTCCGAGCTGGTGGAAGAAGGCCAGAGCCGCCGCGGAGTCGGCGGCGTTGACGATGTTGACGCTGGTGGGCCCGGAGACGATGCCGTTCCCGAAGTTCACCGTCGTGGTGTAGGTCGTGTAGCCGTAGCTCAGCCCGCCGCTGTAGCCGCTCGTACCGGAACCGGTCGGAGCCCCCAGGGGTGCTGCGTCACCCACCGAGGCGGCGGTGAGCACCAGCCCCGACGAGCCGGTGTCGACGAGCACGGGCGTGCTGGGACCGCCGTTGACCGTGATGTAGACGATCGGCTCGGTGGTGGACCGCATGGTTACCGGGACCAGCGCGTACACCCGGCCGTTGAGCGCGGCCGTGCTGACCGCGTTCTGCACCGCTGTGATGCCGCCCGTTCCCTCGAGGGCACCGACCAGCGGGAGGAACAGTCCAACACTGTTCAGCGCGGTGGTGGCCAGCGTCGGGAGCAGCAGGGCGCCGAGCAGGCCGACTCCGGCCAACTCGTGCACGATCGGGACGCCGGACGTCCTGGCGTACAGCGATTGCGCCGGCGTTATCGAGGTCTCCCAGGTGTTCAACGCCAACGCCGCCTGCGCGAGCAGTATCTGCGGGGCGATCGACACCAGGCCCGCGGCGAAATTGCCGCTACCCCATGTCTGTTGCTGCAATTCTGACTGCGCCAGGGCGATCTGCTGCTGGGCCAGGCTCACCGCGACACTTGCCACGACCGGCGGCGTCGACGGCAACCAGGAGGTGCTGCTGGGGGTTGAATTCGCGGCGGCCGGCGACGAGCTGTCGCCGGCCGCGGTGCTTGTGGTGGCCGACGCGGCGTGCACGCGGGCCGAGTGGCCGGTCGACGACAAGGTGGCCGCTGGAGAGTTGCCCGTCGCTGTCTCCGCTGCGTCGGTGTCGACGACGGCGGCCGCCGGAACGTTGCTCGCCGCGGCGGCCGACGCCTTGCGAGAGCTGACATTTCCACCCGACGAGGTGGCGGCACTGCTGCGCGCCGAACGGGCGGTGGCCTTCTTCGCGGTGCTCGAGTCGGTGGCGGTCGCGGATGCCGAGCCGCTTTCCGAACTGGCTGACGATGTCTTTCCCGCACCCGAGCCGGCGCCGGTGTCGGCGTAGGCGACGGCGGATCCGCTGGCCAGGGCGGCGCCGATGCCCAGGGTTACGGCACCTGCGCCCAGCCACGCGTACGGCTGGCGGCGATTCCGCCGGGAGCAGTGCGCGCCCGTTCCGCTACCACTGTGCTTCATGGTTCCCCCTGTGGCCGACCGCGTCACCTGGCTGAGATTTTCCTTAGCAAGTTTGCTGAGTGTCTACCACAGGAGGCCCGTGCGGGAATAGCCAACCCGCCCGGGACGACCCCGTGTTACTGCAGCGCTCGCAGGGCCGGCGTCGGCGTGTAGTTGAGGGTGCCGTGATCTTCTGAGAATCGGCGAAAAGGTCGACAAGACACTCGATCCTGAAGTGTATGGTCCCAAGTTGACGAGGCTCCCGGAGGATGCGATGCCGAAGTTGGACGACATTGACCTTGCCGACCTGGATCGGTTCACAGCCGGGTTCCCCTACCGCGTCTTCGACGATCTGCGCCGCGACGCTCCGGTTTGGTGGCACCCGCCAACCGCCCACACCCCGGGCGGCGAGGGCTTCTGGGTACTGAGCCGCTACGCCGACATCGTCGCCGCGTCCGCAGACAGCACAACGTTCTCGTCCGAGACCGGCGGTGATCGCGTGGGTGGCGGCACCACGTTGGAGGACATGCCGATGGAGTTCGCCGTCGGTGCGCTGCTGAACATGATGGACGACCCACGCCACGCGCAATTCCGCCGCTTGCTGACGCCAAGCACGACACCTCGGGCCTTACGCACCATCGAAGAGGACCTGCGTCGGCGGGCGATCGACATCGTCGACGCGGCGATCGCCAAGGGTGAGTGCGACTTCCTCATCGATGTGTCCGCCGAGTTGCCGTTACAGGCCGTGGCGGATTTGGCGGGGGTGCCGCAATCCGATCGGCATGAGTTGATGAACTGGGCCAACGTCACCCTCGACTACGAGGGGCGAGAACTCGGCGAGGTCAATGAGCGAGTCGCCCAGGCCCAGGCGCAGATGTTCACCTACGGGACGAACCTGTTGGTACGCAAGCAATCTGAGCCGCCCACGACCGATCTGCTGTCGATCGTGACGCACGCGCTGATCAACGACGAGCCGCTGAGCGAGAACGAGCAGCGACTGTTCCTGAGTCTGATCGTGGCCGCCGGCAGTGAGACGACGCGCAACTCGATCGCCATCGCGATGTCAGCATTCAGCGAGCGGCCGCAGACCTGGGAACGATTGCGCGACAACCGCGAACTACTTCCCGCGGCGGTCGAGGAGATGCTGCGCTGGGCGTCGACGACGCCGTACAACCGGCGCACGGCCACGCGAGACATCGAGATGCACGGCCAACTGATCAAGGCCGGCGACAAGGTCTCGCTGTGGTGGGCGTCGGCCAACCGGGACGACGCGGTGTTCGCCGATCCCTATGTCTTCGACATTGAGCGAAATCCTAACCCGCATCTGGCCTTTGGGCGCGGAGTCCATTTTTGCCTCGGCGCGTCGCTGGCCCGGATGGAGATGCGGGTGATGTTCGACGTGCTACTCGACCGGGTCGAGTCGGTGACGCTGACCGGACCCATCGAATACGTTCGCAGCAACAAGCACAGCGGGGTCCGGCACATGCCCGTCACGATCAATCCCCTTGAGGACTAACCCATGTCTATTTCCGAGCGGTACATCGACGCGGTCAACCAGGCCGACATCGACACACTCATGAGCCTGTTCTCGCCGACCGCGACACTGTCACACCCGGCAGGTCTGTTCACCGACGCCGAGGCGATCCGGAATTTCTACTCCTCCGTCGTCTTCGCCGGAAAGGCCGTCACCGAGATTCGGGCCAGGTTCACCGACGGCGACGCCGAGATCCTTCAGATCCGGGCGTCCAGCCCGCTCGGCGAGCGCGGGAACTACGTCCACGCCGCGGACGTGTTCAGGATCCAGGACGGGCTGATCGAGCAGCTCGACATCTACTACCGGTAGGCGTTGATTGAGCACTCACGCCTCATTTTTCAACTGGTTGTCGAACGTGAGCGCTCAATCGATCTGCATCAGCGGGCGAATTGCAAGGTGATGACGGCATCGCCGGCGATGACTTGGCCGGGAGCCGGCACTTGCGCGGCAATTTGGTTTCGCTGGTATGGCGCGTTCGTCAGATCAGGGGCTTTCTGCAACACACCCGTCCAGCCGATCGTCCGAAGGGCTGGCTCCGCGTCCGTCCAGTACATGCCGCGCAGGTCGGGCATGACGAGGGAGTCGTGCGGACGCGCCGACGGACTCGACCTGCTCGACGCTGTGAGTGCACTGGTGCCACTCGAATCAGTGGCGACAACGGCATGCCTACCCGAGGAGCATGCTCCCACGACGCACACCGCACAAGCCGCAATGATCAGTCCGCGTTGGGCTTTCACGTCTTTGGATTGCCGTGTTCGTCCCAGTGCGCCGCGACCTTCTTGCTCGGCTGCACCCGGGGCGGCTCGCCCGGCATCTTCGGATAGTTCGGCGGATACGGCAGGTCACCGAGACCGCGCTCCTCGTCGGCGGCCACCATCGCCAGCAGCGAATCGATCGACTGGGCAACCGAATCCAGATCGGCCATCGGGTCGCCGCGCTTGGCGATCAGCGCAGGCACCGTGGCCATGGTGAAGTCGTCGGGTTCGGCGTCGGCCAGTTCCTGCCACGTCAGCGGCGTGGAGACGGTGGCGATCGGGGTGGCCCGCACCGAGTAGGCGCTGGCGAAGGTCCGGTCGCGGGCGTTCTGGTTGTAGTCGACGAAGATCCGCTGTCCGCGTTCCTCTTTCCACCACGAGGTGGTCACCAGATCCGGTGCCCGGCGTTCCAATTCACGGGCCAACGCGATTCCAGCGCGGCGCACCGCGATGAAATCCCAGTCCGGCCGGATGCGCAAGAACACGTGGATGCCACGCCCGCCGGAGGTTTTCGGATAACCGATCAGCCCGAGCTCGTCGAGCACCGGCTTGAGGATGTCGACGGCGATGGTGCGCGCTTCGGCGAAGCCTGTGCCCGGCTGCGGGTCAAGGTCCACCCGCAGCTCGTCGGGGTGGTCAGTGTCCGGGCAGCGAACCTGCCACGGGTGCAACGTGACCGTGCCCATCTGCGCGGCCCAGACGATCGCCGACGGGTGGGTCACCTTCAGTGCGTCAGCGGTGCGTCCGGACGGGAAGGTGATCCGGCAGGTCTGCAGGTATTCGGGATGCTTCTCGGGGACGCGCTTCTGGTAGATCTCCTCGCCCTCGATGCCATCGGGGAAGCGCTGCAGATGCGTCGGCCGGTCCCTCAATGCGGTAAGCAGTTGCCCGCCAGTCGCCACAGTTCGGTAGTACTCGACCAACTTGCCCTTGGTGCCGTTCGACCCGAGCTTGGGGAAGTACACCTTGTCCGGGTTGGTGAGCCGGACGGCGACACCGTCGACGTCGATCTCTTCGGCCTTGGCCGCCATCAGCGGGACGGGTTGAATTGGAGTCCGCTCACGCTCTTCAACCTACCGACACGAAGCCAACCCGCACGAGACGAGAATGAACCGATGCAGCTGCCCGTCAATCCCCCGGTGTCGCCGATGCTCGCCAAGTCGGTACCCGCAATCCCGCCCGACGCCTTCTACGAGCCGAAATGGGACGGATTCCGGTCGGTGTGCTTTCGCGACGGTGACGACGTCGTCCTCGGCAGCCGCAACGAGAAACCGCTGACGCGGTACTTCCCCGAGCTGGTCGGTGCCGCCCTGGCCGAACTGCCGCAGCGCTGCGTGATCGACGGCGAGATCGTCATCGCCACCGCGGCGGGCCTGGACTTCGACGCCCTGCAGCAGCGCATCCATCCCGCCGACTCCCGGGTGCGTATGCTCGCCGAGAAAACTCCGGCGTCGTTCGTCGCCTTCGATCTGCTCGCGCTCGGCGACGACGACTACACCGGCCGGCCGTTCAGCGAGCGGCGCGCCGCGTTGGTAACGGCCCTGGCCGATGCCGGCCCGTCGTTTCACGTCACGCCGGCCACCACCGACCCGGAGAAGGCACAGCGCTGGTTCTCCGAGTTCGAGGGAGCCGGGCTCGACGGGGTGATCGCCAAGCCCCTCACAATCACCTACCAGCCCGACAAGCGGGTGATGTTCAAGGTCAAACACCAGCGGACCGCCGACTGTGTGGTCGCGGGCTACCGGGTGCACAAGTCGAGTGAGGATGCCGTCGGTTCGCTGCTCCTCGGGCTCTACAAGGACGACGGCTTGCTGGCTTCGGTGGGCGTTATCGGTGCCTTCCCGATGGCCGAACGTCGTCGGCTGTTCACTGAATTACGGCCTCTGGTAACCGAATTCGAAGGACATCCGTGGGATTGGGCCGCGCACGAGGCGGGCGAACGCACGCCCCAGAAGAACGCCGGGTCGCGATGGAACGCCGGGAAGGATCTCTCGTTCGTGCCGCTGCGGCCCGAACGGGTGGTCGAGGTGCGCTATGACCACATGGAGGGTGAGCGGTTCCGGCACACCGCGCAGTTCAATCGCTGGCGCCCCGACCGCGAGCCGCGTTCGTGTACCTACGAGCAGCTCGAGCGCCCGCTGACGTTCAGTCTTGGCGACATCATTCCCGGACTGGAGCCCCGCTAGCCCAGCGCGCCCGGCGGCCGGGAGACGCACTGCGCCGAGTACAGCTCCACACCCAGCTTGTTCATCAGCTCGAGCTGGGTCTCGAGGTAATCGATGTGGTTTTCCTCGTCGGACACAATGTCCTCGAAAAGATTGGCCGTGGTGGAGTCCTGCTTCTCGCGGCAGCGCACGATGGCCGGCTTCAGCCGGTTGACCACCTCGTACTCGAGGGCCAGGTCGCTCTCGAACTGTTCGCGGATCGTCTGGCCGATGTTCAGCGTGCCGATCCGCTGGTAGTTGGGCAGCCCGTCGAGGATCAGGATGCGATCGGTCACCCGTTCGGCATGGCGCATCTCGTCGAACGATTCGTCCCGGGTGTGCTTGGCCAGCTCGGTGAACCCCCAGTTGTCCTGCATCTTGGAGTGCAGGAAGTACTGGTTGATCGCGGTCAGTTCACTCGTCAGCTGCTGATTGAGGAGAGTGAGAATCTCGCTGTCGCCTTGCATGACTTTCTCCTGTCAAATGTCGCCGGACCGCAATCAATACCGTATTCGATGAACCTAATACAAATTCGCCGGCGGCGCGCCGATTGTCGTGGTCAGATGGGTTGTCTTGCTTGAAGATTGGCACATCAAAACCCTGGGCGGCAAATAAGACAAGGCTAGGCTGACTTCCATGAAATTTGGTTAGTCTCGCCTTACTTAATGGCCGAAATAAGCGGTCAGGTCAAAATAATTCGGATCCCTGAATTGCACGCGCGACAGGTAGCCAATTCCGCTGCGATTTTCCCGGCAGGCGGACCCCGTAGGGCCCCTGAGGTAGTGAGCTTAGGTTAGCCTAACTAGACACGCCTGCTAGCGGAGGACACCGATATGGGACGAGGCATCGGAGGTGCGATGCTGCGCGGCTTCGGGGGGCGCGATCACGTCGCGACCGTGGAGCAGACCGCCCGCATCGCCCCGCACTGCGTCCGGATCACCATGTCGTCACCGACCGTATTCGCCGATGTTGGCGTGGGTCCGACGGCATGGCTGCGGTTCTGGTTTCCCGATCCAGCCGGCGGAAAGACCGAGTTCCAGCGCGCCTACACGCTCGTCTGGGCCGATCCCGACACCGGCCGGTTCGCGGTCGACATCGTGCTGCACGAGCCGGCCGGTCCCGCCTGTGCCTGGGCTTCGGCGGCCGAGCCGGGGATGACCATCCCGGTGGTCTCCCTGGGGTCGACCCGGTTCGAAGTGCCCGAGGAACTGCCGGCCGGCTTCCTGCTCATCGGCGACTCGGCATCGATCCCGGCGATCAACTCCATCGTGGCCGCGCTGCCGCCCGACGTCGACATCGAGGTGTACCTCGAACGCCACTGCGACGACGACGAGCTCATCCCGCTCACCGAGCACCCGCGCCGCCGCCTGCACTGGGTCTCCCGTACCGATGACACCTCGCTGGCCGCTGCCATCGAGGACCGGGACTGGTCGAACTGGTCGGCGTGGGCGGGCCCCGAGGCCGGTGCGCTCAAGCACCTACGAAAGCGACTGAAGGACAGCTTCGGGTTCCCCAAGACCGACGTGAAGGCCCAGGCGTATTGGACGCAAGGCCGCGAGATGGGCAGCAGTCGCGACGACACCGCGCCGGCGCCCGCAGCCCAGCCGGTCCCCGCCGCCAAGGGCACGTGGCGTTCGCAAGCCGGCAAAGACCTACTGGCGCCGGTCAAATCGCAGTTGATCGTCGCGGGCATGCTCCAGGCGCTGCTTACCATCCTCCAGCTGGCGCCGTTCGTGGTGCTGGTCGAGTTGGCTCAGCAGTTGCTCAGCGGCGCAGATCATTCCCGGGTGTGGAAGACCGTGACGGTATTCGTGGTGCTGCTGAGCACCGGCACCACTCTGGGTGCAGTCCTGGTGCTGTGGCTGCACGTCGTCGACATGCGGTTCAGCGCCGAAGTGCGGCGGCGCCTGCTGGACAAGCTCGCCCGAATGCCGTTGGGCTGGTTCACCGATCGGGGCTCCGGCTCGGTCAAGAAACTCATCCAGGACGACACCCTGTCGCTGCACTATCTGGTGACCCACGCCGTGTGCGACGCAGTCGCCGCAGTGGTCGCCCCGATCGCCGTACTGGTCTATCTGTTCTCTGTCGACTGGGCGATGGCGCTGATCCTGTTCCTGCCGATCCTCGTCTACATCGTGACCACCGCGACGATGGTGTACCAGAGCGGACCGAAGATCGCCGAGGCGTCGAAGTGGGCTGAGCGGATGAATGGCGAATCGGCGGCATTCCTGGAGGGCCAGCCCGTGATTCGGGTCTTCGGTGGTGCGGCGGCATCGTCATTCCGCCACCGCCTGGACGACTACATCGCCTTCCTCAACGAGTGGCAGCGGCCGTTCATCGGCAAGAAGACGTTCATGGATCTGGTCACGCGGCCGTCTACGTTCCTGTGGCTCATCGTCACCGCGGGCACCGGGTTCGTCGTGGCGGGCTGGACGACCCCGACGACGCTGCTGCCATTCCTGGTGCTGGGCACCACGTTTGGCAGCCGCCTGCTGGGCATCGCCTACGGTTTGGGCGGTATTCGGGAGGGCACCCAGGCCGCCAAGCGCATCGCAGTCACGCTCGACGAGACTGAATTGAGCACGCAGCCAGATGCGCAGTCGTCCCCGACGGCCCCCGGGGTGACGTTCGACGGCATCAGCTTCGGTTACCGCCGTGGTGTGCCGGTGATCCACGATGTGACGCTGGCCCTGAAGCCCGGGACGGTGACCGCGCTGGTGGGCCCGTCCGGTTCGGGTAAGTCGACCCTGGCCGCGCTGCTGGCGCGCTTCCACGACGTGGACAGTGGCGCGATCCGGATCGATGGCCGCGACATCCGGTCGTGGGAGCCCGACGAGCTCTACAGAGGAGTCGGTTTCGTGTTCCAGGAGGTACAGCTCGTGGCGGGTACCGTCCGCGAGAACATCGCGCTGGCCCGCCCGGATGCCGACGTCTCAGAAGTGGAGACGGCAGCGCGCAGCGCGCAGATCCACGAGCGAATCCTGCGATTGCCCGACGGATACGACACGATCCTTGGGGCCGACAGCCAGCTGTCCGGCGGCGAGAAGCAACGCCTCACCATCGCCCGCGCGCTGCTCGCCGACACCCCGATCCTCATCCTCGACGAGGCCACCGCGTTTGCCGATCCGGAGTCGGAATACCTTGTGCAGCAAGCACTGAGCTCACTGATTCAGAACCGCACCGTGCTGGTGATCGCACACCGGCTGCACACCATCACCGGTGCCGACCAGATCGTCGTGCTCGACCATGGGCGGATCTCCGAGATCGGCACCCACACCGGGCTGCTCACCGCCAACGGCCGCTACCGCCGCCTGTGGGACAGCCGGCTGGCCGGTACCACACCCGCGCGCGTCGCACTGACCGGCGAGGCCGCCCGATGATCTGCAGCCTCATCCGGTTGATCCCGGCGCACCATCGCAGGCATCTCACCACCTATGTTGTGCTGTCGCTGATTTCGGTCATTCTTCGCGCGGCGAGCGCGCTGCTGCTCGTGCCGCTCCTCGTCGGGCTGTTCGGCTCATACCCGGCCGACGCGTGGCCCTGGGTCGGCGCCCTCACCGCGGTCACCGTCGGCGGATGGGTCATCGACATGACCCTGGCACGGATCGGCTACGGCATCGGTTTCACACTGGCGGACACCACTGGCCACGCGATGGCCAACCGGCTCACCGAAACTCCCCTGCGCTGGTTCACCGCCGACAACACGGCCGTGGCCCGCCAGGCGATCGCCGCCAGCGCTCCCGAGCTCGTCGGCTTCGTCGCCAACCTGCTCAGCCCGTTCATCGGTGCGCTGCTGCTACCGGCCGCGATCACGATCGGGCTGTTCTTCGTCTCCTGGCAGGTGGGGGTGGCGGCCGCGATCGCGGTGCCGTTCATGTTCGGCGCGCTTGCCGCAAGCCAGCGACTGGTCCGCACCGCCGACGCCGCCGACGCCGGCGCCCACAGCGCCCTGACCGAACGCCTCGTCGAGTTCGCCCGCACCCAGCAGGCGTTGCGGGCCAGCCGCCGTGTGACGGCCGCCCGCAGCCAAACCGGGGAGGCCATCACCGCCGCGCGGGGGGCGACCCTGCGGCTGCTGCTGTTCCAGATCCCCGGCCAGCTCCTGTTCAGCGTGGCCAGCCAGATTGCGCTCATCCTGCTGGCGGGCACTATCACGACGCTGGCCCTGCGGGGTGACATCGGCGCCCCTGCGGCGGTGGCACTGGCGATCGTGATGGTGCGGTTCCTCGAGCCCTTCACGGTGCTGGCCGATCTGTCCAGCGCCATGGAGTCGTCGCGCGGGCTGCTGGACCGCCTGAGCACCGTCACCACGGCACCGCTCGACGAGCAGTCGGAGTATGGGCCGCTGCCATCCGGTGAATCCCGGCCGCCCCGAATCGAATTCCGCTCGGTGGGCTTTGACTACCAGGGTTCCGACGTGCTCAAGGACGTCACCTTCACCCTCGAACCGGCCAGTACCACCGCCATCGTCGGCCCATCCGGTTCGGGCAAGAGCACGATCCTGTCGCTGATCGCCGGGCTGCACACGCCCGTGCGCGGGCAAATCCTCGTCGACGGCACCGACGTCGCCGAGATCGACCCCGAGGCCCGGCGTGCGCTGGTCAGCGTGGTGTTCCAACATCCGTACCTGTTCGACGGAACGATCGCCGACAACATCCGGGTCGGCCATCCCGAGGCGGACGACGACGCCGTCCACCGCGCCATGGCGCTGGCCCGTGTCGACAACATCGTCGAGCGGCTGCCCAACGGCGCCCAGACCAAGGTCGGCGAGGCCGGGACCGCACTGTCCGGCGGTGAACGCCAGCGCGTCAGCATCGCGCGCGCCCTGGTCAAGCCGGCCGGTGTGCTGCTGATCGATGAGGCGACCAGCGCGCTGGACACCGAGAACGAGGCATCGATCACCCTGGCCATCAGCGACGATCCGCATCAGCGCACCCGGGTCATCATCGCCCACCGGCTCGATGCCATCCGCAAGGCCGACCAGGTCCTGTTCGTCGACGACGGGGCGATCGTCGAACAGGGCAGCATCGACGAACTCAACACGCTCGGTGGACGATTCGCTGAATTCTGGCGTCAACAGGAGACCAGCGCCGGCTGGCAGATCGCCGCGGACGCCGCCGGCCCGAAACAATCGACACACAACTGAGTTAGATTGCGGGCGTGACCCGCCCAACGCCGGGCGCGGGCCGGTTCGCCCCCAGCCCGTCGGCCGACCTGCACATCGGCAACTTGCGCACCGCTGTGCTCGCGTGGTTGTTCGCCCGCTCGACCGGACGGCGCTTCCTGATGCGTATCGAGGACCTCGACGATCGCACTCACGATGATGTGGCGCACCAGCAGCTGGCCGATCTGGCCGCCATCGGCGTCACCTGGGATGACCAGCCGCAGTGGCAGTCCCGACAGCAGGAGCGCTATGACGCGGTGATCGCTCGCCTGACCGATCGGGGTCTGACCTACGAATGCTACTGCAGCAGAAGGGATATCCTCAGCGCGCCGCGTGCGCCGCATGCCCCCGAAGGGGCCTACCCCGGCACGTGTCGCGAGTTGAGTGACGCCGAACGGACCACGAAGCGCGAGGCCGGCCGGCCACCGGCGCTGCGGCTGCGCGCCGATACGACCGAGTACACCGTCACCGATCTGGTGCACGGCACCTACACCGGCGTGGTCGACGACTTCGTGCTGCGCCGCGGTGACGGGGTACCGGCCTACAACCTGGCCGTCGTCGTCGACGATGCGCAGTCCGGCGTCGACCAGGTGGTCCGCGGTGACGACCTGTTGTCGTCCTCCCCTCGGCAGGCGTACCTGGCGAACCTCCTGGGCTATCCGCAGCCGGTGTACGCCCACGTGCCGCTGGTCGTCAACGCCGAAGGCAAACGGCTGGCCAAGCGTGACGGCGCGGTAACCCTGGCCGAACTCGGAGTCCCCCTGGCGTTTGAACTGATCACCGAATCGCTGGGCTGGCCCGCACCGGACATGGCCGAACTTCTGAAACGCTTCGACCCCGCCGGGCTTCCCCATGAACCGTGGGTATATCAACCCGTTTGATCGCAACCCTTGGCGGGCATCCCTGGCCTCGTTACAGTCCCCCGAATGCGTCACCTACCACGCGCCGCGCTGCTGGCCGTCGTGATGATCGCGGCCGTGCTCCTCGGCGGCTGCGGATCCAAGACCGACGGTGGCGACCCGCTGTCCTCCGGTGTGCTGCGGGTCGGCACCGAAGGCACCTATGCGCCGTTCAGTTTCCAGGATCCCGCGACCGGGCAACTCGCCGGCTACGACGTCGACATCGCCAACGCGGTTGGCCAAAAGCTCGGCAAGAAGGTCGAATTCGTCCAGACACCATGGGACTCCATCTTCGCCGCGCTGGAAGCCAACCGATTCGACGTGGTCGCCAACGAAGTCACCATCACTCCCGAACGTAAGAGCAAATACGACCTCTCCGAGCCCTACTCGGTGGGTGAAGGCGTCATCATCACCCGGGCGGACGACGATTCGATCAAGTCCCTGGCCGATCTCAAGGGCAAAACCGTCGGCGCGAGCATCACCAGCAACTGGGCCCAGATCTCCCGCGACGCCGGTGCCACGGTGGCACCGGTCGAAGGTTTCACTCAGGCGATCACCCTGCTCAACCAGGGCCGGGTGGACGCCGTCGTCAACGACAGCATCGCCTTCCACGCCTATCAGGCCGAGACCAACAACCAGTCGGTCAAGATCGGCGCGACGATCGGCGAGAAGAGCGAGCAGGGCTTCGCAGCCCGCAAGAACAGCGGCTTGCTGCCGGAGCTGAACAAGGCACTCGACGAGCTCAAGGCCGACGGCACGCTGGCGACGATCTCGCAGAAGTATCTGAAGGCCAACGCCACCGGGGCGCCGGCCAGCGATGGAGCCGAAGCCGGACACCGCTCGGTGTGGAAGCTCATCGCCGATAACCTGTGGCCGCTGGCCAAGGCGGCGATCACGGTGACCATTCCGCTGACCGTCATCAGCTTCATCATCGGTCTGGTGATCGCGCTCGTGGTGGCCCTGGGCCGGTTGTCCAGGAATGTGTTGGTGTCCAACATCTCCCGGTTCTACATCTCGATCATTCGCGGTACCCCACTGCTGGTGCAGCTGTTCATCATCTTCTTCGCGCTGCCGCAGATCGGGATCAAACTTGAGCCGTTCCTAGCCGCGGTGATCGCGTTCAGCCTCAATGTCGGCGGGTACGCGGCCGAGATCATCCGTTCGGCGATCCAGAGCATTCCCAAGGGCCAATGGGAGGCCGCCGAAACCATCGGCTACCACTACGCCGGTGCGCTGCGGCGGATCATCCTCCCGCAAGCGGCCCGGGTGGCGGTGCCGCCGCTGTCCAACACACTGATCTCGCTGGTCAAAGACACTTCGCTAGCGTCAACGATTTTGGTGACCGAACTGCTGCGCACCGCACAGGTGGCGGCCGCACCGACCTTCGAATTCTTCGCGCTGTACGGCACTGCCGCCGTGTACTACTGGATCATCTGCCTGGTGCTCTCGTTCGGCCAGAGCCGCCTTGAACGTCGACTGGAAAGGTATGTGGCGCGATGACTGACACCACCACCGGCGAAGTCGAATACCGTGTCGTCGCCGACAACGTGCAGAAGGCGTTCGGCGACAACAAGGTGCTCAAGGGCGTCTCGTTCACCGTCGAGCGGGGCACGGCCACCGCGATCATCGGGCCGTCCGGGTCGGGCAAGACGACACTGCTGCGTACGCTCAACGCGCTCGACCGGGCCGATGCCGGGGTGATCCGGGTCGACGACATCGAGATCGACTTCTCCACGCCGACACCCAAACCCGAGGTGCGCAGATTCCAGTCGCGCAGCGGCTTCGTGTTCCAGGGGCACAACCTGTTTCCGCACAAGACAGTTCTGGAGAACATCATCGAAGGCCCGGTGATCGTGCAGAAGCGGCCCAAGGAGGAAGCGGTCGCCGAAGCCGTCGAACTCCTCGATCAGGTCGGGCTGGCCGCCAAGCAGGACCAGTACCCCTACCAACTGTCCGGCGGACAGCAGCAGCGGGTCGGCATCGCCAGGGCACTGGCGCTCAAGCCCAAGCTGGTTCTGTTCGACGAGCCGACCTCAGCGCTGGATCCCGAACTGGTCGGCGAGGTGCTCTCGGTGATCAAGGACCTTGCGGTCGAGGGTTGGACGCTGGTGATCGTCACTCACGAAATCCAGTTCGCCAAGCAGGTTTCCAGCCAGGTGCTGTTCACCGACGGCGGCATCATCCTGGAGAAGGGGCCGCCCGACGAGGTGATCGGGAATCCGAAGGAGGAGCGCACCCGCCAGTTCCTGGATCGGGTCCTCAATCCGCTGTAGCCGGACCGGCCCTGTGTCAAAGTGTCCACCATGCCGAAGCAGAAGGACATCGACGCGGACGTCGTCATTGTGGGCGCCGGGCTTTCGGGGATGATCGCCGCCCGCAAGCTTCTCGAGGCCGGTTTGCAACCGGTGGTGCTGGAGGCCGATGAGCGCGTCGGCGGCCGCATCCTCACCGAGGAAGTCCTGCCGGGACTGCCGGTCGAGTTGGGCGCCCAGTGGATCGGTGACACCCACGAGCGGATGTTCGCGCTGGCCGCCGAACTCGGCGTCGAGACCTACCCGCAGTTCGAGGACGGCGAGACGTCTTACGAGTTCGGCGACACCGGTGTGCTGCGCGAGAACGCGTTTCACATCCGATTCGCCGACGAGTTGGCCCAACTCGAACGCGTCCTGCGCAGCCTCGACGAGCTGGCCACCGAGGTGCCGGTCGAAGCGCCGTGGCTGGCACCGCGCGCCGCGGAATGGGACGCCGTCACCGCGGGCGCCTGGTACGACGCGCAGGGCCTGTCGACGGTCGCGCGCACGCTGCTGGAGATCTGCACGGTCGGCATCCTGGCGGTGCCCACCGCCGAGGTGTCCTTCCTGCATCTGCTGTTCACCATCCAGACCTGTGGTGTGACCTCGGAGCTGTTCGCCGAATCCGAGGGCGGCGCCCAGACCACCCGGTTCGTCGGCGGCACCAGTGAGATCCCCCGCCGGCTGGCCGCCCTGCTCACCGACCGCATCGTGCTCAACGTTCCGGTTCAACTGATCGAACACACCGCCACCAGCGTCGCCGTGCACTGCCGCGGTGGATTGGTCGCCCGTGGCCGTCGGGTGATCGTCGCCATCTCGCCGACACTCGCCGGCCGGATCATGTACGACCCACCACTTTCCGGCGTTCGTGACCAGCTCACCCAACGGCTGCCCAACGGTTCGTCGATGAAAGCATTTGTCGGCTACGACGAACCCTTTTGGCGCGCTGACGGATTGAACGGCCAGCTCATCTCGGACGCCGGCCCGGCCCGGATGTCCAACGACACCTGCATCCCCGGCGATGACCACGGGGTGATCCTGATGTTCCTGGAGGGCGAACAGGCCCGCACCTTCGGGCGCCTTCCCGAAGCGGAGCGCCGGGCCGCGCTGATCGCGCAACTGGTGCGCCACTACGGCAGCAAGGCGGCCAAGCCGGAGTTCTACGTCGACGGGGAATGGTCGGATCGGCAGTGGACGCGTGGCTGCTACAACGCCAACCTCGGCCCCCACGTCTGGACCTCGTACGGCCCCGCCCTGAGCGCCCCCATCGGTGTGATCCACTGGGCGTCAACGGATACCGCCACCTATTGGAGCGCTTACATGGAAGGCGCCGTCGACGCCGGCGAACGAGCGGCCCGGGCCGTGATCGACGAACTGGCCGGTTGACCGACCGTCAATTGCCTTGCGGGTCATAACTCCTTCAGCGCCCGCGGTCCGCGGTCAATGAGACACTGGTGGCTCGGTTCGGGTCAGGAGGGCGAATGGCAGGCACACGCGTGGTCGTGGCCGATGACGATGTGCTGCTGCGGGAGGGGTTGGCCAGCTTGCTCAGCCGCTCGGGCCTGGACGTCGTCGGACAGGCCGGTGACGGCACTGAGCTCCTCGACGTGGTCCGCCGGGAGCACCCTGACCTGGTGGTCACCGACATCCGGATGCCGCCCACGCACAGCACCGAAGGCCTCGACGCCGCCCGGCTCATTCGTGAGGAAGCACCGAACACCGCGATCCTGGTGTTGTCGGCTCACGTCGACGTCGACCACGCGCTGGAGTTGTTGTCCGGCGGCCACGCCATTGGCTACCTGCTGAAGAGCAGGGTCACCGACGTCAACGATTTCCTCGACACGGTCGGTCGCGTCGTCAACGGTGCATCGGTGATCGACCCGGCGCTGGTGACCGAACTGGTCTCGGCCCGCCGGCGCAACGACCCGCTGGAGGCGCTGAGCGGCCGGGAGCGAGAAGTGCTGGCGCTGATGGCCGAAGGGCTGTCCAACGGCGGCATCGGCCGGCGGATCTTCGTCACCGAAGGCACCGTGGAAAAACACGTCCGCAGCATCTTGACCAAACTGGATCTCGCGGAGACCACTGACGATCACCGCCGGGTGCGCGCAGTGATCGTCTATCTCGAATCACTCTGAACTGCAGTCGATTACACGTCACCGACGAGTTCCCGCACCGCCTGCGTCGAGAATGCGAACTTCGTCAGGAACCCCGATACCGGGCTGACGGCGATCAGATCGGTGAAGTCGGATTCGGCATGCGTGGAAATCAGGATCATCCCGGACGCCGGCGCGCCGACATCGTGCAGTGCTTGGACGACATCGAATCCGCTTTCGGCACCCAGGTCGACGTCGACGAGGGTCACGTCGGGCCGCAGTTCCTGATAGCTGCGCAGCGCGTCCGCGATGTTCGTCGCCGTGCCGACCACGGCGATCCCGTCGCGCTGCAGAATCGTGCTGGCCGTCGTGCGGAACTGAGCGCTGTCATCGACGATCAAGCAGCGCATCACGAACCTCCGAAGCCGAACATGTCTCGAGGATGGCAGAACCGGTCGGGACATGGCATTGCTGCTAGCGGTAAACCTGCGCCTTACAGGTACCGGAGCCGCGAGTGGCCCTTACCATCGATTCCACACCATGACACCGTCCCCAGCTGCAGATTCCCGCCCCGGCCCGCCCCTGCCCGACCGCCTGCTGGCGCTGCTGATCCGACCGACCCCACCGCCGCTGCCGTGGGGTGTTCTCACCGCGCTCTCGTTCATCGCCGCCGAGACGGTGATCGTCCACGTTCTCAAGCGCGTGGCCCCCGACAACGCCTTCGGGGCGATTTTCCTGCTGGGCGTCCTGGTGGTCTCGGCCGGCTGGGGCTTCGGTCTGGCGGTGGCCACCTCGCTGGCCAGCACCATGGCCTACGTGTGGTTTCACGTCAACCAGGGCAGCGGCAGCCTGGTCCCCGCGGTGGTGGTGTTCCTGACCTTGGCGCTGCTAACCAACGTCCTCGTCGGCCAAGCCCGGCTCCGTGCGGCCGAAGCCATCCGGATCAGCCTTGAGCTGCGGGCGTCGCGGGCGCGCATCGTCACCGCCGCCGATCAGGCCCGCCGGGGATTCGAGCGCGACCTGCACGACGGCGCCCAGCAGCGGATCGTGTCGCTGGGGTTGGAGATGCGTGCGCTGGAGGCGTCGGTGCCCGAGGAGTCGACCGAGATCCGCAAGCAGCTCGCCGAGATCATCGACGGACTGGGCCATCTGCACACCGACCTGCAGGAGCTTTCCCGGGGCATTCACCCGGCGATCCTGTCCAGGGGCGGTCTGGGGCCGGCGATCAAGACCCTGGCCCGGCGGTCCGCGGTCCCGGTCAGCCTTGACCTCGATGTCGACCGCCGGCTGCCCGAATCGGCAGAGGTCGCCGCCTACTACGTGGTCGCCGAAGCGCTCACGAACGCCGCCAAACACGCCAAGGCCGACGAGATCACGGTGTGGGCTCGGGTGACCGACACCGAGCTGACACTACGCATCGCCGACGACGGCATCGGTGGCGCCGGTCCCGTCGGCGGGTCGGGATTGATCGGGCTCAAGGACCGGGTCGAGGCGCAGTCGGGTCGCCTGGGCATCGCCAGCAAGGACGGCGCCGGGACGACGATCAGCGTGACGATCCCATTGCCCACTGGGGGTTAGCCCTACCGCCAGATCTGCAGCTAGCGCTCTAGCCCGCGCTGTCCGGGTCGAGCACACTTCAACCATGACTTCGCCTGACATCAACGGTCCGCTGACCGACGGGTTCCACCTCGTGGTCGACGCGCTCACACTCAACGATGTCGCCACCATCTACGGGGTGGTCGGTATCCCGATCACCGACCTCGCCCGGCTCGCCCAGGCCTCAGGCATCCGCTACATCGGATTCCGGCACGAGTCCGATGCCGGTCACGCCGCCGCTGCTGCCGGCTTTCTGACCGGCAAACCCGGTGTGTGCCTCACGGTTTCGGGACCCGGGTTCCTCAACGGCATGGTGGCACTGGCCAACGCGACGGTGAACTGCTTCCCCATGGTCCACATCGCCGGTTCGAGCACCCGGGCCATTGTCGACCTGCAGCGCGGCGACTATGAAGAGCTCGACCAGATGGCTATCGCCAAACCCCTTGCCAAGGCCAGCTATCGCGTCGACCGCGTGGAGGACATCGGGCGCGGTATCGCCCGGGCCATCCGCACCGCGGTGTCCGGCCGACCGGGCGGGGTGTACCTCGACATCCCCGGTGACGTGCTGGCCCAGACCATCGACGCGTCGGCCGGTGCGGCGACTCTGTGGAAGGTCACCGACCCCGCCCCCGACCAATCCCCGTCGCATGAAGCGATTGCGCGGGCGTTGGAGTTGCTGGCCGGCGCGCAGCGCCCGCTGATCGTGCTGGGTAAGGGCGCCGCCTACGCGCAGGCCGACCAGCAGATCCGCTCGTTCGTCGAAACCACGGGTATTCCGTTCCTGCCGATGTCGATGGCCAAGGGACTGATCCCCGACGACCACCAGCTGTCCGCCGCTGCCGCTCGGTCACTGGCGATGTCGAACGCTGACGTCGTGCTGCTCGTCGGCGCCCGGCTGAACTGGCTGCTGCAACACGGCGAGGCCCCGCATTGGTCCGCCGACACCAAATTCATCCAGATCGACATCGACCCGACCGAATTCGACAGCAATCAACCGACCGCCGTTCCGCTGGCGGGCGACATCACATCGGTCATCACCGCGCTCGACGCCGGCTTGCAGCGCCATCCGGTCACGTGCCCGCCAGCGTGGCCGGCGGAGCTGGCCGTCAAGCGCGAGCACAACGCCGCCGCCATGGCCGGCCAGCTGGCCGAAGACCCCCGGCCGATGCGCTTCTACAACGCGTTGCGCCCGATCCGGGACTTCGTCCGCGACCACCCCGAGGTGTATCTGGTCAACGAAGGCGCCAACGCGCTGGACATCACCCGCAACGTCGTCGACATGCGGGTGCCGCGCCACCGGCTGGACTGCGGCACCTGGGGCGTGATGGGCATCGGGATGGGTTACGCGATCGCGGCGGCCGTCGAGACCGGCCAGCCCGTCATCGCGATCGAAGGAGACAGCGCCTTCGGGTTCAGCGGGATGGAGATCGAAACCATCTGCCGCTACGCCCTTCCCATCACCGTCGTCATCCTCAACAACGGCGGGGTCTACCGTGGCGACGGTGTCGACCCCAACGGCACCGACCCGGAGCCCACGGTACTGGCACCGCGCGCCCATCACGAGCGGCTCATCGAAGCGTTCGGTGGGGCCGGGTATCACGTCGACACTCCCGACGCACTGGCCGGCGCCCTGGCCGCCGCGGTCGCCTCGCGCCGGCCCGCACTCATCGACTGCGAACTGGATCCGTCAGCCGGCACCGAGAGCGGCCACCTGACCAACCTCAACCCCCGTAGCGCACTGCAGCCCACCCAGGCCTGAGCAAACAGGAAGCCCGATGAACGCAGAAGCCCCCCAACCCCTTTCCGGCATCAAGGTCATCGACTTCAGCGGTGTTCAGGCCGGCCCGGCCTGCACTCAGATGATGGCGTGGTTCGGCGCCGACGTCCTGAAGGTCGAACGCCTCGACGGCGGTGACGTCACCCGTTACCAGCTGCGCGACATCGCCAATCACGACGCCCTGTACTTCACCATGCTCAACAGCAACAAGCGCTCGCTGGCGATCAACACCAAGACCCCCGACGGGCTGGCGGTGATGGAGAAGCTGATCAGCGAGGCCGACGTCTTGGTGGAGAACTTTGCTCCGGGTGCTTTCGACCGAATGGGCTTGTCCTGGGAACACATCCACGAACTGAACCCCCGGCTGATCTTCGGCTCGGTGAAGGGCTTCAACGATCAGTCACCGTGGAAGGACCTCAAGGTCTACGAGAACGTGGCACAGGCCGCGGGCGGTGCGTTGTCGACCACCGGGTTCTGGGACGGCCCGCCGACCGTGAGCTCCGCGGCGCTCGGTGACAGCAATACCGGCATGCACCGCCGTGCGCGCCGGTGTTGAGCATGAAGGAGATCGCCTACGACCCTGCGCTGCGCGCCAGCGGTACCGTCGTCGAGGTCGAGCAGGAGGAACGCGGCAAGTATCTGACCGTCGGCAGCCCGGTGAAGTTCTCCGACTTCACCCCGACAATCACCGGCGCGCCCCTACTGGGTGAGCACACAATCGATGTGCTCACCGACCTCGGCTACACCGCAGGCCAGATCGAGGGCCTGAAGACCGCACACGTCATCTGACCGGAGGCCGATCATGTTGCTGGGCGACCTGGTGGCGCACACCGCCGCGACAACCCCGGATGCGGTTGCGCTCGTCGTCACCGCCGAAAACCGTTCCATCAGCTACCCGGCCTTGGCCGAGCTGATCGAGCAGGCGGCGACCGCACTGGTGGGCACCGGGTTGGCGGCCGGTGACGTGGTCGGGTTGCGGGCGGCCAACACCGTCGCCTACATCGTTGGACTGCTCGGCGCCGCGCGAGCCGGCCTTGTGGTCGCCCCGCTGGACCCGGCACTGCCGCCCGCCGAGCAGCAGGACCGCATGCAGCGGCTGGGCGCCCGGGCGGTGCTCACCGACACCCCCGCCGCCGAGCTGGCCGGCGCGCCCGAAATCGCCGTCGGCATCGATGGCTCGCAGTGCACGATCGGCGGCGCCCCGGCCGCGGGTGGCGATCCGTCCGCGATCGGCCTCACGCCCGACGACGCCATGGTGATGTTCACCTCGGGCACGACCGGCAAGCCGAAGATGGTGCCGTGGACCCATGCCGCGCTGGCGGCGGCGATGAACAACGTCGTCACCGCCTACGGCCTGCGTGCGCAGGACGCCACCGTCGCGGTGATGCCGATGTTCCACGGGCACGGACTGGTGGCCGGATTGCTGGCGACATTGTCCAGCGGCGGAACACTGGGACTGCCTGAGAAAGCGCGCTTTTCGGCCCATACCTTTTTCGACGAGCTGGCCGCCACGCGCGCCACTTGGGTTACCGCGGTGCCGACGATCTATCAGGTCCTGCTGGATGTCGCGCCAGCCGGGGCCCCGTCGGCCGCGCGGCTACGATTTCTGCGCAGTTGCAGCGCCCCGCTGCCGCCCGCAGTGGCCGGGCGCCTGGAAGAGGCGTTCGGCGCACCGGTGCTGCCCGCCTACGGGATGACGGAGGCAACGCACCAAGCCTGCGCGGTGGCCGCGACCGCCGACACCGAGACCCGCCTGCAGACCGTCGGGGCACCCGTGGGCGCCGAGCTGCGAATCGCCGATACCGGCGAGGTCTGGTTGCGCGGGCCTGCCGTGGCCCGCGGCTATCTCAACGACGCGGCCGCCACCGCCGCGACATTCGCCGACGGTTGGCTGCGCACCGGTGATCTCGGATCGGTGAATGCCGTTGGTGTGCTGACACTTCAGGGCCGGATCAAGAACATCATCAATCGCGGTGGGGAGAAGATCTCGCCCGAGCGGGTGGAGGACGTGCTGCTAGCCCATCCCGATATCGTGCAGGCGGCGGTGTTCCCGGTGCCGGACGCCAAATACGGCGAGCAGGTCGCCGCGGTGGTGGTCTTGCGGGCCGGCGCACCGTTCAACGACGAAGCATTGCAGACGTTCTGCGCTTTGCGGCTGGCGCGTTTCGAAGTGCCGGAACGGATTTCGCCGGTGGATGAGCTGCCGGTGACTGCCAAGGGGTCCGTTGACCGCAACCGGCTGGCCGAGTTGTTCGGCTAGCCCTGCATTCACCCGCCCTCACAACCAAATTGCGGCATGATCAATGACGGTCAGCAGTGCACCGGCTGGTCCGGTGCACAGGGGAGGAGTGGACGTGGGTAGCCGATCGATTCTCAAGGCCGCCTCGATCATCACGATGGACCCCGCGCAGCCCCGGGCCGAAGCTGTCGCGATCGACATCGACTCCGGGACCATCACCGCGGTGGGTTCACTCGCTCAATGTCGAGGTGCGGCACCGGGCGCCTCGATCGAGGACCTCGGCCCGGCCGTGTTGATGCCCGGGCTCATCCAAGCACACGACCACCCCGTTCCCGCCGCCGTACTGTGCCAGCAGCCAGCGCACTGGATCGCCCCGTTCGTCGGCTTTCCGACCTGGCCCGAACTGGAGGCACTCTTCGACCGGCTGCGCAAACAGACGCCTGCCGGCCAACCGCTGTTATTCAACGGCCTCGACCGGCTGCTGCTGTCGATCCCGATGCCGGACCGGGCAAGCCTGGACCGGTACTTCCCGGACCATCCAGTGCTCATCTTCGACATCACCGGCCACGCTTTATATTTCAACTCCCGCGCCACACAACTGTTCGGTTGGAAGAACGCCCTGCCCCCGGCCGATACCCCGGACGCGCGGTGGACCCGTCGGCCTGATGGAACGGCGGGTGGAGTCGGGTTCGAAACCCAGGCAACGTTGATGGCGCTCAGCGCGTTCCTGCCCGGGGTTGTCCCGTCGCCCTTGTTCAATCTCGGCGCGTGGTATGCCACGTTGGCGCGCAACGGTTTCACCGCTGTCGGGGATCTGGGATTCGTGAGCAGGCTGCGCGCGCCGATGGAGGCATTGGCAGCGCTGCCCGGCTGCCCCGTGCGGTACTCGCTGTATCAGACCACCTACGACCCGGCGGCACACTCGGACATGGACTTCGGTGAGCTGTCCGGCATGATCCGCCGCGTCGGCTACAAAATCTGGATGGACGGTAGTCCGTCCATCGGAACGGCCGCCATCAGTGTGCCCTATCTGGACTCTGCCCGCGCCCGCATCGCGGATGTCCCCGTGGGCTCCGCTCCCGGTTTGTCCGTGCTGAACTACTCTCTGGACCAGTTCCTCACTTTGGTAGACCAGTTCGGCGACAAAGACTTTCAAATCGCGACCCACATCAACGGCGACGCAGGCATAGACGTCGTACTCGACGGTTATGAACAGGCGCTGCGCCACCTTGGGCTCACCGGCTCCGACCACCGTTGGCGCGTCGAGCATTTCGCCACTCCCAGCAGGGAGCAGTGCGCGCGAGCGGGCGAGCTGGGGGTGACCGCCTCGATGTCACCGTTCCAGGCGCTCTACTGGGGCGACCTGTATGACGGCGTGATCTTCGAGCCGTCCTACGGAGCTCGCTGGCAGCCGTATCGGGACGCCTACGACGGCGGGGTCAGGCCCACCTTCCACAACGACGGTTACCTGTCACCACCCCTGCCCTGGCTCAACATCCAGAACGCGGTCACCCGGCGAAGTGCGTCCGGGACGGTCCATGCACCGGAGCAGTCCCTCACTCTCGACGAGGCGCTACAGGCGCACACGATCAACGCTGCGTGGCAGCAGAAGCGCGATCACGAGATCGGCTCGATCGAGACGGGCAAGCTCGCGGACTTCGTGCTGCTCAACGCGGACCCCTACACCGTCGACCCGGCCCGGCTCCAGGACACCATCCAGACGCTGGGCACCTGGATTTCCGCCCGCCGCGTCGACCTCGGCGGCTTCATGGAATCGGTCAAGGGAATTGCACCGCGCTACGACCAGGCGCTGATCACCGCGGCGCCACCGCACCAGTGCTGAGCGCTCACACCGCGACGTCGAGACGGGCCATGCCCCGCAGCGTGACGTGCGGCTTGTAGGTCGGTTCGGCGGCCAGGCGGGCATCCGGGAAGCGCTTTGTCACCGCAGACAACGCCACCGCGGCCTCCATCCGCGCCAGCGGGGCGCCGAGGCAGAAATGCGGGCCGTGCCCGAAGGCCAGGTGGCGAATCGGGCTGCGGGTCGGGTCGAACTCGTCGGGACGCTCGGTGACCGCGGGATCGCGATGTGCCGCGGCCAGCAACAGCATCATGATGTCGCCCTTGGGGACTCGGATAATCCCCGAGTCGCTGCGCTCCTGCCCGCCGGAGATACTGCCGATCTCCATGTCGGCACCCGCGACGCGGCTGACCAGTTGTACCGGCGGGTCGTAGCGCAGCGTCTCTTCGATGATGGCCGAGGCTCTGCTGGGGTCGGCACTCAACGCCGTCCAATGATCCCGGTTGCGCAACATGGCCAGGATTCCGTTGGCGATCAGGTTCACCGTCGTCTCGTGACCTGCGATCAGCAGCAGGTTACAGGTGGCGACGATCTCCTCCTCGGTCAGCTGGTCCCCGGATTCCTCGACCGAGATCAGCGCCGACATCAGATCGTCGGCCGGCTGCGAGCGCCGCCGCTCGAGCAGCTCGCGCAGGTAGCCCCGCAGCCACAGCCCGGCCTGCAGCCGTTCCTCCAGACCCTGCGTCTCACCAGAGAAGGTGACGAATGGATCCAGTCCCTGCGCGAGAAGTGTTGACGCTGCACTGAATTGCGGCTCGTCCTCGATCGGCACGCCTAGCAGCCGGCAGATCACCGCCACCGGCAACGGATGGGCCAGACCCTCGATGACGTCGAATTGGCCGGCCTTGTCGACTTTGTCCAACAGGTCGTCGACGAACCCGGTGATGTCGGGTTCCAGCGCCTTGACCACCTTGGGCGAGAACGCCTTGCTGACCAGCCTGCGCAGCCGGGTGTGGTCCGGCGGGTCGAGGAACAAGAATCCGGGTGTGCCGAACGGCCGGGGTTGTTCCCCGGCGGCGACGGCCTGCTGCGCGGCGGTGGACTTCAGCCGGTCACTGCACGAGTCGGGGTGCCGCAGCACCTCGTCGCAGTCGGCGAAGCTGGACAGGACGTGCAGCGTGGACTCCGGCATCTGCATCGGACCGCCGTCGAGGATCTCCCGGTACACCGGGTACGGGTTGGCCCGGATTGCGGGGTCGAGCAGTTTCAGCAGCAGTGCCTGCGGCTCGGCGGGAGCAGTCATCTACCTATTGTGCACGCGTTGAATGGCCGTAGTACTGACCGAGAACATGGTCACGCAATTCGTCGAACTCGCCGGTGACGATCGCGGCGCGGATCTGGTCGACGAGCCGGATGACGAACCGCTCGTTGTGGATGGTGCACAGGGTCGCGGACAAAATCTCCTTGGCCTTGAACAGATGGTGCAGGTAGGCCCGGGTGTAGTGGCCGCAGGTGTAGCAATCGCACTCGGCGTCGATCGGGGTGAAGTCGCGACGGTAGCGCGCACCGGTGATGTTGAACCGGCCGGTCGGCGAATACACCGCCGCATTGCGCGCCACCCGCGACGGCGACACACAGTCAAAGGTGTCGGCGCCCGCGGCGACCGCGGCGAACAGGTCGTCGGGCTCACTGATGCCGAGCAGGTGCCGCGGTTTGTCGTCAGGCAGCTCGTCAGTGCACCACCCCACGATCGTGGCCAGGTTCTGCTTCTCCAGCGCTCCCCCGATGCCGTACCCGTCGAAGCCGCGCCCCTCGGCGTCGACGATGCTCGCCAGATCCCGGGACGCCTGGCGTCGAAGGTCCTCGTACTGCGCGCCCTGCACCACTCCGAACAGCGCCTGGCTGGGTCGCTCAGGACGCTCAGCGGTGAGCCGGCGGTGCTCGGTCAGGCAGCGCACCGCCCACGCCTGAGTGCGATCGACCGATTCCTCTTGGTAGCCACGGGTATTCACCAACGTCGTCAGCTCGTCGAAGGCGAAGATGATGTCGGCGCCGATCGTGTGCTGAATCTGCATCGACACCTCGGGGGTGAACCGATGTGTCGACCCGTCGAGATGCGAGGTGAACGTCACCCCGTCGTCGTCGACATGGGCCAGGCGCTGCTTTCCCTCGGCGATCACATCGTCGGCCTGCACCCGGTTGGCGTCCATGGACAGCACCTTGCGGAAACCCGCCCCGAGTGAGAGCACCTGGAAGCCGCCGCTATCGGTGAACGTCGGCCCCGGCCAGTTCATGAACGCGCCCAGACCGCCCGCCTCGTCGACGATGTCGGGGCCGGGCTGCAGATAGAGGTGATAGGCGTTGGCGAGCACGGCCTGCGCCCCGAGGTCACGCATCGTCTCGGGCAGCACCGCCTTGACGGTTGCCTTGGTGCCCACCGCGATGAACGCCGGGGTGTGGATATCGCCGTGCGGCGTGTGGATCACGCCGGCGCGCCCACGACGGCCGGGCAGCTCGGCGCCGACGGTGAAAAACGGCACCGGGCTATCTAACCAGCGCCCTGCTCCAGGAACCGCACGATGTAGCCGGCGAGCTCCTCGCCGGCATCCTCTTGGAGGAAGTGCCCGGCGCCCTGGATCGTCGGGTGCTCGCCACCCTGGGCACCTCGCATCTGCTGGAATATCGGGGCCATGGCGCCCGTGATCGGATCGCCGTCGCTGAACGCCACCAGCATCGGGGTCGAGCCGGCCGACAACACGGCCCACGCACTCCGGTTGGCGTCGGAGGCGGGATCGTCTGGAGTCGTCGGCACCAGCCCCGGCATGGCGCGCGGTCCAGCGCAGAAGCTGTCGTCGGGGAACGGCGCGTTGTAGGCCTCGCGTACATCGTCGCCCATCGGCCGCTGACAGCCCGACTCGACGAACCGCCCCACGTCGATGCTCGGCGAGGTCTGGATCGCCTCGCGGAATCGCCACCACACCTCGGGCATGTTGAAGTCGCCGGTCGGCAGCCCCGTGTTGGCGACCACGATGCCGGAGATGCGGTCTGGATTCTCGGCCGCCAGGCGTAACCCGATCAGCCCACCCCAGTCCTGACCGAACAGGGTCACCCGGCGCAGATCGAGGACGTCGAACGCGAATGCGCGCATCCATTCGACGTGCCGGGCGTACGTGTGATCCTCGCGGCGAGTGGGTTTGTCGGAGCGGCCGAACCCGACCAGATCCGGGCAGATGACGCGATGCCCGGCGGCGACCAGAACGGGAATCATCTTGCGGTACAGAAACGACCAGGACGGTTCGCCGTGCAACAGCAGGATCGGGTCGGCATCAGCGGGTCCGTCCTCGATCCAGGCCACCCTGACGCGACCGCCTTCGTCGTCGTCGAGCTCGCAATAGCGTGGCGAATAAGGGAAATTGGGGATTTCAGCAAATCGCTCGTCGGGTGTTCGCAACGTCTGCATGGCCGTGAAGATACCGACTTTTCTTGCGCCGATATGGATTTGCCCGATAGCCGAGATAGTTTCTGCGGGTTGGCTGGCAGGCAAATATTTCGTCCATTCCTGCCACCAGCGGGAATTCGCGAACCATACTTCACTCGATGATCCGTCAATGGCGACGGATCACGCCTACCTTAAGGAGACATCGGTGAAGCGTGGATTGGTGGTGACCGTAGCCGGCGCCGCAGTCTTGGTGGCCGGGCTGTCCGGTTGTTCCAAGGACGAGAAGAAACCAGCGTCGACGACGAGCGCGGCAGCTACTACGTCCGCAGCGGCAACCACGAGCGCGGCAGGGTCCCCCAACGCGACCGCCGGTGCCGGCAGCGCCAAAGTCACGATCGACGGCCAGGCACAGAACGTCCAGGGTCAGGTCGTCTGCGCGACGGCCGGCGGCAACATGAACATCGCGATCGGCGAGGCGATGACGGGTATCGCGGCGGTGCTGTCCGCCGACGGCTCGACTGTGCAGTCCGTCGGGCTCGGCAACGTCAATGGTGTGACGCTGGGCTACACCGCCGGTGTGCCCGGCGGGGCCAACGCGACCGCCACCAAGGACGGCAACACGTACAAGATCAGCGGAACTGCGACGGGCGTGGACATGGCTAACCCGATGCAGCCGGTGACCAAGCCCTTCGAGATCCAGGTCACCTGCCCGTAGCGGGGGGCCAAACGGAGCGGCGGTGCCCCGAGGGGTCACCGCCGCTTCTTCTTGTCAGACTCCGGCTGCCTCTTCGAGCGCGGTCAGCGAGTCTTCCAGGTGAACCAGCAGCCGCTGCAGGTGCGGGATGCTGCGCCGGCACCCGACCAGCCCGAAGTCGAGATTGTCGGCGTTGTTGGACAGCGTGATGTTGAGCGCCTGGCCGTCCAGCGCGATCGACAGCGGGTAGTTCCCGTCGAGCCGGGCTCCGCGCCAATACAGCGGCTCACGGGAGCCGGGCACGTTGGAGATGACGATGTTGAACGGCGGCTGGGCCGCGGCCGCGAGCGCCGGCAGCAGGGTCAGCGCCAGCGGCGCGACGTTGAACGCCGACAGTGCCATCTGCTGCATCCTGGGCAACTGCGAGAACACGTCCTTGTTGCCGCTGATCGATGCGTGGATCGTCGCCAGGCGTTGCTCGGGATCACTGAGGTCGGTGGCCAGGCTGCACAGGATGCTGCCGACCTGATTGCCGCCGCTGGAGTGGTCGTTATCGGAGCGCAGGTTGACCGGGACCATGGCGATGAGCGGCTTGTCGGGCAGCGCGTCGTGCTCGATCAGGTAAGCGCGAAGGGCGCCGGCGCACATCGCCAGGATGACGTCGTTGACGGTGACGCCGGCCGCGTCCTTGATGGCGACAATGCGTTTGATCGGCCACGACTGCGCCGCAACCCGACGGGCCCCGCCGATGGCCACGTTGAACATCGTCTTGGGCGCCCCGAACGGCAACGTCAGCTGTTGTTCCAGCAGGCCGGCGCGGGCAACGGTCAACGCCGAGGGGCCGAGGCCGGCGATCGATCCGGCCAGTCGCTTCAGCTCACCCAGCGGTGTCACGCTGCGCTTTTCTTTGGTGCGCTGGCGCGGCGGGAGGCTGTACGGCGCGCGCACCCGGGTGTCTTGCGGGTCCGTGGACAGCGAGCGCCGCATGAGCTTCACCGCCGAGACGCCGTCAAGAAGCGAGTGGTGGACCTTGGTGTAGACGGCGACCCGCCCATCGTTGAGCCCCTCGACCAGATGGGTCTCCCACAGCGGCCGGTGCCGGTCCAGCAGGCTGCCGTGCAGCCGCGAGGTGAGCTCGAGCAGTTCGCGGACCCGCCCGGGTGAGGGAAGGGCCGACCGGCGCAAGTGGTATTCGAGGTCGATGTCGCGGTCGAAGGACCAGGTGAGGTTGGCGATGCCGCCGAGGAGCTCACCGGGATGCTTGCGGAATGTCGGTTGCACATCGTCCTGGGCGAGCATCTCGGTGTAGATGTCGGCCAGGAAATCGGGGCCGGCACCTTCGGGTGGCTCGAATACCTGCAAGCCGCCGACATGCATGGGGTGTTCGCGCGACTCGGCCAGCAAGAACATCGAATCGGTCGGCGAAATCAGTTCCATCTAGGACCTCCGCGTTGGTTCTAGCCCGTGTGCCCATTACACCGGTTCACCACACAGCGTGGAGCGTCGCGAAGGAATCCGCCGATCCGAAGGTCAGTGGTGGCCGCCGCCCCCGCCACCGCCGCCGCTGCTGTGGGTGCCCCCGCCGTTGAAGCCGGGCTCGGCAACCTCGGCCTCGGTGAGCTGGTCACTCGTGTCGGGGATGACCGTCGGGGCACAGTTCATCGAGAAGCTGTCCTCGGTGTCGGTGTCCTGGCACTGGGCGGCCAGGTGCGGCGCCGGGGTTCCGATGCCGGCGACGATGGCGACCGCCGGAGCCGCCGAGATCACCAATCCGATTGCGGCATAAAGCAACCGCCGAGTACTGGTTGAAGCGGTCGTCATAATCACATACCCCCTGGCCTGCAGCGTTACTTCTCCAAACCGCCAGGGTAGGTCAGCTTCCTGGGAATCGCGCTGCGCCGTCACCGATTCACAGCACTCACGCAGGACGGGCTCCCTGCCCGGTCACCAACGCGGTTTCCAGCCCGACGTGAAGGCGACGCCCGCCCAGAACGGCAGTTGTCGCAGGGCTCGGTGATCGGTCGTGTCAGGTGGCATCGCAGCGTCACGTCAAACTGGGCCGATTGCCTGGACCAGAATCCAAGCCGGAATGAAAATGATGACGGTGAGGGGGGCGGCGATACAGCCGTTAAGGACGCCGCGCCCAATCTGCGCAACGATTCCGCGGGCCCGGGTGAGGCAATAGCCAATGAGCCCGGCAACCACCAGCGCCGGCACCACCGTGACCGGCAACATGTACCAGTACACGATGAACACCCAGGTGATGAACTCCATCACGAGAACGGTCAGCAGCGCGGCCACGAAACCTGCCCGGCCGTAGCGCGCATCGCGATCGTCAGAATATCCAGAGGGCATACGCCACTGCTCCCATTGCGACAGCGAGAGCCGACGCTACTGTGCCAAGGGCGATTCCGCGACCGGTCGATGACTTGGACGCGAACAGACCACCGGCGATGACCGCTGAGAGGACCGCCGTGATACCCGTTCCAAGAAGCAGTGTGGTGCGCTGGCTTGAGACGGTCTCATTGTGCAAGCCCGTCTTCCCCAACAGCCACATCGATATGAGCAATGCCCCGAGTACGGGTTGGATCACGAAGGGTAAGGACCGCGTGGCCGCTTCCCAGACTTTGATTGAAGCCATCCTCTCTTCGTTCACATCGGCACGCCGACAGTGCTCGGGGGCGGCACCGCCGACGGCACCTCCTCGACTGGCCCGAAAGCCGTGCCAGGCAGGGGGGTACGGACGTCGAACTTCGGATTCCAACCACCGATATTGAACGGTTCGAACGCTTTCCCTCCCATTCCGACGTCGTGATGGAAGGGAAGATTCATGCTGGGTCCGGTCGAACTTCCGGACGCCGCGTTGTCGACGACGACGGTATGCGTGGTGCCGTCAGGCATGTCCTGATAGACCTCCATCGACGGATAGTTCGTTCGTGTCCCGTCGACATGAACACCACCCGCACTAGGCGTGAAGACCAAATCACCATTGACGGTTTCGAGGTGGCCTTGCATGGGGCCGTTGGGGTTTCGGGCAATCTCTGGCGCAAAGGGGTTGCCGGAATCGTACTTGATCCGCACTGTTCCATCCTGGAGTTGCGTCACGGTCCCACTGGGAGTCCCGCAGCGCACCTCGCCGGGCGACCCGTCATTCTTCTCCATCACCGATGGATTCTGCCGTATGACAACGATCCCGTTGTCATAGTCGATGGTGGTTGTGACCTTGGTGTCTTCCGGGTCAAAGCCCGCATCTGGGCCGCGGTTGTTGCCGAGGTCCCGGCTTCCTGGCGGCCAGGAAATCACGTCGCGCTGCGGAATCCATTGGGAGGAACGCACGACACCTTGACCGGGCACTGGACGGATCCTGACAGCCTCGACTTTCGACGAGGTTCCATTGAATTTTGGATCGTAGGTGTGCGAGTTGAGGGAAGCAGCAGTGGTCCAGTCGGACTGAGACTCCGGATCACGCCCGAAAATCTGTCGAAACGCCGCGATCTCATCGAGCCGACGTTGACGATCGTCGCCGGACAACTGCGGTCCCTGCTTCCAAGAATGATCGACGGCGTGGATCGCTGGATCGCGGCTGCCGCCGTCGAACTCGATATCGCCGACACCCGCTGTAGCACTGGAAATTTCAGCATAAATCGTACGGTCCGCAGCAATCAGTTCACCGAGACGAGCACTAATATCGGCGGCCAATGCTTCAGCTTGAGCCTGCAGGATCACGTTCTTCGCGGTACCGCGACCTCGACTGGTTACCGAAAAGTCCTCGCCGACAGTGAAACCCGCCTGCTCGGCCCTTCGCACAGCTTCAAGAATCCGGTGTTTGGCGTACGCGATCTGGTCGGCTCCGCGACGGGCGAGTGCGGCGGCGTCATGGAGTTGATCAGCCAGACCAGTGACTTTCAGCCGATCGGAATAGGTCCGGTCTTGGGCGGCCTCTGCGGCCACGCCTTCCCACGGAGTACCGCCCGGGGTGGCGATCTGAGACGACACGTACGTGAACGCGTCCTCCCACAGGGTGGCGGCGGCAGTCCAACGGGCGACGGCCTCGGTCAGATGTCCGGTATCCCACGCACGAACCTGCGTCAGCGAAGGAATCGGACCACTCGCGGGCATCTACGCCTCGGCGACCAGTTCGCGAAGATCGGCCGCGGACCGACTGTCGGTCTCTGCGTAGTGCCGACCGGCAGCTTCAAGACTGGCCGCTGTGTCGTGCATCCTCGCAGCCATGGCCTGAGCAGCGAGGGTGACGTCGCGGTTGGTTGCGTTGACAGCCGCGCCCGACGCCTGCCACCACACCCCCACCGAGGCGGTTACCGACGACGCCCCGATCTGAACTCCGCGGGACTCGCAATCAGCGGCCAGCTTGCCCAATCCGCCGTAGTTTGTGTCCAGCAAACCCATGGAGGCGAGTCTAGGTGTTGATTTTCGCCCGGCAAGTCACCAGACGATCAGACACAAATGCCCTCCGACTAGGCGTTCAGTCGGAGGGCTATGGCGGTGGCGGAGGGATTTGAACCCTCGGACGGGGGTTACCCGTCACACGCTTTCGAGGCGTGCTCCTTAGGCCGCTCGGACACGCCACCGCCGAAGAGCTTACGTGTCGCGGCCTGGCTAACCCAAATCGCGCTGACGAGCGAAAAAGCCCTCCAGCAGCGCGGCGCACTCCTCGGCCAGCACTCCCCCACGTACCTCCGGCCGATGCGTCAGCCGCCGGTCCCGCACCACATCCCAAAGCGAGCCTGCCGCACCGGTTTTGGGCTCCCACGCCCCGAACACCACCCGCGCCACCCGCGCCATCACCAGCGCGCCCGCGCACATCGTGCACGGCTCGACGGTCACCGCCAGCGTCGTCCCCTCCAGCCGCCAGCCGTCGCCGTAGGCCTGGGCGGCCGCCCGCAGCGCCAGGATCTCGGCGTGCGCGGTCGGATCGCCGAGCTGCTCGCGGGCATTGGCCGCGCGCGCCAACTCGGTGCCGTCGGGGCCGAACACCACCGCGCCGATCGGCACATCCTCGGTCCCGGCTAGCCCGGCAGCCTCGATCGCCGCCCGAATCAGCGCAGTATCAGAACTCACCGATCGAGGCGGTCGAGCACTGCTGCCAGTTCGTCGGCAAAACCCATCTCCCGCGCGATCCGGCCGAGCTGTTCGTCGGCATAGAGATCGGTCTCGTCGAGGATCACGCTCAGTACCGGCTCGGGCAACCCGATGTCCGCCAGTAGGCCCAGATCGCCCTCTTCGAAGGGGTCGGCATCCTCGAGGTCTTCAGCGGAAATGTCGGCGTCCAACGTCTCCAGCGCCTCGGCGGCGATGTCGTAATCCAGGGCCGCCGTCGCATCCGACAGCAGCAGCCGAGTACCCGACGGGGCGGGCCGCACGATGAGGAAGAACTCATCGTCGATGTCCAACAACCCGAACACCGCACCGGCGCTGCGCAATTCTCGCAACTCCGTCTCGGCAGCGCTCAGGCTGGTCAGCACCGTCGCGCTCATGGCCGAGCAACGCCACTTGCCATCCTCGCGAACCACGGCAACCGCAAAGCCATCCGGGGTGTCCGACCCGGGGCTGTTCTGCGCTCGCTGTGCCGCCATGGGCGCATACGCTAGTCGCTGATCAGGCCTTTTGGCCAGGTACCCATCGGTCGTGGCGCGTTGATGTGCCAACCTGGACAGGTGACGAAGACACCCGTGTGCGTCCTCGGCCTCGGGCTGATCGGCGGTTCGCTACTGCGCGCGGCGGTGGCCGCCGGCCGTGAGGCGTTCGGCTACAACCGATCCGTCGAGGGCGCCCAGGCGGCCCGTTTCGATGGCTTCGCCGCCACCACCGACCTCACCGAGGCCCTGCAATGGGCCGCCGACCACGACGCGTTGATCGTCCTTGCCGTCCCCATGCCGGCGGTGTCGTTGCTGCTGGACCACATCAAGGACGTCGCCGCCGACTGCCCGCTGACCGACGTCATCAGCGTCAAGGGCGCCGTTCTCGACGAAGTGCGCAAGGCCGGGCTGCTGGACCGCTACGTCGGCGGCCACCCGATGGCAGGCACCGCACACTCGGGCTGGGCCGCGGGGGACGGGCGGCTGTTCACCGGTGCGCCATGGGTCCTCGGCGTCGACGAGCACGTCGACGCTCGTGTGTGGGCGCAAGTGATGCATCTGGCCCTGGACTGCCACGCCGTCGTCGTCCCGGCCAAGTCCGACGAGCACGATGCGGCCGCGGCGAGCATTTCGCACCTGCCGCACCTGCTTGCCGAAGCACTCGCGGTCACGGCCGGCGAAGTGCCGCTGGCCTTCGCGCTGGCCGCCGGCTCGTTCCGCGACGGCACCCGGGTCGCGGCCACCGCTCCCGACCTGGTGCGGGCGATGTGCGAAGCCAACACCGACCAACTGCTACCGGCCCTGGACCGAGCGCTGGAGCTGCTCAATCATGCCCGTGAATCGTTGGCTCGGAAGAGTTCGGCGGCCGAGCTGGTCGAGGCCGGCCACGCCGCCCGCATCCGCTATGACAGCTTCTCGCGCCCACAGATCGTGACCATCGCCATCGGCGAGGAGAACTGGCGTGAAGAACTGGCCGCCGCCGGTCGCGCCGGCGGAGTGATCAGATCCGCGCTGCCAATCCTGGGTAATCGAGGATGAACCCGTCGCCGTCGACGGTGATCGTGGTCTGAGCGACCGGCGAGTGCAGCTTGATGCCTTCGCCGCTGTCGGGGCCGAGGCTGCTGTAGCTGATCGACGCCTGCTTGACGGTCAGGTCGGGCAAACTCACGTACACCACAGGCAGATTCACCGAATCGGTTCGCCGGTACAGGCCGGTCCGCCGGATCGGCAGCGCGTTGAAGAACGGGCTGAAGACCACATCGACGTCGAGGGCGCCTTCGTAGGAGGCCCGCGTCTGCCCCTGGTGATCGGTGATGAGCCACATGTTTTCCTCGTCGCGGGCGATCGACAACTGTCGATCGCGCTCGGCAAGGGTCACGCTCAGCGACAGCCGCTTGGTGGCACCGGATTCGTCGGTCACCAGGTCGTAGGACGCGCTGAAGGCGGGATTCGTTGCGGCGGCCGCGGCCACGATCCGGCCGTAGGCTTTGATCCGATTGCCCGATAGCTGAACCCTGGTCGATTCCATCCGCGAATCATCGTGTGCGCGCCAGGTCAGGATGGCCGGCCAGGCGCTTTCGCTCGCGTCGTTGGCTGCACTCACCCGTCTACCGTATGCGACGGGCCACCCCGTTCGTAACCAGGTCGCGAACTGCGACCCTTCCGTGACGCGGGTCCTTGCACATCGAAACTCACCTCGTCGTCGAGCAGCGGTTGAGGCATCCGCCGGAATCGCCCGCTGCCGGGCACCGAGGCCCACACCGCCAATGCCAGCAGCCCGTCGAGCACCAGGGCCAACAGCGTCACCAACAACGCACCCACCAAGGCCAGATAGAACTGGCGGACCTTGATGCCGTCGATCAGGTAGCGCCCGAGCCCGCCCAGGCTGGCATAGGCGGCCACTGTCGCGGTCGCGACCACCTGCAGGGTCGCGGTCCGCAGACCACCCAAAATCAGCGGCAGCGCATTGGGCACTTCGACGCGCAGCAAAACCCGAGTCTCGGTCATCCCCATCGAGCGCGCGGCGTCAATGACCGCCGGGTCGACGTTGGCGATCCCGGCGTAGGTCCCCGCCAGCAGCGGCGGGATGCCCAACAGCATGAGCGCGACCGTGGGTGGCAGCAGCCCCAACCCCCACAGCAGCACGCCGAGCAGCAGCACGCCCAGGGTGGGCAGTGCGCGCAGCGCGTTGACTCCGGTGACGACCAGGAAGGTGCCGCGTCCGGTGTGCCCGATCAGCATCCCGATCGGGATGGCGATCAGCGCGGAGAAGACGACGGCCACCGCGGTGTACTGCAGGTGCTCGAGGATGCGCACCCCCAGACCGGCCTTCCCCTCCCAGTTGGCGGTGGTGAAGATGTAGGCGAGCGCCTGGTGCAGGAAGTTCATGACGACACCTTGACCCGGGCCCACGGCGTGATGAGCCGGCCGGCAAGCAGAATCAACACGTCAACGACGATCGCGAGCAGGAAGATGGCGATGATGCCGGCGACGATCTGGTCGCTCTTGTCGGCCTGATAACCCTCGGTGAACCAGGTTCCCAGCCCGCCGATCCCGATGACCGAACCCACCGACACCATCGAGATGTTGGTTACCGCGACCACCCGCAGCCCGGCGATGAGAACCGGAATCGACAGTGGCAGATCGACTTTCAGCATCCTGGCCAGCCGCGTGTAGCCGACGGCGGTGGCGGCGTCACGCACCTGGGCGGGCACCGCATCGAGCGCCTCGGGCACCGCCCGCACCAGCAGCGCGGTGGTGTAGAGGGTGAGCGCGACGATCACGTTGGTCTCGTCGAGGATGCGGGTCGGAATGATCAGCGGCAGCACCACGAACAACGCCAGCGACGGGATGGTGAAAATGATGCTCGCCGTCACGGTGGTCAGCCGGCGCAGCGCGGTGGTTCGCCACACGTAGGCGCCCAGCGGCACCGCGATGACCAGACCCAGGACGACCGGGACCAGCGACAGCCGAAGGTGGATGACCGTCAGCGCCCATGCTTTGTCGAGATGGGTCAGCAGATAGTTCACGTCGAACGCCGCTGCTTTTCCAGCGCTTCCACGACATCGTCGGCCCGCACCCCGCCGATGACCTGACCGACATCGTCGACGGCCACCCCGAGGCCGGCCGGCGAGGACAGCGCCGCATCGAGTGCCAGCCGCAGCGTGCCGCCCGGTTCGAACAGGGATCCGCCCGCGATGGTGCTGTCGTACAACGAATTTCCGGCCCGGTGCAGCTCGACGCCTTCGGCATTGAGCCACGCGTACGGCCGGCCGTCGCCGCGCGTCACCAGCCGCCAGTCGCCCGGCGCCAGCGACAGCGCATCGATCTCGGCCTCTTTGACCGTCTGAATGTTGTGCAGCGGCAACCCGTTCGCCTGCCGGAACTGCAGGCCACGGTAGCCGCGGTCAGCACCGATGAAACCCGAGACGAATTCGTTGGCGGGGTTGGACAACAGCCGTGCCGGGGCGTCGTACTGCTGCAGGGTGCCGCCGGGGCCGAACACCGCGACCCGGTCGCCGAGCTTGATCGCCTCGTCGATGTCGTGCGTGACGAAGACGATGGTCTTCTGCAATTCGCCTTGCAGACGCAGGATTTCACCCTGCAGCTCGTCGCGCACCACCGGGTCGACCGCCGAGAACGGCTCGTCCATCAGCAGGACCGGCGGATCGGCGGCCAACGCCCTGGCCACACCGACGCGTTGCTGCTGACCGCCGGACAATTGCGCCGGATAGCGATCCCCCAGTTTGGGATCCAAGCCCACCCGCTCCAGAACCGCGTAGGCCGCCTGGCGGGCCGTACGACGCGACTCGCCCTTGAGCACCGGCACCGTCGCGACGTTGTCGATCACCCGCTGGTGCGGCATCAGCCCGCCACTCTGGATCACGTAGCCGATCCCGAGTCGCAGATTGTTGGGGTTGACGCTGGCGATGTCGCGGCCGTCGACGGTGATCGTCCCCGAGCTGGGCTCGATCATCCGGTTGATCATGCGCATCGACGTGGTCTTGCCGCAGCCCGACGGCCCCACGAAGACCGTGAGTGTGCCGGTGGGCACCTCCATGCTCAGGTTGTCGACGGCAACGGTGCCATCCGGGTACGTCTTGGTGACCGTCTCGAAGGTGATCATCTATTTCCCGATCGGCTTGTCGAAACCGTTGTCGCGGATCCACTTTCGTGCCGCCTCGTCAGGGTCGACCCCGGAATTCCCGGACACGGCGGTGTTGAGTTCGATGAGGCCCTGCGTGCTCAGCTTGGCCGACACCGCATCGAGCACCTTCTTGAGTTCGTCGGATTTCTTCTGCGAACTGACCAACGGCACCACGTTGGCGGCCAGGAAGTTGTTCTTCGGATCCTCCAGCACCACCAGCTTGTTCTGCGGGATCGCCGGCGAGGTACTGAAAATATCGGCAGCAGTGACAGTGCCGTCCACCAGTGCGCGCACGGTGGCCGGGCCACCGCCGTCACTGATCGCAACGAAGTTGTCCGGCTTGATGTCCAGGCCGTACTTGGCTTTCAGCCCCGGTAGCCCCTCGGCGCGGTTCAGGAATTCCGACGGCCCACCGAACTTGACCTCCGCTGAATGCGCCGCCAGATCACCAATCGTCTTGAGATTCCACTTCTGTGCGGTGGATTCGGACACCGCAACGGTGTCGTTGGCCGGTGACGGTGTCAGGATCGACAGATCACCGGGCAGTGCCCGAAACAGGGCGAGCTCCACCTCGTCGGGTGTGGTCACCGTCGTCTTGGGATCGAAGTACTGCAACAGGTTTCCGGTGTACTCGGGCACCAGGTCGATCGAATGGTCGCGCACCGCGGGAACGTAGGTCTCGCGGCTGCCGATGCCGAATTGCCGCCCGACCGTGAAACCGTTCGCTTCCAACGCCTGCGCGTAGATCTCGGCGATGATCTTCGATTCCGGGAAGTCCGCGGAGCCGATCACGACGGTTTTCAGGTCACCCGACGCCGATCCGCCGCCAAGAGGATTGGCACTGCCGCACGCCATCGCCACCGGCAGGACGAGCATGAACAGAGTTGCTACCAACCACAGTCGCTTTCCACCCCGCGACGCGTTCATGAGCGTCCTTTCACCCCGACCTGTTTCACCGACAGTAACGGCAGTGACCGTCACCCGCCCAGGTTTAAACCCCGGTTGTTTCCTTATCGCTCAGAACGGGCAAAGATGGTCTGATGAGCAGTGAAGTTCCAGGCCCGCCCTTCGAGCCGACGCCTCCGGTTCCGCCGGCACCGGAGCCGCCCGCGCCCAGCCCGGCACCGTCGGTGTCCGAAGTCAAGTTCACCCGTGCCGCGGCACTGTGGGCTTCGGTGATCGCCGGGTTCTTGGTCTTGACGATCCTGCTGATCTTCATCGCCCAGAACACCGAATCGACATCGTTCGCATTCTTCGGCTGGCGGTGGTCGCTGCCGTTGGGGGTGGCGATCCTCATGGCGGCCGTGTGCGGCGGCCTGGTGACCGTGCTGGCCGGTGCGGCGCGCATCTTCCAGCTCCGCCGTGCGGCGAAGAAGAATCTCAAAGCCGCGAGAAAGTACTAGCTCAGCGTCTGCAGGCCGCGACTGATCAGGACGGCTACCGCCTGGCCGGCTCGGTCGTCGCCCTCTGGGTGCTCGGACGCCATCCGCCGGCGGAAATCGATGCCTGCCGCGATGATGGCCAGCTTGAAATATCCCAGCGCCATCTGAAAATCCCAGTGCGCCAAGGGGTGCCCGGACACCACCGCATAGCGATGCGCCAGCTCTTCCGCCGATGGCATCTGCGGTGCGGTCCAGGCCGTCTCCTCGTTGAGGATCAGATTCAGTGCAGGATCGCGATGCACACACATCAGCGCCGCATCCGAGAGCGGGTCACCGAGCGTGGACATCTCCCAATCCAGCACGGCGCGAACAATAGTCGGATCATCGGCGTCGAGGATGGTGTTGTCGATGCGATAGTCGCCGTGCACGATCGAGGTGCGGCTCTGCTCGGGAACCGTGTCGGCCAGCTTGGCGTGCAGCCGCTCGACGTCGCCGTCGCGCGGGTCATCGGGCAGCCGGACGTGCTGCCACTGTGAACCCCAGCGCCGCACCTGCCGCTCGAGGTAGCCGCTGGGCTTGCCGAAGTCACCGAGCCCGACGGCATCCGGGTCGACCTCGTGCAGGTCGACGAGAACCCGGATCAGGCTGTCGACGCACGCGCTGACCACATCGGGGCCACCGAGGGCGTCCAGTTCGGCACGGCTGCGAACCACGTTGCCCGCCACGTATTCGACCATCTGGAACGGCGCACCCAGCACGGAGTCGTCGTCACGCATCGTGACCGCAGGCGCCACCGGCACCGGGCTCCCGGCCAGTGCGGCCACCACACGGTATTCGCGTCCCATGTCGTGGGCGGACGGGGTGAGGCCGTGCAACGGCGGCCGGCGCAGCACCCACTTGGACGCGTCGTCGAAGACCAGGAAGGTCAGGTTGGAACGGCCACCGGAAATGAACTGGCCCCGCAGCTCACCGGTGCGCGGAATGCCCACCGCCCGCAGATGCCGGTCCAGTGCTGCCAGGTCGAGCCCGTCCAGTGAAGTCACCAGCTATGTATAGCTAATAGCGCTGATTGCGCGGTAGGAGATCCCAGACATGCTCGGTGGCGTTCACCGCCGCCACGGTGCCGAACCCGTTGCGGGCATAGAGCAGGCGGGTGATCGACACGTAGTCGATCGGGAATGACAGCAGCCGTTTGGTGCCCAGCAGCTCGTGCAGGATCACGTTGATCACCCCGCCATGGCTGAACACGGCGACCGTGTCGTCGTGCCCGGCGGCGGCGACGATGTCGGCCAGCGCCGCGCCCACCCGGCCGCGGAACTCGTCCTCGTCGACGCTGCTGGGCAGCCTGCCCTCGGCCATCCGCGCCCACTCCTCGGGCCGTTCGGTGCGCACCTGTTCAATGGGCACGTAGTGGGACAGGCCGCGGTCGTACTCGGCGAGCCGATCGTCGATGTCGAGGATCAGCTCGCGGGCCTGTGCGACGGGTTCGGCGGTCTGGATCGCGCGCCGCTGCGGGCTGCTGACCAGCCGGGTGATCGGGAATCGGGCCAGCGCTTCAGGCAGGCGCGCGGCCTGCTCCCAGCCTTCCCCGGACAGTTCGGGATCGGCCCCTTCGCCGGCCTCGGTCCGGTGCGGCAACGCATGCCTGACAAGCAGCAACTGCATGAGTGAGATAGTCCTTTCGGTGCTGACGCCCGTGCAACGATAAAGCCCATGCGCGCCTTCGTCTGTCCGGTGTGCCACAACTTCGTTCCCTTCGAGGGCAGCGCGTGTCAATCGTGCGCCACCCCGGTGGGCCTGCATCTGCCGAGTAGGTCGATGGTGGCGCTGATCGACGGGGCGGCGATGGTCGACGGCGTCAGGTGGATGCGGTGCACGCAGTCCGGACCGCTGGCCTGCAATTGGCTGGCGTCGGAGTCCTTTGGTGTCTCAGCCCGCGGGCGGTGCCTGGCCCATGCGCTGATCCGCCGCGAGCCCGATCCCGACGACACGATCGCCCGAGAGAAGCTGCTGCCGGCCACCCTGGCGCTGCGCCGGCTGGTCTACCAGCTCGACGAACTCGGTCTACCGGTCGACCCGTACTGGCGGCGCGACGGTGGCCTGGCCTTCGACCTGCTGTCCAGTTACAGCACCAGCGAGCGGATCACGATCGGGCACGCGAACGGGGTGATCACCATCGATCTGGTGGAATCCCTTGACGCATACCGGGAATCACTGCGGGTACAGCTGGGCGAGCCCTACCGCACCATGCTGGGCCACTTCCGCCACGAGGCCGGCCACTACTACCAGAACATCCTCGTCGAAACCGGTGCCGGCGCGGTGCGTTACCTGGCGCGCTGCCGCGAACTGTTCGGCGACGAGCGGGCCAGCTACGCCGACGCCCTGACCCGGCACTACGAATTCGGCGCACCGGCCGGCTGGCGGTCGGCGTTCATCTCCGAGTACGCCACCATGCATCCGTGGGAGGACTTCGCCGAGTGCTTCGCGCACTACCTGCACATCATCGACACCATCGACACCAGCCGGGAAGCGGGCATGGTGTTGCATGCCGACCGGGTGCGCTTCGCCGCGCCTCGCGACGTCGTCCCATTGGAGTCCTACGCCGAGGCCACGATCGGCCAGCTGCTCGACGACTGGAAGTGGATCTCGCTGTTCTTCAATCGGGTCAACACCGCGATGGGCAAGGGCCCGTTGTACCCGTTCGAGATCAGCCAGCCGGTGGCCGACAAGTTGGGGTTCGTGCACGCCGTGCTGCGGGACCCAGCTAACGCTTGACCGGCGGCGCGTAGGCGGGACGGCCGAGGCCGAGGACCTGCTGGGCGATCATGTTGCGGAAGATCTCCAGCGTTCCGCCGTAAATGCCCACCGGCGAAGCCAATCGGAAGATGTACTCCGCTCCCCCATCGTCGGCCGCACCCACGGTGTCGACCGGCAGGCTGGCCGCGGCACCGAGGATGTCCATCAAGTCGGGGGCGGTCTCGCGCATCGTCTGGGCGATCAACACCCGCCCCGACATCGCCGGGGCGCTCAACGCGGCCTCCAGACGTGCGGCCGCGCGCCCCAGCCGATAGGCCACCGAATCGTCGTCGACCGGTGCGACGGCGGCCACCCGGTCGACGGCCTCGGCCGTCAGCAGGATGTGTTCGGTCATCGTGGCCAACTTCTCCAGGCCCTCGGCGTTGCGATCGACCGTGCCGTGTTCGGAATTCAGCGCGTCACGCAAGACCGTCCAGCCGCCGTTGACCTCACCGATGCGGTACTTGTCGTCGATCCGAACGTCGCTGTAGTAGGTGATGTTGGTGCGGTCGCCGTCGACCGTGCGGATGCCTTGTATCTCGACGCCGGCCGAGTCGAGCGGAACCAAGAACATCGTGAGGTTCTTGTGCTTGGGCGCCTCGGGGTCGGAGTTGGTGATCAGGAAGACGTACTGGGCGTTGTGCGCGTTCGAGGTGAACATCTTGGCGCCGTTAATGATCCATCCGTCGCCGTCGCGCACCGCCCGGGTCTTGACCGTCGCCACGTCCGACCCGCCTTCGGGCTCGGTGTAGCCCAGGCACAGCCGGGTGCGGCCGGCGAGCACCGACGGCAGAATCTCGGCAAGCAGGTCCGGGTCCGCGAACTTGACCAGTGTCCTGGCCACCATCATGGTGGTCGGCCAGTGGAACCACGGCGCGTGAGCGCGCCCGATCTCCAGGTCGAAGATCCTGCGCTGAACCGCGCTGAAGCCGCCGTCGGCTTCGTGGTTGAAGTCCTTGGCCAGATAGCCGAGATCGCCCAGTGCCAGATGCAGGCCCTCGTGGAAGTTCTCGCCGGTCTGGCGGTCGTGCGCGATGACGTCCTCGGTCACCAGACGATCCAGGTCCGCCCGAACCTGGCGCTGGAATTCCTCGTCTTCGGCGGACAGCTCGACCCGGGAGAAATCCATGACCGTTACAGTACTCAGCGCTGTTGTAACTCCGCCAGGATCTCCTCGGTGTGCTCGCCCAGCTTCGGAGCGGTCGACCGTGGCGCCCACGGGGTGCCGTGGAAATCGGCCGGCGTGGCGATCATCGGCAACGATCCGCCCTCATCGGGAACGTCGACCAGACCACCCGCGGCGTGGAACTGCTCGTCACCGAGGACGTCTTCCATCGAGTTCACCGGCGACCAGAACAGTTCGGGCTCGGCTTCGAACGCCTGCGCCCACTCATCCCTCGTCTTGGTCGCGAAGATCTCGTCGAGCGCCGCGATGAGCTCACGGGAATTGATCGCCCGGTCGCGGGCGGTGGTAAACCGGCTGTCGTCCAACCATTCCGGATGGCCGACCGCACGGCACAGCGACGGCCAGTGCCGGTCGGCCTCCAGCCCGACGATCCACAACCGCTTCCCGTCCCCTGCCAGATAGTTGTTCATGCACGGGTTGAACATCGTTTCGCGCTGGCCGATCGCGATGGGCCGCCCGCTCAGCAGGAACGTGTTGAGGTCGAAGCTCACGGTGTAGGTGCCCTGGCGGTACAGCGAGGTGGTGACCAGCTGTCCCTCGCCGGTGCGGGCGCGGGCAACCAGCGCGGCGTTGACGGCGGCGGCCAGCGTCATCCCGGTCATGTGGTCGCCCATACCGCCGCGCTGGAAGGGCGGGCTGTCGCCGGGCCGGGTGAGTAGGTCGGCCACCCCGGACCGGGCCCAGAACGCCGCGACGTCGTAGGCCGGGCGGTTGGCTTCCGGCCCCGTCTCGCCGTATCCGGTGATCAGGCCGTACACCAGGCCTGGGTTGAGCGCGGCCACCTTCGGATAGTCCAGGTCGAGCCGGGCCAGCGCGTCGGGCCGCACGTTGGTGATGAAAACGTCGGCGCCCGCGAGTAATTGGCGCGCCGTCGCCACTCCGCCGTCGGTGGTCAGATCGAGCACGATGCTGCGCTTGGACCGGTTGTCCATCTCGAACGGCGGGTTGCTGCCGTCGTCGAGACCGAGCATCCGGCCGAACAGGCGGGCGGGGTCACCGGTAGGTGGTTCGATCTTGACGACGTCGGCGCCCCAGTCCGCCAGGATTCCCCCGGCGGCCGGTCCCGCGACCCACACACCAAGCTCGACAACTCTGATGCCCTCCAGCGGACCGGCCATCGTCGCCCCTTTCGTCTGCGCTCGCCAACGCTAGTGGCTCGGCGCCTGGAGAATGCTATTCTCCGCACAGAGAGTGAGGAGTTCCATGATGAGAACGGAAGACCCCGTGGACCTGGACACCGCGACACTCGGCCGCTGGCTCGACACCCAGGACGCCCCCGGTGCCGGCGACGAGCCCGCCGCCGAGGTCCTCAAGGGCGGATCGCAGAACATGCTCTACCGGATCAACCGCGGTGGTCAGCGCATGGTGCTGCGGATGCCCGGCCCCCGCGCCGACGAGCGGCGGCTGGGCGAGCTGCTTCGCGAGATCCGGCTGGAACGGGCGCTCAAGGGCACCGATGTGCCGCACGCCGAGCTGGTCGCCGCCGACGAGAGCGGCGACGTGCTGGGTAAGCCCTTCTACCTGATGAAGGAGGTCGACGGCTGGAGTCCGATGGAGGGCGGCTGGGAGACGCCGTTCGACACCGACCTCGACGCCCGCCGCGACCTCGCGTTCCAACTCATCGAGGGCGCCGCCAAACTCGGCCGGCTGGACTGGAAGGCTCAGGGCCTGGAGGGGTTCGGCAAACCCGACAACTTCCACGAACGCCAGGTGGACCGCTGGCTGTCCTTCCTGTCGGCATTCCAGGTGCGCGAACTACCCGGCCTCGATGTCGCATCGGAGTGGTTGCGCAACAACCGGCCCGCGCACTTCACCCCGGGGATCATGCACGGCGACTACCAGTTCGCCAACGTCATGTACGCACACGGAGCGCCCGGGCGGCTGGCCGCGATTGTGGACTGGGAGATGACCACCATCGGCGACCCGCTGCTCGACGTCGCGTGGGCCCTGCTCGGCTACGACGGTGAGCAGCCGAAGGACGGCGGTTTCTATCTGCCGATGGAGGGCATGCCCACGCGCAGTGAGCTGTTGGCGCACTACGAGAAGGTCAGCGGCCTGTCGACCGAGAACATCCATTACTACCTGGTGCTGGCCAACTGGAAGCTGGGCATCGTGCTGGAGAAGACCTATGCCGCCGCGGTGAACGGTGGCAAGGCCGACCCGAAGGTGATCGAGGCGTTCGGCGCCATGGTGCCCGGCCTGATCGCCACCGCCGCTGAGCTGGCACAGTCCGGTGAGGCTTAAATGGGTTACGCAGATACTCTTTTCGACCTGACCGACCGGGTGGTACTGGTGACCGGCGGTAGCCGCGGCCTGGGCCGGGAAATGGCATTGGCCGCCGCGCGCTGCGGCGCCGACGTGGTGATCGCCAGTCGCAAGTACGACTCCTGCGTGGCGACGGCCAAGGAGATCAAAGATGAAACCGGCCGTACCGCAATGCCATACGCTGTACACGTCGGCCATTGGGACGAGCTGGACGGATTGGTGGCGGCGGTCTACGACGGCTTCGGCAAGCTCGACGTGCTGGTCAACAACGCCGGCATGTCACCGACCTACGACAAGCTCACCAACGTCAGCGAGAAGCTGTTCGACGCGGTGGTCAACCTCAATCTCAAAGGGCCGTTCCGGCTTTCGGCGCTGGTCGGTGAACGCATGATTGCCGATGGCGGCGGGGTGATCATCAACGTCAGCACCCACGGATCGTTGCGGCCGCATCCGTCGTTCATCCCCTACGCCGCGTCCAAGGCCGGGCTGAACGCGATGACCGAGGGACTGGCCGCGGCGTTCGGGCCGACCGTGCGGGTCAACACCCTGATGCCAGGACCGTTCCTCACCGATATCAGCAAGGCGTGGGGCCTAGGGCTCGGCCCGACAGATCGGCCCGGCAGTGCCGAGAACCCCTTCGGCCGGCACGCCTTGCAACGCGCGGGTGAGCCCGCCGAAATCATCGGCGCCGCACTGTTCTTGATGTCGGACGCATCCAGCTTCACCACCGGCTCGATTCTTCGGGCCGACGGCGGCATCCCCTAAGGAGTCACGAAATGGCATGGGACTTTTCCACCGAGCCGGAATTCGAGGAGAAGCTCGAGTGGATCCGGAACTTCGTCCGCGAGGATATCGAACCGCTCGAAGTGATTTTCCCGAGTTGCGAATTCCTGCCGCTCGACCAGGAGCGCCGCCGGATCGTCGACCCGCTCAAGCAGCGGGTGCGCGATCAGGGTCTGTGGGCGCCGCACCTCGGGCCCGATCTGGGCGGGCAGGGTTTCGGGGCGGTCAAGCTCACGCTGATCAACGAAATCCTCGGCCGCGCAACGTGGTCGTCGATCATCTTCGGCACCCAGGCGCCGGATACCGGCAACGCCGAGATCCTGGCCCGGTTCGGTACGAGTGAGCAGAAAGACCGGTATTTGACCGGTCTGCTGTCCGGGGAGATCTTCTCCACGTTCTCGATGACCGAACCGCAGGGCGGCTCCGATCCGCGGGTGTTCACCACCCGCGCGGTGCGCGACGGTGACCACTGGGTCATCAACGGTCGCAAGTACTGGTCGTCCAACGCATCGGTGGCGTCGTTCTTCATCGTCGTGGCGATCACCGATCCCGATGTGCCCGTGCACAAGGGAGCGTCGACGTTCCTGGTGCCAGCCGACACCCCCGGGGTGACCATCGAGGCGACACACCACCTGGTCGGCGCGTACTCCCATGACCCCGGCCATTCGCTGGTGCACTACGACAACGTCCGGGTGCCCGCCTCGGCGATGCTGGGCGAGGAGGGCCAGGGCTTCCACGTCGCGCAGTCCCGGCTGGCCGGCGGCCGCCTGCACCACGCGATGCGCTCGATCGGGGTGGCCCAGCGCGCCATCGACATGATGGCCCGGCGCGCGAAAAGTCGCTTCACCCAGGGCAGTCTGCTGGCCGACAAGCAGCTGATCCAGGAGTTCGTCGCCGACTCGTTCGTCGAGCTGACCCAGTTCCGCCTGATGGTCTTGCACGCCGCCTGGCTCGTCGACACCGCGGGCGAACGCGCCGCCCGCGAAGAGATCGCGGCCTGCAAAATCCAGACCGCGAACGTGCTGAAGTCCATTGGCCTGCGCGCAATCCAGGTACACGGCGGGCTCGGTCTGACCGACCAGATGCCCTTGACCAGCGTGCTGCTCGGCGGGATCACCCTGGGCCTGGCCGACGGGCCCACCGAGGCGCACAAGGTCAACCTGGCCCGTCAGATCCTCAAGCAGTACGAGGCCGAAGACCCGGTCTGGCCCAGCGAGTTCCTTCCCAACCGCATCGAGCGGGCCCGCGAGAAGTACGGACACCTGATCGATCGCATTCCCGCGCTGCCTGTTTCGCCATGACCAGTCGCGCCGCGGCCGCCGTCGTGCGGGCCCTTGACGATCGGCAGCGGGAGGCCACCGAGGAGGTGGAGCGCATCCTGGCAGCCGCCATCACGGTGATGCAGCGGGTCTCCCCCGATGCCCCGCGGGTCAGCGATATCGTCGCCGCGGCCGGGGTGTCCAACAAGGCCTTCTACCGGTATTTCGCCGGCAAGGACGACCTGATGCTCGCCGTCATGGAACGCGGTGTCGGTCTGGTTATTTCGTATCTCGAACACCAGATGGCCAAGGAGAGCACGCCGGAGGGCAAGATCAGACGGTGGATCAGCGGAGCACTGGCGCAGGTGGCCGACCCCGAGCTGATCGGCATGAGCCGGGCCGTGATCGGGCAGATGTCCGACAAGCGCCGGATGGGCGAGGAGGAGACCATGGCCGCCATGCGCGACCTGCTGGTCGCACCGATCCGCGATCTGGGCAGTGCCGATCCCCAGCGTGATGCCGACGCGGTGTTCGTGTGTACCGTCGGCACGATGCGCCGATATGTCAACTCCACCGACCAACCGGGTCGCAAGGACATCAGCCACCTCGTCGGGTTCTGCCTGCGCGGGCTCGGCGTGCCGGAAGGAGACCGCTGATGCGCGCCGTCGTCTGCCGCGAGTACGGCACCCCGGAGGACCTCGTCCTGGACGAACTGCCCGACCCCACACCGGGTCCCGGCCAGGTGGTGGTCAAGGTGCGTGCCGCCGCGGTCAACTACCCCGACGTGCTGCTGATTGCCGGCAAGTACCAGATCAAGGTGCCACCGCCGTTCAGCCCGGGCAGTGAGCTGGCCGGCGACGTGCTGGCCGTCGGCGACGGCGTCGACTACCGGCCAGGCGACCGGGTGTCGGCCACCACGTTCGTCGGCGGCTTCGCCGAGCAGGCGCTGGTGGATGCCCGCGGTCTGGCTCGCATTCCCGACGGCGCCGACTATGCCGATGCCGCGGCCTTCGGGGTCACCAACCGGACGGCCTACTACACCCTGCGCACCGTCGCCCCGGTCAAGCCCGGCGACTGGGTCGTCGTTCTCGGCGCCGGTGGCGGGGTGGGGCTGGCCGCCGTCGATATCGCGGTTCTGATGGGCGCCAAGGTGATTGCCGCGGCTTCGGGTGCCGAGAAGCTCGAAGTGTGCCGTCAGCGCGGGGCGCAAGCCGTCGTCGACTACGACACCGAAGACCTGAAGACCCGACTCAAGGAGATCACCGGCGAGGGCGGCGCCCAGATCGTGGTCGACCCGGTTGGTGGTGGTTATTCCGAGCCGGCGCTACGCAGCCTGGGCCGTGGCGGAAAGTTCGTCACGCTGGGCTATGCGGCCGGCTCGATTCCCGCGATTCCCTTGAACCTGGTGCTGCTGAAGGGAATCACCGTGCAGGGCATGGAGATCCGGACCTTCATGACCGATTACCCCGACGAGATCGCATGCGACGACGCCGAGCTTGCGCAGTTGTTCGCCGACGGGCGGCTGCGCCCTTACCTCGGTGCGCGGTGCTTGATGGCGCCCTGCTCGAGCAGGGCGCCATCAAGCCCATCGTGCACGCCACCTTCCCGCTGGAGCAGGCGGCCACCGCACTGCGCTACGTTGCCGACCGCAAAGCGATCGGCAAGGTCGTCATCGACGTCGCCTAATCCCGGCGGGAGAAATGGGGACTTACGGCGTGATGATGTTGAAGCCGGGATCGGGCTTGTCCAGCACACCGAGCAGCGTCTGCAGCGCCTTCGCATCGCCGGTCGTCTCCAGGCCCGGTGAGGTGAAATCCCCTGCCGCAGCAGCCAATAGCCGCATCTTGGTCGCCAGCCGAATCGTGGCGGTTGCCGTCGACTCGTCGGCGGCAGCCTCGCGGTACACCAGCACGCCGTTGCGCAACGTGAGCCGGTAGTTGGCCCCGAGGTCGGCGAAGGTCACATCGAGCGCGATATCGAGATCCCAGGACCGCGGCCCGTTCACGCTGATCGCCAGCACGTCGAACATCTGCTCCGGCGTGAGCTGGGCGAGCAGTGTGCTCGACGCCGCCTGGGTTGGCGTGCCGAAGTTGCCGTCGCGCAACTCAGTGGACCCGGAGAGGAAGAAGTTGCGCCATGTCGCGCATTCGGCACCGTACGCCATCTGCTCGAGCGTGTCGGCGTAGAGCTCTCGGGCACCGGCATGGTTTTCGTCGGTGAAGATGACGTGGTCGAGTAACGTTGCCGCCCAACGGTAGTCACCCGCATCGGCAGCCGCGCGAGCCAGCTCGACCACCCGGTCTGCGCCGCCCATGGCCTCGACGTAGCGGGGCCCGATCGCTTCCGGCGGATGCGCCCACAGCCGCGCGGGGTTGCCGTCGAACCAGCCCATGTAGCGCTGGTAGACGGCTTTGACATTGTGACTGACCGACCCGTAATAGCCGTGGGCATGCCACGCCTTGTCCAGCGCGGGCGGCATCTGGAAGCTCTCGGCGATCTCGATCCCGGTGAAGCCCTGGTTGAGCTGGCGCAAAGTCTGGTCGTGCAGGTACGCGTAGAGATCACGTTGCAGGGAAAGAAATTCGACGATGTTGTCCTGTCCCCAAGTGGGCCAGTGATGCGAGGCGAACACGACGTCGGTGCGGTCGGCGAAGGTGTCGATGGCCTCGGTCAGATAGCCCGACCATCCGTGCGGGTCGCGGACCAGGGCGCCACGTAGCGTCAGCAGGTTGTGCAGGTTGTGCGTCGCGTTCTCGGCCATGCACAGGGCGCGGAATTTCGGGAAGTAGAAATGCATCTCGGCGGGCGCCTCGGTGCCAGGGGCCATCTGGAATTCGATCTCGATGCCGTCGATGGTGTGCGTCTCACCGGTGGTGGCGATATCGACGGTGGGCACAATGATCGCGACCTCGCCGGTTGACGGTGTCTGCCCCAATCCGCAGCCGACCTGGCCTTGCGGTCCGCGATCCAGGACAGCGCCGTACATGTAGCCGGCCCGGCGGGCCATCGCGGTCCCGGCGTAGACGTTCTCCTGGACGGCGTGCTCGGTGAACCCCTCCGGAGCCAACACCGCGACCTTGCCCGCGTCGACATCAGCCTGGCTGGTCACCCCGAGAACACCACCGAAGTGGTCGACGTGGGAGTGGGTGTAAATCACGGCGACGACGGGCCGGTCACCGCGGTGCGCGCGGTAGAGCGCCAGCGCGGCGGCGGCGGTCTCGGTCGAGACCAACGGGTCGATGACGACGATGCCCGTGTCACCTTCGATGAAGCTGATGTTGGACAGGTCCAGCCCACGCACCTGGTAGATGCCTTCGACCACTTCGTAGAGACCCTGTTTGGCGGCCAGCGTGCTCTGTCGCCACAGACTCGGATGGACCGATGTCGGCGCGTGCCCCGCGAGGAACCCGTACGCGTCGTTGTCCCACACCACCCGCCCGTCGGCGGCCTTGATCACGCACGGCGTCAGCGCGGCGATGAAGCCACGATCGGCGTCGGCGAAATCAGCGGTGTCCTCGAACGGCAGGGACGTCAGATGCTCGGCGTGCGCGGCCTCGATGACGGTGGTCGGCGGCTTGTGTTCCATGCCGCCGATCCTTCCCTAGAGCGAGGGGCTCAGGTCCAGAATCCGTTGAGCGGCTCCGCATACGCGTCGTTGTTGGTCATCGCCGGCAACCCGAGAGCGTCCTCGATGGTCCGCAACGTGCTGTAGTGGTCGTAGTGGTCGGTCACGACGAAGGCGCCCCCCTTCATTCCACCCGCGCTGACCGCCAGCGGCGATGCGATCACCACTGTCACAACGTGGTTGCCCTCGTTACCGAAGCCCAGCGTGATGTTGTTGTTGTCCTCGTCGAACGTGACGATCAGCACCGACTTCGTGGTCTGCCAGACGTTCGAGTTGATGATCGTCGGCACGTTCTCCTGCAAGAACTGGTCAAGTGCTGCGACGTTGTACTGGTGGCGCGGGTCGACCTGCGAGAACGCGAAGTGTGCCACACCCGCCAGGGTGTTGACCGGGCCTTCGCCGTTGGAATTCTCGTCGGCGGCGAACCACACGAAATTCGGCGTGGTGGCGTCCGACTGGAGGTCAACGGCCATCTGCGTCAGCGGGAACATGTGCGCGGCCGCGTAGGCCTGGTTGTCTCCGATCCCGGCGAAGGCCGGCCAGGGCGTCTGGTCCGTCGAATAGTTCCCGGTCGACACCAGTGGCTGCCCCGGAGTCATGCCCTGCGCATAGGCCGCCCACGTCTTACCCGCGTTGTCGATGGTGAAGGCGAGGTTGTTCGGATCGTTGATGCACACCGACTTGCAGTTGTAGGTCTTGCTGAAGACCTGTCCACCGGCGATCGCGTAATAGTTCGGCAGGCTGGGATGGGTCACGGCGTAGTAGTTGTTGGCCAACCCGTTTGCGTTGATCAGGCTGTTGAGGAACGGCGCGTTGGGACTGCCGACGATGTCGTTGTAGCCCTTGTTCTCCATGTAGACCAGGAACACGTGGTCGAGCTGCCCGACGTTGGACGCCGGCGGCGCCGGCGCGGGCGGCGCCGGCTGGGCGGTGCCGATGCTGAAGGACAGGTTGTCGGCATACGCGTTGTTGAATCGGGCGGTGAAACCGATCACGACCGGATTGAGGTCGTGCATGGTGAGGGTCACTACAGCGCTGCGCGTGCCTACCGGGACCGTCCCGGTGGTGGCGCGTTGGCGGAAGCCGGTTTGTCCCCAGCGATCCAGGTTGGAGACCGGCCCGATCGTCGAACTTCCGAGGTAGAGCTGGTTCTGGTCCAGGAACGTGACTTTCACCGTGGCGAAGGACGGGTCCAGCAAGTAGCCACCCAGGTAACCACTGAGGTTGAACGGCACCGCACCGCCGTCGATCTCGGCACTGGAGGCACTGAGGTCCACCGTCTGGGACAGCGCCGAAGTGGCCACATCGCCGCCACCGAAGAACTGGTTCCCGCCACCGGGCGGGGCGGCGTGGACGCCCGGGAACGACACGATAGCCGGGAGATTAGGCCACGCGAAGCTCAGACCGACCGGCCACGCGTTGCGGAGCTCGCCGTACTGGACCACCGTCGGAGTACCGGTCGCCGTCCAACCCGGCACGCTGACCGTACTGTTGCCGTATCCGGCCGGGTCGCCGAGCTCAGCACCCGGATTGGTCAGCAGGTTGGGGCCCGTGGTCGGGGCGGCGGGCACCACCCCGGACACGGAGGCGGTGGGCCGACCGCGGCCGATGCGCTGCAGTTCGCTGCCCACCAACTCCAGTGCGGACGCCAACGTCTGCAGAGCCTGATCGGGGGTGGGGAGCTTGGCTGCGCCCGACAGGACCGGCACGCCGCTGCGCATGGGCTTGACCACTGTCAGATTCACCTTCGGCGCAGTCGCTTTCGCCGCGGTGCGGGTGGTTCTGTCGCCTGCGCGCGCCGGCTTACCGGTGTGTGACCCCGCGGTTGCGCCGGATGTGGACGACGGCGAGTCCGAAGGTTGAGCCGCGGCGACACACGGCATGCTCGCGATCGCCGAACCTACCCCGAGCGCTACCGCCAGTGCGCCGAGTCGACCGATATGTGCTGCGTTACCCATGACCCGTACTCCCGCCGCCACCCCGATACAGCAGAATGGTACGAAGTGTGGGCCGCCCCGGGAGGGGATTGGACCGATCAGTTCGGCGCGGTCAGGTCATAGACCTCGGTGCCGCCCACATCGGTCGCGGTGAAGTGCTGTTGCACCCACTTGGTGATCAAAGTGCCCGCTCCCGAGTCGCCGCCGGGCCCTTGGTGGCCGCCGCCGGGGCCCTCGCTGGCGATGAAGTAGTGGACCTGTCCCGCGGCCACGTAGGACTGGAATTGCTCCAGTGTCGGCGAGTTGTCACCACCGCCGAAGCCACCGATCGACATGATCGATGCACCGGTGCTCAGCTCCAGCGGGCTCGCGCTCATGGACCCGATAGTTGCTGCGGCCCAACGGCTATCGTCCTGGGCGAGCATCGCCTTGAGTTCGGTGTTATCGGATGCCCGCTGTCCACCAGGACCGCCGAAGCCCATACCGCCGTCGGCGCGGGCCGGCCCTGACGTCGGAATCGGTCCGCTGTGGTTGCCCGCCACGGTCTCCACGGTGTAGGCAGCGGTAGCGCCGAGACCGAAGAGCAGACCCGCCGCGGCCAGCACAACTGTCCAACGACCGAGGCGATGTCCGCCTGCCAGCAGCACGGCGGCGACCACGATCGAGCCGGCCAGCACCACCCATCGCAGCCACGGCAGCCACTCCGGGGTTCGATCGAGCAGGATGAAGCTCCACACTGCGGTCGTTACCAGCATCGCCGCGAGGACCACTCGGGATAACACAAACTGCCTGCCGCGCCATAGTTCTCGAACGCTGATGCCGATCACCGCGGCGATGGCCGGCGCCAAGGCAATCGTGTAGTAGGGGTGCATGATCCCCTTCATGAAGCTGAACACCGCTGCGGTGGCCAGCAACCATCCTCCCCACAGGAGCAGCGCGGCGCGGGTGCGGTCGGTACGCGGTGCCCGCCGGGTGAACCACAAGCCGGCGACCAGTCCGATCAGTGCCGCTGGCAGCAGCCAGCTGATTTCGGTGCCCATCGAAGCGTCGAACATCCGGGTGATGCCCGTGGACCCGCCAAACATCCCGCCACCCGGGCCGCCGCCCTCGCCGGAATCCGAGCTGCCGCCGGGGTTTCCGTCACCGCCGAACACCCGGCCCAGCCCGTTGTAGCCCAGAGCCAGCTGCAACAGGCTGTTGTTGGTGGATCCACCGATGTATGGCCGAGAGTCGCTGGGCCACAAGCTGACCAGCGCCAGGTACCAGCCGGCCGAAACCACGACCGCGACCAAACCGACCGCCAGGTCACGCAGCCGCTGCCACACGCTGCCGGGAATGGCGACCAGCACGACCAGAGCAAGTGCCGGGGTGATCAGCAGAGCCTGCAGGAGCTTGGCCAGGAACGCGAACCCGATGGCGACACCGGCCAGTGCGATCCAGCGGGTGGACTTGCCGTCCAGCGCGCGGATCAGGCAATAGCCGGCAACCACCATCAGCAGCACCAGAAGCGCGTCGGGGTTGTTGAACCGAAACATCAACGCCGCGACCGGTGTCAGCGCCAGCACCGAACCGGCCAGCAGGCCGGCCCCATAACCGCTGACGCGGCGCACGGCGCCGTAGACCAGCGCCACAGACGCCACGCCCATCAGAGCCTCGGGCACCAGCATCGACAACGTGCCGAATCCGAACAGCCGTCCGGACAACGCCATCACCCACAACGAGGCGGGCGGCTTGTCCACCGTGATCGCGTTGCCGGCGTCGAGCGAACCGAATAGCAACGCTTTCCAGCTCTGCGTGCCCGCCTGCACGGCGGCCGCGTAGTAATCGTTGGCCCACCCAGCGGCACTCAGGCCCCATAGGTAGAGCACGGCGGTCAGAGCCAGAAGTGCCAACAGCGTGGGCCGCACCCATCGCGGCCGCACCACCTCTGGCGCTTCCTGCGGATCCATCACTGGGACCGACGGAGCGCTTTCGCTGAGGACGGTCATTACTTCTCTCCCACAGTCTGGCCGGTGCGGCGGGGGTGGAACACCCAGCCGCGCAGCAGCACGAAACGGACAACGGTGGCCATCAGGTTGGCCCCGATCAGCACCAGCAGTTCGATGATTCGGTGCGGTTCGCCGAGCGCGTGCAGCAGGGCCAGTGCGCCGCTGGTGAGTGCCAGCCCGATCCCGAAGACGACGAGCCCCTCGAACTGGTGCCTCGCGACACCGGTGCGGCCTCGCACCCCGAAAGTGAACCGCCGGTTCGCCGCGGTGTTGGCGATCGCGGTCACCAGCAATGCGACCAGGTTCGCGCCTTGCGGGCCGATCGGGCGCAACAGCAGGAACAGCACCAGGTAGGCCAACGTCGATGCGACACCGATGGCCGCGAACCGCACGCCCTGATTCAACAGCGACTTCGGTGCGCCGGCCTGGTTCCCGAACTGGGCGCCGATCGCCTGGACCGGGATCTGGCCGGTACCGAAACCTTTGAGCAAGCGAGCGATTCCCTTCAAGTCAGCGACTGCGGTGGCCACGATGTCGACCCGGCTGTCCGGATCGTCGATCCAGTCGACCGGAACCTCGTGGATCCGCAGGCCGCTGCGTTCGGCCAACACCAGCAGCTCGGTGTCGAAGAACCAGCCGGTGTCCTCGACGTGGGGCAGCAGCTCGGCCGCGACGTCGGCGCGGATCGCCTTGAATCCGCACTGGGCATCGCTGAACTTCGCGGCCAACGTGGACCGCAGGATCAGGTTGTAGCAGCGCGAGATGATCTCCCGCTTCGCCCCACGCACCACCCGGGAACCGCGGCCCAGCCGGGTGCCGATCGCGAGGTCGGAATGCCCGGACACCAGCGGGGCCACCAACGGTGACAGCGCCGCCAGGTCGGTCGACAGGTCGACGTCCATGTAGGCCAGCACCGGCGCATCCGAGGTCGACCACACCGCGTGCAGCGCGCGCCCCCGGCCCTTCTGCTCGAGGCGCACCGAGCGCACCTCGGGCAGTTCGGCGGCGAGCTTCGCGGCGACCACTGGGGTGGCGTCGATGCTGGCGTTGTCGGCGATGGTGATCCGGAACGAGAACGGAAAGTCCTCGCGCAGGTGGCGGTACAGCCGGTGAATCGAGTCGGCCAGCGCGACCTCCTCGTTGTACACCGGCACGACGACGTCGAGCACGGGCACGCCGCGGTCGGAAGCGATCAGGGCTGCGTTGCGTCGGCGTGCCACGCGGACGTCGGTGATGGTCATATTTAGATCGTCTACGGTGGCGGTGGGCGGGCAATTTGTGTTTGCTATGCGGCCGCTGTGAATCCTTGCGACAGGTCGTAGACGGTGACGCCGTCGACCTCGCGGGGGGTGAAATTCGCACTGACCCAGCGTTGGATCTGCTCGGCGGCGTCGCTGCCGGAGCGGTTGCCGAACCCGAATCCGGGCATGTCGCTCTTGACGAACCAGTGGATGCGTCGCGCAGCGACGTAGGCCTGGAACTGCTCGAGGGTGGGGGCGGGGTCGGTGCCGTTGAAGCCGCCGACGGCCATCACCGGCAATCCGGTGGCGAGCTGATACCCGGCGGCGTTGCTCGATCCGACGGCCGCAGCAGCCCAGGTGAATTCGTCGGCGTCCTGGCGTAACTCCGCAGTCAACTCCGCGCCGGGCTTGGGTGCGTCGAACATTCCCCCCGGCGGCCCGCCTCGTCCGTCCGAGGGGCCGACGGACGGGATGGCGCCGCTGTGCGGTGCGGCGACGGTGGCCAGCGAGAACGCGACCGGCCCGGCCAGTGCGGCGACCACCGCCAGCACACCCACCGCGGTGCCCACCCGCCCGGGCAGGCGGGCCACCACCAGCAGCAGGAGCGCGCAAGCGATGGCAGCAACCACAACGGCGACGCGGAGCCACGGCAGCCACTGCGAATCACGTTGCAGCAGAAGGTAGGCCAGCACCGCGGTGATCACGACGATCCCGGACAATGTGGTGGCTGCCCCGATATCGGCGCGGTGTCGCCACAGCAGAGATGTACCGACCGCCAGGCCGGCGGCCACCGCGGGGGCCAGCGCGACGCTGTAGTACGCGTGCAGGATGCCGTTGGCGAAACTGAACACGACCGCGGTCACCAGCAGCCACCCACCCCACAGCAGCAACGCCGCCCGGGTGGCGTCGGTGCGCGGTGCCCGCCGGGTGATCACCAGGCCGGCGACGATCGCGATGACCGCTGCGGGTATCAGCCACGCGATGTAGGTACCCATCTCCGCGCCAAACAGCCGCGCCCAACCGGCGTCCTGATTGAGGTTGCCCAGCCCGCCGGTCTCGTCGCCGGTGAGACGGCCCAAACCGTTGTAGCCCAAGGCTAATTCCACGATGGAGTTGTGTTGCGAACCACCGATGTAGGGCCGTGCACTCGCCGGCCACAGCGCGACCAGCAGCAGATACCACCCCGCCGAGACGACCAGGGCCCCCACCGCGGCAGCGAGCCGCGTCACCCTCGCCCGGACCGATGCGTCAGCGGCGGACAGGAACACCACTGCGAGAGCGGGCAGCACGAGGAACGCCTGCAGCATCTTGGCCAGGAACCCGACCCCGACCGCGACACCGGCCAGCGGCAGCCACCACCATGCCGCGTTGCGGTCCAATGCCCGCTGGGTGAAGTAGGCGGCGACGACAAGCGAAAGCACCAGCAGCGCATCGGGATTGTTGAACCGGAACATCAACGCCGCAGCCGGAGTCAGCGCCAGAATCGCACCGGCGAACAACCCCGCCCACGGCCCGCTGACCCGTCGCACCGCGACGTACAACACCCCCACCGCGGCCACCCCGGCCAGCGCCTGCGGCAGCAGGATGCTCCATGGATTGACGCCGAACAGCCGCGCCGATAAACCCGTCACCCACAGCGCCGCGGGCGTCTTGTCGACGGTGATCGCGTTGGCCGCGTCGCTGGACCCGAACAACCACGCTGTCCAGCTCTCCGAACCAGCCTGGGCCGCAGCAGAATAGAACGCGTTGGCCCAGCCGCTGGCACCGAGGTCCCACACGTAAAGCACGGCCGTCGCCAGCAGTAGTACCGCAAGCCCGCCGTGCTGTCGGGCGCGGATCATGATTCGACAGCGCGGGGTAACCGCACCGTGAATTCGGTCCAGCCGGGCACGCTACGCAGTTCGATACTGCCGCTGTGCGCGCGCACTACCGCCGACGCGATTGCCAGACCCAAACCGGTGGACCCCCCCTTGCGGGATCTCGACGTGTCGCCGCGCGCGAAGCGCTCGAACACCTCGGACTGCAGCTCGGCCGGAATACCCGGCCCGTCGTCGGCCACCCGCAGCACTGCCTGGTCCGACTCGGCATGCAGCGACAGCGTCACCGACGTCCCGGGCGGGGTGTGAGTGCGAGCGTTGGCCAGCAGGTTGGCCACCACTTGGTGCAACCGGGCATCATCACCGGTGACGTAGAGCGGATCCGTTGGCACGTCCAGGTTCCACTGGTGATCCGGCCCGGCCACGTGGGCATCGCTGGCGACGTCGGCTGACAGCCGCGATAGGTCGACCGGTTCGCTTTCCAGCGGGCGCCCGGAGTCCAGCCGCGCCAGTAGGAGCAAGTCCTCGACGAGGTGCGTCATCCGCACAGCTTCGGACTCCACCCGGCCCATCGCATGCGCGACGTCGTCGGGCACTTGGTCTCGTTTCCGTTGTGCCAGTTCGGTATAACCGCGGATCGCGGCCAACGGGGTGCGCAGTTCGTGGCTGGCGTCGGCGACGAACTGGCGCACCCGACTCTCGCTGGCCTGCCGCGTCGACAGTGCGGTCGAGATGTGGTCGAGCATCCGGTTCAGCGCCAGGCCCAGCCGGCCCACCTCGGTATAGGGATTCGCGTCGGGTTCGGAAACCCGCACCGGCAACTGCACTTCACCGCGGTCGAGCGGCAGATTCGCCACCTCCCCCGCGGTCGCCACCACCCGGGTCAATGGCGCAAGCGCACGGCGGTTGATCCAAATGCCCACGGTCGTGGCCACCGCCAACGCGACTGCCGTCACCACCGCGAAGATCAGCGCCACCCGCAACAGCGTCGCGTTGACGTTCTCCATGCTCAGCCCGATGACCAAGGTCTCGCCGGTCAGCCTGCTGCGCACCGCGATCACCCGGTAGGGACCCAGTCCGTCGAGATTGCGCGTCACCGGGTGGCGAAGACCGTCGTTCAGCGCAAGTTGCTCCAGCGCGCTGGGGGGTACCGCCGCACGCACCCCACCCGGTCCGAGCACGCCGGCGTTGTCCGCGGTTCCGCCCTCGATGACGGCGGCGACCATTCCGATCGGCTGGCCGGGGGCATCGAGGAATTCGGGGCCGGGTCCTGGCCGCGGCCACGGCGGTCGGTTGTCCCGCATCGACGGCGGCAGCGGGGGCAGAGGTTCGCCATACATGATCGCCGAGCGGTGCGCGCTTTCCCGCAGCTGATTGTCGACCTCGCCGATCAAGTACTGGTGCAGCGCAAGCACTGTCACTGCGCCGATGCCGAGACAGACCACCAACAGCAGGCAGACCTGACCGACGAGCAGTCTGGCGCTCAGCGACCAGGTGCTAGCTCGCAGGCTTGAGAACATAGCCCGCGCCACGCAATGTGTGGATCATCGGATCGCGCCCACTGTCGATTTTCTTGCGCAGGTAGGAGATGTAGAGCTCGACGATATTGGAACGGCCGCCGAAGTCGTAGCTCCAGACCCGGTCCAGGATCTGGGCTTTCGACAACACCCGCTTGGGGTTGCGCATGAGGAACCGGAGCAGCTCGAATTCGGTCGAGGTGAGTGCGACCAGTTCGCCACCGCGGGTCACCTCGTGACTGTCCTCGTCGAGCACCAGATCACCGACGACAATCTGGGCGCCGCTGTCCTCCGTGGTGACGCCGGTGCGGCGCAGCAGTGCCCGCAGCCGCAGCACGACCTCCTCGATGGAGAACGGCTTGGTGACGTAGTCGTCGCCGCCGGCGGTCAGGCCGGCGATGCGGTCCTCGATGGCGTCCTTGGCGGTCAGCAGGAGCACCGGCAGCTGCGGGTTCTGCTCACGCAGCTTGCGCAGTACATCCAGCCCGCTCATGTCGGGCAGCATGACGTCGAGCACCACCGCATCCGGGCGCGAGCTGCGGGCAGCCGTGATCGCCGATGCACCGTCGGCGGCGGTGGCGATATTCCAGCCCTCGTAGCGCAGGGCCATCGACACCATCTCGGCGAGCACGATTTCGTCGTCGACCACGAGAACTGTGATCGGATTTCCGTCGGCTCGCCGCATCACCACACGCTCAGCCGCTGAAGAGGTCATGTTCTCCAGTATGGGAACCTCGATGAGCCATTCCTATGGCATCGCTATGTGTCGGCTGTGAAACCTTGTGCACAGGACGGACTGATCGCGCACACAGCGGGCGCCCAGGTTGACTGCCGACGGTGGTGGCATGAGTGGTGAACAGCAACCGGTGTGGGGCGCTCCCACGGACCGCCCGAAGACCTGGTCAACCCGGACGACAGTGGCTGCCGTCGGCATCGCCGCAGCACTGGCCGCGGTTGGTGGCGTGGTGGTCTATGCCGCCACCGGCGGAAGCGAAGGTCAGGGGCACGCAGGCGGCCCGCCCGGATGGGGCGGTCCCGGCGGCCCCGGCGGCTTCCAGCGGACGCTGCACGGTCAGAACGTCGTCTCCGACGGCGAGGGCGGATTCAGCACCGAACTGACCCAGACCGGCGACGTCACCGCGGCCTCCGACACCTCGGTCACCGTCCGCAGCCAGGACGGCTTCAGCCAGACCTATGTGGTCAATCCCGATACCCGCAAACCGCCGCAGCCACTGCAGACCGGTGAACAGGTGTCGGTACGGGCGACCCAACAGGGCGGCGCGGCAACGGCGACTGCGGTGATGCCGGCCCGATAATTTGTCGGTGAACTTCTTCGAGATCATCGAGACGGTCGGCAAGGCGATCGACGCCGTCGGCGTCGCCGTCATCGCGATCGGCGCGTTGCTCTCGGCGGCGGGCATCCTGCGGCGGCTGCGCACCGGCGACGCCTACCGGGCGTTTCGCCAGCAGCTTGGCCGCTCGATCCTGCTGGGCCTGGAACTGCTGGTGGCCGCCGACATCATCCGCACGGTGGCCGTCACGCCCGATGCACGCAGCGTGGCCGTGCTCGCGGGGATCGTGCTGATCCGCACGTTCCTCAGTTTCTCGCTGGAACTGGAGATCACGGGGTACTGGCCGTGGCAGAAAAACCGCCAGCCGCAAGCCACGCCTGACCTCACCGAGCCGACCCCCGGGACAGCCACGCATCCACAATGATGCGGGTATGGACGAAAAACGACGGGCCCGTCGCGCACGGATCCTCGACAAGATCCGCAAGACACCCCCGGAGCCGCTGGGTCCGCCGGACTCCCACGACCAGGCTGAAGTCGCGGCGATGTTGCGGGAGATCGGCATCGCCCTGCTCGAGGTCGAGCAGCCGACACAGCTGGTGACGTCGAGGCTGCTGGAGATCGCCGCGCAGTACACCACCCAGCCGGTGCGCATCGTCGTGCTGCCCACCGTCCTGATGATCCAGGTGGGCATCGTCGGCTACGAAGTCGACACGTCGACGACCTACTCGTTGCAGCTGGATATGGCCGGGCGCATCGACGACATCGCCACCCTGGCCTCCGTCGGCGCGATCACCCCCGCCGACGCCATCGAAGCGACCAACCGGGCGCGCAATCTGCGCCCGCGATTCGGTCCGGTCGCGACGACCATCGGATATGCCGTCACGACAATCGGTTTCGGCATGGTCATCAACCCCACCTGGGCGTCGCTGCCGGGATACCTGTTCCTCGGACTGGTGGTCGGAGCGATCGCCCTGCTGGGTCGGCCGTTCCCGTCACTCAGTCCGGTGCTGCCGACCTTGGCAGCGACACTCGTGACGATCCTGGCCACCTGGTTCGTCGCCGACACCGCCAACGACGGGCTGCTGCGCGTGATCGCGCCGGCACTGGTGGCGATGTTGCCCGGGATGGCGCTGACCATCGGCGCGATGGAATTGGCCAGTAACCAGCTGATCGGTGGCAGCAGCCGGCTGGTGTACGGCGTCGCCCAGTTGGCGCTGCTGGTGTTCGGGGTGGCGCTCGGTGTGCACGTCGCAGGACAGGTCGAGCCGCAGGCGGCGTCGGCGCAGATGGGCTCCTGGTCGTTGTACGTGGCGATCATCGTCGTGGCGATCGGGCTCTACGTCTATCTGTCCGCACCACGCGGGTCGCTGATCTGGTTGGCGGCCGCGATCGGGGTCGCGTTGGTTGGGCAGGCGGTCGCTGGAAAGTTCGTAGCCGCAGCCTATTCCGGCTTCATCGGCGCATTCCTCACCGTTCCGTTCGCGATGCTGGCCGCGCGGATCAAGACCTCTCCCCCGGCGATCGTGATGATGTTGGCGGCCTTCTGGGCGCTGGTCCCCGGTGCGCTGAGCTTCGAGTCGGCGAGCCAGGCCGCCACCGGAGGTGGCATAAGTACGGGGAGCCTCGGGGTCACCGGTGCGGCAGTCCTGTCGATCGCGCTGGGGACAGTGGTCGGCTGGAGCGTGTTCCACACGATCGACAGCCGATTGCCATGGCCGAAGGGACTGGCTCAACCAACCGTACGGTAGGTTCACCCGAGTGGACGACCTGAGCGCAGTGAGCGCGTGGATGTCGGAGCAGGGCCTTGGTGATGGCCCCCTGGAAGACGTCTCCGAGATCGTCGGCGGCACCCAGAACGTCATGCTCCGCTTCACCCGATCGGGCCGCGACTACGTCTTCCGCCGGGGACCCCGCCACCTGCGGCCGGTGAGCAACAAAGTGATCTTGCGGGAGACCCGGGTGCTGCACGCGCTGGCCGGCACCGACGTCCCGCACCCCCGGCTGATCGCGGTATGCGAAGACACCGCGGTGCTCGGCGACGCGGTGTTCTATCTGATGGAGCCGGTCGACGGCTTCAACGCCGGAGCCACGTTGCCTGCGCTGCACGCAGGCAACGCCGCGATCCGCCACGAGATGGGCCTGTCGATGGCCGAGTCGGTGGCCAGGCTCGGCGCCGTCGACCATGTCGCGGTCGGTCTGGCCGACTTCGGTAAGCCGGAAGGCTTCCTGGAACGTCAAGTGCCGCGGTGGCTTTCCGAGCTGGAGTCCTACAGCGGCTTCGACAACTATCCGGGACCTGACGTCGGTGACGTCGACGCCGTAGCCACCTGGCTGCAGCAGAACCAGCCTGCCGACTGGCAGCCGGGCATCATGCACGGCGACTACCACGCCGCGAACGTGATGTTCTCACCGACCGGCCCCGAGGTGGTGGCCATCGTCGACTGGGAGATGTGCACCATCGGCGATCCGCTGCTGGACCTCGGATGGATGCTGGCCACCTGGTTCGCGCCGGGCCGCGACTCGGTACTGACCAACGTCCTGATGGATGCCGGCGGCCTGGCCACCCCTGACGAACTGGTCGAGCGCTATGCGCAGAACACCAACCGCGACCTGTCGAACATCGACTGGTACACCGTGCTGGCCTGTTTCAAACTCGGCATCATCCTGGAGGGATCGAATGCTCGAGCCGCTGCAGGTTTGGCGCCCAAGGAGATTGGCGATCGACTGCACATCGCGACAGTGCGTTTGTTCGAACGGGCTTTGGCATTGATGGAGGGACAACGATGATCGATTTCGAGATTCCCAGCGACCTGGCGGCGCAGCGCGACGAGATACGCGCGTTCGTCGTCGATAAAATCGTTCCCTACGAACGAGATCCGCGTGTCACCCGACACGGCCCCAACGAGGAGCTACGCACCGAACTCGTCGGACTGGCGCGTGACGCCGGCCTTCTGACCTTTCAGGCGCCGCACCGATTCGGCGGTCGCGAGCCGTCGCACCGTGACCAGGCGGTGTTGTTCGAAGCCGCCGGCTGGTCGACTCTCGGACCGGTCGCGCTGAACTGCGCGGCCCCCGACGAGGGCAATATGTTCGTGCTGTCCAAGATCGCCACCGAGGAGCAGGCCGAGAAGTTCCTGGTCCCGGTGATCGACGGTAGGCAGCGGTCGGTATTCGCGATGACCGAACCCGGCGGGGCCGGGTCCGACCCGAATCAGCTTGCCACCGAAGCGGTTTTCGACGGCAGCGACTATGTGATCAACGGGCGCAAGTGGCTGATCACCGGGGCCAACAAGGCGCGGACCTGGATCATCATGGCGCGGGTTGCGCCGAACCCCCACGGCGCCGACGGCCCGACGCTGTTCCTGTGTGACGGGCAGACGCCGGGTATCGAACTCGAGCGCGTGATGGACACGATGGACCGCAATTACGTCGAGGGCCACGGCGTGATCCAATTCAACAACCTGCGACTGCCGGCGTCGGCGGTGTTGGGCGAGGTTGGCCAGGCGTTGCGGTACGCCCAATTGCGGCTCACTCCAGCACGATTGACGCACTGTATGCGGTGGCTGGGCGCGGCGTCGCGGGCCCACTCGATCGCGATCGAGCATGCCCGCACCCGGACCGGATTCGGAAAACCACTCGGCGAGCATCAGGGCGTGGGTTTCATGCTGGCGGACAACGAGATTGCGCTGCAGCAGTGCCGACTGGCGATCTGGTGGGCCTGCTGGGCACTGGACACCGGAGCCAAGGGCCGCCACGAGAGTTCGATGGTCAAGGCCTACGTGTCCGAGGAACTGTTCAAGGTGGCCGACCGCTGTGTTCAAATCCTCGGCGGTATGGGCATATCCGACGAAACCCCGGTCGGCATGATTTTCTCCGACATGCGCGCGTTCCGCATCTACGACGGCCCGACCGAGGTGCACAAATATGCGATCGCCCGCCAGGTGCTGAGGAACCCGTCATGAGCGTGCTCGATTCATTCCGCCTCGACGACAAGGTCGTCATCGTCACCGGCGCGTCCTCGGGCCTGGGCGTGTCGTTCGCGCAGGCCTTCGCCGAGGCGGGCGCCGACCTGGTACTCGGCGCCCGGCGGGTGGAGCAGCTGGCAAGCACAGCAGCCCTTGTCGAGCAGGCCGGCCGCAAGGTGTACACGCGAAAGACCGACGTCGCCGACCCTGAACAGTGCCAGCAGCTGGTCGATGCGGCGATCAACGAGTTCGGCCGGGTTGACGTGCTGGTCAACAACGCCGGTGTGGGCACCGCCGTGCCGGCCACCCGCGAAACCCCAGAAGAATTCCGCAAAGTCATCGATGTCAACCTCAACGGCTCGTATTGGATGGCGCAGTCCTGCGGTCGTGTGATGCAGGCCGGAAGCTCAATCATCAACATTGCCAGCATTCTTGGCATCACCACTGGTGGTCTGCCGCAGGCCGCATACAGCGCGTCGAAGGCCGGGGTGATGGGGCTGACCCGCGATTTGGCCCAACAATGGGGTTCCCGCAAGGGAATTCGTGTCAATGCGCTAGCACCAGGCTTCTTCAAGAGCGAGATGACCGATGAATACCAACCTGGCTATCTTGATCAGCAGCTGGCCCGGATCGTGGTGGGCAGACTCGGTGATCCCGCCGAATTGGCCGCTACCGCAATATGGCTGGCGTCGTCGGCAGCTGGATATGTGACCGGGCAGACAATTATCGTCGACGGCGGGCTCACCATCACGTAGTGATCACGGTCACGCGTCAATTCGGTGCCTCTCAGAATCTTCACACGATTGCGACATGTCCCTCCAAGAAGTCTCTGGGACTCTCGTGGGATGTGGATTGATCTGTACCTGGTGGGCGCGTTAGTCGTCGGGGTCGCCGCCTGGCTGGTCACTCCACACTTCCAGTCCGATGACCCGCCTGGTGACGTCGCACGCGGCTTCTGGTCCGCCGCGGCCGGCGCGCTATGGCCCCTCGTTCTCATCGGAATCGCTCAGGTTTACGCGGTCCGCTACATCGCGCGACAGCTTCGCCCCACTTGCGCCGAGGAGCTGGATTTGGCTCCGCCCGCCGCACTGCACGATGTCGGCATGCGGTACTGACCGCAGGTCGGGTTCCCCTCACCCTTGAATTGCGGCACAATTCTCCTGCCGCTGGACGACGTCGGCGACCGTCGACGCCTTACGAGGAGGAGATCCGTTAGTGATGGTGCGCGCAAAACTGGCATCGGCGGGGCTTGCGGCCCTGGCGATGGCCGCGATCACTCTCTCGGCCGCCGCAACGGCCTCTGCTGACGACTCGGGCAGCGGCCTGTTGTGGCCGGATCCCAACGAGCCGTACTACTGGGACGACAACGAGAACGCCGGCGGCACCGGCCCCGCGCCACTGCCGACCGACGATCTGTACTGGAAAGAAGGCCAGGACGCCGGCGGCACGGGCAATGCTCCCCAGCCGAGTGGACCCGAGTACACCGATGAGGGCGCGAACGCCGGCGCTGTCTAAACCCCGGCCGGTTACGACGACCAGACGAGCAGCGATTCGCTGCGCGAGAGCTCAGCGCGTGCGCGACGCTCGACCAGTAGTGGGACGAATTCTCGAATCGTGCTGTGCTGGAATCGATTGTGCGCGTTGGCAACCGTTTGAGCTACATCGTCACGAGGCACGTCGGGGTGGGCAGCCGCCAAGCGGTCCACCACCTGCTCGATCAGCATAAGTTCACTTACGTTTCCCACATGATCAACTCTGGGCCATGGGACCAGCCTCGTCAATTTGACGTTCATCACGGCGCCGGATCGCTGAGGTAACCCCCCGTCCAGCACGCCCGACTAAACGGTGCAGTGATTATTTTCGAACTAGAAGAACCGGGCCGCGGTAGCAGCGTCTTCTGACCGTGTCGCGGCGAGCGCCAAGCGATACACACTCTGAGTGCGCCCGAAGGGATTCGAACCCCTAACCTTCTGATCCGTAGTCAGATGCTCTATCCGTTGAGCTACGGGCGCCTGTCTTCAATTGTTGTAGCTGACGAATCAGCCGCGGCGGAGGCGAGAGGATTTGAACCTCCGGTCCCCTGTAAGGGGGACAACTCATTAGCAGTGAGTCCCATTCGGCCGCTCTGGCACGCCTCCTGAACTACCTGAGCGTACCGGAGCCTGATTGATGCCCCGAACCGCCGATGGATGAGAGTACACAGCCGCGACGGCTCGTGGCAAAGCAGCACCCACAGCCCCCTAGACTTGACGGAATGACCGCCCGTCTCCGGCCCGAACTGGCCGATCTACCGGCCTATACCCCGGGTAAGACGGTGCTGGGTGCCATCAAGCTGGCCAGCAACGAGACCGTGCACGGGCCGCTGCCCAGTGTCCGCGCCGCTATCGCCGCAGCCGCCGAGACCATCAACCGCTACCCAGACAACGGCTACGTGGAGCTCAAGGAGCACCTGGCCAAGCACGTCGATTTCGCCCCCGAGCACATCGCCGTCGGCTGCGGGTCGGTGAGCCTGTGCCAGCAGCTCATCCAGATCACCTCATCGGTCGGCGACGAGGTGATCTTCGGCTGGCGCAGCTTCGAGATCTATCCGCTGCAGGTGCGGGTCGCCGGCGCCACCGCGGTTCAGGTGCCGCTGCGCGACTACACCTTCGACCTGGACGCCATGCTGGCCGCGATCACGGACCGCACCCGGCTGATTTTCGTCTGCAACCCGAACAACCCGACCTCCACCGTCGTCGACCCCGACGAGCTGGCCCGCTTCGTCGCCGCCGTGCCGTCGGACATCCTCATCGCCATCGACGAGGCCTACGTCGAGTACATCCGCGACGGAATGCTGCCCGACAGCCTCGGCCTGGCCCGCAGTCACCCCAATGTCGTTGTGCTGCGTACCTTTTCCAAGGCCTACGGCCTGGCCGGCCTACGCATCGGGTACGCCGTCGGCGATCCCGACATCATCACCGCGCTGGGCAAGGTCTACGTGCCGTTCACCGCGACCACCGTCTCGCAGGCCGCCGCGATTGCCTCGGTGCTCGCCGCCGACGAACTGCTGGCCCGCACCGACGCGGTGGTCGAGGAACGCCGCCGGGTCTGCACCGCGCTGACCGAGCTGGGCTACACCTTCCCACCGTCGCAGGCCAATTTCGTCTGGCTGCCCCTGTCCCCCGAGCAGACGTCCGACTTCGTCGAGCAGGCTGCCAACGCCCGCGTGCTGGTCCGCCCCTACGGCACCGACGGCGTGCGGGTGACCATCGGAGCGCCCGAGGAGAACGACACGTTCCTGGCGTTCGCCGGGAAGTGGATCACGACCCGCTGACCGGAACCCGGCCGGTGAACGCGGCAAGCCGGTCCAGCTTGGAGGCGTGCGCGGCGACGTCGACCGGATCGTCGAAGCCGGCCCTGACCCGCCCCTCGGGGGTGATGATGCGCCGCGCCAACGCCGCCACGTAGTCGGTCAGCGAGTCGGGTGCATCGATCGGGTGGTCGACTGCTGACGCGTAATCCCAAGCGTGAACTAGGAATTCGAGCGACAGGATGGCGGCCATGAATTGTGCTGGCGCCTCGTTGGTGCCGAATGGAACCGTGCCGTCAAGCCCGCGGCGATGCCAGGCGTCCAGCGCCGGCCGGGCGGCCTCGATGATCTGGCGCTCGACGGAATCGTCCCGATTACGCTCCGGTGGTTCCGCGCCGGCCGCTCCGCCCAGCAGGGTGATCGAGTTCAGCAGGTGATCGGTCAGCCCAGCGACGTCGAACTCGCGGCACGGGGTCTGCTTCGTCAGGTCGTCGGTGGCGATACCGTGCACCACCTGTTGCAATACTTTCAGCGACGCTTCGGCGCTGTCGAGTTCGTCGGTCGGAGAAGCTTCCATGCCCCCACCGTACGACTGCCGGCCGACAGAATAGTGTTCGGTGGAGTGCACGAGAAGGGACGGGCAGCATGGGCAGGATCTACAACAACGTCAGCGAATTGATCGGCCGTACCCCACTGGTCCGACTGAACCGGCTGACCGAGGGACTCGACGCCGACATCGCAGTGAAATTGGAGTTCTACAACCCGGCGAACAGCGTCAAGGATCGCATCGGCGCGGCGATCATCGACGCCGCGGAGGCCGCCGGCGATCTCAAACCTGGTGGCACGATCGTCGAGGCCACCAGCGGCAACACCGGCATCGCGTTGGCGATGATCGGCGCTGCGCGTGGCTACAAGGTGATCCTGACCATGCCCGAGACGATGTCCACCGAGCGCCGGGTGATGTTGCGCGCCTACGGCGCCGAGATCGTGCTCACACCTGGCTCGGAGGGTATGGCCGGCGCGGTGGAGAGAGCGAAGCAGATCATCGCCGAAACGGACAATGCGGTTTCGGCGAACCAATTCGCCAATCCCGCCAACCCGGCGATCCATGAGAAGACCACCGCCGAGGAGGTCTGGGCGGACACCGATGGCAAGGTCGACATCTTCGTGGCCGGTATCGGCACCGGCGGGACTCTTACCGGGGTTGGGCACGTCCTCAAGGCGCGCAAGCCCGGCGTGCAGATCGTCGGAGTCGAGCCCAAGGACTCCCCACTGCTGACGGAGGGCACCGCCGGGCCACACAAGATTCAGGGCCTCGGCGCCAACTTCGTTCCCGAGGTACTAGACCGCGACGTCTACGACGAGATCATCGACGTCGAACTCGACGACTCCGTTCGGGTAGCCAGGGATCTGGGGACCCAGGAAGGCATTCTGGGCGGGATCTCGTCAGGCGCGATCGTGTGGGCTGCACTGGAACTCGCTAAGCGCCCGGAGAACGCCGGCAAACTCATCGTCGCGGTGGTCTGTGATTACGGCGAGCGCTACATCTCTACCGTGCTCTACGAGCACATCAGGGACTGAATTTATGGGGCTGTTGTCGACAGTTCGCGAAGACCTGAGCAATGCGCGCGGCCATGACCCGGCTGCACGCGGCGACCTCGAGAACGCGCTGGTCTACTCCGGCCTGCACGCCATCTGGTCGTATCGGCTGGCACACCGGCTGTGGCTCACGCCTGCACTGCGCGGTCCGGCGCGGGTGCTGTCGCAGTTGACCCGGTTCCTCACCGGCATCGAAATTCATCCCGGCGCCACCATCGGCCGCCGATTCTTCATTGACCACGGGATGGGTGTGGTGATCGGCGAGACCGCCGAGATCGGCGACGACGTGATGTTGTATCACGGCGTGACCCTCGGGGGACGCTCCCTTGAACACGGCAAACGCCATCCCACACTCGGGAACCGCGTGGTTGTCGGTGCTGGAGCAAAGATACTGGGCCCCTTGACCATTGGCGACGATTCTGCCGTCGGCGCCAACGCCGTCGTCACCCATGACGTGCCGGCGGATTCGATCGCGACCGGCATCCCCGCCGTCGTTCGCCATCGTACGGAGAAGCAGCGCGAACAGCTGGTGGATCCGACGAGCTACATCGATCCGGCCATGTACATCTGAGTCGGCGTCATCGAATCCGACTGATCCGAATTGTCTGATCCAGCCCTTGTCGGGATTAGCGTCTGCAGGCGCGAACCCATCGAAAGGGCATCATGTCGAACCAAATTGAGGAATCTGGCAGCGCTCCGGCTGCTGTGGATACGGTTGACGGCCGCCCGCACCGCAAGCTTCGGGGCACGCTTGGTGTCTGGGGCATCGTCTTCGTGGTGGTGGCCGCCGCATCCCCACTGGGTGTGATGGGTGGCCCGGTTCCACTGGGCATCGCGAACGGCAACGGCGTCGGCTTCCCTGCCATCTTCGTCGTCAGCACGCTGATCATCCTGCTGTTCGCGGTCGGCTTCACCGCGCTGACGCCCTACGTCCCGGACGCGGGTGCCTTCTACTCCTACATCGGTAAGGGCTTGGGCCGGGTGACCGGCTTCGGCTTCGCGTTCGTCGCGCTGATCTCCTACCTGACGCTGGAGGTCGCCGTCTACGGCCTGATCGGCCAGGGCGCCCAAGCGCTGTTCACCTCGTACGGCCTTCCGAGTATCCATTGGGGGATCTGGGCTTTCGGGGCGTTCGCGATCGTGACGGCCCTGGGGCACTTCAATATCGACCTGTCCCGCAACGTTCTCGGTGTGCTGTTGATCGGTGAAGTCGCCATCGTGCTGGCGCTCGACGCCGCCGTCGTCTTCAGCGGCGGCCAGGAAGGCCTGTCCACTGGGATCGTGACACCGTCCGAAATCCTCTCGGGCGCACCGGGTATCGCGCTTCTGTTCGCGATCCTCAGCTTCATCGGCTTCGAGGCCACCGCGGTGTTCCGCGACGAGGCGCGCGACCCGCTGCGCACCATCCCCAAGGCCACCTATCTGGCCGTCATCCTGATCGGGGTGTTCTACACCGTCTCGACGTGGGCGCTGATCTCCGCAGTCGGTGATAGCAAGGCGGTCGAGCGGGCACAGGCCGACCCGTCGGCCCTGCTGCCCAACGCCACCGAGCAATACCTCGGCACCGCCGGACTGCACATCGTCCAGGTGCTGTTCGTCACCAGCCTGTTCGCCTGCATCCTGTCGTTCCACAACATCGTCGCCCGCTACGTGTTCACGCTGTCCAACCGCAAGGTGTTCCCCGGCCAGTTCGGCGAGGCGCACGCCACCCACGGCTCCCCGCACATCGCCTCCGGGGTGGACGCAATCGTCGTGGCGGTGGCCATCGGAGTCGCCATCCTGTTCCAGCTCGACCCGGTGACGCAGTTCTACACGTGGCTGGCCGGCATCTCCACGGTCGGCGTCACCACCCTGCTGATCGCGACCACCGTGGCCGTGCTGGCGTTCTTCACCCGGCGCAAGCGCGCGGGTCAGCTGGAGGTGTCGACCTGGCGGGCGTTCATCGCGCCCGGTCTGGGACTGCTCGGCCTGGTGATCTCCTTCGTGCTGATCCTGCAGAACCTGCCAGGCCTGGTCGGCAACTCGACACCGATCGCCATCGGGGTGGTTGCGCTGCTGGTCGCGTTCTTCGCACTCGGTGCCGGTATCGCGGCCCGGCGTCCCCACGTAACCCTGGAGTGAGCACCGGCGGCCTCGCGCCGTAATCTTCATGGTCATGAGCGAGTCGTACGAATCCGTCACCGTCGAGGTCAAAGACCATGTCGCCCAGGTCACGCTGATCGGCCCGGGTAAAGGCAATGCGATGGGCCCGCCGTTCTGGGCCGAAATGCCGGTGGTCTTCGCCGAACTCGATTTCGACCCCGACGTCCGGGCGATCGTACTGACCGGATCGGGCCGCAACTTCAGCTACGGCCTGGACCTGGTCGCCATGGGCGACACCCTGGGCGCCACCATGTCCGGGGAGGTGTCGGCCCGCCCGCGCGCGGAGTTCCACGCCAAGCTCAAGCGCATGCAACAGTCGATCACCGCGGTGGCCGATTGCCGCACGCCCACGATCGCCGCGGTTCACGGCTGGTGCATCGGCGGCGGCGTCGACCTGATCAGCGCGGTCGATATCCGCTACGCCAGCGCCGACGCGAAGTTCTCGGTGCGCGAGGTCAAACTGTCGATCGTCGCCGACGTCGGCAGCCTGGCCCGGCTGCCCTACATCCTGTCGGACGGGCATCTGCGTGAACTGGCGCTGACCGGCAAGGACATCGACGCCGCGCGCGCCGAGAAGATCGGTCTGGTCAACGACGTCTACGCCGACGCCGAGGCCACGCTGGCCGCCGCGCACGAGACGGCTGCCGAGATCGCCGCGAACTCACCGCTGGTCACCCACGGCATCAAGGACGTCCTCGATGAGCAGCGCACCGCCGACGTGGCGGCCAGCCTGCGTTACGTGGCGGCGTGGAACTCGGCGTTCCTGCCGTCCAAGGACCTGTCCGAGGGCATCGCCGCGATGTTCGGCAAGCGGAAGCCGGAATTCACCGGCGAATAGCGGTTACTTGCCGGCCTTGATGGCCGGTACCGCTTTCGTGACCGCGAGGGCTGTCGGCTCGTCAGCGGGCTGCGTCGTCGTGGTCGCACCCATGTTCATACCGGCAACGGCCGGCGAGGAGTAGGCCGGGAACTTCGTCTCATCACCGGAATCGGCGGTGTGGGTTAGCGAGACCGGGGCCGGGTGGGTCAGCCCGAACAGGCCGAGGACGGCGATAGCGCCGCCACCCACAACGGTACCCAGCAACCTCTTATCCAGAGCCAAGCTTTTCCGAAGCTTCTTGGGGGAGGACATGTTGACCAGCACCTTTCAGGACGTCTCAGGGCGAAATCAGCTAACCGGACCCCTCACCAGGACTGGTCCGGGCAACGATGCGTACGCCTTCATTATTTGTAAGCCCGACCTGACCCAAAAAGCACGCATCCCAAGGTGATCCACAGAAGTCCTGAGCCAGCTCCACAGGTGGCTCGCAGGATCCATACGTGGCTGTCCAGCAGCAGGAGATAGCTCCACCGTCTACTCGGCGGCATCCGGGACAGCATCGAACTCACACCTGGCGGTTGCGCGCTTCAACACTTCAACCGCCACGTCGCGAGAAGCCGCGTGGGCGTCCCAATTACCTTGGCGCAAAGACTATCTCACCTTCTGCGCAACCCACGAGCCTGACTGCAGTGGCACCAGATCGGGCACCAAGTTCTGGTCAACTCCCATGTCAGAGTTCATGTTCGGCAATCCGGTTGCTGGCGCCAGGTGAGCTGGCACGGATAGCCGTATTCGACACGATCGACAAGGCACCGCTCGGGCTGGCTCTTGCCGGCGATCCGCGAAAAGCGGTGGCGGAGGGATTTGAACCCCCGGACGGTGTTAGCCGTCTCTCGCTTTCAAGGCGAGTGCATTAGGCCGCTCTGCCACGCCACCGCCGACAAGCGTAGCGGTTTAGACGCGGCCGACCTTCGCCGAGTTGCCGCCGCCCTTCAAGGAGGCGCTGATGCGGCGACAGTTCTCCCCCATCGCCGCCATCTGCGGACGCGACAGCGGACCCAGGAAATTCTCCCGCACACCCGTCGCGTACGTCAGCATCGCATCCTCGACGACCTCGCGCCCGCGGTCGGTGATGCCGGCCAAGACTCCGCGCCCGTCGTCGGGACTTGCCTCCCGATGGACCAGCCCGGCTGTCTCCAGCCGGCGGATCTGACGGGTCACCCGACTCGGCAGCGACATGAGCTGCTCGGCTAAATCCCCCATCCGTGCCGCGCCAGTTTCGGAGTTGTCCAATATCTCCAATAGGCGGACATCGACCAAGCTCAACTTGTGCTTGTCGACGAGGCCGCGATTCAATGTTCCGTAGAGCCGCAGTGCTGCGTCGAGGAAGTTCTGCCAAGCTCTCTGCTCGGCTATGTCCAACCCCGGCATCTCACTAGCGGTCCGCCCCGCGATAATCCCTCCCATAGCGCAATCGTAAGCGACACAGCGCGGTACGAAGCCGAAATGACTCGGGAGTAACCTGATCCGATGCTGGCCATCGTCGCTGAATCCACCGACCGCCTGATCTGGCGCGAAGTACCCGATGTTTCACCCGGATCCGGCGAGGTGTTGATCAAGATCGGCGCCGCGGGCGTCAACCGTGCCGACCTGTTGCAGGCAGCCGGACACTACCCACCCCCACCAGGAGCCAGCGACATTCTGGGCCTGGAAGTCTCCGGCGTCATCGAGGCAGTTGGTGATGGAGTATCGGAATGGACTGTCGGACAAGAGGTCTGCGCACTTCTGGCCGGCGGTGGCTATGCCCAATACGTCGCGGTACCGGCACGGCAGGTGCTGCCGATTCCTGCCGGCGTCAGCGTGACCGACGCGGCCGCGCTGCCCGAGGTCGCCTGCACCGTGTGGTCGAACATCGTCATGACCGCACATTTGGCACCCGGTGAATTAATCCTCCTACACGGCGGCGCCAGCGGTATCGGCACTCACGCCATTCAGGTGGCGAAGGCGTTGGGCAATCGGATCGCAGTAACGGCGGGCTCGCAATCCAAGCTCGACGTGTGCGCAGAACTCGGCGCCGATCTCCTAATCTCTTACCGCGACGAGGATTTCGTCGCGCGCGTCAATAATGCTACGGGTGGTCGAGGCGCCGATGTCATTTTTGACATCATGGGCGCGGCCTATCTCGATCGGAACCTCGACGCACTCGCACCCGACGGTCGGCTCGTCATCATCGGTATGCAGGGCGGGATCAAAGGCGAACTAAACATTGCCAAGATGGTCTCCAAACGGCTGAGCGTGATCGCTACGTCGTTGCGGGGCCGGCCCGTCGACGGAGCCAATGGCAAGGGCGCCATCGTCGATGCGGTGGTGGACTCGGTGTGGCCGATGATCGGCGACGGCAGAGTCCGCCCGATTATCGGTGCCCGATTCCCCGTCACCGATGCTGCCGAAGCGCACCGAGTACTGGCCTCCGGTGAGACCTTCGGGAAGATTCTGCTGACCCTGGACTAGCCGAGCCGAACGAGCGTCAGCCCAGCGACGCCAGCGCCCGCACCAGCTGATCCACCTCGGCCATTGTCGAGTAATGCGCCAGCCCGACGGTGACCGCGCCGCCGATGTCGTTGACGCCGATCAGGTCCAGGACCCGTGAATTGGCATTGCAAACAGCCAGGATGCCGTTGTCGGCAAGTCGCTGGACCACTCGTTCAGCGGGCACCCCGGTGACCGCGAAGCTGACCACCGGGATGTGCACCTCGGGGCGGCCGATCACCATGACCAGGGGCAGTGACCGCAGCGACACCATCAGATAGTCGAACAGACCGCCGAGGTAGGAACCCGCGGATTGCATTGATAGCGCGAGCCTTTCGCGGCGTGTGCCGCGAGCCGACTCGTCCAGGCCGGCGAGGTATTCGATGCTGGCGACCACACCGGCCAGCAGTCCGTACTGGTGTCCGCCCAATTCCAGTCTGGCCGGCCCGCTGGCGTAGGGGTTCATCGACACCGATCCGAAGGTGTCGATGAGTGCCGGGTTGCGGAACACCAGTGCCCCGATCGGTGGGCCGCCCCAGGCCGGCGCGTTGAGCGCGACCACGTCGGCTTCGATCTCGTTGATGTCCATCAGCTGATACGGCGCCGCGGCCGAGTGGTCCACCACGACCAGTCCGCTGACGTCGTGCACGAGTTTGGTGACCGCTCCGACGTCGGTGATCGTGCCCAGCGTCGACGACGCCGACGACATGGCCACCAGCTTGGTAGGCGGCGTGATCAGGCTCTCCCACTGCCACGACGGCAGCTCACCGGTTTCGATGTCGACCTCGGCCCATTTGACCTTGGCCCCGTACCGGTTGGCCGCACGCAGCCACGGCGCAATGTTTGCTTCGTCATCGAGCCGGCTGACGACCACCTCGTAGCCAATCCCCGCCCGCGAGGACGACGCATCAGCGAGTGACGTCAACAGGATCGAGCGATCGGCGCCGAGCACCACACCACCCGGATCGCCGTTGACCAGGTCGGCCACCGCCTGGCGGGCGGCCTCCAGCACCGCCACGCTCCGCCGGGCGGCCGGATGGGGGCTGGCAGTGTTGGGCACGGAACCGCGGAACGCCGTGGAGACCGTCGTGGCAACCGACTCGGGGATCAACATCCCGGTCTGAGCGTCGAAGCGCATCCACCCGTCGCCCAGCGCTGGGTGCAGACCACGCACCCGGGCGACGTCATATGCCATGGAGACCACCTTAAAGCGTTGGTGATTGCGCTATCGAGACAGCAAGGGCGCCTGCGGTCCCCGAGGACAGGATCACCTGGCCAGCCATACTAGTCCAGTGAGCTTCGCGTTCGGACTGATGATCGCGGTCTTGTTGCTGATCCTGCCGGGTGCGGTGGTCGCGCTGGCCGGGCGGTCGAGTTGGCCTCTTGCGCTCGGGGTGGGCCCGGCGCTGACGTACGGCGTTGTGGGCCTGGCCATCATCCCGTTCGGCGCGATCGGCATCCCCTGGAATACGTGGACGGCGTTGCTGGCCCTGGCCATCGTGGCGGCAACGGTCTTCGGTTTGCGGATTCTGCTCGCCCGGTACCGCGCCACCGATTCGGCCACAGACGCGGTGTCAGTGTGGCCCGCGCTGACGGTCGCGGCAGGGGTGATCCTCGGCGCCCTCTTCGTCGCCCTCGCAGCCGCCAAGGGTATGCCGCACTGGCAGTCGATCCCCAGTAACTGGGACTCCGTCTGGCATGCCAACACCATCCGCTGGATCCTCGACACCGGCCAGGCGTCATCGACCCACATGGGTGAGCTGCGGAACGTCGAAACCCACGCCGCCCTCTATTACCCCTCGGTGTTTCACGCGCTGGGCGCCGTGCTGGCCCAGCTCATCGGCGCCGCACCGACCACTGCCTACACGTTGAGCTCGCTGGCGGGAGCGGCGTGGCTGTTCCCGCTCAGCGCGGCGCTGCTGACCTGGCAGCTGCTACGCAGGACCACGACGCAGTGGCGTACGGCGGGCGCCGCCGCGACTGCCGCTGCGCTGTCGGCGTCGTTCACCGCGGTGCCCTACGTCGAATTCGACACCGCATCGATGCCCAACATGGTGGCCTATGGCCTCGCAGTGCCAACGTTCGTGCTGATCACGTCGTCGCTGCGGCACCGAGATCGCATCCCGCTGGCGGTGATCGCGCTCGTCGGGGTGTTCTCGGTACACATCACCGGCGGCGTGGTCGTGGTGACGTTCGTGGTGGCGTGGTGGCTGCTGGACGCGCTGTTACGACCGATATTGGGCCGGGTGCGCGACCTCATCACGCTGGTCGCGATCGCCGCGCCCGCCCTGGCCGTGCTGCTGCCGCAATTCCTCGGAGTCCTGCAGCAGGCCGAGGTCATCGCCGGGCACGGCTTCCCCACTTTCCAAGGCCGCAAGCGGACGCTGTTCAACGCGATTGTCCAGCACACCCGGCATCTCAACGATTTCCCGATCCAGAACATCCTGATCGGATTCGCGGCGGTGGGCTTCGTGCTGTTACTGACCAAGCGCATCTGGTGGCCGGCCGCGGTGTGGCTGGTGATGATGGTGTCGATCGTGCATTCCGGAGCCCCGTTCGGCGGCCCCGTCGGGGCCATCATCGGCAAGTACAGCGACCTGTTCTACAGCGACCCGCGTCGGCTGTCGGCGGTGGTGACACTGTTACTGACCCCGATGGCCGGGCTCGCGCTGTACGCCGCGACCCTGCTGGTCGTGGCCGGCGTACGCCGTCTGACGCAACGCTGGGCCGCTGCCCGCGATCCCGACCGCGGATTCTGGATCGGCGCCACCGCGGTGCTGCTGACGGCCGTCACCGTCGGGTTGGCCTGGCACTACTTCCCCCGGCACCGCTACCTGATCGGCGAGAAGTACGACCGGGTGATCGTCGACGACAAAGACTTGGAGGCGATGGCGTACCTGGCCACCCTGCCGGGGGCCCGCGAGACCGTGATCGGCGACGCCAACGTCGACGGCACCGCCTGGATGTACGCGGTGGCCGGCCTGCACCCGCTGTGGACGCACTACGACTACCCCGTACAGCAGGGGCCGGGCTACCACCGCTTCATCTTCTGGGCTTACGCCGACGACGCCGACCACGATCCGCGAATCGCCGAGGCCGTGAAGGCGCTGAACATCCGCTACGTGTTGACCAGTACGCCGGTGGTCCGCGGGTTCGTCATGCCCGACGGACTAGTGTCACTAGACAAGTCCAAGTCGTGGGCCAAGATATACGACAACGGCGAGGCCCGCATTTACGAATGGCGCGGATCTTCACCGCCGGACACTCAATAACTGTGGGACACGAGGGAACGCTCACCGTATGACGACGAACACTGACGACGACAACATCGAGATCATCACCGGGCCCGACGCCGGTGATGACGACCAGCAGTCCATCACCGACTTGGTCGAGCAGCCGGCCAAGGTGATGCGGATCGGCACGATGATCAAGCAGCTCCTCGAAGAGGTGCGGGCGGCACCGCTGGACGACGCGAGCCGCGCCCGGCTGCGCGAGATTCACGCGAAGTCCATCCGCGAGCTCGAAGACGGCCTGGCGCCCGAGCTGCGCGACGAACTGGAGCGCCTGGCGCTGCCGTTCACCGAAGACTCGATCCCGTCCGATGCCGAACTGCGCATCGCGCAGGCACAGCTGGTCGGCTGGCTCGAGGGTCTGTTCCACGGAATCCAGACCGCGTTGTTCGCCCAGCAGATGGCCGCGCGCGCGCAGCTGGAGCACATGCGCCAGGGCGCGCTGCCGCCCGGCATTGCCCAACCCGGCCCGCCCGGAGCTCCCGGTCACGGCACCGGGCAGTACCTGTAACAAGAGACTCACGGTGGCTGCCGACGATCCCTTCATCGAAACCCGCGACGCCTGGGTTGAGTTTCCGATCTTCGATGCCAAGACGCGCTCGCTGAAGAAGACTTTCCTGGGCGCGGCCGGCGGCGCGATCGGACGCAACACCGAGAACGTCGTCGTCATCGAGGCGCTGCGGGACATCACGTTGTCGTTGAAGATGGGCGATCGGGTGGGCCTGGTCGGCCACAACGGCGCTGGCAAGTCGACGCTGCTGCGGCTGCTGTCCGGGATCTACGAGCCGACCCGTGGTTCGGCCAGCGTCCGCGGCCGGGTGGCACCGGTGTTCGACCTTGGTGTGGGGATGGATCCGGAGATCTCCGGCTACGAGAACATCATCATCCGAGGCCTTTTCCTCGGCCAGACGCGAAAGCAGATGGCGGCCAAGGTCGACGAGATCGCCGAGTTCACCGAACTCGGCGAGTACCTGTCGATGCCGTTGCGCACGTACTCCACCGGCATGCGGGTACGGCTGGCCATGGGCGTGGTCACCAGCATCGACCCCGAGATCCTGCTGCTCGACGAGGGCATCGGCGCGGTGGACGCCGACTTCCTCAAGAAGGCGCAATCACGTCTGCAGAGCCTGGTCGAGCGGTCCGGAATCCTGGTGTTCGCCAGTCATTCCAACGAATTCCTGGCCCGGTTGTGCAAGAACGCGATGTGGATCGACCACGGGACCATCAAGATGACCGGCGGCATCGAAGACGTGGTGCGGGCCTACGAGGGTGAGGACGCCGCGCGGCATGTGCGGGAGGTGCTGGAGGAGCACAAGTCCGACTGGTCGGACGGGGTCGCCACTCCGTGACCAGCCTGGTGTGCGCCGTCGTCGTCACGCATCGCCGTCCCGATGAGCTGGCCAAGTCGCTGGACGCGCTGAGCACGCAGAGCCGCATGGTCGACCATCTGATCGTCGTCGACAACGATTCCGACGAACGGGTGCGCGACCTGGTCGCCGGGCAGCCGGTGCCGTCGACTTACCTTGGCTCCCGCCGAAACCTCGGCGGCGCAGGCGGATTCGCGTTGGGCATGCTGCACGCACTGGCACTGGGCGCGGACTGGGTGTGGCTGGCCGACGACGACGGGCGCCCCAAAGACGCCGGGGTCCTGGCCACGCTGCTGGCCTGCGCCGACCGCCACGGGCTGGCCGAAGTCTCACCGATGGTCTGCGATATCGACGATCCTGACCGGCTGGCCTTCCCGCTGCGGCGCGGCCTGGTGTGGCGCCGACGGGTCTCGGAGCTGCGCGTCGACGGCTCGGGTGACCTGCTTCCCGGAATCGCCTCACTGTTCAACGGTGCGCTGTTCGGCGCTGCGGCTTTGGAAGCCGTTGGCATACCGGACATTCGGCTGTTCATCCGGGGCGACGAGGTAGACATGCACCGACGACTGGCGTTGTCGGGTCTACCGTTCGGGACGTGCCTGGATGCGACCTACTTGCACCCCCAGGGAAGTGACGAGTTCAAGCCGATCCTCGGCGGGAAGATGCACACCCAATATCCGGACGATCCGACCAAGCGGTTCTTCACCTATCGCAACCGCGGCTACCTGCAGGCGCAGCGCGGTCAACGCAAGCTCGTGCCGCAAGAGTGGCTGCGATTCGGATGGTTTTTCTTGGTACAGCGCCGAGATCCGGCGGGGTTCGCCGAGTGGATTCGATTGCGGCGCTTGGGTAGGCGGGAAAGGTTCAGCAGATGACATTCATTGACGCCGCGGCCCAGTCGAAGACGTTCACCCGCGCGTGGGGCGATCTGCTCGACGGGTTCCGGAAGCGCGAACTGTGGCTGCACCTCGGCTGGCAGGACATCAAGCAGAAATACCGCCGCTCGGTGCTCGGCCCGTTCTGGATCACAATCGCCACCGGAACCACTGCCGTCGCGATGGGCGGGCTGTACTCGCAGCTGTTTCACCTCAAACTGTCCGAGCACCTGCCCTACGTGACGCTCGGGCTGATCATCTGGAACATGATCAACGCCTCGATCCTCGAGGGCGCCGATGTGTTCATCGCCAACGAGGGATTGATCAAACAGCTGCCAACGCCATTGAGCGTGCACGTGTATCGGCTGGTGTGGCGACAGATGATTCTGTTCGGGCACAACATCGTCATCTATGTGGTGATCGCGATCATCTTCCCGAAACCGTGGTCGTGGGCAGACCTGGCGGCGATCCCAGCGCTACTGCTGATCATGCTGAACTGCGTATGGGTGTCGTTCTGCTTCGGCATCCTGGCCACCCGCTACCGCGATATCGGCCCGCTGCTGTTCTCGGTCGTGCAGCTGCTGTTCTTCATGACGCCGATCATCTGGAACGACAACACACTCCAGCAGCAGGGCGCCGGCAAGTGGGCCAAGATCATCGAATTGAACCCGCTGCTGCACTATCTCGACATCCTGCGCGCTCCCCTGCTGGGCGCTGATCAACACATGCGGCATTGGGTGGTCGTGATAGCCCTGACGGTGATCGGCTGGTTGGTCGCGGCGTTCGCGCTGCGGCAGTACCGAGCCCGCGTGCCGTACTGGGTCTGACTCCCAACGAGACCAGTACGGGCTGAGACCGACCTGCATGTTCTGCGGTAGCAGCGAGCCGGTGACGCGCGAACATATCTTCCGGTCTTCTTGGAAGAAGACACTGAAGGTGAACCAGCACCTCACAGACCTCGCCATTTTCGAGCGGAAATTTATTCAGTACAATCCGGCAGATAACTCCATGAAGTATTCGAAATTGGAGGACTTGTTTTCCGTCATCGTCAAACGTGTGTGCGACAAGTGCAACAACGAATGGATGAATGACCTCGACACGATTGTTGAGCCCTGGGTTTTCAACCCCGACGTCGATGACAATCGGTGCGATCCCAAGGATTTTCGACGTTGGGCGATCAAGGTGGCATTGCTGCGAGCCTATTACGACAGCCCGAATCTTGTTGAACTCGGAGTTCGAGGTGGCGTGGTCCGCGAAGTAAAGTCCGACGACACAGAAATGCCCACGGTCCGCTTGGTGAAAGTTCTAGACGAAGGCTAAATCCAAGAGCTCGTTTGGCTATACACACCGCATCCTGCTTCTCCGCTTGCCAACGCAGTACGCGAAGCGAACGAAGAACTGCCTGGACTTGCTGAAGATCTCGGGGGCGAGTGGCGGGGTTTGGCCTAGCGAGCTCGAACGGGACCGAATACGTCGCGACTGGCTTGCCGCACACAACCGGGGTGGCATGGTCCGGTGCCTGACTAGACGGTGACAACTCGCGGCAAACAGCGCAGACAAGACGAACGGCTGAAGGGTTTGGAAATCTGGCGTAGCTCGTCGCTGAGGTTTTCTGTCATACCCTGCTGGCATCCTCGAAATGTGTTCGATACTTCCGCTGCGATCGCTGAGGGAGCCCGGGCCGCGGCCCAGGGAGAGGGGCGGCGGCTGGCGGCGATTGCTCAGCTGGTGCGCGAGCGGTGCGGCGATGACGAGCGCGCGTGGTGGGCCTGTGATGACTGGGATGCCGCCGCTGGCGAGGTGTCGGTGATTCTGGGGGTGACGCACTTGCGGGCCTCCAGTCAGATGCATCTGGCGTTGTCGCTGCGTGACCGGCTACCCCGGGTGAACGCCTTGTTGATGGCAGGGACGTTGAGCTATCAGGTGTGTGAGGAGATCGTCAACCGCACCGACCTGATCGGCGACCGCGCGACGCTGGCGCTCGTGGATCGGGCCATCGCCCACGATGTGCTGTCGTGGGGACCGCTGTCGAATCTGAAACTGCAACGCGCCATTGATGTCTGGGTGGATAAGTATGACCCGGGTGCAGTGCGCCGGACCCGAACCCGGGTCCAGGATCGCGACGTTGTGGTCGATGTCCGTCACGCTCGCGACGGGGTTGTCGAGATTCGGGGAACCCTGCTGCTGACCGATGGCACCGCTCTGGATCGGCGGTTGGCGGCGATGGCACATGGGGTGTGTGAGGACGATCCGCGGACCATCGGCCAGCGGCGCTCCGATGCGATGGGTGCCCTCCAAGCTGGCTCGGATCGGCTGGCCTGCGCATGCGGCAGTCCCGAGTGCCCGGCCGCCGAGCCCGATGGCCGTGCGGCCAGCGTGGTCGTGCACGTGGTCAGCGAGGCCGATGTGTTGGACGCGGTGCCGGATCCGGCTATGCACGGCGAACGGCCCGACACCTCACCCGAATCGCCCGGTCCGCGAGCCACTGGTGGCGTGTTGACCGGCAATCGTGGGATCGTACCGGCGCCGCTGCTGGCCGAACTCATCAAATCCGGCGCCAAGATCCGCCGTCTGCAACGGCCGGGCGACGAGCCCGAGCCGGGCTATCGCCCGTCGACGGCGTTGGATGAGTTCGTCCGGATGCGCGATATGACGTGTCGTTTCCCTAACTGCGATATGCCGGCCGAGTTCTGCGATGTCGACCACACCATCGCGTGGCCGTGGGGACCCACCCATGCCTCAAACTTGGCATGTATATGCCGAAAGCACCACCTGCTCAAGACTTTCTGGAAGGGCTGGCGAGACCGACAGCGGCCTGACGGTTCGATCGTGTGGACCTCACCGACTGGCCGCACCTACACCACAAAACCCGGTAGCCGACTGCTGATCCCGCGATGGAACGTCACTACCGCAACCCTGCCCCCGCCCGTCGGGCAACCCCCACCGACCATCGGCATCATGATGCCCACTCGGCGAAAAACTCGAGCCGCCCGACGCGCCGACCGCATCGCGGCGGAACGCAAACTCAACGACGCCCGCGTCACCGAACGCAATCGACCACCGCCGTTCTAGCTGGGGTATGCCCCGTGCTCCGGCTCAGGCCCGAAGACGAACCGCCTGCCCGACAAATCATTCGGAGTGATGCGCACGTAGCGCAACTTCTCGGTGGCCACCCACGGCAACAGCTGCGCGCGGTCAGCTTCGTGGATTTCATCGGCGGCGGTCAGCACATGCGCGGTCCCGCGGATGACGACACTCCAGCCCCCGACGACGTTGTGATCGTCAACCTCGAAGAGCACCTTGTCGTTCATCACCGTGCCGAAAAGCTTTGTGCCTTCGGCAGTCCGAAATAGGATCGTGCGGCCCTGGGTCACGAAGTTGACCGGGAAGATTTCCAACCGACCGCCGACGTTCGTCACCAGCCGGCCCAGCGCGGCGCTCTTCAGCAGATCCCAGGTCTCGTCATCGCTGAGCACCGTGATCGGGTCCTGTTCGCCTATCATGGCCAGATTTTCCCTCGTCAGAATCCGCCGCGCATAGGGTCGAACGGCCCTCCAGGCGAGGCCGTTCAGTCGGTCAGCGTGGCCAACTCGGCACGCAGATTGTGTTGTGCCGATGCTTCCCACTCGCGACGCGCGTACTCGGTGCGGAACACGCCGGGCCCACCCAGTAATGCCGCGAGAACCTGCACACGTCCGCGGCGGAACGCGTCGCCGGGCACGTGGTTGTACTCGGCGCGGATGGCCGCCGTGTTGCGCACGTAGCGATCCCTCGGCACCGCCAATGCCGCAAGATCGGCATCGGAGAGAACCTCGCCGTTATGGTCGCCTGCCGCGGGGTCATGCGTGATCGTCATCCGGATCAGGCGCGCCACCTCGTCAACCAGTTGCGGCTGCAGTCCCAGTCGCGACAGGTCCAGCTCCGCGCGGCGGGCGCTGAGTTCCTCGTCATCGGGGCGCCCGGCGTACACCGCGTCGTGGTACCAGGCCGCAAGGCGGACCGCGTCTGCATCGTCGGCGAAATCGGCCAGCTCCTCGACGTGGCGGAGGATGTCACGCAGGTGCTCGACGGAGTGGTAGCGACGGTGTGGTTCCTCCCACGAGGCGACCAGGTCGCGCCCCACCGCGGCTACCGCCGGGTTGTCGGTATGCCGGGACAGCAGCGTCGCCCAGCCGTCAACCAGATCCTGCACCCCACCATGGTGCACCTGCCGGCAGGGGCGAAGCGAGGCGGGACAATCAGTAAGCTTCCCGCGTGCCCGAAGCAGCCCCGCCGACGCCCCTGAGCCTCAAGACCCAGGTGCTGCGATTCGTCCTCACCGGCGGGCTGTCGGCGATCGTCGATTTCGGGCTCTATGTGCTGTTCCTCAAGCTCGGGCTGCAGGTCAATGTGGCCAAGACGCTCAGCTTCATCGCCGGCACCACCACCGCGTACCTGATCAACCGACGCTGGACGTTCCAGGCGCCACCCAGCACTGCCCGGTTCATCGCCGTCGTCGCCCTCTACGCCCTGACCTACGCGGTCCAAGTCGGCATCAATTACCTCTTCTACCTGAAGTTCACCGGCCAGCCCTGGCAGGTTCCGGTGGCCTTCGTGATCGCGCAGGGCACCGCCACCGTCATCAACTTCGTGGTCCAGCGAGCAGTCATATTCCGGTTGAGGTAATCCTGCCGGGTAACCTTTGGCACTGACATGGCTACCGAACTCCCCCTGACGCAGCGTTCCCTGACCGGATTCGGCCGGACGGCACCGAGCGTGGCGCATGTCCTGTCGACCCCCGATGTCGAGGTGATCGCCGATGCCGTGCGGCAGGTGGCCGACGCCGACCGTTCGAGTCCGTCTTATTTACGGCGCGGGATCGTGGCGCGCGGGCTGGGCCGCTCCTACGGCGACCAGGCCGGCAATGGCGGTGGCATCGTCGTCGACATGACGCGGCTGAACCGCATCCACTCCCTCTCCTCCGAGACCGCCGTGGCCGACGTGGACGCCGGGGTGAGCCTGGACCAGCTGATGAAGGCTGCGCTTCCGTTCGGTCTGTGGGTACCGGTTCTGCCGGGCACCCGGCAGGTGACCGTCGGTGGCGCGATCGGATCCGACATCCACGGCAAGAACCACCACAGCGCGGGCAGCTTCGGCAATCACGTTTTGTCGCTGGACCTGCTGATGGCCGACGGCGAAGTCCGCACACTGACGCCAACGGGCGGCCCAGACGAAGAGACGGGGCTGTTCTGGGCCACCGTGGGTGGAAACGGCTTAACGGGCATCGTGATCCGGGCCCGCATCGCGATGACCCGCACCGAGACCGCGTATTTCATCGCAGACGGGATCGCCACCGCCAACCTGGACGAGACCGTCGCGGTCCACCAGGACGGC
>FLQS01000071.1 GCA_900078375.1 uncultured Mycobacterium sp. | reverse complement strand
CAAATCGAACTCCTCCGGCAAACCGTCAATACTGACCAGCCTGTTCTGCTGAACAGATAAGTCCTCCGCTGTAGAGAATGTTAGCCAGATCTCACCTCGCCGTCAAGGCGGTCTACCGTGGAACGCGAACAACGCGGCACGCCCGGCTCCAGGCCTAAAGGTGTCCGTCGTCACGCCGCGGTCGATAGGCCGGGTCTCCTAGTCCTCAAACTTGATATAGAGGCCGATACGTCAATTGGTCGCCCATGTAGGCCGTGAAGCGTCCCGGGTTTGCCTCCAGGATTTCCAGGGCGTTTCACCGTTCGCGACGAACCATCTTCTTGCGGTACCCAACCCGCGCAAAGAGTCTGACACCAACCGGCGCTGATCAACGACCGCAGCGGTACCGACTGGCACCGATCAAATCGAGTAGGAGGGCCGGGTTTCCCGCCCGGCCTTTCAGGCCACTGGATTGCGGTGCTGCCGTCGGTGGCACCGGCCTGCGGCGAGTCGACGGTGAACCGGAAGCTGTCGGCACTGGGATCGTTTTATCTGCATGCCGCTCGTGAGGGGGTGGACGTCGCCGATTTGTTGGCGTCGTGGCAGGTCGGCGGGTCGCGGGGCGGGTGGAAGCCGTTCCTGCATCACATCAGCAAGTCGACGCCGCAGCGGCGGCGGGCGGTGTCGCTGAAGGCGGCCAAGAAGCTGCCGCGGGTACTGACGCCGCAGCAGATGCAGGCGTTGCTGGACGGGTGCGAGCATCTGAGGGACCGGCTGCTGCTGGCAGTTCTCTATGACAGCGGGATGCGGATCGGCGAGGTTCTCGGGTTGCGGCACAACGATATCGCTGCAGCCGAGCGGGAGATCACGGTGGTCCGCCGTGACAACGACAACGGTGCCCGCGCGAAGTCGATCACCACGAGGTCGGTTCCGGTGGGCGCGGAGTTGGTGCGGTTGTATGCCGATTATCTGCATGCCGAATACGGGGATCTGGACAGTGATTATGTGTTCGTCAATCTCTGGGGCGGCGCTCGGGGGCGGCCGTGGACCTATGCTGCGGTCTACGACCTGGTGCGGCGGCTGCGGCGCCGGACCGGGGTGGAGTTCGATCCGCACTGGATACGGCATACCGCGGCGACGAGGATGCTGCGCGATGGCATCAGCATCGAGGTCGTCGCCAAGCTGCTCGGCCACTCCAACGTGACAGTCACCGCCACCACCTACGGGCATCTCACCGTCGAAGATGCTCGGGCGGTGCTGGAGAAGGCGGGCTGGTTCGACGGCCGGCAGGTGGCCTGGTGACCGCACCGGGAGCCGAAAGCTCGCAGCGCCTGCTCGGCCGACTGATAGCGGTCGTCCGGCCCGAGTTCCGCAGTCAGACCTTGATTTTCGAACCGGATGATCCGGTCTTCGGCGGCGGAGCCTGCCGAGTGGCCGGTTGCGACCGCCATGCTCGTGGACACGGGTTGTGCCTGAATCATCGAGTGCGATGGGTCAAGCAGGGGCGCCCAGACCTAGAGGAATTCACCACGCGGACCGACCCGCGGTTGCAGCGGCAACGACCGAACCAGCGGTGTGCGGTCACCGGCTGCGGATACGGATCCGCGCGCAAAGGGCTGTGCCAGCTGCACGCTCAGCGGTGGGAACGGGCCGGGCGGCCCGACCGCGGGACCTGGATGGCTGATCCTCCGGTGATCAAGGCGCCGCTGGCCGGGGCCAGCTGCCACATCCGGCACTGCGAGCTCTGGCCGGAGGCCTCGGGCCCGTTCTGCCATTCCCACAACGCGACCTGGCGAGTAAACGGCCGCCCCGACAGCGACACATTCGCCTCCAGGTTCGACGCCGGCCGGGTCGTGCCCGCCGATGAGTCGATCCAGCTCGGCCAACTACCCCCGCAGCTGAGACTGGAACTGCAGTACACGTTGCAGCAGCGTCGTGACCGGCGCGTCGGCAAGCTCGCACCCAGTGTCGTCACTCGCGTGGTTCGGCTGCTGGCGGCCTCGTCGGTAACGTCGTTGCTCGACCACGACGAGGACACCTGGCTAGCGATCGCCGACGGGACCGTCAACGACAGCCTCGGGCGCGCTGTGCTGCTCTATGCGCATCGGGCCGTCGCCGATCTGGCCGAGACCGGCGGCTGGGAAGCCGAATACCCGCGCGATGTCTGGCGGATGCACCGCCTCGGCTTCGACGGTCGCCGCACCCTGCAATTCGACCGGATCACCCAGCCATGGCTGCGGGAGCTGGCCAAACGCTGGGCCCGGCTGCGGTTGTCGAGCGGACTGGGCTTGGAAGCCGGAGGCGGCCGGCCGGTGGTGGCGATCAGCCGGTTCTCGCGGTTCCTGGCCGCGGTCGGCATCGAGCACATCGAGCAACTCGATCGTCAGCTGCTCGAACGCTATCTGGCAGACCTGCGCCACGAACGCCACCCACAACGCCGCAGCGCCCACATCGGACTGCTGAACGGATTCTTCGTCGCGATTCGTCAACATCGTTGGCACCCGGGGCTTCCCGCCACCGCAGTATTCTTCCCCGCCGATCATCCCCGCCGCCCCGACAAGCTGCCACGGGCACTGGCCGAGCAGGTCATGACCCAGCTCGAACAACCCGCCAACCTCGACCGATTCGAGAACCCGTGCTACCGGCTGATCACCGTCATCCTGATGCACTGCGGACTACGTGTCACCGACGCGCTGCGGCTGCGCAGCGACTGCGTCACCACAGACACCGACGGCGCCCCCTATCTGCGCTACTTCAACCACAAGATGCACCGCGAAGCCCTGGTGCCGATCGACACCGAACTCGCCGACGCCATCGGACATCAGCGGCGCCGCAACACCGATCACTGGCCCGGCGGCACACAGATCCTGTTCCCCCGCCCCACCAAGAACATCGATGGCCACCACCCGATCAGCTCCTCGACCTATCGGATGGCCCTGCAGCGCTGGCTCGATGCCTGCGACATCCGCGACGAACACGGCCACCGGGTGCATCTCACGCCGCATCAATGGCGTCACACCCTGGGCACCCGGCTGATCAACCGTGACGTCCCGCAAGAGATCGTCCGCCGAATCCTCGACCACGACTCGCCGCAAATGACCTCCCACTACGCCCGCCTGCACGACGACACCGTGCGCCGGCACTGGGAGGCCGCCCGAAAGATCGACATCACCGGCCGCACAGTCACCTACGAGTCCGACGGGCCGCTCGCCGACGCCGCCTGGGCCAAACAACGTCTGGCCCGCGCCACCCAAGCCCTGCCCAACGGCTACTGCGGACTGCCGCTGCAAAGATCCTGCCCGCACGCCAACGCCTGTTTGACCTGCCCGATGTTCCTTACGACCAGCGAGTTCCTGCCCCAGCACCACGCGCAGCGGCACCAGACCCTCGAACTGATCACCGCAGCCGAGGCTCGCGGCCACCAACGCCTGGCCGAGATGAACCGCACCGTGCTCAACAACCTCGACACCATCATCGAAACCCTCGAAACCCCGGAGACGACCAAACATGCGCTCTGACAACAGTATTCACCTCGCCACCGCCGCGAAACGGCGGCATGAACTCACCCGCGCCAAAGCTATCGCTGCCCTACACGACCTCGACCGCGCCGGGGCCAAGATCACCTTCGAAGCCGTCGCCGATCACGCCGGAGTCTCCCGATCCTGGCTCTACACCCAAACCGACCTCAAAGACGAAATCCGACGCCTGCGCGCCCGCAACCAGCCCCACCACGCATCCCCGACCCCGGCCCGGCAACGCGCCAGCGACGACTCGCTGCGTCAGCGCCTCGACCTCGCGCTGCGCCGCAACCGCGAACTGGCCACCGAGAACCAGCAGCTGCGCCGCCAACTCGCCCACGCTCTCGGTCAACTCCGGGACACCCCACCCCGAACACGTCACGATCCGATAACAACCAGCCCCTGCTGAACCCACCACCAACGACAACCATCAGCACGTCGACGACACCGTCCACGACACGAAATGCCAGTTCAGACAGACGAATCGAACAACAACTCAAGATAACGATTGAATCACTCAATGCCCGCTATCGGCGGGCGATTCGGGCCCGTGGGCATTTCCCGACCGAACAGGCCGCGATGAAGTGTCTCTACCTGGTGACCCGATCCCTAGACCCCACCGGCCGTGGTAAGGCACGATGGGCAATGAGGTGGAAGCCCGCACTCAACGCGTTCGCGATCACCTTCAACGGCCGGATCACTCCGACTGGCAACTAACCGATGCCAGGATCAGATCCACCGTTTATCTGACAGCCCCGTCGGTGTGGGTTACGCGGTCGCGTCATCCCCTGCGGGACCGGTTGTTGCGGGGGTTGGGCGCGATGCGTCGACATGAGGTCATCGAGTTGCTGCTGGAAATGTGCGACGGCAGTAAATCGCTGATCCCGGCTGCCTGGACCGATGCCGAGCCGGTTTCTGGCGAGGGGATAGCGGTGCTGCGACGTTGGGGTCGGTGGCAGATCTGCTGCATGTGTGCGAGCTGCTCGCCGACCTGCGGGGACAGGCTGCAGGGATGTCACGGTGCAAGGGGACTCCCGTGCAGCCTGTCCAGCTCAGTTTGATACCAGCTCCGCTCCCCGCCAACGACAGCCGATCAGCCGCCGGAGCCGATGGTCGAGCAATTGCCGGCCGACGCAGTCATGACCGCGATCATGTTGCTGGCCAATGTGATCGTCAAAGCGGCCACGACGAGCGGGATCGAGGTGGCCGCCGATGGGTGAGCCTAAGGTCACCACTGCGCATCGGGGGCGTGCCGCGGTGGTCTATATCCGGCAGTCCACCGTGGCCCAGATCAGCCGCAACCGGGAATCCACCGGTCGTCAGTATGACCTGGCGGCGCGCGCGGCCGAACTGGGCTGGCCGCGCAGCGCGGGGCGGGTGATCGATGACGACCTTCGGTGGCTGGCGTCAACGCCGCCGGTCGTTCCGGGTTCGCCGAGCTCGCCGCTGAGGTCGGGCTGCTCCAGCGCGCTACTGGAATCGGGGGAGACTGTGGGTTCCGATGGAATAGTCGTTCTCAGAACTCCTCGTATGACGTTGTATCCTTCGACATCCCTTCGTCGCAATGTCGTCGGTCAGCATGCGGTCCGGGGCGAAGCGACCCCGCGATCCTTCGCCGTCCGCTAACGTCCGTGGTCAGTACAGCTAACAGGGCAGGCCCCGCGTTTTGCCTCGCGCCAACTGCGAAATAGAGATCATCCAGCTCGCGCACACTTCGACGCGATCGTCGTCGCAGCTACCTCATTCAGCCTCAAGAGATCGTCGCAGCTGGCCACGGTTCGGCTACGCGGCCATCGCGATTCGGGGCGGAAGGACCGGACGCGGATCACCACCGAACTGTGCGCCTCCGTGCGGGTGCGACCGCAGGCTAGCTGATAGGCCATGAGTAGTCGCTGGGCGGATCCTCAGGGGAGGTCCGATTCGGAGGAGGCTGCTCATGTCGGTGTTGGAGGTTGCGCTTGATCCGTCCACGGTGATCGTCGCCGTGGACCCTGGTAAGGCGTTCAATCGGGTGTGGATCAGCAATGGGTCGGGGCTGCTCATGGATCCGATGACGTCGCCGGTTTCGCGGGAAGGCATCACCAGCTGCAGGTGGCGCTGAACAAACATGGTCCATGTTTGCCGGTGATCGCGATCGAGGCGACGGGCAGTCTGCATCGACCCTGGGTCACCGAGCTGGAACGTCGCCATCCTGGTTCGGTACGACTCTTCGCTCCGTCGGAGACGAAATCAGCTCGTACTCAACTGGGTTCGGGCCGGTTCAAGACCGACGACCGCGACTGCGCGGCCTTGACCTACATGGCACGCCAGGGCGGTGGTCGACGCTACGGCCAGCAGGCCGCGGTGGAAGCGCTGCGTGCCGCGGTTCGGCATCGTCGTGGATTGGTGGCCGACCGCAAGGTCGCACAGCAGCGACTGCACGACCAGCTCAACGCCCTATGCCCTGGGCTGTCAGCGCCGTCGGGTCATGGCCGATCGCTGGCGCTGGAGACGCCGACCGGTCTTGTGGTGCTGGCCTGTGCTGCCGCGTTTGCCGGACGGCCACCCCAATTGCGGTCACTGATGTGCCGGGCGCCCGGGCGTTTGACGACCGACACCGCCCACTATTGGCTGCAGCGGTGGCACGGCTGTCTACCTCCTCCTGCCGATGCCGATCAACGTGCTCATCGCTTGCATCGCGACCTCGACCGGTATCGCCGTCTCCGGGGGGACATCGATGCCATCGACCTCGAAGTCGCGGCATTGCTCACCGACACCGACGGCCAAGTCTTGACCACGCTTCCCGGTGTCGCCTCGATCCGCGCGGCGGCCTTCGCCGCGCACAGTCTCCCGATCGAGCGGTTCCCTGACGCTGAACATCTCTACTCGGCAACGGGATTGGCGCCAGCGCTCTACCAGTCAGCCACGTTGCACCGACGTGGCCGAATCTCTCGACAAGGACTGGCCGAGCACCGCGATGCGTTGATGGGAATCGCTTGGGGCCTGTCTCAACGCTCACCGGCGTTCATCGAACGCAACGCTGAATTGCGGGCGCGCGGCATGGCCCCGATTCAGGCCCGCGTCGCGCTCGCGCGTCACGCGTGCCGCCTGGCCTACCGACTGCTCCGAACCCAACAACCCTTCGATGAACAGCGCTATCGTCAAGGAAGGCTCAGCGGCGAACGGTGACGGCTTTCATAGCTATGCCGCACGACGGCGCAACCTAGCTTGCCGCCCGCTCGCCCTGGGCCGCCATCACGGCGCACACGAAAGCCTGCCGCTCACGGCGACTAATCAGCCTGCCGGAACACGACGGCCCACCGACCAACACAAACGCACTGTTCATCGGGTGAAAAGCCGAGTATCCCGCCCGGCCGATCAACTTCGCCCAACGTCGACCTTGACTCCCAGCGCGAAAGCTAGAGCGGTGCGACTCGAATGAACGGGCACGACGCGATCAAAGCGAGCTTTCCGCGCGCGGCGATCAGCGCGGTGGGCCTCGCCCATCCTAAGTCTCCCGGACAACAGGCACTCGTAACCAAGAAATCTCGCTGCTGTGTCGTCGTAGCAACCTACTTATTGCATACCGTCCACGTCGAACGGAGTCGCGACCGCCTTCGCCAAATGTTCGGACCGTCGTCGACAAACGCGTAGGGATGCGTATACATGCGATGTTGAATCCCGTTGTGACATGGCGCGTTTGCCAAATTGATCAGGTATGGTAGAACGACGAAGGCGACTGCAATAGCGTTGAACGCCTTCGCGTCTCAGTAATAGCCGTACCCACGACCGAGGCCGCATGACTTATCGACGAAAACCGCGTCGTCGCTTAGAGGGCACCGAACGACGATAAAAAGTAAGGAGTCGGGCCCATGGGCCTATCCAATGCCGAATTAGACGATTTCGCCAGGAGCATGGCGCGAGCAGAAGGTCGCGACAGCCAGGAGGTCACCGAGGAGAACCTGGTTGTCAGCTCCACCGAGGCGCACTGGGTCCAGACTGGAAGCCCATCCCAAATCGGGTTGCTTCTGCGAATCCCTGCTCGAGCCTTCGAGTTCTTCCTGCAGAAGATTCCCGCTGGCGAAGCCAGTGATCTCCATAGACATGTGCATGAATCAGTTCACTTCGTGCTACACGGCTCGGGCCGGTCGGAAATCGGCGATCAAGGGGTCCAATGGAACACAGGCGACTTCGTATACACGCCGCCCTGGGTCTGGCATCGACACTACGCCGACGACGGGCTCGACGTCGAGATGATCGTCATCGAGAACTCGAGGCTATTGGCTGCGTTAGACGCCACACAGCGCGAGACTTTGGGCAACATCACCTTCGCCCAGGCTTTCGGGTCGCGCGGTACTCGCTCCGCGGACCGCTGAAGCCACTGGACCGCGCGAGCAGGCGATCATCAAGTCACCGGGTTGGTCCCCCGCGTTCCTGCCGGCGGCGGACGTTCCCAGCGCCCGAGCCGGCCGCCGGTACGACATGAGACCCGCGCGAGGGTTCCAGCGTCACTATTGACCGTTCGACGTGGACCATGACACCCGATCGCCATGTCCAATGATCCTGTGGGGGCGTCGAATTAGCGGTTACGGAAGCCGTTGCGCAGGTCGTCCGACCGGTACAGCATTGGTGTACCCGGCGCGACGCAGCGCTTCGGCTTCCGCCCGTCAGGGGTATGGATGAACATGCTTAGCAGCTCACGCACCGCGTCGGGGTGGATGATGGTAAGTCGGTCGGCCGAAACGGCCAGCCAGCCGATATCGTCCGTGGTCATCGGGTGTATTCCTGTGCTCCAATGACTTTGACGGGTCTCTCGACGAATCACGCGATGACCACCAATCACTCGGCTATGACGCGTAATATGCCGGGCCTCACGATCGGGGCTGACACCCTGGTGCACACAGCCCTCACTTGGTATTGCTAGCCACTGCGAGAGCCGACCTGAACGTATACGGATGTCATCCGCTGGGGCGTGCCCGCATCACGTCCGACCGGTTCCGACTCGGGTCGACGTCCACGGCACATGCGAATTGACCCCCCGCTCCTTTACGGTTTAGCCCGGCCTAGGCAAGCGCTTGATGGAGCGTCTATCAGCACCCCGACGATCGTGGTTCGCGAGCACGGAGGCGCCGCGCGGTTCGCTCTAGGTGCCGGCGCATAATCGCTTCGGCCGTCTCAACGTCACGACTGCTCACCGCGCTCACGAATCTGCGGTGCTCCTTCGTGCCGATGACGCCAACCGCTGGATCATAGTCTTGAGCTTGTTGTAGCGACCTGACCACTTGACCTTGAAAGGAACGTGCAAGCATCTCGATGGCGTCGTTGTGAGTTGCTTTGGCCACACGCACGTGGAATTCACCCGACAGGGCGACGGGGTAATGCCCATCGGCCACCGCAGCATCTGCGCGTTCGCAGATCTCCAATAGATCCGAGATGTCGTCTTCGTCGGCGCGTTCACAAACGAGCGGCACGTAACCGATTTCGAAGATCCGTCGAGCCTCGGTGACCTCGTCGGCACGAAGAACCGACAGCGTGAGCAAATCGACAATACCCTCTCCGATATGCGAGCTGGTGGGAGCCGTGACGAAGGCGCCACCGCGCGAACCGATTCTGATCGTGATGAGGCCGTTGCCCTCCAGTATGCGCATTGCTTCACGCAACCCGACACGACTGACGCCGAAACGCTCCCCGAGCTCGCGTTCCGACGGCAGCCGGTCGCCCGGCTTTAGCCTGCCGCCGCGGATCAAACCGCGGATCTGCTCCACGATCACCCCCGACACGCGACTCGTGTTCACTCGCGTGAACATGTCCCCAATCGCCAGCTCGGGGTCTGTTCTACCGGTCGCCACTCAATAATAGTAATACCGTTATATCGTACAATGTTGTATGCATCTAGCTCGCTCAGCTGCGGGCCCCGCAACGGTCATGAGAGCACCACCTGCAGCCGCTTCTGGAGTTCGGCAAAGCTGAGGCCGAATGTCTGTAAAACCCGCAACTTGCCGCCACCGGTCCTATCGATGTCAAACACGGCGTGATCGGTGTAAACTCGGCTGACACAGCGCAGTCCGGTCAGTGGGTAGGTGCATTGTGGGACGAGTTTGGCGGTCCCGTCCTTGGTAAATAGCGTCATCATCACGAATACGCACTTGGCTCCGATAGCGAGATCCATGGCACCGCCGACGGCAGGGATAGCGTCAGGGGCCCCGGTATGCCAGTTGGCGAGATCCCCCCGCTGGCTGACTTGAAATGCTCCGAGTACGCAGATGTCGAGGTGACCTCCCCGCATCATGGCGAAGGAGTCGGCGTGATGGAAGTAAGACGCCCCTGGGGTTTCGGTAACCGGGATCTTGCCCGCGTTGGTGAGATCGGGGTCGATCATGTCTCCACTGGCCGCCGAACCCATGCCGAGCATCCCGTTCTCGGTATGAAGCACAACCTCTGCGGCGGGGTCTAGATGGTCGGCTACCGTCGTGGGCTGACCGATTCCGAGGTTGACATACGACCCGGCTGGGATGTCGCGCGCGACCATCTCGGCGATCTCACAACGGTTCAGCGGTCCGCGGTCGAGGTGCTCGACGCGCAGATGCGTCGATGTGTGGGGTGTGGTCCCGGTCACGAAGTGCACTCCGTGGTCGTGTGGACGGTTGCGGACAGGTCGAGGATGCGGTCGACGAAGATGCCTGGTGTTACGACTGCCTCGGGGTCGATCCGTCCAGTGTCGACGACGTGGGCAGCCTCGACGATGGTCAGAGATGCCGCGGTCGCCATCACCGGGCCGAAGTTTCGTGCGGTTTTGCGGTACAACAGGTTTCCGGCCCGGTCGGCGACGTGTGCTTTTATGAGTGCGACGTCGCCGCGGATCGGGTACTCCAATACGTAATCGCGGCCTTCGATGGTGCGGATTTCCTTGCCGTCGGCGAGCGGAGTGCCGACCCCGGTCGGACAGAAGAATGCGCCGATTCCGGCCCCCGCTGCCCTGATCCGTTCGGCCAGGTTGCCCTGCGGCACCACTTCGAGGTCGACCTTGCCTGCCCGGTAGAGCTCGTCGAACACATACGAGTCGGCCTGTCGTGGAAAGGAGCAGATGACCTTGGCGACCCGGCCCGCCGCCAGCACCGCGGCCAGTCCGGTATCGCCGTTGCCGGCGTTGTTGCTGACGATGGTGAGTTCGGCTGCGCCCTGTTCGATCAACGCGTCGATAAGGGTGGTAGGCATGCCCGCCATGCCGAAACCGCCGACGAGAATCGTTGCACCGTCGCCGATTCCAACGACGGCGTCCTCGGCACGGTCGCAGATAACGGTGCGACTCATTGCTCACCTTGGTGCTCGTTGAACTCAGGCAGGACCTCAGCGGCGATACGGAACGCGGAGTTGGCATCGGGGACCCCGCAGTAGATGGCGGTCTGCATCAGCAGCTCCTTAATCTCATCGTTGATCAAACCGTTGCGGCGGGCCGCCCGCAGATGCATGGCAAGTTCCTCGTGGTGGCCGCGGGCGACCAACGCCGTCAGCGTGATCATCGAGCGGCTGCGGAGGTCGAGACCGGGGCGAGTCCAGATGCTGCCCCAGGCGTACTGGGTGATCATCTGCTGGAAGTCGGCGGTCAGATCGGTGGTACCGGCCACAGCTCCGTCGACGTACGCGTCGCCGAGCACTTCGCGCCGTACTGCCATTCCAGCGCGGTGCACGTCCTCGACGGTCCTACTCGGGGGCTGCGGTACACCGACGAGCTCTGCGATGAGGCCCGCCACCCGGTCTGGAGCCTCGACGGGGGCCAAGTGCCCGACGCCGTCGAGCACCACGAGGTCCCCGTCCTGTACGCCGGAGGCGATGCACCGCAACGATTCCGGCGGCGTGGCGCCGTCGGCGCTGCCTGCAACGGCCAGGACCGGAATGGCGATCTCGGACAGCCGGTCGGTGACGTCGAACATTGCCAACGCTTCGCAGACCAGTGCATAGGACTCGGGATCTGTGTGGCTCAGGGCGTCCAGCAGTGCCGCGCCGACGCCCGGTTGACGGGCGATGAAACCGGGCCCGAACCAGCGTTGTGCCGTGCCGGCCAGCATCGTGTCGATGCCTCCGGCGCGGACGGTGGCGGCACGTTCGAGCCAGTCGTCCGGTGTTCCGATCGCCGCGCCAGTGCACAGCAGGGTCGCCGAACCGACCCTTTGCGGCGCGTTCAGCAGCAGCTGCAGGCCCACGCAACCACCCACCGAATTACCGGCGTAGTGGAATGTGTCGGCACCCAGACTGTCGGCGAGCAACAGCACTGCGGCAGACAAGTCGGCGATGGTGAACGGTTGGGCCTGAACGCCGCGGCCGTGGCCGGGCAGGTCCCACCCGACGACGCGCAGGTGGTCATTCAACCGTTGGGCCACCCCTGTCCACAGGGTGGCCGTCGACGTGCCTAGAGAGGGGCCGAGCAGGAGCAGGGACCCGCCGTCGGGCCCGCCGAGGTCGATGACTTGCAGACGCGGCACGCTCATGGTGTGTCCTCGAAAAGGCGGCGGGCCCGGTCCAGCGTGGCGTCGATCAGCCTGTCAGTGGCTCCGGTGTAGTCACGAAGTGCTGCGCGACCGGTCAACTCGGTCATCACGCGCTGCTCGGAGGCGAGCCCTTGGGCGGCAGCCAGGTTGGCTGCGGCGCGATCGGCGTGCACCAGCAGACCCGTGACGAGTTCCGAGGTGTGGACGGCAGCCACCACGGTGCGGCGGCCCAATGTTTGCAGGGTGGCCCACTCGGCGTGCCAGGCGCCGTCGGAGCGCTCGTCGACGCTTGCGCCCGCCGCAGCATGAAGTATGCCCGCCAACGGCCCCGCGGTGAATGTGGCGCGGCGAATCAGCACGGAGCGGATCGGATTGTTCTTGTGCGGCATGCTCGACGAGCCGCCGCCGCGTCCCTCCGCGAGCTCGCCGATCTCCGACCGACTGCCCGTCGCGACGTCGGTGGCGATGTGGCCCCAGGCGTCGCAGCAGCTCGCCAGCGCATCACCTATCCTGGTCACCGCCGAGCGGGTGCTATGCCACGGCGGAGCGGGGGCCAGTCGCAGTGCCGCGGCGAGGCCATCGCTGAGGGCCACGGCGCCGTCCACCGAACCGGCCAACTCGGTGGCAGCAGCGAGGCTCCCCACCGCACCGCCAACCTGAATCGGTAGCGATGCGAGCAGCCCCCTCAGGGGCTCGACGGCGTCGAGCACACCGGTCAACCAGTGGGCGAACTTGGCGCCGAGCGTACTCGGGAGGGCGGCCTGGGTCAGTGTTCTCGCCAGAGCGGTTGTGCTGCGGTGAGTTTCGGCGAGACCGCACAGCGCCCTTACCTGAATGGCGAACTCGTCGCCGATCGCGCCTAGGACGTCCCTGGCGCACAGCATCAAAGCAGTGTCGATGACGTCCTGACTGGTCAACCCACGATGCAGCCAGCGCGCGGTCGGCTCAGCGGAGCGTTCCCGCAACACCGAGACCAGGCCGGAAACAGGATTGCCATCGGCGTCGGCGCACCGGGCGATCGCCTCGAGGTCGTTCTCTGCGAGGAGGTCCACCAGCTGCGCTCTGGCCTCCCGGGGTGCGATGCCTGCGTCGATGAGACCGTCCAGCCACGCGCCTTCCACCGCAAGCATGGCCTCCAGGAACGCCGCGTCGCTCATCAGGTCGCCAGCGAGATTGTCGCCGGGCCACAGCAGGTTCGTCATCGCTGGTGGCCTGGGTAACGCAAGAAGACCGTCTCGGGCTTGTCCTTCGAGTCCTGCAATTGGATGTCGAAGCGAAGGCCAGTTTGGTCGCGAGTGGCGACGAGCGTGTCACGACGCTCGGGAGCCAGTCCGCTCAGCAAAGTATCGCGTGCCAGTTGCTCGCCGGGTACGTAGGCGCGCGTGAACAACCGGTTCAGCAGCCCCCTGGCGAACACAGTGATCAGAATAAACGGCGCTGCATGGGGTTCGGTGGCACCGGGAATGACGGTGGAGAAGCTGTATCGGCCACTGTCATCGGTGCTGGCGCGGCCCCACCCGGAAAAGGTCCAGCCGTCCCTGCGCAAGGACCCGGCGGCGTTCGAGATCGTCCCGTCGGCGTCAGCCTGCCAGATCTCAACCAGGGCGTCAGGCACTCCTCGGCCGTTAGCGTCGGCGACGAGGCCGTGCAATTGAACAGCGTTTGGCGAACCGGGCGGCACCAGCTCGTTGCACTTTGCGAACGGCAACGCGTAACCGAAGAACGGTCCGACAGTCTGGCCCGGAGTGGCGGGCAGCAGCGTAGCAGTCACTGGCAGGCTCCCCTGTCAGGGCTCTCGATCGGGGTGCGCGCTGCCCCAGTCAGGACGATGTCCCACCGATACCCCGTAGCCCATTCGTGGGCGCTGACGTCGTGGTCGTAGCTGGCCACCAGTCGGTCGCGCGCCCTTTGGTCCGTGATCGCCTGGTAGATCGGGTCGAGGGCCAGCAGGGGATCCCCCGGGAAGTACATCTGAGTAACCATTCGTTGCGTGAATTCTGTGCCGAACAGAGAGAAGTGGATGTGAGCAGGCCGCCATGCGTTGCTGTGGTTCTTCCACGGGTAAGGACCCGGCTTGATCGTGGTGAAGCGGTAGTTGCCGTCATCATCAGTGAGGCAGCGGCCGGTGCCGGTGAAGTTGGGGTCGATCGGGGAACGATGCTGATCTCGCTTGTGGATGTAGCGCCCGCCCGCGTTGGCCTGCCAGATCTCGACGAGTTGGCGCCGCACCGGGCGCCCTTCGCCGTCGACAATCCGGCCGGTCACCACCAGTCGTTCGCCGATGGGTTCACCGTCGTGCTGGACAGTGAGGTCGGCTTCGAGTGAATCCACATCGGAGGCGCTGAAGCAGGGCGCGAAAAGTTCAGCCCCTTCCGGGTCAGCGTGGTGGAGGTCCTTAGTCGGGTGACGCAACAGGCTGCTGCGGTAGGGCGGATAGTTCAGCCGCGGCTGCGTCTCCTTGACCCCTGAGCGCTGATACGCGCACTCGATCGCACCGATCTCGGCGCTGATCGTCTGCTGGCTCGCGGCGTCATCGGGATTGCCGTCGGTCGCCGCTGCCATGACGGCAAAGGTAATCCCCCATCGCGGTCACGTGGAAGCGTAAACTTCCATCCAGTGGAAATAGGTGAGAAATTGGCGGGTCATCCCTCCCAGCCCGGAACCTGCGTCACATCGCGTTTGCTGGACATTCTGGGCGCATTCGACGAGCGGCACCGCAGCCTGACGCTGTCCGAACTTGCAAAGAGCGCCGGGCTGCCGGTGTCCACGGCGCACCGGCTGGTCGCAAAGTTGGTGGCCGGCTCGGCGCTGCAACGGTGCGCTGACGGTCGCTACGTGGTCGGCAGGCTGATCTGGAACGCGGGACTGCTAGCGCCCGTGGAGGGTGGACTACGCCAAGTTGCGGAACCGTTTCTACATGACGTGTACGCCGCGACTCTGGTCACGGTGCATCTTGCGGTGCGCGATGGCGACGAGGTTCTCTACCTGGAGCGAATGATGGGCCGCGCGTCTGTCCCGATCGTCAGCACCGTCGGCAGCAGGCTGCCGATGCACTGCACCGGTGTTGGAAAGGTACTGCTGGCGCACGCCCCGCCTGAAGTACGCGAACGGGTTTTTGCCGGGCTGACGCGGGTCACGGCGCACACGGTCGTCCAGCCGTCGGTTTTGGCCGCGCAGTTGGCCCGTGTTCGCCGCGACGCGGTGGCCACTACCATGGAGGAAATGTCGCTGGGCGCCTCTTCGCTGGCGGTACCGGTGGTCAGGCAATCCGATGACGCGGTGGTCGCCGCGATCGGCGCCGTCATACCGGACTTGAAACGCAGTCGCCCGCGACTACTCGGCGCCTTGCAGGTCGCAGCACGCGGCATCGGCCGACTGCTGTAAGCCGCAGAGCCGCTGGCGCTGTCGACCTTGCTTTGTAGGGCAGTCTTGATCGAACGGTCGAGGCGAGGCGGCAACGGCTGGGTGAGGGACGAACGCCACGCAGTCGCGCAACAAAGGCGCGTCTACCTCCTCGAAAGTGGAGGCGGTTCGTGAGCATGTCGCGGGGGCAATTTCTGCCGTAAATTGCCTCGTTGCCGAAGCATTCGACGACGCGCCGTAGTTCAGCTGCGAGCAGGTCGATCACCTCGTCCCAGCGGACCTCGACAAAATCCTCCGCGCCCCGCGATGAACTCGGTCCCGGGCCGTCCTGTACCCAACCGCGCCCGCACCGAGGGGTGGGATACGCGGCTGCGGTGGCGCAACGCACCGGGCAGATTATGGAGCTGCGAGTCGGACTGGTGTCACCGCTGAACGGGATGACACCCGGATGGCGCCTTTTTTCACCTTTGCGGTGAATGCACCCCAGTCGCCGACGTCAAGTTCTGTGTCATTTCCGGGTGTCTCGCTATGTTCAGCCGTTGCGGAGCGAGTGAGCCGAGGGTTGGTGTCAGAGCCGAGACGGCGCCTCAGGTGACGGACGTGACTGCCGCTGCCTCGGGTTCGTTTGCCGACGTGGATGGCGCAGCGCCGGCCCCGTTCGCTTCAGCAGGCGGCAGCCCGGCGGCTTCCCGGGATCGGTGGTAGCGCTCCGCAAGTCCTGCCCAGCGTTCACCGTAGCGGTGCGCGGAGTCAATGATGGTCTTCGGTATGTGAACGAAGGGCGGCCGGGCCGCCCCAGCACGCCCATAGCCCGCAGTGTCGATCGCGATCTTCCACCAGGCCGACTGCATGGCTTGGAACTCCTCCATAGTCAAGCCCAGCGTCCGAAATGGGGCTTGCATCTGATCGGCGATGGTGGCAGCCTCTGTCCAGTCGCCACGCTGGCACGCATCGCGCAGCGAGAGCGCCGGCCAAGGGCCCATGCATACGTCGATGCTCCACGCACCGGCAGCGCCGAACATCATCGCCGGGTACATCAACTGATCCAGAACGAGGACCGACATTTTGTCCTCGACCGCTTTGATGGCGCCGATGACGTTGAAGATGTCCATCGAGGTCTGTTTGAGCGCGATAATATTGCGAACCTGGGCCAGCTCCCTGAATGCACCGGGCGGCAGTGTGATGCGGAACGCGTGAGGGTTCTGGTAGATCATGATTGCGAGCTCGGGGACAGCCTCGGCGAGGTCTTTGTAGTACTGGACCGCGTTCTCTGTGGTTTGCGGCAAGTACATCGGTGGTCCGCTCATGATGCCGTCCGCCCCGAGGTCGGCGATGACGCGGGCGCGTCGGATCGAGTCGCGCGTGTTGAGCGTGCTGGCACCAACGAACAC
>FLQS01000007.1 GCA_900078375.1 uncultured Mycobacterium sp. | reverse complement strand
TGGTGGACTTGGCTGTTGTAGCCGTTGACGGTGCAGCCGGGTGCGGTGCAGCCACGGTATTTGGCCAGCAGCATGATGCGTTGATCGGCTGAGGCCAGCCGCTTGGATCTGCCCAACCACAAGGACTTTCCGGTGATGCCGTCGAACACCGCCAGATAGTTGTACGAGGGGCTGGCCATCCTGATGAGGTCCGAGATCGGGATCAGGGTGCCGCCGGCGGTGACGGCGTGCCCAGCACCGGTCTGGAGGTCTTGCAGGGTGGTGGTGACGATGACGGTGACGGGTAGCCCGTTGTGCTGGCCTAGTTTCGGATCCCCCAGCCGGCCACCGACAAGCTCGGTGAGTGCGTCGTGTTGGCGTTGGGCGTGACTGCGTAGATCGTCGGGCGTCGGTGCGGCGAATTTGGCCAGCCAGGCGTCGAGCATCGCGCGCAACTCCGGTGTAGCGGCCAATTTCCCAACGCTCATGCCGTCGGCGCGTTGTCCGCCGCACCATAGGAAGCCGCGTTTGCGGGCCCGGTCTTCCTCGGAGAACCTGCCGTCGGGGTTGAGGTGGGTGGCGAGCCGGTCGGCCACTTTCGCCAGCTGGTCGGGCCGCAGATTCCGGGCATGCTCGGCCAGCGACTTCTCGGCTTTGTCGACCTCGACGGGGCCGACGTGGTCGGGCAGGTCGCGGAAGAACTTCTGGATGACCCGCACATGCTCACCGTCGAGGTCCCCGGCCTTCCACGCCTTCGCCGTATTCGGCAGTAACGCCGGTAACGGTTCGCCGGTCAAGGTGGTGCGCGCCGTCAGCTGTTCGGCATCGCGCACCCGGCGGTTGGCCGCCGGCCGGCTGATCCGCAACACATCAGCCAGCACGACCGGAATCGGCGGACACCCCGCATACCGCTCCAAGTGCGTGATCTGGGTGTGTGAGACGGCCACCAGACGACGTACCGCGGTTTCCAGTCGTTCGATCGGCGCAAAGCGTTCCGGTGCGGGTAGCTCCTCGATATCGGCGGCACCCAACAGTTCGACCGCGGCGTCGAGCGCATCCAACGCCGCATCGATCGAACTCATGTTCGAAACATTACCCCGGACCTACGACACAAAAGTGACCGCGAGAGCAATCTGTGGATGAACCCGAGGCTGGGGATAAACCCAATCCGCAGAAGCGAATTGAGCCCTCTAGATCTGCTTCTGCTGGCTCGCCGCGTACTCGTCGGGCCGATTCTTCTTCATCCACAACCGAATCGGCGCGAACAGCACCCACAGCACGCCATAGACGGCGTAGTAGATCGCCAGCGCGAACAGGAGCCCGACGACCCACGCGGGGTAGACGATGATCAAGCAGAACTGCACAAACTGCTTGAGCACCACCGGATAAGGGTCGGCCATCGACAGGACAGAGCTCGGGCTCAGCGACTTCACCATCCGGGCGCCCGTGGAGAGCTGCGGTTCCTCCGGGGTCTGCGGTTCGTCGGATGTCACAGCGCCTCCTCGCCAGAAGTGAGCGCGGCTGCCGGCGCGCACACGCGCCGGCAGCCGCGGAATTCACCGATCAGGGGGTGATCGTCGTCTTCTCGTCGATGACGCCGGTGGCTTCCATCAGCGGGCCTTCCTGGCCGTCCAGGGCATCGGCATTCATCTGCAGGACGTACAGGCCGTCCTTGCCCGGAATCACCACCGTCTTCTGCGCGATGATCCGCGTCTTGCCTTCCTTGACGTAGTTGCCGCCGAGCTGAACAGCGTCGAAACCGCTCAACGTGCTGGAGTTGGGCTCCCCGAGCGCCTTCCACTGGGGCAGGTTCGCCAACTCGCCGGGCGCCAACTCGAGGATCTTCTTCGGATCGACGTTGCCGGTCAGCTTGGAGACGATCGCGATGATGCTCGGCGGGTCAGCCTTGTCCTGGGGGTTGTCGAAGACGATGGCCCCGTAGGCCCAGTCCGGTGTCTGCCCCCCGGCATCCGACCAGCCCGGCGGCATCGCCAGATCGATATTGGGTGAGCCGGGATCGCCGCGCTTGACCGGCGTCTCTTGGATGTTGTTCGCCTTGAGGTAGTCCTGAATCGTCTGGTTCTTTCCGGCGACTGGTGACGGGCTCGCCGATGTCTCAGCGCTTTTCGATGTCGACGTCTCGGTGGACGTCGAGGTCGAGGTGGACGTCTTGGTCTCGGTCTTGCTGTCCGAGCCGCAGCCCACCAGCGCAAAACTCAAGGAAACGGCAGCCAGACCCGCCGTAGCTGCCGCGGTCATCTTGTTCATCGAACGAGTTCTCCTTTTGTTGTGGCGCACTGTCCCCAGCGACCAACCAAATTCGATTGAGCAGCTTAGTGCGATTCACAGCGAATTTGAATGTTTGTGAACGTGCGCTGCAGAAGAAGAGCACCATTGCTGCTAGGTCGCGTAATTGCAATGGCGCAACGTGGCCGCGGCGGTGGATCGGGCGAAGCCACCATAGGCGTTGCGCCTGGCGTGCGGGGGCGCCATGGCCACCTGTCTGCGCTTGCCATGCCTGGCGGTGCTCGGCGTCTTGTGCACGGCCGTTTTCGGATTCGCCGCGCCACTGGCAATCGGCGTTCAGCTAACCGCCACCACCGCGTTGATCATGGGCGGGACCGGGCATCCGTTGGCCGGTGAATCCGACGACTTCGTCGTGGAGTTCGTCCGGGGCGCGCTCGACCTCTACATCGCGCCCACGGGCCCGGCTCGGGCCGAACCGGCCGATCCTGGTCTGTACAACGTGGTCGCCGTGCAGACACCCGAGCAGTTCTGGCCGGTCTACGGCGCCGACTTGTTCGACACGTCGGTGGCGACCGGCGTCGGCAACCTGACCAACTGCCTGCAGGGGCGGACGTCCTGCAAGGGGCACTACGTCGGCGCCGCCGTCGCGTCGGCATCGGACTACCCCGTCGTCGCCGCCGCCGCGTCGACGTCGGACTACACGGTGTTCGGCTACTCACAGAGCGCGCGGATCGCGACGATCGTGAAGCGAAACCTGCTCGCGCAGTATCGAAACCCGGACGGAACGTGGCGTCCCGTCGTCGATGCCAACGGCGCTGCACTGGACGCTTCATTCGTCCTCATCGGCAATCCGAACCGGCCGAACGGCGGCATCCTGGAGCGCTTCGCCGGGCTGTACATCCCCGGTCTGGGCGTGTCCTTCGACGGCGCGACGCCCACGGACAGTTGCGGCGCGGGCGGCGGCGACTGCCGGTTCCCCACCGCCGATATCGGGTGGCAGTACGACGGATGGGTGGACTTCCCGCGCCGCCCGCTCAACCTGCTGGCCGATCTCAACGCGCTGGCCGGGATCGTCTATCTGCACCCGAACTACACCGTGGCGGTGACCGACCCGATGTACCAGGGGAGCACTGGTGATACCGCCTACTATCTGATGCCGGCCCCCCGGCTGCCGCTGCTGATGCCGCTGGCGCAACTAGGAGTGCCCGGGCCGATTCTCGACATGCTCGACGCCCCGCTGCGGGTGATCATCGAATGGGGCTATGACCGCGGCGTCAACCCCGGTGACCCGACCCCGGCGACGCTGGCTGACCGGGGCGATCCGGTGACCAAGATCCGTAACCTGCTGGCCGCCATCCCCACCGGGCTGGACGACGGCCTGCAGGAAGCGGGCCTCGGGCGTCCGCTCGGAACCAGGCCGGCAGGGACATTCGGAGTCGGCGTGGCGCCGCTCCCAGCCGCATCCCCGAGCGTCCCGCCACCGGCCACCCGGCAGCCGTCGACCAGGCCGGTTGGCACGGCAGGGGTGAAACCTCGCACGCGTTCGGGATCAGGCCGCCCGCCGCACGAGTACGTTGGCGCCCATGGGCAAGTCGATCATCGCAACATCGTTGGGCACGGCCGCAGCGGCCGTGGTCGGTAGCGTCGCCAGCCGCAAGGGTGTCGAGACGTGGTATCCCGCCCTGCGCAAACCGCGCTACGTTCCGCCGAACGCGGTGTTCCCGGTGGCATGGACATCGCTGTACGCCGACATCGCCGTCACCTCGGCCGCGACGATCGAGAAGTTCCGCACCTCAGGCGAGGACGACAAGGCCCGCGCCTACGCCGCTGCGCTGGGTGCCAACCTGGTGCTCAATGCCGGCTGGAGCTGGCTCTTCTTCAAGCTGCACAGACTCGGCCCGTCGGCGGTTGTGGCCGGCGCGCTGGCCGTCAGCAGCGCCGATCTGGCGCGCCGAGCCGCCGCTGCTGACCCGAAGTTCGGTGCCGCGCTGACGCCCTACCCGTTGTGGTGCTCGTTCGCGACGCTGATGTCAGCCGACATCTGGCGGCTCAACCGCTAGAACGGTAGGTCGTGCGGTGCGAAGCGGTCGGTGACGTCGCCGACCAGTGACTCGTCGTAGGGGTTGACCGCGATCGGCCCGCTGTCGAGCTTTAACCGGTCCATCTCGATCCAGATGACATTGGGGCTGGTGGTCAGCTCGAAGAAGTACATCCGGTTGGTCAGGTCGGTCACCGTGCGGTACTCGGTGTTGTAGACGCCGAAGTCTTTGTACGGCGCGCCGAACGGAACCGAGACGTTGCGCATGATCGCCATCACCGAAGCGATGGCCTCGCGCTGCGAACCCGGTTTGGGCAGCAGCGCCGAGTAGTAGGCGGCCCGCTGGAAGCGATCGACCGGGTTGACGTTGCCGGGCAGCGGCATCTGGCTGGTGGGGTGTGAAAAGTCTTGCCGGGAAAGCAAATTCAGCTGTTCGTCGTAGGTTGGATCGTTGGTCATCAGGGTGAACTGGCGACCATGATGGATAACCGGGCGACCCTGCGCGAACTCGATGATCGCCGAATCGCCGCCGATGTCCTCCAAGGCCAGATGCAGGTTGGCGTCGTGCCCGTGCGCCGAAATCTTCAACACGTCGATCTCGTCCATCAGCTGCAGTGCTTCGGCGACGGTGGCCGCCTGGTCCAGCAGGTACTGCAACCACAGCCCGGCCTGCACGCCGGGTTTCGCCGGATCGCGTGGGCCGAAGTCGGTCTCTTGCAGATACAGGCCGTGGCCGGCCAGCCCCGCCTCGTTGAAGCCGTCCACGGTGCCCAGGCCGTAGATCGTGGTCACCAGGCTGGCGTGCCGGCTGGTCCATCGCAGCGGGCTGGCATCGGAGATGAATCCGGCCGGGCTGATCCCGTCGCGCTCGCGTCCGCGGGGAAAACCGACGATCAACGGCTGGGTCGACTCCGGCCAGTCCATCGTGCGACCGGTGAGAACGGCGACGTCGTTGGTGTTCCACAGCACTCGAGTACACATGGCTGCCAGGTTAGCCCGCGAGGCGCGCGCACCAGGGAAACAATCAGTGGTATCAAGGCCCCGTGCGGCAGCTCATCGTCTCATCGGTGATGGCGCTCTGGCTGGCCGGGTGTGCGGCGCAGCCCAATTCCGCACCGCCGTCATCGTCATCCTCGCCGAGCGTGTCGCCGAGCTATGGTCTGGTCAATCCGGCCAACATCAAACGGATCCGGCCGGCACTGCCCGCCGGGTACGAGATCGCCGACGTGTCCGGACCTCTCAGCGCAGCGGGGTTGTGGGGTTTTGGCTCCGGGTGGACGGCGACGCCCCCGCACTGTGGTGCACTGGCCGACCCGGCCCCCGCCGATCCGGGCGCCCGCGGGTACTCGGCGTCGGGGCCGGGTGGCACCGTCTACGTCGTCGTCGCGGTGCCTGGCCAGGGCGCACCGGACCCCGGGCTGATCGGCGAATGTGCGCAGTGGACGATGACGTTCGCGCACACGACGGGTGAGGTGAGCCTCACCCCCATATCTGCGGCGCCCCACATCGACGGCGTCGACACCGTCGCGATGACAGTCACCACCCGCATGGTCGTCGAGTCCGGCACCGAGACCGACGGCAACGCCGTCACCGCGCAGGCCTACCTCGACGGCCACCTCGTGTTCGTCACCTTGGTCACCGATCCCGGATCCCCGCATCCGCCACTGGATTCGCACTTCGTCGGCGATCTGTTGGTCGCGACGGTGTCCGCCCTACGCGGCTGAACACCTGCGGGTTGGGTACATTGGCCACGATGTTGAAACCCGGCGCCGTCGTCGTAGTGCTGTGTGCCGGTCTGTTGGTCGGGTGTAGTTCGGGCGGATCCGGCCAAGCTCGAGCCGATATCGCGAAGGTGACGACGCTGAAGTCCAAATTCGGTCCCGAATTCACGGTGTCCGAGACGGCCAAGACGGGGATCGATCCCCAAGTACTGGCCGGGCAGAAGCTGCCCGACGGACTGATATTCGACCCACCCGCCTGCGCGAAATTCGCCGCCGGACAACTCGTGCCGACGGGCACCGAGGGCAATATGGCGGCCGTCTCCGCCCAAGGTGAGGGCAACCGCTTCATCGTGATCGCCGTCGAAACGAACTCGCCGATCCCGGTGGCCGAGCCCGGACCCGATTGCCAGAAGGTCACTTTCACCGGCTCCGGGATGCGCGGCTTGGTCGAGATCGTGGACACACCGAAGATCGACGGCACCGAGACACTGGGCGTGCACCGAGTCCTGCAGGCGGCGGTCAACAACCAGGTGCGCACCGGCGAGACCTACAACTACTCCGCCCACTTCGGCGTCTATCAAGTGATCGTCAGCGCCAACCCGCTGGTGGTGCCCGACAAGCCGATCGTGCCGGTGAACACGGGCCGCGCCCGCGACCTCCTGGTCGCCGGCGTCAACGCCGTTCGCAGCTGAGCTCACCGCACGTCACGCGGGCGGAATTGGATGCTGATCCGCGGTCCCCTGGGCCGTGCGGTCTTGGGAACCGCGTGCTCCCAGGTGCGTTGGCACGAACCTCCCATCACCAGAAGGTCGCCGTGGCGTTGCGGCAGCCGCAGCGACGGTCCGCCGCCGCGGGGACGCAGCGCGAACACCCGGGTGGCGCCGAGGCTGACGATGGCGACCATGGTGTCCTCGGTGCTGCTGCGGCCGATGGTGTCACCGTGCCAGGCCACGCTGTCGGCGCCGTCGCGGTAGAGGCACAGCCCGGCGGTGGTGAAGGTTTCGCCGAGTTCGCCGCCGTAGATGTCGTTGAGGCGACGGCGCAGCTTGGTGATGACGGGGTGCGGTGGCGCCTCGGTGGTGAGGTCGTGGAAGCTGACCAGGCGCGGGACGTCGAGCACGCGGTCGTACATCTGCCGTCGTTCGGCACGCCACGGGGCATCGCCGAGGAGGCCGTCGAACAGCACGTCGGCATCTTCGACCCACGCCGAACGTAGGTCGACCCACGCACCGGCGCCGAGGTCGCGGCGCTCACTGTGCTCGAACAGCGCGCCCTGAACCGCCACAGACACAGGGCCGAGGATATCGCACATCTGTTCGATGGGAAGAAATCTAGAGCTTCGCCGCCCCGGGTCCCTGGCCGGCGAGCACGTCTTCGGGGTTGGACAGCGCGCAGCTGCGCAGGCTCAGGCAGCCGCAGCCGATGCAGTCGGCGAGGTTGTCGCGTAACCGCTGCAGGTGCACGATCCGCTCGTCGAGATCCTCCCGCCAGCCCGCCGACAGCCGCGCCCAGTCCCGGCTGGTCGGCACCCGGTCGGTGGGCAGCGTTGCCAGGGCGTCGGCGACCCGGGCCAGGGGTATGCCCAGCCGTTGCGACATCCGGATGAACGCCACCCGGCGCAGGGTGTCGCGGGGGTAGCGGCGCTGGTTGCCTGAGGTTCGGCGGCTGCTGATCAGCCCCTCGCGTTCGTAGAAGTGCAGTGCCGAGATCGCCACGCCGGCCCGCTGGGCGAGTTCGCCGGGCGACAGTTCCTGCTCGGTCACACCTCAACGATAGTTGAGGTGGCCGACCTGTTGTTACGGTGCTATGTGTGACTGCCACCGTGCTGGGCTCCAACTCCGAGGTCGGAACGCTGCGGGTCGTCATATTGCACCGTCCCGGCGCCGAATTGCAGCGGCTGACCCCGCGCAACAACGACAAGCTGCTATTCGACGGCCTGCCTTGGGTGTCCCGGGCCCAGGAAGAACACGATGCGTTCGCCGACCTGCTGCGCTCACGGGGCGTGGAAGTGCTGCTGATGTCCGATCTGCTGACCGAAGCGCTGGGCAGCGGTGCGGCCCGGATACAGGGGATCTCCGCAGCCGTGGATGCGCGCCGTCTGGGATTGCCACTGGCGCAGGAGCTTTCGGCGTACCTGCGCAGTCTGGAGCCGGCGGCCCTGGCGCACGTGCTGACGGCGGGCATGACCTTCACCGAACTACCGTCGGGCGCCAAGACCGATACGTCCCTGGTGCGGCGCATGCATCACGGCGGCGATTTCGTCATCGAGCCGCTACCCAATCTGCTGTTCACCCGCGACTCGTCGTTCTGGATCGGCCCGCGGGTGGCGACCACCTCACTGGCGCTGCCGGCCAGGATGCGCGAAACCTCACTGACCGACCTGATCTACGCCCATCACCCGCGCTTCCTCGGAGTGCGGCGGGCCTACGAGTCACACACGGCGCCGGTGGAAGGCGGCGACGTGCTGCTGCTCTCGCCCGGCGTGGTGGCCGTCGGGGTGGGGGAGCGCACCACCCCTGCCGGTGCGGAAGCGCTGGCGCGCAGCCTGTTCGACGACGGTCTGGCCCACACGGTGCTCGCCGTGCCGATCGCCCAGGAGCGGGCGCAGATGCACCTGGACACCGTCTGCACGATGGTCGACGTCGACGCGGTGGTGATGTACCCCGCGGTCAGCGATTCGCTGTCGGCGTTCACCATCAAGCGCACCCCCGACGGGGTGACGATCCTGGACGAGGCTCCGTTCGTGACGGCCGCCGCGGAGGCGATGGAGATCGAGCAGCTGCGCGTGATCGACACCGGACTGGACCCGGTGACCGCCGAACGCGAGCAGTGGGATGACGGCAACAACACTCTGGCGCTGGCGCCCGGCGTCGTCGTCGCCTACGAACGCAACACCGAAACCAATGCCCGACTGCAGGATTCGGGCATCGAGGTATTGCCCATCTCGGCCTCCGAGCTCGGCACCGGGCGGGGCGGGCCGCGGTGCATGTCATGCCCGGTCGCGCGGGATCCGTTGTGACCGAGCTGCTGATCGACGGACGTCTGGCAGCTGGAGGTTCGGGCACGTTCGACACCATCAATCCGGCCACCGAAGAGCGGATCGGGCCGGCCGCCGACGGCGACGCCGCGGACATGGACCGGGCGATCGGGGCGGCGCGGTCGGCCTTCGACGACAGCGACTGGTCGCGGGATGTGGCGCTGCGAGTGCACTGCCTGCGCCAGCTGCGCTGCGCGCTGAACGCCGAGATCGAGGAGCTGCGGGCGATCACCGTCGCGGAGGTGGGCGCGCCGGTCACCTTCACCCACGGTTCGCACCTGCAGGGCCCGGTCAACGACCTGTCGTACCCCGCCGACGTGGCGGAAAACTACTCGTGGACAACCGATCTTGGCGAGGCATCGCCGATGGGGATCGCGTCCCGGCGTGCACTTGTGCGTGAGCCCTACGGCGTCGTCGGCGCGATCACGCCGTTCAACTTTCCGCACCAGATCAACCTCGCCAAGCTTGGGCCCGCCCTGGCGGCCGGCAACACCGTGGTCCTCAAACCGGCTCCCGAAACCCCGTGGTGTGCCGCCGAGATCGGGCGAATCATCGCCGAGCACACCGACTTTCCTCCCGGCGTCGTCAACATCGTCACCTCCAGTGACCCGCGTGTCGGTGCGCAGCTGAGCGAAGATGCCCGGGTGGACCTGGTGTCGTTCACCGGGTCGACCGCCACCGGTGCGGCGGTGATGGCCAGTGCGGCACCGTCCATCACGAAGGTCTGTCTCGAACTCGGCGGCAAGTCGGCCTTCGTCGTGCTCGACGACGCCGATCTGGTGCGGGCGTGCGGCGCGGCGGCACTGGCCGTCTCGCGCCACGCCGGGCAGGGCTGCGCATTCACCACCCGGCTGGTGGTGCCCCGCGACCGCTACGACGACGCCGTCGAGGCCGCCGCCGCGGCGATGACCGGCATACCGGTCGGCGACCCGACCGATCCCACCACGGTCTGTGGCCCGCTGATCTCGGCCCGCCAGCGGATGAGGGTACAGGGCTATCTGGATCTGGCCGTGGCCGAAGGCGGTTCGTTCGCCTGCGGCGGTGGCAGGCCCGCCGGGCTAGGCCGGGGATATTTCATCGCGCCGACGGTTGTTCGCGGACTGGACAACTCCGCACGCGCGGCCAGGGAGGAGATCTTCGGGCCGGTGCTGGTGGTGCTGGCCCACGACGGGGACGACGACGCCATCCGCACCGCCAACGACTCGCCGTACGGACTGTCCGCCGCGGTATGGGCCGCCGACCGGGACCGTGCGGCCCGGGTGGCAGCGCGGCTGCGGACCGGCACGGTCAGCGTCAATGGGGGAGTGTGGTATTCGGCCGACGCGCCCTTCGGCGGCTACAAACAGTCCGGTATCGGCCGCGAGATGGGGCTGGCCGGCTTCGAGGAATACCTCGAGACCAAGCTGATCGCGACCGCCGTGGACTTATAGTGCGGACAACGTGACCGGCCTGCCCTTCGACCCCGACGCGCTGCGCGCCCGATACGCGCGCGAGCGCGAGGTCCGGCTGCGGCCGGACGGGATCGGCCAGTACGTCGAGGTCACGGGTGATTTCGCGGGGTTCGCGCAGGATCCGTGGTCGGGCGAACCGGCTGACCGCGAGCCGCTGACCGACGAGGTCGACGTGGCGATCATCGGTGCCGGATTCGGTGGCCTGCTGACCGGGGCGCGGCTGCGCGAACTCGGGGTGCAGCGGATCCGGCTGATCGACAAGGCCGCCGACGTCGGCGGCACCTGGTACTGGAACCGCTACCCCGGCATCGCCTGTGATGTCGAGTCCTACGTCTACATGCCGTTGCTGGAAGAGACCGGCTACCTGCCGACCGAGAAGTACGCCAAGGGCCCGGAGATCTTCGCGCACTGCCAGCGCATCGCCGAGCACTACGACCTCTACCGGGATGCCTGCCTGCACACCGAGGTCCGCCAGATCCGCTGGGACGAACAGGCCTCACGGTGGATCGTGGAAACCGAAAGGGGCGACGCGATCCGCGCCCGGTTCGTGTCGATGGCCAACGGCTACCTGCAGAAGCCGAAGCTGCCGGGTATTCCGGGAATCGCCTCGTTCGCCGGGCACACCTTTCACACCAGCCGGTGGGACTACGACTACACCGGGAAGAACCTGGAGTTGCTGGCCGACAGGCGAATCGGCATCATCGGCACAGGTGCCACAGCCGTGCAGTGCGTACCGCACCTGGCGCGCGCGGTGGGTCATCTCTCGGTGTTCCAGCGCACGCCGTCGTCGGTCGACGTCCGCAACAACCGGCCGACCGACCCGCAGTGGGCTGCGGGCCTGACCCCCGGCTGGCAGCGCCGCCGCATCGAGAACTTCCAACAGCTGACCGCGGGCGGCGAGGCCGCCGAGGATCTGGTGGCCGACGCCTGGACCAGCATCACCAAGACCCTGCTGGTGATGCGGGATGGCGAGCTGGCCGATTTCGCGAAGATGGAAGAGGTCCGCGCCCGGGTGGACGCCATCGTCACCGATGCGGATACCGCGGAGGCACTCAAACCGTGGTACGGCTATTTCTGCAAGCGGCCGTGCTTTCACGACGACTACCTGGCCACGTTCAACCGGCCCAACGTGACTCTGGTGGACACCGGTGGCCATGGCGTGCAGTGCATCACCGAACGCGGTGTCGTGGTCGACGGCGTCGAGCACGACATCGACTGCCTGATCTTCGCGACAGGTTTCGAGGTCGGCACCGAGTATGCGCGGCGAACGGGTTTCGAAATCGTCGGCCGCGACGGGCTCACGCTGACCGGTAAGTGGCGCGAGGGCGTGCGCACGCTGCACGGGCTGCTGGTCGCGGGATTCCCCAACCTGTTCGTCGAAAGTATTGCGCAGTCCGGGTTTACGGTGAACTTCCCTTACCTGCTCGATGTCCAGGCGTCTCACGTCGCGTGGATCATCGCCGAGGCACTGGCCCGTGACGTCACCCGGCTCGAAGCGACCACCGCCGCCGAAGACGGCTGGGTCGACACCGTGGTCGGCAGGTCGGCGGGTACCGCGGACCGCGCCAGGTCGTGCACACCCGGGTATTACAACCGGGAGGGTCAGGCCAACGCGACGACGCGGCAGGGCAGCTTCTTCTACGGCACGCCCACCGAATACGCCGACATCCTGGCGGCCTGGCGCGACACCGGCACGCTGGACGGACTCGACATCGGCGTCGGAGGCCGGTGATGAAGAAGCGGTACCTGACGGGGCGGCTGCGTGCGGCTGTGCGCCGGCGTCCCGCGCCGAGAGTGGCCATCATCGGTGCCGGGTTCGGCGGCCTGGCCGCGGCGGTCGCGTTGCGGCGCATCGGCGTCGACGATCTGGTGATCATCGAACGCTGCGACGGGGTGGGCGGAACCTGGCGGCTGAACACCTATCCCGGTGCGGCATGCGATATCCAGAGCCACCTCTATTCGTTCTCGTTCGCACCGAACCGGAACTGGAGCCGCACCTACGCTCGGCAGCCCGAGATCCTGGCCTACCTGGAGTCGGTGGCCAAGGACTTCGACCTGAACCGGCACCTGCTGACAAACACCGCCGTACGGAGCATCCGCTGGAACGCGGTCACCACGCAGTGGGACCTCGAGCTCGAATCGGTCAGCACGGGAAGCGCTTCCGCGTACTCCGCCGACGTGGTGGTCAGTGCGGTGGGCCTGTTCGGGGAACCGAAGCTGCCCGATATCGACGGCCTGACCGATTTCGGCGGTTCGATCATGCACACCTCCCGGTGGGATCGCGGCGCCGACCTCACTGATCGCCGGGTGGCGGTCGTCGGCACGGGAGCCAGTGCGGTGCAGGTCGTTCCGGAAATCGCCAAGGTCGCCGCCGAGGTGACGATCTTCCAGCGCACCCCGCCGTGGATGGTGCCCAAGGACGACCGCGCGTTCACCGGCGACGAGCTCGATCGATTCCGCCGCAGCCCGTGGGCGGCGCGCCGCGAACGCTGGCGGTTGTGGAAGGAACAGCACGACAACACCGCGTTGCGCGTCGACGATCCACTGGTCGCCGGCCGGCAGGGCATCGCGGAGGAGTTCCTGCGCCGCACCGTCGCCGACGACGGTCTGCGCGCGGCCCTGACGCCCGACTACCCGTTCCGCTGTAAGCGGGTCCTGCTCGGCAGCGATTACTACACCGCCCTGCAGCAGGACAACGTCGCGCTGGTGACCGAGCCCATCGACAAGGTCACCGAGACTGGAGTGTGCACAGCGCAATCGGTGACCGACGTCGACACCATCGTGCTGGCCACCGGTTTCCAGACCAACCACTACCTGTCGGGTATCGAGGTGACCGGCGTGGACGGGCAGTCACTGCACCAGCGCTGGGGTGAGGACCCCATCGCCTACCTCGGCGTCGCCGTCAGCGGTTTTCCCAATTTCCTGATGCTGTACGGTCCCAACACCAACCAGGGCGGCAACTCGATCGTCTACATCCTGGAGGCCGGGGCACGGCTGGTCGCCGATGCGGTTGGCCGGCTTGCCCGCAAGGGCGGCACGCTGGAGGTGCGACCGGAGGCCGAGCGGCGGTTCAACGAGGAGATCTCGGCCGAACTCGAGCAGACGGTATGGACGCAGTGCGGCAGCTACTTTCGCTCACCGACAGGCCGCATCGTCACGCAGTGGCCGTACAACGAGCTCGAGTATGCGCGGCGTACCTGGCGCGTGCGGCCCGGCGACTGGATCCACGAGACGTTTGGTCACAACCCCAGCGGCCAGGTCCCGATGACCTTGCCGTCTTCCAGCCGAGCCAGGTCCTGATCCGTCAAACCCAGTGATCCGCCGAGTATTTCGGCGTTGTGCTGTCCCAGCAGCGGCGCGGCACGGTCCACGAAGTGACCGGTGACCGGCGGCCGCGGGTAGGGCAGCGGGCCGCACAGCGGGTGGGCGACCGTTTGGAAGAAGCCCCTGTCCCGCAGCGCGGGGTTGTCGATGACCTCGGGGGGCTGCACGACCGGCGCGGCCGCTATGCCTGCGGCGAGCAGCGTGGCGACGGCGCCGTCGCGGGGCTGATCGGTGAACCAGTCGGCGAGGTGACCGTCGATGTGGTCGGCGGTGTCTTCGCCGTATTCGACATCATGCGCCCATACGGGTTGGCCGAGAACATCTTTGATGGCAGCCCAGTCGCCGCTGTGGCGAAGGCTGACCGCGATCCACTGATCCTCGCCCGCGCAGGCGTAGACGTTCTGGACGGCGAACTCGTGGCCGCGGTTGCCTCGCCGGGTCAGCAGCACCCCGGCGACGTCGTGCTCGATGACCTGCAGCGCGCTGGCGTTGAGCACAACGTCGATCATCGGCAGCTCGACCAGCTGACCCTGCCCGGTGCGGCGCCGATGCTCCAGGGCCGCGAGGGTGAGAAAGGCGGCGTGCACCCCGGCCAGCGGATCACACGCGCCTCGCGGTGCGGTGGGCAGGCCGTCGGGATATCCGGTGAGCCAGGCCAGTCCGGCGAGCTGTTCCATCGTCATCGCGAACCCGACCCGGTCGCGCCAGGGCCCGTCGAGCCCGAACCCCGGCATGCGGACCTCGATGATCTGCTCGTTGAATGCCCGCAGCTGCTCGTAGCTCAGGCCGAAGTTCTCCATCACCCGGGGGGTGAAGTTCTCGACCACCACATCTGCCTCGGCGACCATCCGGCCGAAAAGCGTTCTGCCTTCCTCTGATCCGAGATCCAGCGTGATCGAGCGCTTGCCGGAGTTCACTCCGTGGAAAACCCAGCTGTATTCCCACCACTGTTCGACGTCCGCACGGAACCCGCCGGCGAAGCGCATGCCGTCCGGACGTTGCACGGATTCGATCTTCACCACGTCGGCGCCGAGCATGGCCAGCAGATGGGTGGCGGTCGGGCCGGCCCAGAACGCGGTCAGGTCGACGATGCGGACGCCGTCCAGCGGCAGACCCGCGCGCTCGGCGGGTGAGTCGCGGGGCGGCCAGACGGCGGTGGATTCAGCACCGAGCGCTGGCGGCAGGGCCGGTGGCAGCGCGGGTGTGCTGCTCATCCGCCACGGTGCCCGGGGCGCCCGGAATCCACTGGGGTGGTCCAGGAACGACTCCCGTTCGATGAAATGATCCATGCCGGCCAGCGTTTCGCCGTTACCGATTGCCGTCATCGGGATGCGGAACAGTGCGGCCAGCTCGACGATCTCGGCGACGGTGTGCGTGGCGAAGAACTCGGCCGTGCGCGCCCGGATGAGATCGCGTTGTTCCCAACGGCCGACCTGGAAACGCAGCTCGGGGACATCGGCCAGATCGGGGCACTCGACCATGGCGCAGAAGTCCTGCCACTGCTGACCGGTGGCCATCGAGATCCCGACATAGCCGTCTGCGGCGCGTTCCACCGACGGTACTTCGGTGGATCGCCCGAGGACCTCCAACAGCATCAATTCCTTGCGCAGCCAGGAGAACACCTGCATCGAGGTGGTCATGGCCTCCAGGACCGACAGATCAAAGGATCCGCCGCCGCGGTGGGCGGCGAGTGCGAAGAAGGCGGCGTAGCTGCCCGCGATGAATTCGCCCAGGTCGCCGCCGACAGCGATCGGCGGGCGCTCGGGCTCGCCGCGTGATCCGGTCGATCCGCACCAGGCCTGCAGGGTGAACTCGGTGGCGGGCACGTCGGTCCACGGGCCCGTCCAGCCGAAGTCGGAGATGGTGATCACCGGTGTTGTGCGGCAGGCGATTTCGTCGCTGCTCAGCCCCATCGCGGCTGCTTCTGTCGGCGTCGCCCCGAGGATCACGATATCGGCCGAGTCCAGCAATTCGGGCGGAATCGTCGGGCTGACGATACTGCGCTTACCGCCGGCCAGGAACGAAAAGAACGGGGCGTCACCGGCGGAGGCCTGCACACCGGATGGCCGATTGTGCCGCAGCCGATGCCCGGCCGGTGGTTCGAGCATCACCACGTCCGCGCCGGCGTCGCGCAGGAGCTTGCCGCAGTATGCGGTGGCGATCCGGTCGCCGATCTCGAGCACTCGGATACCCGACAGCGGAGAGGCCATGGAGCTCAGGCGATCCCGAAGTCGATGACGCCGCGGACCAGCTCGCCGCGCAGCAGGTCGTCGAACGCGGTGTTGATGTCGTCGAGGCGATAGCGGCGGGTGATCATCTCATCGAGGCGCAGTTGGCCGGCGGTGTACATGCTTGCCAGCAGCGGGATCTCGGAGCGCGGATTGCACGACCCGAACACCGTCCCGCACAGGGTCTTGTTCATCAGCACCAGGTCCTGGATGTCCAGCTGGACGGGCAGTCGGCCGGCAGGCGCCATCCCGGTCAGCACGCAGGTGCCGCCCTTGCGGGTCAGTGCCAGCGCGTCGCGCACGTCGTCGCCGGTGATGTCGGACGGGGCGACGACCACACAGTCCGCCATCACTCCGCGGGTCAGGTCGCGGACCAGATCGACTGCGTCGCACGCCCACACCGCGGTGTGCGTCGCACCGAAATCGATCGCCGACTTGCGTTTGTTGTCAAGGGGATCCACGGCCACGATCGTCGTCGCGCCGTTGATCCGTGCACCCTGGATGGCTGCCGTGCCGATCCCACCCGCACCGATCACGACGACGGTGTCGCCGCCGCGCACATTGCCGCGGTGCGCCGACGAGCCGTACCCGGTCGGGATCGCGCACGCCAGCAGGGCGGCGGGCACCAGCGGGATGTCCGGATCGATTTTCACCAGCGAATCGGCCGCAACCACCGTGTGTTCGGCGAAGGCGCCGATCTTGGAGGTGTGCCCCACGTCCTGGCCGTCGAGGGTGTGGTGGCGGAATGTGCCGTCGGTCGGCATCCCCGGGATCAGCACCCCGGCCCCCTTGTCGCACAGGTACTCCATGCCCGAGGCACACCACCGGCAGTGCCCGCACACCGCGACGAACGAGGTCACCACATGATCGCCGGCGGCCAGCCCGGTGACGTCGGGTCCGACCTCGACAACGACGGCCGAACCCTCGTGACCGCCGATGGTCGGCGGCCTGGCTCGCGGGCCGCCGGGCGGTGACATGAAGCCGTTGCGGATGTGGTCGTCGGAATGGCAGAGGCCCGCGGCCGCCATCTGGATCAGCGCCTCGCCGGTGCGCGGGGGGTCGAGCTCGAAGTCCTCGACCGACCACGCGCCGCCCATCTCGCGGACGATGGCGGCGCGGCTTTTCATGGCCCTGACCTTACGGCCCGGCGGTATTCCCACGTTCGCGGAGAGTGAAACGGGGCGCGCGCCCCGGTTAGTCGTGGTTACGTAAGCGCTTGTGGCAATCAAACTCGGACTTCAGATCCCCAACTTCTCCTACGGCACCGGCGTTGCCGAGCTGTTCCCGACGGTGATCGCGCAGGCGCAGGAGGCCGAGGCCGCGGGCTTCGACTCCGTCTTCGTCATGGACCACCTCTACCAACTGCCCGGCCTGGGTGCACCCGAAGAACCGATGCTGGAGGCGTACACCGCGCTTGGCGCGCTCGCCACCGCGACGCAGCGAGTGCAACTCGGCACGCTGGTCACCGGCAACACCTATCGCAACCCGGCGCTGCTGGCCAAGGTGATCACCACGCTCGACGTGATCAGCCAGGGCCGGGCGATCCTGGGCATCGGCACCGGGTGGTTCGAACTCGAGCACGACTCACTGGGCTACGAGTTCGGGACCTTCACCGACCGGTTCAAGAAACTCGACGAAGCACTGGAGATCATCCTGCCGATGCTGCGTGGCGAACGGGTGACGGTGGATGGCAAGTACTACCGGACCCAGGAGGCGTTCGCCAATCCCCGCTTCCGCGACCACATCCCGCTGATGATCGGCGGCAGTGGTGAGAAGAAGACGATTCCGTTGGCCGCCAAGTACTTCGACCACCTCAACATCATCGCCGGTTTCGACGAGCTGCCCCGCAAGGTCGCGGTGGTCAAGGACCGCTGCGAGGAGATCGGCCGCGACCCGGCCACTTTGGAGACCAGCGTGCTCGCCATCGCGCTGATCGACGAGAACGTCACCCCCGACATGATCCCGGACGACTTCAAGCAGCAGGCCGTGTTCGGCAGCCCCGAACAGGTAGCCGAGCAGATCAAGACCAGGGTGCTCGACGCCGGCGTCGACGGTGTGATCCTGAGCGCGGCCACGATGAACGACTACAAGCCCGGTGGCATCACCGCGGTCGCCGAGCATCTGAAGCCGGTGCTCGGGCTTGCCTAGCGCCGAGATCGACGTCATGGCTGTCGTTTGTCCCCGATTGACGACCCTCACGCAGATTTCGCGAGCGGAAATCGTCGGCGGTTGAACGCCTCGTCTACTCGCCGAAGGATGTACCCGCGGCTGTGTTCCTTGACCACGCGAATGATCAGCCAGCCCAACTCTTCGAGCATGTCGTGTCGGCCGATGTCCCGTACGAATTGGCGCCGTTCCGTCTGGTGGTGTCCGCCTTCGTACTCCAGCCCGATCTTCGGCTCATCCCAGCCGAGGTCGACGAACGCCGTTGTGTAGCCGTCGGACACCGGAATCTGAGTGCTGGGGCGGGGGTATCCCGCGTCGATCAGCAGCAGCCGGAGCCACGACTCCCGTGGCGACTGGGCGCCAGGATCGGTCAGCGGCGCGACGGCTCGGGCCCGTCGGACCCCGCGTGCGCCCGGGTAGCGGTCGGCAAGTGAGAGCACGTCAGCGGGCTTGATTCCGGTGGCCGCCGCGAGCGCGTCGAGGTGGGCCACGGCCTCGCCCCTCGGCAGATGACGGGCGATGTCGAGCGCGGTGCGTTCCGGCGTCGTGACGACCAAGTCGTTCAGCGGCATGAATTCGCCCACGCGGATGCGTTCCTCGCGCACGATGACGCCGGGTTGGCGGCGGCGGGCACGTCCGATGAGCTCGATTGGGGCTGCTGCACCAATCCATGACGCTCCGTGTAGCGCGGCCGCCGCTCTGCCGGCGATGATGCCGCCGGGTACCCACAGCGCTGCTGCTCGGGTGCGTACCTCCAGGGTGGGTTCACATCCCTTGCGGATGTACACGTCGGGATGAATTGCGGTGTAGTTCCAGCGCAGCTGCCCCCGGGTGAGCAGGCCGCTGGCGACCGCTGCGCTTCCAATAATCGGCGACGACATGTCTGCATGCTGTGGTGTGGCGCCGACAGGCGTGTGCTCAAGGCAGCGAAAACGCCTTCATGGCTGTGGAATTCTCTTTCTTCACAGCCAGGGTGTCGATCTCGCGCTGTGGATAATCTCTAGCGCCAGCTGGGCAGCCAGATCTCCATGTTCCACGTCGACTGCGAGATCGGGACGCCGGTCAGCACCGGATACAGCCACGCGAAGTTGGTGATCACCAGCGCGACATAGCAGCTCACCGCGATCAGCCCGAGCGTTCGTCGTTCGGCGTTCTGGTGGGGCGAGTGCAGGATGTCGCCGAGGATCAGCGCGATCGCCATGACCAGGAACGGCGCCATCGGCACGGCGTAGAAGAAGTACATCTGCCGGTCGATGTCGGCGAACCACGGCAGGAATCCCGCGCCGTAGCCGGTGAGCACCACCGCGTAGCGCCAGTCGCGGCGGACGAACGCCCGCCACAGCGCATAGATCAGCACCGGGACCGCCAGCCACCACATCGCGGGTGTGCCGACCAGCATTACGGCCTTGACGCAGGAAGCCGCTCCGCAGCCGGGCACGTTCTGGTTGTCGATGGCATACAACACCGGCCGCAGCGACATCGGCCACGTCCACGGCTTGGACTCCCATGGATGGTGGTTGCCGTTCGCGTTCGTCAGCGTCGAGTGGAAGTGATACGCCTTGTAGGTGTAGTGCCACAGCGACCGGATCGCGTCCGGCGGCTGATACCACTCCCGCTCGCCGATCGACTGTCCGACCTCGTAGCGGTTGACCGCTGTCTCCGAGGAGAACCACGGCGCATACGAGGCCAGGTACACCCCGAACGGGATCAGTCCGAACACGTACGCGGTCGGCCCGAGATCACGGCGGATCGCGCCGAACCACGGCCGGGGCACCCGGTAGGCCCGGCGTGCGGCGATGTCGAACGCCAGCGACATCGCCCCGAAGAAGACGATGTAATACAGCCCCGACCACTTCGTCGCGAGCGCCAGGCCCAGCAGCACGCCCGCACCGAAACGCCACCACCGCACGCCCAGCCGCGGACCCCACGGCGTCTCGGCGATGCGGCCTTCCAGCAGCGCGTTGTGCATTCGCTCGCGCATCTGATCGCGGTCGACGATCAAGGCGCCGAACGCCGCGACCACGAACAGCGTCAGGAAGCTGTCCAGCAGCGCGGTACGCGCCGCCACGAAACTCACCCCGTCGGCGATCAGCAGCAGGCCGGCGACGGCGCCGACCAGCGTCGATCGGCTGATCCGCCGGACGATGCGCACCACCAGCAGGACCAGCAGCACGCCGAACACCGCGCTGGTGAAGCGCCAGCCCACGCCGTTGTAGCCGAACAGCGCCTCACCGATCGCGATGAGCTGCTTGCCCATCGGTGGGTGCACCACCAGCCCGAAGCCGGGGTTGTCCTCGACGCCGTAGTTGTGCAGCACCTGCCAGGCCTGTGGCGCGTAGTGCTTCTCGTCGAAGATCGGGGTGCCGGCATCGGTCGGCGACCCAAGGTTCATCAGCCTGGTCAGCCCCGCCAGCGCGGTGACGATGGCGGTGGCCACCCAGCCCTCGATGCGGTCGAGCGGGCCGAAGTCGGCGACCGGTACCAGCGGGCCGGGGCTGATGACGGGCGCGTGGCGCTGATGCGCCTCGAGGTCATCGGCGGTCGTGGTCATCGCTTGCGATCGTAAGCTGTCCCGGTGTCAATCCCCGAGTCGCTTCGCTCCGGCCCGACGGGGACTGCCGGGAGACTGCTGCTCGGCGCCACGCCACTGGGCCAGCCGGGCGACGCCTCGAAACGGCTGGTCGATGCGCTAGCCACCGCCGATGTAGTGGCCGCCGAGGACACCCGGCGGGTGCGCACCCTGGCTCAGTCGCTGGGTGTGCGGATCGGCGGGCGGGTGGTCAGCCTGTTCGACCAGAACGAGTCGGCCCGGGTGCCCGCGCTCGTCGACGACATCAAGTCCGGCGCCACCGTCCTGGTGGTCAGCGATGCCGGGATGCCGCTGATCAACGATCCCGGCTACCGCATGGTCACGGCCTGCGTCGAGGAAGGCCTACTGGTCAGCTGCCTGCCTGGCCCGTCCGCGGTCACCACCGCACTGGCGGTTTCCGGGCTGGCCTCCGACCGGTTCTGCTTCGAGGGGTTCGCGCCGCGCAAGCAGTCCGCCCGACGGACGTGGCTGGCCACACTGGCTCTCGAGACGCGCACCTGTGTGTTCTTCGAATCACCGCGGCGGCTGGCCGACTGCCTGCGCGACGCCGTCGACGAGCTCGGCGGACAGCGCCGCGCGGTGGTCTGCCGGGAGCTGACCAAGGTGCACGAGGAGATCCGGCGCGGCACGCTGGCCGAGCTCGCCGTATGGGCCGATGAGAAGGTACTCGGCGAGATCACCGTGGTGCTGGCCGGCGCGGTGCCGACCACCGATCTGCCGACGCTGGTCGCCGAGGTCGACGCCCTGGTGGCCGACGGGATGCGGGTCAAGGATGCCTGCGGCCACGTGATCCAGGCCCATCCGGGGGCGCCGTCGCGGCGGGACCTTTACGAGGCGGTGCTGCGGGCGCGCGACTGAATCACGGCTGCGGCTTTGTCCAGGCATTCCTGCCATTCGGCTGTCGCGTCGGAGTCGGCGGTGATGCCGCCGCCGACGCCGAGTACGGCGCCGCCGGCCGCGTCGAACTCGACGGTGCGGATCGCCACGTTCAGCTCGGTGCCCGCGATCGGCGACGCCATGCCGACGGTGCCGCAGTACACCCCGCGCCGCCGCGGCTCCCACTGTGAAAGCAGTTGACGGGCACGACCTTTCGGTGTTCCGGTCACCGATGCGGGCGGGAATGCCGCTTCCAGTAGTGCCGCGTTGGGGATTTCGCGGCGCACGGTGGCCGCCACCGTGGAGACCAGATGCCACACCCCCGGTGCGGCCCGGACCTTCAGAAGTTCGGGGACGGTGACGCTTCCGGTCTCGGCGACCCGGCCCAGGTCATTGCGCACCAGGTCGACGATCATGATGTTCTCGGCGACGTCCTTGGCCGATGCCAGCAGCTCCGCGGGCGGGCGGTGCAGCGGCAGTGTGCCCTTGATGGGGCTGGACGTCACGTCGTCGCCGACTCGGCGGATGAACAGCTCCGGAGACAGCGAGGCCACCGCACCCCAATCGCCGGCCAGGTAGGCGGCCCGGGCCGGTGTGGTTCGGGTGAGTGCATCGGCGAAGAATTCCAGCGACGACCCGCGCAGTGAGCCGGTGAATTGCGTGCAGACGCAGGCCTGGTAGACCTCACCGGCCCGGATCGCTGCCAGGCAGGCCGCCACTCCGTCCTGGTGGCGTACGAAATCGGGTTTCTCCCAGTCGATTTCGTACGTATCGCGCTGCCAGAGAGAAGACAATGGCGGATCCGAAAGCGCGTCGGCCACCCACGCCGCGATCGGCGCGGCGGACAGGCTTTCGTGCCACCAGCAACCGTCGCGGTCAAGGCGCAGCACACTGTCCGTCCAGCCGCCGGCCGCCTCGGGGATCCGCGGTGGCGCATCGTCGGAAGCGGCGTCGGGGTAGGCCAGATAGCCGATCCACCCGCCGCCGACCGCATCCCCGCGACCGCCCGGTGGCACGGCGAACACCTCGGCGGGGGTGATCGCCCGCACCGGCACGGTGGGGGCGATCACCGCCGCTGAGCCAAACCAGTCGCCGGCGAGCGCGGCCGGAGGCGGCAGCCGGCGCGCAGCGGCGGCGCCGGCTACGGCGCGCAGCACCTCGGCGGCGGTGCCGAGGTCGCCGAGCCGGTCGATGCGCATCGCCCTAGCCTGACGCCTGCGGCCAGCAGACGCAAAGGCGTCAGCGACTGATCTCCCTGCGCACGGTGACTGCGGCGAGCTTGTCCGGGTTGCGCATCGCGTAGAAATTGGTGATCGTCCCGTCGGTGATCTCGACCATCATCACCGATTCCGCCACGTCGCCGCGGTAGACCACCACCGCCGGCGTTCCGTTGTAGTTCGCGCCTTCGATCCGGTACTCGGGTGTGGCCTGGCGGAACAGCCCGATAATGAACCGGGCGACCTTGTCGGGGCCCAGAATCGGACGGCGGGCGGCGCTGGCCTTGCCGTCGCTGTCGGAGGTGAACACCACGTCGGGCGCCAGCATGCGCATCAGGCCCGCGACGTCACCGGTCGCCGCCGCCGTCAGAAACTGCGTGGTGATCTGCTCGGACTGCTGCGGGTTCATCGGCTCGTACCGGCGCCGCCGTGCCTGCACGTGTTCACGGGCGCGATGGGCGATCTGGCGCACCGCGGCCGTGGATTTGCCTACCGCGTCGGCGATTTCGTCGTGGCTGAAGCCGAACACCTCGCGCAGTACGAACACCGCGCGCTCGTCGGGGGTCAGCGTCTCGAGCACCACGAGCATCGCCATCGACACCGATTCGGCGAGCACCACGTCGTCGGCGGCGTCGCGCTCGTCGAGCAGCAGTGGTTCGGGCAGCCACGGCCCGACGTAATCCTCCCGGCGGCGGGCCTGCGTGCGCAGCGTGTTCAGCGCCTGTCGGGTGACCAGCTGAGCCAGGTAGGCCTTGGTATCCCTAACTTCGTCCAAATCAACTGTCGCCCAGCGTAAATAGCCGTCCTGCAAAACGTCGTCGGCTTCGGTTGCCGAGCCGAGGATCTCGTAGGCGATGGTGAACAGCAGTGGGCGCAGCAGGGTGAACCGGTCGGCGTGTTCGTCGGTCGCGGTCACCGCGTCTGCACCGCCTCGGGTGCCGGCCGCTTGCCGCCGCCCTTGATCCAGAAGTAGGACCCGGGCTTACGGGCCTCGCGGCGTAGGAAGCTGACCGTGCCCTTGCAGACCGCCTCCTTGATCGTCGCCGCGGTGCGTCCGCCGATGTACAGCGGCATCGGGACGTCATTGGTGCGGGCGATCTGAATGGTCGCGCCGGCCCGGCCCAGGCTGATGCACTGTCCGGTGAACGCCTGGCTGATCACGGCAGGTCGCTCGCCGGCGATACGGGCTAGCACGGTGTTGGCGGCCTGGGCGCCCAGCGGGATCGCGGCCTGGCAGCTCATCCGCAGCGGCTGGTTCGATGGCGCGGAAGCATCCCCGGCGGCCACGATTCGTGCATCGTCGACGCTGGTCAGCGTCTCGTCGGTGAGCAGCCTGCCAATCGCGTCGGTGCGCAGCCCGGACCGGCTCGCCAGGTCGGGCACGCCGAACCCGGCGGTCCAGATCGTCACCTGGCTGGCCAGCCGGCGTCCGTCACCGAGTGTCACCGCGTCGGCGTCCACTGCGGTCACCACGGCCTGCGGTCCGTCGACGATCTCGACCCCGAGCTTGCGCAGCCGCTTGGCCACCGACCGGCGGCCGGGTGTGCTCAGATACGGCCCGAGGACGGCACCGCATACCAGCGTGACCTTCCGGCCGAGCTCGGCCAGTTCGGCGGCGGTCTCGATACCGGTCGGGCCGGCGCCGACCACGCACACCGGCGCGCCGTAGTGCAGGTCGGCCAGCTTCGCGGTCAACCGCTGCGCTTCCTCGAGATCGGCGATGGGATAAGCGAATTCGTCGGCGCCGGGAACGGCCGGTTGAGCCGAGCCGCTGCCGACCGCATAGATGAGGTAGTCATACGGCAGCGGCTGGCCACTGAACAGTTCGACCTGCCGCGCCTCGGTGTCGATATGGGTGGCCGCGTCGACGACCAGCGCGATGCCGTCACCGAGGATGTCGGCATAGGCATGCGTGGCGTCGTCGGATCCGGTGACCAGCTGGTGCAGCCGGATCCGCTCGACAAATTCAGGGCGGGGGTTGACCAGGGTGATCTGCACATCGGGACGCAGCCGCAGATGGTTGGCCGCGATCACTCCGGCGTAGCCACCGCCGATCACCACAACTCGGGTTCGTTGCTCGGTCATCACATCTCTCCTTTGAGGTCGCTTGAGCGTGCTGACCTCGAGACACCACCGTCCGGGTGAATGTGACGCTACGTGACGCAGCTCACTCGGGCGGCTGGTACCGCGGGAAGACCCCGGTCGGCGCCGGCAGCGCGGTACCCGGCGCAATGCGCACCGCGACAGCGCCGAAGTCACGGCCCTGCTCGGGCTGACCCAGCAGGTCCAGCAGCGTGGCCGCCGACGACGGCATCACCGGTTGCACCAGCAGCGCCGCGATCCGGACCACCTCCAGCGTCACGTACAGCACCGTGCGGAAGCGGTCCTGGTCGGCCGCTGCCTCGGACTTGCGCAACACCCACGGCTCCTGCGCGGAGAAGTACCGGTTCGCGGCGCCGAGCATCGCCCAGATCGCCTCCAGCGCCAGATGCATCGCAGGCACGTCGAAATACGCGCGCACCCTGGGCAACAACGCGTCGGCGAGCGCCAGCAGCTCGCGGTCGGCGTCGGTGAACTCACCCGGTTTCGGCACCTGGGCGTCGAGGTTCTTGTTGACCATCGACAGCGAGCGCTGCGCCAGGTTCCCGAACTCGTTGGCGAGATCGGCGTTGATCCGGCCGATGATGGCGTCCTCGCTGTAGCTGCCGTCCTGCCCGAACGGCACCTCGCGCAGCAGGAAGTAGCGCACCTGGTCGAGCCCGAACGCGTCGATGAGCGCGAAGGGGTCGACGACATTTCCCACCGACTTGCTCATCTTCTCGCCGCTGTTGAGCAGGAAGCCGTGGACGAAAACCCTTCTCGGCAGCTCGATTCCGGCCGACATCAGGAACGCGGGCCAGTACACGGTGTGGAACCGGATGATGTCCTTGCCGATCATGTGCAGATCGGCAGGCCAGTACTTGCGGAACGACTCGGAGTCGGTGTCGGGGAAGCCTGCGCCGGTCAGGTAGTTGGTCAGCGCGTCCACCCAGACGTACATGACGTGATCGGGATGGTCCGGCACAGGCACACCCCAGTCGAACGTGGTGCGCGAGATCGAGAGGTCGCGAAGCCCGCCGGAGACGAAGCTGACCACTTCATTGCGGCGCACATCGGGAGCGATGAACTCAGGGTGCGCGCTGTAGAGGGCCAGCAGCCGCTCGGTGTACGCCGACAGACGGAAGAAGTAGGTCTGCTCCTCGGTCCACGTCACGGGCGTGCCGGTCTCGACCGAGTACTTGTTCCCGTCGGCGCGCGTCTCGAGCTCGTCTTCGGTATAGAAGCGTTCGTCGCGTACCGAGTACCAGCCGGAGTACGCGTCGAGATAGATGTCGCCGGCGGCGTCCATCCGCTTCCAGATCTCGATCGACGCGTCGATGTGGTCGGCGTCGGTGGTGCGGATGAAGCGATCGAACGATGCCCCCAACTTCTCCTGCATCGCCTGGAACGCATCGGAGTTGCGACGCGCCAGCTCGGCGGTGGGAATGCCCTCCGCGGCGGCCGTCTGCGCCATCTTCAGGCCGTGCTCGTCGGTGCCGGTCAGGTAGCGCACATCGAAGCCGTCGAGGCGCTTGAAGCGGGCGATCGCGTCGGTCGCGATGTACTCGTACGCGTGCCCGATATGCGGTGCACCGTTGGGGTATGCGATCGCGGTGGTGAGGTAGTACGGGGGCTTACTCATTTGAGGTTCACCCTAAGGTGTAGGGCGTGAGTCTCCGCGGGAAGAGGAGGGTGCCACCTCCGCCACCTCCTCCGTTGACGCCGTTGATCGATGCTCACACGCACCTGGATGCCTGCGGTGCCCGCGACGCCGATGACGTCCGCGCGATCCTCGACCGCGCGCAGGCTGCCGGCGTGGTGGCGGCGGTGACGATCGCCGACGACCTTGACGCCGCCCGCTGGGCTGCCGAGGCGGCCAGCTGGGATCCGCGGGTGTACGCCGCGGTCGCACTGCACCCGACTCGTGCCGACGCTCTCACCGACGACTCCCGTGCCGAACTGGAACAGCTGGCCGCACAGCCGCGGGTGGTGGCGGTCGGCGAGACCGGCATGGACCTGTACTGGCCGGGCAAGCTCGACGGGTGCGCCGAACCTTCGGTTCAGCGGGAGTCCTTCGCCTGGCACATCGACCTGGCCAAGCGGACCGGCAAACCGCTGATGATCCACAACCGGGACGCCGACACCGAGGTGCTCGACGTGCTGCGCGCCGAGGGCGCCCCGGAGGTGGTCATCTTCCACTGCTTCTCCTCCGGTCCGGAGATGGCACGCACCTGCGTCGACGCGGGCTGGGTGCTGAGCCTGTCCGGCACCGTCAGCTTCAAGAACGCCCGTGACCTGCGGGAGGCGGCGGCATTGATTCCGCCGGACCAACTCCTGGTGGAGACCGACGCCCCGTTTCTGACCCCGCATCCCTACCGCGGGGCACCCAACGAGCCCTACTGCCTGCCCTACACCGTGCGCGCGCTGGCCGACGTCGTCGACCGGCCGGCAGAGTTGCTGGCAGAGCAGTCATCAGCGACCGCGCGACGGGTCTACGGTGTCTAAGGGTCTGTTGAGAGCCGCGGGGCCGAGTTGCTCCGGTCCGGTCCGGTTCGTTACCGTCTTGTGATCAAAGGGGGCTTACTGCTTGCGGTGGCCCCTTCTACTCGTTTAGTGCTTAGGCAGGATCGAACTTTTGAATGCGTTGACCAAGCTCCACCAGTCGCCGTCACCGATTCTTCGCCTCGTCATCGCCGCAGTGCTGCTGACGTTGGCTGGTGCCGGGGTGTTCGCGGTGCTCTCGGAGAAGACCGTGACGCTGAACATCGACGGCACCCAGATGAAGGTCAGCACGATGAAGTCGCGGGTGATCGACGTCGTCGAGGAGAACGGCTACTCCGTCGGCGACCGTGACGATCTCTTCCCGGGCGCCAATCAGTCGGTGAACGATGCCGAGACGATCGTGCTGCGACGCAGCCGCCCGCTGCAGATCTCGCTGGACGGCCAGGATTCCAAGCAGGTGTGGACCACGGCGTCGACCGTGGACGAGGCCCTGGCCCAGCTGCGGATGACCGATACCGCTCCGGCCGCGGCCTCGCGTGGCAGTCGGCTACCTCTGGAGGGCATGGCCCTTCCCGTCGTCAGCGCCAAGACAGTGCAGATCAACGACGGTGGCGTGGTGAGCACGGTCCACCTGGCCGCACCGAACGTGGCCGGCCTGCTCGCCGCCGCGGGTGTGCCGCTGGAGCAGGCCGACTCGGTCGTGCCCGCGGCGTCATCGCCGGTCATCGCCGGGATGCAGATTCAGGTGACCCGGACGCGGGTTGAAAAGGTCACCCAGCAGATGCCCCTGGTGCCGGTGGCCCAGCGGATCGAGGACCCGACCATGAACATGAGTCGCCAGGTCGTTCAAGATCCAGGAACGCCTGGTCTGCAAGACGTGACTTTTGCTGTCGCGACGGTCAACGGTGTGGAAACCGGACGGCTGCCCGTTGCCAATACGGTCATTGTCCCGGCTCGTGATTCGGTTCTCCGGGTCGGCGCCAAACCAGGAACTGAGGTCCCTCAAGTGCTGAACGGACCCATTTGGGATGCCATTTCCCGGTGTGAAGCGGGTGGAAACTGGGCGATCAATACCGGCAACGGTTACTACGGCGGTGTGCAGTTTGATCAAAACACCTGGGAAAGAAACGGCGGACTGCGCTATGCTAGCCGTGCCGATCTGGCAACAAGAGAAGAACAAATCGCAATTGCTGAAGTAACGCGTTCGCGACAAGGCTGGGGAGCGTGGCCCGTGTGTGGTAGGGGTGCATCGTGACAATTCGTCTGCTTGGGCGTACCGAGATCAGAAATCTGGCCAAAGAGCTCGACTTCAAGCCGCGAAAATCTCTGGGTCAGAATTTTGTACACGACGCAAATACCGTGCGTCGTATTGTCTCCGCTTCTGGCATTAACAAGCATGACCACGTTTTGGAGGTCGGGCCCGGCCTGGGTTCGCTGACGCTGGCGTTGCTGGACCGTGGCGCCACCGTGAGCGCCATCGAGATCGATCCGGTGCTGGCGGCGCGCCTGCCCAAGACGATTGCTGAGCACTCGCACAGCGAGATTCACCGGCTGACCGTGCTCAACCGGGACATCCTGGGCATCGAACGGTCCGATCTGCCCGAGCAGCCCACCGCCGTGGTGGCCAACCTGCCGTACAACATCGCCGTTCCGGCGCTGCTACATCTGCTGGCCGAGTTCCCGTCGATCCGCACCGTGATGGTGATGGTCCAGGCCGAGGTGGCCGAGCGGCTGGCGGCGGAGCCCGGCGGCAAGGACTACGGCGTGCCCAGCGTGAAGGTGCGGTTCTTCGGCAAGGTCCGCCGCTACGGCATGGTGTCGCCGACGGTGTTCTGGCCCATCCCGCGGGTGTACTCGGGTCTGGTCCGAATCGACCGTCACGAGGTTTCGCCTTGGCCGGCGGACGACGGCTTCCGCCAGAAGGTGTTCGAGCTGATCGACATTGCCTTCGCGCAGCGCCGCAAGACCGCCCGCAACGCGTTCCTGGAATGGGCCGGTACGGGCAATGAGTCCGCCGAGCGCCTGCTGGCCGCCAGCATCGACCCCGCCCGCCGTGGGGAGACGCTGACGGTGGCCGACTTCGTCCGGCTGTTGCAGCGCTCCGTCGACTTCCCGAGCGCGACCGAATCCTCGGAAGGCCCGTCGCGGCCCGCTCAGGTGTTCTGAGCGCTTCCGCGCACTGTTTCGGCGAGATGATGCACCAACTCGGTGCATGACGGGTATCTCCGGTCTGGGTCTTTGGCGATGGCTCTGGCCAGGACCATATCGAATCCCCTTGTCAGCCACGGGATCTGTCGTGACAGCTCCGGCGGCGGCAGGTGTAGGTGTGCATCGACGAGAGTCAATGGATCGTCAGCGGTGAATGGCGGTGCGCCGGTGAGCAATTCCAGTGCCGTGCAGGCAAGGGCGTATTCGTCGGTGGCGGCCTGGGGTAGCCGGCCCTGTAGCAGCTCGGGAGCGGCATAGGGCAGCGACGCCACCACCTGGGTCGGGCGATGCCAGACGTCCTCGGCGAGCACATGCGCGACGCCGAAGTCGATCAGTACCGCTCCGTCTTTCGAAAAGTTTTGATGCACAAGGATATTCGCAGGCTTGACATCGCTGTGCACGACGCCGTCGTGGTGGGCGTGGTCGAGGGCGATGGCGATCTGGCCGAGCGCTTCGAGCTTGGCCTCCAGTGATGGCAATCGGGTCGCGTTGCCCCCGTCGACGTACTGCATCGTCATCCAGTGCTGACCATGGTCGTAGACAGCCACGATGTGGCGGTGCCGCAAGCGATCTGCGATGCGGTACTCCCTGGCCAGCCGGGCGGTGCCGGCGTGGTCGCGGTGCTGCTCGTCGAGCACCTTCAGTGCGACGAGCGGATGCCTCTGGCCCGCGCCGCGGGCGAGGTAGACCGCCGCCTCGCCACCCCGGCCCAGCAGGTTTTCCACGACATAGCCCGCGAACGACTGCCCGGGATGTACCACGCTTGGAACCCTAGAGTCGCGGGTCGGTGACCGACCGGGGAATCGTCCGCAGCGCGATAGTCTCGTCCGGTGCCCCCGTCCAACGGCTCTGCCGCGTCCGAATGGGTGCCGACCGGATCGGTGACGGTACGGGTGCCGGGCAAGGTGAACCTGTACCTGGAGGTCGGTGATCGCCGTGCCGATGGCTATCACGAACTCGCCACTGTCTTTCACGCCGTGTCACTGGTCGACGAGGTGACGGTGCGCAACGCCGACGTCCTGTCCCTGCGCGTGGTGGGGGAGGGCGCCGACGACCTGCCCGCCGATGAGCGCAACATCGCCTGGCAGGCAGCCGAACTGATGGCCGAGCATGTCGGGCGCGCACCGGATGTCGAGATCACCATCGAGAAGTCGATACCGGTGGCCGGTGGGATGGCCGGTGGCAGTGCCGACGCCGCGGCCGTCCTGGTGGCGATGAACAACCTGTGGGAGCTGGGCGTGCCGCGCCGCGACCTGCACGGGCTGGCCGCACAACTGGGCAGCGATGTCCCCTTCGCGCTGCACGGCGGTACGGCGCTGGGCACCGGCCGCGGCGAGGAGCTGGCGACGGTCTTGGCCCGCAGCACGTTTCACTGGGTGCTGGCCTTCGGCCAGGGCGGTTTGTCGACGGCCGCGGTCTACAAAGAGATCGACCGGCTGCGGGAAATCGGGGACCCGCCCCGCTTGAGCGACCCCGAGCCGCTCCTGGGGGCACTGGCCGGCGGGAATCCCCGTGAGCTGGCCGCCCTGCTGGGCAACGACCTGCAGGCGGCCGCGTTGAGCCTCAACCCGGGCCTGCGCCGGACCCTGCGGGCTGGAGCTGAGGCGGGGGCGCTGGCCGGGATCGTGTCTGGGTCCGGCCCGACGTGCGCGTTCCTGTGCGAGTCGGCGGCCGCGGCGGTCGACGTCGGTACCGAATTGGCCGGCGCCGATGTGTGTCGCACCGTGCGAGTGGCCAGCGGCCCGGTGCACGGCGCCCGCATCGTGTCCAGCTAGGTGCCCTCCGAGCACCTGTCCAATCCCCGGGTCGCTGCGCTCTCCCCCTCGCCTTCGGCCGGGCGGTACCCCCAGCCCGCCCTGATCCAAACTGTGACGCGCTTCTCAATACCGTCGAAAACTTGGCAGTAACTTAAGGGAAGTTTAAGATGATCGGCGGTGATGACTAGCGGCCTGGCACTGCATATGTGCGAGTCGCCCACCCCGATCCGGGGCGGGCGATGGTCCGGCGGTACCGCTGTTGTTCCGTTCCATCACCATTTCGAGACCGAACCGCTCCCCAGTCGTACTGGCGTGCCGTCTATGCAGTGCCTTGCGGCAGGTGGAGCATGAATTCAACGTCGCTGATCAGCCAGCTCCGGATGCCGAGGAGGTCGTCGTGAGCCGTTTCACCGACAAGATGTTCCACAGTGCCTTGACCAGCAGCAAGGGCATGGTCACTGGGGAGCCGAACGAGCCGGTGCGGCACACGTGGTGGGAGGTGCACGAACGTGCCCGTCGCATCGCGGGTGGCCTGGACGCCGCGGGAATCGGCCTCGGCGATGCAGTGGGTGTGCTGGCCGGTGCCCCGGTGGAGATCGCGCCGACCGCCCAGGCGCTGTGGATGCGTGGCGCCAGCCTGACGATGCTGCACCAGCCCACCCCGCGCACCGACCTGGAGCAGTGGGCCAAGGACACCGCCATGGTCATCGACATGATCGAGGCCAAGGCCGTCATCGTCTCCGACCCCTTCCTGATCGCCGTGCCGGTGCTCGAGGAGCGCGGCGTCAAGGTGCTCACGGTGGAGGCGCTGCTGGCCGCCGAGCCCATTGACCCGGTCGAGACCTCCGAAGACGATGTCGCGCTGATGCAGCTGACGTCCGGGTCGACCGGATCGCCCAAGGCGGTGGTGATCACCCACCGCAACATCCACTCCAACGCCGAGGCGATGTTCATCGGCGCCAAGTACGACATCGACAACGACGTCATGGTCAGCTGGCTGCCCTGCTTCCACGACATGGGCATGGTCGGCTTCCTGACCATCCCGATGTACTTCGGTGCCGAGCTGGTCAAGGTCACCCCGATGGACTTCCTGCGGGACACGCTGCTGTGGGCCAAGCTCATCGACAAGTACAAGGGCACCATGACCGCGGCGCCGAACTTCGCGTACGCGCTGTTCGCCAAGCGGCTGCGCCGCCAGGCCAAGCCCGGCGAATTCGACCTGTCCACCCTGCGGTTCGCGCTGTCCGGCGCGGAGCCGGTCGAGCCCGCCGATGTCGAAGATCTGCTGGACGCGGGTAAGCCGTTCGGGCTGCGGGACTCGGCGATCCTGCCGGCCTACGGCATGGCCGAGACCACCTTGGCGGTGTCCTTCTCCGAATGTGACGCCGGACTGGTGGTCGACGAGGTCGACGCGGATCTACTGGCCGCTCTGCGCCGCGCGGTGCCCGCCGCCAAGGGCAACACCCGCCGGCTGGCCACGCTGGGCCCGCTGTTGACGGACCTCGAGGCGCGCATCGTCGACGAGGACGGCAACGTGCTGCCGGCGCGTGGCGTGGGCATCATCGAGCTTCGCGGTGAATCGCTGACCCCGGGCTACATCACCATGGGCGGCTTCGTGCCCGCCCAGGACGAGCACGGCTGGTATGACACCGGTGACCTCGGCTACCTGCTGGAGAACGGTCACGTCGTGGTGTGCGGTCGCGTCAAGGACGTCATCATCATGGCCGGCCGCAACATCTACCCGACCGATATCGAGCGGGCCGCCGGCCGCGTCGAAGGCGTGCGCCCCGGATGTGCGGTCGCAGTGCGGCTCGATGCCGGCCACTCCCGTGAGACGTTCGCGGTGGCCGTCGAATCCAACGCCTGGCAGGATCCTGCCGCGGTGCGCCGCATCGAGCATGAGGTGGCCCACGAGGTGGTCGCCGAGGTCGACGTGCGGCCGCGCAACGTCGTGGTCCTCGGGCCGGGCACCATCCCGAAGACCCCGTCGGGCAAGCTGCGTCGCGCCAACTCGGTGGCGCTGGTCACCTAGGTCGGACCACCGGCCCTGGCGTCAGGCCCGGCAGCTGATCTCCATGGCGTCGGAGTTCCGTACCGGGAAGCTCACGCCCACATAGCCGTTCGCCGGGTCGCGGATGTAGTCCACGTAGGGCTGCGCGTCTGGTAGGCCGGTGTTGTCGGCGATGACGAGTGCGCCAGGGCTCAGCTTCGGCTCCAGCAATCCGATGACCGGGACGTAGAGGTCCTTCCAGCCGTCGAGCAGCACGAAGTTCACCGGCTCCTCGATACCGGCCAGGGTCTGCAGTGCGTCGCCCTCCAGCACGGTGATCACATCGTCGAGGCCGACCTCGGCGAAGCTGGCCTTGGCGGCGACGACTTTGGCGGCGCTGAGTTCGGTGGTCACGACCCGGCCGACGCCGTTGTCGCGTACCGCACTGGCCAGATGAATTGCCGAGAGCCCCAACGACATTCCGAACTCCACGACCAGTGCGGGCCGGGTGGCGCGGACCAGGGTGTACAGCAACTGGCCGGACTCCGGGGTCACCGGCAGGTAGAAGTCGCTGAACGCATCGGCGCGTTCCTGCGCGGTGGTCGCCTTGATCAATTGCGCGCCGCGTTCGTGCAGCTGTGCCATCTGGTCGCTTGCTTCGGTGTACATCCGGTCGATGACCGAGGCCACCTTCGGATCGCGCAGAGTAATCACGCCCCCGACGCTACCTTGGCGTCATTGCGGGCCGGGGGTCTCTGGCTCGAGCACGAGCTCGCCGGCTCGGGGATCAGCAGAACCGGGGTCGTGGTGTGGGCGACGACGGCGGCGGCGACACTTCCCTGGAGGTGACCGAGCAGGCCGTTGCGGCGATGCGGGCCGAGCACGATCATGCTGGCCCGGTGCTCGTCTGCGGTTTCGACGATGCCCTTCCACGTCGGCGACGCCTCGATCGCCACACTGCACGATCGGAATCCAGCCTCGTCCGCCAGCGCAGCGCCATGGGCGGCGGTCCGCTCGGCGGCCAGCCGTACCTGGCTGGCCCGGTCGGCGTCGAATGGCTGGTTGTCGGATGGCGTGAACCCGACGTCGACGGGCTGCCACACGCAGACGATGACCGCGTCACGAGGTGAAAGTTGTTCAGCCGCTTTCGTTATCGCGTGGCCTGCCAGTTCCGAACCGTCGTAGGCGAACAGCACAGGCCCGGTCGGGGTCACCGGATGGCGGTGCGGGGCCGGCGCGGTGCGATCTGCGGCGACCGGCGACGCCGACGGCAGGCCGCGTAGCCGCGCCAGCAGCGGCGGCGAATACCAAGCGGGAGAGTCACCGTCGAGGAACTCGTCGAGGTCCGGTGTTTGCGGACGCGCGCCGCTGAGTGCGTAGATCGCGACGCCGAACACGGCTCCGCCGATCGCGAGCGCGAACCCGACCCACAGTGCGACACCGGTTCCTTCGAGGAGGTCACCGGAGTATCGCGTGGCCAGATGGGCGAAGATCGGGGCCACCATGAACGCCGCGACCGCGCGCAGCAGTTCGATGATCGCGAAGACCCGCTGCAAGCTGTTGGACTGCAGGGAGAACCCGGCAACGAACAACGCGGGCGCGACCGTGGCGCCCAATGCCAGACCCGTCAGCGTGGAACCGACAAGCGCCAGTGGCACATTCGCGGGGAGGGAGGCCCGGAACACTGCGATACCGGCCGCCAACAGGACCATGCCGACGAGCGGCAGGAAGTGCATGGCCCGTCGCGAAATCACGATGCCGAACACCACGGCCATGACCAGCGCGCCGCCCAGCTCGGGCAGGTACAGCAGGCCGACCTCGACCGGGCTGAAGTGTTGCATGAAGACCGACGCGGTCAGTGCGGTCGCCGCCACCGAGGCCGCCGCGGCGAACAGGGCGACGCCAACGCCCGCGACCGGGATCGCGCTGGTCATCATCGTGCGGATGGTCAGCAGCGGCCGGCGCGCGCGGAACTGGTAGACGATCAGCGCCACGATCAGGGCCAGGCCGCCGAACATCGGTCCGGTCACTGCCAGGTCGGAAATCTCGTGACTCGTCAGCTGTGCGGCACCCACGAAAGCGGCCGTACATCCCACGGCAGCCAGGGCGATCGCCGTCAGATCCCACGGGGCGTCGCGATCGGCGGGCGGCGCATCGTCGAATGTCAGCGCCGCCAGGATCAGTGCCGACAGGGCGATCACCGCCACGACCCAGAACAGGGGACGCCAGGCGTGCGCCTCGGCCTGCACGCCACCGACGAACGGCCCGAGGGCGACGGCCCCGAACACGCACATGTTCATGATCACCGCGGTGTTGCGGAGCTTCTCGCGAGGGAACCCGATCGTGAGCGGTGGAGCCGCGGCGATCAGCAGCATGCTGGTCGCCAGTCCCTGGAGGACGTGGCCGACGATGAACACCGTCGCGTTGGGGGCGGCCGCCGCGATGACCGAACCGACGACCAGCACGACGGCGTACCCGACCAGCATGCGCCGCTGGGGGAGGTGTTGGGCGAATTGGACGGCGAGCACCGTGCCGACGGCGTAGGCGGCGTTGCCCAGCCCCGAGCTCAGCGCCATCGCCTGGGTCGTCATGTGCAGCTGCGCAGAGATGATCGGCACCAGCGGGTCGAGCGCGGCCGACAGCGCGAGGTAGGGGATCAACGCGAGGGTGACCATGGCGGCCACTGCCGGATAACGCCCTGCCAACGGACCCTGGCGCATCAGCGTTGTCTTCCGGTTGCCCAAGCCATGCTGTTGGGCAACATTACATAGGCAAACGATATTCCGTCGGCCGAGGTGGCCCGGATCACGAGGGCGCGCAAGCTGAGTATGGTGTACTGTACTCAGATATGAACGTGCCGCCGCGACTGGCCGAACATCCGACCGTGCAGGCCGTCCGCGCCCGCCAGCGCCAGGAACCGTCAGGGGTGATCGACGCCGATTGGCTGCGTGCGCTGTGCCTGGCTGCCGGTGCCGACGATGTGGCGTTCGCCAGCGTGGACAATCCCGAGCTGGCCGGCGAACGTGAGCATGCCGAGGCGGCTCTGCCGGGCACCAGGAGTTACCTCAGCCTGGTCGTGCGGATGAACCGTGACAATGTGCGGTCCGTCGCGCGCAGCGTCGCCAACCAGGAATTCCACCGCACCGGCGAGCTGATCAACGAGGCCGCCCACCGGATCACCCGGGCGTTGCAGGATGCCGGTCACCGCGTGCTCAACCCGTCAGCCACGTTTCCGATGGAGATGGATCGCTACCCGGGCCGGATCTGGGTGATCGCGCACAAGCCCGTCGCGGTGGCCGCCGGCTTGGGCGTGATGGGCATCCATCGCAACGTCATCCACCCGAAGTTCGGCAACTTCATCCTGCTGGCCACCATCCTGGTCGATGCACCGGTCAGCAGTTACGGTGCACCACTGGACTATTCGCCGTGCCTGGAATGCAAGCTGTGTGTCGCGGCGTGCCCCGTCGGCGCCATCAAGAAAGACGGGGAATTCGACTTCGTCGCGTGCTCGGTGCACAACTATCGCGAGTTCATGGGTGGGTTCACCGACTGGGTGCAGACCATCGCCGACAGCGAGGATGCCGCCGACTTCCGTTCCCGGGTCACCGATTCGGAGAACGCCTCGATGTGGCAGAGCCTCGCGTTCAAGCCCAACTACAAGGCCGCCTACTGCCTCGCCGTCTGCCCGGCCGGCGAGGATGTCATCGAGCCCTACCTCGACGACCGCAAGGGGTTCATGGATCTCGTCCTGCGACCGCTGCAGGAGAAGCCCGAAACCCTTTATGTGCTGCCGAATTCAGCCGCTAAGGAGTATGCGGAGCGGCGCTACCCGCACAAGCCGGTCAAGGTTGTGGACTCCGGCATACGAGGGCGCGCGTAAACTGGGCCGATGGTGCGCGCGCTCGGCTGGATCGGGGTGTTCGGTGCCGTTGCGCCGATGGTCGTCGTGCTCGCCCTCGACGCCACAGTTGGCGGGCAGCCCTCCCGGCGTGGGGAACTGCGCTCGGCAACCATCTCCGAATACGTGTACACCGCGGGCAGTTGGGCGTTCGTCGCTGCGGTGTTGGTGCTGGCCGGCGGTTCGGCTGCGCTGCTGTACGGCCTGATCCGTGCCGGCCGGGTGCGATCGCTATCGGCCGGGTCGGTGTTCATGGGGCTGTGGGTGGTCGGCCTCGTGGCGGTCGTGGCATTTCCCAAGCACAACTGGGTCGCCGGGCCAAGTGCTTCGGGAACTATGCACCGGTTCGCGACCCTGGTCGCGTTCGTCGCACTGCCGCTGGCGGTGCTGCTCATCGCCCGTGGCCAGAGCGCCGCCGCCCGGGCGGCCAGGTGGCTCGCGGTGATCGGAATCGGCTGGCTGACAATACTGTTCGGGGCCATCGCGGTCGGCATGGTGACCGGTCAACGGTGGTGGACGTTGATCCCGCTCGGCTTGGTGGAACGTGGGATCGCCGGATTCGAGGCCGCCGCACTGATCGCACTGGGTGTGTGGCTGGTACGCGAAGAGGGCGCTGAGCTCGCCATCGCGTCGAGAACGTCGTAGACCTGCCACCAGCGGGCCTCGTGTTCCAGTGGGGAGATGCGGCCCTCCGTCAGATCGAGGTCGGCCTGATCGAGAGTCCGCGCCATCACCCGCAGCTGCGAATACCGTCGGTCGACATCGTCGTCGCCGTAGCCGGCGATCACGACCGCCGTCAGGGTGCGCACCCGCACCCGGGTGTCACCCGCCAGCACGAACACCAATGCGCCCACGGCGATGTAGATCATCGACCCGCCGATCAGCGCGGTCTCGGGCATACCGGCGAACTCGCCGCCGATCTGCAGGCCCACCCACAACGCCGCACCCCACAGCGGCCAACCTCGCCACACCCGCAAGATTCGCCGTTCGCGGACGGTGACGCCGGGCGGGAACACGACCAGGCGGTAGCGGGCCACGCCATAGCGCGCCGGATAGGCGTCGAAGGAACCCCAAACACGGGAAATACTCACGCATTCAGGTCTACGTCGGCAGTGACGCCGGGTCAGTGATCTCTACGGAATCCTGACGCCCGCCTGGTGAATCCTTACGCCGCCTGCACCGATGTCGCCGGCCCAGCGGCTCCGTCACCGATGTCGCCGTCCCAACGGCTCCGTCACCAGGCATGTACCTGGTTCTGGGCGGTCTCCAGGCCGACCTCGATCAGCAGCTCGGTGGCGTCGGCGGCCTGCTCGCAGATCGCCGGCACCTCCGGACGTTCGGCGGCGGCGAAGGGCTCCAGCACATAGGCAGCCGGATCCTTGCGCCCCGGCGGGCGTCCGACCCCGATGCGCACTCGCTGAAAGTTCTTGGTGCCCAGAGAGTTAGCCACCGACCGCAGCCCGTTGTGGCCACCCTCGCCGCCACCGAGCTTCAGCCGGATCCGGCCGAAGTCGATGTCGAGCTCGTCGTGGATGACGATGATGTCGGCCGGCATCACCGAGTAGAACGTCGCCAACGGACCGACCTGGCGTCCGGACTCGTTCATGTACGTGCGGGGCTTGGCCAGCACGACGGGACGATGACCGAGCCGGCCGGTCACGATCTCGGCGCCAGAACGCTTGTGCACCTTGAACTGTGCGCCCATCCGGCCGGCCAGCAGGTCGGCCACCATGAAGCCGAGGTTGTGCCGGGTCTTGGCGTACTGCGGACCCGGGTTGCCGAGGCCGACAACCAGCAGGGGTTCGGCCATTCGGGCTTACTCGGCCTCGGCCGACTCGCCCTCGCCGTCGGCAGCGTCAGCCGTCTCGACCGCTTCGGCGGCCTCGCCGCCGCCCTCGGACTCGAGTTCCTCAGCCGACGGGGCCGTGACGATGTTGACCAACAGCAGGTCGGGATCGCTGACCAGCGTGATACCGGCGGGCAGCTCGACCTGGCCTGCGGTGATCTGGGTGCCTTCCTCGGCGCCTTCGATCGAGACGGTCAGTTGTTCCGGGATCGACAGCGCTTCGGCCTCGATCTCGATGGAGGTGGCGTCCTGGGTGACCAGGGTGCCGGAGGCGGCGTCGCCCTCGAGGTGGACGTTGACCTCGACGGTCACCTTCTCGCCGCGACGAACGATCACCAGGTCAGCGTGCTGGATGCTGCGGCGGATGGGGTGCACGGCCAGCGCCTTGGTCAGCGCCAGCTGCTCCTTGCCGTTGATGTCCAGGGCCAGCACGGCGTTGGTGCCGGAGTGCCGCAGGACGGCGGCGAATTCGCGGGCACTGAGCTCGAGGTGCTGCGGGTCGGCGCCGTGGCCGTAGAGCACAACGGGAACCTTGCCGTCGCGGCGGGCCTGGCGCGATGCACCCTTGCCGGTCTTGTCCCGCACGTCGGCGGTGAGCTTGCTGGTGGCGTTCTTGGCCATGATCGGTGCTCCTGAGTTGCCTGTTGTGGTCATCCGCACGGAGAAGGCAGGCACCAATCGAGAAGGTTGCCTCGTCGATAACGGTGGCTGGACCACCCTCGCCGTGACGCGGCCACCAGGGTAGCCGACGAGAACCTCAGAGTGGAAATTCGACCGCCGTGAGCTGCTCGGATAGCCGCCACAGCGCGTTCGCGCATGCCTGGTTGCTGGCCAGCGGGCTGCGTGGTGACTGCCCGGTCGGCCCACGCATGACGAACTTGGGGCCGATGAAGCTGTTGCCCGGCAGGTCCTGGCTAGCGGCGTACAGCGTCTGGCGCGCGCCGAAGTCGGCGCTGGTGGCCACTAGCGCATTGCCGGCGTCCCAGATCCTGGTGCCCAACCGGTTGCCGGTCTGGCCCTGCAGGTTGGTGGCCGAGTACCCGGGGTGCGCGGCGTGGGACTTCAGCGTCGAGCCGGCACCGTCGAGGCGTCTCTGCAACTCGCTGGTGAACTGCAGGTTCGCCAGCTTGGACTGGCCGTAGGCCAGCCAGGCCGAGTACGGCCGGGCCTTCCAGTTCAGGTCCTTGAGGCTGATCTTGCCCAGCACGTGCATGAACGACGACACCGTGACCACGCGGTCGGTCACCTTCGGCAGCAGCAGGTTGGTCAGCGCGAAATGCCCGAGGTGGTTGGTCCCGATCTGGCTCTCGAAACCGTCCTTGGTCACGGTGTACGGGACGGCCATGATGCCGGCATTGTTGATCAGCACGTCGACGCTCTGCACGCCGTCCGCGAACTCCTTGATCGAGGCCAGATCCTGCAGATCGAGGCTGCGCACCTCGACATCCCCGGTCATGGTTGCGGCGGCTTCGGTGCCCTTGCCCGCATTGCGGCACGCCAGGATGACGTGTGCGCCGACGCGGGCGAGCTCTCGGGCGGTGACCAGACCCAAGCCGCTGTTGGCTCCGGTGACGATGACGGTCCGTCCGGCGAACGACGGCAAATCTGCAGCGGTCCAACTCATGCCGACCACTCTAGGGTCACGGGCTATTTGAGCGCGACGTTGAAGCCCTTGATGATTGCCTCGACGTCACCGGCTTCGGTCACGGTCTGGTCCGCCGCCGTCGTCACCGAGAACAGCACAAGGTAGCGCTGGAAGGCCGGTGCGGGGGTCGCCGGGATCACCACCCGGCGGTAGGTGTGCAGCCGCTTGCCGTCGGCGGTGTCGTAGCTGCCCTCGATCATCGACGACGGGAACCCGTCGAAGTCGGCGGTGGAGGCGTTGAGTTTGGTGAAGTTCTTTGACGCTTCGGCATCGACGTTGGCGTGCTGTAGCGCCTCGCCGACGTCGAAGTTGCCGCTGAGCTTCAACACCACCACCGTCGCCATCGAATCAGTTCCCTTTTTTGCGATGACTTCGGTGCCGGGGGAGAAGTTCGATTTGGCGGGCTTGGTCCAGCCCGGTGGCGGCAGCAGCGTCACGGTGATGTCGGTGAGCCTGTCCAGCGGAATCTGCTCTCCGACAACCTGATGGCCGTAAAGGAATTCGACGATTGGCTGCGGCTTGTCCGTGGTGGTGGGCGCCGCCGTGGTTGTCGTCGTTGCGGGTGTGGACCACACCGAGGAATAGTCCGGCGGCGCAGACCCGCACGCCGCCACGGTCATGGCCAGCGTGAGGAAAAGGCCTGCGCTACAAGCTCTCACAGAATTTCGTGCACCGATTCGATCGGACGGGCCAGGCGGGTGCCCTTGGGGGTCACCACGAACGGACGCTCGATGAGGATCGGGTTGGCCGCCATGGCGTCGAGCAGCTCGTCGTCGCTGGCCTCGGCGAGATTCAGCTCGGTGTAGAGCGATTCGCGCTTGCGGACGCCCGCGCGCACATCGATGCCGGCGTCGGCGATCAGCTTGGCGATCTCGGCACGCGATGGCGGCGTCTTCAGATACTCGACAACCGTCGGCTCAATACCGTTGTCGCGTAGCAGATCCAGGGTCTTGCGGGAGGTGCTGCAACGGGGGTTGTGATAGATGGTGCTGGACAACTACGCATCCCCGTCGAAAAGGCCTGTCACCGAACCGTTTTCGAAGACCGCACGAATGGTGCGAGCCAGCAGCGGGGCGATGGACAGCACCGTCAGCTGCGGGAACCGCTTGGCTTCGTCGATCGGCAGGGTGTTGGTGACGATGATTTCACGCGCGCCGCTGTCGGCCAGCCGCTCGCGGGCCGGGTCCGACAGCACGCCGTGGGTGGCGGCGATGATGACGTCCTTGGCGCCGTCGTTGTGCAGCAGCTTGACCGCGCCGGCGATGGTGCCGCCAGTGTCGATCATGTCGTCAGTCAGCACGCAGGTCTTGCCCGCCACGTCACCGACGACCCGGTTGGACACCACCTGGTTGGGCACTTTCGGGTCGCGAGTCTTGTGGATGAACGCCAGGGGCGTGCCACCCAGTGCGTCGGCCCACTTCTCGGCGACCCGCACCCGGCCGGAGTCCGGCGAGACCACGACAACGTCCTGGCAGTTGTAGTTATCCCTGATGTAGCCGGTCAGCAGCGGCTGGGCCCGCATGTGATCGACCGGGCCGTCGAAGAAGCCCTGGATCTGGTCGGTGTGCAGGTCGACAGTGACGATGCGGTCGGCGCCCGCGGTCTTGTAGAGGTCGGCGACCAGGCGGGCCGAGATGGGTTCGCGGCCGCGGTGCTTCTTGTCCTGGCGGGCGTACGGATAGAACGGCAGGATCGCGGTGATCCGCTTGGCGCTGCCGCGCTTGAGCGCGTCGATCATGATCAGCTGTTCCATCAGCCACTTGTTCAGCGGCGCGGGATGGGACTGCAGGACGAAAGCGTCGCAGCCGCGCACCGATTCGTCGAAGCGGACGAAGATCTCGCCATTGGCGAAATCTCGTGCGGTCTGCGCTGTGACCTCGATGTCGAGCTCCTTGGCGACCTGTTCGGCCAGCTCCGGGTGCGCGCGGCCCGAGAAGAGCATCAGATTTTTGCGGTTGTCGGTCCAGTCCGTGCCCACTGTGTGTTGCCCTTGCCGGTCGGGGATCGATACGGGCCAATCGTACGGTGCTAGGTCCCCGGGTTACCAAAAAGGCAACATCTGGCGACGCCGATCACTCGATCGCGTCACCCGATGCGGCCCGCTTGGCCTTCTCGGCGGCGTCCGCCGCTCGGGCTCGATTTGCGGCCTCCGCCGCGGGACTACCGGGCCGCTTGCGCTGCACCCAGCCCTCGATATTGCGTTGTGGTCCGGCCGACACGGCCAGCGCGCCGGGCGGCACGTCCTCACGCAACACGGTGCCTGCGCCCGTATAGGCACCGTCGCCGACGGTGACCGGGGCTACGAACATGGTGTCCGAGCCGGTGCGCACGTGCGAGCCGATCGTGGTGCGGCTCTTGTTCTCGCCGTCGTAGTTGACGAAGACGCTGGACGCACCGATGTTGCTGTGCTCGCCGATGTCGGCGTCACCCACGTAGGTCAGGTGCGGCACCTTGGTGCCTGCCCCGATCACGGCGTTCTTGGTCTCGACGAACGTCCCGAGCTTGCCGGCCACCCCGAGCTCGGTGCCGGGACGCAGGAACGTGAACGGCCCGACGGTCGCCCGGTCGCCGATGACCGACTCGCTGCCGTGGGTGCGGAGCACCGAGGCGTCGTCGCCGACGCTGACGTGGGTGAGTGTGGTGTCGGGCCCGATCTCGCAGCGGGCACCGATCCGGGTGGCGCCCAACAGTTGGGTGCCGGGGCGGATGACGGAGTCGCCGCCGATGGTGACGTCGACGTCGATCCAGGTGGTCAGCGGGTCGACGACGGTGACGCCCGCCCGCTGATGGGCAGCCACCACGCGGCGGTTGAGTTCGCGGGCCAACTCCGAGAGCTGCACCCGGTCGTTGACCCCGGCGACCAGGGCTGCATCGTCGACGTGCTTGGCGTGCACGACCCGATGGTCGGCCCGCAGGATCGCGATGACGTCGGTCAGGTACAGCTCGTGCTGGGCGTTGTCGGCCGACAGCCGGCTCAGCGCCGACCGCAGTTCGGCGATATCGAAGGCGTAGACACCGGCGTTGACCTCGCGGATGGCGCGCTGCTGCGGGGTGGCGTCGGTTTCCTCGACGATCGCGATGACTTCGCCATCCTGGGTGCGCAGGATCCGGCCATACCCGGTCGCGTTGGGCAGCGTCGTGGTCACGATCGTCGCCGCCGCGCGTTGGCCGCGATGGATGGCGATCAGCTCGGCCAGCGTCTCGGCGTCCAGCAGCGGCACGTCCCCGGATGTCACAACGACCGTGCCGGCGAAATCGTCGGGTAGCCCGGACAGGCCGCACAGCACGGCGTGCCCGGTGCCCAGCTGTTGGTCCTGGACCGCGACCTCGATGGCGCGGCCCAGTTCGTCGGCCAACCCGGTGACGACCGGGCCGATGCGTTCGCGGTCCTTGCCGAGCACGACCACCAGGTGCTGGGGTGCGACCTTGGCCACCGCGTGCAGGGCGTGCGCGAGCATGCTGCGCCCGCCAAGGGTGTGCAACACCTTGGGGGTCTCAGAACGCATTCGAGTGCCGGCCCCGGCCGCCAGCACCAGGACGGCGGCATCGGTGTGTGTAGTCACCTGGAGACCTCCCAGTGCTCGCCCGGTGCCGAGGGTCGCTCGCCGAGAGCTCGCTCCGTCGCCAGGACTCGAACCTGAACTATCTGAACCAAAATCAGAGGTGCTGCCGATTACACCACGACGGACTGGCTGAAATGTCCGCCTGAGACTCTAGTGCAAACCGCTAGGCTCCCTCGGAGGGCAGGAGCGCAGCGACCCGGGAAGGTTCCACAGTGGCAGCACCGGAGAAGGAGCCGAAGGCACCGCGCGCCCGGATGACAGGTACCGAACGTCGCCGCCAACTGATCGACGTGGCCCGCACGCTGTTCGCCGAACGCGGCTACGAGGGCACGTCGATCGAGGAGATCGCTCAGCGTGCCAACGTGTCCAAGCCGGTCGTCTACGAGCATTTCGGCGGTAAAGAGGGTCTGTACGCGGTGGTCGTCGACCGCGAGATGTCGGCCCTGCTCGACGGCATCACGTCGTCGCTGACCAACAACCGCTCCCGGGTACGGGTCGAGCGGGTGGCACTGGCCCTGCTGACCTACGTCGAGGAGCGCACCGACGGCTTCCGCATCCTGATTCGCGACTCGCCCGCAGCGATCAGCACCGGCACCTACTCCAGCCTGCTCAACGATGCGGTCTCTCAGGTGTCCTCGATTCTGGCCGGCGATTTCGCCCGCCGCGGCCTCGACCCCGGATTGGCCCCGCTCTACGCCCAAGCCCTGGTCGGCTCGGTCTCGATGACCGCGCAATGGTGGCTCGACACCCGAGAGCCGAAGAAGGAAATGGTCGCCGCCCATCTGGTGAACCTGATGTGGAACGGGCTGACCCATCTGGAAGCGGATCCGCAGTTGGAGGGTGAATAGCAGCCCCGGCTGCGATCATGGACGCCAAACGTCGCACGCAAACTGTCGGGGGCTGACCGGAAGGGACGACGCCGTGGTCGGCAATGCGGAGGTTATCGACCGGATCGGGGCTCGGCTGAGCGCAGCCGAGCGGCTCGAGGATGTCCAGCAGGTGGTCAAGGCGGCGGCGCGCCGGCTTGCCGATGCGCACGGCGCAACCTTCGTACTGCTGGACCGCGATATGTGTTACTACGCGGACGAAGACTCGATGAGTCCGCTGTGGAAGGGGCAGCGATTCCCCGTCTCGGACTGCATCAGCGGCTGGGCGATGATCCATCGCACCGCGGTGACGATCGCCGACACCCGCCGCGACGATCGGATCCCGCAGGAGGCCTACCGGCCGACCTTCGTGCGCAGTCTGGTCATGGTGCCGATGCTCGGGCCCGATCCGGTGGGTGCCATCGGCGTGTATTGGGCACGGCCGGGTCAGCCGGACGGAGGCGTCGTCGAGGCGCTGCAACGTCTGGCCGACCTTGCGGTGGCGGCGCTGCAGCGGTTTCCCGAGGGCATTCCCGACCCAGGCTTCAAGGTCGCCGCCCTCAAGGCGGCGAGCGGCGACTAGACCCGACGCGACCTGCGTCACAGCGGACGGGCGAATCGCGGCCCGCCGCAACGCCTTCGGTGGTCTTGCCTAGGATGGGGGGATCATGACCGCACCGGGGCACCAGTATGTCCAGACCCCGATAGCCGGGCTGGTCGATTTGGCGCTCACCGCACCGGCTTTCGTCGAACTCACCCAGCGCGCCGCCGAACGTCCCGAAGAACTCACTCTGGTCGGACCGGCCAGCGCCCAGCTGTATGCCGCGTGCGCGCTGGCCCGCGGCGGCCCGCTGCTCGTGGTGACCGCAACCGGACGCGAGGCCGACGATCTGACCGCCGAACTGCGCGGCGTCTTCGGCGACTCGGCGGTGATGTTCCCGTCCTGGGAGACGCTGCCGCACGAGCGGCTGTCTCCCGGCGTGGACACCGTGGGCGCGCGCCTGATGGTGCTGTACCGGCTGGCTCACCCCGACGACCCCCGGCTGGGGCCGCCGCTGCGTGTGGTGGTGACGACCGCGCGCTCGTTGCTGCAGCCGATGGCCCCCGATCTGGCCGACATCGAGCCGGTGACACTGCAGGTCGGCGCGGAGTTCGACTTCGAGCAATTGGTGACCCGGCTGGTCGAGCTGGCCTATACCCGTGTCGACATGGTCGGCAAGCGCGGCGAGTTCGCCGTCCGCGGCGGCATCCTCGACGTCTTCCCGCCGACCGCCGAGCACCCCGTCCGGGTGGAGTTCTGGGGTGACGAGGTCAGCGAGATGCGGATGTTCGCGGTCGCCGACCAACGCTCGATCCCGGAGATCGACGTCGCCACCGTGGTCGCCGTGCCGTGCCGTGAGCTGCTGCTCACCGACGAGGTGCGGGCCCGCGCCACCACGCTCATCGAGACGCGCCCGCCGGACGACAACCACATCACCGGCAGCGTCGGGGAAATGCTGGTCAAGATCGCCGAAGGCATCCCCGTCGACGGGATGGAGGCACTGCAGCCGGTATTGCGACCCGACGAACTCGCCCTGCTCATCGATCACCTGCCCGCCGACACACCCGTATTGGTGTGCGACCCGGAGAAGGTGCGCACCCGCGCGCACGACCTGATCAAGACCGGCCGCGAGTTCCTCGAAGCGTCGTGGTCGGTCGCCGCGATCGGCGGGGACGCCCCGATTGACGTCGAGCAGCTCGGGGGGTCCGGCTTCCGCGAACTCGACGACGTGCGCGACGCGGCCCGGGCGAGCAACCGCCCGTGGTGGACATTGAGCCAGCTCGCCGCCGAGAGTGCCGTCGAACTGGACGTACGGACCGCCCCGTCGGCGCGCGGGCAGCAGAGCACCGTCGACGAGATCTTCGCGATGCTGCGAGCGCACGTACTGACGGGGGGATATGCCGCGGTTGTCGCACCCGGCACCGGCACCGCCCACCGGGTCGTCGAACAGCTCGGCGAGCGCGACACACCGGCGGCCATGCTCGAACCCGGCCAGGCCCCCAAACTCGGGGTGGTGGGCGTGCTCAGGGGCCCGCTGCACGACGGCATCATCGTGCCGGGCGCCAATCTCGTGGTCATCACCGAGACGGACCTGACCGGCAACCGGGCCACCGCCCCCGAAGGCAAGCGGCTGGCCGCCAAGCGCCGCAACACCGTTGATCCACTGGCACTGACCGCCGGCGACCTGGTCGTGCACGACCAGCATGGGATCGGGCGGTTCATCGAGATGGTCGAGCGCACCGTCGGCGGTGCGCGGCGCGAATACCTGGTGCTGGAGTACGGCTCCAGCAAGCGGGGTCAAGGAGCCGACAAGCTCTTCGTGCCGATGGACTCCCTCGACCAGCTGTCCCGCTACATCGGCGGCCAGGAGCCCGGCCTGAGCCGGCTCGGTGGCAGCGACTGGACTAACACAAAAACCAAGGCGCGCAAGGCAGTTCGGGAGATCGCCAGCGAACTGGTGTCCCTCTACGCCAAGCGTCAGGCTGCCCCGGGGCACGCCTTCGGACCGGACACCCCGTGGCAGGCCGAGATGGAGGACGCGTTCGGGTTCACCGAGACCGTCGACCAGCTGACCGCCATCCACGAGGTCAAGAACGATATGGAAAAGCCGGTTCCGATGGACCGGGTCATCTGCGGTGACGTCGGCTACGGCAAGACCGAGATCGCGGTGCGGGCGGCGTTCAAGGCCGTTCAGGACGGCAAGCAGGTTGCGGTGCTGGTGCCCACTACGCTGCTGGCCGATCAGCACCTGCAGACGTTCACCGCGCGGATGGCCGGCTTCCCGGTGACCGTGAAAGGCCTGTCGCGGTTCACCGATACCACCGAGTCGCGGGCGGTGCTGGACGGGATGGCCGACGGCAGCGTCGACATTGTGATCGGCACGCACCGACTGCTGCAGACCGCGGTGCGCTGGAAAGACCTCGGACTGGTGGTCGTCGACGAGGAACAGCGCTTCGGTGTCGAGCACAAGGAACACATCAAGAGCCTGCGCACCCACGTCGACGTGCTGACCATGAGCGCCACCCCGATCCCGCGGACCCTGGAGATGAGCCTGGCCGGCATCCGGGAGATGTCGACGATCCTCACCCCGCCCGAGGAGCGCTACCCGGTGCTGACCTATGTCGGCGCACACGACGACAAGCAGGTCGCTGCCGCGCTGCGGCGTGAACTGTTGCGGGACGGGCAGGTCTTCTACATCCACAACCGGGTCAGCAGCATTGACGCCGCGGCCGCCCGGATCCGGCAGCTGGTGCCCGAGGCGCGGGTGGTGGTCGCGCACGGCCAGATGCCGGAAGAGTTGTTGGAGCGCACCGTCGAAGGGTTCTGGAACCGCGAGTACGACATCCTCGTCTGCACCACGATCGTCGAGACCGGACTGGACATCTCGAACGCCAACACGCTGATCGTCGAACGTGCCGACATGTTCGGCCTGTCCCAGCTGCACCAGCTGCGCGGGCGGGTGGGTCGTAGCCGCGAGCGCGGCTATGCCTACTTCCTGTACCCGAAGGAGATGCCGCTCACCGAGACCGCCTACGACCGGCTGGCCACCATCGCGCAGAACAACGAGCTCGGCGCGGGCATGGCAGTGGCGTTGAAGGACTTGGAGATTCGCGGCGCCGGCAACGTGCTCGGCGTGGAGCAGTCCGGTCACGTCGCCGGCGTCGGATTCGACCTGTATGTCCGGCTGGTGGGCGAGGCGGTCGAAGCGTATCGGGCCGCCGCCGACGGCAAAACGGTGACCAGCGCCGAGGAACCCAAGGATGTGCGCATCGATCTGCCGGTCGATGCCCACCTGCCGCCGGACTACATCGCCAGTGACCGGCTGCGGCTGGAGGCCTATCGCCGGCTGGCCGGCGCGACCGATGACGCGGGCATCGTCTCGGTCGTCGAGGAGCTGACCGACCGCTACGGGCCGCTGCCCGAGCCCGCACAGCGGCTGCTGGCGGTGGCACGCCTGCGCCTGCTGTGCCGCGGTTACGGCGTGACCGAAGTGTCCGCCACCGGAAGTGGTTCTGCCACAACGCTTCGCGTGTCACCGCTGACGCTGCCCGACTCCGCTCAGCTGCGCCTCAAGCGGGTGTATCCCGGTGCCGGCTACCGGGCGACGACCTCGACGGTGCAGGTGCCGATCCCACGGTCGGGCAGCGGGGTCGGCGCACCGCGCATCCGTGACCTGCAACTCGTGCAGATGGTCGCCGACCTGCTTCTGGCACTTGACGGACAACCGCAGGGCGAGCTTGATATAACGACCTTCACACCGGCCGGCGCACAGAAGGGAGATCCGCGGTGACCGTCATCCTGGTCGATCCGCGCCGTCCCTCGCTGGTGCCCGTGGAGGCCGTCGAATTACTCAGCGGCGACGTGCAGTACACCGAGGAAATGCCGGTCAAGGTGCCGTGGTCGCTGCCGTCGGCGCGGGCCATGTTCACCGGGGGACCTGAAAGTCCAGCGCCGGTCCTCCTCTCCTCCGATCGGCAGCATCCCGCGGTGCGGGCCCGGCTGGCCGCAGGCGAGCGACTGATCGCCGTGCCGGATCCGCAACCCGGTGAACGGCTGGTCGACGCGGTGGCGATCATGGACAAGCTGCGCACCACTGGGCCGTGGGAGAGCGAACAGACGCACGACTCGCTGCGGCGCTATCTCCTGGAGGAGACCTACGAGCTCTTCGACGCGGTGCGCGGCGGCAATCTCAACGAGCTGCGTGACGAACTCGGAGATGTGTTGCTGCAGGTGCTTTTTCACGCCCGGATCGCCGAAGAAGCAACACGGCATGCGTTCACCATCGACGATGTCGCCGATGCGCTGGTGCGCAAGCTCGGCAATCGGGTGCCTGCGGTGCTGGCCGGCGAATCGATCTCACTGGAAGACCAGCTGGCCCAGTGGGAGGAACGCAAGGCTGCTGAAAAGGTGGGCGACGGCAGCCGCCTTTCCTGCGTCGACGACGTGCCGACCGGTCAACCGGCGCTGGCGTTGGCGCAGAAGGTGATTGCCCGGGTCCTGGTCGCGGGACTGCCGGCCCGGTTCATCCCGGCGTCGATCGTGACGGTCACGGTGGCGGCCGAGAAAGATGCCGAAAACGAGCTTCGCACCGAGGTTCTGGAATTCATGGACACCGTGCGCGCCGTCGAACGCGCGATCGCGGCGAACCGCCGCGACGCCGATGTGCCGAGCCAGCTCGATGTCGCCGCGCCCTTGGGTGCGGTCAGTGCCGACGAGTGGCGCCGGCATTGGCCGGCGCCGGTCGGCGAGCCGCTGGACGAGCCGTTGGTGCCCGAGGTGGTCTCCGGTGATGACGATCTGCTGGACGAGGTCGAGACGGTGCTCATCGACTCCGGCGACGAGGAATTCGAGGTGCCCGAACTCGCGGTCGAAGATGTCGACCTGGCCGAGCCGGACGATCTCGACGATCTCGACACGGCAGTGGCCGATCAGCCGAGCAGCGTCGAACCCCAGTAGTCGCTGTCCCGCAGCCCCGGCGGGATGGCGAAGATCGCGCTGCCGTTGTGGGTGATGTACTCGTTGAGCGCATCGCGGCGGGCCAACTCCATCTGCATCGGGATGAACTGCGTCACCGGGTTACGCACGAACGCGATGAAGAACAACCCGGCGTCCAGGTGCCCGAACCCGTCGGAGCCATCGGTGAAGTTGTAGCCGCGACGCAGGATCCGGATGCCGTTCAGATGCTGATGCGACGCCAGCCGCACGTGGGCGTCAACGTCGATCAGCGGGGTGTCCTTGTTGTCGACGATGTCGAGGTTGAGTTCCTCGAACTCCTGGGTCAGCCCGTTGGGTGCGCCGCTGCCCTTCTGCCGGCCGATCACCCGCTCCTGCTCGAGAAGCGTTGTGCGGTCCCATGACTCGATGCGCATCCGGATGCGCCGGCTGATCATGTAGCTGCCGCCGGTCATCCAGTCCGGTCCGTCACCCTTCTCCACCCACACCTGCTGGGCCAGCGCGTCGGTCTCATCGGCCTTGATGTTGTTGGTTCCGTCCTTGAACCCGAACAGGTTTCGCGGTGTGGCCTGGTCGCGGGTGGTGGAGGAGGTGCGGCCGAACCCGAGCTGGGAGTAGCGCACCGCCACCGTACCGAAGCCGACACGGGCCAGGTTGCGGATGGCGTGCACCGCCACCTGCGGGTCGTTGGCGCACGCCTGCACGACGATGTCGCCGCCGCAGCGGGCCGGGTCCATCGTCTCGTTGGGGAACTTCGGCAGGTTCTCCAGCAGCTGCGGCTTGAGGCCGGCGATGCCGAAGCGGTCCTTGCCGTCCTTGAGGAAGAACGTCGGGCCGAACCCGATGGTCAGCGTCAGCTGTGAGGGCGGCAGGCCCAGCGCCTCACCGGTATCCGAGGGCGGCGCATAGGGATTGAGCCCGATGGCGCCGTCACGTACGGCCTCTTCGCCGGCGGTCATCCGCTCGGCCATGCCCGTCCACTCCTTGAGCATGGCGATGACGTCGGCCCTGGAGTCGGTCGTGACGTCGAACGTGGCGAAGTGCATCCGGTCCTGGGCCGGGGTGACGATCCCGGCTTGGTGTTCACCACGGAACGGCACCGGCTTGTCGAGCCCGCCGGTGTGCGCGTCGGCCGCCGACGCCCGCCCGGCCAGCGCCCCGGCGCCGGCCGCGCCGACCACCGCGGCGGTCACGCCGGCGGCTCCGAACAGCTTGCGTCGCGACAGGCCGGGCGAGGCCGGCCGAGCCGGCTGGGCTAGCTGCGTCTCGCCGGGGTTACTGGGGAGCGATGACACCCTGCACCTGACTCACATTCTTACCGAGCGCGTCGATCGCGCGCGAGAGTTCCTGGCGCTGCGGCTCGGTCACCGTGTCGTACAGCACGAACCCGTCCCCCTTGCGGTACTTGGCCAGCAGCGCCTCGACGTCGGCGAAGCCCTTGTCGACCTGCTTGCCCAGCTCGGCGTTGCGGCTGTCGAGGATCGGGCGAACCGATGCCACCGCGGTCTGCGAACCGTCCACGTTGGCCTGGAAGTCCCACAGGTCGGTGTGGCTGAAGATGTCCTCTTCACCGCTGATCTTGCTGGCCGCGATCTCGTCGAGCAGACCCTGTGCGCCACCGGCGATCCGGGTGGAGTCGATGGTCCAGCCCGGTGCCTTGACGCCGTCGTTCAGCTCCTTGACGTCGGCCAGCAGCTGGTCGGCCAGCACGTTGGCGTCGGGCTGCAGGCCGGTGACCCAGAGCTGCTTCTCCAGCGCGTGGAAGCCGGTCCACTTCTGGCCGGGCTCCAGGTCAGCCTCACGAAGGTCGATGCGTGGGTCGAGGTCGTTGGGGAACGACTCGGCCACCGGCTCGACGCGCTCGTAGTAGGTGCGTGCGATCGGGTACTGCGCCTTGGCCGCCGCGACGTCACCCTTCTTGATGGCGTCGACAAACAGCTGGGTGGCCGGGATCAGGGCGTCGGTCTGGCTGTTGACGTAACGCTTGTAGCTCTCGGCGGCTTCCTTGAATTCACCCTTCTCGTCGACCGCGACGGCGTTGCCGGTCACGGTGAAGTCGGCGCGAATGCCGTCGCCGATCATGCCCGGCTTGCATGCGGTCTGATACTTGCCCGGCTCGCCGAGCTGTACGACCAGCTTGCGCTGCAGACCAGGGGAGATGTTCTCGACCTCGCCCATCACCCGCTCGCCCTCGCCGTACACGTAGAACTCGGTGACCTTGGTCCCGTTGTTGGTGATGACGAAGGTGCTCGGTCCGGTGCTGGCCTGGGTGCCCGACAGCTTGCACTCGGTGTCGGAGGCATTGACCGTGATCTCGGAGGCCGCCTTGGTGCTCGAGTCCGCGGACTTGGTCTCTTTGGCCGTGCAGGCTGCCATGGAGACTCCGGCCAGGATCGCCGCAGCAGCGGCAGTACCGGTCTTGATGCCGTGGGTGAGCGTCACTGAGGGGACCTTTCGGAGAGGATGGCGGCCTCCGAATCTTCGGAGGCGCTGGGATCTTCGGTGGAAACTTCGCTGGCCGGCTGCGGCTTCGGCGCCGGGCGGGTGGGCCGCAGGAACAGGGCGAGCACGATGACGATGTAGGTCAGCCAGCAGGTGAGCTGGAGCACCGTCGGGGTCGGGGTGATGTTGAAGACGCCCTGGATGATCTCGCCGTACCAGGCCGGCCAGTTGAATCCCGCGCTGATGTCGAAGGCCTTTGCGCCAAGGCCGGGCAGCCAGCCCACGGTCTGCAGCGCACCGATGCCGTAGGACAGGACGCCCGCGGCGACCAGAATCAGGAACGCGCCGGTGTATTTGAAGAACTTGGCCAGGTTGATCCGCACGGCGCCGGCGTACATGCCACAGGCGATCACGGCGGCGGCCAGCACGCCGATCAGCAACCCGAGCAGCGGCCAGGCGGTTTCGGCTTCGGCAAACCCGACCATGAACAGCGCGGTCTCGACGCCCTCCCGGCCCACGGCCAGGAACGCCAGCGCGAAGACGGCAACCGCACCGGTCTCGAGTGCCTTCGACATCCCGGCCCGCAGCTCACCGGACATGCCGGCGGACGCCTTGCGCATCCACAGCACCATCGAGGTGACGATGAGGACGGCCACCAGCGACGCCACCCCGGCGATGGCCTCGGCGGCCAGGCCGGTCACCGTGTAGGCGCCGTACTGGATCGTCAGGAACACGCCGACCGTCATCAGAACCGCCGCGCCGACGCCGAGCCACACCCATTTGAGGGCGTCGCGGCGGTCGGATTTCACCAGGAACGCGACGAGGACCATGACGATGATCCCGGCTTCCAGGCCCTCCCGCAGGCCGATCAGCCCACTTCCGAAGAGCTGGGCGGTGACGTTGGGGGCGGCCGCGCTGAACGTTGTGTGGATACCGGTCGCGATGTCCGCCACGTCAGTCATTCGACGAGTCCTAACTAACTGGATAATTACAGGTAAGCAAGGCTTACCAAAGCAAGGGTGGGCTCACCTTAACAGACAGGAGGTAACGACGTTATCGCCTTGTTGGCATCATCGGTGGGGACTAATGGCCCCGAATGCATGGGACGATAAGAGGGTTGATTGGGTTCGAGGAGTGCTGTGTCGTCAACGCGTTGGCTGCGGGTTGTCGCCGTCGTTGCGGCGGCCGCCATGCTGCTGGCTTCGAGCTGCTCGTGGCAGCTCGGCACCCCAATTCCCGACGGCGTACCGCCACCGCCCGGTGATCCGGTGCCCGCCGTCGACACTCATGCCAAGGGCCGGCCGGCCGACCAGCTCCACGACTGGGCAACGCAACGGGCGCCTGCGCTCGGTATCCCGATAACCGCGCTGGAGGCCTACGCCTACGCCGCGCGGGTGGCCGAGGTGGAGAACCCGGATTGTCATCTGGCCTGGACGACACTGGCCGGGATCGGCATGGTCGAGAGCCATCACGGCACCTACCGTGACGCCGTCATCGCGCCCAATGGCGACGTCAGCCCGCCGATCCGGGGGGTGCATCTCGACGGCACCAACGGCAACCTGGAGATCATCGACAGCGAGCAGTCGCTGGACGGTGATGAACCGGTCTACGCCCGGGCGATGGGGCCCATGCAATTCATTCCCGAAACCTGGCGGCTCTACGGAGTCGACGCCAACAACGACGGCGCGATCAGTCCCGACAACATCGACGACGCCGCCCTGTCCGCGGCGGGGTATCTGTGCTTCCGCGGCAAGAACCTGGCCTCACCGCGCGGCTGGATGAACGCGCTGCACGCGTACAACCATTCCGACCAGTACGCCCGCACCGTCCGGGACTGGGCGACGGCGTATGCGCAGGGCCATGCGCTCTAGCTTGTAAGAGGCTTCCGGCCCCTGAATCTATTGAGCGCCTCCGCGCCCGGGACCATCTAGGCTATTCGTCGCACCCCACGACGCGAAGGAGACAGCTAAGTGCCCATCATCGAGCAGGTTGCGGCCCGCGAGATTCTCGACTCCCGCGGCAACCCGACCGTCGAGGTCGAGGTGGCCCTGATCGACGGCACCTTCGCCCGCGCCGCGGTCCCGTCCGGCGCATCGACCGGCGAGCACGAGGCGGTCGAGCTGCGCGACGGCGCCGCCCGCTACGGCGGCAAGGGTGTGGAGAAAGCCGTCGAGGCGGTGCTCGACGAGATCGCCCCGGCGGTCATCGGGCTGTCGGCCGACGATCAACGCCTGATCGATCAGGCGTTGCTCGACCTGGACGGCACCCCTGACAAGTCCCGACTGGGCGCCAACGCCATCCTCGGCGTCTCGCTGGCGGTCGCCAAGGCCGCGGCGGATTCCGCCGGGTTGCCGCTGTTCCGCTACCTGGGCGGCCCGAACGCCCACATCCTGCCGGTGCCGATGATGAACATCATCAACGGTGGCGCGCACGCCGACACCGGTGTCGACGTCCAGGAGTTCATGATCGCTCCGATCGGCGCACCGAGCTTCAAGGAGGCGCTGCGCTGGGGCGCCGAGGTCTACCACTCGCTGAAGTCGGTGCTGAAGAAGCAAGGCCTGTCCACCGGGTTGGGTGATGAGGGCGGTTTCGCCCCTGACCTGCCCGGCACCAAGGCCGCATTGGATCTGATCGGCACCGCGATCGAGGGCGCCGGCTTCAAGCTCGGCACCGATGTCGCGCTTGCCCTGGACGTTGCCGCTACCGAGTTCCACACGCAGGGAACGGGTTACGCCTTCGAAAAGGAGACCCGCACGGCCGCGCAGATGGCGGAGTTCTACGCCGGGCTGCTTGATTCCTATGCGCTTGTCTCGATCGAGGACCCGCTGTCCGAGGACGACTGGGACGGTTGGGTCGAGCTGACCACCGCGATCGGCGAGCGGGTGCAGCTGGTCGGCGACGACCTGTTCGTCACCAACCCCGAACGACTCGAGGAAGGCATCGAGCGCGGGGCGGCCAACGCACTTCTGGTGAAGGTCAACCAGATTGGCACGCTGACCGAAACACTCGATGCCGTCGCGCTGGCGCACAACAGCGGCTACCGCACGATGATGAGCCACCGCAGCGGCGAGACCGAAGACACCACCATCGCCGATCTGGCGGTCGCGGTCGGCAGCGGTCAGATCAAGACCGGCGCGCCGGCGCGCAGCGAGCGGGTGGCCAAGTACAACCAGCTGCTGCGCATCGAGGAGGCGCTCGGCGACGCCGCGCGGTACGCCGGCGACCTGGCGTTCCCGCGGTACGTGGCCGGCGAATAGGCTCCACGTCACTGTGGCGGAAAGCAAGCGGCCCGACCCGAAGCGGCGCTCCCCGGCCTCCCGGCCGGGTGCGTCGGGTCGGGTCCGCTCGCGCACGTCGCCGGTGGCCAAACCGCGGCCCGCTGAGACGCGCGCGGCCGCCGAGCCGGTGAGCGTCACCGAGCCGATCCGGCGGGCGATTGCGGCCTCGGTGGAGCAACAGAGTGAACAGCGACTGGGTTTCACCGCGCGCCGCGCGGCGATCCTGGCGGCGCTGGTCTGTGTGCTGACGCTGACCATCGCCGGACCGGTGCGCACCTATTTCGCCCAGCGCACCGAGATGAAGCAGCTGGCCGCGTCGGAGGCGGCGCTGCGCGAGCAGATCGCCGACCTGGAGTCGCAGAAGGCCAAGCTCGGCGATCCGGTGTACATCGCCGCCCAGGCCCGTGAACGGCTGGGCTTCGTGATGCCCGGCGACATTCCCTACCAGGTGCAACTGCCGCAGGGCGCTGCCGTCACGCCCGATACCGGTCCCCAGGCTGCACCCGTGCACAACACCGACCCGTGGTACACGTCGTTGTGGCACACCATCGCCGACACACCGCATGGTCCGCCGCCGGTCCCAACGAGCGATCCGGCCGAGCCGACGTTGCCCTTGCCGCCGCCACCGGAACCCGTTGCACCACCGCCGGCCGCCGGTGGTTGATCCCACCGATCTCGACGCGGTGGCCCGGCAGTTGGGGCGGGAACCGCGCGGCGTACTGGAGATCGCATATCGGTGCCCCAATGGCGAACCGGCGGTGGTCAAGACCGCACCCCGGCTGCCCGACGGCACCCCGTTCCCGACTTTGTACTACCTGACCCATCCGGTGCTGACCGCCGCAGCCAGCAGGCTGGAGTCCGACGGGCTGATGCGGCAGATGAGCGAACGGCTGCAACAGGATTCGGACCTGGCCGCGGCCTATCGTCGGGCACACGAGTCCTACCTGGCCGAGCGGGATGCGATCGAGTCGCTGGGCACGACCTTCACCGGCGGCGGCATGCCCGACCGGATCAAGTGCCTGCATGTGCTGATCGCGCATTCGCTGGCAAAAGGCCGCGGTGTCAACCCGTTTGGCGATGAGGCGCTCGCGGTGCTGGCCGTCGAGCCGGGGATGGCGGGAATCCTGGACAAGGGGGAGTGGACATCAACGTAGAGACCAACCGGGTGGCGGCCATCGACTGTGGCACCAACTCCATCCGGCTGCTGATCGCCGACATGGCCTCCGGGCGGCTGCACGATGTCCACCGGGAGATGCGCATCGTGCGGCTGGGCCAAGGTGTCGATGCCACCGGCCAATTCGCGCCCGACGCGCTGGCACGCACCCGGGCGGCGCTGACGGACTATGCCGCGCTGTTGAAGCGCTTCGACGTTCCCAAGGTGCGCATGGTGGCGACGTCGGCAACCCGCGATGCGTCCAACCGCGACGTGTTCTTCGCGATGACCGCCGAGGTGCTTGACCCGGCTGTCCCCGGCGCGATCGCCGAGGTGATCAGCGGCCACGAGGAGGCCGAGCTGTCGTTCAACGGCGCGGTGGGTGAACTCGACAGCGCCGCAGCGCCATTCGTCGTGGTCGATCTCGGCGGCGGCTCGACGGAGGTGGTGATCGGCGACGGCGGCGGGGTGCAGGCCAGCTTCTCGGCCGACATCGGCTGCGTGCGGCTCACCGAGCGCTGCCTGCACTCGGACCCGCCGACAGCCGCCGAGGTGGCCGCCGCTCGTGAGGTGGTGCGGGAACGTCTTGGCGAGGCGCTGCGCGTGGTGCCGGTGGAACAGGCCACGACCTGGGTGGGGGTGGCGGGAACCTTCACCACGCTGGCTGCGCTGGCCCAGCACATGACCACCTATGACCCCGACGCGATCCATCTGTCCCGGGTCGGCTTCGCAGACCTGCTGGCCGTGTGCGAACAGCTCATCGGGATGACGCGCAAGCAGCGCGCTGCGCTCGGGCCGATGCACGAGGGCCGCGTCGACGTCATCGGCGGGGGTTCGATCGTGGTCGAAGAGCTGGCGTATGCGCTGGGGCAGCGGGCGGGCATCGACGAGCTGGTGGTCAGCGAGCACGACATTCTCGACGGAATCGCGCTGTCCATCGCCTGAGCGTCATTCCTCGGCGATGACCAGCGGCTCCCCGTCGGCGCCGGTGGGAACCCGGCTGCCGGCCAGCGTGACGCCCAGCACGGTCATCACCACACCGATCGAGAAGTGCAGCCAGTTGTCGGCATTGTTGAGCGGCAGGATGTTCCTTGGACCGTCCGCGCCGGCGAGCAGGCCGTACACCCACAACCCGAGGTAGATCAGCCCCCCGCCGATCAGGTAGGCGCGGGCCCTGGCGAACGTGCGGGCGAGCAGCAGGCCGATCACTCCGAAGGCTAGATGCAGCACGTTGTGCAGCACCGACACTTCGAAGACACCGAACAGTTCAGCCCGGCTGGTCAGGCCCGGGATGAAGCCGGCGATCGCGATGATGAGGAACGCCGCAGCGACACACAGTGCGGCTCCCTGTACGGCCAGCAGGCCGACTCGGGACCGGCGGAGCCTGCCGGAAGGGGCGGTTGCCATGCGGATTGGCATACCCGTCGATTCGAGCGGTCAATCTCGGGCGGCGTCTCCGGGTTAAAGCTTGACCTTGCAGCCGCTGCCGATGTTGTGACAGTGATGGCCGCCGTCGCAGGCGTTACAGCGACACGAACAGCCACCGGTGTGTTTGGGCTCTGAAACATTCATGTCAGGTCATCTCCTTTGATATGACCCACCTCACAATAGCCATCCGCTGGCTGGACGTGAAGTGCCGGTCAGTACCGGATCAGCCCTCGCAGATTGAGCCCGGCGTGCATGTCGGCATAGCCCTGGTTGATCTCTTCGAGGGTGTACTCGCGGGTGACCAGCTCGTCGAGCTTCAGTTGTCCCGTGTTGTGCAGCTGGAGCAGCCGCGGGATGTCGCGCCGGGGGTTCGATGAGCCGAAAAGCGATCCGCGAACCTGTTTTTCGTAGAGTGTCAGGTCGAACAACGACATATCGACCTGCATGTCGGTCGGGTGCGGGATCGCCGTCATCACCACCCGGCCGCGTTTGCCGACCAGGCTTAGGCCCTGGGCTACGTAGCTGCCTTCGGCGACGTCGGTACTGATCACGCACACGTCGGCCATCGCACCGCGGGTGACGTCGGCGATCAGGGCCTGCGCCTCCTCGACGGTTGCGGCGGTGTGGGTGGCACCGAACTCCAGAGATCGGTCGCGCTTGTACTCGACCGGGTCGAGCGCCACGATCATCCGGGCGCCTGCGATGCGCGCTCCTTGGACCGCGTTGATGCCGATCCCGCCGACACCCATGACCACGACGACGTCACCGTCGCGGGTCTCGCCGGTACGCACCGCGCTGCCATACCCGGTGGTGACTCCGCAGCCGACCAGCGCGGCGGTATCCAACGCGATCGCCGGATCCACCTTGACCACCGAGGACACCGGAACGACCGTGTACTCGGAAAACGTTCCCAGCACGCACATCTGGCCCAGGCCCTGACCCCTGGCGTGGAACCGGAAGGTGCCGTCCAACTGCGGGCCGGCGATGATCGCTGCCCCGAGAACACACAGGTTGCTCATCCCGCGTGCGCACGGCTCGCAACGCCCGCAGGCCGGAATGAAGCTGAGCACCACCGGGTCGCCCTCGGCGACGTCCTTGACGCCGGGGCCGACTTCGACCACCACGCCGGCGCCCTCGTGGCCGCCGACCACCGGCAGCTGCATCGGCATGTCACCGGTGACCAGGTGGTCATCGGAATGACACAGGCCGCTGGCGGTCAGCTTGACCATGACCTCGTCCTGTTTGGGCCCGTCGAGTTCGACCTCCTCGACCTCCCATTTCTGGTGCAATCCCCACAGCACTGCGGCTTTCGTCTTCATGAATGTCCTTCTCGGTCTTGGTTATCGGTGTTCAGCGCTGCTCGGGAGTCCAGGTCGCCGGCAGGCTGTTGATGCCGTTGATGAAGTTGGCCAGCGCATAGTTGGGCTCGGGTGCCGAGATGTCCGGGATCCGGGTGTACACCTCGGTCAGCAGTGTGCGCAGCATGGTGCGGGCCAACGCCGCGCCCAGGCAGAAGTGCGGGCCACCACCACCGAATGCGATGTGCGGGTTCGGGTTTCGCAGGATGTCGAAGGTGTGCGGGTCGTCGAAGACATCCTCGTCGCGGTTGGCCGAGTAATACCAGAGCACGACCTTGTCGCCGGCCTTGATCTCCGAGCCCCGAACGGTGATGTCCCGGGTGGCGGTGCGGCGCATGTGCAGCAGCGGCGATCCCCAGCGCAGGATCTCCTCGACCGCGGTGTCGATGCGGCCCGGTACGTCCTCGACGAGTAACGCACGCTGGTCGGGGAACTTAGAGAGTGCGGCGATGGCGTGTGCGGAGGCATGCCGGGTGGTGTCGTTGGCGGCCACCCCCATCAGTACGAAGAACGCCTTGAGCTCGTCGTCGGTCATCTTCTTGCCATCGAATTCGGCCTGCACCATCCAGGTGAGCAGGTCGTCACCGGGGTTCGCGCGCCGCTCGGGAATCAACTCCGTGGCCACCGTGTGGAGATCCATGACGGCCCCCATGAACAGCTCGAGTTCGCTCTGTTCGCCACGGATGTTCGGGTCGGTCCAGCCCACCAGGCGCTGCGCCGCGCTGACGGCCTTGTCGCGCAGGTCGCCTTCGGGCAGCCCGAAGAAGCTGCCGAAGATGCGTCCGGGCAGCTTCACCGACACCAGCTCGACGAAGTCGCCCTCACCGAGGTGGGCCATCTCGGTGACCAGATCGCGGGCGTGGCCGCGGATCCAGTCTTCGAGCCGCCGGACGTTCTTGGGCTTGAACGCCTCGGTCGTGATGCCCCGCAGCTGGGTGTGCCGGGGTGCATCCATCGCGATGAAGGACTGGGCGATCTCGACCGCCTCGGGCGCGAAGTCTTCCATCGTGATGCCTTGGGCGGAGGAGAAGATCTCCGGGTGGCGGCTGGCCATCCGGATGTCCTCGAGCTTGGTCAGCGACCAGAATCCCTTGGTGTTGAGCTCGGGTGGCAGCAGATCGGACTCGGCCGGGCGACTCCACGGCACCGGGTTCTCCCGGCGCAGCACCGCGAAGGCGGCGTCTTTTTCTTCCGGTGTCTTGGCCCAGAACGACCGGGCACTCAGGTCGATGTCACCGTGGGTGGGCGCGGTGGTGGGGGCGGTCATCGGTGTCCTCTCGTCACTGCCGCGCGCGCTGGTGTGGTTCGCATCACGTCGGCGTCGTCCCCATGGTCGTCAGCGTCGGGCGTACTCGGGACCGGCACGCGTGCCAATCACTGGCCTGCGCGGGCCAGCGTCAGGACTGGATCGGCGCCCGGAACGTTGCGGCCAGACCGCCGCCGCCGCGTGCGGCGAAGTCAACGCGACCGCCCATCGCCTCGACGATCTGCTGCACGATCCACAGGCCCAGGCCGGCGGTGCCGCGCTGGCCGCCGGCGCTGACGTATTTGGCGGTCAGTTCGCCCAGGTTCTCGGTGGGGATGCCCGGCCCGCGGTCGAGAACCGCGATCACCAGGTCGTCGCCGTCGCGGGCGCAGCTGACGTCCACGGGTGCGTCGCGGCCGTGCCGGGACGCGTTCTCCAGCAGATTGGTCAGCACCCGCCGCAGTCCTTGGGCGTTGATCACGACCGCGCTGACGTCACCGGTCGACGTCAGCCGCAGCCGCGGCGGGGTCAGGCCGACCGCGTCGGCGGCGGCGGTGACGACGTCGGTGATGTCGACCCGCCGCATCCGGCCGGACGAGAAGGTGGGCCGCCTGCTCAGGGCGACGTCGGAGAGCGCCTCGATCATGTCGGCGAGGTGGTGGACGTGGCGGTCGGCCAGCCGCAGGCTGGTGGCGCGGTCGTCGGACGACATCGGCGACGCCGAGGTGAGCGCACTCATCAGCGCCTGGAGCGAGGCGATCGGGGTGCGAAACTCGTGGACCAGGACCTGCAGTCCGTCCTGCTGGGACTGGTATGACCGCAGCAGCCGGGCGCGCAGGTCGCGTTCCTCCTCGGCGGCGGCGTGTTCGGCCTCGGCTTCCACGAGCGCGTGGACGCGCGACCGGTGCTCGCGTTCGGCCAGCGCCGACAGGCCCGCGGTGATGATCGCGACACACACCACGAAGAACGCCCACCAACCGGTCTGCACCACCGGGGCGACGGCGAACGGCAGCCGGGGCGACGATGCCAGGGCGACGGGAACGAAGGCGGCGCTGAACAGCACTGCGGCGGTCAGGGCTTCGGCGAATGACAGCCGGGCGGCCGACGCCACGATGACCGCGACCGGCACCGATACGACCGGGCTGTAGGCGCCGCCGGTGAGCCCGACGACGGCCAGCGTGAACCCCGAGTCCAGAATCGTGATCAGCCACGAGTAACGGGTGCGCCGGACTTCGAGTTGCGCGTTGGCCAGCAGTATCGCGGCGTACACCAGGGCCGCTGCCAGGACGGCGTACGTGGCCGTGGCGTGCTGGCGGGCCCAGCCGGGACCGATGAGCAGGACGACGCCGATGGACACCACGATCGCGGTGCGCACCGCGACCACGATGCGGGCCAGGGCGTAGCCGTTGTCTGTTCCGGTCAAGCGATCCAGCGGTCTCACCCGGCTGACCATAGGGTTGGCGCTAGCATCGCGGCAATGGACGGCAGGGTCGGGGGATCGAAAATAGTCGTGGTCATCGTCGACGACCACGAGCTGTTCGCCCAGGGCCTGGCCCTGCTGCTGACCCGCGAGTGGGGCGAGCTGTTCACCATCGGTGGCCAGACCACGTATGTCGAAGAGGCGGCCGACCTGGTCGCCAGCTGCAAAGCGGACGTCGCGATCATCGATCTGACTATGCCGCCCCTGGGCGGGGTGGCTGCGATCCGCCACGTCAAGGCCCGCCACCCGACGACCCGCATCTTGGCGCTGTCGGGCACCGACGATCTCGGCCTGGCCGAGGAGGCCCTACGCGCCGGTGCCGACGGATTCCTGCCGAAGACGGCACGGCCGGAGGCACTGGCGGGCCCGCTGTGGACCATCGCCGAGGGTCTGTGCGTGGTGGACCGCACGCTGCTCGAAGCGCTGTTGACCAGCACCCGCAGGCCGCCGTCGACCCTGCTGGCCGGCCTGTCCGACCAGGACCTGCGGTTGTGGATCCTGCTGGCCACCGGGATGGAGACCACCGATATCGCCGCGCGGATGCTGGTGTCGGAGCGCACCGCCAAGCGGATGGTCGCCGCACTGTTGCACAAGCTCGGCGTGACGAACCGGATTGCCGCGGCAGCCATGGCCGGTCGCTACCGCTTGCTCGACGACCTCGCCGACGCCGATCGGCTCAGCTGACCGTGATCGCCAGCGCCGGGCACATGGCGGCGGCCCGTGCCGCGCGATCGCGTTCGGACTCCGGTGGGTTGGGGTTCAGCACGACGACCTGCGCGGCACCGTCGGGCAGGTCGAACAGCTCGGGTGCGGCCATGAGGCACTGCCCGTGGCCTTCACACAGGTCGTAGTCGACAGTGATGTGCATGGCGCCAGTATCGGCGGCGATCACGGCGCAGCGGACGGACCGCACGAGCCAGTTGTGGCCTGCGCGGGCCACGCGTCACTGCTCGAAGCGGTAGCCCATGCCAGCCTCGGTCAGCAGATGGCGCGGATGCGACGGGTCGTCCTCGAGCTTGCGGCGCAGCTGCGCCAGGTACACCCGCAGATAGTGGGTCTCCTTGGCGTAGGCGGGGCCCCACACCTCTTTGAGTAATTCCTCGCGGCCGACCAGCTTGCCGCGGTTGCGCACCAGCATCTCGAGCATGCCCCACTCGGTGGGGGTCAGATGCACTTCGGCGCCGTTCTTGACGACCTTCTTGGCGGCCAGATCGACTGTGAACGCATCGGTTTCGATCACCGGCTCGTCGGTCTCGGAGGCCGCCGCGGCGCGGCGCACCGCCGCGCGTAACCGGGCCAGGAACTCGTCCATCCCGAACGGCTTGGTCACGTAGTCGTCGGCGCCCGCGTCCAGCGCATCGACCTTCTCCGCGGAGTCGGTGCGGGCCGACAACACGATCACCGGTGAGCTCAACCAGCCGCGCAGTCCGCCGAGCACCTCGATACCGTCCATATCGGGCAGCCCGAGGTCCAGGACGATCACATCGGGCCGGTGCTCGGCGGCGGCCTTCAACGCCCCGGCGCCCGTCGCGGCGGTGATCACCTCGTAGCCGCGCACGCTCAGATTGATCCGCAACGCCCGCAGGATCTGCGGTTCGTCGTCGATCACCAGCACCTTGACCTTGCTCACAGCCGGCCTCCCGGCGGCGCGGCGAGGTCGACGATCACGGTCAGGCCGCCGCCGGGGGTGTCGGTGGCCGAGATCGTCCCGCCCATCGCCTCGACGAATCCCTTTGCCACCGAAAGGCCGAGGCCCACACCGTATTTATTGTCCCGGTCGCCCAGACGCTGGAACGGTTCGAACAACTGCTCCTCGGTGCCGCGGGGCACACCCGGGCCTTCGTCGACGACGTTGATCAGCATCCGATCGCCGACCCGGCCCGCGTTGATCCGCACGATGGACTCCGGCGCATAGCGCAACGCGTTGTCGACCAGGTTGGCCAGCACCCGCTCCAGCAGACCGGCATCGGCCAGGGCCACCGCATCCCCGACATCGACCTTCACCCTCTCGAGTCCCCTGGCGCCGAACCCCGTCGACCCACGGCCAATGCTTATCAGCGCGCGCTGGACCACCTCTTCGAGATACACCCGTTTCAGTTCCGGACGCACCACCCCGGCGGCCAGTCGCGAGGAGTCCAGCAGGTTGTCGACCAGTGCGGTCAACTGGTCGACCGATTCCTCGACGGTGGCGAGCAGTTCGGCGGTGTCCTCCTCGGAGAAGCCGATGTCCTCGGAGCGCAGGCTCGACACCGAGGCCTTGGCTGCGGCCAACGGGGTGCGCAGGTCGTGGCTGACCGCCGACAGTAGTGAGCGACGCAGTTCGTCTGCCTTCTCGATGGCCTCGGCCTTGCTGGCCTCTTCGGCCAGTTCACGCTGGCGCACCAGACCGGCGGCTTGTTTGGCGACCGAGGTGAGCACCCGCCGATCACGGGCGGGCAGGCTGCGCCCTGCCATCAGCATCCAAAACTCGTCGTCGCCCACCTCGATAGCGGTGTCGGCGGAATCGACTGTCACACAAGGATCTTTACCTACGCACGCGACGATAAGTTCGTCCTCGCCACGCACCCGCAGCATGCTCACAGCACGCTGGGAATAGGTTTCCCGCACCCGGTCCAGCAGGGTGTCCAGGTCCGCGCCGCGCAACACCGCGCCGGAGAAGAGGGTCAGTAGTTCGGCTTCCTGGGAGGCGTGCCTGGCCTCGCGTTGCCGGCTGGCCGCCCGGTCGACAAGTACCGCGACCGCGACCGCGAGCATCAGCAGGACAAGCTCGGTCACGGCTGCGTCGGGTTCGGCGATGGTGAACGTGTAGCGCGGCTCGGTCAGGAAGTAGTTGAGCAACAGACCCGACAGCATCGCCGACAGGACCGCAGGTGCCACGCCGCCGAGCAGCGCGACGAGCAGTACACCGACCACGAACAGTGCGCTCTCACCGCCGATGGTGAGGTACTTGTCGAGGAACAGGGCGGTCAGCGCACAGATGACCGAAGGGACGATGACGGCGGCCAGCCAGGAGATCACCCGGCGTTCCCGCGGCGAGGCTGCCCGCAGCGTGAGTCCCCGCTTGGCCTCCTCGTGGGTGACCATGTGCACGTCGATCTTGCCCGAGTCCTGGACGATCGCGGCTCCGATACCCTCGTCGAAGACGCGGGCCCACCGATTTCGGCGGGAGGTACCGATCACCAGCTGGGTCGCGTTCATCTCGCGGGCGAAGTCCAGCAACGCTTTTCCCACGTCATCGCCGACGACGGTGTGCACGGTGGCACCCACGCTGGCGGCAAGCTCGCGGACCTTGCCCATCTGCGGCGCGGAGACACCCGACAACCCGTCGCCGCGCACCACGTGCACGATCATCAGCTCGGCGCTGGCCTTCGAGGCGATTCGGGATGCCCTGCGTACCAACGTTTCTGACTCGGCCCCCCCGGTAACGGCGACGACGACGCGTTCGCGAGCCTCCCAGGTTGCGGTGATCTTGTTGTCGGCGCGGTATTTCGCCAGCGCCGCGTCGACCTGGTCGGCCAGCCACAGCAGGGCCAGCTCCCGCAGTGCGGTCAGGTTGCCGCGCCGGAAGTAGTTCGACAGCGCGGCGTCGACCTTCTCGGGGGCGTAGACATTGCCGTGAGAAAGCCTGCGGCGCAAGGCCTCCGGAGTGATGTCCACCAACTCGATCTGAGAGGCGCTACGGACGATCTCGTCGGGCACCGTCTCCTGTTGTTCGATGCCGGTGATCTGTGCGACGACGTCGTTGAGGCTCTCCAGGTGCTGGACGTTGACCGTGGAGATCACGGTGATACCGGCGTCGAGCAGTTCTTCGACGTCCTGCCAGCGTTTGGGGTTCTTGCTGCCCGGGGTGTTGGTGTGCGCCAGTTCGTCGACCAACACGACCTGCGGCCTGCGGGCCAGCACAGCGGGCACGTCGAGTTCGGGGAAGTGGCTGCCGCGGTAGTCGATGTAGCGCGGCGGGATGATCTCGATATCCGCGAGCAGTTCGGCGGTCTTCTTGCGGCCGTGCGTCTCGACTACTGCCGCCACCAGGTCGGTGCCGCGTTCGATCCGCCGGTGCGCCTCGCCGAGCATCGCGAAGGTCTTGCCCACACCAGGCGCCGCACCCAAATAGATGCGCAGCTCGCCTCGTTTGGGCTTGTGGCCCTTCGGGGCGGGCTGCACATCACTCTCGGATGAGGTGTCCGGCGGCGGTTCGCCGCCGGACGTCACGCGTGGCGGTTGAGCGGTGTCCACACGTCTATCATCCACTGCTCATCAGCTCTTGTTCGGGTACTTTGCGTCCAGCGCAATGTTGAGCTCGAGCACATTGACCCGCGGTTCGCCGAGGAAGCCCAGCGCGCGACCGTCGGTGTGGTCGGCGACCAGCTGCCGGATCTGATCGGCGCTGACCCCGCGGGCCGTGGCCACCCGGGCGACCTGCAGATCGGCGTAGGCGGGGGAGATGTTCGGATCCAGGCCGCTGCCGCTGGCCGTCACCGCATCGGCGGGAACCACCGGATCGGAGGCACCCTTGATCGGCACGATCTGCCCGATCGAATAGTCCTCACTGAACTTCGCGCATTCCACCCGGATCCCTTCGTACGTAGCCAGGAACGGCTGCGTGGTGGTTTCACACGGTTCGTTGACGCTGACCACCTTGGTGGGGTTCACGACATTGCCGCGAGCATCACGCGGACCGATGACCGACAACACCGCGCCCACCCCGCCGCCGGTGCAGAACGGACGCTTGCCGTCGACGCCCTCGAGCTCGCCGACCGCCTTGCTGCGCGTGCACACCTGGGTCAGCAGGCTCGGCTTGTCGGGTGAATCGACGACGCTTTCCGGGCCCAGGTTGGACGCGCTGGTCGACAGCGGGTCGTACCCATTGCCGGCAGCCGACGGCCGGCTCTGGAAATACTTCGGCAGCGCGTTGCCCTTGTCGTCGGTGAACAGCTGCCCGATCAGGCTGGAGCCCACCGGCTTTCCGTTCACCTCGATGATCGAGCCGTCGGCCTTGTCCTTCAGCCCCGGAATCTGGGCTACCAGCCAGATGAACAGCGGATAACCGATCCCGACGATGACGGTGAGCACCAGCAGCGCGCGCAGCGCTGCCCAGTGTTGGCGAACGAGACTGGAGAAGTTCATGTCACATCCCTGGGAGGAATTGGATGACGAGGTCGATCAGCTTGATCCCGATGAACGGGGCGATGATCCCGCCGAGGCCGTAGATGTAGAGGTTGCGGCTCAGCAGCTTCGACGCGCTGCTCGGCGTATATCGAACACCTTTGAGCGACAACGGAATCAGCGCGATAATGACCAGTGCATTGAAGATGACCGCGGACAGGATCGCCGACTGCGGGCTGTGCAGCCGCATGATGTTCAGCAGATCCAGGCCGGGGAACAGCGCCACGAACATCGCCGGAATGATGGCGAAGTACTTGGCGATGTCGTTGGCGATCGAGAACGTGGTCAGCGCCCCGCGGGTGATCAACAACTGCTTGCCGATCTCGACGATCTCGATGAGCTTCGTCGGGTCGGAGTCCAGGTCGACCATGTTGCCGGCCTCTTTGGCCGCCGAGGTGCCGGTGTTCATCGCCACGCCAACGTCGGCCTGGGCCAGCGCCGGTGCGTCGTTGGTGCCGTCGCCGGTCATGGCGACCAGCTTGCCGCCCTCCTGCTCGCGTTTGATCAGCGCGAGCTTGTCCTCCGGCGTGGCTTCGGCGAGGAAGTCGTCGACACCGGCCTCATCGGCAATCGCCTTCGCGGTCAACGGGTTATCGCCGGTGATCATCACCGTGCGGATGCCCATCTTGCGCATCTCGTCGAAGCGTTCCCGCATGCCCTGTTTGACGACGTCCTTCAGGTGGATGACGCCCAAGACCGACGCCTTTCCGACCCCGCCTTCTTGAACCACCTGGCCTACCACCAGCGGCGTGCCGCCGCCTGCGGAGATCCCGTCGACGATATCGCCGAGTTGTGTCGGCACGATGCCGCCTTGCGAGCGGACCCATTCCGCAACCGTACTTGCGGCACCCTTGCGTAACAGGTGGCCGTTCTCCAGGTCCACACCGGACATCCTTGTGGCGGCCGAGAATTCCACCCAATGCGCGTTGACCAGTTCACCCGGAGTGCGTGCCCGCAGGCCGAAGTTCGACTTGGCGAACACCACGATCGAGCGGCCCTCGGGGGTTTCGTCGGCAAGGCTGGACAGCTGCGCGGCATCGGCCAATTGCTCGGGGGTAACCCCGGTCAGCGGGACGAAGTCCGACGCCTGCCGATTACCCAGCGTGATGGTTCCGGTCTTGTCCAGCAGCAGCGTGTTGACGTCGCCAGCGGCCTCGACGGCGCGCCCGGACATGGCCAAGACGTTGCGCTGCACCAGCCGGTCCATGCCGGCGATGCCGATGGCCGACAGCAGCGCACCGATCGTCGTCGGGATCAGGCAGACCAGAAGCGCGACCATGACGATCCCGCTCACGCCATCACCGTTGAGCGCCAACGTATCCGGAACCCCGGGATTGTTTGCCTTGGCGAAGATCGCCAGCGGCTGCAGCGTCGCGACCGCGAAGATGAAGATGATCGTCAGCGCGGCGAGCAGGATGTTGAGCGCGATCTCGTTCGGGGTCTTCTGCCGGTTGGCACCCTCGACAAGGGCGATCATCCGGTCGATGAAGCTCTCGCCGGGCTTTTGGGTGATCTTCACGACGATGCGGTCCGACAACACCGTCGTGCCGCCGGTGACTGCCGAGCGATCACCTCCGGACTCGCGGATCACGGGTGCCGACTCGCCGGTTATGGCCGACTCATCAACGGAGGCAATTCCTTCCAGCACATCGCCGTCGCCGGGTATGACCTGGCCGGCTTCGACCACCACCATGTCGCCCTGGCGCAGCAGGGGTGCGGCGATCTCTTCCTCCTTGCCGGGAACCCCGGGTTCCCAGCCGGTCAGCCGGCGGGCCATGGTATCGGCCTTGGTCTTTCGTAGTGACTCGGCCTGGGCCTTGCCGCGGCCTTCGGCCACAGCTTCGGCGAGGTTGGCGAACACCACCGTCAACCACAGCCAGAAGACCGTCAGCCAGGCAAACCAGCTCGGGGTGACGATCGCCAGGAGCGTGCTCCACACTGCGCCGACCTCGACGATGAACATGACCGGGTTGCGCCACAGTGTGCGTGGGTCGAGCTTGACCAGCGCGTCCGGCAGGGACTTCCACAGCAACTTGGGGTCGAGCAGACCGCCTTGTATCTGTTTTTTCTTGGTGCCCGAGTCGAAATGGGCGTCAATTGCAGTGACAGTCATGGTCAGTGAATTCCTTCAGCGAGGGGCCCGAGCGCGAGCACGGGCAGGAAGGTGAGGGCCACGAGGATCACTGTCACGCCGACCACCATGCCGACGAACTGGGGGCGATGGGTGGGCAGTGTGCCGATCGACTCGGGGGTGTGGCCCTGCTTGGCCAGTGCGCCCGCCAGCGCGAGAACCAGCACGATGGGCAGGAATCGGCCGAATACCATGGCCAGTCCCAGTGCGGTGTTGTACCACTCGGTGTTGACGGTGATGCCTGCGAACGCCGATCCGTTGTTGTTGGCTGCGGAAGTGAAGGCGTACAACACTTCCGACAAGCCGTGCGGCCCAGTGTTGAGCATGCCGGCCCGTTGTCCGGGCATCGCCATCGCGATCGCTGTGCCCGTCAGGACCAGAAGGGGTGTGACCAGGAAATAGCTTGCCGCGAGCTTGATTTCGCGCGGCGTGATCTTCTTGCCCAGGTATTCCGGGGTCCGACCGACCATCAGGCCGGCAACGAACACCGTGATGATCGCGAGGATCAGCATGCCGTAGAGACCCGATCCGGTGCCGCCGGGCGCGACCTCACCGAGCTGCATGTTGAACAGCGTCATCATCCCGCCGAGGCTGGTGTAGGAGTCGTGGAACGAGTTCACCGCACCGGTGGAGGTCAGCGTGGTGGCATCGGCGAAGATCGCCGAATCCGCAACGCCGAAGCGCTGTTCGACGCCTTCCATGGCCGACCCAACGGCCGTGGGGACAGTGCCGTGGGCTTGGAGCTGGAACTTCAGCATCAACGTGACGCTGATCAGCGCCAGCACGCCCATCACCGCGGCAATCGCGTAGCCCTGCTTCTTGCTGTCGACCATGCGGCCGAACGTGCGGGGCAGCGAGAAGCTGATCACCAGCAGCAGGAAGATCTCCAGCCAGTTGGTCCAGGTGGTGGGGTTCTCGAACGGGTGCGCCGAGTTGGCGTTGTAGAACCCACCACCGTTGGTGCCGAGTTCCTTGATGACCTCCTGGCTGGCCACCGGGCCGCCGGTGATGGTCTGCTGCACGCCGGCCAGGGTGTTGACCACCTGGTCGTGCAGGTGGAAGTTCTGGATCACCCCGCCAGCGACCAAGATGATCGCCCCAACAATCGAGATCGGCAGCAGGATGCGCAGCGTGCCGCGCACCAGATCAACCCAGAAATTGCCGAGCTCGGTCGCGTTGCGGCGGGCGAAGCCGCGCACCAAGGCGACGGCAACAGACATGCCGACCGCCGCCGAGACGAAGTTCTGCACGGACAACCCGGCCATCTGGACCAGGTGGCCCTGAGTGGATTCGCCGGAGTAGGCCTGCCAGTTGGTGTTGGTGACGAAGCTGACCGCGGTGTTCCACGCCAGTGCAGGGGTCATCGGGGTGGCCGGGTCGTTGAGGTGCAGCGGCAGCTTGCCCTGCACCAGCTGGAAGATGAAGAGGACCAGGATGCTGACCGCGGAGAAGGCGAGCACGCTGCGCGCGTAGCTGCCCCAGGTCTGCTCCGAGCGGGGGTCGGCGCCGATCAGGCGATAGATGAACCGTTCTACGCGATTGCTCTTCTCCGACGCGTAAACCCGGTACATATAGTCGCCCAGCGGCACGTGCACGGCCGCGAGCGCAGCGATCAAGAGGACGAGAAATACGATCCCCGCCGATGTCGTAGTCACTAGAACCTCTCCGGGAACAGCAATGCGGCGGCAAGGAACAGCGCCAGCAGCACGGACAAGATCAGCCCGACGATGTTCTCGTAGCTCACAGTCGCTCGACCAACTTCTGCACAAGGCCGAGCAGGGCGAAGATCGCCACCGTCAGCAGGATGTATATGACGACACCCATGTCTCTCCGTTCACGACGAATCGATGAGGTCCTTGCCGCGACGGCCCGGGCAGCATTGCCGGGCCCTCGAATCGAGGACCATGACGAAGCTAGATCGCACATCGGCCAGTCCAGCGCCCGTTGACGGTTTCTTTACGTCGAACCATCGCGCTTTAACGAAGATCCCCACGCCTCCCTTCAACGCTGGCGGCAAGTCGAGGCGATGGAGCAGATTGTCGGCGCGTCCTGCAATCGCGGTCAATGGACCAAAGTCACCTGTCACGCCCGCGTCAGGGCCTGACAGCGGCACTGGTGAATGCGCAACCGGATTCAGGTAGCCCACAGCGAGGTCGGAGCCGCATCAAGGTTTGGGCGGGCACCGTCAACAGAGATAAGGGAAGAAGGTTTTCGGTGACGCTGTCGACGAGTTTTCGATCATTGGTTCGGGGACGTCAACTTCCGCAGGCCGATCATCCGGAGATTCGCCGGATGATCGGGTACCGGGACTCGTGCGCACCCGTTGAGGTGTCGTTCCCGGCGGCCACGCTTGGCGATGCCCGGGTGGCGCGCTGGCTGCGCGAGCACCGGCTTGCCGTCGACGTGCGCACGCTTGCCGAGCTACATTCAGCGATCTCGGTCGGTATCCATCCTCTGCTGATGACCGTCCACGCCGATCAGCTGGACACCGGCGACATCCGCCGGGTCAGCGCCGCCGGAGTCGGCCGGGTGGTGCTCAGCCACCCCGAACAGATCACGCCGTTGCGGAACAAGCACACACAGAATGTGTTGTTGCGCATGACCAATGCCGTGACGAACTACTCCGATGTCGCGGTGGACGCAGTGATCGGCTGCCGGTCGACCACCCTGATCGGTCTGCTCTGTGAGCTCGACGGCGCTGCCGACGAAGTCGGCTGTCCGGCCGCGATCGGCAACATGATCGCTCAGATGGACCACATCCGTCGCCGTCACAACATCGTGCTGACCAGACTCATTCTGGGCGTCGGCGATGCCGCACCGGCCGCGGCCGGTTCCGTCGCTCGTCGTGATCTCGCCGAAGAGATCGATGAATCGGTCGACGACGCCTGCGCCACACTGCGTTTCCCGCGCCCGACGATCGTGATGGCAGCCTGATCAGGCGTAGTCGATTTCCCCGCGACATCACCCGGCTGCGGTCAGCCCCAGAGACCCGGCCAGCTCAGCCAGTGTGGGCAGCAGTTTGTCCGGACCGCCCAGCACCTGGATGGCCACGTGATCGGCGCCGGCAGCGAGGTGTTCGTTCAGCCGTGCGGCGATCGCGTCAGCCGTGCCGTACGCGATCACCGCGTCGATCAGCTTGTCACTACCCGGCTGTTCGACGTCGGCGTCACTGAAGCCCAGCCGCTTCCAGTTGTTGACGTAGTTGCTCAACCCCAGATAGAAGCCGACGCTGTCCCGGCCGAGCTTGCGGGCTTCGTCGGCGTCAGTGGTCAGCACCACCTTGTGTTCGGGCGCCAGGAACACCGACGCGCCCACCAGGTCGCGGGCCTGCGCGGTGTGCTCGGGCGTGGTCAGGTACGGATGCGCACCGGCACTGCGATGCGCGGCGAGCTGCAGCACCTTGGGCCCGAGCGCGGCGATCACCCGGCGGCTGGTCGGCACACACTTGTCGTCGAGCTTGTCGAGATAGCTCACCAGCGCCTCATAAGGCTTTTGATACTCCTGCGTGTGTTCGGGATGGCCGACCCCCACGCCGAGCAAAAACCGTCCTGGGTAAGCCTTTTCGATGCGCTCGTAGGACGCAGCGACCTCGTCGGCCGGCGCGTTCCAGATGTTGACGATCCCGGTGGCGACCGTCAGGTTCTCGGTACGCTCCAGGATCGGCTCGACGAACGCGAGCTCGGCGGCCGGCGATGCGCCGACCCACACCGCGCCGTAGCCCAGGCGCTCGATCTCGACCGCCTGCTCCGGCGACACCGGTCCGCCGGTCCACACCCCGTAGCGGCCGAGATCAGGTTTGAGCAGCGACGGATTGGTCACGAGTCCCCCTCGTTACGGTTGTTTGAGTCCCAAATTATTTGAGACCCAGCGGGCCGGCCAGCGCGGCCAATGCATCCACCAGCTTGTCAGACGACGTCAGCACCTGGACGGGCACGTGGTCGGCCCCGGCGTCGAGATGCTCGGTGAGCCGCGCCGCGATCGCCTCGGGTGTGCCGTAGGCCACGACCGCATCGACCAAGCGGTCGCTGCCGGGCTTGGCCACGTCATCGTCGGTGAAGCCCAACCGTTTCCAGCTGTTGAGGTAGTTCTGCAGGTTGAGGTAGATGTCCAGCGCCTGCCTGCCGACCTTGCGCGCCTCGTCGGCCCCTTGTGCGTCCGGGGTGGTCAGGATCGCCTTGTGCTCGGGTGCCAGAAACGCCTCGGGTCCCAGCAGCCGGCGCGCTTCGGCGGTGTGCTCGGGTGTGGTCAGGTAGGGGTGCGCACCTGCGCTGCGCGCTGCCGACAGCTTGAGCACCTGCGGTCCGAGTGCGGCGATCACCCGGCGGTTCTTGGGCACCCCGTACTCGTCGAGCTTGTCGAGATAGCTCCGCAGCGCGTCGATCGGCTTCTGGTATTCCTGGGTGGCTTCGGGATGGCCGACGCCGATGCCGAGCAGGAACCGGCCGGGGTAGGCCGCCTCGATGCGGTGGAACGACTCGGCTACCGGGCCGGGTGCTGCGGTCCAGATGTTGACGATGCCGGTGGCCACCTTCAGTGTGGTGGTGTTCGCCAAAATCGGCTCCACCCAATCCAATTCGGCCGGCGGCGAGCCGCCTACCCAGACCGCGCCGTAGCCGAGCGCCTCGATTTCTTTGGCCTGCTGCGGAGTGACTCCGCGGCCGAACGAGCCGAAGCGGCCCAGGTCTGGTTTGGTGTCCGTCATTGATCTTCCTTCGTTGGTCAACGTAGGCCGAGTGGGCCGGCGAGTTCGGCCAGGGTCTCGACGACCTTGTCCGGTGAGGTCAACAGCTGGATCGGTACGTGATCGGCGCCGGCCTCGAGATGTTCGCCCAGCCGCGACGCGATGGTCTCGGGGGTGCCGTACACGATCAACGAATCCACGAGCCGGTCGCTGCCGGGGCGGGTGATGTCGGAATCAGTGAACCCCAGGCGCTTCCAATTGTTGAGGTAATTACGCAGCCCGAGGTAAAGCTCGAGTGTTTTGCGGCCGATAGCCCGGGCTCGCTCGACATCGGTCGTCGGCACAACGGGTACCGCGGGCGCCAGGAAGGCGTCCGGGCCGATCAACCGGCGCGCTTCCGCCGTGTGTTCAGGGGTGACGAGCACCGGATGTGCGCCGGCGCTGCGGTCCGCCGACAGCCGCAGGACTTGCGGGCCGAGCGCGGCGAGGACCCGCCGGTCCTTTCCGACGTTGTGCTCATCGAGCACATCCAGGTAGGTGTTGAGCGCGGCCAACGGCTTGGCGAATTGCGCATCGGCCTCGGGGTGGCCGACGCCCAGGCCCAGCAGAAACCGCCCGGGATAGGCACTTTCAATGCGGTGGAACGACTCGGCGACGGCCTCGGGCCGGGCGGTCCAGATGTTGACGATGCCGGTGGCCAGTTTCAGTGTGCTGGTCTGCGCGAGGGCCGGGTCGACCCAATCCAGCTCCGCGGGCGGCGACCCGGCGACCCACACGGCGCCGTAGCCGAGCGCTTCGATTGCCACGGCGTCGTCGGGGGTGACCCCCATGCCGAACGATGCGAACCTGCCGAGATCGGGCTTGGCGCTCATGCGGGCTACAACCCGCGGCCGGCGGTCGGCTATTCCGCGGCGACGGGAAGTTCGGTCGGCGTATCTGACAGCGGCGCGGCCGCGACCAACGGCAACAGGATGACGAAGCGGGTATTGCCGGGCTCGGATTCGACCCGGATGTCGCCCTGGTGCTTCTCCACGATGATGCGGCGCGCGAGGTCCAGGCCGAGGCCGTCGCCCTCACCGAACGGTTTCGTGGTGAAAAACGCGGTGAAGATCCGGTCGATGATCTCGTCGGGGATGCCGGGGCCGTCGTCGCCGATCTCAACCCGGATCATGTCCTCACCCTGACGGGCGGTGCGGATTGTCAGCGTGCCGCGGCCCTTCATCGCCTGGATGGCGTTGTTGATGACGACGTCCCATACTTCGTTCAAACCGCCTGGGTAGCAGCCGATTTCGGGGAGTGACTTGTCCCAGTCCTTGACCAGCTTGATGGGTTTGTCCGGGCCGACCTTGTCGCCGAAGAGCGTCTTGAGTGTGCTGTGCAACAACTCGTGGACGTTGGCGACCTGGTATTCGGCCCGATCCATCTGGGAGTACTTCTTGGCCCCGGCGAGCAGACCGGAGATGCGCTCGCTGGCGTCGGCGATCTCGTTCATCCGCAGCTCGGTGTCGATGGTGTACTTCAGCCAGCCGATGGCGCTCTGCAAGGTCGCCGAGCAGTCGACCGAGTCGATGGAGGCCTCGACGCGTTCCAGCCAGTCGACGTCCAGGCCGGCTTCCACGAACGTCGGCGCGTAGTCCCAGGCACCGGCGATGCCGTGGTCTTCCAGCCAATCGCCGACCTGGTCCTCGCGGTCCGAGGTCTCCAGTGCCGTCAATTCCTGGGCCTTGGACTTGGCGACCATCTCGGCGACTTCGTCCTGAATGCGCACCAGCATGCGCAGCGCTTCGGGGGTGAATTTCCCGTCGGCCAGCATCGACAGCTTGTAGCGCATCTTGCCGACGCCCTCGCGCAGATCGGCTACCGCGCGGGCGGTGGCGGCGGCGGGATTGTTGAGTTGGTGGGTCAGCCCCGCGGTGATCGTGCCGAGCGCCAGCAGCTTTTGGCGCTGGCCGATGATCTGGCTCTGCCGCCGGCCGCCGACCATGTGGCCCTCGAGCAGATGCACGGCCATCGGGAACTCGGTCTGCATGAACCGGGCGAAGGCGGCGGCGTCGAGCACGAAGAACCGCGACGGCCTCGTGACCCGCACCGACGCCTGGTAGAGCTGTTCCTCGTCGGGGATGTAGGCCGACCAGGCGCCGCAATACACGCCGCGCTGCGAGGTGCGACTGGTCTCGATGTCGACCCCGCCTGAGCGTTTGGACATCACCAATTCACCGTCGAGCAGAACGTAGAAGCAGGTGGCCGGCTCGCCTTCGACGACGACCGGGCCGGTCTCGAAGACGCGGATGTGACCGTTCTCGCACAGCGTCTGCAGCTGTTCGTCGGTCAGTGCCTCGAACAGGAACAGGGTCCGCAGTTCACTGGGCAGACATTTCTCACCCATCGTCTTCTCCTTGCTGGTTACGCCTCGGCCAGGTAGCGGTGCACCAACATGACCGCCATCGACCCTTCGCCGACGGCGGCCGCCACCCGTTTGGCGGATTCGGCGCGCACGTCCCCTGCAACAAACACACCCGGCACACTTGTTTCCAGGTGGTGCGGCGGCCGGTCCAGACCCCACCCGGCCACGTTGAACAGGTCGGGTCCGGCGAGCACGAAACCGTGGTCGTCGACGGCGACGACCTCTTTGAGCCAGTCGGTGCGGGGCTCGGCGCCGATGAAGCAGCACATCCGGGTGGCCTGGACGGTTTCCCGCTGACCGGTCTGCCGGTCCTCCAGGATCAAGCCGGTCAGGTGATCGTCATCGCCGATGGTGTCCACCACCTCGGTGCAGGTGCGCACGGAGATGTTGGGATTCTTCTCGATCTGCTGGATCAGGTAGTGCGACATCGACGCTTCCAGCGAGGGGCCGCGCACCAGCATGGTGACCGAGTTCGCCTCGCGGGACATGTACATCGCCGCCTGCCCGGCCGAGTTGGCCCCGCCCACGATGTAGACGTCCTCGCCCTTGCACTCTGAGGCATCCGACACCGAGGCGCCGTAGTAGACGCCGCGCCCGACGTAATTACAGGCCGGGTCGTCGGGGTTGTCCCAGCATCCGGTGACTTGCAGCTGGCGGTAGGAGACCCCGGTGGCCAGGATGACCGCCCGCGCGGCGATGCTGCCGCCGTCCTCGAAGGTGATGGTCCGAGCGGTTCCCGCATCGCCGGCCTCCAGCCGGACCGCCTTGCGGGTGGTGATGACCTCCGCGCCGAACCGCTCGGCCTGCCTGCGCGCCGAGGTGGTCAGCTCGGCCCCGGAGACGCCGGTGGGGAAGCCGAGGTAGTTCTCGATCCGAGAACTGCGCCCGGCCTGGCCGCCGGTCGTCGTCTCCTCGATCAGGACCGTCTTGAGCCCTTCGGACGCGCCGTACACGCCGGCGGCGAGCCCCGCCGGTCCGCCGCCGATGACGGCGAGGTCATACATCTCGAGCAACGGGTTGGTCGACAACCCCAGCATTTCGGCGAGCGCGGCGTTGGTCGGGTCGACCAGGATCTCGCCCTTCTCGGTGATGACGACCGGCAGCTCCAATCCGTCCAGGCTGGCGGCGTCGAGCAGTTGCTTGCCCTTGGGCTCGTCGGCGTTGAACGCCCGGAACGTGTGCTGGTTGCGGGCCAGGAACTGGCGGACCTCCCAGGACCGTTCGCTCCACCGGTGTCCGATCACCTTGGTGTGGGGGATGGCCCTGTCGCCGGTGGCGTGCCAGGCCTCCAGCAGGGCGTCGATCACCGGGTAGAGCTTTTCCTCCGGCGGATCCCACGGCTTGAGCAGGTAATGGTCGAGGTCGACGACGTTGATGGCGTCGATCGCGGCGTGGGTGTCGGCATACGCCGTCAGCAGTACGCGCCGCGCCATCGGGTAGACGTCCATCGCTTCTTCGAGGAACTGGATGCCGCTCATCTGGGGCATCCGGTAGTCGGCGACGAACACCGCGACGGTCTCGCCGCGCAGCTTGAGTTCGTTGATCGTTTCCAGCGCGTCGGGCCCGGATTCTGCACGGACGATCCGGTATCGCTCGCCGTAATGGCGGCGAAGATCGCGAGCGACAGCGCGCGACACGGCCGGGTCGTCGTCAACGGTGAGAATGACGGGTTTGCGGGGCTGGGGGGCGGGTCCGGTCATCGCTCCTCATTATGCGCCGTGTGTCCAGTGCTTATTAGGTCAGGCTTCCCCTGTTCACCTTGGGCTTAAGGTGAGGTCAGCACCGCTACGCGACGGTTTTGGAGTAGCGCGCCGTAGCGGGTATCGTTGACCGGCGGTGCGGTATCCGCGCCGACTCTTGCGTGCCCTGTCCTGGAACTTCTGGAATTTCCTGCTTCCGGCTCACGTTTTGCAGTCGGGGCGAAGGCTGCCCGACTGTGAGCACCTGTTGTACGCCGGTGCGAGCAGAACCAACAATGCAGGATCTGAGAGGTTATGGCCAAGAAAGACGGTGCCATCGAGGTCGAGGGCCGCGTGGTCGAGCCCCTGCCCAATGCGATGTTTCGCATTGAGCTGGAGAACGGACACAAGGTGCTCGCTCACATCAGCGGCAAGATGCGGCAGCACTACATCCGCATCCTTCCCGAGGACCGGGTGGTAGTGGAGTTGTCTCCCTACGACCTGACGCGGGGTCGCATTGTGTACCGGTACAAGTAAGCCCGACCGACCGCGAACCAGCGCACTAACTGACAACGACGAGAACTAGAAGGATCGAACAGCCGTGAAGGTGAACCCGAGCGTCAAGCCGATCTGCGACAAGTGCAGGGTGATCCGCCGGCATGGGCGGGTCATGGTGATCTGCTCTGATCCGCGCCACAAGCAGCGGCAGGGCTAACCAGCCCCACCGCTTGCATCGGCGAGCATCACAACACAACTAAATGATGACCTCCCAGTACCACTGAGGTGCCCGGCGCGTCAGCGCCAAAAAAGACGAATCAGTGCCCTCAGCTACGCCCGGAACAGAGGCCGGGCCTCGACGCAGTCGGGAACGGACTGGGAACAGACCTCTGCATAGGAAAAGGAACTAAGCCACTGTGGCACGTCTAGTGGGCGTAGATCTCCCGCGCGATAAGCGCATGGAGATCGCGCTGACCTACATCTACGGCATCGGCCGTACCCGTTCTCAGGAAATCCTTGCCGCGACCGGTATCGACCGGGATCTGCGCAGCAAGGACCTGACCGACGATCAGCTCACGCAACTGCGTGACTACATCGAAGCCTCCCTCAAGGTTGAGGGTGACCTGCGCCGTGAGGTGCAGGCCGACATCCGTCGCAAGATCGAGATCGGCTGCTACCAGGGCCTGCGGCATCGCCGCGGCCTGCCGGTGCGTGGCCAGCGCACCAAGACCAATGCGCGTACCCGCAAGGGCCCGAAGCGCACCATCGCCGGCAAGAAGAAGGCCAGGTAACCCCGGATGGCACAAGCAAAGAAGGGCGGCGCTGCACCCAAGAAGGGGCAGAAGACCCGTCGCCGGGAAAAGAAGAACGTCCCGCACGGCGCCGCGCATATCAAGAGCACGTTCAACAACACGATCGTCTCCATCACCGATCCGCAGGGCAATGTCATCGCCTGGGCGTCGTCGGGTCACGTCGGCTTCAAGGGCTCGCGTAAGTCGACCCCGTTCGCCGCGCAGCTGGCCGCCGAGAACGCGGCCCGCAAGGCTCAGGAGCACGGCGTCAAGAAGGTCGACGTGTTCGTCAAGGGCCCGGGCTCGGGCCGTGAGACCGCCATCCGCTCGCTTCAGGCCGCTGGCCTCGAGGTCGGTGCGATTTCCGATGTCACACCGCAGCCGGTGCCGCACAACGGCTGCCGTCCGCCGAAGCGTCGTCGTATCTAAAGGGAATCCACATGGCTCGTTATACCGGACCCGCGACCCGCAAGTCGCGCCGCCTCGGCGTCGACCTGGTCGGCGGCGATCAGTCGTTCGAGAAGCGTCCCTACCCGCCCGGCCAGCACGGCCGCGCGCGGATCAAGGAGAGCGAATACCGCCAGCAGCTGCAGGAGAAGCAGAAGGCCCGCTTCACCTACGGCGTGATGGAGAAGCAGTTCCGTCGTTACTACGAAGAGGCCAACCGCCTCTCGGGTAAGACCGGCGAGAACCTGCTGCGCATCCTGGAGACCCGCCTGGACAACGTGGTGTACCGCGCCGGCTTGGCGCGTACCCGCCGGGCGGCTCGCCAGCTCGTCAGCCACGGCCACTTCACCGTCAACGGTGTCAAGGTGAACATCCCGAGCTATCGGGTGTCGCAGTACGACATCATCGACATCAAGGAAAAGTCGCTGAACACGTTCCCGTTCGAGCTGTCGCGGCAGACCGCCGGGGATCGCCCGATCCCGTCCTGGCTGCAGGTGGTCGGCGAGCGTCAGCGGATCCTCGTGCACCAGCTGCCCGAGCGTGCGCAGATTCAGGTGCCGCTGGCCGAGCAGCTCATCGTCGAGTTCTACTCGAAGTAAGAAGACGTCCGCGGGGCAACCGTCCCGCGGATCGCTTAACGGCATCAAATAGCGGGTGCCGAGAAGGAGATACGAAAAACCATGCTGATTTCTCAGCGACCCACACTCAGCGAAGAGGTTATCGCCGAGAACCGCTCCCAGTTCGTCATCGAGCCGCTGGAGCCGGGATTCGGTTACACCCTTGGCAATTCGCTGCGGCGCACGCTGCTGTCGTCGATCCCCGGCGCGGCCGTGACGAGCATCCGCATCGACGGTGTGCTGCACGAGTTCACCACCGTGCCCGGGGTGAAGGAAGACGTCACCGACATCATCCTCAACCTCAAGGGCCTGGTCGTCTCCTCCGAGGAGGACGAGCCGGTCACCATGTACCTGCGCAAGCAGGGTCCCGGTGAGGTGACCGCCGGTGACATCGTTCCGCCCGCCGGCGTGACGGTGCACAACCCCGACATGCATATCGCGACCCTGAACGACAAGGGCAAGCTCGAGGTCGAGCTTGTTGTCGAGCGCGGCCGCGGTTACGTGCCGGCTGTCCAGAATAAGGCGTCGGGCGCCGAAATCGGCCGCATCCCGGTCGATTCCATCTACTCGCCGGTGCTGAAGGTCACCTACAAGGTGGAGGCCACCCGCGTCGAGCAGCGCACCGACTTCGACAAGCTGATCCTGGACGTCGAGACCAAGAACTCGATCACCCCGCGCGACGCCCTGGCGTCGGCCGGCAAGACGCTGGTCGAATTGTTCGGTCTGGCACGGGAACTCAACGTCGAGGCCGAGGGCATCGAGATCGGCCCGTCGCCGGCCGAGGCTGATCACATCGCGGCGTTCGCGCTGCCGATCGACGATCTGGATCTGACGGTCCGTTCGTACAACTGCCTCAAGCGCGAAGGTGTGCACACCGTCGGCGAGCTGGTCGCCCGCACGGAGTCCGATCTGCTGGACATCCGTAACTTCGGCCAGAAGTCCATCGACGAGGTCAAGATCAAGCTGCACCAGCTGGGTCTGTCGCTCAAGGACAGCCCGGCCACCTTCGATCCGTCGGAGGTCGCCGGCTACGACGTGGCCACCGGCACCTGGAACAGCGATGCGGGCTACGACCTGGACGCTGACCAGGACTTCACCGAAACCGAAGAGCTCTAAGCCCCAACATCTCGCAAGAGATCCGTCCCGGTCCTACCTGATACGGGGGCCGGCCCCGAAAAAGGAGTATCACAATGGCTGGAGTTCACCATGCCTAAGCCCACCAAGGGGGCCCGCCTCGGCGGTTCGTCCTCTCACCAGAAGGCCATTCTGGCCAACCTGGCCACGTCGCTTTTCGAACACGGCCGGATCAAGACGACCGAGCCGAAGGCGCGGGCGTTGCGGCCGTACGCCGAGAAGCTCATCACCCATGCCAAGAAGGGCGAACTGCACAACCGGCGTGAGGTGATGAAGAAGATCCGCGACAAGGACATCGTGCATGCCTTGTTCGCCGAGATCGGGCCGTTCTTCGCCGATCGCAACGGCGGCTACACCCGGATCATCAAGGTCGAGCCGCGCAAGGGCGACAACGCCCCGATGGCGGTCATCGAGCTGGTCCGGGAAAAGACCGTGACCGCTGAAGCTACCCAGGTGGCCAACCGGGCTCGCAAGAGTTCGGCCGCCAAGGCCGCCGCGCCCGCGGCCGCCGCGGTCGAAGAGGCTCCGGCTGAAGAGATCCCGGCTGAAGAGCCGATCGCCGAAGTTGAGGCGGAGGATGCCGGTATCGCCGACGCCCAGACCGCCGAGGCGGCCGACGAGGTCGCCGAGGAGCAGGCTTCCGAATCCGCCGAGGATTCGGACGCTGACAAGTCCTGAGGCTATGAAAACGAACCTGCCCGTCACCGAGTCCGGTGGCGGGCAGGTTCGTCTTCGGCTCGATATCAGCTACGACGGCACCGAATTCACCGGCTGGGCGGCGCAGGACGGGTTCCGCACCGTCGCGGGTGTCCTCGAGGAAACGCTCTCCACGGTGTTCCGAGTGCCCGTGCGAGTGTTCGGGGCCGGGCGAACCGACACCGGTGTGCACGCGACCGGCCAGGTCGCCCACCTCGACGTGCCCGCCGACGCGCTCGCCCATGCCTACCCGCGGCACGCCCGACCCAACGAACCCGAATTCCAGCCTCTGGTGCACCGATTGTCCCGCTTCCTGCCCGAGGACGTCCGGGTGCGTGAGATCGTGCGCGCGCCAGCCGGATTCGATGCGCGTTTCTCGGCGCTGCGCCGGCACTACGCCTACCGGCTTTCGCTGGCGCCCTATGGGGTGGAGCCGCAGCTCGCCCGCTACGTGACGCCATGGACCAAGCCGCTCGATGTCGAGGCCATGGCGACCGCATCCCGACATCTGGTGGGGTTGCACGACTTTGCCGCGTTCTGTCGGCACCGGCCCGGCGCGACGACCATCCGTGACCTTCAGCGCCTGGACTGGGTACGCGAGGGCGACCTGGTGACCGCCTACGTCAGTGCGGATGCGTTCTGCTGGTCGATGGTGCGCTCAGTGGTCGGCGCACTGTTGGCCGTGGGGGAGGGCCGCCGCGAAACGTCTTGGTGCGCAACGTTGTTGAGTGCGGAGTCGCGCTCCAGTGATTTCGCCGCGGCACCGGCCCGCGGCCTGACCCTGATCGGGGTGGACTATCCGCCCGACGATCAGTTGGCGGCACGTATCGGTGTCACCCGCGACCTACGGACGTTGCCGAAACCCTAGAGCTTGCCGGCCACGAAATCGGCGGCCTGATTGATCATCCCGGCCTTCTGGTAGGCGGCAGCGAGGTGATCGGGCCAGTTGGCCTCCCAGGTGTCTGGGTCGGCCGGGTTACAGATCGGATCGGCACCGTGGCACAGCTCGATGGTCCGGTCCTGGTATGCAGGGCTGAAGTTCGTGATCGGGCCCAACCACTGGGTCCCGTTGCCGAACAGAGCGACTGCCGCGATGTGGCTGTCGGCGCCGGCCGGCATGGGATTCTTGAAGCCCATGAGCGGGATGGGAACTGCCAGCACCATATCGGTGGCCGCCGCACCCAGTGAGTAACCGCCGAGGACCAAGCGGGTATTCGGGCAGTTGTTCATGTTGTAGGCGATGCGGTTGCTGATGTCGTTGGCGCCGACGTCCAGCTGATTGTCGGCGGGATAGTTCACGGCGTAGACGCCGATGTTCTGGTTGACCCGTGACCGCAGTGCGCTGACGAAGGCTTGGCCGATGACCCCGGTGCCGGGGGATTCGAGACGGCCGCGCGCAAAGATGACTTCGACAGCGGGGCACGATGCGGCGCTTGCTGTCGGCACTGTATTGGGCAGTGCGGAGGGGGCAATCAATATCGCAAGCGCCGCAACCAATGTGGCGGCCGCGCTGGTGGCCGTCGCTCGGATGCTCATATTTAGAGCCTGTCCGCTGTGAATTGGGCGGCCTGATCGACCAGGCCGGAACCGATGTAGGCGTCCTGCAGATGCGAGTTCCAGTTGTCGGCCAGGGTGTTGGGATCGATGCCGTTGCAGATCGGGTCGTCGACGTTGCACTGATCGATGGTCTTGCCGCCGTACAGCGGGCTGTTGGCTGCCGATACCGGCCCGAAGATGCTGCGGGTGCCGTTACCGAAAACCACCACCGCCGCGACATGCGGGGCGACCGAAGCGGGCAGCGGATTGTTGTAGCCGAATTGGGATTCGGTGGCGCCCACGACGACATCGACCACTGCGGCGCCCAGCGAGTACCCACCCGGCACCAGGCGGGTGTTCGGGCAGTTGGTCGCCATGTACTGCAGGTGTCTGCTCATATCGTTCGCGCCCGGCACGATGTCCCAGTCAGCGACGTAGTTGACCGCGTACTCACCCACGCTCTTCGGGGTCTTGGCACGTAGCGAATCGATGAACGCCTGTCCGATCCGACCGACGCCAGGCGGTTCGAAGCGGCCGCGGGCGAAGATGACCTCGGCATCGGGGCAATCCGCGGCCGTGGCAACAGCAGTCGGCAATAGCGATGCGGCAATGGACATTATCGCCGCGGCACCGCTCAAAACCGCTGTGACGCGCATGTCAGCCATCGTAGCCGAGGTGGGAGGAGTGCTGGCAGCAAATAAAACGCGGGGCTACAGCAGGCCGGCAAGGAACCCGGCGGCTTCCGCAGGCGCGGGGCCGGATTCGTAATCGGTGTGCGCAAACGGATTGCGGCCGCGCGAGCAGATCGGATCACCGTCGTTGCACAGGTCGATGCCCTTGCCGGCGAATGGTCCGCCGGCCGAGGTGATCGGGATGCTGAACTTGGTGGACGGGTTGCCGAAGACCGCCAGGCCGGCGACCTTGTTGGCCAGGTTTCCGGGGAGCGGCGGCGCGGAGCCGACGTCGCCCACCTTGTTGCCCAGCGGCGGTATTCCGACCAGCATGTCGACCACCGCGGCACCCTGCGAGTAGCCGCCGAGCACGAAGCGCGTCGAGGGGCAGGCCGCGGCGGTGGCGGCGATGTGATTGGTCGCATCGGTAGCGCCGTCGGCGGCGCCAAGGAAGTCGTAGCTGGCCGGGTAGTTCACCGCGTAGCTGCTGACCGTGCGGCCACCGAGCTGGGCTTGGAGGTTGTCCGTGAGGGCCTGCCCGACGCGGCCGATGCCGGCCGGCTCGCTGGTACCGCGGGCGAACACAACCTCGACGTCGGCGCAGGGCTGGGCGTGCGCAGCCGGAGCGGCGGTCGTCGGCGTCAGCAGCGCGAGCGCCGCGGTGACGACAGCGGTCGAGGCAACCCCGAAGATGCGGGCTGGTGTCATGGTCGGCCTGGCCATGTTGATGGGACCCCCTTGGTCGCTGGCACTGGGCTAATACTCACACAACGGGCTGGGAGGCCCAAACCGCTGCGATCTACAGCAGGCCCGCGACGAACGCGGCGGCCTGGCTGGCCGAACCGTCGCTGCCGTAGGCCCGGTGCGCTGGTACATCGTCGCCACTGGTGCAGATCGGATCACCGGCGTTGCACAGATCGATGGCCCGGCCGCCATAGACCGGGCTGCTGGTCAGCGGCAGGCCAACCTTGGCGGTCGGGTTACCGAAGACCGCGATGGCCGCGACGTGGTCGGGGACATTGGGCGGCAGCGGGTTGTTGAAGCCGATCGCGGGGAAGGGGACCGCGGTGATGATGTCGATGACCGCCGCACCCTGGGAGTAGCCACCGAGCACCAGCCTGGTGTCGGGGCAGTCGTTCACCACGCCCTGGATGAATGCGCTGGCGTCATTGGCGCCGTCGGCGGCGGCCAGGAAGTCATAGCTGGCCGGGTAGTTCACGGCGTACACGCCCATCGAGCGGTTGCCGATCTTGGGGCGCAGGGCGTTGACGAATGCCTGCCCGACGCGGCCGATGCCGGGTGGCTCGTCGGTGCCCCGGGCGAACACCACCTGGACGTCGTTGCAGCCGGCCGCTGCGATCGGCAGCGTGGCCGGGCTGACCAGCGCGGTCATGGCGACAAGGAGGGTGGCCGCAAGGGCCAGCAGAAAACGCTTCGACGCAGAGGTGGAAGTCACATCTGGATGTTACCGATGGGAGGCGTGATTCATTCCCGACGTTTGCTTTCGCGTGGCGCGTCAGGCCCGCGCGGGTCTGGTGGTTTCCTCGATCGGTCCGGCATCGGGCCACGTCGCGGCCGTGACCGCGGCGCTGCGATCGCCCTGACGGGCCAGGGCGAGGCCGAGCAGGACCACCACGCCGCCGACGGCCTGTGTGACGGTGACCGCCTCGCCGAGCAGCACCCACGCCGACAGCACCGCGAAGAGCACCTCACCGAGGCCGACCAGGGACGCGAAGCTCGGTCGCAGCCGCGCCACACCGCTGATGCCCAGCGTGTAGGCGACCGCGGTGGCCACCACAGCCAGCATGACTACCGGAACCCACCACGGCACGGTCAGCCCGGCGACGTCGACGTGGTTGGCGGTGAAGGTCAGCGGCATCACGCCGGTCAGTCCCAGCAGGCCGACCGCGATCGCGCCGACCACCAGGCCGCCGGCGGCCAGGGTGATCGAGTTCAGACCGCTGCCGTCGGCGCTCACTTCGTCGGACATCATGAAGTAGCAGGCTGCGCAGATCGCCGCCGCCAGACCCCAGGCGATGCCCGTCGCATTGATGTGGGCACCCCCAGCGAAGATATTGAGCACCAACATGATTCCCGCGACGGCCAGCGCCACACCGGCCAGTGTCATGGCGCGCGGACGGCGCCGGGTGGTTCCCCAGATCCAGCCCACCACCAGGATCGGGGCGGTGTATTCGAGCAGCAGCGCCACGCCGACCGACAGGTGCGCGACGGCGTTGTAGTAGCAGAGCTGGGCGCCCGCGATCGGGACGAGCCCATAGGCCACGACGGTGCGGGCGTGTGCGCGGGCTTCCTGAATCCAGTCGGGCTTGACGATGGTGGCGAACACCGCCATGACCAGCGCGCCGCCGGCCAGCCGCGCAGTCACCGCGGCGGTCGGGGACCAGCCGGCCTCCATCAGCGACTTCGCGAACGGGCCGGACATGCCGAACGTGAATGCCGATCCGATGGCGAACAGCAGACCAAGCCGAAAGTGGTCTTGGCCACGAACCGTCGTCGACATCGGGCACCTCGTGTGTAATGAGTAAAATGATCGTTGGTCATGACAATATGTCCCGAGGGGGTCATGGGTCAAATGCTTTTTGTTCATGACACGGAGCTCACTTTGCGGGCCGCGTGTGCACTGGTCAACAGCGATCGGGTCGACGGCGAACAGCTGGCCGACCAGCCTGCCCTGGACGCCTACCTGAACAGCTACGGCTGGACCGGGCGGCGCGATCACGACGACGCCGAGGTGGCGGCGGTGCACACGCTGCGCGGGCGACTGGGCCGGATCTGGGCCGCCGCCGACGACGAGGTCCGCGCCGTCGGGCAGATCAATGCGCTGCTGTCGGACACTCGCGCGTCGCCGTGGCTGACCCGCCATCCCGAGATGCCCGAGTGGCACCTGCACCTGGCATCCATCCACGATCCGCTGGCTCAGCGGATGGGCGCCGAGATGGCGATGTCGCTGGCCGACCTGGTGCGCTCCGGCGAGCTGCGCAGGCTGAAGATCTGCGCGGCCCCGGACTGCGACGCGGTGCTGATCGATCTGTCGCGCAACCGGTCGCGGATGTTCTGCGATACCGGCAATTGCGGCAATCGTCAGCACGTCGCCGCTTATCGGGAGCGCCGCTCCAAAGAGGGGTAGCGTCACGCCCATGCGCGCACGGGGGCGTGACATCGACATCATGGTCTTCGGAGCCACTGGCTACGTGGGCAAACTCACCGCGGGTTATCTCGCCAGATCCCGTTCGGGACTTCGGATCGCGCTTGCCGGCCGGTCGAAGAGCCGCCTCGAGGGCGTCCGCAGCGGCCTCGGCGGGCGGGCGAAGGACTGGCCGCTGATCGTTGCCGATGTGGAAAAGCCAGGTTCACTGAAGGCCATGGCAGCCCGAAGCCGGTTGGTGCTCAACGCAGTTGGTCCCTACACCCGGTACGGGCTGCCGGTCGTCGCGGCCTGCGCCGACGCGGGAACCGATTACATCGACCTCACCGGCGAGGTCCCGTTCGTCCGGCGCAGCATCGACCAGAGCCACCGTCGGGCGAAGAACAGCGGCGCGCGCATTGTGCATTCGTGCGGATTCGACTCGATCCCTTCGGATCTCACTGTGTATGCGCTGAGTCGCCGAGTCGCTGACGACCGGGCCGGTGAACTCGCCGAGACGACACTGGTGCTGCGCGACTATTCGGGCGGCTATGCCGGCGGTTCGGTGGCGACGATGGTCGACCTGATGCGCCTGACATCGTCGGATTCCGAGGTGCGCCACATGCTCGACGATCCGTACAGTCTGAGCCCGGATCGCGCCGCCGAACCGGATCTGGGTCAGCAGGTTGACCTTCCGTTGTTGCCCGGCCAGGATATTGCTCCCGAACTGGCGGGGTTGTGGACCAGTGGGTATGTGATGGCCCTGTACAACACGCGCTGTGTGCGCCGCTCCAATGCGCTGATGAAATGGGCCTACGGGCGGAGTTTCCGCTACACCGAAACACTCATCATGGGTTCGTTCCCCGGTGCAGCCCTGGCCGGCGCGATGTTCAACGCTGGTATTGCCACCGCATCCCGCTTCGGCGGCCACTATTTGCGAATGCTCCCAACAGGTTTGGTCGACCGGATGACGCCCGCGGCGGGAACGGGCAACGACATGGGCTCGCGCGGGCACTACCGGGTCGAGACGTACGCGACGACGACAACCGGCCGCCGGTATCGGGCGACGATCGCGCAACCCGCCGACCCCGGTTACTCGGCCACCGCGGTGCTGGCCGGCGAGAGTGCGCTGGCGCTCGTCCTCGACCGAGATCGCCTGCCCGACCGGCACGGGGTACTGACCCCGGCCTCCGCGATGGGCGATGTGCTGCTCGACCGGCTGCCTGCCGCCGGGGTCACGTTCGAGACTGTCGGCCTGCCCTGAGCGGTCACGGCATGTAGAAGCCCCGGATGCGGTGGTAGCGGCCGTATCCGAGCAGGGCGTTGGCGGCTTCGAGCCCGGAGACCACGGCCGCTTCGATGCAGCCCGCGTTGATGCCGCAGTCGGTCCAGTCGCCGGCGAGCACGAGATTGTCGTAGCCACTTTCGTCGGGGCGCAGCCGGTATTTGTCCGACCCTGGGACGGAGAGCACGTAGCGGTCGGACGGGTCGACGTTGACGCTGACGTGCTGGGTTTCCAATGCGGCCGTGCCCGTTCGGTCGCCAGCACCGGCGAGCAGGCCCCAGGTGAACCCGCCTTCGGTCACCGCTCCGGGCAGATACATCCCGACATGGCGGTTCAGGTACTCAACAGCGTTGGTCAGTACCCGATTTCGGTGTGTGGTCACGTAGGTGGCGGGGTCCTCGGTGGTGGGCCAGTGAGCGTCGAGCGCGCCGCAGAAGTACGCCACGGTCTGTGGCTCATCGGAGGCCGGCCACCGCTCGGCCCACAGCGTCTGACCCATCGACGCCCAGGTGTCGAACGGTGCGACGTAGCCGCTGGTGGTCACTCCCGGGCGGTGCCAGCCCAGCGCGGCTTCGGTCGGGCGCAGCCAGAGTTGGAACGACTGGGTGGCCACCGTGCGGACGTGGGCGGTCATCTCGTGCCACTCCGGGCGGTCGGCGATGAGTTCGCCCGCCACCAGTTCGACCATGCCCAGCGACGCGGCCAGCACCACGTGGTCGAAGTCGACACCGCGACGCAGGACGCGGGTCTCGGCGTCTGCCCGCTCGCCGAAGTGAGATTCCAGACCCGCTAAATCCGTTGTGGCCTTGAGCTGTTCGTAGCGGGGGAGGGCGGGGAATACCGGCAGGCCGCCGGCCGGGATCAGCGGATCGTAGGTGTCGAGCCCGTCGGCGAGCTCGACCTGGCGGCCCATCGTGATCGCCTCGATGCGGTGCCGGTGATCGTCGAGGTGCAGCGCATCGAGGCGGTGGAAGAACTCGAACCGGACTCCGCGCCGGCGCAGCGCCTGATAGATCGGCGCGATGATGACGTCGCCCATGCCCGCGGTCATCTTCCAGAAGAACGCGCCCTTGTACTGGAAAAGCGCTATGCCGGTGAGCAAGACGGCCACCCCGGCGGCGAAGGTCGGGCGGCCGAAATCGCCCTCCTCATAGCCGAACACCATGTCGTACATGCCGCGAATCAGTGGGAAGTCGAGGACATCGGGGTCCGCCCCGTGGCGCAGTAGCCAGGCGCTGTATTCCTCGTCGTTGATGGCACGGAAGCCGGTGGGGTCGGTGATCAGCCGGTCGGCGATCAAGCCGCGGGTGGTGGCCGCCAGCAGTGACATCAACAGCCACATGCGTTTGTGCTCGGGTCGGCGCTCGTAGTCCAGCGCCTCGCGCACCGCGTCGAGCGCCTCGGTCAGGAAGCCTGCCGCCGAACCTTCGGCGGTGCGGGGTTCGATCAGTGCGGCCAGCGTAGCCATTGCCGCCCGCCGAACCGCGGCGATCCAATCGGCCGACTCCGGCTCCGGGCTGGCCGACAGGGTGAGATCCTTACCGCTTGCCGCACTGAGTGATTCGGCGAAATCCATCAGCAACCGCAGGGCCCGGGCGGCGAAATCGAGCACCGTCAGTTCGCGTCCCGTTGCACCCGGCTCGCCGGGCAATTCCGGGGTGCGGCTGAACTTGCCGGACCAGATCAGCCAGTCGTCACCGAAGCGGTCGGCCATCCCGAGTTCTTCGGCGGGGATCAGTGCCTGATCCCAGGTTCGGATCGGGCAGCCGGGATCGGTGTTCTCCCGGTCCAGTTCGGCATAGCACTCGCGCAGCAGCGCGAAGGCATTTTCGTAGGAGCCCAGCCAGATGTGCAGGCCGTGCTCCTCGATCCGGTTGTGCTCGCCGCGGCTGGAGGCGCCCTTCCCGCCGAGGCGCCAGCCGCGCTGGTAGACGGTGATCGTCTCGAAGCGGTCCTGCCACTGGCCCTCGCTGAGCCGCCACGCGGCACTGAGCCCAGCCATGCCCCCGCCCAGAATCGCGATCCGGCTCCGTCGGCGCATCACCCCAGCAACGCCCGGGCACGAGCCAGGTCGGGCCAATCCTGGTCGGCGCCGATCTTGCTCAACGCCTCCTCGAGCGCCGGCCGTGCCGGCTCGCCAACGAGCTCGAACGCATCAGCAGCACAGCGCATTTCGAATACAACGGCGCCCTGTTCCTGCGCAACGTCGATAGCATGCTTCAGCGCGGCATATCGTGCGTCGGGGTCGGAGAAGGTATGGGCCTGCGCTCGGAGCAGCTCGGTCTTATGAGTCGCGATGCCGGTCTCCTCCACCATCTCCAGCGCGCGGGCGGCACACTCGCGGGCAGCCGCAACGTCACCTGCCGCAGTATGAAGCCGCACGAGCTGAGCCTCGAATATGGCCAAATACGCCTTCAGTTCCGCGGCCCGCCAATTATCGACCACTGCGGTCATGTTCTGGATATGTGGCTGCAAAGCGGCGGAGTCGAGATTGTCGGACAGTGCTCGGCGTGCGGCCAACGATGACTGGTTAGTTGCTGCCACCATTACCCACTCGGCCAGGCAGAGTTCTTCGGCGCGTGCCGCCACATCGTCGATGAGTTCGGCTGACCGATCGAAATCACCGGCCTCCACGCGCACGTTCACTTCCCGCAGCTGACCGTAGATGAGGCTGATGGCATTGGCTGGGAAGGGGAGTGTCTCGCTCCTGCTGCGGATCCGGGCAAACGACTGCTCCGCGCCGACAAGGTCCCCTTGAACGAATCGAATGAATCCAAGTTCCGTGTAGAGGCCCGAGATCCGATCGACGGGCGTGTACCACTTCTGTTCGATCGGCGGTATTCCAGACCGGTCGACCCCGGCCACGGCCTCTTCGAGGGAACCCCGCGCTGCGACGAATTGTCCTCGGAACATTGCGAAAAAGCCCGCTGACACGTTGTAGGACGCCGTAGTCCATTCCGATGCGCCTTCGAGATCCCGAAGCGCTTCGGCCAGTTTCTCGACGCGGTCAAGCTGGCCGCGGGCCGTGTAGTGGCCCCACAGCGCGCTGAAGACGCCGAACATCTCGAGGGTTGGCTCTGCACTCACCAGTTCCAGGCAGCGTTCGAACTCGTCGGCCGCCTCGGGGCTGGTGTAGCCGGTGGCTGCCGTCGCCAGAAATCCGCGTTCCAAACGGACCGTGACTTCGAGGTGTGCGCGACTGCTACCTGCTGGCATCCTCTCGATATTGTCCAGCGCTCGGGTGAGATGGGTCCGTGCCTCGATCAGAGCCCCGCGCTCGCGTGCCTCCGATGACGCCCGCTGATAGGCCGAGGCCGCTTCGTCGAAGCGCTCCGCCCGTTCGAGATGGTGCGCCACCAGCGGCCATTCCGGTGTTCCGCCCGCTGTGGGGTCGGCCAGCACGTCGGCGATGCGGTGATGCAGCCGTCGCCGGACACTGGGAGGCGACAGCTCGGCGGCCACCTCGCGGAGAAGTTCGTGCTGGAAGGCCCATTGGCGTTTGCCGACCGGTCGAAGTACCCGGGATCGGCTCAGATCGTCGAGCAGGGAATCGATCTTGCGCCAGCTGACCCCGGTCACCGACGACAGCAGATCGCGGTCGAACCGGCTGCCGATCAGCGCCGCGGTTTCGACGATCAGCAACGAGTCGGTGCTCGAACGCAACCGCGCGACCAATGTCTCGTACAGGGAATCGGGAACCTGGGCCTGATCATCGACGTCCTCGGTTCCGAACTTGAGTTTGGCCACCACCTCCTCGATGAACAGGGGGACGCCGTCGCAGCGCTCCTGCACCGCTCGCCTGGCGTCTGGTCCCATGTCGGGATGAAGCGCCCGAATCAGTGCGTCGGAGTGCTCGGCCGCAAGGGGTTTCAGATCCAGCTCTTCGACGAAGCCTCGCAGCGGGGGAACGCTTCGCCCGGTGACCACGACAAGGAGCCGGTTGTCGGCCACCCGCAGAAGGGAATTGATGATCGCGATGGTGTCTTCGTCATACCAGTGAATGTCCTCGGCCAGGATCAGGGCTGGGCCGGCACTGATACAGGCGAGCAGGTAGTCCTTGACGGCGGCGGTGATCTGGTCGAACCGTGCGCCGGCGTTGACCGTCGCGGGTTGATATCCGGCATCGGGGGTGATGCCGAGAACCGGTGCCAGTAGCGGCACCGCCGTCGCGGGGTCCATCGAGCGGTTCCGGAGTTCGGCTTCTAGCAGGCGCAAGCTGTCGGCGGGATCAGAGTCGCGTTGTATCTGGCAGTGGCGCTGGATCAGACGCCGCACCGGGCGTAAGCCGACATCGGTGTGGAACGGCGACCCGAACAGCTCGAGAACGGTGGCTCCGGAGTCGCGGGCCATGTCGACGGCGGCACTGGCCAACCTGCTCTTGCCGATGCCGCCTTCGCCACGCAGCAGCACCCCGCGGGTGGTCAACGTGCCGGCGCTGGCCTGGTCCCACATATCCCGCAGCGCAGCAAGTTCCCGCTCCCGCCCGACAATCGGGCCGTGGGTCCTCCCGTCGAGATCACGCTCGGCGATGACTCGATAGTGGACGAGCGGATCGTCCATACCTTTGACCCGCTGCGGCGGGCATTCCTCCATTTCGAAGTTGCCCCGTACCAGTCGTTCGATAGTGGCCGATACCGACACCGTGCCGGGTTGGGCCACGCTGCAGATCCGGGCGGCGAGGTTGGCCCCGAGACCGTAGACATCGTCTTGGTCGATATCGAGGAACACGACACCCCGGTGGATGCCGACCCGGACGTCGATGTCGAAGCCGAAGCGGCGTTCGGCGCGGGCGCTCAGGTCGGCGACCTCACGGACGATGTCGAGGCCGGCCAGTACGGATCGATGGGTGTCGTCCTCGTGCGCCTTCGGATGTCCGAACACCGCGAGCAGCCCGTCGCCCTTGATCGAGCCGATGTGCCCCTCGTAGCGGCCGACGATGGTGCGGACCAAGTCCCGGTACCGACCGACGACCGTGCGGTACACCTCGGGCTCGATGCGCATCGACAGTGCGGTCGAGTCGACGAGATCGGCGAATAGCACCGTGAGTCGTCGTATCTCACCGCTCCCGACCGGTGTGGCGAGCAGCTCCTCGGCGTCGGGGTTGGTGCGGTCGACGGCCAGCACCTGGCCGGCGAGTTCGTCGGCGGTGGCGCGGTCACCTTCGTTGATCGCCCGGACTGCGCGTTCGAGAAGATCGTCGATGGCCGGATGGTCAGTCACGCGAACCTACAAACCGACGGTGACCGTGACCGCTTCGGTGTCTTGGCCGGCGCCGTCGGCCCGGCGAAGGCGAAGGGTCCCGGTGTAGTTGGCCCCGGTGAACCGGTCGTCGGTCAGCGTGATCTGTATCGACGTTTGTTCAGGGCCCAGTATGGGTGGCCCGAAGGTGAGTGCTTGCAGCGGAATCCGAATGTCCGGGCGGCCGACCCGTTCGAAGGGCTGCACGATCGACACCGACCGCGGGTAGGGCCGCCTTGCCACCTCGATGGGATCGGGCGGCACCGGCTTCGTCGATGTGGGTTCCAGCCACCATGACGGCCCGGCCAGTGCCACTTGGACTGCGCCGGCATACGTCCGCATCTGCAGATCGAGAAGGTTGTGTATCAGACGGACCCAGCCGTCGATGCCCCATCTGCCCGCATCGTCGGTCCTGGCCGCGTCTTGAGCGATCTCATTGATTTGGTCGAAATAGCCCCGGATGACGCCCGCGGGCTTCTGCAGCTGGGGTCGCGGGGCAGTCATTTCGCACCGCCGGGCTTACCGGGCGTCCGTGGAGTCGTCATTGCCTGCAGGTACTTCCACGGTGAGCTGGCGAGCTCGCCACTGACACGTGTCGTGTAGTCGGCGAGGTCGGTCAGCGTGAGGCTGCCGGACAGCCACTTCTGGGCCACATCGAAGTAACCATTCGTCAGGTCTTGCGCGCACTCGGTCCACGCGCCCACCGCCGCCGGCACGAAGTGAGTCAGGGGCGTGGCCGGCGGTGCCGCCGTGGACGTGGTCCGAGGCTTGTCGGCCTCGCCCTCGTTCGTCGGGTAGTCGAATGGCACGGGGTCCTTGGGTGGTTTGGCTGCGGCACCGAGCAGGAAATTGGCCGACGCGGTGCCGTATCCGCCGATACAGACCAACTTGCCCTGCGCGTAGGCGGAGATGCCCTGAATATGAACGACTTTCCGGGTTGTCACGTGAACCCCGGGCTTGGCGGGATCACCCTCGTCGTTGGTCACCTTCATGTTGATGAACCCGCGATCCACCAGAACCTGTCCGTCGCCGGTATCCATCGCGGTCTTGTCCAGGTCGTAATCCAGCGTCGCTTCGAGTGGACTCGCCTGATAGGGAAAGAACTTCAGTGGCGTGGTCAACTCTTGCAAGCCGAGCAGGCGGACCGTCTCGAGTACCCGACGCCAGCCGTCCGGCAGGATATCCGGCTCCTGATCGACCATCCGGACAAAGAGCTCGGAATAGTCCTGGGCCCAGTTGAACGGGTTGACAATGCTTTTCAGCTGTTCCAACGACACGTCGGTCGAGTCGAACTCAGTGTCGATGCATGCCGATTCCAGGCCGTCCACGACCACGACCGCGGTGTGACACAGCGGGGAGCCCATCGGCCTTCCGGAGCGGAGGGGGCTGGCCTCGACTTTCTCCCGCACCTCGGGTGTGAAGTCCTTGGTTCGGGTGAAGCTCCTCATCGATTGCAGGAGCGCTTCGCTCGCATCAGCGGCCTTGTCGCGGCGAGTTTTGAGCTCGGCGACCCCCTTCGGCGCGATCGCGGCGAGCGATCCGATGAGTGCGTCATTGAACTTTGCGTCGGATTCGTCCAACGCCGACAAAGTCTTGGCTGCGACCGAGTTGAGACGTTGCGCCGCTGAGATGCCGTACAACAACCGGGTCTTCTGCGCCGAGGTCAGCCTGTCCGTGTCCGGATTGGCATCCTCGTCGGCGATCCGCTGCAATGCCTCGGCGAGGTTCGGATTCTTGCGAGCGTTGCTGCCGAAGTACCGGCTCTCGAGTTCGGCGTACCACGTGGGGCACGCCGTTCCCAGCCCGGGAATCAATTTGTCGGCAGCCGCGGTCACGTCAGGATCGTCGGCTTCGCGAACGGCGCGGTCCAACGCGCCGAAGACTTCAAGGATGTCGCGAACTGAATTCACTGATGCCATTGGCCGCCCCCAACCATATTTGCGCAGCTAGCATAACGTGATTGCACGTCAATATGCGAGACAATTCTGGCGGGGGGCTCCAGTGGTCGGCGGGAATAACGGAGAAATCCACGATGTGCCATGGGCGTCGATCTTCGATCCGGCGGCCAACGTACGGGCACTGACTGCCGTTCAGGCAGAAGGCTTTCGAGCTGCCAGCGAACTTGTCGACCGGTTCGTGCGGATGGTTGCGACACGCCCGGACGGCGGTGCGGCAACCGTGCGGCAAGCGTCCCCGCTATCTGACGAGCAACGCGCAGATCTGTTGGGTGCCACCGATGTAGAACCGCTGATCAGATCGTGGTGGGCAATGGCCGGGCAGTTCCTCATGGGGGGCGCGCCGCAAACTCCATCGCCCGCCGCAGCGATGTCCCCCACGTTGGACTTCACCGGCGCCGGCGCGACGGGCAGATTGGCATTCGAAACCGAGGCTGGCGATTCAGCAACGGCGGAGGTGTGGCTCCATAACTCCGCTGATGGCGATTTGGGCCGGATTCGCCTGCGGTGCAGTGAGTTGATGGCGCACGACGGATCGGTCATCGAGGCCGCGGCATGTCGGATCCATCCCAAAGCCATTCCGGTCCCCGGACGGTCCAGTCGCGGCGTCGGCATCACGGTCAAAGTCACCAGAAAGGTCAAGCCCGGCCTGTATCGCGGCACGGTTTTGGTCGAAGGCCGCTCGGACTTGTGGCTGCCGGTGGCATTGACCGTCCGCCCGGCGTCATGACGAGCATCGCCGACCGCTCGGACCTGACCGAGGCCGTCGAGACCAAGCTTCGTGAGGTCGGCAGGGCGGTGCGCCGGGCGATGCTGGACGCGATGCCCGACGGCGAACCGGTGCAATGGTTGTACGGCCCGATGCGGGAGTACCCGTCGCGCGTCGGCAAGGCGCTGCGCCCCGCGCTGTGCCTGTCGGCCGGCCGCGCCTTCGGGGCGGCCCAGGAAGACCTGATCGGCATTGCGGTAGCAATCGAATTGCTGCACAACGCATTTCTGGTGCACGACGATATTGCCGACGGTAGCGAGATGCGGCGCGGTCGTCCCACTCTGACCGCACGGCACGGGATGGCTGCCGCACTCAACGCCGGCGACGGCCTGGCCATCGTCGCCAGCCAGGTGCTGCGCCGCGCGACCCGCCGGCTTGACCGGGACATCGCCGATCTGGTGATGGAGGAGTTCGACATCATGGCGATGCGGACCCTGGAGGGCCAAGCCACCGAGCTCGGCTGGCAACTCGATTGTGTCGAGGACCTGCGGCCCGCGGACTACCTTGACCTCATCATGCACAAAACCTGTTGGTACACCACGATTTATCCGCTCCGGGTCGGCGCCATTGTGGGGTCGAACGGGACGGCGGACCTCTCGCAGATGATCCGGTTCGGCTTCCACTTCGGCGCCGCCTTTCAGATCCGCGACGATCTATTGAACTTGGTGGGGGACGAGCGGGACTACGGCAAGGAGATCCTCGGCGACATCTTCGAGGGCAAGCGCACGCTGACCCTGGTGCACCTGATGGCGAGTGCCCAAGGCGCCGACCGTGATGTGGTCCGAGACTATCTGCGCCGCAGTCGCGCCGAGCGTTCCGAGGAGCTGGTCCGGACCATCCGCGCGCTGATGGACGACTACGGCAGCATCGAATTCACCAGCGAATATGCCGAGGGCATCCTGCTGGTTGCCGAAGAGTATTTCGAGCAGGCCTTCTGTGATGCCCAGCAGGGGCCGGACTTGGACTTCCTGCGGTCTCTCGTGCCGTACGTATGGGAGCGCTCGAGGTAATCGGTCGGCGATCACGAGCTACGGCTGTTGATGAACGGAATCGATGCGTAGGCAACTGTTCTAGCGTCACGGGATGGCTGGCCGCCCCTCGCTTCGCGCTCAGTTGAGCGCGCAGCGCTTCCTGCTGCGCCGCCTGGAATATGCGGTCCTGGGCCGGCCGATGCCGCACCGGCACGACCCGCTTCGCACGCAGAAGTTCGCGCTGCTCGCCGGGTGCGCCGTGGCGGTCGGGATCCTGGTAGTCGACACGTTCCTGGGATCGTCGCGACCGGACAGGCTTCCCGGCGACGTCGCCCTGGTGATGTCACGGCAGTCCGGTGCGCTATTCGTCCGCGTCGACGACCAACTGCGCCCGGTCGCGAACCTGACATCGGCCCGCCTGATCCTGGGGTCGCCGGCGACACCGCACGTGGTCGAGGAAGCCGCTCTGGGGAGCGTGGCCGACGGACCCATGTTGGGTATCCCCGGGGCACCGCGGGCACTGGGGAGGGTGATCGCGTCCTCGGACCTGCTCTGGGCGGTCTGCGACGATTCCGGTGGGCGGACCACCGTGGCTGTCGGTGGTGACTGGGCGCCGGCGGTCCTGGACAAGCATGCCGCCGTCGTCGTCACCGCGGCGCGCGGCGACGGGTCGGTCTTTCTGCTCTATGACGGCAAGCGCGCGATGATCGACCCCGGTGATCCGGCCACCGCTCGCGCCTTGCACCTGGACGACGGCACGGTAATCCGGAAGGTGTCCCCGGCAGTTCTCAATGCGATCCCCGAGGTTCCGGCGATGGGCCCGCCGCGCATTGCAGGGACAGGGCAACCCTCGGGGATTACCGGCTTCGCGGTCGGTACCGTCCTTCGAGTCATCAGAACCGACTCGGCCGAGTATTACGTCGCGCTTGCGGGCGGGCTTCAGCGGGTCGGTCGGCTGACCGTGGATCTGCTCCGGTTCGCCGACCCTGCTGCCGGCAACGACATCCGCGAAGTGTCACCCGAGCTGGTCGCACGTACCCCACTCGTCGATGCCCTGCCCGTCGCCACGTATCCCGACGAACCACCCTTCTTGTTCAACGTCGACGAAGAGCTTTGCGCGACATGGCAGTCCGGGCGCAGCGGTATCGCCATCGGTCCCTCGACCGCAGATGGGCGTGAGTCGGTCGCCTTGGCCGGATCCGACGGCGACGGGCCCGGCATTGACATCGTGCGGATGACCCCTGGACGCAGCCTGGACGTCATCGATCCGGGTGCGGGCGCCCGCTATCTCGTCACCGACGCGGGAGTGCGCTTTCCCGTGCGTGATTCGGCGACAGCCGCGTTGGGGTTGACCGAGGCGCCGGTGGCGGCACCGTGGGCGATCCTGGGTGCGCTGCCCGGCGGTCCGGAACTCGCGCGTGACGCTGCGCTAGTCCGCCGGGACGTCCTCAGGTCGGCGCCGTAGCCGGACGGAAGCCGCCGCGACGAGACCGGCGATGCACAGCGCCGCGCCGGTCGCCGCGACCGAATAGGGACGGTGCGGTCGGGGATCGGTTGGCGCGGGCGGAACCGGTGGATGTGACCCGGCCGGCGCCGGTGATGCCGTCTGGTCACTCAACGCGGCCAGTGGGTCGACGACACCGTTACCGACCGCGGCGTTCCATCCACCGGCTGGGTGGTGGGCGGTGGCTTCGATGCGGGTCATGATCTGCCGCGCCGACAGCCGCGGGAATCGCGCCCGCACCAAGGCCGCCAAGCCGCTGACCAGGGGCGCGGCGTAGCTGGTTCCCGATATCGGCGCCGTGGCTGTCGGTGTGGGCATCGTCGCGATCACGCCGTCGCCGTCCGGATCCAGGGAGATGACGTGTTCGCCGGGTGCCGCGGTGTCGACCCACGGACCGTTGAGGCTGAACTCCGATGGCGTGCCACTCGCGTCCACCGAGGCGACGGTCAGCACGTAGTCGTCGTACCATGCCGGACTGGCGATCACGGTCGGTTGTGCGGCGGTGTTCTGACTTGGGCACTGACCTTCCCCGCCGACGTTGCCGGCCGCGGCCACCACGACGGCGTCCTTGACGTCGACCGCGTACGACAGTGCGGCACCGAGCGCCCGGTCGTCGAGCATCGACTCGGCGCAGGCCACCGAGGAGATGTTGATCACCGAAGCGCCCATGTCGGCAGCGGTACGGACGGCCATGGCCAAGGTGGTGACGTCGCCGAACCCGCGGCTCGACGGATCTGCCAGCGGGCCGAACTTGTTGCTGGACTGCCGGATCGCAATCAGTGTCGCCTCGGGGGCGATGCCGCTGAATCCGGTCGGGTCGGTGCGATCGGATGCTGCTGTGATGATCCCGGCGACGACCGTTCCGTGTCCGTCGCAGTCTTGCCTGCCGTCGCCGCTCGAGACGTAGTCGCCGCCGGCGATGACACCGGACAACCGACGGTGCGCTGCAATCCCGGTGTCGATCACCGCCACCCGCTGTCCGGCGCCGCGGGTGAGCCGCCAGATCGCGGGCATATCGAAACCTGCCAACTGGGTTGCCGATACGCCGGCGCCGTCGACGGGCAACGGCACTGCGCAGGCCTCGCGCTGCTCGGTCGGCTGCGGCGGCGCAGGAGGTGCCGGCGGCGGCAGGAGTGAGTTGTCGATCGCCGGCGGGATCACCGCGAACGCCGGCGGCGCGCAGTGCGGTAGGGCGAGCACCACCACCGCAGTCGCCGCCGCCATCAGTCGGGGGCCGCTGTTCGTCATGCCTGACCGACCCCGGGCAGCGCCGTGAATACTCCAGCCGCCGCCGCTGCCGACGGGACGATCGCCGCGCTGATCGCCACGTCGAGCACTCCGATCGCGCGCCGCACCACCGAGGGCAACCGTCCCTGCCTCGCGTGCCCGAACCACCCAGCCCCGATCCCCACGGCCAGAAGGGTGCCGCACAGCCATGGCATGCTCGCCGGAGCCGTCAGCGCGCACAAACCGATCAGAGATGTCGCCGCAATACCGGATGAAACCATCAATATGACAACGTGATACGGATCGATCCGGCGATAGGCCCGCAGCAGCAACGCGGACCCGACAACCGCGATGAAGCCCGTTGCGGCCACGGGCCGGACCGCAGTCGCTGCGGTGACGACAGCGCCGAGGGCCGCGGCGGCGGCCGCCGTCACGATCAACGCAGTCAGCCGCTGATGAGCGGTCCTCGTTTTGAGCTCGACATCGGTACCGGGCAGGCCTGCTGTCGACAATCCGGCACTGTGGACCGACAGCCGCGCAGACATCGCCAGCGTGGCCAGCGACACCGTCGCCAGCAGCGGACCGCCGGCTGTTGCGGGCCACCAGCCGGCCACCGCACCGACCGTCGCTGCCGCGGCCGCCATCGTCACTGCGGCAACCGGAAGGAAAACCAAAGGGGCACAGTCCAACAGCCGCCAAGTGACCAGCGATACGGCGGAGCTCGCCGACATCGCCAGCAGAAAGCTGGGAAGACCGGGGTGGTCCGGAGACGCCAATGCGGCCGTCAGGCCTGCGAATGTGGCTGCCAGCACACCGAGCGCTGCGGCAAGAGTCCGATCCCGGCGCACCGCTACCGCACCGGTCAATGCCACCACGGTCGCCACCGCGCCGATCGCGGCATGACGGGTGGCATTCGGGTCCAGCATCGCGCCCCCGAGAACGCCCAGAAGCACTGCTGCCGCCCAACTCAGCACAATCCGTCCCGCGCGGCGGGTGGCGGTTGGCCACGACGGGCGCGTCAAGCGTGCCACCGTGTCGACGACTGCGGTACTCACGTCGAACGTGGCCACCGGTGCTGGTCGAGCCACCGCGGAGGTGAGGATCAGCAGCTCGCCGTCGGGAATCCCACATTGGGCCAGCGTCGCCGCCGTGTCGAGAACCTCTCCGGACGTCCGGATCAGGTGCGCGCCACGGCCGGCGAAGTCGTCCACGCCGATGAGATCCACGACGGCGGGTACGAGCTCCGCGATCGGAACGCGAGCGGGCAGCGTGAAGTCCGCCTCGTGATCGGCGGTGCGGATCGACACCCGGCACATTTCGTCGGTGGCAGCCATGACAGCGGACGCTAGCCAGCCCGCAGAGCAGCCGAACTCCGTTGTCCACAGGTGAATTGCCCACCGTGGTCGGCGGTGTCTACCGTCCCTGCATGAATCGGCCCGCCCGGCTGGCACCGCAGTTTCCGACCGACGATCTGGTGGTCGATAGTCTGCCGGGCAACCCGTCGACTGGGGGGATATCGAGATTCGTGCCGGTGCTGGGTCTCGGTGCCCTCATGGGCGTCGGTGCACTGGTGTGGGGATCGGGTATGGCCGCGCGCGGCCCGTCCGCGGTGGTTTTTCCCGCCATGATGCTGGTGTCGGCGCTCGGGATGGCGATGCACGCAGGCACCCGGCGGTCCGGGGGCGGCCTCGACCACCAACGTAAGCGCTATCTGGGCCGCCTCGGTCGGCTCAGTGAGCAACTGCGCGAGACCGCGCAACGCCAGTGGGTGTCCCTGCTGTGGATACATCCGGCGCCGTCATCGCTGTGGACGTTGATCGGCGAGCAGCGCATGTGGGAGCGTGGGCAGGGGGACTCGGACTTCTGCCATGTCCGCGTCGGTGTGGGCCGGCAGAAGCTGGCACGCCGCATCGTGGTTCCGCCCGTCGGCCCGGTCGACGAACTGGACCCGGTGACCGCTGATGCGTTGCGTCGCTTCGTCCACTGCCACGCCACCCTCGACGATGCCCCCATCGCTGTCGCCCTCGGCGGGGTGCGGTTGCTCCTGATCGGCGGCGACGTGGAGGGCGGCCGCGCTCTCGTGCGCGCGATGGTCTGCCAGCTGGCTGTGCTGCACGGGCCGGACACCGTCGTCGTAGCGGCGGTGGCCACCGATGAATGCAGGCAGCACTGGGATTGGCTGAAGTGGTTGCCGCACAACGGCGATCCTCACTCCGGAGATCGACGGCACGTCGTGCTGATCGTCGACGGTGCCGACCACCGAAACCTCGCCAGGACGGGAATGACTGTCATCGTCGTCGGAGACGACATCGATGACACCAATGCACTTCGGCTGCACGTCGACGGTGACCGGCTTGCCATGCGCAGCGGCGAGCACATCGAGGAATTCGCCACCGCCGACGGTTTGACGATGGCGCAGGCGCGAATCTGCGCCCGCCGCCTGACCCGGCACCGAACGTCCGACGCTCTGCCCGACGACCTGCAGCGCTGGGTTGGCGCGCTGGCCATGAAGGATCCCGTCCCGCTGCGGGTTGCACTCGGTACCTCGGCGGATGGTGATCTCGTCAACCTCGACATCAAGGAGGCGGCCGACGGCGGGCACGGCCCGCACGGACTGTGCATCGGCGCGACCGGGTCGGGGAAATCGGAACTGCTGCGCACCATCGTCGCCGGGATGATCGCCCGCCATGCGCCCGACGATCTCAACCTGGTCCTCATCGACTTCAAAGGCGGGGCGACGTTCCTGGGTCTGGAAGGCGTGCCGCACGTCGCCGCCATCATCACCAACCTCGCCGACGAGGCGCACTTGGTGGCGCGCGCGAACGAGGCGCTCGGCGGCGAGATCCACCGTCGTCAAGCGCTGTTGCGGCGCGCGGGCAATGCTGTCAATCTCATTTCCTATCAACGCCATCGGGGTGTCGATCCCACACTTCCGGACCTGCCGACACTGTTCATCGTCGTCGACGAGTTCGCCGAACTGCTCACTCACCAGCCGGATTTCGCCGAGCTGTTCACCACGATCGGGCGCGTCGGTCGGTCACTCGGCATGCATCTGCTCCTGGCCAGTCAGCGGCTGGATGAGGGACGGCTGCGCGGCCTCGAGTCACACCTGTCCTACCGCATCTGCCTGAAAACGTCGACGGCCGCGGAATCCCGAGCCGTGCTCGGCGTCGCGGACGCCGCCGAGCTGCCCGCCACCCCGGGCGCGGCGGTACTGCGCACCGGCGACGGCCGTCTCATTCGCTTCCAGGCCACCTATCTCGGAGGTCCGGCGCGTGACGCCACATCTGCACCGCCGAATCCGGCTGTGCGACTGTTCACCTCGGAGCCCACCGCGCCCTCGAAGATCGGTGACGCCACCGGCCCGACTGCATGGGACGTGATCGTCGACCGGTTTCGTGGGCAGGGCAGCCCAGCTCATCAGGTGTGGTTGCCACCGCTGACGCGGTCCCCGCGCCTCTCGGAACTGCACAGTGTCGCCGGGGGAGAGCTCAGTGCGGTGATCGGCCTGGTCGATCTGCCGTTTGAGCAGCGGCGGGCGCCGTTGACAATCGAGCTTGGCGGTGCGGGCGGCAACGTTGCGGTGGTGGGTGCACCCCAGAGCGGCAAGTCCACCGCGGTGCGCACCATGATCACCGCGCTGGCCGCACGTCTTGATCCGCAGCGGATCCAGTTCTACTGCCTGGACTTCGGTGGCGGCGCGCTCGCAGAGCTACGGCGTCTGCCCCACGTGGGGTCAGTGGCGACCCGCCGGGAGAGGGAGTTGGTGCAGCGGATTGCCGGCCACGTCGGCACGATTCTGTGTGCTCGTGAATCGCGTTGCGACGCTGACAGGTACAGCGATGTGTTTCTGGTCGTGGACGGTTGGTCGACCCTGCGTGAGGAGTTTCCCGACCTCGAAGTGTCGATCACCGGCCTCGCCGCCCGGGGCTTGTCGTTCGGTGTCCACGTGATCCTCACCGCGGGCCGATGGGCTGACGTCCGGCCGGCGATCAAGGATCAGATGGGCACCAGAATCGAACTGCGACTGGGTGATCCGATCGATTCCGACGTGGACCGCAAGCAGGCCTCGGTGGTCCCGATCGACAGGCCTGGGCGGGGAATCACCCGCGACGGTCAGCACTTCCTGATCGCGACACCGGACGATGTCGAAGTGGTTCACGCGGGTTCGTGGCGCGCCCCGCCCGTTCGGTTACTGCCCACGCTGGTTGAGCACTCGGCGGTGGTCGACCAAGTCGGCGGCGACACGGGGGTCCTGCTCGGCCTCGGGGAAGACCGCCTCGAATCGGTTGCTCTCGACTTCAGCCGGCAGCAGCACCTGCTGATCCTTGGCGACGCCGAATGCGGGAAGACCGCGACGCTGCGGGCACTGTGTGGGGAGATCGTGCGCGCTGCGATTACTCGGCCGGCTTCGCTGTTCGTCGTCGATTACCGCCGCGGCCTGCTCGGCGTTGCCGAAGCGCATAACCTGCTCGGCTACGCGTTCTCGGCAGGTGGCCTCGCTGATCGATTGCCCGAGCTGATTGCGTTGTTGCACAGCAGAGTACCTGCCGGAGATACCTCGATCGAGCAGCTCAAGACCAGATCGTGGTGGACCGGACCGGACGTCTTTGTTGTGGTCGACGACTACGACGTGGTCTCGGCGACATCGCCGGACGCACTGAGTTCGCTGCTCGCTCTGTTGCCGCATGCCACGGATATCGGGCTGCACCTCATCGTGGCGCGCCGGTGCGCTGGATCCTCGCGGGCGATGTTCGAGCCGCTTCTCGCGCACCTGCGCGACAGCGGCTGCGCCGGCCTGTTGATGAGCGGAAGCCCCGAGGAAGGCGGGCTGATCGGCCACCACCGCGCTACGGTGCAGCCGCCGGGGCGCGGCATGCTGGTGACCCGTTCGGCGGCGCAACTGGTTCAGGTCGGCTGGTGCCCACCGTGACCAGCACGGTGCTGGAGATCGGCCCGGCGACGGTGGCCCGTTCTCGCGGATCGATCTCGGGGGAGATGACGGCAGCGGCACTAGCCGGCATCGACGACACGACAGTGTTGTTCGAGGAGCGGCCGGTTGCCGTCGCCGAGCTGTGGCGCCGAGTCCTCGCGATCGCTGTCGAAACGGACTGTGAATCACTAACCGTCGTGTATCCCTCGTGGTGGCCGCAGCATCGGGTCGCGCTCGTTGTGGATGCGGCGGCGACGGTCGTCACGGATGTTCGCGCGCTGTCCCGATCGGCCGTGATCGCGGGCTCGGACCCGGCCACCGTCGTCGAGATCGCGGACGACGTTGTCGCGATCAGCGCCCCCGCCAAGCCGCCGGTGGTGGTGTCCCGTACCGACGACCCTGGCGACATCGCGCAGGCAATCGGGAACGAAGCCGGTGCACGGGTGCTCATCGATGCTCCGCCGGGGGTGCCCGACGCGGCCGGGTATGCCCGTGCGGTGCGCGGGGCTCTGCATCGACGCGGCGTGGTCACCCGGCTGGCCAGCATCGGCGATGTGCCGCCGCCGGCGTCCCCGGTCGAGCCTCCAGCGGCGTCAGTGCCGCGACGATGGCGGGCTCCGGTACTCGCGGCGGCCTCGGTGGCGGTGACGCTCTGCGCAATTGGAGTCTCCGTGTCCAGGACCCACGCTCCGGCGCCCGCCCTCGATGCTGTCGACGTTGTCGAAGGCCGTGTCACTCTGCGGATCCCATCGCAGTGGACGCTCACCCGGATCACCGCAGGGCCGGGATCGCGGCGTATCCAGGCCAGCTCGCCGACCGAACCGAGTGTCGCTCTGCACGTCACTCAATCATATGCTCCCGGTGAGACATTGGACCGAACCGCGGACGTGCTGCGACAGGCTGTCGCCGAGCAGCCCGCCGGCGTGTTCGTCGACTTCGATCCCGTCGACCGCCGCGGCGGACGTCCCGCCGTCACCTACCGCGAGGTCCGGGTCGGCCGGGACATCCGCTGGGCGGTGGTGCTCGACGGGTCGACCCGGATCAGTGTTGGCTGCCAGAGTGCAGCGGGCCGCGAGGATACGGTCGCCGAAGCGTGCGAGAGGGCGATCGAGTCGGCTCGCGAATTGGTGGGAACCAACCGTGGCTAATCGGCGTCGAATCCATTGTCAGCGTGAACAACTCAACCGGAAGGACGGACCGTGACGACTCTGAGTGCGGATTTCGATCTCATGCGCACCGCCGCCGCGGCTGCCGACGCCCGCAACGACGAGATCCGGGTTCTGTTGCAGGGCTTCATCACCCGAATGGAGTCGGTGCCGCCGACAGTGTGGGGTGGGCTGGCGGCGGCACGGTTCAAGACCGTTGTCGCGCATTGGAACAACGAGTCCACCAGGCTATCCAACGCCCTGGCCGGGATCGCCGACACGATCCGGAACAACGAACACGAACTGCGTGAGGCCGCGCAGCTACATGCGCGGCGCATCGCCGATGTGACCGCAGACCTCTAGCGAAGGAGCGTGACCGTGGACCCCGTCCTTTCCTACAATTTTGCCGAGATCGACGCGGCGGTGCTCGCGGATATCCAGGGCACGTCGGCTCGGCTCGGCGCCGCGCTCGATGACCTCAATCGGCAGATCGCACCGCTGCGGGAAGTGTGGACGGCCGATGCCGCGGCCGCATACCAAGCTGAGCAGGCGAGTTGGCAGCAGGCCGCATCGGCCTTGCACGACATTCTCGTGCGCTTGGGCACCGCGGTGCGCGACGGGGCGGCCGATGTCGCCGATGCGGATCGCCGAGCCGCGGGAATGTGGGGCTGACGCCCGCTGAACTCTGTGCGGCCCCTTCGGGGGAGAGCCGTCGGGGCCGCACAGTCACTACCGCGCAGTGCCCAACTGTGCGCACGCGCCGCCCCGGCGTCATGGCAACCCCCACCATGATGTCGGGGCGGTCGCGGCGGTGTCGGGCAACGAGCGCATCACCGGTCCGGATGTGGCGTAACGTGGCCGCACACGCGCCGGTCGGGTGATCGCGCGAGGAGTGTGATCGCCGATGGGCACATCCAGAACACCGCGAGCCGGGGCCGGTGGCCCGCGGCCGTCGGCGTTGCTGCGCGCGGTTCATGAGCTCTTCGTCGCCGGTGAGGTCGACGGCTCCTACCTGGAATCCAGCTTGCTGCGACCGATTGTGGCCAAGAGCTGGCAGCGCAGCCTGGCCAAGGGCGTCGACCCCGACGGTGCGGCGCAACCCTCGCCGGTCGGTGAGGAATTGGCCCGGCTGCGTGAGGCGCATCCGCTGGCGCCGGCGCTGCCGGTCATCCGGCGACTGCTCGTCGATGACGCCGCGGGCTCCGGGGTGGTGGTCGCGGTGACCGGCGCCGACGGCACCCTGCTGTGGGTGGAGGGCGACCGCAACGCCCGCCGCCGCGCGGAGGCGATGAATTTCGTGCCGGGCGCGGACTGGAGCGAACGCGGTGCGGGCACCAACGCGCCGGGAACGGCCCTGGCCGTCGACGCTGAGCTGCAGATTCACGGCTCCGAACACTTCTCCCGCATGGTGCAGCCGTGGAGTTGCACGGCGGTGCCCGTCCACGATCCGACCACCGGCGCCCTGCTCGGCGCTCTCGACCTGACCGGCGGATCGCGGGTGGCCACCCCGCAGGCGCTGGCCCTGGTCCGCGCCACCGTCGTCGCCGTCGAGAGCCACTTGGCCCTGATGCGGTTGACCGGGGCGGCGGTGGAAACGGCGCCGCGGCGTCCGCGGCTGGCGGTGCTCGGCCCCGAACGGCCGCGCTGGCTGGTCACCGACGAGTTCGGGCATCTGCGCGCGACCCCGCTGACCGGCCGGCACGCCGACATTCTGGTGCTGCTGAGCCGGCACCCCGAGGGGCTGAGCGCCGACCACTTGGCGATGCTGCTCGACGACAAGGACCTCGATGTGGTGACGGTGCGCGCCGAGATGTCGCGCCTGCGCAAGGTCGTCGGCGCGGAGGTCATCGACTCACGGCCCTACCGGCTGCTGGTGTCGATCACCACCGACATCGGCGAGGTGGACGAGACGCTCGACGCCGGCGACGTGATGGCTGCCCTCGACCGCTATCCGGGACCGCTTCTGCCGCAATCGATCTCACCAGCAGTCGGGCGGCTGCGCACCGAGATGACGATGACGTTGCGCGCCGCCGTGCTGGCCACCGGTGACCCAGCGGTATTGCGCCGCTGGTTGAACAGTCCCGACGGACGCGACGACAGGGACGGCTGGCGAGCGCTGCATGACGGCACCCTGCCGGGCTCGGTGCAGCAGGCCCAAGCCCACGGCAAGCTCGCCGGACTGGACATCGACCTGGCCTGAGGGTCGCTTCGCGGCGTGCAACCGTGCTGCAACCCCGCACTGCCTAGTTTCAGTGACGACCGACACACTTCGTCGTCTTGAACAGGCAGGAGAATGCCATGACTGTATATACGAGGCCCGGGGCGGAAGGCTCCGTGATGTCGTTCGCGGCCCGCTACGACAACTTCATCGGCGGCGACTGGGTGGCGCCGGTGGGCGGTCGGTATTTCGAGAACCGCACTCCGGTGACGGGTGAGGTGTTTTGTGAGGTGGCGCGGTCGACCGACGCCGATATCGAGTTGGCGTTGGATGCCGCGCATGCCGCGGCGCCGGGGTGGGGCAAGACCTCGGCCGCCGAACGCGCGCTGATCCTCAACAAGATCGCCGATCGCATCGAAGCCAATCTCGAGAAGATCGCCATCGCCGAATCCTGGGACAACGGCAAACCCGTCCGCGAAACCCTCAACGCCGATATTCCGTTGGCGGTGGATCACTTCCGCTACTACGCCGGGGCGATCCGCGCTCAAGAAGGCTCCCTCTCGCAGATCGACGAGGATACCGTCGCTTACCATTTCCACGAGCCGTTGGGGGTGGTGGGGCAGATCATTCCGTGGAACTTCCCGATCCTGATGGCGGTGTGGAAGCTCGCACCCGCGTTGGCGGCGGGAAATGCGGTGGTGCTCAAGCCCGCCGAGCAGACCCCGGCCTCGGTGCTGTATCTGATCTCGTTGATCGCTGATCTGCTGCCGGCCGGAATCCTGAACGTGGTCAACGGGTTTGGGGTGGAGGCCGGCAAACCGCTGGCGTCCTCGAACCGGATCGCGAAGATCGCCTTCACCGGCGAAACCACCACCGGCCGGCTGATCATGCAGTACGCCAGCCAGAACCTCATTCCGGTCACCCTCGAGCTCGGCGGCAAGAGCCCCAACATCTTCTTCTCCGATGTCGTCGCGGCCAACGACGACTACCAGGACAAAGCCCTGGAAGGCTTCACGATGTTCGCCCTCAACCAAGGCGAAGTCTGCACCTGCCCGTCGCGCAGCCTGATCCAGGCCGACATCTACGACGAGTTTTTGGCGATGGCCGCGATCCGCACCAAGGCCGTGCGGCAAGGTGATCCGCTGGACACGGAGACCATGATCGGGGCGCAGGCCTCCAACGATCAGCTGGAGAAGATCTTGTCCTATATCGAGATCGGCAAAAGTGAAGGCGCCCAGATCATCACCGGCGGGGAGCGCGCCGACCTCGGCGGCGACCTCAACGGCGGTTACTACGTGCAGCCGACGATCTTCACCGGTAACAACGCGATGCGGATCTTCCAGGAAGAGATCTTCGGGCCCGTCGTCGCGGTCACCTCGTTCAAGGATTACGACGACGCCATCCGCATCGCCAACGACACCCTCTACGGCCTCGGTGCCGGGGTGTGGAGTCGTGACGGCAACACCGCCTACCGCGCCGGCCGCGATATCAAAGCCGGCCGAGTCTGGACGAACTGCTATCACGCTTACCCCGCGCACGCCGCGTTCGGCGGTTACAAGCAATCCGGTATCGGCCGGGAAAACCACCTGATGATGCTCGACCACTACCAACAGACCAAAAACCTCCTCGTCTCCTACTCCAACAAAGCCCAAGGATTCTTCTAAAGAGGCTGACAAAAAACGTTTAACCGCAACCACTTTCACGAAGGAAAACAATCATGACTCAGACACTTGGCGCCCCTGCCACATCAACAGCCACCGACACGATGCGTGCCGCCGTCGTCACCGAATTCGGCGCGCCCCTGGAGGTCGCCGACGTCGACCTGCCCACCCCCGGCCACGGCGAAGTCCTGGTCAAGTTGGAGACCTCGGGCGTGTGCCACACCGATCTCCATGCCGCTCATGGTGATTGGCCCGTCAAGCCGCAACCTCCGTTCATCCCGGGTCACGAGGGCTACGGCACCGTCATCGCCCTCGGCGACGGTGTCACGGACCTGAAGCTCGGCGACAAAGTCGGCAACGCCTGGCTGTGGTCGGCGTGCGGGAGCTGCGAGTACTGCCGCACCGGCTGGGAGACCCTGTGCGAGAGCCAACAGAACGGCGGCTACAGCGTCAACGGCAGCTTCGGCACCTACATGCTGGTGAATGCGGCCTACGCCGCGCGGATTCCCGACGGCGTCGACCCGCTCGAAGTGGCACCGATTCTGTGCGCGGGCGTCACTGTCTACAAGGGCCTCAAGGTCACCGACACCCGGCCGGGCCAATGGGTGGCCATCTCCGGCATCGGCGGCCTGGGCCACATCGCCGTGCAGTACGCCCGCGCGATGGGCCTGCGCGTGGTCGCCGTCGACATCGACGACGCCAAGCTGGCTCTTGCCGCGCGGCTCGGTGCTGAGGTCACCGTCAACGCCAAGACCTCCGACGTCGTCGCGGAAGTGCAGAAGGCTACCGGCGGCGTGCACGGGGTCCTCGTCACCGCGGTGCATCCACAGGCGTTCGGCCAGGCGATCGGGCTTACCCGGCGGGGTGGAACCATCGTCTTCAACGGCCTTCCACCCGGTGACTTCCCGGCCCCGATCTTCGATATCGTGTTGAAAGGCTTGACGATTCGCGGCTCGATCGTCGGCACTCGTCAGGACATGGCCGAAGCGCTGGACTTCTACGCCCGCGGCCTGATCCATCCCACCGTGGAGGCGGCCAAGCTCGACGACATCAACGAGGTGTTCGGTCGGATGGAGCGCGGCCAGATCGACGGTCGCGTGGTCATCGACTACCGCTGAGTCCCCAGCACCTCGCGAACGGCCTCGATGCCGACCAGACGGATGTCGTCGCGTCGGATCGTCGCCCACCGCCCCGGCGTCATGGCGAATCCCACCATGGTGTCGGGGCGGTCGCGTCGGGTCTCCACGGTCCTAACGGTCTCGGTGTAGGGCAGTGATCGCGTCACCCCCAGGGAGGCAGCGTTGTCATGCCAGGCCCGGGTGACGGCCAGGTCGGCGTCGAAGCCGGCGAAGATCAGATGCAGTGCGGCCTGGCGGAGCTCCTTGCCGATGCCCTGACCCTGATGCGCGAGACCCAGCCACGAGCCGGTGGTCAAGCTCCGGTTCTGTGGAAAGTGTTCTGCGTGAACCGAACACATGCCGACAACGGCGTCGTCGACCAGGACCGCCAGGTCGAGGTTCCACCGCTGCGGAGCTGTCTCGACGCGGTTGCGCCAGTAGTACTGCAGGCTGTTGCGTTCCAGCTGAGGTGACGGCACATCCGTCCACGGCTCACTGAACGGCATGGTCGCCGGATCGTGAATCCCCCTGGCCGCCAGGGTGGCCAGCTGCACGCCCAGCTCGTCGCTGACATAGCGGAGCACGACCCGCGGTGTCAGCACCTGCAGATCGGCCAGCGGCCAGATGTCATGGGCCATGCCTGCGATCCGACCACAGGCGGTGTCCGCTCCGAAACCGAATTACGGCAAGATGCCAGGTGATGAGCACACCTAACGGACCGCAGTCGGTCTTCAGCGTCGGCTTCACCCGGGTCAGCGAGGCCGGCATCTCGCTGGACCAACAGGTGCACCAGACCCTGGTCGACCACCGCGGCCTGGTGGAAATGCCGGCCTACGCGGTGATGGCCGAATCGGTCACCAGCGGCGCCTACTGGTACACGTTCGCCGAACCGGTCGCCACTGTGCAGTCCTGGCTCGCCCTCACCGCCGGAGCCCGGCCCAAGGTCGGGGACCGGCTGCACGCGGTCTCGGCCATGGCCCACCACGACGACGCCCACGGCACCGCCACCATGACCATCACCTCGGGAACCCACGAGGTCGTCTGCTCGGGGGTGGCCCGCGCCGTGCGGGTCGGCCGCAGCACCGAAGCGCTGCGGGCGCTGGACAAGGACGCCATCGCGACACCGGTCGAGACGCTGCCCGCACCGCCCGACGTCGACACCGCCGTCTCCGCTATCGACCCGAACTGGGACGGCCGGCGCATCCTGGCCGCGATCAGCAGCGGCGATATCGCCCGCGGGCCGCTGTGCGAACTGCTGGCAATGACCGTCGACAGCGCGGACGAGCCGGTCATGACGATCGTGCCGCAGCCGTGGATGGCCAACCCGCTGGGCGCCATCCAGGGTGGGGTCATCGCCTCGCTCATCGGCCAGGCCTGCTCACTGGCCGGCCAGGCACACACCGGTCCCGGCGACCGCTACACCCTGGCTGACCTGTCCGTTTTCTACTTCCGGTCGCCTCCGGTCGACGGGCGGCCCCTCAGGCTGGCCACCACCACCGAGCGTGTCGGCCGTCGGATGGGGACGGTGGCGGCGACCATGACCGACGCCGCCGGCACCCGCTATGTCCGTGCGGTCGCCAACATCAGCTATGAGCGGGCAACGGCGTTTTGACCTGCCCGGATCGTCGCAGGTAAGCTGCCACGTTGGCGTGCGGTACGCCGCGGTTTCGCATCGCGGGGTAAGCCGGGTTCTCGGGTCAGTGTTGGTCGCCGGGAAGCAACCCCACCGTCGCGTCTCGACCGGCACCCGGGTCAGACCGGGATCAACCCGAGAAGAAAAGCAGGTAGTTCTGTGCCTACGTACACGCCGAAGGCGGGTGACACCACGCATTCGTGGTACGTCATCGACGCCACCGACGTGGTGCTCGGCCGGCTCGCCGTTGAAGCAGCGAAGTTGCTGCGCGGCAAGCACAAGCCGACATTCACGCCCAATGTCGATGGTGGCGATTTCGTCATCGTCATCAACGCTGAGAAGGTCGCCATCAGCGGCGACAAGCTCACCAAGAAGTTCCTCTACCGCCACTCGGGTTTCCCCGGTGGTTTGCGTGCCCGCGCGCTCGGCAACGAGCTGGAGAAGCATGCCGATCGTGTCGTCGAGAACGCCATCGTCGGGATGCTGCCGCACAACAAGTTGAGCCGTCAGGTGCAGAAGAAGCTCAAGGTCTACACAGGCCCGGATCATCCGCATGCCGCGCAGCAGCCGGTTCCGTTCGAGATCAAGCAGGTGGCTCAGTGAGCGAAACGACAGAAGACACGACTGAGGTCGAGGTGACGGAGGTGACCGAGGTTGCCGACGCTCCCGAGGCGACCGAGGCTCCCGAGGTCGTCGAAGTCGCCGAGGTAGAGGTCGTTGCCGAGGCCGCGCCGCGTGCGCCGATCATCATCGACCGCCCCATCCAGACCGTCGGCCGCCGCAAGGAGGCTGTCGTGCGGGTCCGGCTGGTGCCGGGCACCGGCCAGTTCCACCTGGATGGCCGCACCCTGGAGGCGTACTTCCCGAACAAGGTGCACCAGCAGCTGATCAAGGCTCCGCTGGTGATCGTGGACCGGGTGGATGCCTTCGACATCTACGCCCACCTCGACGGCGGCGGCCCCTCCGGTCAGGCCGGTGCGCTTCGCCTCGCGATCGCCCGTGCGCTGATTCTGGTGCAGCCCGAGGATCGGCCGGCCCTGAAGAAGGCCGGCTTCCTCACGCGTGACCCGCGTGCCATCGAGCGCAAGAAGTACGGCCTCAAGAAGGCCCGCAAGGCACCGCAGTACAGCAAGCGCTGATCTGCCGCGTTTTACCTACGCAACGGCTCGCCGGGCGTCATCCAGTTTCGACTGGAGGCGCCCGGCGATTCGTTTTGTGGGCTGAGTCACAGTGCCAATGCCCAGCTCAGGGTGCCTGTGACGATCGATTGTCACGTTTCGGTTTGAGTACCCGGTCGTTCGGCAACGCTCCTTGAAGCCGGCGGTGACGTCGGCTGCCCCAGGTAGGAGTGACCCCTAGAGGGTCGGTGTCCACCTTCGGGGCTGTGTGGTGATAGCTCCCGCAGCTCTGACTCCCTGCCAACCGCAGGAAGAAACTCCCTGCCAATCACAGGAAGAAATGGAGCGAATATGAACACGATGACAAGGATGGCCGCAGGTGCGGTTCTCGGCGGATCGCTGCTCGTCGCGGGCGGTTTTGGTCTCGCGAACGCCGCCCCGGAAGCCCCGGGGATGCCCGAGGCACCCCAGCCGGCGGCCGGCGAACTGCTCAACGTCGGACTCACCGTCAACGGCGAGCAGGTCGGCACCATCCAGAACGTCTCGCTGAACGCAGCGCAGACCCTGGCCTCGAGCGTGTGCCCGAGTGACGGCCTGTCGTCCAAGCTGCCGCAGCTCGCCACCAACCAGATCGAGACCGTTCCGGTGTGCGCCAGCAGCACTGCCGGTGTGAGCTACACGTTCACCACCAGCGGGCCGGGCAACTCGGAGATCGCCCCCGCTCAGAGCGGCCATGGCTCGTCGGGCATCGGCGCGACCGCCACTGCAACGGCGCCGGCGCCTGCTGAGGTGCCGACGACCGGTAGCCGGTAGCCCGTAACCGCCTAGAAGCTCACACTGCCCCGCACCTAGACCTGGTGCGGGGCAGTGTTGCTTTCCGGGCGTATCGGACCAGTGTCGAATTGGCGGCGACACGGTGGTTAACCTCGTCGGTTGTGTCGTGAGCCGGGAGTTGTGAGAGGTTTGACCGCATGGGTCGACTGTTTGGGACCGATGGGGTCCGAGGCGTCGCCAACCGGGAACTGACCGCTGAGCTGGGTCTGGCGCTGGGGGCGGCCGCGGCGCGCCGGCTCGCGGCGACGACTGGCTCGGGGCGGCGGGTGGCGGTCATCGGCCGTGATCCGCGAGCCAGTGGCGAGATGCTTGAGGCCGCGGTGATCGCCGGTGTCACCAGCGAGGGAGTGGACGCGCTGCGAGTCGGCGTGTTGCCCACTCCGGCGGTGGCTCATCTGACGGGTGCCTACGGCGCCGACTTCGGCGTGATGATCTCCGCCTCGCACAACCCCATGCCCGATAACGGCATCAAGATCTTCGGCCCTGGCGGTCACAAGCTCGACGACGACACCGAGGACCGCATCGAGGAGCTCGTCGCCCAGGGTCCTGGCCTGCGCCCGGTCGGCGCCGAGATCGGCCGTGTCGTCGATGCGAACGACGCGCTGGAGCGCTACCTGCACCACGTCCGCGCCGCGGCACCGATCCGGCTGGACGGGCTGACGGTCGTCGTCGACTGCGCCCATGGCGCCGCATTCCAAGCTGCGCCCCGGGCTTACCACGCCGCGGGTGCGCGGGTAATCGCGATCAACGCCGAACCCAACGGCCTGAACATCAATGACGGCTGTGGCTCGACGCATCTAGAACAGGTGCAGGCCGCAGTGGTGGCCCACCGGGCCGATATCGGCCTGGCGCACGACGGTGACGCTGACCGCTGCCTCGCGGTGGATGCGACCGGTCGGGTGGTGGACGGCGACGCCATCATGGTGATTTTGGCCGTGGCGATGCGGGATGCCGGTGAGTTGGCGTCGGAGACGCTGGTGGCCACCGTGATGAGCAACCTCGGTCTGCACATCGCCATGCGCGAGGCCGGTATCACCGTGCGCACCACCGGCGTTGGGGACCGCTACGTCCTTGAGGAATTGCGGGCCGGCGAGTTCACCTTGGGCGGCGAACAGTCGGGCCACATCGTGATGCCCGCGCTGGGCACCACCGGCGACGGGATCGCCACCGGGCTGCGGCTGATGGCCCGGATGGCACAGACCCGCTTGCCGCTGGCCGAGCTGGCCGCCCCGATGCAGACCATGCCGCAGGTCCTCATCAACGTCGAGGTCGCCGACAAGGCGACGGTCGCCGAGGCGCCCGCGGTGCAGAGCGCGGTGCGCGAGGCCGAGGCCAAGCTCGGAGACACTGGGCGAATTCTGTTGCGGCCGTCGGGAACCGAGCAGATGGTACGCGTCATGGTGGAAGCAGCCGACGAGGACACCGCCCGGCGACTGGCGATCCGCATCGCCGAATCCGTCAGTGCCGAAGGCTGATTCCACACATCCTGGAACCGATCACCGCGTCCGTGCGTCATAGACGGACATGGGTAACACACGCGTTGACACCGCGGCTGTGCGCGCTGCGGCGCAACGCTTCGACTACGCCGCCGAGGTGCTCGGCGGCGTATCACTGAACCGATTGCAGTTCCACGGGAGCGTGGCCGGGCGAACGCACGTCGCCCACGGCGATGCATTGCGCTCGGCGTTGGAGCGGCTGGCCGCCGAGGTGGCGCAGTGGTCACGCGCCGCCCAGGAGGTCGCCGTCGCACTGCGCGTCACTGCCGACCGATACGGCGACGCCGAACTGCGTGCGGCGGCCCGATGACAGCGGACGTCACCGCCCGGTTGGCGGCCGGGCGAGGCTCGGTGTCCAACACGCAGGCCTACGTGTCGGCCTGCCATGCCGTGGGCTACCAGCATCCGGACCTGACCGCGCACGCGGAGCAGATCCTCGAATGGTACGGCGGTGAGGACGGTTTGGATCTGCACGCGCTGGATGCCGACTGCGCGTTGCTTCGGGCCGGTGCGGCCGCAGCCGACGAGGCCCTCCGAGTTGCGCGCGACGGTGGTGCTGCGGTGTCGGCGGCGTGGCAGGGGGAGTCATACTCGGCGGCAAGCGAATTCATCGACCGGAACTGTGTTGCTGGGGCTGCCGTGGCCCGCGCGTTGCATGTCGCGGTCGGCGCCTGCGAGATGCTGCGGGACAGCCTGGGTCGGCTGGTCGACGAAAAGGTCGGTGCGGCAGTGTCGATCGACGACCGTCGCGCCGGTGAGCGGCCCGCCTGGCTGACCGCCGCGGCCGCCGTGACGGGTGGGGGAGTGGAACATGAGGAAGCCATCGAGATTGTCACCCAGCAGATCACGCCGTACGTCGACGCCGACATCCGCACCGAATGGCTGACCGCGATGCGCTCGGCCACGGTATCGGTGGCGGCGGCCTATGAGGATGCGCTGCGACATCTGAATGACATTCCCGCAGCAAATTTCGAGGTGCCCGGTCAGTTCAGCGTGCCGTCCGCTCCGACGCCGGATCTGCCGCTGGCCGCAGCTCCAGCCGCAGTTTCAGCCCTGCCCGCTGCGACCGTGCCCGCCGCGGCGATGCTGCCCCCGGCAGTCGAACCCGCACCCGTGTCATCACCGCCAATGCCGGATGCTGCAGCGGTACAACCACTTCCATCCACTCCGCTGAGCAATCCGTCAGCCCAGCCCGGCCTCGCTGGTGGGGCGCCTGCGGGAGCTCCGGCCATGCCGGACGTCACCGGCGGCCTTTCGGGACTGGTAGGCCAGATCGCCGATGCGCTGGGCGGGCTTTTCGAGGGCATACCAGACAGCGCCGCCGCCGATGACCTACCCGAGCCCGATGACCCTGTCGAGCCGGAGGGGGACGAGCCCGAGCGTGATGTCGTTGCAGCCGACACTGAAGATGCTGTGCCCGAAGATGTTCCGATTACCGAAGACTCTGCCGTCGACCAACCGCTGCCGGTCGATGAGCCGGTGGTCACCGACTCCGCGCCACCTGCGCCGCCGCCGGAGCCGCCGCCGGCCGACCCACTCGAGCAGCCCGACGAGCAGACGCCGTGTGAGATCGCCGCCGACGAACTTGCGCAGGTCGGTCAGTGACCGCTGACCGTGACCGGCCTGTCGTTCCCGCGTCGCAACGTCGCCTATTGCGTCCGGCTGACGAGCAGCGCGCCGCGCGCCCACCGCTGATCAGGGCAGCAGCTGCTGCAATTCCTCGACCCAGCTGATGTACTCGGCGGCGTCGGTGGTGACCGGTGTGGCCAGCAGAGTGGTGACCCCGGCCTCGGCGAAGGCGGCGATGCGTTCCTTGACGAAGCCGCGCGGCCCGATCAGGTTCACCTGGCGCACCAGCTCGTCGGGCACCGCGGCGATCGCCTCGGCCTTGCGGCCGGAGAGGAACAGATCCTGGATGTGGTCGGCCACCTCGCCGTACCCGTACCGGGTGGCCAGCTTGTGGTAGAAGTTCTGGCCCTTGGCGCCCATGCCGCCGATGTAGAGCGCCAGATGCGGCTTGGCCCAATTCAGCCGCTCCTCGACATCGTCGCCGATAGCCAGCGACACCCCGACCATCACGTCGAGTTCGCCGAGTTGGCTGTCGCGCTTGGCTTTTCCGGCCCGCAGCGCGTCCCCCCAGACGGCGTCGGCCTTCTCCGGGTAGAAGAACACCGGCTGCCAACCCTCGGCGATCTCGGCGGTCAGCTCGACGTTCTTCGGTCCCAGCGCGGCGATGGTGATCGGAATACGTTCGCGCACGGGGTGATTGATGATCTGCAGTGGCTTGCCCAAGCCGGTGCCCTGGCCTGCCGGCAGCGGGATCTGGTAGCTGCGGCCCTGATGCTGCACACGTTCGCGGCGCCAGACCTGGCGACAGATGTCGACGACCTCGCGGGTGCGGCCCAACGGGGCGTCGAACGGGACCCCGTGGAAGCCCTCCACCACCTGCGGGCCGGACGTGCCGATGCCGAGCCGGAAGCGGCCGTCGGACACGAAGTCCAGGCCGGCGGCCGTCATCGCCAGCAGCGACGGCGTCCTGGTGTAGATGGGGAAGACGCCGGAGCCCAGCTCGATCGTCGACGTCTTGGCCGCCAGATAGCCCAGCTGGCTGACGGCGTCGTAGGAGTAGGCCTCCGCCACCAGCGCGATGTCCACGCCGGCCTTCTCCAACACCACGATGTGCTCGACGGCCTCGCGGAAACCGCCCGAATAGTCCAGAAAGATCCCGGTGCGCATCAGGACGTTATATCACCAACCAGTTGGTTGGCCGGCCGCCGGGCTACTTGAGCAGCGCGACGATCTGCTCCTCCGTTGTGACCGGCGGCGCCTCGGGATCGAGCGGCTCGGTCTTGGGCAGCAGGGCCTCGGGGTCGGCGAATTCGCGATAGTCCTTGTCGCCGGTCAGGTGGTACAGCAGGAAGCCGGTCAACAGCGCGCGCGCCGTCTTCTGGGTGCGCCGATCCGAACCCGGCAGGCCTAACGCCCCGGCGAAGCGGCGCTTCTCGGCCAGCCCGGCGGACTCGGCCTTGCTGACGATGCGCAGCACCGACGCCTTCCAGGCGCCGGCCAGGTCAAGGGCATCAGTACGCAGTGACTGCGGATCGTCGGGCGCGCTGAGCACCAGGCCGGGCACCTTCAGCGACGCCGCGGGCTGTGCAGCGGGAGGTTTGGTCACCGACGGGAACAGCGCCGCGACCGCCTTGGGTGCGGTGGCGCCCGCTCCGGCCAGGCCCGCCGCGGCGAACACCGCAGCCGAACCACCGAAGCCATGTCCGGCCAAGCCCAGCTTGGTGGGGTGCACGCTGATCTCGCCGGGGCCCAGCCGCACGCCGGTGATGATGTCGAGGGTGGTGCCCAGGTCGAACGCCAGGTTCAGCACCGACGGGGCCAGGCCACGTTCGGTGTTGGGGGCGGCGGCGACGATGCCCCACGAGGCGAGGTGCTCCAGCGTTTTCACGTAGTGATCCACGTCTGTGAGCCAATCGTGGCCGAAGGCCACACCGGGCAGATTGAAGCCCGACGCCGGGGTGTAGACGATGCCGGGTAGCCCGGCAAAGGCCAGGTCACCGCGTAGAACCTGATGCCGACCGCGGCGAGTCAATGCCGCGAAGAGCTTGCGAGTCCGGGCCACCCCACGAACCTAGCTCACGGGGTCGAGCCCGCTGCTGCACTACCCTGGATCAACATGTGCGGAATCGTGGCTTACGTCGGCCATCGACCTGCCCAGGGTGTCGTCGTGGACGCGCTGCGGCGGATGGAATACCGCGGCTACGACTCCTCCGGTATTGCCCTACTCGACGGTGACGGTGGCCTGACCGTGCGCCGTCGCGCGGGCCGGCTGACCAATCTCGAGGAAGCGCTGGCCGCAATGGAACCGGCCGCGCTGGCCGGCGTCGCGGGCATGGGTCACACCCGCTGGGCCACCCATGGCGTGCCCGCCACCCACAATGCCCACCCACATTTCTCGCGCCTGGGCAAAGACGAGCCGCGCATCGCGCTGGTGCACAACGGCATCATCGAAAACTTCGCCATCCTGCGCCAGGAGTTGGAAGTCGACGGCGTCGAGTTCGCCAGCGACACCGACTCCGAGGTGGCCGTCCACCTGGTCGCCCACGCCTACGCCCACGGCCCGACCGCCGGTGACTTCGAGGCCTCGGTACTGGCCGTGCTGCGCCGGCTCGAGGGGCACTTCACGTTGGTGTTCGCCCACGCCGACGACCCGGGCACCATCATCGCCGCCCGGCGGTCCACCCCGTTGGTGGTCGGTATCGGCGACGGCGAGATGTTCCTCGGCTCCGATGTCGCGGCCTTCATCGAATTCACCAGGGATGCCGTCGAACTCGGCCAGGACCAGGCGGTGGTCATCACCACCGACGGCTACCGGATCACCGACTTCAACGGTGTCGATGACACTGCGAACGCCCGCGAGTTTCACATCGACTGGGACCTGTCGGCCGCGGAAAAGGGCGGCTACGAGTACTTCATGCTCAAGGAGATCGCCGAGCAGCCGGCCGCCGTCGCCGACACCCTGTTGGGCCACTTCGTCGACGGGCGCATCGTGCTCGACGAACAACGGTTGAGCGACCAGGAACTGCGCGAGATCGACAAGGTCTTCATCGTCGCCTGCGGCACCGCGTTCCACTCCGGGCTGCTGGCCAAGTACGCGATCGAACACTGGACCCGGCTGCCGGTCGAGGTCGAGCTGGCCAGCGAGTTCCGCTACCGCGACCCGGTGCTGGATCGTGGCACCCTGGTGATCGCGATCTCCCAGTCCGGCGAGACCGCCGACACGCTGGAAGCCGTTCGGCACGCCAAGAGCCAGAAGGCCAAGGTGCTGGCGATCTGCAACACCAACGGCAGCCAGATCCCGCGGGAAGCTGACGCGGTGCTTTATACCCGCGCCGGACCCGAGATCGGGGTGGCCGCCACCAAGACCTTCATGGCCCAGATCGCCGCCAACTACCTCGTCGGCCTGGCGCTGGCCCAGGCCCGTGGGACTAAATACCCGGACGAGGTCGAGCGAGAGTTCAACGAGTTGGAGGCGATGCCCGATCTCATCGCCCGGGTACTGAACTGTATGGGACCCGTCACCGACCTGGCGCAACGCTTCGCGTCGTCGCCGACGGTGTTGTTCCTGGGCCGTCACGTCGGCTACCCGGTGGCGCTCGAGGGTGCGCTCAAGCTCAAGGAATTGGCGTACATGCACGCCGAAGGCTTCGCCGCCGGTGAGCTCAAGCACGGTCCGATCGCGCTGATCGAAGAAGGCCTGCCCGTGATCGTGGTGATGCCGTCGCCGAAGAACGCGGCGACCCTGCACGCCAAGCTGCTGAGCAACATCCGCGAGATTCAGGCCCGCGGGGCGGTCACCATCGTGATCGCCGAGGAGGGCGACGACACGGTGCGCCCGTACGCCGATCACATCTTCGAAATACCCGCGGTGTCAACGCTTTTCCAGCCGTTGCTGTCGACGGTCCCGCTGCAGGTGTTCGCCGCGGCGGTGGCCCGGGCTCGCGGCTACGACGTCGACAAGCCGCGCAACCTGGCCAAGTCCGTCACGGTCGAATAGCCGCCGTCAGTCCAGCTGGGCGACGGCTGCCAGGATCTCTGCTACTTCGGTACGAGTGGTGTAGTCAGGGTGGATGTCGCTCCAAGCGATCACCCCATCACGGTCCACCACCAAGACAGTCGGCATCGGCAGCTCGTAGCCGCCGTCGGCGTTGGCTTCCCGCAGATCGATGCCGAGCTGCTGGGTCACCGACCGAGACGCCTCTGACGGGGTGGTGACGATGCCGAGCGCCGAGGCGATCTGGTTGCCAGGGTCGGAGACCACGTCGAACGTCAGGGCGTTGGCCTCCGCGGTCGACAACGACCCGTCGGGCTTCTGCGGGCTGATGGCGATCAGCGGGACATCGCGCTTGGCAAGTTCCGGCACCAGCTGGTCCTGATAAGCCTTCAACGCCAGATTGCAGTACGGGCACCAGGCGCCACGGTAGAAGACGAGGACGGCGGCCCGGTTTGCCCGAAGAGCTCCGACCCTGACCGGATTCCCATGCCTATCAAGCAGTTCCGGGTCGGGTAGCGACGTTCCTGGTCGGGCCGCTCCGGGCGCCGCACCTTCGGCGACCATTCGCTTCTGATCGGCGATGAACACTTCGATCGCCTCGGTGGGCAGATGGCCGGCCAGTCCGGCCTGGAGTTGGGCGACCTGGGTGGCGATCGTGACCGGTTCGGTGGTGGACACGCTGACTCCTCTCGTTGGTTCACTGCCGATCGTGTCGAGTCAAAAATGGAGTGTCAACACCAAAAATTAAGCTCTGCGGACAGCCTTTCCTGCTGCTTCGGTCAAGTGGCTCCCGATCTGGGCGATCACGGTGTCCATCGCCGCCGTCAACGCGGTGGTGTCCCGATTGACCTGGCTGAGCAACAGCCCGCCCTGGGTGGCGGCGAGTAATGCCAATGCCAGACGGTCCGTGTCGGTACCGGCGACGAACTGACCAGCGGCAGCCATTCCGGCCAGGCCATCACGCAACATGCGCTCCCACTCGGCGAACCAGCGCGCGAGCTGGGCCCTTGCCAACGCGTCCGTTTCCGAAAGATCCGCAGCGAGTGAGCCCAGCGGACACCCACCTACACAGCTCTGAGCGGTACGGATGCCGACCACGAGATCCCGCCACCGCCACAGGTCGTCGACACAAGTCAGCCGGTCCAGACCCACATGCTGGACGCTGAGCACGCGTTGGCCTTGGAGTTCGATGACGGCCGCCACGAGCGCGCCCTTGTCGGCGAAGTAGTGGTACAGCTGCGAGGAGCTGATGCCGGCGGCGGCCTGAATGTCTTCGATCGTGGTCCGGGCCACCCCACGTTCCTGCATCAGATCCGCGGCCACCGCGACGATCCGGTCGCGCGTCCGGACGCCTTTGCGGGTCAGGGTGCGGCCGTTGACGGCAGCGGAAACCCGAACAGATTTTGGCTCGGTCACTCCAAAATAGTATCGCTGTCAGCCGTCCACCGGCGTCTGCCGGTACAGCGCCAGCCGCCACCGACGAACGGCTCGTCGGCACCGTCACGCTCGGCCGTCCCGATGTACACCAGCGCAGCCGTCTCGGCCCCCGACTGCCCCCCCCCCCCCCCCCCCCCCCCCCCCCCCCGCGTTCGATCTCCAGTAGGTCCCCGATCAACTGTCAATCTGTCACGCGGTGCGAATACCCTGTCGGACTTGGCTGCTTTCGCCCGCCCAGCACGTAACCTTGGTGCCGATGCGGCACTACTACACCGCCGACGCGATTCGCGCCGCCGAGGCGCCTTTGCTGGCCAGCCTGCCCGATGGTGTCCTGATGCGTCGTGCCGCCTATGGATTGGCCACCGCGATCGCCGCGGAGCTGCGGGCCCGCGCCGGTGCGCTGGCCGGTCGGCGCGTGTGCGCGGTGGTCGGGTCGGGCGACAACGGCGGTGACGCGCTGTGGGCGGCGACCTTGCTGCGCCGCCGCGGTGTCGCGGCAACCGCGGTGCTGCTGAACCCCGAACGTACCCATACCAAGGCGCTGGCGGCGTTTCGTACCGCGGGTGGCCGGGTGGTGCCCGCCGTGCCGCCGTCGGCGGATCTGGTGCTCGACGGAGTCGTCGGCATCTCGGGCAAGGGCCCGTTGCGCGAGGCGGCCGCCGAGGTATTCGCCGCCGTCGAGGCTGCCGGGATTCCGGTGGTGGCCGTCGACATTCCCAGCGGCATCGACGTGCAGACCGGTGCGATCACCGGGCCCGCCGTCCGCGCGGCCCTCACCGTGACCTTCGGTGGGCTCAAACCCGTTCATGCCCTGGCTGACTGCGGCCGAGTCGAACTCGTCGACATCGGGCTGGACCTGCCGGCCACCGAACTGCTGGGCTTCGAAGCGGCCGACGTGAAGGCCCGCTGGCCGGTGCCCGGCGCGCACGACGACAAGTACAGCCAGGGAGTCACCGGCATCATGGCCGGCTCGGCCAAATATCCCGGTGCCGCGATCCTGTGCACCGGGGCCGCGGTGGCCGCGACCTCGGGCATGAAGCGCTACACCGGATCGGCCGCGGCCGAGGTGGTGTCGCACTGGCCCGAGGTGGTGGCCGCACCGAACCCGCACGCCGCAGGACGGGTGCAGGCATGGGTCGTCGGGCCCGGGCTGGGCACCGATGAAAAAGCTTTCGGTGCCTTGACTTTCGCGCTCGGCACCGCACTTCCGGTGGTCGTCGACGCCGACGCACTGACGCTGTTGGCCGCGCAACCGGACCTCGTGGCGGGTCGCAAGGCCCCGACGGTGCTGACGCCGCACGCGGGCGAGTTCGCTCGGCTGGCGGGAGGGCCGCCGGGGGAGGACCGGGTGGCGGCCACCCGCAGGCTTGCCGACGCATTCGGCGCCACGGTGCTGCTCAAGGGAAATGTCACGGTCGTCGCCGACGCGTCCGGGACTATCTATCTGAACCCGGCCGGCGGGTCCTGGGCGGCGACCGCCGGATCCGGTGACGTGCTGTCCGGCATGATCGGCGCGCTGCTGGCCTCAGGCCTGCCGCCAGTCGAGGCCGCCGCGGCGGCCGCATTCGTGCACGCCCGCGCCGCGAACGCCTCGGCCGCCGACCCCGGCCCGACACCCGTGCCGACATCGGCGTCGCGCATCCTCGCCCACATTCGTCAAGCCATCGCAGAACTGTAAGAAAGGACCCTTGTGCCCCACGTCAAGTACCGTTCCCCGTCGATCGCACCGGCCTACACCGGGCGACTATCCACCGATCCCATCCCGTCGCTGCGGCTGCCCGACGAGGCGATGGAACCCTCTGCGGCATACCGGTTCATCCACGACGAGCTGATGCTCGACGGCAGCTCCCGGCTCAACCTCGCGACCTTCGTCACGACGTGGATGGACCCCGAGGCCGAGAAGCTGATGGCCGAGACGTTCGACAAGAACATGATCGACAAGGACGAGTACCCGGCCACCGCGGCCATCGAGTCACGTTGCGTGGCAATGGTTGCCGACCTGTTCCATGCCGAGAACCTGCGCGACGACGATGCCGCCACCGCGGTCGGGGTGTCCACGGTCGGGTCGTCGGAGGCGGTGATGCTCGGCGGGCTCGCGCTGAAGTGGCGGTGGAAGGAGCGCGTCGGGGACGCGTGGAAGACGCGCACCCCCAATCTGGTGATGGGCTCCAACGTGCAGGTGGTGTGGGAGAAGTTCTGCCGGTACTTCGAAGTCGAGCCGCGCTACATCCCGATGGCCGAGGACCGCTTCGTCATCACCCCCGAACAGGTCCTCGAGTACGTCGACGAGGACACCATCGGGGTGGTGGCGATCCTGGGCACCACCTACACCGGTGAACTGGAGCCGGTCGCCGAGATCTGCGCCGCTCTGGACAAACTGCAGCAGGACAAGGGACTTGACGTCCCGGTGCATGTCGACGCCGCCAGCGGTGGGTTCGTGGTGCCGTTTCTGCATCCGGATATCAAGTGGGATTTCCGGCTGCCGCGGGTGGCGTCGATCAACGTCAGTGGCCACAAGTACGGGTTGACCTATCCGGGTATCGGATTCGTGGTGTGGCGCAATGCCGATGCCCTACCCGAAGACCTTGTGTTCCGGGTCAACTACCTCGGCGGCGATATGCCGACGTTCACGCTCAACTTCTCCAAGGCCGGCAACCAGGTGGTCGGCCAGTACTACAACTTCCTGCGTCTGGGCCGGGCCGGCTACACCCATGTGATGCAGTGCCTGGCGGCTACCGCGCGCTGGCTGTCCGACCAGCTGGAGAGCTGCGAGCACTTCGATGTGATCTCCGACGGGTCGGCAATCCCGGTGGTGGCGTTCCGGTTGAAGGACGGCTTCGGCTACAACGAGTTCGACATCTCGGCCGGCCTGCGCTCCTACGGCTGGCAGGTGCCCGCCTACACCATGCCCGAAGGCGCCGAGAATATTTCGGTGTTGCGGGTGGTGGTGCGCGAGGGCTTCTCCGCCGACCTGGCCCGCTCGCTGTGGGCGGACCTCAACGCTGTGCTCACGCACATGGACGCGATCAAACCGGACGGGTACTTCACCCAGGAACACTTCTCGCACTGATGGCCGACACCGACGCTGCAGCGATACGCGCTAGCCGTGCTGACTGGGCGGCTCAACACCTCGCGACATACCTGGAAACCGGTGGCGCGCAGGGGCACATCCTCGACCTGAACGATGTTGGTGGCCGCACGTTCACCACTCACTGCCTGATTCGCTACACCGGACGCAAGTCGGGTCAGCGCTATATCAAGGCGCTGATCTACGGCAACTTCGGCGGTGAGATCGTGATCGTCGCCTCCAAGGGTGGGGCCGACAATCATCCGGAGTGGTATCTGAATGTCGTGTCCGGGGACACGCTGGACGTACAGGTCGCGACGCAGGCGTTCGAGGCGGCTTGGCGCGTACCGGAGGGCGATGAACGGCATCAGGTGTGGGAGTACATGTGCCACCTGTATCCGCCCTACATCGCCTATCAGCAGTCCACGAGTCGACGCATCCCGCTGGTCATGCTGAAACCGCTGCGACCGACCGCGATATTCACGACGGCGGACTGAGGCGCCGCTAGTCCTCGTATCGAATGTCGACTCGGGTGGCCTCGCCGTGCGGTCCCATCGGGGAGTCGCGTTCGATCACCGAACACACGGGATTGTCGTGGGAGGCGAACAACAGCGTCTCGTCGTCCATGATCGACGGCAGTCGTTCGGGAGAAGCGATGAGACGCTGGGATTCCTCGAAATCCTCGCGGGAGTTCCACCAGATCTCCATGAGGCAGTCAAACCCCGGATCGATCACTCGGCCCGTTACGGGGTTGGTCTCTGGCACGAGGTAACGCCGGACGTATCGCACCGCGTTCGGTATCGACGGTGACCTGCCCATACGTTCGGACAGCCGCGCATGCTGATTCTCGTAGTAATCCATGAACTCGTCGGACGTCATGTCGTCGCGCTTGCGAAAAAAACAGATCTGCTTGAACACGCTTGAAAGCTAGCGCACTCGCTCGTTGGCCGGGTCGTAGATCGCTCTGAGCGACACGGTGATCGGGTAGGTTTCGCCGCCGACGTTGACGGTGTAGGAACCTGCCCGCACCCAGTCGGGTGTGACGATCGCGTCGTCGGAGGACCGGATATAGCCCAGCCCCACGCAGGCCCCGGTGGTGGCACCCCACGCCGCCGAACTGACCTGCCCGGCAACGGCGCCGTCCCGCAGGATCAGCTCACCGCCCCACAGCATGGGCTCTGGCGAATCGACGGCGAAGCTGACCAGCCGTCGGCGCGGACCCTCGGCCTTGGCCTTCTCCACCGCCGCACGGCCGAGAAAGTCGATGTCGGACTTCAGCTTGCACGCGAACAGCAGTCCGGCCTCGACGGGATTGTCGCTGGGCGTCAGCTCCCGGCCGAATGCCCGATAGCCCTTCTCCAGCCGCATCGACTCGATGGCGTAATAGCCGCCGCGGGCGATGCCGAACCGCTCACCGGCGGACAGCAGATCTTCGTACACGCCCACCGCGAACTCGGCGGGAACGTAAAGTTCCCAACCCAGTTCCCCGACATACGTGATGCGGGCGGCCCGCACCGTCGCATAACCCAGCGAGATCACCTGGCTGGTGGCGAACGGGAACGCGGCGTCGGACAAATCGGCGTCGGTCATGCCGCTGAGCAGCTCCCGTGACTTCGGGCCCATCACACCGAACACCGCCATCGACGACGTGACGTCCACCAGCTCGGCGTGCGCCCCGGCAGGCAGGTTCTTGCGGATGTGATCCTTGTCCCGCTCGGTGGTGGCCGCGCTGCTGACGATCAGGAACTCCTGCGCCCCGGTGCGAGTGACGGTGACGTCGGACTCGTAGGTGCCGCGCTCGTTGAGCAAGCCGGTGTACACCGATTTACCGACCGGAACCGCAACGTCAGCGGTGCACAGCCACTGCAGAGCGGCCTCGGCGTCCGGCCCCGCGAGCACATACTTGGAGAACGAGGTCTGGTCGAAGACGGTGACGGCGGTGCGGGTGTTGATCTGTTCGGCCGCCGACCAGGGCAGCCAGTTCTGTTTGCCCCACGAGTATTCGATGACGGGTTCACTGCCCGGCGGGGCGAAGAAGTTGGCCCGTTCCCAGCCCATCCGGCTGCCGAAGTTCGCGCTGGCGGCGACCAGCAGGTGGTGCACCGGCGAGCGTCGGAACGGCCGTGCAGTCGCCAGTTCGCGGTTGGGCCAGGGGATCTCGTAATGCACGCCGAGGATCTCGGCGACGCGGTCGTGCAGCCAGGCCACGTTGCCGTTGAACGGGGCGAAGCGGCGGATGTCGACGCCGGTGAGGTCTGTGGTGGGGGAGCCGTTCACGATCCACTCCGCCAGCGCGCGTCCGGCCCCGCCCGCCGACGCGATACCCACTGAGTTGAAGCCCGCGCCGACGAAGAAGTTGGCGCACTCGGGTGCCTCGCCCAAGATGAACTGGTTGTCCGGGGTGAAGCTCTCCGGCCCGTTGTAGAGCTTCTTGCACCCGGTGTGTTCCAGCGCGGGAATCCGCAACAGCGCGTTCTCCATCAGGATTTCGAAGTGCTCCCAGTCCTCGTCGAGGAGCTGGAACTCGAACGGGTAGGGGATCTTGTCGGGGGCCACCCACGGCTTGGCCTCCGGCTCGAAGCCCCCGATGACCAGCCCGCCGACTTCCTCCTTGAAGTAGGTGTAGCCGTCGGGATCGCGCAGGATCGGCAGGTCGGGGTGCACGCCGGCGATGGTTTCGGTGACGACGTAGAAGTGCTCGGCCGAGTACAGCGGCACGTTCACCCCGGCCATCGCCCCGATCGCCTTGGCCCATTGCCCGGCGCAGTTGACCACGATCTCGGCTTCGATGTCGCCGGCGTCCGTGCGCACGCCAGTCACCCGTTCCTCGTCGGTGAGCACATCGAGCACCCGGACGTGTTCGACGACTTTGGCGCCGCGCTGCCGCGCACCCTTGGCCAACGCCATCGTCAGGTCCGTCGGATTGGCTTTGCCGTCGGCAGGCAGCCAGATTGCGCCGACCAGGTCGTCCACCCGCATCACCGGATAGCGTGCGTAAGCCTCGTCGGGACTGAGCAGTTCGCAGTCGAGCTGGTAGGCCGCCGCGTTGGCGGCGGTGCGACGCAGCTGCGTCATTCGATCTTCTGTGCGGGCCACCGTGACACCGCCGCACTGCTTGTAGCCGGCGCTCAGCCCGGTCTCGGCCTCCAGCTCCGCATACAGCTGGGTCGAGTACTGCACCAGCCGGGTGCCGCTCTCCGAGGCGCGCAGCTGACCGACCAGACCCGCTGCGTGCCAGGTCGTTCCGCACGACAGCTGGCCCTGCTCGAGCAGCACGACGTCGGTGTGGCCGAGTTTGGTGAGGTGGTAGGCGACGCTGGTGCCGATGACGCCGCCCCCGATGATGACGATCCGGGCGCGATCAGGCAGCTCTTGCGTGGGCATGGGTTCCTTATCGGTCGTCAGTCGGATGCTTGTGCGTCGGTCAGCAGGCGGGGAAAGTCTGGTCCGCGGAATTCGGCGACGGCGGACTCGTAGCGTTCCATCGCCCATTCCCAGAAGTCGAAATCCAAAGAACTGGAGCCATTCTGGATGCATCCCCATAGCGTCCAGCCGTACTTGCCGACGATTCCCTGCAGGCGGGCCCGCGCCGCCTTGTGCCGCAGCCGGCGACCGTAGTACAGCGTGACCAGTTCGTCGAGCTGATCGGTGGACAACCCACACTCGGCTCCCAGGTTGCCCAACTCGAAACACGGATCGTTGTTGCCGGAGTACTCGTAGTCGATCAGCCAGACCTTCTGTCCGTTGTCGACGAAGTTGCCCGCCAGCAGATCGTTGTTGCACGGAACGGTGGTGTTCTCGGCCGGCCCGAGAATCCGTCTAATCGCCTGGAATTCGCGGGTGTAGTACAGGTAGTCGGTCGGTATCCGGAAACCGTGTTCTTGCACCACCTTCAGATAAGCGGGCTGACGCTCGAACATGTTGAACTCATCCCGGAAACGCGGGCCGGCGTGCAGGGCCCGACAGCCCGCGGCAACCCGCGCCAGTACATCGGGGCGCTGCAGGTCGGCGTTGGTGAGCGTATTGCCCTCGAGGAAGCCCACCAGCAGGATGCCCAGATCGGGGCGGTAGTCGATCACCGGGGCGCCGACGCCGGCCTGCTCGGCGGCCTTGCTGTTGTAGTACTCGTTGTCGCGGTCGATGCCGAGGAGGTTCGTGCGGTTGATGCTGCACCGCGCGACGTACGTCGCGGTCGGCAGGGTGATCTTGATATTGCGGTTGGTCAGGCCGCCGGAGAGTTCCTCGAGTTGGCGCGGCTGACCGGCCAGTGCTGGCAGGTGGTCCAGCAGCGCATCCAGTTCCGGGTCGGACAGGAACGGCATACAAACATCCTCGCGCCGGGAGTGCCATCGCGTCTAAAAGACTAGACTATTGGCTTGTGTCGGTGCCAATACTTGCTCGTGAGGTGATGTCGGACTGGGTCACCGCCCAGCGCCCAGGGGTGATCTTCGATTTCAACGGGACGCTGTCCGATGACGAGCCGATCCTGTTCCGTATCTTCGGTGAGCTGTTCGACGAGCACCTGAGCTGGGCGATGACCCAGCAGGACTATGACAGCCAGCTTCTGGGCCACAGCGATCGCGAGATCGTCGAGAAGGCCCTTCAGATCACCGGTGCCCAGCAGATCACGGGCGTCGACGGTCGCGACGTTGAATCGTTGCTCGCCTTGCGCAAGACCCGCTACCGGGAATTGGTGGCCGACGACAACCCGATCCAGCCCGATACCGTGCGCCTGGTGCAACTGCTGGCCGAGCACGGGGTGCCGTTGGCCATCGTCACCGGCGCCCAGCGCGACGATGTCCGCGCCGTCCTGGAAAACAGTCCGGTCGGTGAGCTGATCGGCGTCGTCGTCGCCGAAGAGGATGTCACCCGCGGCAAGCCGGACCCGGAAGGCTTCCTGGCCGGAGCAGCCCAACTCGGTTGTGCATCAACCGATATCGTGGTCTTCGAAGATTCGGTGCCCGGGGTGCGGGGTGCGCTCGCTGCGGGTATGCGGTGCATCGCCGTCGGCAGCGCACCCAGCGCCGAGCTGATGGCGGTGGCGCCGGCACTGATCCCGCGGCTGTCACCAGACATCGTCGAGCACGTGCTGGGTGAACTCTAGGACGCCGGGGAGGTCTCCACTTCGGCGTCGGGGCCGCCGTCGACACGCGAGCGCACCCGGATGCGGGTGCGGTCGGAGCGGAAGTAGTCGTGAGAGAACTCCACCGGCACGTCATTGCGGTCGTACGCGGTTCGCGTCACCACCAACAGCGGGTCGCCGACGGTCACACCGAGCAGCCCGGCCGACGACTCGGACGCCGGGGTGGCCTCGATGTGCTCGTCGGCCGAGACCAACGGGGTGTCGAACTCGTCGGCCATCAGTGTGTAGATCGAGCCGGTGAGATCGGCGGACAGGAGCCGGGGAAACCGCGCGGCCGGCAGGTAGGTCTCCTCCAGCAGGACGGGCGTGTTGTTGGCCGACCGGATGCGGATGATCTCGTGCACGTAGGCGCCGCTTTTCAGCTGCAACGCCTGGCGCACCACGGCGGACGCGGTCCGCGTCGTAGCCCGGATCACCCGCGCGCCGGCGGACATGTCCAGCCGACGCAGTTGCTCGGTGAAGCCCGGTAAACCGATGTGGTCGAACTCCAGGTGCGGCGTCTCGACGAAATTGCCCCCGAACCGTCCCCGGCTGCGCCGGATCAGCCCCTTGGCCTCGATGGCCGCCAGCGCCTGCCGCAGCGTCATCCTGCTCACGCCCAGCGCGCCGGCGATCTCGACCTCGGAGGGCAGCTTGTCGCCCGGCGTCAACCGGCCGGTGACGATGAGTTTCTCCAGCCAGACGGAAATCCGGGAGTGGGCGGGCTGCTCGGACGGGCCGCCGAGGTCCGGCCGCCGGGCCAGAACGGCGTCGTCCATCGACAGCACCCGCATTCCGACGACTCTACCGCGCTCCGCAGGCACGAAATGACAGGTCAGCGCCCTATGCGAGCTTCTGTGCCGGCTTCTGGGACAATTGGCAGCGGTGACATGAATATGCACACGACTTCGTTGACCCCGTCGACGCAAACCCAGGTTTCCGGTCCAGGCGCCGAAGCGCTCGTCGATCTCGGGGCGATCGCCCATAACGTGCGCGTTTTGCGTGAGCACGCGGGATCCGCCCAGGTGATGGCGGTCGTCAAGGCCGACGCATACGGCCACGGTGCGGTGCAGGCCGGCCGGGCCGCTCTCGCCGCCGGGGCCGCCGCACTCGGCGTCGCGACGATCGGCGAGGCGGTGGCGCTGCGTGACGGCGGCATCACCGGGCCGGTACTGGCGTGGCTGCATCCGCCCGGCACCGACTTCACCCCAGCCCTGCTGGCCGACGTTCAGGTCGCGGTGTCCTCGGCACGCCAGGTGGCTGAGCTGCTCGACGCCGTCGAGCGCACCGGACGTACGGCCGAGGTCACCGTCAAGGTTGACACCGGCCTCAACCGCAACGGTGTCAGCCTCGCCGACTTTCCGGCGGTGCTGACCGAGCTGCAGCGCGCCGTCGCCGCCGACGCGATCCGGTTGCGCGGCATCATGTCGCATCTGGCCAACGGTGATGTCCCCGAGGACCCGCTCAACGATCGTCAAGCGCAACGCTTTACCGATGTCATCGCCGAAGCGCGCAGGCGCGGCATCGAATTCGAGGTTGCCCATCTGTCGAACTCGCCGTCGGCGATGACGCGGCCGGACCTGGTTTTCGACATGGTCCGCCCTGGCATCGCGGTCTACGGGCTGAGCCCCATCCCCGAGCGCGGTGACATGGGACTGCGCCCGGCGATGACACTGAAATGCGCGGTGACGATGGTCAAACCGGTCAAGGCCGGCGACGGAGTGTCCTACGGGCACACCTGGATCGCCGAGCGGGACACCAACCTGGCGCTGCTGCCCATTGGTTATGCCGACGGGCTGTACCGCCCACTCGGCGGCCGGATCGACGTGCTCATCAACGGCCGGCTTCGCCGCAGCGTCGGACGGGTCTGCATGGACCAGTTCGTCGTCGACCTCGGCCCCGGCACGCCCGACGCTGCCGAGGGTGACGAGGCAATCCTGTTTGGCCCGGGCACATCCGGGGAACCAACGGCCCAGGACTGGGCCGATCTACTCGGCACCATTCACTACGAGGTAGTCACCAGTCCGCGCGGCCGGGTAGTGCGCACGTATCGGGAGGCCGACACTGGTGGGCAGTGACGACGAGACCAGCTCCCGGCACGGGATCGACGAACGGTTGGCGCGCCGCGCCGCCAAGAGTGCCGAGCGGTTGGCACGCACGGCCGACCAGCCCGGGTTCGGTGCCCGCAAGAAGGCCGGGCTATTGGCGGGAATGGCCGGGCTGAGCGCGGTCGGCACGGTCGCCGGGGTTTCGATGGCCCGCGCGCTTGCGCATCGGTCCTACATCGAGGACGCCTACCAGGGTGAGGATTTCGCGCTCCTGGATGCCGACCGCGGCTGCGTGGTCACCACATCGGACGGTATCCCGCTGGTGGTGCGCGAGGTCGGTCCGATCACCGCGCCGCTGACGGTGGTGTTCGCCCACGGGTTCTGCCTGCGGATGGGATCGTTTCATTTCCAGCGCGCGGCCCTGGCCGCTCGCTGGGGCGATCAGGTCCGGATGGTGTTCTACGACCAGCGCGGGCACGGTCAGTCCAGCTCCGCACCGGTCGACACCTACAATGTCACCCAGCTGGGTCAGGACCTGGAAACCATTCTGCAAGTGATGGTTCCACGCGGACCGGTCGTCCTCGTCGGGCATTCGATGGGCGGCATGACGGTGCTGTCGCACGCACGCCAGTTCCCCAAGCACTACGGCAGTCGCATTGTCGGTGCGGCGCTGATCTCCTCGGCGTCCGAAGGACTGTCCCGCTCGCCGGTGGGCGAAATCCTGCAGAATCCGGCGCTGGAGGCCGTGCGGTTCGCCGCGCGCTACGCACCCAAGCTCGTGCACCGCACCCGCGGCGCGGCCCGGTCGGTGATCCGCCCGATCCTGCGGGCCGCGTCCTACGGCGACGATCACATGAGCCCACGCGTTGTGGCGTTCTCCGAGGAGATGATTCACGACACCCCGATCGACACCCTGGTCGAGTTCCTGCACGCCCTGGAAGTTCACGACGAGAGTGCGGCGCTGCCGGTGCTGGCGAAGATCCCGACGCTGATCGCGTGCGGCGACCACGACGTGCTGACCCCGGTCGTGCACTCCGAGGAAATGGCGGCGGTGCTGCCGAACTGCGAACTGCTGATCGTCGGCGGCGCCGGGCATCTGGTGCAGCTCGAACAGCCCGAGCTGATCAACGACGCGTTGGTGCACCTGGTCGAGCGCGCGACCCCGTCGAAACTGGTGGCCTTCACCCGCCGGCTCAAGGATCGCGCCCGTGGATAGGACGCAGGTGCGCAGCGGTACGGCCGAGCTGCCGACCGTCGAGGACACCATCGCACTGGGCGAGCAGCTGGGCCGGCAGCTGCGGGCCGGCGACGTCGTCGTGCTGTCCGGACCGCTCGGAGCCGGAAAGACCGCTTTCACCAAGGGAATTGCCCTCGGCATGGATGTCGAGGGGCCGGTGACCTCACCGACGTTCGTGCTGGCGCGTGTGCATCGGGCGCGGTGGCCCGGACAGCCCGCGCTCGTGCATGTCGATGTCTACCGCCTGCTCGAACACACCGGCGCCGACCTGCTGGCCGAACTGGATTCGCTGGACCTCGACGCCGATCTCGACGACGCCGTCGTCGTGGTCGAATGGGGTGAGGGCCTGGCCGAGCGGCTCTCCGAGAACCACCTGGACATCACGCTGGCGCGCGGCGCCGACAGCGACGTGCGCACCGTGACATGGCAGTGGAACCACGAATGACGCGCAACATCCTGGTCATCGACACCGCCACACCGGCTGTCACCGCCGCGGTGGTGGTTCGTGACGGTGGCTTCGCGGTGGCAGGGGAGCGGATCACCCTCGATGCGCGCGCCCACGCCGAGACGTTGACTCCCAATGCCGTGGCGGCGGTCGCCGATGCCGGTCTGACGATGGCCGACCTGGATGCCGTCGTCGTCGGTTGCGGCCCAGGGCCTTTCACTGGTCTGCGGGTTGGGATGGCCACCGCGGCGGCCTACGGTCACGCGCTGGACCTGCCGGTGTACGGCGTCTGCAGTCTGGATGCCATCGGAGTGCTCACCACTGACGAGGTTCTGGTGGTGACCGATGCCCGCCGCCGTGAGGTCTACTGGGCGCGGTATCGCGACGGGCTGCGCATCGACGGCCCTGATGTGGCCGCGCCCGCCGACGTACCGGTCGGTGGAGTCGACGCCGTGGCGGGATCGCCCGAGCACGCCGCCTTGTTCGCCCTGCCCGTCGTCGGCCCGGCCTACCCGACAGCGTCGGGTCTGGTTGCCGCCGTAGCTGATTGGGCTGGGGAGCCCGCCCCGCTGGTGCCGCTGTATCTGCGCCGCCCGGATGCGAAGACGCTGGCCGAGCGGGGTGTGTTGCGGTGAACGTCCTGTACGGTCCGATGCTCAAGAGCGACGCTGCCCGCTGCGCCGAGCTGGAGAACATGTTGTTCGAAGGGGACGACCCGTGGCCGGATGTCGCGTTCATCCGTGAGCTGGCCGCCCCGCACAACCGTTACGTGACCGCCCGGGTCGACGACAAATTGGTCGGTTACGCCGGCATCTCCCGGCTGGGCCGCGCGGAGCCGTTCGAATACGAAATCCACACCGTCGGTGTGGATCCCGCATATCAGGGACACGGGATCGGGCGGCAGATGATGATCGATCTGCTCGGCGCGGTCGGCCCGGAATCGGTGGTGTACCTGGAAGTTCGCACCGACAACGAGCCGGCGATCGCGTTGTACACCAGCCTCGGCTTCGCGAGAGTAGGGGTGCGCAAGCGCTACTACCGAGTCAGCGGCGCCGACGCCTACACGATGCGACGGGACCCCGTGTCATGTTAATTCTGGCTATCGAAAGTTCCTGTGACGAAACAGGAGTCGGGATCGCCCGGCTGGACGCCGACGGCACTATCACGCTGCTGGCCGACGAAGTGGCCTCCAGCGTCGATGAACACGCTCGGTTCGGCGGGGTGGTTCCCGAGATCGCCTCGCGGGCCCACCTGGAAGCTCTCGGGCCGACCATGCGCCGGGCGTTGCAGACCGCCGGCATCGACAGGCCCGACGTCGTCGCGGCCACCATCGGACCTGGGCTGGCCGGCGCGCTGCTGGTCGGGGTGGCCGCCGCGAAGGCCTACGCCGCCGCGTGGGGGGTGCCGTTCTACGCGGTCAACCATCTCGGTGGGCACCTGGCCGCCGACGTCTACGACCACGGCCCGCTGCCCGAATGTGTTGGCCTGTTGGTGTCCGGCGGGCACACTCACCTGCTGCACGTGCGCTCGCTGGGTGAGCCGATCATCGAACTCGGCAGCACCGTCGACGATGCGGCGGGGGAGGCCTACGACAAGGTGGCCCGCCTGCTGGGCCTGGGCTATCCGGGTGGACGGCCGCTCGATGAGCTGGCCCGCACCGGCGATCGGGACGCGATCGTCTTCCCGCGTGGCATGACCGGCCCGCGCGACGAACCCTTCGCGTTCTCGTTCTCCGGGTTGAAGACCGCGGTCGCCCGCTACGTCGAAAGCCATCCCGACGCAGCGACCGCCGATGTCGCCGCCGGATTCCAGGAGGCCGTCGCCGACGTGCTCACCGCCAAGGCGGTACGGGCGGCCGGCGAGCTCGGAGTGTCGACGCTACTGATCGCCGGCGGAGTTGCGGCCAACTCGCGACTGCGCGAACTGGCTGAAGAGCGTTGTGCGGCAGCGGGTTTGACGCTACGGATTCCGCGGCCGCGGTTGTGCACCGACAATGGGGCGATGATCGCCTCGTTTGCCGCGCACCTCATCGCCGCCGGAGCGGCGCCGTCGCCGCTGGACGTGCCCAGCGACCCCGGCCTGCCGGTCATCGCCGGTCAGGTCGCGACCAGCCGATCCGGTCGTTGATGCGTTACGACCTTCGGCTGCGCCCTGCGCAGCCAGAAACCCCTGCGCCGGACGCCTTCGCCATCCACCGCGCCGAGGTGCCACCCAGCCCCGGCCGCGACGGGCTGAGCCTGGCTTACGTCCACGAGGGCATCGGCGGATATCCGCTGCTCCTGTTGCACGGTTACCCCGAGACCAAACGGATCTGGTGGCGCAATATCGCCGCGCTCGTCGACGCCGGCTACGAGGTGATCGCCCCGGACCTGCGCGGGCACGGCGACTCCGACCTGTCACAGGCTGACGTCTACGACATCGCGGCCTACAGCAGGGACGTCTACCTGCTGGTCCACGACGTCCTCGGCCACGAGCACTGCGGGGTGGTGGGAGGCGACGTCGGCGGGGTGGTCGCGGTGGACCTGCTGCACCGGTATCCGGGTTTCGTCGACAAGCTGGTGTTCTTCGACACCGTGCCACCGCTGGTCTTCGAGGACTACGTCGCTGCCGGGATCGACCCCGCCGCAATCCTGAGCGACGGACCGACCGGCGACTACCGCCACCGCCAGGGCGAAACCCCGGACGAGCTTGCCGCCGAGCTCGACACCGTCGACAAACGGCGGCGCTACATCGGTGAGATGTACGGACACCGGCTGTGGGCCTCGCCGGGCACGTTCACCAAGGCCGACGTCGACTTCATGACCGAACCCTTCGGGACCGAGGAGCGACTGCGGGCCGGCTGGGCCGTCTACCAGCTGGCCTACGGCAGACCGTCGAGCGAGCCGCCGATTATGGACCGCAAGGTCGATGTACCCACCCTGATCCTCTACGGCATGGACGACCACGTCGTCGGACCCGAGTTCGTGCACCTGTGCGAGGTGGCCTTCACCAACCGGACCGGGCCGGTCGTGCTGCCCGGCGCCGGGCACTTCCTGCAGTGGGAACGAGCCGATCTCTTCAATGCCCTGGTCATCGCGTTCTTCGGCGACCTGAGGGTGCTTCACGAGCTGCCGGTCTGAGCGGCGGCGTCCGCTCTGGGCGAATACGCAGGAGGCCACCCTTGAGTGCTAGCACTCGCATGTATAGAGTGCTAGGTGGCTTGCGGACAAACCCCCTGTGTCGGCTCCCGCGACGACGGCGCGAGGGTATGGATGTATGCCGAACACCTTGTAATTCCGACCTGGTCCGGGCGCACAAGCCCCGGCCCGCAAGTTAACTAAGTGGAGGACTCCATCGTGGCCGTGAATATCAAGCCACTCGAGGACAAGATCCTCGTACAGGCCAATGAGGCCGAGACGACCACCGCGTCGGGTCTGGTCATCCCGGACACCGCCAAGGAGAAGCCGCAGGAAGGCACCGTCGTCGCAGTTGGCCCCGGCCGCTGGGACGAGGATGGCGAGAAGCGGATTCCGCTCGACGTGGCCGAGGGTGACACCGTCATCTACAGCAAGTACGGCGGCACCGAAATCAAGTACAACGGCGAGGAGTACTTGATCCTGTCGGCGCGCGACGTGCTGGCGGTCGTCAACAAGTAGCAACCGTGAACCGCCCCGGAGATCCCTGTACTCGTACGGGTGGTTTCCGGGGCGGATCGCGCTTAAGCCAAGTCAGGACTGACATATGAGCAAGCAGATTGAGTTCAACGAGACTGCGCGCCGCGCCATGGAGATCGGCGTCGACAAGCTCGCCGACGCCGTGAAGGTGACGCTGGGTCCGCGTGGTCGCCATGTGGTGCTCGCCAAGGCGTTCGGTGGCCCGACGGTCACCAACGACGGCGTGACCATCGCCCGCGAGATCGAGCTCGAGGATCCGTTCGAGAACCTCGGCGCTCAGCTGGTGAAGTCGGTGGCCACCAAGACCAACGACGTCGCCGGTGACGGGACCACCACGGCCACCGTGCTGGCACAGGCCATCATCAAGAACGGCCTGCGCAACGTGGCCGCGGGCGCCAACCCGATCGCGCTCGGATCGGGCATCAGCCGGGCGGCTGACGCCGTGTCCGAGGCGCTGCTGGCCGCGGCCACGCCGGTGGCCGGCAAGACTGGCATCGCCCAGATTGCGACCGTCTCCTCGCGCGATGAAGAAGTCGGCGAACTGGTCGGCGAGGCGATGACCAAGGTCGGTACCGACGGAGTGGTCAGCGTCGAGGAGTCCTCGACCATGAACACCGAGCTGGAGATCACCGACGGTGTCGGTTTCGACAAGGGCTTCATCTCGGCCTACTTCGTCACCGATTTCGATTCGCAGGAAGCTGTCCTCGAGGACGCACTGGTGTTGCTGCACCGCGACAAGGTCAGCTCACTGCCCGACCTGCTGCCGCTGCTGGAGAAGGTGGCCGAGGCCGGTAAGCCGCTGCTGATCGTCGCCGAGGACGTCGAGGGTGAGGCGCTGTCGACCCTGGTCGTCAACGCCATTCGCAAGACGCTCAAGGCCGTTGCGGTCAAGGCGCCCTTCTTCGGTGACCGCCGCAAGGCGTTCCTCGATGATCTGGCCGTCGTGACCGGCGGTCAGGTGGTCAACCCCGACGTCGGCCTGCTGCTGCGGGATGTCGGACTCGATGTGCTGGGCTCCGCGCGTCGCGTGGTGGTCAGCAAGGACTCCACCGTCCTAGTCGATGGCGGCGGTTCCGCGGATGCGATCGCAGACCGCGTCAAGCAGCTCAAGAGCGAGATCGAGGCGAGCGAATCCGACTGGGACCGCGAGAAACTGCAGGAGCGGCTGGCCAAGCTGGCCGGCGGTGTTGCGGTGATCAAGGTTGGTGCAGCCACCGAGACCGCGCTCAAGGAGCGCAAGCACCGGGTCGAGGACGCCGTGTCGGCGGCCAAGGCCGCGGTCGAGGAGGGCATTGTCGCCGGCGGCGGCAGCGCCCTGGTGCAGGCCGGTAAGGCGCTCGATTCGCTGCGGGCAGAGGTGTCCGGCGACGAGGCACTCGGCGTCGAGGTGTTCGCCTCGTCGTTGTCGGCCCCGCTGTTCTGGATCGCCACCAACGCCGGTTTCGATGGGGCTGTCGTGGTCAACAAGGTCAGCGAACTGCCCGCCGGGCACGGCTTCAACGCCGCGACGCTGACCTATGGCGACCTGATCGCCGACGGTGTGATCGACCCTGTGAAGGTGACCCGCTCCGCGGTGCTCAACGCCGCGTCGGTGGCACGCATGCTGCTCACCACCGAGACCGCGATTGTCGAGAAGCCGGTCGATGCTGTCGACGACGGCCATGGCCACGGCCATCACGGGCACGCGCACTAAACAGTTCGTAGTTCGAGGCACCCCCGGTCCTGTTGGGCCGGGGGTGTTTTGGTTGTCAGACCGACGGCAGTCTCAGCGACGTTGAGATGTTGACCTCAGACGTCAGTGTCTGGTGGACAGGGCAACGCTCGGCGATCTCCAGAAGCCGCTGGCGTTGGGTGTCGTCGAGGTCGCCGATCAATTCGATGGAGCGGTCGATATGGCTGATCCAGCCCTCGGTGGTTTCACACTCGGCGCAGTCTTCTGCGTGAATGCGTGTGTGCCGCAAGGTCACCTCGACCCGCTCGAGTGGCCAGCCCTTCTTGGTGGCGTACATGCGCACCGTCATCGACGTGCACGCGCCAAGGCCGGCCAGTAGCAGGTCGTAGGGCGTCGGTCCGGCGTCCGCACTGATCGGCTGTGGCTCGTCCGCGACGAGCTGATGCCGACCTGCCGTGATCTGCTGGGTATAGGTGCCCGTGCCCGTTTCGGTCACGATCACTGTGCCCTCGGATGCGTTGTCAGCGGTGTCGTGCGTAGTCATGGCTGTCATCCAACCTCACCGAGGCTGCTGTCGGAGGCAGGCCGAACACCTTATTTTGACGTTTTAGTCAATAAGTGGAGTTTCTTCAATAATCTTTCATCGAAAGCACTGAATCAGGAAACCGGGGGACTCATCGTGATTCGACCTATCGGCATGCTTGCCGTATCTGCGTTCTTCACCGTCGCCATTGGCATCGCTGCACCCGCGCACGCGACACCAACGGTGCCGTTCAAGAACTGCACGGCCGCGAAATCGGCCGGGTACTGCGACATCCCGACCGATAGTCCCCTGTACACGCCGAGCCAGGACCGCGACAGCGACGGCTACGCCTGCGAGTGCTGACGGGCGCACGTCGCACCTGCTCGAACTCACTCAGAGATTTGTTGCGGTCCCGTGAGCATGCCGCCCGCGGCCATAACTCCAGGAACACGCATTCGTGGCGTAGCACGAGAAGTCCCTGTCCTGTTGGGCAGGTGGTGATTTCGATGTTCGGGACGTCATGTCAATCAGCTGAGATCGAGGCTGGGATGGTCAATTATCGAGTACTCGATCGTCGATATCCCCGCGGCTTCGGTGGCCGAAATTTGTCGTACCCCGCTGTCATGATGGGGTTATGTCCTCGACCGCTGAGCTGATGCCTATTGAGCGTCTTGAGCGGGTGTTTGAGGAGTTGGCGGAGTTGGCCGGTCAA
>FLQS01000005.1 GCA_900078375.1 uncultured Mycobacterium sp. | reverse complement strand
GCGCCGGACCCGCCGTTGCCGCCGTAGCCGAACAAAAGTCCGGCGTTGCCGCCGTCTTCGCCCGTGCCTGGCGCACCGTTAGTGCCGTTGGCGATGAAGATGTTGACGATCGGGATTTGGCCGGCAAGTCCGATGAGGTTGTACAACACCGCGTCCGCGGCGGGGCTCAAAGACGCCGCAGCCAGCGCGTTCGGGGTGGGCACGGTCGGGGTGACCACAACCAAGTTCGTTCCGATCAGGCCACTGGCAGAACAGGAAGTCAGCGACACGACGCATTCTGCGCTCGTCGTCGGTGCCAGTGGCGCGGGCAGGGCCGGCGCGGCCTGTGCTGTTCCGGGGGCAAATGCCAATAGGACTCCAGCCCCGGCGATGCCAATCCCTGTTGCGCATGGATACATATATTTCTTCATTTTTGTACTCCCCAAACTTTGGATCTCCAGAGCCGCACCAGCGGCTTGTCGGTCAAGACGTCACCCACGCGCATGGCCTGTCTCCGACGAGAGTCGACAGGGCACCCCTCCCCTTGTAGCCGTAGATGCATGCAAGTAAACATACTGCTATGCCTGCATGCATGCGATAGAATTTCGGAATTATCCCGCTCCGCGTCCAAGCGATTACCTATGCAAACAAGTGGGCATAAGGATCTCAGGGGGGATCAAAATTGCCATCGAAACCGCAAGCTGTGAGGCTTCATCAAGGGGCGATCTCGACACCGGACTGGCGCGACGGCCCGAGGAAGTACTTGTGGCTCCTCGGAGCGATTGTCCCGGCACTCGTCTTCGGTGCGTGGGTTGCCGTCCAATTGACGGGTTCAGAGCTTTTCTGGTGGTCGGGGCCGATCCTGGCTTTCGTGGTGATCCCGCTGCTGGACCAGATCGTCGGACCTGATTCGAAAACCCCTCCCGCCCACGCCCTCCCACTGTTGGAGAACGCCCGGTTCTACCGGTGGATCACGTATCTGTACCTGCCCAACCAGTACCTATCCTTGCTCTTCGCCTGCTGGTTGTGGAGCGGTGGCGGCTGGCTCACGATGACTCTCGCCGGCAAGTTCGGATTGATGGCGACGGTCGGAATAGTCGGGGGCCTTGCCATCAATACCGCACACGAGTGGGGACATAAGCGCGCAGCGGCCGAGAAGTGGTTGAGCAAGGTAGCCCTCGCTCAGACGTGCTACGGGCATTTTTTCGTCGAGCACAATCGCGGGCACCATGTGCGGGTCGCCACTGCCGAAGACCCCGCCAGCTCGCGAATGGGCGAAAGTCTTTACAGCTTCATTCCGCGGTCGGTAACGGGCGGTCTTCGCTCCGCCTGGCGCATCGAGAGCGCCCGACACGCGCGTATCGACAGGTCACGCTGGACGCCCAGGAATGACGTGCTCAACGCCTGGCTACTGAGCATTGCCTTGTTCGCAGGGCTGGGTGTGTGGTTCGGCGTTGTTGTCTTGCCCTGGCTCATAGGCCAGGCGATTGTCGGCTTCTGTCTGTTGGAGGCCGTCAACTACTTGGAGCACTACGGACTCCGGCGTCAGAAGCTGCACGACGGGCGTTACGTACAGGTCGGTCCGTCGCACAGCTGGGACGTCAACACCTTGACTGTCGACCGCTTCTTGTTCCATCTGCAGCGCCATTCCGATCACCACACGCATCCGCGCCGTCGATATCAGGCGCTCCGCCACAATGAGGAAGCACCTCAACTCCCGCACGGGTACAGCACCATGCTGCTGTTGGCGATGTGTCCTCCGCTGTGGCGTCGAGTCATGGATCCGCGAGTGCTCGCCCACTACGGCGGCGACATCCGATTGGCGGCGCTGAGTCCTCGCCACGAGAAGCGCATCTTGGGCCGATACCCGCCGAGCTGAGGTTGGGTGCGAAGTTCGCGGGTTCTGAGCCTCAGCTGATGAGCAGCACGCACTTCCCCAGCGGCTTGCGCTGTGCGACGCGCATCAGGGCAGCGGGAACGTCGTCGAACGCGAACCGTTCCTGCACGGTGTTACGAATGGCGCCGTTGGCGAGCAGTTCGGTGAGCCTGCCCAGGACCGTCTCGACGTATTCGCGGGATTCGCCTGCCGCGAGCACGCCCACCAGGGACGTGTTGGTGACGGCCATCATCGCGACGTCGACGGCAGCCCAGCTTCCGCTGGCAAAACCCACGGCCAGATGCTGGCCGTTGCGGGCCAGCGCACCCATCGCGCTGGTGCCCTGGGCACCGCCGACTGGGTCAAAGACCATGTCGACCCCGGCCCAGTCGGTGGCTTCGCGCAAGGCCTGAGCCAGTGGCCGGCCGTCGGCGACGGTGTCATCCCTGGCGACGAACACGTGGTCGGCGCCGAACGACCGGCAGAACTCGACACGGCTGTCGTCGCCGACGACCGCGAGCACCGTGGCTTCGACTGCCTTGCCGAGTTGGACGGCAGCGATACCGCTGCCGCCGGCCGCACCGAGAACCACCAGTCGTTGGCCCGCGCGCAGGTGTCCGCGATCGACCAGGCCGGTCCACGCGGTGACATTGGGAATCCAGAATCCCGCGGCGGCAGCGTCTTCCAGTGCGTCCGGGACTCGGACGGTCGAGGTGGCGAGGGCCAACGCCTCTTCGGCGAACGACCCGTTCCCGTTCATGAAGTCGCTGACGCCCATCACCCGGGTCCCGACGATCGCCTCGTCGACCCCGGGACCGACCGCGGTGACGGTGCCCGCCAATTCTTGTCCGGGGGTGAAGGGCGCAGCCGGGGTGAGCGGGTAGGTGCCGCGACACATCAGGACATCGGGCAGCCCGATGCCCGCCGCGGCAACCTTGATGCGGACCTGATCGGGACCGGGGTCCGGCAATTCCCGCTCAACCAGCCGCAAAACGTCGGCGGGCTCGCCCGCGCTATGAACCTGCCAGGCTTTCATCGGTAGGACCTCCGCGGGTGTTGCGTTCGACGATCACACCATGATTACACTGTGATCTTGCTCCGCGGAAGGGTGGCCATGGCGTGGGATTTCGAGACCGACCCCGAATTCGCCGAACAACTGGCGTGGATGCGCGAGTTCATCGACGGTGAAGTGATTCCGCTGGAACCGATTCTCGGCGAGCTGCCGGCCGATGAGTGGCAGGCGGTCAAACGGCACCTGCAGCAGCGCGTCAAGGATCAAGGCCTGTGGGGGATGTTCCTCGACCCCAGCCTCGGTGGCCCGGGTGCCGGCCAACTCAAGCTCGCCCTGATGTCGGAGATCATCGGCCGGTGCATGATGTCGATGGAACTGTTCGGCGTCCAGGCCCCCGACAGCGGCAACATGGAGTTGCTTGCTCATGGTGCCGATGAGGCGCAGAAGCAACGATGGCTGTTCCCGAATCTGCGCGGCGAAATCTCCAGTGCCTTCGCCCTGACCGAACCCTTCCTCGCCGGGTCCGATCCCACCGTCATCGCCACGACGGCAGTACTCGACGGCGACAGCTGGGTCATCAACGGGCACAAGTGGTTTACCACGAACGCCTCCTGCGCCGACATCATCTTGGTGGTCGCCGAAACCGATCCGGAAAAGCGACCGCACCGGCACGCTTCGATCTTCGTGGTGCCGACCGATACGCCTGGCCTCGAGATCGTGCGGGAGATCCCGACAATGGCGCACTCTGACCCGGAGTACGGCCGCCGCGGTAATCACGCCGAGGTCATGTTCCGGGACTGCCGGGTGCCGGCCGATCATCTCATCGGAGACCGCGGCGCGGGCTTCCTGCTTGCGCAGCAGCGACTCGGCGGGGGGCGTATCCATCACGCCATGCGCTGGCTCGGTCAGGCGCAACGTGCGCTGGACATTATGGGGGAGCGCGCCGTCTCACGGCCGTCTCACGGCCGGCTGCTTGGTGAGCACCAGATGGTGCAGGACTATATCGCCCTGTCGCACACCGAGATTCAGGCCGCACGGCTGCTGACTTTCCAGACCGCATGGCAGATGGACCGTCTCGGCGCCAGTGCGGTGCGTGCCGAGCTGGGCATGGTCAAGGCACATGTGTCCAAGGTCGTCCTCGCGGTACTCGACCGCACCATCCAGGTCTGCGGTGCGTTGGGTTACTCGGGAGATCTCCCCGTCGAGCAGTGGTACCGGATCACCCGATTCGGGTCGATCGGCGACGGTCCCGACGAGCTGCACAAGTCGGTGCTGGCCCGGCACGTACTGAAGAAGTATCAGCCGGTGAAGGGCTGGCCGACCGAACATCTGCCCTCGCGTCGTCCTGCCGCACAACGCAAATGGGAGCAACTGCGGCAGGAAGCGGGTATCGCATGACCGAAGCGCGCACCCACGTGGCGATGGTGATGAGCGCTCAGGGCGCGACCCCCGAATCGGAGCAGCGTCCCATACCTGTTCCGGGCGCGGGGCAGGTGCTGGTGAAAGTCAACGCTTCCAGCGTCAACTACCACGACATGGTCAACCTGGCCGGCCTGATCTGGGGTGAGTGGCCGCGCGTCCCGATGACCGATGGTGCCGGCGAGGTCGTCGCAATCGGGCCGGATGTCACCGACTTCTCGGTGGGCGACCGCGTGATCGGAACGTTCCACCCGGACTGGCAGGACGGTCCGCCCACGCCGTCGCTCAAGGCCGAACTTCCCGGGGACAGCGGCGACGGCTGGCTGCAGCAGTACCGCGTCGCCGCGACCACCGGCCTGGTGGCCACCCCGGCGCATCTGACCGACGTCGAAGCCGCCACGCTGCCCTGCGCCGGGGTCACAGCGTGGAATGCCTTGCTGGAGGCTGGGATCGGGCCCGGCGACGTGGTCCTTACTCAGGGCACTGGCGGTGTCTCGCTGTTCGCAGTGCAGTTCGCCCGCGCACTCGGCGCGGATGTCATCTTGACCTCGTCGTCCGATGACAAGCTACAGATCGGATCACGGCTCGGCGCAACGCATCTGATCAACTATCGGAGCACCCCGGACTGGGAGAACGAGGTCAAGCGGATCACCGGCGGTCGCGGCGCCGATCTGGTGGTCGAGCTCGGTGGCCCGGAGACCATGGCCCAATCGGTGCGCGCCACCCGGATGGGCGGCACCGTTGCGGTGATCGGCGTGCTTACCGGGTTCGACGTCGCGCCGATACCGGTAGCCGAGGTGATGCTCAACAACATTCGCATCATCGGGATCACCGTCGGCAGTGTCCTGAGCTTCGTCGAACTGTGCGAACTGATCACAGAACAGGCGATCAAGCCCCACATCAGTCATGTCTTCGACTGGACCGATCTCACCGAGGCGGTGCGTGTGCTGCAAGCCGGCGAGCATGTCGGCAAGATCGCCCTCAGGATCACATGAGCGCCGAAATCGATTTGCGCCCAGAGCAGATCGTCGCCGCCGCCGTGGACATCCTCCGCGAAAGCGGTCTCGATGCCGTCAGCATGCGCGGCGTGGCCAGCCGCCTCGGCGTGACCCCACCTCCCGTATACGCCCGCATCGGCAACAAGGACGCCCTGCTCGACGCCGTCGCCGACCATTTCCTGGCCGATCTGGCGCCGCCACTGGAGCGTGACGAACTGTGGCCGGGCTATGCCCGGCGGTGGACAGGACAACTACGACAACGGCTTACCGAAGCCGCCGACAGTAGGCTCTTCCTGCAAGTCAAACGCCCTGCCTATCTGGAAGCGTCGCGGCCGCTGCTCAAGTGTATGAGACGCGACGGCATGGACCGTGACCGTGCAGTGCGCGCGTGCCGGCTGCTCACCTGGGCGACGGTCGGTTTCGTCGCGATGGACCATCCTCCCGTTGACGCCCCGGCCCGGCGGCGCAACCGGCTGGCCGGCAGTGATCCGGCCGGCGTGACGGCTGACGAGGTCGACGAATTGTTCTCCGCCCACATCGATTACCTGATCGACGGGATCAGCCGTGACAGCTGACGGTCAGCCCGCGACACCGCCGTCAATCGTCATCAGCGACCCGGTGGTGTAGCTGGATGCGTCGGACAGCAGGTAGACGACCGCGCCGACGATCTCCTCCGGTCGGCCGACCCGGCCCAGCGCGATCGGCTTGACTACGCCGGGCAAGGTGTCGGGGTTCCGTACGAAACCCGACGCTGCGTCAGTATCGAACGTGCCGCAGATGATGCAGTTCACCCGCACTCCGGCTCCGGCGTATTCCAGGGCGGTGGCGGTGGTCAGCGCGTTGAGGCCGGCCTTGGCGGCGCCGTAGATCGGCGCGATCGGGGTCTGTTTCACCGACGCCAGGGAGCTGATGTTGACGATCGAACCACCACCGGTGGCTGACATGGCGGCGGCGGCCAGGGCGGTGAGGCGGGTCGGGCCTTTGAGGTTCACACCGATCACCTTGTCGAACAACGTCTCTGAGGTGTCCAGGAGCGAAGGTGCCAGCGGGCTCATGCCGGCGTTGTTGACCAGTCCGTCCAGTCGGCCCCAGCGGGATGCGGCGGCGTCGACGACGGAGTCCAGCGACTCCCAGTCGCCAACATGGCACTGGAGTGGATACGCCTGTCCGCCGGTGTCTTCGATTTGTGCGGCGAGCTCCTCGCAGGAATCCAGCTTGCGGCTGGCGATCACGACACGGGCACCGCGGGTGGCGAGGCCGATGCTCATCGCAGCACCGAGCCCGCGACTTCCGCCGGTGATCAGCACCACCCGGTCGGAGACATCGAAGAGCGGATCGGTCATTGGGCGAACCTCCGAGCGCGGATGAGCAGGTTGTCGACGATCGCGCCGAAAACCTCGTGGACTGGGTTGCGGGATTGGCCGCGAACATGTTTGGCATAGGAGCCCTCCAGGACGATGGCGAGCTTCCACGCGCTGAAGACCTGATACCAGTCGAAGCTGGACAGGTCACGGCCCGTTGCGGTGGCGTAGCGGTCGACCAGTTGTGCTGGTGTCTGACAGTGATCGGGGTGGATGCCGTTCGGGGTGCCGGGGGCGGCCAGTGCGATGGGGTTGCCCTCTTCGGGCCAGAAGATCATCGCCCAGGCGAGGTCGATGAGCGGGTCGCCCACTGTGGTCATTTCGAAGTCCACGACGCAGGCGATTCGCGGCGGGGCGGTGGGTGCCCAGATGACGTTGTCCACCTTGTAGTCGCCGTGCATAACGGCCAGATCGCCGTGCCGCGGCAGGTGCGCGCGCAACCAGGCTGCGAGATCGTCGATGCCGGGCAGATCGCGCACCCGGTAGCTGTCCAGTTGGCCCAGCCAGCGATCCACCTGCCGGTCGAGGAAGCCGTCCGGCCGGGACATGTCCGCCAATGCGGTTGATGCCCAATCGACGGCGTGCAACTGCGCCAAGGTATCGATGAGTTGCTCGCCGATAGCGCTGTTGGAGCTCGGATCATTGCGTAGTGACTCGGGCAGCCCGTCCTGGCGGATGACGTCGCCCTCGACGAAGGACATCACAAAGAACGGTGCGCCGAGGATGGTCGGGTCGTCGGCTCTAGCGAGAATGTGGGGAACTGAAATGCCCTGTGATTCCAGGGCTTCCATAATGCGTGCTTCGCGGATGACTTGGTGGGCGGTGTCGGACACGGCCGCCAGCGGCGCACGGCGCACCACCCACGATTCGCCGAGCCGGTCGACGCGGAACATCTCGCAGCTGCCGCCGCCGCGGATCGGGGCCACCGTGACGTCGGCAGGCTCGCCGGTGACCTCGCCCAGCCACGCCGTGAAGCGGGGGACGTCGAAGTCGGTCACCACATAAGCGTTGTACACCTGAGGAACTGGCGTGTCACTACGCGGGTCTCACTGCCGGTGGTTGTTACGTTGTTGGGATCGGTAGCGCTTGGCCGCGTGTGAACCTGTCAGCAGGACGCCACACACTGCGTCGCGGCACTAGAAGGATCACCACATGAAGACCACTCCCACTCGCAAGCGGATCATCGCCGCGGCGTTGAGACAACCCGCCCGCCCCGCCGCCCGCCGGGCCGTTCCGGACTCCGCCCGTTCCACCGGGATGGTGCATGGGGCTGTTCGTCCCGTCGCCGTGTCCGCAATGAACTGGGCCGCACGGCTGGCGTCTGCCGTGATCGTGTCCGGCGGACTCGGCCTTGCCGGGTGGACGTCGGGCACCGCTCACGCGCAGACAGGTCCCAGCTATCAAGGTGGCAACTGCCCATCGGGGCTGACGTGCACGCATTGGTGTCCCGGTGATCCGGCGATTCCGGGTAGTCAAGTCCTGAGCTGGGACTGGAACGCATGCCACGACTGGTACTGGAACTCCGAGGGCATCGTCGATGTCACGACCAACATGATCTATCCGTGGCGCGGGGCTACGCACCCAGTCTGATTAACACCCATTGGGGGCTCACATCATTGTTGCGGTATTTCGATGTCGGAGAACAGCACTCGCACCCCCCCGGTGGACAGTCGTGCCATGGCTTCGAAGAACGCGCCCGCCTCCGGTGTGGCGACGGCTGCGCTCGCGGCGTCGTAGTCGGGGTAATACAGGTCGATCGACCGATGCGCGGGCGTCGGGCTGCCGTCTTCCTTCGGCCACACCTTCGACGACTCGAACCGGATGTAGCCCGGGATTCGACGGGCGGCGTCGAGCTGCTCGGCACCGAAGGCGGCCTCAAAGGCCTCGGGGTTCGTGGGGTTGTCGTAGATGACGGTGATCTTGGTTTCGGACATCGACTTATCTCCTCGCGCGCGGGCAATCCGGGTGAGTCAGACGTTAGTGGCTATCGCGGTATGCCGTGGGGGTGGTGGTGAACCAGCGTTGACAGGATCGGGTCAGGACGGATTGCTCGGAGTAGCCGAGCAGTCGGGTGAGGTGATCGAGGCTGATGTCGGTGTCACGCGGGTTTCCTCACCACGAAACCGACGGACGCATCCGTACAGCGAATGAACTGCCTTCGGACCCGAGATACGTTCTGTAGGAATGGCATTCGCTGACAGGTCGAGCCCCGAATTTGTCAGTGCTCAGCGGTAGCGTCACTTCATGTTGATCAAATGTGTCGGATGCGGAGTCGATATCGAAGGCCGTCTGGCCAGGGTCTTCTGCTCGAATGCGTGCCAACAGTCGCATCGGCGGAAGTTGCTTTTGAGAGCCTGGCTCGAGACTGGCGTATGTGGCGGGGCTATGTCTCACCGAGGTCACTACGTCCGGGACTACCTCGCTTCCCAGCAGGGCGGGTGCTGCGCCATCTGTCGAATGAGGGACAACTGGAATGGCGTGCCCCTCGTGCTGATCCTCGATCACGTGGACGGGGACGCGACCAACAACAGCCGCATGAATCTGCGGCTCATCTGTCCGAATTGCGACAGCCAGCTGCCGACATACAAAGCGAAGAATCGCGGTAATGGACGCTACTACCGACGGCAGCGGTACGCCGACGGCAAATCGTTCTAACAACTGTTTGCTGGGAAGGTGCACGAAAGTGTGGGTAGAGCGGGTTCGCGTCGGCGGATCGAGCGCTAATGAGACCTCTACCTGCAGATATATTGAGAGAGCGCGAGCCCCCTATCGGGATCGAACCGATGGCCTACGCTTTACAAGAGCGTTGCTCTACCGCTGAGCTAAGGAGGCATGCCCGGCCCGGGAAGGGCCGACACGTCTAACAGACTAGCGAAGTCACTGATCGTCGTCGTCGATGACCAACCGGTCGCCGCGCACCCGCTCGGAGCTGATCGTCCGCGGCGGCGTGTAGCTCCGCCGACGCCCCGGTATCGGGATCCGGTCGGCGATATTGCTCAGCGGGTTCACCACCAGGCTCAGCGTGGTGACCGCCTCACGCAGCGTGTCGATCGTCGGCGCGAGCGCCTCCAGCCCGGGCGCCAACCTATTCAACGTGTCGGCGACGTCGGCCAACTGCTCCAGGGGACCGTTGCGCGCGGTGAGCTTGTCGACCAGGCCGCCCTCGGCCAGCAGGCGATCGGCCAGTCCGTCCTCGCCCAGAATCCGCTCGATCAGGCCGTCCTCGTCGAGCAGCTGGTCCACCAGCCCGCCCGGCGCCAGCGATCGCTCCAGCCCGCCACCCTCGGTGGTGAGCCGGTCGAGCACCCCGTCCGGTGCGGTCACCCGGTCGATCAGCCCGCCCGGCCGCATCAGCCGATCCAGCGGACCGTCGGGCGCCAGCGCCCGGCCCAGCGGGGCGTCGTCATCGAGCAGCTGGGCGAGCTTGTTCGCCCGCGCAATGGTGTCCTCGAGGCCGAACATCTGGGCCACCGAGTTCGGCGACGCCGTTCCCGCCTCGCCGAGGGTCCGTTTGGTCAGGTCAATGCCCGCTTTGGCGACATCGAGCCCCGCCTCGGCCGCGGCCAGCCCCACCCGCACCGGTGTGGTCGCCATCCCAACCAGCGTCTTCGCCAGGTCCATCGCACAAGTGTAGGAGCGCGGGAAGTTTGTGACCGGGGGTATCGGTTATCCAGTGCAAACGACAACTCACAGGAACCTCACAGCGCCCCGGCAGCCCCAGTTCAACAATGTGAGAGGAAATTGACAGCATGGCCGCACCTGTCACAACTGAATTAAAGCCCGAGGCACGCGTCCTCGTCGTCGACGACGAGACCAATATTGTCGAACTGCTCTCCGTAAGCCTGAAGTTTCAGGGATTCGAGGTCCACACCGCCTCCAGCGGTCCCGCCGCCCTTGACCGGGCCCGTGAGGTCCGCCCGGACGCGGTGATTCTCGACGTCATGATGCCCGGCATGGACGGGTTCGGTGTGCTGCGCCGGCTGCGTGCCGACGGTATCGACGCCCCGGCGCTGTTCCTCACCGCCCGTGACAGCCTGCAGGACAAGATCGCCGGCCTCACCCTCGGCGGCGACGACTACGTCACCAAACCGTTCAGCCTCGAAGAGGTCGTCGCCCGGCTGCGCGTCATCCTGCGCCGTGCCGGCAAGGGCGTCGAGGAGCCGCGCAACTCGCGCCTCAGCTTCGCCGACATCGAACTCGACGAGGACACCCATGAGGTGTGGAAGGCCGGCGAGCCCGTCTCGCTGTCACCGACCGAATTCACCCTGCTGCGCTACTTCGTCATCAACGCCGGCACCGTGCTAAGCAAGCCCAAAATCCTCGACCATGTCTGGCGCTACGACTTCGGCGGTGACGTCAACGTCGTGGAGTCCTACGTCTCCTACCTGCGCCGCAAGATCGACACCGGCGAAAAGCGCCTCCTGCACACCCTGCGCGGCGTCGGATACGTGCTGCGGGAGCCGCGGTAATCCGGCGCGCCGCGCCGATCGGCGCGAACAATAGAGAAATGCCCGGTCCCTACCATCGAGCGCTGCCGCTGCGAGTCAGCCTGGTGGCCGCCATGCTGCTGCTCGTGGGCTGCGGGTTGCTGGCCTCTGGGATCGCCGTCACCTCGACCCTGCAGCACGACCTCATCAACCGCGCCGACCAGACCCTGCTGGACGCCTCGCGCGGTTGGGCGCAGGCCCCGCGCCGAATGCCCCCACCCGACGAGGGTCCGAACCCGGCCCGCCCGCCGTCGGACTTCTACGTTCGCGGCGTCGACGCCGACGGCCACATCTGGATGGCCGTCAACGACCGGGACGCTGAACCCGCCCTTCCCGACGACAACGACGTGGGCTCCGCACCGGTGACCGTCGACTCGCTGGACCACTCGCCGGTCCAATGGCGCGCAGTATCGGTGCAGGGCCCCAACGGTGAACTGACCACCGTGGCCATCGACCTGTCCGATATCCAGTCCACTGTGCGCAGCCTGGCCTGGTCGCAGGTCGCCATCGGCACCGCGGTGCTGGTGATCCTCGGCGTCGCCGGATATTGGGTGGTGCATCGCAGCCTGCGGCCCCTGGTCGAAGTCGAGAAGACCGCCGCCGCGATCGCCGCCGGTCAGCTCGATCGTCGTGTGCCAGAACGAGATCCGCGTACCGAAGTCGGCCGGCTGTCGCTGGCGCTCAACGGCATGCTCGCGCAGATCCAGTCTGCGATGGCGTCGTCGGGGGAATCCGCCGAGGCGGCGCGGACGTCGGAGGAACGGATGCGGCGGTTCATCACCGACGCCAGCCACGAGTTGCGCACCCCGCTGACCACCATCCGCGGCTTCGCCGAGCTCTACCGGCAGGGCGCGGCCCGCGACGTCGAGATGCTGATGTCGCGCATCGAAAGCGAATCGCGGCGGATGGGGCTGCTCGTCGACGATCTGCTGCTGCTGGCCCGCCTCGATGCGCAGCGCCCGCTCGAACAACGCCGGGTTGACCTGTTGTTACTGGCCACCGATGCTGTGCACGACGCTCAGTCCATCGCTCCGAAGCGCACCATCGCCATGGAGGTGTTCGACGGCCCCGGCACTCCCGAAGTCCTCGGCGACGAGGCCCGGTTGCGCCAGGTGCTGGGCAACCTGATGGCCAACGCCCTGCAGCACACCCCGGAAACCGCGCGGATCGTCGTCCGGGTGGGGACGGCCGCCGATGATGCCGTGATCGAGGTCGTCGACGAGGGGCCGGGCATGACGCCTGAGGACGCGCAGCGGGTGTTCGAGCGGTTCTACCGCACCGACTCCTCCCGCGCCCGCACCAGCGGCGGGACGGGGCTTGGCCTGTCGATCGTCGACTCCCTGGTGTACGCGCATGGCGGGCGGGTCACGGTGCGGACCGCGCCAGGGCAGGGCTGCTGCTTCTCGGTCAGCCTGCCGCGTATCGCCGACGTGCCGACGCCGGTCCCTTCTAACGGAGTTCGGCCAGCGCGGCTTTGATCCTGGCCTGGGCGTCGTCCAGCGACGCGGGCGACGGGTTGCGGTCCACATGGGCGAAACCGAAGTCGGCGAGGTTGCGCGCCGGGAACACGTGCACGTGCAAGTGCGGCACCTCCAGCCCGGCGATGATCACGCCGGACCGTTCGGCGCCGAACGCCGCGCACACTGCCTTGCCGATCTGCTGCGCCACCGCCATCACCTTGTTGAACAAGGCCGGGTCGACGTCTTGCCAGTTGTCGACCTCGGCGCGGGGAACCACCAGGGTGTGCCCGTGGGTCATCGGTTCGATTGTCAGAAACGCGACGACCTCGTCGTCCTCGTAGACGAATCGTCCCGGCAGTTCGCGGTTGATGATCTTGGTGAAGACGGAGGCCATGGCGCCAAGCATATGAGGGGCCGACTGCGGTTAGTTATCGAGCTGGCTCACAGGAACCCCGCAGATCCGGCCCAGTGTGACGGCAGCTTGAGCGGCGAGCATCATTCCCATGACCGACACCCTGCCGGCCGAGCAGCGCACTGCTCCGATCGGCATCGGGGGTCGCTACATTCTCGACATCGTCATCCCGGTTTACAACGAGGAACACGACCTACCGGCCTGCGTACGCCGGTTGCACCAGTACCTCCAGGATGAGGTGCCCTACCGCGCGCGAATCATCGTGGCCGACAACGCAAGTACCGACGCAACGCTGGCGGTGGCTCGCCAGCTCAGCGAGGAACTGCGCGACGTCGAGGTGCTCCACCTCGACGAAAAGGGGCGCGGCGGGGCGCTGGCCGCCGCGTGGGCGTCCTCGTCGGCCGACGTGGTGGCCTACATGGACGTCGACCTGTCCACCCATCTCTCGGCGCTGATGCCGTTGGTGGCGCCGCTCGTGTCCGGGCACTCCGATATCGCCATCGGCTCGCGGCTGGCCGCGTCCTCGCAGGTGGTGCGTGGCGTCAAGCGTGAGGTGGTGTCCCGCGGTTACAACCTGCTGCTGCGGGGGCTTCTCGGCGCCCGCTTCTCCGATGCCCAGTGCGGCTTCAAGGCACTGCGCGCCGATGTCGCGCGCCAACTGCTACCGCTGGTGGTCGACACCGGCTGGTTCTTCGACACCGAACTGCTGGTGCTGGCCGAGAAGGCCGGCCTGCGGATCCACGAGGTGCCGGTCGACTGGATCGACGACCCCGACTCCCGCGTCGACATCCTGGCCACCGCGATCGAAGACCTCAAAGGCTGCTGGCGCGTGGGCCGGGCGCTGACCACCGGCGCCCTGCCGCTGCGCAATCTGCAGACCGCACTCGGCCGCGAACCGCTGGTGCCAGGGGTGCCCCGCGGCATGGTCGGTCAGATGGTGCGCTTCGGTCTGATCGGCGTCGCCAGCACCATTGCCTTTGCACTGCTGTATCTTTCGCTGCATCCTGCGCTCGGCGCGCAGGCCGCCAACCTGACGGCACTGCTGCTGACCGCACTGGCCAACACCGCCGCCAATCGAGCCTTCACGTTCGGCATCCGCGGCCGTGCCGGTGCGGCCCGCCACCACGTCCGCGGCCTGCTGGTGTTCGGCTTCGGACTGGCCATCACCAGCGGCTCGCTCTACCTGCTTCACCGCTTCGATCCGACCGTCGGCAAGGGTGTCGAACTCTCGGTTCTGGTTGTCGCCAACCTCGTCGCCACCCTCGTGCGCTTCGTCGCGCTGCGGCGGGTGTTCGGCGCGTCGACCCACTGACTCAATGACCGTCACGGTCGACCCGCCGAGAATCGGTACAGCCCAGGCGATTCCGAGACGGATGCAAGTAGGGGCACGACGGTGGACGCTGCTGGCGTTGCTGACCGGAACGGCCGTGCTTTACCTGTGGGACCTGGACCGGTCGGGTTGGGCCAATGCCTTCTACTCCGCTGCCGCACAGGCCGGCGCGCAGTCTCCGAAGGCCTTCCTGTTCGGATCTTCGGACGCCGCCAACTCGATCACCGTCGACAAACCCCCACTGTCGTTGTGGCTGCCGTCGCTTGCCATCCGCATGTTCGGGCTCAACGCCTGGAGCATCCTGGTACCGCAAGCTCTCATCGGGGTCGGTTCGGTGGCGCTGCTGTGGGACACCGTGCGCCGGCCGTTCGGCGAGCCGGCCGCGTTGATCGCCGGCACGGTGCTGGCGCTGACTCCGGTGGCTGTCACGATCTTCCGCTTCAACAATCCCGATGCGCTGTTGGTCCTGCTGATGATCGCCGCGGTGTGGGCACTACTGCGGGCGGTCGACGACGGCCGGCTGCGCTGGCTGCTGCTGTGCGGTGCATGCCTGGGGCTGGGGTATCTGACCAAACAGCTCGAGGTGGCGCTGGTGATCCCGGCGCTGGCGATCACCTACCTGCTGGCCGGACCGCGATCCATACTCGCCCGGGCCGGGCAACTGATGCTCGGACTGGGTGCCGCCGGGGTCGCCGCGGGCTGGTGGGTGCTGATCGTGCAGCTGTGGCCGGCGAGCAAGCGGCCGTGGATCGGTGGGACGCAGACCAATTCGATTCTCGAGCTGACGTTGCGCTACAACGGCATCGGCCGGCTCAACGGCGACGAGCCAGGCAGTACCGGTTCACCCGGCTTCATCTCACCGGTCCACCTGGGCGGCCGAACGTCGGGGCATCCGTGGGGGCAGCCCGGCGTCGGCCGGCTGTTCGAACCAGAGCAGATCGGTGACATCGGCTGGTTGTTGCCCGCCGCGCTGGTCTTCGCGCTCGCCGTGCTGGTCTGGTGGGCGCGCACTCCGCGGCGTGACCGGCAACGTGCCGGCCTCCTGGTGTGGGTGTTGTGGCTGCTGACCACCGGGCTGGTGTTCAGCTTCATGGCGGGAATCTTCCATCCGTACTACACGGTCGCGCTGGCCCCGCCGGTCGCGGCGGTGATCGGCATCGGCGCAGCGGTGTGTTGGCGGGAGCGGGAAAAGACCTGGGCCAAAGGTGTATTGGCGACAGCAGTGGTGCCCACCGCGGCGACGTCGGTGCTCGTGCTGCGGCATGTGCCTGATTACTATCCCTGGCTGCGGTGGGCGGTCCCGATCGGCGCGGTCGTGCTCCTGGCTGGGTTGGGCCCCGCAGTCATCCGGACGCCGGTTGTCGTCGTGGTGGCGGCGCTGGTGGCTCTCGGCGGCCCGGCCGCCTACAGCGTCACGACGGTGGTGCGCGGGAACGTCGGCGCGATGCCGATCGCGGGGCCGGTTCCCCGCGTCGTGACCGCGATGACCAAGGACATCGGACCGGTCCCGCGGGCCGAGATCACCGTGGCCACCGGACCCGGATTCCTCCTGCCGGCAGGATCGCCGGGCGCGGGGATGCATCTGGTGGGCTGCACGCTGCTGGACTCGGGCGTGCCCGACCGGCGACTGGTCGACCTACTCGACGCCGATGCGCAGCGCTACACCTGGGTGGCCGCTACGGTCGGATCGGTCTGTGCCGCCGGCTATCAACTGGCCAGCGGCTACCCGGTGATGCCGGTCGGCGGCTTCAACGGCACCGATCCATCGCCGGCACCCGATGCCTTCCTGCGCCTCGTATTGTCCAAGCGGATCCACTATTTCATCGTCACCAACCCGGTCCACGAGGACCAGTGGGGGCACCTGGACACCAATGCGCTCATCCAGCAATGGGTTCAGCGCAACTTCACCCCGATCCGCGTCGGCAGGGTGATGATCTACGACCTGACGACATAGCTCAGGCCAGCATCGCCGCGATCTCGTCGACCGACCAGGGCGGGCTGTCGTTGTGATCCCGGTAGCCGATCAGGCTGGGGGCGGGCCGGTCGAAGCGACCCACGAAACCGCCTGCGGCGATGAAGATCTGGCCGGTGATCTTGCTGGCGAGGTCGCTGACCAGGTAGGCGTACATCGGGGCGACGTACTCCGGTGCGGGCGCGTCGAGGGCGCCTTGTGCGCTGACCTCGTCGAGCAGGCCGCGCCGCCGCAGCGAGTCGATCTGCTCCTCGTAGTCGGGACCGCTGGACAGCCGGGTCTTCGCACCCGGGCACACCACGTTCGCACGCACCCCGTGTTCGGCCAATTCAGCTGCGATGGCCATCGTCAGCCCGTTCACCGCACCCTTACCCGCCGGATACCCGGTGCCGCCGTAATCGCCAAGGAACGCAAAGGAACTGGTATTCACGATGGCGCCGCGGCCCCTGGCCGCCATCTTCGGTGCCGCCGCACGGCAGGTCGCGAATGTGGTGCCCAGGTGGATATCGAGGAGATCGCGGAATTCGCCGGGTGTGACACTCAGGATCGACGACCCAGCCGGCTCGGGGGCCCCCGCACAGTTGACCAGGGCATCGACGGCACCGAACTCCTTCTCACACAGCGCAATCAGGTCCTCGGCGACCGCCTCGTCTGAGGCTGAACCGGCGTGCGCCACGGCACGGCCACCGGCCCTAATGACGGTGGCAACTGTCTCTTCTACGGCCGCCGCGTCGCGACCGTTGACCACTACCCCCGCGCCGAGGTCGGCCAGCAATGCCGAGACGGCGCCGCCGATACCCCGCGAGCCACCGACGACGACCGTGCCGAATCCCGCCAGCGGCTTCTCACTCACCGTCGGCGGCAGCCTGGCCGAACTGCATGCCGTCCATGTTCCAGTAGCCGCGCATGTTGGTGATCAGCCCCGCGTCGTTGACCTTGTAGGTGAACACGCCGCGCACCGTGCTGGTCAGACCGCCCTCGAACTGGCTGCGCAGCACCAGGATGTGGGCCACTTCGTTGGGCGAGCTGGACGGGAAGGTCTCTTCGCAGGTGACCCGAAGGTTGTTGATCGAAATGTTGGCGTCGTAGAAGGCCGCGACGGCTTCCTTACCGCGCACACCGTCACCGTCGGGGTTGGTGATGGCCTGCCCGATCGGATCCTCGATGACGACGTCGTCCGACATCAGGCCCAACCACCCCTCCCGGTTGTGCGACATCACGCACTTCCAGGATGCCTGCGAAGCGGCGAGCGCCGGTGTCTGTTCGGTTGTGGTCATGGGTCCTCCTTGGTTGTCAGATACTGCAGGGGTTGTCAGATACTGCAGGCGGCGCGAGCGCCATCTTCGGTGGCTTTGCGGATGAGTCCCAGTCCGGTGCAGTCGCCGACGGCGTGCACCTTGGTCCCGGGCAGCCGGTCGGTGAGCGCGTCGAACAGTGCGGTGTCCGCTTCGGGCTGCCCGGCGATGATCACGCTGTCGGCCGACAGCTCCCTCGGGGTGCCGCCATTGGGGGTGAACACCACTCCGTCGTCGGTGATGTGGTGCACCTCCGCGCGGACGTGTACCGCAACGGCAAGCCGGTCGAGCCGGTCCATGTGCTCGGTCCGGCGTTTGAGACCGACCTGAGGCGCGATGGTGCGCTCGGTCTCCAGAACGGTGACGAATCGGTCTTGGGCCGCGAGGAATTCGGCGAGCTGGACCGAGGCGAGGTCACCGCCGACGATGATGATGCGGTGGCCCATCGGCGGACGGGCGCCGCTGGCCAGTAACTCGTTGAGGGCGGGGCCGCTGTGCACGCCCGGACTGTGATCGCCGTCGATGGCGGGTACCACGACGGTGGCGCCGGTGGCCACGATCACCGCATCGGGATCCAGGGCCGCGATCTCGTCGGCGTGAGCCGGGTGGGACAGCTCGACAGATACTGTGCTGCGGGCGATTTCGCTACGCAGGTAGCTTAGGAACGGTTCGTTCTCCGGGTGCAGGATCGAGGCCCACACCAATGCCCCGCCCAGCTGTCCATGGCGCTCGAACAAGCTGACCCGGTGGCCGCGTTCGGCGGCCACCCTGGCGGCCTCCAGACCGCCCGGCCCGCCGCCGATGACGGCGACCTTCTTGCGGTGGGTGACGGGGTGCGTGGCCAGCTCCCGTTCCCTGCCGGTGCGGGGGTTGACGGCGCAGTCGACTGAAAACCGTTGTTCCATGGCATCGATGCAGTTCTCGCACGAAATGCAACGGCGAATCCGGTCGACATGTCCGGCCCGGACCTTTGCGGCCAGTTCGGGATCGGCCAGCATCGGCCGTCCCATGGCGATGAAGTCTGCCCGGCCCTCGGCCAGGATCTGTTCGGCGCGAACCGGGTCGTGGATGCGGCCCACCGCGATCACCGGCACGTCGACCGCCTGCTTGACCGCCGCGGCGGCGCCGACATTGAGCGCATCGCCGTCGTCGGCGGCATTGACCATGCCGGTGACCAGCCGGTCGATCACGCCGCCGCTGACGTGGAAGGCGTCCACCCCGGCGGCCACGAGTTGCGGTGCCACCTCGGCGGTTTCATAACTCGGGCGGCCGCCGGCCACCCGCTCGTAACCGGAGATCCGCAGCGTGACGGGCAGTGCGTCGCCGATCTCGGACCGGATGGCTGCCAGTGTTTGCAGCACCACCCGGATCCGGCCGTCGACCGAATCGCCGCGATAGTCGTCGGTGCGTCGGTTGCGTTGCGGGGCAAGGAAAGAACCCAGGAACATATAGCCGTGCGCGGCGTGCAGTTCGATGCCGTCGTAGCCGGCCTCGGCGGCGCGCCGGACCGCGGCCTTGAACAGGTCGATGATCGCGGTCAGCTGTGCGGTGGTGACTTCGGCAGACGGCCGTCCAGTCAGATACGACGGGATCACCGACGGGCCAAGGGAAGTGACACCGTGCATCTCGGGACCTAGCCCGTCGGGGCCGGCGTGCACGATCTGGGGCTGGATCTTAGCGCCGTGCTCATGGACCGCGTCGACCAGTGCGCGGTGCGTGCTCACCGCCTCGTCGGTGCCGAGGTGAAGCCCGCCCGGAGTCTCGGGGTGTAGGTGGTCGATGCCGGTGGCGCCCACGGTGACCAGTCCGACCCCGCCCTTGGCGCGGGCGGCGAAGTAGTCGCGGGTGCGTTCCGACGGTAGGCCATCGGGGGTGCCGTACATGGTCTCCATCGGAGACATCACGAACCTGTTGCGTAGTTCCATCCGGCCGATCCGGCCGGGGCGCAACAGGTTCGGGAAGGTATTCACACGAGGCGCTTCATGATTTCCGGGCCGTGCCCGCGCCAAAGGGCAAGGCGAGCACGGCCCGGAAGGTCCTCCGACGACACGCGCAGGTCAGCGGTCCTCGTCGGTGTAGCGGATGACGCCGCGGATGTTGCGGCCCTCGAGCATGTCCTTGTAGCCGTCGTTGATCTGCTCCAGCTTGTACTGCCGGGTGACCATGTCGTCGAGGTTGAGCTTGCCCGCCTTGTACATCGACAGCAGCTGCGGGATGTCGAAGTGTGGGTTGCCACCACCGAAGATGGTGCCCTGCAGGTTCTTCTGCATCAGGGTCAGCATCGCCAGATTGATCGTGGCCTCGTTCTCCATGATGCTGCCCATCGCGGTCAGCACGCAGGTGCCGCCCTTGGACGTGATGCCCAGATAGCTGTCGACGTCCTTGCCATGCAGCTCGCCGACCGTGACGATGACCTTCTTGGCCATCAGACCCCAGGTGGCCTCCGCGATGCCCGCGGCGGCGGCCTCGATGTCCGGGTAGACGTGGGTGGCACCGAATTTGAGTGCCTGGTCACGCTTCCACTCCACGGGGTCGATGGCGAAGATGTAGCGCGCACCGGCATTGACCGCACCCTGCAGCGCCGACATGCCGACGCCGCCGACGCCGACGATCGCCACGTCCTCGCCGGGACGAACATCGCCGCTGCGGACCGCTGAGCCGTAGCCCGTGGTCACGCCGCAGCCCACCAGGCAGGCCACCTCGAACGGGATCGACTTGTCGATCTTCACCACTGAGCTCTTGTGCACGACCATGTAGGGCGAGAACGTGCCAAGCAGTGTCATCGGGAAGACCGGCTGACCCTTGGCCGTGATGCGGTGGGTGTTGTCGGAAACCGCGAGGCCACCGAGCAGCCCGGCGCCCAGATCGCAGAGGTTGCGCATACCGGCCTGACAGGACGGGCAGTTTCCACACGATGGGATGAACGAGAGCACGACGTGATCACCGGGCTCGAGGTTCTCCACCCCGGGCCCGACCTCGGTGACGACACCGGCGCCCTCGTGCCCGCCGAGTACCGGGAAACCGAACATCGGGATGCCACCGGTGACCAGGTGATGGTCCGAGTGACACATGCCCGAAGCTTCCATCTGGATCTTGACTTCGTCTTTGACCGGGTCGCCGATCTCGATTTCCTCGATCGACCACGGCTGGTTGAACTCCCAGATGAGAGCACCTTTTGTCTTCACAGCGAACCTCCACTCGCGAAACCCGACCCCGGTCTCCGCCAGGGTGGCCGGCCGTGCCGGATGGTCAATCTAGGTCAAAATTAGAACGTGTTCCTGTCCCGCGGACCATTATGACCTCCGTCACCGTCTAAGTCACCGCCGGGGCCAATAACTTGACGCCTGTCGAGTATTCACCAGATCGGAACTGGGGCCTCACCGAGGGGGTAGTAGCCGGGCAGCTTCTCGCCCGCAACGCTGCGCTCGATGCGCTTCTGCATGGTCGGCGTCAGGTCACCGGAGGAGATGAGCTTGACGAACGCCTTCTGCACGTGGCCGAAGTCGAAGAAATCGCGCTGCCATTCGATCAACAGGTTGTCGTTCAGCCGGAACCAGCTGCCGCCGATGCCGTAGATCTCGTCGCGGGTCCCGTCGGACTTGTTCGCGATCTGCTTCCAGAAGCCGACGATCTCGTTCTGCTTCTCGTCGATCAGCACCTTCTGGTACTCGTAGACCCAGTTCTCCAGGCCTTCCATCTCCAGGCCCAGCGCGACGTCGCGGATCTGGTCCTTGCCGACGCACATGACGTCTTCCTTGGGGCCGATGTTCCAGCCGTAGGTGGCGTCATCGGTGTAGAACTCGGCCAGGTTCGTCCAGTCGCCGGCCTTCTCGCTGTCCTTGTTGGCTTGCAGCCAGCGCTGGACCCAGTCGTCGAGTGCTTCGCGTTTGGAGGATGAAGTCATTGTTCCGCCTTCTCTTTTTCTACGATGGATAGGGCTCGGGTGGGACACATTTCGACGGCCCGCTCGATATCGGGCCGTGCGTCGTCGGGCGGTTCGGCGTCGAGAATCTCCACCGCACCGCGTTTGGGGACCCGGAAGAAGTCCGGCGCTTCCAGTTCGCACATGGCGTGGCCCTGACAGAGGTCTTCGTCGAGCTCGATTCGATAGCACCCCATGGGAATCAGTCCTCCCCCATTCCCCGGTCGCTGCGCTCCTGCCCGCCGGCGATGCGTTTGCGGTAGCGAACCCTGGCTGGTCTAGCGAGCTGGACGACCATCTTGGAGTGGTCGTTCTGGTAGCTGTCGGCGGGTTGAGCCATTTCGAACTCGTACTCCCGCAACAGAACCGAGAAGATCGCCTTGATCTGCATCTGCGCGAACGCCGCGCCGACGCAGCGGTGCCGGCCGGCGCCGAAGGGGATCCAGGTCCAGCGGTTGACGATGTCCTCTTGCCGCGGCTTCTCGTAGCGGTCCGGGTTGAAGGCGTCCGGATCCGGGAAGTCCTCGGGAATCCGGTTGGAGATCGCCGGCGAGGCGGCGACCATCTGGCCCTTGTGAATCGGATACCCCTCGACCTCGAACTCGTCCTGGGCCACCCGCATCAGGATGATCAGCGGCGGGTGCAGGCGCAGGGTCTCCTTGAGTGCGTTGTCGATATTCGGAATCTGGCGCAGCGCATGGAAACTCACCTCCTGGCCGTCGGCGTAGAGCTCGTCGAGCTCCTGTTGAACCTTGGCGTAGAAGTCGGGGTTGCGCAGCAGTTCGATGAGCGTCCACGACGAGGTGCCCGAGCTGGTGTGGTGCCCGGCGAACATCAGCGAGATGAACATGCCGGTGACCTCGTTGGCCGAGAACCGCGGATTGCCCTCCTCGTCCTTGATGGAGACCAGCACGTCGAGCAGGTCACGATCGCTCTTGTCGGTCGGCGGGTTGGCGATTCGGCCGGTCATGACCTCCTGCACCAACGCCACCAGGTTGACCCGGGCCTCGTCGCGGATGCGGAAGCTCTCGATCGGCAGGTAGGGGTCGACGTAGCAGAGCGGGTCGGTACCGCGTTCGAGGAGGTGGTAGTAGTTCGCGAACCGGGAGTCGAGCTGGTTGCGGAACTTCAGCCCGATCAGGCACGCCGTCGAGGTGTAGATGGTCAGCTCGGCGAAGAACTCCAGCAGGTCGATCTCGCCTGAGTCGCCCCAGTTTTCGATCATCCTGCGGACTTCGTTCTCGATGGTGGCGGCGTGGCCCTTCATCTGTTCGCCGCGCAGCGCGGTGTTGTGCAGCATCTCGGCCCGCCGCTCAGGGTCGGCGTCGAACACCACCCCCTCGCCGAAGATCGGCGTCATGAACGGGTAGGCCTCGGCCTGGTTGAGGTCGGCGTCGGGGGAGCGGAAGAAGAACTCGTTGGCCTCCGCGCCGGTCAGCAGGATGACCTGCTTGTCGGCGAGCTGGAACCAGCCGAGGTCACCGCACTCGTCGCGAATGCGCTTCATCAGGCCGATCGGGTCGGTGCGGAATTCTTCGAGATGGCCGTGTTCCTCTTCGCCACCTGAGACGCGCTGAACTTCTTTGGTAATGGTCACGACGGCATCCCTTCCTCGCCAAGGGCGAGCTTTTGGCGGTCTGTGTTGTCGGCCAGAGGAGCTTCGGGCTGGAGCTCCATGTTGGCGATGAACCCGCCGCGCGGTGTCTCCGCGACGAACGTGATGGCACGGGCGAGGTCCGCCGCGCGCAGGAAGTAGTCGTGCCGGGCCTGGCCCCACTTAGCCCAATCCTCCAGTGCGGGACCGATTTTCTCGGCGGGCAGGCTCCAGCCCATCGAGGTCTTGGTCGGTCCGGGGTGCACGATCGAGGCGCGCACTCCGGTGCCTTCGAGCTCCATCTGGAAGTTGGTCACCATGGCGACCAGCGCGGCTTTGGCTGCGCCGTAGGCGCCCATGTGGGGGCGCTGGCGCAATGAGACATCGGACCCGACGAAGATGAGATCGCCGCGCTGGCGTTCCAGCATGCCTGGCAGCACCAGGTTGGCCAACCGGAAGGCGCCGACCAGGTGGATCTGCAGCTGCGAGTCGAACTCGTCGGGGGTTATCTCGGCGAGCTTGCCGAAGTAGGTGTCACCGGCGCCGGCCACCAGCACCTCGATCTCGCCCAGAGCCTCAGTCGACTGTGCGACAAAGGATTTCACCGAGTTCGGGTCGGTGATGTCGAGATGGAAGCCGACCGCTTCGCCGCCGTCGGCGTTGATCTTGCCGACGATGTCGGCGAGCTTGTCGAGGCGGCGCGCGCCCAGGGCGACCGGGAACCCGTGTGCGGCGAGTTCGAACGCGGTGGCCTCTCCGATACCGGACGAGGCGCCGGCGACGATGGCGGGCCTGCGGTCGGGAAGGGGAGCAAAACGTGGCATCAACGGGCCTTTACTGTGATGGGTAGGTGGGCGAAACCGCGAACGTTGCTGGAGTGGACGCGTACCGAGTTGGCCTCGTCGACTTCATAGCCGCGGATGCGTTTGAACAACTCCTCCAAGGCCACTCGCGCCTCCATGCGGGCCAGGTGGGCGCCGAGGCAGAAGTGCGCACCGCTGCCGAAGCTCTGCAGCTTGGCGCCGATGTCGCGGCCGATGAGGTAGTCGTCGGGGTTCTCGAATGCGCGCTCATCGCGGTGCGCCGACCCCGGTAGGAGTAGCACCACGTCACCGTCGGGAATGGTGGTGTCGTAGAGCGTCAACTCGCCGGCGACGGTGCGGGCCAGGATCTGGCTGGATGTGTCGTAACGCAACGTTTCCTCGACCCACAGCGGCACCCGGGACAGGTCGGTGTAGACGTCGGCCAGCTGGTCAGGGTTCTTGTGCCCCCAAAACGCGGCATTGGCAAGCAGTTTGGTGGTGGTCTCGTTACCGGCGATGACCATCAGGAACATGAAGCCGAGGATCTCCTCGTCGGTGAGCCGGTCGCCGTCGATCTCGGCTTCCAGCAGCGCCGAGGTGAGATCGTCCGTGGGTTCCTTGCGCCGCTCTTCCACCATCGCCTGGTAGTAGACGATCAGGTTGAGCGATGCCTCGACGGCCTCCGGCGGCACATCGGTGACACCCTCGTCTCGGTGCATCACACCGTCGGCCCAGGCCCGGACCTGAACGCGGTCGGCCTCGGGCACTCCCATGAGTTCGGAGATGACATCCATCGGCAGCTTGCCCGCGAACTCGTCGACGTAGTCCACGGTTTCACCGTCGGCGGCCTTCTCGAGCAGGCTGTCGAGGTGCTTGACGGCGATCTCGGTGACGCGGGGTTCCAGTTCGCGAATCCGTCTCGGGGTGAAGCCTTTTGAGACCAGGGTGCGCAGACGGAGGTGGGACGGATCGTCCATCGCCAGGAAGGACATCGTCTTGGAGGCGTGTGGGCCGCGGGATGCCGGATCCAGCGAGACACCGAATTTGTTCGACAGGGTCGTGCTGTTACGGAACCCCTGCAGCACATCCTGGTGACGGGAGAGCGCCCAGAACTTCAGTTCCTCGTTGTAATACAGCGGGGCTTCGTCACGCAGCCGCTTGTAGTACGGGTACGGATCCTCGTGGAAGTCGTAGTTGTAGGGATCCAGCACCACGTCTGGACTCTGCACATTCATTGGTTCTCTCCCACGTGTTCTCTCAAAATGAGTTCCGCGACATACCCGATCCGGTCGGCGACCTGGCGGTAGCTCATGGCCCCGGTGCCGGCGTGCACGAGCGCGCCGTAGTAGGTCATCTCCAAGGCGGACACGATCTGCGGATCGGCGTCCGGCCCCAGTGCCGACTTGATCCGCTTGTGAATCTCGGCCCCGATGCGGTCACGCGCCGGGTGCACCCCGGCGTCGTTGCTCAACACCGCGGTGGTGCAGGCCGCCGCGAACTCCGGCTCGTCGGCGATCACCAGGGCCAGGCTGCGCAGCGACTGCTCGACGCGGTGCAGGCGGCTGTCGTTGACGTCAGTGAAGTAGGGGACCTGGCGCATCAGGTCGAGGTAGACCTCGGCGATCAGATGGTTCTTCGAGGAGAAGTAGGTGTAGGCGGTCGCCGGTGCCACCTTCGCGCGGGCCGCGACGGCGCGCACGGTCAGATCGGCGTAGGACGTCTCGCGCAGCATCTCCATGCCGGCCCGCAGCACCTTGCGGAAGGTTTCTTCCTGGCGGCGATTACGCGGTGCTTCGTCACCTTCGGGGGTGACGGCTAGCACGGCATCGCTGGACACATGTCCAAGTTATCGGACTAGTGCCCATGAGGGCAAGCGATCGGAATAAAGTACCAGCTCAATGGCCTATCTGCGTCGGCTTTGCCGAAGAGCCTTGCACCGCGGACACGTCTGCGGCTATGGTGCGAAAGACGGAATCTCGGACACGTGTCCAACGAAGCAGACGGGAGTCGGGATGGCGATTGCGGCCGACAGGAACAGCGACCTCTTCATCGACGGGAAGCTGGTGCCGGGTGGCAACGGCAGATATCCGACGATCAACCCGGCCACCGAGGAGATCTTGGGCACCGCCGCCGACGGTGACGCCGAGGACATGAGCCGGGCCATCGACGCCGCCCGCCGTGCCTTCGACACCACCGACTGGTCCACCAATACCGAACTGCGGGTGCGCAGTATCCGCCAGTTGCGCGACGCGATGAAGGCCAATGTCGAGGTGCTGCGCGACATGACCATCGCCGAGGTCGGTGCCCCGCGCATGCTGACCTCGGCCGCTCAGCTGGAGGGACCGGTCGAGGACCTGTCCTTCAGCGCCGACACCGCCGAGAACTATTCCTGGCGGCAGGATCTCGGCGTTGCCTCGCCGATGGGCATCAAGACCCAGCGCACCATCGCCCGGGAGGCGGTCGGCGTCGTCGGCGCGATCACCCCGTGGAACTTCCCGCACCAGATCAACCTCGCCAAGCTCGGTCCGGCGCTGGCCGCGGGCAACACGATCGTTCTCAAGCCGGCACCCGACACCCCTTGGTGTGCGGCGGTTCTCGGGGAGCTGATCGCCGAACACACCGATATCCCACCGGGTGTGGTCAACATCGTCACCTCAGGCGACCATTCGGTCGGGGCGCTGTTGTCCAGCGACCCGCGCGTCGACATGGTGTCGTTCACCGGTTCGACCAATACCGGCCGCGCGGTGATGGCCGCCGGTGCGGCCACCATCAAGAAGGTCTTCCTGGAGCTCGGCGGCAAGTCGGCGTTCCTGGTGCTCGACGATGCCGATCTGGCCGGAGCCTGCTCGATGTCGGCGTTCACCGCCGCGATGCACGCCGGTCAGGGCTGCGCGATCACCACCCGCCTGGTGGTGCCGCGGGCGCGTTACGACGAAGCGGTCGAGGCTGCCGCGGCAACCATGGCCGGTCTCAAACCGGGCGACCCGACGAACCCCGGAACCATTTGTGGGCCGGTCATTTCCGAGCGTCAACGCGACCGGGTGCAGTCCTACCTCGACCTTGCTATCGAAGAAGGCGGCCGGTTCGCCTGCGGCGGTGGCCGGCCGGCCGATCGCGACACCGGGTACTTCATCGAGCCGACGGTGATCGCCGGACTGGACAACAGTGCCCGGGTGGCGCGTGAGGAGATCTTCGGCCCGGTGCTGACGGTGATTGCTCATGACGGCGACGACGACGCGATCCGCATCGCCAACGATTCGCCGTTCGGCTTGTCGGGCAGTGTGTTCAGCGGCGATCCCGCACGCGCACAGGCTGCGGCCGACCGGCTGCGGGTCGGCACCGTCAACGTCAACGGCGGAGTGTGGTATTCCGCGGATGTGCCGTTCGGTGGCTACAAGCAGTCCGGGGTCGGCCGGGAAATGGGCCTGGCCGGCTTCGAGGAGTACCTCGAGCTGAAAGTCATTGCCACCGCGGTGTAATACACCCCCAGTGGCCCCAATGACACCTGAAACTTAGAGAGGAACAAGCATGGGACAGTTCGACGACAAGGTGGCCATCGTCACCGGCGCAGGCGGCGGTATCGGTCAGGCCTATGCCGAGTCCATCGCCCGTGAGGGTGCGGCCGTGGTGGTCGCCGACATCAATATCGAAGGCGCGCAGAAGGTCGCCGACGGTATCAAAGGCGAAGGCGGCACCGCGCTCGCGCTCCCCGTCGACGTCAGCGACCCGGTGTCGGCCAAGGCGATGGCGGATCAGACGCTGGCCGAGTTCGGCGGTATCGACTATCTGGTGAACAACGCCGCGATCTTCGGTGGGATGAAGCTGGACTTCCTGATCACGGTGGACTGGGACTACTACAAGAAGTTCATGAGCGTGAACCTCGACGGCGCGCTGGTGTGTACCCGCGCGGTCTACCGGAAGATGGCCAAGCGCGGCGGCGGCGCGATCATCAACCAATCGTCCACGGCGGCATGGCTGTACTCGAACTTCTACGGCCTGGCCAAGGCTGGGGTGAACAGCCTCACCCAGCAGCTGGCGACCGAACTCGGTGGCCAGAACATCCGCATCAACGCGATTGCGCCGGGCCCGATCAACACCGAGGCCAACCGCACCACCACCCCGCAGGAGATGGTCGCCGACATCGTCAAGGGAATCCCGTTGTCGCGCATGGGTGAAGTCGACGATCTGGTTGGCATGTGTCTGTTCCTGCTGTCGGATCAGGCCAAGTGGATCACCGGCCAGATCTTCAATGTCGACGGCGGACAGATCTTCCGCTCGTGAGTGACGTGAAGGTCGGATACATCGGACTGGGCAACCAGGGTGCGCCGATGGCCAAGCGGCTGGTCGAGTGGCCCGGCGGGCTCATCGTCTTCGATGTGCGCACCGAGGCCATGACGCCGCTGGCCGAACTCGGGGCCACGCTGGCGGACAGTGTCGCCGACGTTGCGAAAGCAGATGTGATCGAAGTGACCGTGCTCAACGACGAGCAGGTACGCGATGTGGTGGCCCAGCTCGCCGAACACGCCAAGCCGGGAACGGTCATCGCGATCCATTCCACGATCGAGCCCAACACGGCCGCTGAGCTGGCTGACCGGCTGCGGCCCAAGGGTATTCGCATTGTCGACGCTCCGGTCAGCGGCGGCGCCGGTGCTGCCGACAAGGGCGAGCTGGCGGTCATGGTCGGCGCGGATGACGACGCATACGAACTCGTCAAGCCGGTGTTCAAACAGTGGGCCTCGATGGTGGTCCGCGCGGGTGAACCGGGAGCGGGAACCCGGATGAAGATCGCCCGAAACATGTTGACCTTCATCGGCTTTACGGCCGCGTGCGAGGCGTCCAGGCTCGCCGAGGCAGCCGGCATCGATCTGCAGAAGCTGGGGCGGGTGGTGCGGCACAGCGACGCTCAAAGTGGCGGCCCCGGTGCGATCATGGTTCGCGATGACACCAAACCGCTTCAGTCCGACCACTTCGTGTACGACATGTTCATGCACACCCGCGGACTGGCCGAGAAGGATTTGAAGTTGGCACTCGGTCTCGGCGAGGCCACGGGTGTGGAACTGCCTCTGGCCGAGATCGCATTACGGGACCTGGCCGCCGGGCTCGGTGTCCCACACACGAAGGAGTGACGATGGACGAGTTGCGCCGCAAGGGCCTGGAGAAAATGAACGAGGTCTACGGCTGGGAGATGCCCGACTCGCCGGGCGACTACTTCGCACTCACTGCCGACCACCTGTTCGGCACCATCTGGACGCGACCCGGATTGACGATGCGGGACAAGCGCATCATGACGCTGACCGTCGTCACGGCCCTCGGTATCTCGGATCTGGCCGAGATCCAGGCCAACGCCGCCCTGCACAACGAGGAGCTCACACCCGAGGAGCTCAAGGAGATGGCGATCTTCCTGACGCACTACCTCGGTTTCCCGCTTGGCTCGAAGCTGGACGGGGCGGTCACCAAGGTCACGGCCAAGCGGAAGAAGGCCGCCGAAGCCGGCCAAGCCGAGGACAAGAAGGCGAACGTCAACGACGCCCTCAAGATGCACAGCGGCAAGAAGCTCGACGACTAGGACTTCGTCGCGACGACGAAGTAGCCGCGCGGTGCGTCCGCTACGCCGGCCGCCGTGACCGGGGCGTACCAGCGGTTCCACCGGTTGCCGGGTTCGGCGATGTCGGTGACGTCGGCCGACCACCCGTGAACCCGCACCAATTCCGCGGGGTCGTCGGTGCCGAACAGCCAGGGCGCTCCGTTGTCGGCCATCGACTTCAGCAGCTCGGCCATGAACGGGGCTTCCAACAACGACTTGCCGACGATGTCGTAGCAGAGCACCGACCCCGCCGCCGATAACGCGTCGATGCGCTCGACGAGTCGACGCACCGCTGCTTCGTCCAGGTACTGCAGCAGCCCTTCGGTCAGCCACACCGATGGCGCCGTGGCGTCGAAGCCGGCCGCCCGCAGCGCTGCCGGCCAGTCGTCGGCGAGGTCGACCCCGATCGTCACCCGCCTGCACGAGGGGATGTCGTCGGCCAGTAGCGCGTTTTTCGCCGCGATGACGGCCGGCTGGTCGAGTTCGAATACCTCGGTGCCCGCCGGCCAGTTCAGCCGGTAGGCCCGGGCATCCATGCCCGCGGCGACCAGCACGACCTGCCGGCAGGACGAGACCGCGTGCAGCAGAGCGTCGTCCCAGAATCGGGTGCGCACCACGATCTGCATGGTGGTGCGCTCACCCGAGGTGGCCAGTGCCGTATCGAGGATCCGGTGGCCGGCTTCGCCGGCGAGTTTGTCGGCGAGGGGATCGGTGAAGAGCCGATCCTCGCGGGTCGATTCACGGGCCCGGATCGCGGCCACCAGCAGTCCGGTGTCGGCCACCGCGTCTCGTCTGGATTCCATGTCCCGATGGTGTCAGCCTGCCGTGGCGGTCGGCTTGTACATTTCGGCCATCAGGTGGCTGGGCAGGCTCGCCCGGCGGCGCGGGTACTGGCTGGGGGTGATGGCGGTCAAGCTGCGGAAGTCGCGCACGAAATGAGCCTGGTCGAAGTAACCGAGATCGGCCGCGATGTCCGCGCCGTGTTGCGTGCCCGCCGCCAGCCGGCGCAGGGCGGCCTGTAGTCGCCGCACGCGCAGGTACGTCTTCGGGGTGAGCCCGACGTCGGCGCCGAACAATGCCGTCAGCCGTTTGGGTGACAGGGCGGTCAGCGCGCAGACTTCGGCCACCGTGATGGACGGTTCGGCGTCCAGGCGGGCCAGCAGTCGGTATAGCCGTTCGTCGTGAAACTGCATGTGACTCAACAGGAATTGCTCGACCAGTGCCACCCGGCCGCTGGCCGATGTGGTCTCGGTGAGTCGCTCCCGCAAGGTGCGCGACGACGCACCGAAGATGTCGTCGATGCCGATGCAGCAATCTTGCAGCTCGCTCAGCGGCAGCCTGAGGAACGCTCGGGCGCCAGCCGGGCGGAAGTGCACCGTCATCACGGTCTGGCCCGGGTCGATCCGCGTGACATAGGACGTGGTGCCCGCGCCCGTGACGATCGCCGCCGGAACCTGCAGCGCCGGCTCGCCGACGGCGGCGAACTCCATCTGTTCCCGGCCGCTGAGTTCGATGACGATCGTCACCGCGCCACGGGGCAGTGCCGTGCTGCGGTGTGGTTCCCCGGCGATGTGCTGCCAGTAGCCGATGTAGCTGATGTGCTGCGACAGAGGCGGTCCCGGATGGTGCAGGAACGGACCTGCCGATTCCGGGCTCACGCGGCCCAGCGTAATCCTTGGCATATAACAAAGAGGTCAGTAAGACAACGGTAAGGAAACGCGCAGATCGCAAACGGTTATCTGGCCGTGTCACAAATGTGACATTTGTGCACCAGTGTTACCAAAGTGAAATCGAGCGCCTCGGGCCTCGATCCAAGGGCAGGAGTGGCAATGACTTCTATGACCGCGTATGAATCGTGGACTGCCGACTCGTGGACTGCCCCGACCATGCTCAGCCTGTGGGCGGAACCAGCGCCCAAGCAGGCCAAGGTCGTTCGTCAGGTATCGCAATGGGTGAAGGCCGTCGACACGACGGTGATAGTGCTCTGCCCGCCGGTGGTGTCCGTCTGCGCGATCTTTGCCGCCATGATGTGGCCCGGCCCGGTGCTGGCCGAGAACATCGGCCACGCCGCGACTTCCATGCCGTTGAATGCTCAGGTACAGGACAGCGCGCCCGCTCCCTAACCGCGCGTGCTCGTTGACGGGCGGTCCAGGCTGAGCAGGGCCGCACCCACCCAGCGGCGCAGATACCGGCGCAACTCGTCTCCCTGCCGCGGAGGGCGGCCAGGGTCCACCATGAACGACTGGACGATCCGCAGCAGATGCTCACCCAGCTCGTCGAGATCGCTATCACTGAATCCGTGTGCGGCCCAATCGACGTCGAAGCGGCGCAGCAGCGAGCCGGCGAACGCCAGCGCGACATCCGAGGTGACCTCGGCGCTGAACGCGCCGACGCGTTCCGGCCCGAGCAGCAGGCCCATATGTTTGTCGTGCGGCAGCGCTTCCACCGCTGCCGCAATACCCTCGGTGACCGCCTCGGCCGGGTCGGTGATGCCGGACAGATGCGCGGCCATCCGGTCGAGGAATCCGGCCGCGGACGCCATGGCCGCGGCCTGCAGCAGCGCGTCGGTGCTGGGGAAGTAGCGGTACACCGTCTGGCGCGTCACCCCGAGGGTGCGGGCCACGTCGGCGATGCTCAAGTCGGCGCCTCGGGCGTCGATGGCGCTGTTCGCGGCAGCCAGAATCCGGGCGACCGCTTCTTCGTCGGTGGCGGGTGCTGATCCCGACCAGCCATGCGTCCGCACGATCAGCCGCCGACTCGCGGATAGCCCGGGTAGCCCATGACCCGGGATGCTATCGGGGCCCCCGCGTCAGTGATACGCGACAGGCAGTTCTTTGACCCCATTGATCCAGCCCGACCGCAGCCGCTGCGGCTCACCGACCTTGCTGATGTCCGGGATCTGGTTGGCGATCTCGTCGAAGATCAGCTTGATCTCCATGCGCGCGAGGTTGGCCCCGATGCAGAAGTGCGCTCCGTTGCCGCCGAACCCGAGGTGTGGGTTCGGGTCACGCAGGATGTTGAACGTGAACGGGTCCTCGAAGACTTCCTCGTCGTAATTGGCCGAGCTGTAGAACAGGCCCGCTCGCTGACCCTCCCGGATCGTGACGCCACCGAGTTCGACGTCCTGCAGCGCGGTGCGCTGGAAGCAGTGCACCGGGGTGGCCCAGCGGACGATCTCGTCGGCGGTGGTCACGGGCCGCTCGCGCTTGAAAAGCTCCCACTGGTCGGGGTTTTCGAAGAAGGCGTTCATCCCGTGGGTCATGGCGTTGCGCGTGGTCTCATTGCCGGCCACCGCGAGCAAGATGACGAAGAACGCGAACTCGACCTCGGACAGCGACTCACCATCGATATCGGCCTGGACCAGACGGGTGACGATGTCGTCGGCCGGGCATTGCCTGCGCTGCTCGGCCATCGAGTACGCGTAACCCATCAGCTCGGCGTTGGCGACGATCGGATCTTCGTCGAAGTCCGGGTCGTCGGTGTTCATGATGCTGTTGGTCCAGTGAAAGAGCTTCTGGCGGTCGGCTTCCGGCACACCGAGCAAGTCGGCGATCGCCAGCAGCGGCAGCTGCATCGCGATGTCGTCGACGAATTCCCCGGTGTCCTTCTTGGCTGCCGCGGCCACGATGTCGCGGGCGGCATCGGCCAGCTTCTCCTCCAGCTTGGCCACCGCGCGCGGGGTGAACAGCCGCGAGACCAGCTTGCGCAGGCGGGTGTGCTCCGGTGCGTCGTGGTTGATCAGCAGCGCCTTGGTGATCTCGATCTGATCCTTGGTCATGTCGTCGGCGAAGCGCATCACCACGCCCTGCTTGTTGGTCGACCAGAGGTGGCCGTCGCGGGAGATGTCGCGGATATCGCGGTGCTTGGTGATCACCCAGTAGCCACCGTCGTCGAAGACCGAGCTGCCCGGGGCCTGCTCGTTCCACCACACCGGCGCGGTCTCGCGGAGCCGCGCGAATTGGGCGACGGGCATTCCGTGCAGCAGCAGGTCAGGGTCGGTGAAGTCGAAGCCGGAGGGCAGGAGCGAAGCGACCCGGGAATTGGGGTCGGCTCCGAACGGGCACACGCTGGCGGTGGTCATGATCTACCTCGCTGTTCATGTGATGTAGCGCACCTTGGCATTGACCATACACCTTAATGCTGAGTGTATGCCCGCTAGCTTCAGTTCATGACGGAACGCCCCGACCTCGCCGAACTGCTGCGCCGGCGCGCACTGACCGAGGACGCGGCCCGCCCCGACGCGGTCGCCCGCCGGCATGCCGCCGGCGGGCGAACGGCCCGGGAGAACATCGCCGACCTGGTGGATGCGGATTCCTTCGTCGAGTACGGGCGGTTCGCGATCGCCGCCCAGCGCCGCCGCCGCGACGTCGACGACCTGATCGCGCGGACGCCGGCCGACGGCCTGATCGCCGGCACGGCCCAGATCAACGGTCACCCGTGCGCGGTGCTGTCCTACGACTACACGGTGCTGGCCGGCACCCAGGGCGTGTTCGGGCACCGCAAAAAGGACCGGCTCTTCGAACTCATCGAACGGATGCGGCTGCCCACTGTCTTCTTCGCCGAGGGCGGGGGTGGCCGGCCCGGCGACACCGACTACCCCGCGGTGTCGTCGTTGGAGACGCGCGCCTTCAAGCTGTGGGCGGCGTTATCCGGCGTGGTGCCGCGTATCGCGGTCGTGAAGGGGCGTTGCTTCGCCGGCAACGCGGTGATCGCCGGCTGCTCGGATCTGATCGTGGCCACCGCCGACACCTCGATCGGCATGGGTGGGCCTGCGATGATCGCCGGGGGCGGACTCGGCGATGTCGCGCCCGACGACGTCGGCCCCATCTCGGTGCAATCACCCAACGGTGTCGTCGACGTCGTCGTCGCCGACGAAGCCGAGGCCGTCGCGGTCACCAAGCGTCTCATCGGGTACTTCCAGGGCAGCACACCGCCCGGCCCGGCTGCTGACCAAACCTCCTTGCGCACAGTCATTCCCGAGCGGGCCCGGCGCGCCTATCCGATCGCGCCGATCATCGAGACCCTCGCCGACGAGGACTCCGTCACCTTCCTGCGGGAGAAATTCGCGCCCGAGATGGTCACCGCGCTGGCCCGGATCGAAGGCCGCCCGGTCGGCGTCATCGCCAACAACACGATGGTCATGGCCGGCGCGATCACCGCCGCGGCCGCCGACAAAGCGGCGCGCTTCCTGCAACTGTGCGACACCTTCGGTCTGCCCGTCGTCTCGCTCATCGACTGCCCCGGCTACATGGTCGGCCCGGCTGCCGAAGCCGAGGCGCTGGTCCGGCGCGCCTCGCGGATGCTGGTCGCCGGCGCCGCGATTCGGGTGCCGCTCGTGGCGGTGATCCTGCGCCGCGGCTACGGCCTCGGTGCGCAGGCGATGACCGGGGGCAGCCTGCACGAGCCACTGCTCACCGTGGCCTGGTCCGGGGCTCACCTCGGCCCGATGGGACTCGAGGGTGCGGTGCGACTCGGCATGCGCAAGGAGCTGGAAGCCATCGACGACGAGGCCGAGCGTGAACAGCGGGTACGGGAGGCCACCGCGGCGATGGAGGAGAACGCCAAAGCTCTCAACGCCGCCCAGGTCTTCGAGGTCGACGACGTCATCGACCCGGCGCAGACCCGTGGCTTGATCGCCGCCACGCTGACCGCCGCGACTGCGCGCGGCGAACTCCCGCCGCTAAGGCGGTTCGTCGACACCTGGTAGCGGGGGCGGGCGATAGGGTGTGAACCTGTGCGCGTCCTCGTGATCGGATCCGGTGCCCGCGAACATGCCCTGCTGCTGGGCCTGCGCAAAGATCCCTGCGTCGACTTCCTGGCTGTCGCGCCCGGTAACGCCGGCACCTCGACGGTCGCTGAGCAGCACGACGTCGACGTCACCTCCGCCGAGGCAGTCACCGCACTGGCTCGCAAGCTCGCGGTTGACCTGGTGATCATCGGCCCCGAAGTGCCGCTCGTTCTCGGGGTGGCCGACGCGGTGCGCGCCGCAGGCATCGCGTGCTTCGGCCCGTCGAAGGATGCCGCCCGAATCGAAGGCTCCAAAGCGTTCGCCAAAGACGTGATGGCCGCCGCCGGTGTGCGCACCGCCGGCAGCGAGACGGTCGACAACCCCGCGCGCCTGGACGCCGCGATGGACCGCTTCGGGCCTGCCGCGGGACAACCGGCCTGGGTGGTCAAGGACGATGGGCTGGCCGCGGGCAAGGGCGTGGTGGTGACCGCCGACCGCGACGTGGCCCGCGCGCATGCGGCCTCGCTGCTGGACTCCGGGCATCCGGTACTGCTGGAGTCCTTCCTCGACGGACCCGAGGTGTCGCTGTTCTGTCTGGTCGACGGTGCGACCGTCGTCCCAATGTTGCCCGCCCAGGACTTCAAGCGGGTCGGCGACAACGACGCCGGGCCCAACACCGGTGGTATGGGCGCGTATTCACCGCTGCCGTGGTTGCCTGCCGAAGCGACGGCCGCCATCGTCAGCGGTGTCGTCGAACCCGTTGCCGCCGAACTTGTTCGGCGTGGTTGCCCGTTCTCCGGGCTGCTGTATGCGGGGCTGGCGATGACGTCTTCCGGCCCCGCGGTGGTCGAATTCAACTGCCGGTTCGGCGATCCCGAGACACAGGCCGTGCTGGCGCTGCTGGAATCCCCGCTGGGTCAGCTGCTGCATGCCACGGCTACCGGAACACTGGCCGACTTCGGCCCGCTGGGCTGGCACGACGGGTACGCCGTGACCGTCGTGGTGGCCGCCGAGAACTATCCGGGCCGCCCCCGGGTCGGTGACGTGATCACCGGATCGGAAGGCGCCGGTGTGCTGCACGCCGGCACCGCGCGCCGTGACGACGGTGCGGTCATCTCGTCTGGCGGACGGGTGCTCTCGGTCGTCGGCACCGGTGCCGACCTGGTGGCCGCGCGCGAAGCCACCTACCGAACGGTGTCCTCGATTCGCTTGCCCGGCAGCCACTTCCGCACCGATATCGCCCTGGCGGCAGCCGAGGGGCGGATCACGCTAGCCTGACGGGCAACCGCTTCACACCGTGAATAACGTTGCTGTGCAGGTATTCCGGCTCGCCGACCTCGACCTCCGGTAGCCGGGTGAGCAGCTGGTGGAACAGGTGCCGCAGCTCGGTCCTGGCGAGGTTGGCGCCGAGGCAGAAGTGCGGCCCGCCGCCGCCGAACCCGAAGTGCGGGTTGGGTGATCGGGTGATGTCGAACTCGCCCGGTCGGTCGAACACCGCCTCGTCGCGGTTGGCCGAACAGTAGAACAGCGCGACCTTCTCGCCGGCCTTGATCGTGGTGCCGGCCAGCTCGGTATCGACCGTGGCATGCCGGGCGAAGTTGAGCACGGGGGTGGCCCAGCGGATGAACTCCTCGGCGGCTGGGCCGATCCTAGCGTCGAAATCCTCGAGCAGCCAAGCCTTCTGGGCGGGATTGTCGGCGAGCGCCTTGAACGCGTGCGAGGTGGTCTGCTTGGTGGTGTCGTTGCCCGCCGCGCCCAGTAGCACCATGAACGACCCGATCTGGATGTCGGTGAGCCGGTGGCCGTCGACCTCGGCATTGACGATGTTGGTCATCAGGTCGTCGTGCGGTTCGCGGCGGCGCAGCTGCGCCAGCTCGATACCCGAATTGGTCAGAATGCCGATCTGGGTCAGGGCATGCGTCGCGCGTTCCTCGAAACTGGCGTAGTCGTCGTCGGTGGCGCTGAACAGACTCTCGGCCGCGTACGCCACCGCCTCCTGATCGGCGGGGGCGATGCCGATCATGTCCGAGACGGTCCGCATCGGAAGCTTGGCCGAGCATTCGCTGACGAAGTCGATTTCCGCACCGTCGCGAAGCTTCTCGATCAGCCGGTCGACGATGTCGGCGGCATTGGCCTGAATCTGGGCCTCGATCCGGCGGACCTGCTTGGGGGTGAAGGCCGCGCTGATCAGCCGCCGATACAGGGTGTGCTCGGGCGGATCCATGGCCAGGAAGAAGCTGGTGGCCTGCTGCACCTCGGCCGGGAGGGGGTCGACGCTCATTCCCAGTGCCGAGCTGAAGATGTCGGTGTGCTGGCTGACGTACTTGATGTCGGCGTGGCGGGTGATCGCCCAGTACCCGGTTTCGGAATGCGGGAAGACCGAGGACACCGGGGCATGCCAGGACAGCCCGTCGGCGGCGCGCAGTCGGGCGAACGTGTGGTCGCGGGTGGCGAAGTCGGCGGTCCAGAAGTCCGGTGCCGAGATGTCCAACGGGTGGTATGGCCGCGGAGATAGCGGCAGGCTGTCGACGGTCATGATCTCCTCGGTGACGCTTCCGAAAGGCTTATCGAATGGCTGACAGTAACAGCGACTGTAGACAATTCCAGAACGGGAGACAATCATGGCCGACGTGACACCGGACCGTCGTGTGGCGTTCAAGGCCGAGCGCGCCGACATGCTGGCCTTCTGCGCCGAGCTCGATCCCGCCGAATGGCGGATGGACAGCCGCGCCCAGGGCTGGCGCATTCAGGACGTCCTCGCCCACATGGGCACCGGCTGCCGCGCACCCTTCAGCCCCGGTGCCGCGAAGTTCATGCGGGGCAACGACATCGAGAGCGCCAACGATCTGATGGTCGACACCCGGCGGGACCGGTCGGGGCCGGACGTCCTCGCCGAATACCGCCGGTGGAGCGGCGTCGTCGCCGTCGTGTTCCCGCTGCTGGCCGGCAGCCCGCTGGCCCGGGTCCGGATGCCGCTGGCCGAACTCGGCAGCTTCCCGGTTCGCCTGCTGCCCAGTGCGATGGTCTTCGACCACCACACGCACCTGCATCACGACATGGCGCCGGCGTTGGGGCGACCCGCGCCGGACACCGATGCCAACCGGATGTCCGTCGTCCTGGAATGGATGATGGCGGTGCTGTCGAACCAGGTGCGTGCGGCGGCTCCGGCGTGGCTGGACCGACCGCTGGCGATCACGTTGACCGGGCCCGGCGGCGGCACCTGGCGCGTCGCGCCTGACGGCTCGGTCATGCCGGGCTCGGCCGACGGATCGGCCACAGAGATCACCGGGGTGGCGCTGGAGTTTCCGGAGTGGGGCACCCAGCGGGTCGGCTGGCGTGACCGCGATGTGCGGATCAGGGGCGACATCGATTACGCGACAGCATTTCTCGACGCCGTCAACGTCGTCTAAGCCGTCAGGAGGGGGGCCATCCAGGTCAGCTCGCCGGGCAGTTGTGAGCTCCAGTAGCCGCCGTCGTGCCCGCCCGGCGAGAAGCCGCCGGCCGGGGGATGGGGCAGCTGGGCGATGAACTGTTTGGTCGCCGAATAGAACGGGTCGCTGTTGCCGCAGTCGATCCGGATGGGGATCGATGCCAACGCAGGCAGGCCGAAGACGCTGTTGGCGGCGAAGTCGTCGGGGCCGTCGAATGCGCCGGGTGCGGCGGCGCCGGACGACAGCCACAGCGCCGGGCTGACCGCGGTGATCGCCGCGGTGCGGGCCGGACCGAGGCGGGCGCCGAGCAGCAGCGCGCCGTAACCGCCCATCGACCACCCGAGGAAGGCGACCCGCGAGGTGTCCAGCCCCTGACCGCCGAGCATCGGGATCAGCTCGTCGAGGACCATGGCCCCGGAGTCTTCGCCGGACGCGCGTTTGTGCCAGTAGCTGCCGCCACCGTCGACGGCCACCACGGCGAACGGCGGCAGCCCGGCCGCCACAGCCTGGGCCAGGCCCTGCTCGACGCCGCCGGCCATCACGCCCGCCGCATCCTGGCCCTTGCCGTGCAAGGCGATCACCGGCCGCAGCGGCGCAGTCTGTCCGGGCGGGCGGGCGATGGCCCAATTGGTGTTGACGCCGCCACGCGCAGCCGACACGAACGAGCCGGTGACCATCGTCGGGGCGGGGGCGCCGGCCGGTGCCGGGTCCAGGGGGGCCGGCGGCAGCAATGGCGCGCCGACACCGGTCATCGCGATATCCGGGCCGACCAGGTGTGCGGTGGATTCCAGCATGCGGCCGGCAGCGAAGGCACCCGCGGCGCCTGCGACGGCTCCGGCGCCAAGTCGCAGAACAGCGCGACGGCTCAGGTTCGCCATTCGGCACATCATGCCATCGCGGGCGGTTCAGCCTAGTGGCAGGTCAAAGCCAGGTTAATGATTCTTCTGAAAGAGCGATGTGCCGTCGACGCTGCTGGCAGCATTGCTGAACGTGACGGCAGCGATGACCCCCAAGGGGGAACGACGACGGTACGCGCTGATCAGCGCGGCCGCCGAGCTGCTGCGCGAAGCCGGATTCGAGGCCGTGCGCCATCGTGCGGTGGCTCGTCGCGCGGGTCTGCCGCTGGCCTCGACCACCTATTACTTTTCGTCGCTCGACGATCTGGTGCACAAGGCTGTCGAGTACATCTGCGCCGTCGAGACCGCGCAGCTGCGGGCCCGGGTCGACGCGTTACCGCGCCGCCGCCGCGGTGCCGAGGCGACCGCCGACGTGCTGGTCGACCTGTTGGTCGGGGATGCGGACGGCGAGGCCAGCAGCGAAGAACTGATCTCGCGTTACGAGCGCTACATCGCCTGCGCCCGCCAGCCCGAACTGCGGGAAATCCAACGCCGGCTGCTGCAGCAGCGGGTCGACGCCGTGGTGGAGGCGATTGCGCGCTCGGGACGCAACATGCGGGTCGATATGGTGACCGCGCTGGTCAATGCCGTCGACGGCGCGGTGGTCTCGGCGCTCGTCAGCGATGGGGACGGCCCGCGCGAGCTGGCCAGGACCACGCTGATGGACGTGATCGACGTGTTGGCGCCGATCGACGAGCGCACCATCCGGGTGTAAGCGATTACGTTCGTAGACATGGACTTCTCCGGGCTCGCCCGGCCGGCCGTGGAACTGCTCGATGGCGTGCTGGACCGGACGTTGATCGTCGGCTACACCAAGATCGGGTCGGGATTGCGGCGGCGTTGGTGGGCGGCCGACGCGGGGCCGCGGGCGCTAGTGGGCAAGCGGGTGCTGATCACCGGGGCGACTGCGGGTATCGGCCTGGCGATGGCGCAGTCCTTTGCCGGGTTGGGCGCTACCGTGCACCTGCTGGGTCGCAATACCGGCAAGGTGGATCGTGCGTCGGCCATGATCCGGGACTCGGTCGCCGACGCCCACGTTGTGACGGAAGTGTGCGACGTCTCCGATCTCGATGTGGTGCGCGAGTGGACGGCCGACTTCGCCAACCGCGTGCCCGCACTGAACGGGTTGGTGCACAACGCCGGGCTGATGCCCAAGGACCGCATGGTGACGCGTGAGGGCCACGAGGTGCAGTTGGCCACCCACGTCCTCGGTCCGCACCTGATCACCGAACGCCTGCTGCCGCTGCTGCGGGCGGCGGGCGGTGCCTCGGTGGTGTTCGTGTCCTCCGGCGGCATGTATGGCGCGCCGCTGGTGGTCGACGATCTGGAGTCTCGGCGCGGCTACAACGGGGTGCGGACCTACGCGCGGACCAAGAAGATGCAAGTGGTGCTGGCGGATTCGTGGGCGCGCCGGCTGGCCGGAACCGAGATCCGGGTGGAGAGCATGCACCCTGGCTGGGTCGACACCCCCGGGGTGGCTGAGTACTTGCCGCGCTTCCGCACGGTCACCAAGCCGCTGCTGCGCGATGTGGCCGACGGTGCCGACACCGCGGTGTGGCTGGTGGCCACCCGACCGGATTCCACGCCCGGGCATTTCTGGCATGACCGAAGACAGCGACCGACGACGTTCGGCTGGCAGCGCCACGAGAACCCGGTGAAGGTGCGCCGATTCCTGGAACAGGTGAGCCGGCTGACCGGTACATCGGAAGCGTGGTCGGGCCTACGCGCCTAGCCGGTGCCTGGCTGCAACCGCCGCAGCCGGGTCTGCAGCAACGCCACCCGATGCGCGTTGCCCGCCAGCCCGACGTATCGATCGGCGAACGCAGCCAGCAGGGCATCGTCCAAGCGGCGCACCGCACCTGCCGGGAAGCGGTAGTCCATTTTCTCGTTGACGGCGTCGGTGTCGAGGTTGGTCAGTAGCTCCTCGAGGGCGTCCAGGGTGAGGATGCCCAGCTCGCCCAGCAAATCGGAGATCCACGCGTAGTGCTCGGTGCGGGACCACCCTGCTTCGGGAAAGCGGTGCCCCAGATAGGTGGCCAGCACCGGCGTCGCAATGCCTGCGCCTGTGACGGCAGGGGTGTGGTCGTCGGCCATCGACGCCCGCAATCGATCGCGGATCTCGGTGAATTCCCGGTCGGCCAACTCGAGCAGGCCCGCCGCCAGCGTGAACCGGCGGTCAAGCTCGGGTGCGTCTCGCTCGGGGACCGTGCCCTTGTACCGGATGTCATGTTCGAACTCCGCCCACGCGTGTTGCAGGACGGTGCGCACCTGCACCGACGCCGGCTGCGTCGCACCGTCGATCGCGACCAGCAGGTGTCGACTCGCGTACCCCCAGCGCCCTTCGCGAGCGGTCACCTGCCCCATGTCGAGGTCGGCCAGGACCTCGAATTCCTGCGACAGCACCGTGCCGACCGCGGTGACGTCCTCGCGCAGGTAGGTGATGACCCGCACACCGACCTGGTCGGTGATCTGCGTCGACGGGTCGGTGTAGAGCCGCTGGCCGTGGCTGCTGCGATCGGCCTTGGCCGCGAACGACGCGACGCTCTTGGTGCGGGCCGTCACGCTCAGGTAGTTGATACCCGCGTCGTCGAGCAGGCGCTTCACCAATGCGAGGTAGTGCTCGGTGGTGGCAATCAGGGCGGGCCGCTGTTCGGCGTAGCGGGCGACGGCATCGCTGACCACACCGGGTGTCGGCTCCGGCGGGGCCGGGGTCAGGTCTGTCGGCAGCGTCGGCGTCACGATGTAACCACCTGCGAAGTCTCCGTAGGTCGTCACCGAGGCGGGCCGCCGCGTGGCGTAGAGCCCGACATAGGCGCACACCACCGCGTCGATCGGATCCTCGGCGCGTCGCAGCTCGCTCTTGCGCTGCGCGTGCTCGACGGCGCCGCGCATGGCGATCCATTCCGGGTGATCGCCGACTCGAAGGGGTACCGCAGCCTGTGCGAGCCTTTCGATCTCGTCCATCAGCCGCAGCAGTTCGGTACGCAGCTGGGTGAAGTCGCGGCCCGGCTTGCTCTTGTATTTCAGCGTGCGGCCGAGCCGAAACAGCACCACGGTGGCCGGATGCGGATAGACCTCAATGGCCCGCCGCGATGCCCGCGATTGCGGGTCCATGTCCAGCCCGAGCGCTTCGGCGATCCGAGCGCCGCGCGGGGTGCCGGCGAATTCGGGCTTCTTTCTGTTCGCCGGGTGCGCACCGGCCTCGAACTTGGCGAAGTCGCGGTTCAATTCCGTCTCGCAACCGCGCTGGCCGGTCGGGTTCGTCACGATAAGAGGGGCGTCGATGGCGACCAGACATGGTCCGTCGACATAGGGCCGCAGTTCGGCGAGGATGCTCGAATCGTCTTGCGCCGTGGCGATATGAACGAGCCGCCCATCGGCGTCGAGCACGGCGACTCCGGTGGGCTTGCGTTCACCCCAGGCCAGGTCCAGGCCGACAAAGTGCATCCGTCTACCTTGCCGTACCAGAGCCGTAAGCTACTGCGTTGTGACAATCCCTAATGTCCTGGCCGGGCGCTACGCCAGCGCGGATATGGTCGCGATCTGGTCGCCCGAAGCCAAGATCGTCGCCGAACGCAAGCTCTGGCTTGCGGTACTGCGCGCCCAGTCCGAACTCGGCGTGAGCGTTCCCGACGGTGTTCTCGAGGATTACGAGCGAGTGCTCGAACAGGTCGACCTGGCGTCGATCGCCGCGCGTGAACGGGTCACCCGCCACGACGTCAAGGCCCGCATCGAGGAATTCAACGCGCTGGCCGGCCACGAACACGTGCACAAGGGTATGACGAGCCGCGACCTCACCGAGAACGTCGAGCAGCTGCAGATCCGCCGGTCGCTGCAACTCGTGCATGCCCACGGCGTGGCCGTCGTGGCGCGGCTCGCCGAGGGTGCGGTGCTGTACCGCGACCTGGTGATGGCCGGCCGCAGCCACAATGTCGCCGCGCAGGCCACCACGTTGGGCAAGCGGTTCGCCTCGGCCGCCGAGGAGACGCTGATCGCGTTGCAGCGCATCGCCGAACTGATCGAGCGCTACCCGCTGCGCGGTATCAAGGGCCCGATGGGCACCGCGCAGGACATGCTCGATCTGTTCGACGGCGATGCCGTCCGGCTCGCGGAGCTGGAACGCCGGATCGCCGAATTCCTGGGTTTCAACGCCGTTTTCAGTAGCGTCGGGCAGGTCTACCCCCGGTCGCTGGACCACGACGTGGTGTCGGCGCTCGTTCAGCTGGGTGCCGGTCCGTCGTCGTTCGCGCACACGGTACGGCTGATGGCCGGCCACGAACTGGTGACCGAAGGATTCGCGCCGGGGCAGGTCGGCTCGTCGGCGATGCCCCACAAGATGAACACTCGCAGCTGCGAGCGGGTCAACGGATTGCAGGTGGTGCTGCGTGGCTACGCCTCGATGGCCGCGGAACTGGCTGGCGCTCAATGGAATGAGGGCGACGTCTTCTGTTCGGTCGTGCGCCGGGTTGCACTGCCGGACGCCTTCTTCGCCATCGACGGGCAGATCGAGACGTTCCTGACCGTGCTCGACGAGTTCGGCGCCTACCCCGCTGTGATCCAGCGCGAACTGGATCGCTACCTGCCGTTCCTGGCCACCACCAAGGTGCTCATCGCGGCGGTGCGGGCCGGGGTCGGGCGGGAGACCGCCCACGAGGTGATCAAGGAACACGCGGTGGCCGTTGCGCTGGCAATGCGTGAAAAAGGTTTGGAACCTGATCTTCTGGACCGGCTGGCTGCCGATGAGCGGCTTCCGCTGGACCGGGCGGCGCTGGATGCCGCGCTGGCCGACAAGCAGGCCTTCACCGGGGCGGCGGCAAGCCAGGTGGACCAGGTAGTGGCCGCGGTGGAGGAACTGGTCAGTGCCGACCCCGACGCCGCCAAGTACGCTCCGGGATCGATCCTCTAGGCGCCCACGTATTCGCGCGGTCACATCACGGCGTGACCGGCGTCGACAGGTAGTGCCACGCCGGTGATGTAGCGCCCTTTCGGGCTGGCCAGAAAGATCACCGCGTTGGTGACGTCCTCGGACTCGACGAGCGGGACCGGCATCAGGTTGGCCGACAGTGCCGCAGCGTTCGGCTGCTCCTGAATCATCCGAATAGTGTTCTCGTTGAGGATCATCGGCGTGGCGACACCGCTCGGGTGCACGGTGTTGACCCGGATGTTGTGCTGCGCATACGCATTGGCCGCCGAGCGCATCAGTCCCACCACACCGTGCTTGGCGGCGGCGTAGGCGAACATCGCCGCACTGCCGTCACCGCCGCGCCCGACCAGACCCTGCGCCGAGCTGGTCAAGATGATGGAACCGCCGCGCCCCTTGCGGATGATCGAGGGCACGGTGGCCGCGATGGTGTGCCAGACGCCGTTCAGATTGGTCTCGACGATGTCGCGGTACAGCTGCTCGTCGAGCGGATCCTTGAGGCCGATCGCCACCACCCCGGCGTTGGCCACGACGATGTCGATATCGCCGAGCGCGTCCACGCCGCTCTGCACTGCGGCCTGCAGGGCAGCAAGGTCGCGGACGTCGGCGACCACCGGCACGACACGACGACCCTGGGCCTCGACCAGCCGGACGGTCTCGTCGAGATCCTCCTTGGTCGCCAGCGGATAGGGGATCGAGTCAATGTCGGCGCAGCGGTCGATGGCGATGATGTCGGCACCCTCTGCGGCCAGCGCCACAGCATGGCTCCTGCCCTGACCGCGGGCGGCGCCGGTGATCACTGCGACGGTGTCGATGAGCTCTGCCACGACGCGGACTCTAACCGATCCTCCTCCGACTATGAGAAGCTTCGAGGAGCCATGGCGAAACCCAAAGGTGCAGCGTCGGCCAACTCCTCGTTCCTCGGTCGGCCGGTCGGCGCCAACAGTGAGGAGACGAGGCAGCGGATCCTCGAGGCGACCATGCGCTGTGTCGCGGAGATGGGCTACTCGAGGACGACGATCCGCGAGATCGCTCGCGAGGCCAAGATGACCAGCGGCAGCCTCTATCACTATTTCCCGAACAAGGCCGAACTTGTGAAGGCCACCTTCGACGAGGTTGCGACGATCGCTGTGCCCCGACTCGAGCAGGCCGCCGAACAGAACGTCGCCACCCTCGACAAGTTGCTGGCTGTGTTCGACGAAAGTGTGCGGGTGATGCGGGACTTCCCGCTGGCGGTCGCCTTCGATCGGGCAATCCGGGCGGAAAGCCCACAGCACCTGCACTTGGCCGAGACCAGCGACACGCGGTTCGCCGCCCTGCGCAACCTGATCCGCGACACCCTCGAGCAGGGCGTCCACGATCAAGAGCTGGGCAGCGGCGTCGACGTGGAGAGCGCGGCCAACGCCGTGTATTTGGTCTTCCGGGGCCTCAACGAATACGCCGCGAGCGCACCGCCGCCTCAGGAGTATCACGCCACCGTGGCCGCGCTCAAACAGCTACTGCGAGGCCAGCTTTTCAATTACGGCGTGAGCCGGTCCACGCGCTGACCGTTCGCCTGCCGCCGAGACCTGCACGAGGGTCGTGATTGCGGTCGGTTAGCAGCCGTGCTGTCGATCTCGATGGATGAAGTCGGCGCAGCGCTCGCCGACCATGATCGCCGGGGCATTGGTGTTGGCCCGGGGAATGCAGGGGAACACTGAGGCGTCGGCGACCCGCAATCCCTGTACACCACGAACTTTCAGCTTCTCGTCCAGGACACTGTCCGGGTTGGCGCCCATCGCGGCCGAGCAGGCGGGGTGGCCGGTGGTCGCCACCGAACTTCGCACCCACGCCTCGATCGCAGCGTCGGTGACGACATCGGGACCGGGGTGCAGTTCGGTGGTGACAACCGAGCCGAACGGTTCGGTGGCGACGATCTCCCTGGTGCGTCGCACCACGCGGATGAACGCCCGCACATCGTCGGGGTGGGCCAGGGTGTTGAGCCGAATCTCCGGTGCGTCGTGGGGATCCGCCGACTGCGCCAGCACCGAGCCGCGGCTCTTCGGCGTCCAGTAGGACTGCAACACAGACGATGCACGGCGAAGTTCGCGCTCCATCGCCGCGAGGTTGACGTAGCTGGGGGAGTGGATCAACTGGAAGTCCGGTGCCGGTAATTCCTGGTCGGACCGGATGTGCGCGAGTGCCTCCATTGCGTTGCTGGTCAACTTGCCGGTCCGGCGAAACACCCAGCGCAGCAACCACTGTGGCTTCTGCGCATCCGACAGCCCGATGAAGCCCGGCTGGACGTCCCAACTCATCGCGGTCGCGGGATGGTCGGTGAGATTGGTTCCCACCCGTGGGCTTTCGACGACCGGTGTGATCCCGACCGCACGCAGATGGTCGGCCGCGCCGACGCCGGACAGTTGCAACAACTGGGGCGTCCCGTATGCCCCGGCCGACAGGATGACTTCGCGGTTGGCGCCGGCGATCACCCGCTGTCCCTTGCGTTCGTACTCCACGCCCACCGCACGCCCGTCGCGGATCACCACCCGGTGTACCAGCGCCCCGGTCACCGAAGTGAAGTTCGAACGGCGCCGCGCCGCAGGCAGATACGCCCGCGCGGTGTTCCAGCGTTGTCCCTTCCAGACCGTTACCGGCGCGATCGACGTACCGTCGAGATCCGGTCCGCCGAGGTCCTCGTTGTCGGAGACACCGGCGGCCCTGGCAGCGGTCACCCACCGGGTGGACGTCACGTCAGGCTCGGCGAGCCGGGTCACCCGGATCGGTCCCGAGGTTCCATGCGCAGGCCCACCGAGATAGTGCGATTCGATGCGGCGAAACACCGGCTCGACATCGGACCAGCCCCAGCCAGGCAGCTGCCAGCCGTCGTAGTCGAGCTGGGTGCCCCGCACCCACACCATCGCGTTCATCGAACTGGTGCCGCCGAGCACTCGTCCGCGGGGCTGCGGAATGGTGCGACCGTCGCACGCCGGCTCGGGTACCGAACTGAAGTCCCAGTCGGTCGGGCCGCCCATCTGCGCGGCGAAGGCCAGCGGGGCACGCACCGTGAGCCGCCGATCCGAGCCGCCGGCCTCCAGCAGTAGGACGCTGGATGTTCCGGCAGCCAGGCGACCGGCCAGCGCGCAGCCCGCCGATCCGGCACCGATCACGATGTAGTCGTAGTCAGCCACGGTTGTGGACGCTAGCCGCCGTCGACCTCGATCGCGTGTTCGGGGCAATCGTGTGACGCCTTGACGACGAGATCGGTGTACTGCTCGGGTATCTCGTCGAGCACCACCTCGGCGAAGCCGTCAGGGGTCCAGGCGAACACCGCCGCGCATATGGACACGCAATCGCCGTGCCCGGCGCAGCGGTCGGAATCGACCGACGCCTTCATAGGCTTCCCATCCGTCAGATCTGGACACCCTCGTAGCTGGCGAGCATATCGGGATCGGGCAGCGCCATTTGCAGATATACGTCGATACGGGTGATCTTTCCTCTCGAGTCGAATTCGTAGACCGACACCGAATTAACCGAGTTGCTGAAATCGCCGATTCTGCTGTGCTCTTCGAGCTCCAGGAACACCACGTTGCCGACCTCGGTGACCCGTTTGAACGTGGAGTCCCACTCCGACGAGGTCGCCCAACTGGTCAGGAACGTGACGTATTCTCCCCAGTTCATCACCTCTTTGAAATTGCCCACCCGGACGAAGTTTTCGGTGTCGATGAGCTCGGCCAGTGGCGCCCAGCTCGCGGCGGTGAAACCCGGCTGTTTGGCCTCGTCGACCAACCGCTTCATCAGCGCGCTGTAGTCCAAAACCGTGCGGGACCGGGTCATCAGACGGTCAATCCCTCTTCAGCCAGCCGGCGTTCCAAAGCGTCGGTGTACTCGTGGGTTCCGTGGAATGGCCCGTGTACGCCGATCGCGACGTCGAGGAAGTCGCTGTACTCGCTGTTGACGTGGGTCTCCCAGCGCATGACCTCGCCGTCGTCGTTGGTGTCGACGAAACTGTAAGAGTAGAAGCCCATTACGGTTCCGTCGGCCTTGTTGGTGCCTTGCCAGCGGGTCTTCATCACGAAGCCGTTGTCGGCAGGCCAGTGCCGGAAGTCGACGGGCTTCCAGTCCGGGAACCGCAGCGAGTAGACCTTGGCCTCCATGGTCGAGGCGCGAGCGGACTCCTCGGGGAACTCGCTGAGTTTGAAGGCCTCGTCGCCGGTGAAGTACGGCGAGGCGTACATGCAGTCCGGATGGAATTTCCAGACCTCGACGAACTTTTCGCCGTCCTGCACACCTTGGCGGAGGTAGGCGTCGCCGTACGCATGGGCCATCCGGTTGTGCAGGGCGATGCGGTCTTGCAGGTTCACTTGCTGCCTTTCTGAGACAGATATCTGTCCACGACTGAATGGAAGTGTGCGACGACGACTTCCTCCTTGACCAACGTCAGGTGATCCAGCTGCTTGTTGCGCAGCCCCAGCTGCTGGCGCGGCATCTGCACGTAATCCTGGTGCAGGGCTTCGAAATACTTGTAGCTGCCGGGCTCGTCGACCTCGATGAGGTCCACCTTGAACTGGTCGCTGATCTCCGGCGGCAGGTACATGAAGCTGGCGACGTGCCAGATGCACCGGTTGGGGTCACCGTCGGGATGCGGGACGGCCATGATGACGTGGCATTCGCCGGCCCGGATCGTCATGAAGAAGTTCGGGAAGAGCGTCCAGCCGTGGTTGTCGCTCATCTGCTCGTCGGTCAGCCCGCTGACGTCCAGACCCATGCCGGTCAGGGTGTCTCGAGTGGCCTGCTGCAACAGTTTTCGCGCGGTGACGTCGCCGGGGAAGTCGATCGAGCCATCCTCGGCGGTGTACGGCTTGACGAGTTCCTGGAAGCGCGGGATCACCGCGGCCGTGCCGGGGAAGGTCTCGGGCAGCGCCATGATCCCCTCGACCTGCTTCTCGGCGTTGGCGCCCTTCACTTCGAACGGAGCCATGGCGATGCTGTGGGTCTCGAAGAACTGGTACCGGCTGGTGGCCGGGTCGATCTCCAGGACGGCGAGTAGTTGCGGGTGGATGCCGTTGATGTGGTAGCCCTCGTCGAAGGCGTCCATCACGACTTTCCAGTTGCAGTCCAGCGGCTCGCGGACGTTCATCACCGTGACCATCTGGTCGAGGCGGTACGGTGCCAGGATCGCCATGGCCTCGGCGCCGATCCAGTCCGACAGCGGGCCGGCGTCGCGATCGGGGTTGATGAAGATGAATCCGCCGAACGTGTCGACCGGCACTTCGATCAGCGAGTTGTCGTCCTTGTCGAGCGGGCCGGCTTCAGCCTCACGTAGCAGCCCCTTCAGCTTCCCCTCGAGGTCGTAGGACCACAGGTGGTACTGGCACAGGAACCCGCGCTTGGCGTTGCCGGTGCCCTGGCAGAGCACATTGCCGCGGTGCCGGCACGCGTTCACGAAGCCGCGGAGCTTGTCGTCCTTGCCGCGCACGATGATGAAGGACTGGTCGTAGATGGTGTACACCTTCCAGTCGCCGGCCTTGGGCAGCTCGTCGACTCGGCCGGCGAACTGCCAGACCTTCATCCACAGCAGCTCGCGCTCCCGTGCGGCGTAGTCGGGGCAGGTGTAGCGCTCGGTGCTGATGGTCATGTTGTAGGTGCCGGGCGCGAAGTCGTCGGGTCCCGGGGCATGGTCGACCCATTGCCCGGGCAGGGCGGTGGACGTCATCGAATCGAACCTCCTGTTGCACTGTGGTCGCACAGTAATCAATCGATTGATTGATTACTGTGCGACCACGGCGCCCCGGTGTCAAGGTTCGGCGCGGTTTCCGGCGCACGACAGACCCGGTTAGCGCGCCGAAGGCCGCCAAGCGCTGGGAGGTGCGACGCCTGCCGAGCGCAGTTCGAGAGCGGCCAGCCCGCGGATCGCGTACGGGTCCTCGCGCCGCCACGCGCCGACCGGGTCGAAGCTCACCTCGGTGAGCCTGCGCAGCGGCCGGTTGGCCAGTGCCCGCAACGCCAGCAGTTGTTCCCCGGCAGGAGTTCTGGCCAGCATGATCACCGTCCACTTACGGCGGAAGAACCGGATGCGCAGGAACAGCCAAGGCATCCCGATCGCCAGAATCGGCGGCGCGGCCACCGCGATGCCCAGCAGGACCGCCAGCCAGGAGGCCGTCGTGTCCAGGTTGTGGCCCGCCCCCGCGAGGTCGAGAGCGGCCTCGCTCGCCGCGCGCAATGGCTTGGACACCGTGTCGCCGACCAGCGGGATCTTGTGCGCACTGTCTCCGGCCGAGTGCAGGTTGTCGGATATCCCGGTCGCGCCGTCCTTGACCTGGCGGCCCACCTCGGCGATTGTCGCGACCGCGGAATGCACGGCCAGCCCGACCAGCACCCACACGGTGATCCACGACGCGACCAGCAGGTCGCTGAACAACTGCGCGATAAGCCGGCCTGGTGTGGTGGCGTAGGGCAGGAACCGCGATCTCATGGCTTGATCCCAGCACAGTCGCGCGGTGTCAGCGGCCGATAGGCTGACCCGATGCGCCCTGCTCTGAGCGACTATCGACATCTGGCCAGCGGGAAGGTTCGCGAGATCTATCGCATCGACGACGAGCACCTGTTGTTTGTCGCCAGCGACCGGATCTCGGCATACGACTACATCCTGGACAGCCTGATTCCCGACAAGGGCCGCATCCTCACCGCGATGAGCGTGTTCTTCTTCGACTACATCGACGCGCCCAACCACCTGGCCGGCCCGCCCGACGACCCCCGGATCCCCGACGAGGTGCTGGGCCGCGCACTGGTGGTGCGCCAGCTGGAGATGGTGCCGATCGAATGCGTGGCCCGCGGCTACCTGACGGGCTCGGGCCTGCTGGACTACCAGCGCGACGGCAGGGTCTGCGGCATCGCGCTACCCCCGGGCCTGGTCGAGGCCAGCAAGTTCGACGAGCCGTTGTTCACCCCGGCGACCAAGGCCGAGCTGGGCGAGCACGACGAGAACATCTCCTTCAACCGGACCATCGAACTGGTCGGCGCGGTACGCGCCAACCAGCTCCGCGAGCGCACCCTGCAGATCTATATCCAGGCCGCCGACCATGCCCTGACGAAGGGCGTCATCATCGCCGACACCAAGTTCGAGTTCGGTGTGGACGCCAACGACCGGGTGGTGCTGGCCGACGAGGTCTTCACCCCGGACTCGTCCCGGTACTGGCCGGCCGACACCTACCAGCAGGGGGTGGTGCAGCCCAGTTTCGACAAGCAGTTCGTCCGCAACTGGCTCACCGGGCCCGAATCAGGCTGGGACCGTTACGGTTCAGCCCCGCCACCACCGTTGCCCGACGACATCGTCGACGCGACCCGTGCCCGCTATATCGAAGCCTACGAACGCATTTCCGGATTGTCGTTCGCCGACTGGATCGGACCCAACCCGTGATTCCTCCCATCGCCAAGCGGGTCGACACCGAGCGTGTCTTCCATGACGATGTCTTCGTCGATCCCTACGAGTGGCTGCGCGAAAAGTCCGCCCCCGAGGTCATCGGCCACCTGGAAGCCGAGAACACCTACACCGACGAGGCCACCGCCCACCTCGAGCCGTTGCGGCAGAAGATCTTCGAAGAGATCAAGGCCCGCACCAAGGAAACCGACATGTCGGTTCCGACCCGGCGCGGCGACTGGTGGTACTACGGGCGCAGCTTCGAAGGCAAGCAGTACGGCGCGCACTGCCGCTGCCCGATCGCCGATGAGGGTGACTGGGACCCACCGGTGTTCGACGAAAACACCGCGGTCCCCGGCGAGCAGGTGCTGCTCGACGAGAATCTCGAGTCCGACGGCCACGACTTCTTCTCGCTCGGCGCCAGCAGTGTGAGCCTGGACGGGAACCTGTTGGCCTATTCGGTCGACGTCGTTGGCGATGAGCGGTACACCCTGCGGTTCAAGGATTTACGCACCGGTGAACTCATCGGAGACGAGATAGCCGGGATCTCGTCCGGCGTGACGTGGGCGGCCGACAACACATGCGTGTACTACACGACGGTCGACGAGGCGTGGCGGCCGGACACAGTGTGGCGCCATCGACTCGGCGCAGGCGAGCCCGACGAACAGGTGTTCCACGAACCCGACGAACGGTTCTGGATCGGCATCGGGCGCACCCGCAGCAACAAGTACGTGATCATCGCGGCCGGCTCCTCGATCACCTCACAGGTCTGGTTCGGCGACGCCGCCGACCCGAACACCTCCTTCACCAGCGTGCTTCCGCGCCGCGACGGTGTCGAGTACTCGGTGGACCACGCGGTCATCGGGGGTGAGGACAAGTTCCTCATCCTGCACAACGACGGCGCGGTCAACTTCACCCTCGTCGAGGCGCCGGTCGCCGATCCAGGAGACCAGCGCACCTTGATCGCCGCGCACGACGACGTGCGCCTCGACGGAGTCGACGTCTTCGCCGACCACCTGGTGGTCAGTTACCGCAGGGAGGCATTGCCGCGGATCCAGTTGTGGCCCATCGGCACCGACGGCTACGGCACACCCGAGGAGATCACCTTCGACTCGGAACTTGCGTCGTCGGGCTTGGCCGGCAACCCCAATTGGTCGACCCCGAAGCTGCGGGTGGGCACCACTTCGTTCGTGACCCCGTTGCGCATCTATGACCTCGACCTGGCCACCGGTGAGCGCACGCTGCTGCGCGAGCAGCCGGTGCTGGGCGGCTACCGCAGCGAGGATTACGTCGAGCACCGGGACTGGGCCGTCGCCGAGGACGGCACGCGGGTGCCGATCTCCGTCATCTACAAGGCGGGTATTGAATTTCCAGCTCCCGCAGTGCTGTACGGCTACGGTGCCTACGAGTCGTCTGAGGATCCCCGTTTCTCGGTGGCGCGGCTGTCGCTGCTGGACCGGGGAATGGTCTTCGCCGTCGCTCACATCCGCGGTGGCGGTGAGATGGGACGGCTCTGGTACGAGCACGGCAAGCTCCTGCAGAAGCGCAACACCTTCACCGACTTCATCGCGGTGGCACAGCATCTCGTCGACAGCGGCCTGACCCGGCCACAGAACCTGGTCGCACTCGGCGGCAGCGCCGGCGGTCTGCTGATGGGTGCCGTCGCCAACCTGGCGCCGGGGCTGTTCGCCGGAATTCTCGCGCAGGTGCCCTTCGTCGACCCCCTGACCACCATTCTGGATCCGTCATTGCCGTTGACCGTCACAGAATGGGACGAGTGGGGAAACCCGTTGGAGAACAAGGACGTCTACTTCTACATGAAGTCCTATTCACCATACGAGAATGTCGAAGCCAAGGAGTATCCGGCGATCCTGGCGATGACGTCGCTCAACGACACCCGGGTTCTGTACGTCGAGCCCGCGAAGTGGGTTGCCGCGCTTCGGCACACCAAGACCGACGGGCATCCGGTGCTGCTGAAGACTCAGATGGCCGCCGGCCACGGCGGGATCAGCGGCCGCTACGAGCGCTGGAAAGAGGCGGCATTCCAGTACTCGTGGCTGCTGGCCACCGCCGGTGCTTGCTAATGTCGGCGCCATGAGTCTGACCGACATCCCGCTCACCACGCTCGCCGGCGCACCGACGTCGTTGGCCGACTACGCCGACCGCGCAGTCCTTCTGGTCAACGTCGCCTCCAAGTGCGGCCTGACCCCGCAGTACGGGGCCCTGGAGCAACTGGCGCGTGACTACGCCGACCGTGGCCTGGCCGTGATCGGTGTGCCGTGCAACCAGTTCATGGGGCAGGAACCGGGAACGCCGGAGGAAATCCAGACCTTCTGTTCGACGACTTACGGGGTGACGTTCCCGCTACTGGCCAAGGTCGACGTCAACGGTCCAGAGCGGCATCCGCTGTATGCCGAGCTCACCACGTTCGCCGACGGCGACGGCCAGGCCGGCGACATCCAGTGGAACTTCGAGAAGTTCGTGATCGCGCCCGGCGGCACGGTGGTCAACCGGTTCCGCCCGCAAACCACGCCGGATGCCCCCGAAGTGGTCGCGGCGATCGAGGCGGTCCTGCCGGGCTGAACACCGATAGACGCCTGACATCTTGGTGGCGGTCACCGTATGGACACCTGAAATTGCCACCCTGCGAAGGTGGCTGGACAACTCATCGTGTCGGTGTCCGGGATCAATGGCCGGACGTTGCGCGACGTCACCGAGTTCTGCGGCGCACTGGATACCCGCAAGGTTCCGGTGTCGCTGCTGGTCGCGCCACGGCAGAAGGACGGCTACCGCCTGGAATCCGACCCGCAGACGATCAGCTTTCTGACCAGCCGCCGCGCGAAAGGGGACGCGGTGGTGCTGCACGGATTCGACGCGGCCGCCACCAAGAAGCGCCGCGGGGAGTTCGCCACCCTGCCTGCGCACGAGGCGAACCTGCGGCTGATGGGTGCCGACCGGGTCCTCGAACACGTCGGCCTGCGGACCCGGCTGTTCGCGGCGCCGGGTTGGACGGTCTCCCCGGGAACGGAGTTTGTCTTGCCGCGCAACGGCTTCCGGCTGCTCGTCGACCTGCACGGCATCACCGACCTGGTGGCCAGCGAGACGGTGCGCACGCGAGTGGTCGGAATCGGTGAAGGTTTCGTGACCGAACCGTGGTGGTGCCGCACGCTGGTGCTCTCCGCGGAGCGCACCGCGCGACGAGGTGGCATCGTCCGATTGGCTGTCACCGCACGGCAACTCGGCAAGGTCGGCCCCCGTCAGGCGATGCTCGACGCGATCGATCTGGCCCTGATGCACGGCTGCGCGCCGACGGTGTACCGCTGGGGAACCGACACCGCGGTCCCCGCCACGTCAGCGGCTTAGCTAGCGGCCTGAACCACTCGCCGTCGTCGCCATCCCACCGTCGATCGGGATGATCGCCCCATTCACGTAGGCGCCGGCCCGGCTGGCCAGGAACACCGCGATACCGGCCATATCGTCGTCGCGGCCGATCCGCCGAAGCGGTGACGAGGCCGCGATCGCGTCCCCGAACGCATCGAGCGTGGCGGCCATCATCTTCGACTGGAACGGGCCAGGTGCCACGGCGTTCACCGTGATGTGTTGCGGTCCAAGTTCTTTGGCCAGCACCCGGGTCAACTGATGCAGGGCGGCCTTGCTGGCCGAGTAGGAGTACGTGTTCATGACCGGGACGTGGATCCCGTCGATGCTGCCGATGTTGATCACGCGTGCGGGGTCGTCGTGGGTGCCGGCCTTGCGCAACGCGCCCACCAGCTCCTGCACCATCCAGAACGGCGACTTCACGTTGAGGTCGAGCACCCTGTCCCACGCCGAGGCCGGAAACGACTCCAGCGGTTCCCCCCACGTCGCGCCGGCGTTGTTGACCAGGATGTGCAGTTCGTCGGTGTCGGCGAGGACCTCGGCGGCCAGCCGCTTGCACTCCTCCTGCTTCGACAGGTCCGCGGGAATGGCCCGGATCGCCCCGAACTGGGAGAGTTCCTCGACGGCCTGCGCGCATTTGTCGGCCTTGCGGGAACTGATGATCACGCTGGCACCGGCCTGCAGCAGACCGCGCGCGATCATCACGCCGATGCCGCTGCTCCCGCCGGTGACCAACGCGGTCTTGCCGGACAGGCCGAACAGGTTCTCGAGATCGGTTGCGCTCACAGGTTTCTCCTCATGTTGTCTAGTCCGGCGGTTGGTCGAGTAGGTGTCGGCGCTGCGCCTCTTGTTGCGCGCGAAGGGCCTTGAGGTCGTAGCGAGGGTCGCCGTCCAGGTCGAAGACGGCACGTTTGGCGGCGGCGTCCCATCGCACGCCGACGATGTCGCCCACTGCGGGTTTCAGTCCTCCGACGGTGAAGGTGTCGATGATCTCGACGCGGATCGCTTCGCCGCCCGCGGGGTGGACGTCGACGATGAATTGGTACTTGCGGTAGTCGTTGGTCGCGATCTTGGCTGCCTGCTGCGCGTGTACAACGGTCGCCTGACAGGGTTGCCCGTGTCGGCGCACCCGCCAGTTATCGAACATCAGCTGATCAATTCGCCTGTCTGCCTTGCGACCTCAGAACCGAAACGAGCTCTCTTCCGGCAGTACCCGGAAGTCGGTGTCGGTCATCTCGGTGAGCCGACCGTAGTAGATTCCCCGCGCCTCCGGAGCCACTATGCCCTGGTGAATCGGGACCGCATGCGCCGGTGCCACCGCCCGCAGGTAGTCGACCGCCTCGGAGATCCGCATCCACGGCGCAGCCGCCGGGGCGGCCAGCACATCCACCGGCTCGCCCGGCACGAACAACGCGTCGCCGGGATGCATGAGCCGGGCGGGATGGTCGGCGTCGCCGACCAGGTACGAGATGTTGTCGATCACCGGGATCTCCGGATGGATGACGGCGTGCCGGCCGCCGACCCCGCGGATCGTCAGGCCGGCGACGTTCAAGGCATCGCCGACGTGTACCGCGTGCCAGGGCTCACCGAGTTCGGCCGCGGTCGCCGGATCGGCGTACAGCACCGCGTTCGGGTTGGCCTCGACCAGCGCGGGCAGCCGCTCCCGGTCGGCGTGGTCGGGGTGTTGATGGGTGATCAGGATCGCCGACAGGCCGGTCACGCCCTCGAAACCGTGGGAGAAATTCCCCGGGTCGAACAACAGCGTGGCGCCGTCGAACTCGGCGAGAAGACATGAATGCCCGAAATGCGTCAGTTCCATGTTTACGATTGTGCGCGCATGGGGAGGCGGCAAAACGTGCGGTGGCTCGTCGCAGTGATGCTGGTGGCCTGCGGGCTCGCCGTCGCGCCGCCCGCTGCCGCCGAACCCGACCTGTGCCCACCCAATTGTGACCGCATCCCCGACGCGGCGTGGATCGCGCCGTGGGCGATGCCGCTCAATGCCCGGTACACCTGGCCGCGCCTGGCCGGTGTGGCGGTGACCGCCACCGCTCCTCGGTTCCGTTTCGAGGAGTTGTGCGGCACGCCGCCGGTGGCCCAGGATCCGCGCGCCTACGCCGTCGCCGAACGGGCGACGGTGGTCAACGCCGACGGCCAGTGGCAGCTGCAGGCGACAGTGATGCATTGGCGCGGGGAGACCTGGCGGGGCGGCCAGCTCGCCGACGACGTCTTTCACCACGCCGTCGCCGCACTGCGGTCCTGCCAGCGCACCAACCCGACGGCCTCACCCTCGCTGACCATCGACCAGCAGGACCGGATGGCCGCAGTGGTCGGCGGACCGGTGATCCTGCACCAATACCTGGTGGCCAGCCCCGCCAACAGCACGGTCACTGAGCTGGCGCTGTGGTCGACCGCGCCGCCACTGACAGCGTGGCCGGCGTTAGCCGACGAGACTGTGCTCGATGCGCTCGGCGCGCCGCTGTGCACCGCCTACATCGGGTCGTGCCCGTGAGCCGCCGGTAGAGTTACCACCGCAACATTCCCCGACGTCAGCAGGAGAGCCCGTGGCCCGTGTGGTGGTCAACGTGATGCCCAAAGCCGAGATTCTCGACCCCCAGGGGCAGGCGATCGTCGGCGCACTGGGCCGACTGGGACATGCCGGTATCTCAGATGTCCGGCAGGGCAAGCGATTCGAACTCGAAGTCGACGACTCGATCAGTGATTCCGAACTCGCCGAGATCGCCGAGTCGCTGCTGGCCAATACCGTCATCGAGGACTGGTCCGTGACCCGGGAGCAAGCGTGAGCGCACGGATCGGGGTCATCACCTTCCCCGGCACGCTCGACGACGTCGACGCCGCCCGCGCGGTGCGGCTGGCCGGCGCCGAGGCCGTCAGCCTCTGGCACGGTGACGCCGACCTCAAGGGCGTCGACGCTGTCGTGGTGCCGGGGGGTTTCTCCTATGGCGACTACCTGCGCTGCGGCGCGATCGCGAAGTTCGCGCCCGTCATGGGTGAGGTCGTCACCGCGGCCGGCAACGGCCTGCCGGTGCTGGGCATCTGCAACGGATTCCAGGTGCTGTGCGAGGCCGGGCTGCTGCCCGGCGCGCTGACCCGCAATGCCGGCCTGCACTTTGTCTGCCGCGACGTGTGGCTGACGGTGGACTCGATCACCAGCGCGTGGACGTCGCGCTACGAGTCGGGTGCCGAGCTGCTGGTGCCGCTGAAGTCCGGTGAGGGCCGCTACGTGGCCAGCGACGCCGTGCTCGACGAACTCGAGGGCGAGGGCCGCGTGGTGTTCCGCTACGCCGACAACCCCAACGGCTCGATGCGCGATATCGCCGGCGTCAGCTCGGCCAACGGTCGGGTCGTCGGGCTGATGCCGCACCCCGAGCACGCCACTGAAGCCCTGACCGGCCCGTCCGACGACGGGCTCGGTCTGTTCTACTCCGCACTCGACGCGGTGCTAGCCGCCTCTTAGGTAGTCAGCGCGACCGACGCCTCGGCGGTGTAGCAGAGGAACGTCAGCGTCTCCTCCAGGTACAGCTGCACGGTGTCGGCATCGTGGCTCAGGTACCCGATCGCGACATCGGTGCCCAGCTGAAGGTCGAAATCCCCGCCGCGGGTGCTCAGCAGGAACGCCCCGTCGATGGCGGGCGCCCAGATGATCTCGCCATCCACCAGCCGGGTGAGGTGCTCGCGGATCGGATAGCCGTGCTCGGTGGTCTCGCTGACTTTGGTGTAGGCGTCGGCCGACAGCAGCACCGAGTAGGGTCCGTCCACACCGGCGAGTCGCAGCTCCGAGAGAGCCTGGGCGAAGACGTCGGGATATTCGCGGGCATCCTCGGGCAGCGCCAGCGCCGGGTTGGAGCTGCAGCTGCGGATCCCGTCGATCGACGCCGCCGAGTAGCCCTCGAAGATCGCGCGATCCTCGATGAACGCCAGCTTCTTGGCGGCGTCCTTGACCGGATCCCAGTCGGAGTCCTGCGCGCCGCGCTCCACGTCGTCGATCGCGGCGCGCGACACCGCGAACGGCACCCGAAGTCGTACCAGCGGCTTGGATTCCCGAAGGTGGGCCACCACGCCGTCGCCAGGCGCCGACACGTCGAGCAGGTGGCCGGTGCTGATCGCCGCCGTCACCGGCCCGCCCGGCTCACTGACATCGACGACGCGACGACCGGCGATGTGTCGCTTGAACGTCCGGGTTGCCTCCAATTCGATTTCGCTCCAGGCGGATTCGGTGATCGGAGCGAGCTCGCGGTAGAGGTTGTTCATCAGGACTGTCCTTTCAGGCTGCCGATCGCCAACGATCCGTCGGCGGTGGTGGCTGGTGCCGGGGGAGCCGCCTCGGTCTCGCCGAAGCCCGGTCTCGGCGGAGGGTCGTTCAGGAAATCGACGATGGGGGTGAAGAACATCGTGCCGGTCAGGGCGGTGGAGAAGTCGAGGATGCGGTCGGTGTTGCCCGGCGGGTCGCCGATGAACATGTTCTGCAACATCCGCTCGGTCACGTCGGGCGAGCGCGAGTAGCCGATGTAGTACGTGCCGTACTCGCCCGTGCCGACCTCACCGAACGGCATGTTGGCCCGTACGATCTTGAGCTCATTGCCGTCGGCGTCCTCGAGCACGTTGAGCGCGATGTGCGAGTTGGCCGGCTTCACGGCGTCGGCCATCTCGATGTCCTCGAGCTTGCTGCGGCCGATGACATTCTCTTGCTCGGTCACCGACAGCGACTCCCACGAGGTCATGTCGTGGACGTACTTCTGCACGTGGACATAGCAACCACCGGCGAAATCCGGGTCCTCGTCGCCGATCTCGGTGGCGCTGAGGGCCTGCGGGCCGTCCGGATTCTCGGTGCCGTCGACGAAACCGAGCAGATCGCGGTTGTCGAAGAACTTGAAACCGTGCACCTCGTCGACGATCGTGATCGCCCCGGCCATCGCCTTGACCACCCGGCCGGCCAGCTCGAAGCAGACGTCGAGAGTCTCGGCGCGAATGTGGAACAACAGGTCACCCGGCGTGGACGGGGCGTGGTGGCGGGCACCGTGCAGCTCGACGAACGGGTGCAGACCCGCCGGGCGCGGCCCGGCGAACAACCGATCCCACGCGTCGGACCCGATCGACGTCACCAGCGAGAGATTCTTCAACGGATCGCGAAACCCGATCGCCCGGACCAGGCCGCCCAGATCGGGCAACGCGTCGTGCACGGCGGCTTCGCCGCCCTCGTCGATGGTGGCCACCAAAAAGATCGCGGCGGGTGTCAGGGGAGCCAGTACCGGTTGGGGTAGCGGGGAGGGCACCATCTGACCCTAACGAAAATGATGTCGGCGATGATGGTGATCATGTCCACAGGTGCCAGTGCGCACGGGTTGTGCGAGTTCATCGACGCGTCGCCGTCACCCTTCCACGTCTGCCATACGGTGGCGCAGCGCCTGCAGGCCGCCGGGTACACCGAGCTGGCCGAGACCGATCGGTGGCCGGACGGGGCCGGTCGGTACTTCACGGTGCGGGCCGGGTCGCTGGTCGCATGGGAGAACCCCGAGCACAACGACGCCGACACTCCTCATCGGCCGTTCCGCATCATCGGCGGCCACACCGACAGCCCCAACCTGCGCGTCAAGCAGCATCCGGACCGGGTGGTGGCCGGCTGGCAGGTCGTCGCCCTGGAACCCTATGGCGGGGCGTGGCTCAACTCCTGGCTGGATCGCGACCTCGGGATCAGCGGCCGGCTGTCGTTCCGCGACCCCGATGCGGTCGGTGGCGTGTCGCACCGGTTGGTCCGCATCGACGAGCCGATCCTGCGGGTGCCGCAGCTGGCCATCCACCTCGCCGAGGACCGTGCGGCGGTCAAGCTCGATCCCCAGCGTCATGTCAACGCGGTGTGGGGTCTGGGGGCCGAACCACGGGCCTTCCTCGACTACGCCGCCGAATGGGCCGGGGTGCCCGCGGCCGACCTGCTGTCGGCCGATCTGATGACCCACGACCTGACCCCGTCGACGCTCACCGGAGTCGCCGATCAATTCGTCAGCGCCCCCAGGCTGGACAACCAGGGCACCTGCTACGCCGGGCTGGAGGCGTTCCTGGCCGCCGAACCGCGCGGCACTCTGCCGGTGCTGGCCCTGTTCGACCACGAGGAAGTCGGCTCGACCTCCGATCACGGCGCACAGTCCGATCTGCTGCTGACGACGCTGGAGCGCATCGTCCTTGCCGCCCGCGGCGACCGGGAGGACTTCTTGCGCCTGCTGACGGCGTCGATGGTGGCCTCCGGCGATATGGCCCACGCGACACACCCCAACTACCCCGACCGCCACGAACCCGGGCACCTGATCGCGGTCAACGGTGGACCGGTGCTCAAGGTGCAGCCGAACCTGCGCTACGCCACCGACGGCCGGACCGCGGCCGCCTTCGAACTGGCCTGCAGGCAGGCCGGCGTGCCGCTGCAGCGCTACGAGCACCGCGCCGATCTGCCGTGCGGCTCGACCATCGGGCCGATGACCTCGGCGCGGACCGGTATCCCCACCGTGGACGTCGGTGCGGCCCAGCTGGCCATGCACTCCGCCCGCGAGCTGATGGGTGCGGCCGACGTCAGTGCGTATGCGGCTGCGCTGCAGGCGTTTTTGTCACCGGCCTAAGCGGCTGCGTTCATCCACTAGACGCTTTCCGGACGGCCGCGAAACGCCGCCACCGCCTATCATCCGCCGGTGCCGACAACCGTGTTGCCGCCCGCTCCGCCGATCCCTCGGGCGCTTCAAGCCGCGATCGCGGTGGCCGACCGCCGGACCGCCCTGCACATCGTGCGGCGCCGCTACGGCTCCGCCTTCACCCTCAATCTGCCGATCTTCGGTCGTGTCGTCGTGCTCAGCGACCCGGGCCAGATCCGCCAGCTCTTCACGGCCGGCGCCGACGTCGCCGACACGACCGACGCCAACCTCGGCCGTGTCATGGGCCCCAATTCGATGTTCGCGCTGGCGGGTCCGCGCCATCGCGCGCACCGCAAGCTGCTGACACCGCCGTTCAACGGACGGCGGCTGGGAGCCTATGAGGCCATCGTCGAACGCGAAGCCGTCACCGAATTCGGCACCTGGCCCGCCGACCGCGCGTTCGCGGCGTTGCCCTCGATGATGCGCATCACGCTGAACGTCATCCTGCGGGCGGTGTTCGGGGCGGACGGCGAGGAGTTCACCCGGCTACGGGAATTGCTGCCGGCGGCAATCCAACTCGGATCCAAACTCTCGCTCATCCCTGTGCCCCAATGGGATTGGGGACGTTGGAGTCCGTGGGGGCGATTCGGCAGCTACCGTCGCGAGTACGATGAGATCGTCGGCCGGCTGATCGAGAAGGCGCTGGCCGATCCCGATCTCGAATCCCGCGACGACGTTCTGGCGCTGATGCTGGGCAGCCGCTACGAAGACGGTTCGCCGATGACGCGCGCCGAAATCGCCGACGAGTTGATCACCCTGCTCGCGGCCGGCCACGAGACGACCGCCACCACGCTGGCCTGGGCGGTGGAACGGCTGCAACGACATCCGGTACTGCTGGGCCGGCTGGTCGCTGACCTCGACGCAGGATCGGATGCGTTACTGACCGCCACCATCCTCGAGGTCCAGCGCACCCGGCCGGTGATCGACGTGACGTTCCGGCAGGTGACGGCGCCCGCGCTGACCCTTGGCCCGTGGACCATCCCGCAGGGGCTGACCATCGTGGCGAGCATCGGGCTCGTGCACGCCGATGACGCCGTCTTCCCCGACGCCGGCCGGTTCGATCCGGACCGGTTCCTGTCCCGCTCGCCCGATCCGGCGGAATGGATTCCCTACGGCGGGGGCATCCGCCGCTGCATCGGCGCCGCGTTCGCGAACATGGAGATGCGGGTGGTGTTGCGAACCCTGCTGCGCGACCACACCATCAGCCCGACGGGCGCGCGCGGGGAAAAGCAGATGTCCCGAGGAGTGGCCATCGCCCCCGCCAAGGGCGCACTGGTCACCGTCAGGTCCAGATAGGCCCGACACGGCTGCCCGACGCGCACCTACCGCGCGACTGGGGAATGATGCCTTCCTGTGGTCCAGTCCCTGATCGCGCTCTCGCTGGTGCTGACGATCTGGTCGCTACTCGCCGAACCTATGCAGCGGGGCCGGATCACCGCGCCGATCCTGCTCATCGTGGTCGGGGCGGGCATCGAGTACGGCACCTATCACGCGGTGGCCGACACGCTTAATTCTCAGGTCGCCCAGCATCTCGCGGAGCTGATCCTGGCCGTCCTGGTGTTCGTCGACGCCACCGATGTGCACGGTGGGCTGTTGGGCCGCGATCCCCGCTCGGCGCTGCGACTGCTGGGCATTGCGCTTCCGCTCAGTATCGCCCTGGCCTTCGGGTTGGGGTGGCTGCTGCTACCGGGGTTCACCTGGCCGGTGCTTCTCGTCCTCGCCTGCATCGTAGTGCCGACCGATTTCGCGCCCGCGTCCCGAATACTGCGCGACGCACGGATTCCCGAGCGGGTGCGTGAATTGCTCAACGTCGAGGCGGGCTACAAGGACGGGATCGTCGCACCGGTGCTGGTCTTCGCACTGGCGCTGGCGTCAGGGCCCGACGACTCCGAACCGCCGATGCACGCACTGGCCGAGGCGGTCCCCGAGATCGGCATCGCAGTGATCGTCGGGCCCGCTGTCGGGTGGGTTCTCGGCAAGCTGGCCAACGCCGCCGAACAGCGCAGCCTGATGACCGAACAGTCCAAGCGCATCATCTACGTGGCCGCGCCGCTGCTGTCGTACTCGCTGAGCGTGGGCCTCGGCGGCAACGGTTTCGTGTCGGCGTTCCTCTGCGGTATGGCGCTCAACTACGTCCGAACGGCGCACGACAAACACCGGGAACTGGAACTCATCGACGATGTGGCGGTGCTGCTCACCGCGTTCATGTGGTTTGTGGTGGCCGGTATCGGCGTCATCGCGCTGATGTCCGGCGGAGTCACCTGGGGCATGGTCGGCTACACCGTGCTCGCCGTGGCCGTCGTCCGGCTGATCCCGGTGATGGTGGCACTGCTCGGGTCGCGAATGGACTGGCGGGAGCGGCTGCTCGTCGGCTGGCTGGGGCCTCGGGGGACGACCTCGATCGTGTTCGGTCTGCTGGCGTTCAACGTGCTCGAGGGCGGCCTCGAGAAGCAAGTGCTGTTGATCATGGTGCTGGTGGTGCTGAGCAGCGTGGTGGTGCACGGCCTGTCCGCGTCGGTCGTTGCGCAGGTCTTTGCCCGTTCAGAAGCGCGACGGAGCGGTGCCGCGCAGCTGCGCCACTAGACTGTTCCCGTGACATCTGGGCTCACTGGAGCTGTCGACACCGTCGACCATGCGACGACCACCCCCGAGCACCCGCAGCCGTATCGCGAACTCGGCCTCAAAGACGACGAATATCAGCGGATCCGGGACATTCTCGGCCGCAGACCCACCGACGCCGAGCTGGCGATGTACTCGGTGATGTGGAGCGAACACTGCTCCTACAAATCGTCCAAGGTGCACCTGCGCTACTTCGGTGAGACCACCACCGATGAGATGCGCAAGGCGATGCTGGCCGGCATCGGCGAGAACGCCGGCGTGGTCGACATCGGCGACGGCTGGGCAGTGACGTTCAAGGTGGAGTCGCACAACCACCCGTCCTATGTCGAGCCGTACCAGGGCGCGGCCACCGGCGTTGGTGGCATCGTCCGCGACATCATGGCGATGGGCGCGCGGCCGGTGGCGGTCATGGACCAGCTGCGTTTCGGTGCGGCCGACGCCCCCGACACCCGCCGGGTGCTCGACGGCGTGGTGCGCGGCATCGGCGGCTACGGCAACTCGCTCGGCCTGCCCAATATCGGCGGCGAGACCATCTTCGACCCGTCCTATGCCGGCAATCCTCTGGTCAACGCGCTGTGCGTGGGGGTGCTGCGTAAGGAGGATCTGCACCTGGCGTTCGCCTCCGGCACCGGCAACAAGATCATCCTGTTCGGCGCGCGCACCGGTCTGGACGGCATCGGCGGGGTGTCGGTACTGGCCAGTGACACCTTCGGCGGTGACGAGGGGTCGGGCCCAGGCCGCAAGAAACTCCCCAGTGTGCAGGTCGGCGACCCGTTCATGGAGAAGGTGCTCATCGAGTGCTGTCTCGAGCTGTACGCCGCTGGTCTGGTGATCGGTATCCAGGACCTTGGCGGCGCCGGATTATCCTGCGCCACTTCGGAGTTGGCGTCTGCCGGTGACGGCGGGATGGCCATCCAGCTGGACAAGGTGCCGCAGCGGGCGGCGAACATGACGCCCGCCGAGATCCTGTCCAGTGAGTCTCAGGAACGCATGTGTGCGGTGGTGGCCCCGGAGAACGTTGAGGCGTTCATGGCGGTGTGCCGCAAGTGGGAGGTGCTGGCCACGGTCATCGGTGAGGTCACCGACGGCGACCGGCTCCAGATCACCTGGCACGGCGAGACCGTCGTCGACGTGCCGCCGCGCACTGTCGCCCACGAGGGCCCGGTCTACCAGCGGCCGGTCGCCCGCCCGGATTGGCAGGACGCGCTGATCGCCGACACCTCGGCAACCCTGCCGCGGCCATCGACGGGTGATGAGCTGCGCGCGACTTTGCTTGCGCTGGTTGGCAGTCCGCATCTGTGCAGCCGTGCCTTCATCACCGAGCAGTACGACCGCTACGTGCGCGGCAACACGGTGCTCGCCGAGCATGCCGACGGCGGCGTGCTGCGCATCGACGAATCGACCGGACGCGGTATCGCGGTGTCCACCGACGCTTCTGGGCGCTACACCCAGCTCGACCCGTACACCGGTGCGCAGCTGGCGCTGGCCGAGGCGTATCGCAATGTCGCGGTCACCGGTGCGACCCCGATCGCGGTGACCAACTGCCTGAACTTCGGCTCACCCGAGGATCCCGGCGTGATGTGGCAGTTCTCCCAGGCCGTCCGCGGGCTCGCTGACGGCTGTGCGGCCCTTGGGATTCCGGTCACTGGCGGAAACGTCAGCTTCTACAACCAGACCGGAGCGACGGCCATTCTCCCCACCCCGGTGGTGGGCGTACTGGGTGTCCTGGAAGATGTGGGTCGACGTCTTCCGACTGCATTGGGCAACGAACCGGGGGAGACGCTGTTCCTGCTCGGTGACACCCGCGACGAGTTCGACGGGTCGGTCTGGGCGCAGGTCACCGCCGACCATCTCGGGGGTGTGCCGCCGACGGTCGATCTGGCCCGCGAGAAGCTGCTGTCCGAGGTGTTGGCCGCGGCATCCCGCGACGGCCTGGCGTCCGCCGCCCACGACCTGAGCGAAGGCGGCCTCATCCAGGCGGTGATCGAGGCGGCGCTGGCCGGTGAAACCGGTTGCCGCATTGTCCTTCCCGAGCAGGCGGACCCCTTCGTCGCGCTGTTCTCGGAGTCGGCAGGACGCGCCCTGGTCGCGATACCGCGTACCGAGGAGAGCCGTTTCGCAGCGATGTGCGAAGCCCGCGGGCTGCCGGCAACCCGCATCGGGGTGTCCGACCCGGGTTCGGATTCCGTTGAGGTCCAAGGCTTGTTCACGGTGACACTCGAAGAGCTGCGCACCACCTCGGAGAAAGTGCTGCCCGGGCTTTTCGGATGACCAGCGCGGTCGATGACGTCACCGGTGAGGCGAAGGCCCCGCCAGCCCCACGGCGTCACCGCGAATCGCTGATCGAATGGGCGTGGAGCCTGCTCCGGCTGGACTTCGTCGGCGTGGCGTTCGGCGCGCTGTTTTTCTGCGTGTCGCTGACGCCATCGCTGGTGCCGCGCGACTGGGTGCTGGCCGGGGTGATCGGCGGCATCAACGCGGCCATTGGCTACGGCATCGGTGTGTTGGCCGGCTGGCTGTTTCGCCGACTGTTCCTCGACCACCGGGCATGGTGGCCGCCCGGGCCCAAGGTGCTCATTCGCCTGAAGGTCGCGACCGTCGTGCTGTCGATCGCCGCCAGCGTGCTGATTCTGGTGCCGGCGGCCGCCTGGCAGCGCCAGATCTCGGCGGTGATGGGCATCGAGGGATTCTCGACGCTGGTGTACCTACGCACCCTGGTCGTCGCGCTGGTCGCTGGCGGTCTGCTGGTCGGTCTGGCGCGGGTGATCAAGGACGCCATCAAGTTCCTGGCGCGCGTGATGATCCGGCGCTGGAACCTCAACGACGAGGTGGCGATGTTCATCGGCACCGCGATCGTGGTGGTGCTGATCATCACCCTGGTCAACGGCGTGCTCTACCGCGGCTTCATAGCCGGCGCCAGTGCGATGTTCCAGCCCGTGAACGACACCACCCGACCCGGTGTCTCCCAACCGTTCCAGCCCGAAAGATCAGGAAGCCCATCGTCATTTGCGGACTGGGATACCTTGGGATTTCAAGGCCGCAACTTCGTGGCCACCGGCCCGCACGCGCCCGAGCTGACCGAACTCAACGGGCGGCCGGCCAAGGAGCCCATCCGCATCTACGCCGGCCTGCAAACTGCCGACACCCTCGAGGGTCGGGTCGCGGTGCTGCTCTCGGAACTGCAGCGCACCAAGGCCTTTGAGCGCAAGGTGCTGGTGATCATTCCCACCACCGGCACCGGCTGGGTCGACCCGGTGGCCGCGCGGTCGATCGAGTCGATGTACAACGGCGACACCGTGCTGGTGGCCATGCAGTACTCGTACCTGCCCAGCTGGATCTCGTTTTTGGCCGACCAGGAGAAATCGGTCGAGGCGGGCAAGGCGATGATCGACGCGATCCACCAACGGTGGCTGCAGTGGCCCGAGGCCAGCCGGCCCAAGCTGGTGCTCTATGGCGAGAGTTTGGGCTCGATGGCCGGTCAGGGCGCATTCGGTTACCTGCCCGACGTCGTCGACAAGGGGTTCTCCTCGGTGCTGTGGGTGGGACCGCCCAACGCCAGCACCCTGTGGAAGGCCCTGACTGTCCGGCGCGACCCGGGCACCCCGGAAGTTCAGCCGTGGTACGACGCCGGACGCACCGTCCGGTTCGCTCAGGCGGCCGGCCCCGCCGAGATCGCCGGGGTCGCGGCGTCACCGGCCTGGAAGGGCACCCGGGTGCTGTACCTGCAGCACCCGTCGGATCCGGTCGTGTGGTGGACACCCGACCTGCTCTTCGGCCGGCCGGATTGGTTGAAGGAACCGCCGGGCTTCGATCGCAGCCCGGCCATGCGCTGGTATCCGATCATCACCTTCTGGCAAGTCAGCGCCGATATGGCCGGCAACGTCACCAGCTCACAAGCCTCACCGATCGGGCACGGCCACAACTACGGGGACAGCCAGCTCGACGGCTGGGTCGCGGTCGCCGCCCCCGACGGCTGGACGCCAACCGACACCGAGCGGATCCGCCGTGCGCTGGAGAAGCTCATCGCCGCCGGCGGTCCCGAATTCCAGTGATCCACAAGCATTCTGGCGTGCCCGCCGTACGGGCGATGATCGGCACCGGAGTGGCGGTCGCGGTGCGCACGCCGCTGGGGCTGCGGCCGCCCCAGCTGTGGTCGGGGCTGCGGTTCGGTGGTGCGGCCGCCGCTGCGGTGGCCGCGGGAGTCGCGGCCGCGGCGGTGGTGCCGCAGGTGCGCGCCGCAATGCACGACCGCGAGCTGCCCGTGGGCGCGCTGCGCTGGCTGGCGTTGGACATTCCGCTCGGCACCGTGTGGACGGAGGAGACGATCTTTCGTGGCTTGCTGCAGACCCTCGCCGCGCGAGCGATCGGGCCGACGGGCGGACGGCTGCTGCAGGCCGTTGCCTTCGGGCTCTGGCACATCCCCGACGCCAGGAAGACCGGCGAGCCGATTGTCGGCACCGTTGTGGTGACCGCAGCGGCCGGGTGGGTGTTCGGCTGGCTCGCCGAGCGCTCCGGCAGTGTCCTGGCCCCGGCGCTGGCGCACCTGGCGATCAACGAGGTCGGTGCGGTGGCGGCGCTGGTCGCGCAGCGTTAGTCGGCCGTCGTCGCCACGTCGCGACTGCCCACGACGGCGTCGGTCGATTCGACGGCGCGTTGGAACCGATTGCCATACTCGACCCATGCCCGCCCGCCGCGACGCCAACCCTGAGGCCACTGTGGCTGCTGTGCACGCCGTGGCGCCTTGGTTGTCCGACGAGAACGCGGCCGCCCCCGATCGCGCCGCGATCGCGGTGGCGGTCCGGTTGACCGCTCGCACCCTGGCCGGGCTGGCGCCGGGTGCCAGCGTCGAGGTCCGGATCCCACCTTTTGTTGCGGTGCAATGCATCTCCGGTCCCCGACACACCCGGGGCACGCCGCCCAACGTGGTCGAGACCGATCCACGGACGTGGCTTTGCCTGGTGACGGGCCTGCTCGACGTCGACGAGGCGGCCAAACGTGGGGCGCTTCGGCTGTCGGGATCGCGGGCCGGCGAGATTGCGGCATGGCTTCCCCTGGTGACAATCGGCGAGTAGTCGGCCCGACACTCGGCGTTCAATTCCGCGTTTCCCCCCGATGCCCGTAAACTGAGTTACGTCACCGAACCCCCGCCAGGGAGCAGCCCATATCGTGACCGAAGAAGTCGAAAACCCACCTGCGGAAGAATGCGGCGTCTTCGGAGTCTGGGCTCCGGGCGAAGATGTTGCGAAACTCACTTATTACGGTCTCTATGCCCTGCAACACAGGGGCCAGGAGGCGGCCGGTATCGCCGTCGGCGACGGATCGCAGGTGCTGGTCTTCAAGGATCTCGGCCTCGTCAGCCAGGTGTTCGACGAGCAGACACTGGCCGCGATGGAAGGCCACGTCGCCATCGGCCACTGCCGCTACTCGACGACCGGCTCCACCACCTGGGAGAACGCCCAGCCGGTCTTCCGCAACACCGCGGCAGGCACCGGACTCGCGTTGGGTCACAACGGAAATCTGGTCAACACCACCGAATTGGCGGCGCGGGCGCGCGAAGCCGGGCTGATCAACCCGAACATGCCGGGCGCGGCGACCACCGACTCCGACATCCTGGGCGCGCTGTTGGCCCACGGCTCAGCGGACTCCAGCATCGAACAAGCCGCCCTCGCGCTGCTGCCCACGGTGCGCGGCGCGTTCTGCCTGACCTTCATGGACGAGACCACGCTGTACGCCGCCCGCGACCCGTTCGGTGTGCGGCCGTTGTCGCTGGGCCGGCTGGACCGTGGCTGGGTGGTGGCCTCCGAGACCGCCGCGCTCGACATCGTCGGCGCGTCCTTCGTCCGCGACATCGAACCCGGTGAGCTGCTGGCGATCGATGCCGATGGCGTTCGCTCCACCCGGTTCGCCAACCCGACCCCCAAGGGCTGCATCTTCGAGTACGTCTACCTGGCTCGGCCCGACAGCACGCTGGTCGGCCGCTCGGTGCACGCCACCCGCGTGGACATCGGCCGCCGGCTGGCCCGGGAGAAGCCGGTCGATGCCGACCTGGTCATCGGTGTTCCCGAATCCGGCACCCCCGCCGCGGTGGGCTACGCGCAGGAATCCGGTATCCCGTTCGGCCAGGGCCTGATGAAGAACGCCTACGTCGGGCGCACGTTCATTCAGCCGTCGCAGACCATCCGTCAGCTCGGTATCCGGCTCAAGCTCAACCCGCTCAAAGAGGTGATCCGCGGCAAGCGGCTGATCGTCGTCGACGACTCGATCGTGCGCGGCAACACCCAGCGTGCCCTGATTCGGATGCTGCGGGAGGCCGGCGCCGTCGAGGTGCACGTGCGGATCGCGTCACCGCCGGTCAAATGGCCCTGCTTCTACGGCATCGACTTCGCCACCCCCGCCGAACTCATCGCCAACGCGGTGGACGATGAGGGCGAGATGCTCGAAGCGGTGCGCCACGCGATCGGGGCCGACTCGCTGGTCTACATCTCTCAGCAGGGCATGATCGCGGCGACCGAACAGCCGCCGACCCGGTTGTGCTGCGCCTGCTTTGACGGCAACTACCCGATCGAGCTGCCGGGCGAGCACGCGCTTGGTAAGAACGTCGTCGAGCACATGCTGGCCACCGCCGCCCGTACCGGCCTTCCGATTCAGCCGGTGCAAGCCGACAACGCGAACGTCTCGGCGCTCAGGCGGCCCTGACCGTTTACGGGTGCAGCGGTCGTGAGGGACCGGCCCAGTCCGGATCGCTGGGGAGCTGAGCGGCATCATCGGTGTCCCAGCTCGGCTTGAACCGGACCCGAGCCAAAGCCGCTGAGACCGCCTGCCGGTACGGCGTGAGCCCGCCGGCCGGTGGCTTGATGATGGTGTCGATGTCGTGGTTATTCATCACTGCGTCACAGTGCAGGGATTCGACCAGAGGCCGGGCCAGCCCGGAGGGAATGGGCGTCACCAACCCCACCCACAGCGCGGCGATCCGGGGGGTCAGCACCGGCAGCACCAGGATGTGCCGGCGAGCCAGACCGGCGACCTCGGCGTAGATCTTCATCATGTCGCCGTATTCCAGGACGTCCGGGCCGCCGATGTCCCAGGCGCGCGATGTCGGCACCGGGGCGGTGGCAGCGGCGGTGAGGTAGTGCAGCACGTCCGCGATCGCGATCGGCTGGATCTTGTTGTGCACCCATTTGGGCGTCGTCATCACCGGCAGCCGGTTGGTGAGGTGACGGATCATCTCGAAGGACGCCGAGCCGGAGCCCACCACGACGCCGGCCTGCAGCACGACCGTTTCGATACCCGACGCGATGAGGATCTCACCCACCGTGGTGCGCGACGTGAGATGCGTTGACAGTTCTGCCCCTTCGGGGTGCAGGCCGCTGAGATAGACGATGCGCCGGACGCCGGCGTGCCGGGCGGCGGTCACGACGTTCTGCGCGGAGCGGCGCTCGTCGGCGGCGAAATCGGCGGACGTGCCCATCGAGTGCACCAAGTAGTAGACGACGTCGACGCCGGTGAAGGCATCGGTGAGCGAGTCGGGGTCGCCCAGATCGCCCTGGGCGACCTCGATCCTGTCGCGCCACGGCACGCCCGCGAGCTTGTCGGGCGTACGCGCCAGCACACGCACCTCGAAGCCGTCGTCCAGCAGTCGCGGCACCAGACGGCTGCCGACGTATCCGGTGGCGCCGGTCACCAGGCACCGAGTTGGCCGCACCGACATACCTGCTCCGTTCGTCGGATCCGTGATTCCGAGCTTATGGACGGAGGGATTGCCCGTTATTCGAACGGGCAACCCGGGTTGGGCATATCCACGGCCAGCGGGCTGCCGGCCGGATCGATGTAGAGCACCCACATCACCAACGGGGTCGGACCTTCGTTGCGGCCCTCATGCACATAGCCAGTCCCGCTGCGTTCGGTGATGGCGTCACCCGGGTTGTAGACGCCGTCAACTGAACAGTCGCCCTCGTAGTGCGTCAGCGTGCCTTCCTTGATCACACCGAACACCTGCCCGGGGTGGTAGTGCCACCCGGTGGTTCCGCCCGGGGCGATGGTGATCTCGCGGCTGATGTAGTCCTTACCGTTGAGCGTGGCCTGCGACATGACGACGCCCTCGACGCCGACGCCGGGCGTGGCGGCGGCCGAACCCTGAGCCAACACAGCCACGCCCAGCGCGACCGACGCTGCCACTGACACTCTCAACGGTTTCATGGGGAGTCAGGGTGTCACACAATGTCCCCATGGCGTTTCGCGGCTGGCCGATCGAGGCTGTCGAGTTCTATGAGGGTCTGGAGGCCGACAACTCCAAGGTCTATTGGACCGAGCACAGAGGCGTTTACGACCGCCAGGTGAAGGCGCCGATGGAGGAGTTGCTTGCCGAACTGGCCGAGGAGTTCGGCGCCGGCAAGCTGTTCCGGCCCTACCGCGACGTGCGGTTCAGCGCTGACAAGCTGCCGTACAAGACAAACTGCGCGGCGATGATCGGCTCCGGATACGTCTCGTTCTCGGCCGACGGGCTCTCGGTGGGCAGCGGTCTGTACATGCCCGATGCGGCCGCGCTGGCGCGCTATCGCGCGGCCGTCGACCACAAGAAGTCCGGGGCCGAGCTCGCCGGGATCGTGGCGGCGCTGCACGAGGGCGGCTACGACACGATGGCCCACGAGGTGCTCAAGACGGCGCCGAGGGGATACCCGAAGGACCATCCGCGCATCGAGCTGCTCCGGCACAAGGGCATCGCGATGATGAAGACCTGGCCCGTGGGCGCTTGGCTGGGTACCGCCAAGGCCAAAGATCGGGTGGTCACCACCCTGCGGGCCGGGGCGCCGCTGCGCGAGTGGCTGGTCCGCAACGTCGGCTGACGACGGCGCGTTTCGGCGACGGTCGGGGACCGGTAGCCTTATGCGCGATGACGGATCGCGAGGAAGACAACCACATTTCCTACGCATCGGCCGGGGTGGATATCGAGGCCGGTGACCGTGCGGTCGAGCTGTTCAAGCCGCTGGCGAAGCGGGCCACCAGGCCCGAGGTGCGTGGCGGGCTTGGCGGGTTCGCCGGGCTGTTCGCGCTGCGTGGCGGCTATCGGGAGCCGCTGCTGGCGGCGTCGACCGACGGGGTGGGGACCAAGCTGGCCGTGGCCCAGGCGATGGACAAGCACGACACCGTCGGCCTTGACCTGGTCGCGATGGTCGTCGACGACCTCGTGGTGTGCGGTGCCGAACCGCTGTTCCTGCAGGACTACATCGCCGTCGGACGCACCGTCCCGGACCGGGTCGCGGCGATTGTCGCGGGCATCGCCGAAGGCTGCGTGACGGCCGGTTGCGCGTTGCTGGGTGGGGAAACTGCCGAACACCCTGGGCTGATGGAGCCCGACCACTACGACATCTCGGCGACCGGCATCGGCGTCGTCGAGGCCGATGACGTGCTGGGGCCCGAGCGGGTCCGCCCCGGTGACGTGATCATCGCGATGGGCTCCTCAGGCCTGCACTCCAACGGTTATTCACTGGCCCGCAAGGTGCTGCTCGAAATCGACCGGATGAACTTGGCCGGTCACGTCGAGGAGTTCGGCCGCACCCTCGGCGAGGAACTGCTCGAACCCACCCGCATCTACGCCAAGGACTGCCTGGCGCTGGCTGCCGAGACGCAGGTCCGCACCTTCTGCCACGTCACCGGTGGCGGGCTGGCAGGCAACCTCGAGCGGGTCGTCCCGCACGGCCTGGTCGCCGAACTGGACCGCGGAACCTGGACGCCCGCACCGGTATTCGCGATGATCCAGCAGCGCGGACGGATCGACCGGGTCGAGATGGAGAAGACGTTCAACATGGGCATCGGCATGGTCGCCGTCGTCGCGCCGGAGGACACCGACCGCGCGCTGGCGATCCTCACGGCACGCCACCTGAACTGCTGGACCCTGGGTACCGTCACCAAAGGGAAGGACGGCCCACGAGCCAAGCTCGTGGGACAGCACCCACGGTTTTGAGAGGCAGGCGGCTCAGGGCCGCCACTCGTCCTCGTCGGTCCACGAGTCTTCGACGAACCCATTCTCGGACTTTTCGGGTTCGCTCCCGCCCGAACCGGCCAGCTCCTTACGGAGCCGATCGACATCGATCTGCGGAGAGCTGTATTTCAGCTCTCGAGCAACCTTGGTCTGCTTTGCCTTTGCCCGGCCGCGGCCCATGGGGGAACCCCCTCGCGCAATAACGGAGCGGCCCGGGATGCAGGCGGCTCCGATCTGTGTGTTGGTTATTATCCTGTCAACACCTTACCGTGCCCCGGTGCGATGTGCTGGCAGGCCCGTTCGGCCGTGGGTGAACGTCACACCGCGCCGCGGCGCAGCCGCTCGACGGCCAGCCGTCCGGCACCCACCGCGTCGGTCGGCGGCAGCGAGTCCGGGTCGATTTCCGCGGCCACCTGATGCTCTCCGCCAGTGGTCAGCGCGGTATCGGCCGGAATTCCCCGCTTCACCAGAGCCAGCGCGATCGGGCCGAGATCGACGTGGTCGACGACCGTGCCGAGCCGCCCGACGACACGCCCACCGGCCAGCAGCGGGTCACCGGTGACCGGACGCTCCCCGGACCCGTCGAGATGGACCAGAACCAGCATCCGCGGCGGCTTTCCCAAGTTGTGGACGCGGGCCACGGTTTCCTGACCGCGATAGCAGCCCTTGTCGAGGTGCACGGCTCCTTGCCCGGGCTCGCCGATCCAGCCCGCCTCGTGCGGGATGGTCCGGTCGTCGGTGTCCACGCCGAGCCGAGGCCGCTGCGCGGCGACCCGCTGCGCCTCGTAGGCCCACACTCCGGCGCGACGCACGCCGGCCCTCTCCAGCCGCGCCAGCCAGTTGGCGGCGCCGGCGCGCGGCACCACCAGGTCGAGTTCGATCTGTCCGGGTTCGGTGGGCACCCGGCGCAGGAAACCACCGCCCCCGGCGGGCTGGAGCGAAGCGACTCGGGGATCAATCACGACGGGGAGTGCGGCCGACTCGGCCGGAAGTTCGTCCAGGCCCAGCGTGGCCAGCACGGCGGGCTCGGCGAGGCGAGGGCCGAGAAGCGAGAGCACGGCAAGGTCGGCAGCCTCGGGCGCGACGTCGGACCAGAACACCATCTTGCGCAGGTACGCCAGCAGCGGCTCGCCGCGCGACCCCTCGGTGTCGAGATAGGTGACCCCGTCCAGCTCGGTCTGCACCCAGTGATCCTCGACGCGGCCCTGCCCGTCGAGGCTGAGGTTCTCGGTGAACGTGCCGTCGGGCTGCTCGCTGACGTGTTGCGTCGAAATCGCATGCAGCCAGCTGCGGCGGTCGGCTCCGGTCAGCGTGAGCACGGCACGGTTGGACCGGTCCACCACGACGGCATCGTTGGCGGCGGAGCGTTGCTCGCCCAATGGGTCGCCGTAGTGCCACACGATGCCTGCATCGGGGGAGCTGACAGGGGCGGGAACGGCTGACACACATCAACTCTACGGGGCTGCCAGTACGCTGTGGCCTCATGTCATCGGTGCTCGTCACGCTCGACGGCGAGGTGCATGATCCGAGCCGACCGCTGTTGTTCGCTGACGACCTGGCCGCCGTGCGTGGCGATGGCGTGTTCGAGACGCTGCTGGTCCGCGACGGGCGCGCCTGCCTGGTGGAAGAGCACCTGTACCGGTTGGTCCAGTCGGCCAAGATGATGGACCTGCCCGAGCCGGACCTGCCGGCCTGGCGGCGGGCCATCGGCATCGCGGTGGGGCAGTGGACCTCGGTGGCCACCGGCGAGGGCGCGCTGCGACTGGTTTACAGCCGCGGCCGGGAGAGCGAGACCACCCCGACCGCCTACCTGACGGTGAACCCGGTACCGGAACGTGTTGTCGCTACCCGCCGCGACGGAATCGCCGCGGTGCTGCTCGATCGTGGGCTGCCCGCCACCGGGGTGGATTCCATGCCCTGGCTGGTGGCCGGCGCCAAGACGTTGTCGTACGCGGTCAACATGGCCGCACTGCGCCATGGCGCCGAAAAGGGTGCCGGGGACGTCATCTTCGTCAGCACCGACGGATATCTGCTGGAAGGCCCGCGCTCGACGGTGGTGGTCGCCGCCGATGACGGCGTAGGCGGGACATGCTTTCTCACCCCGCCACCCTGGTACCCGATCCTGCGCGGCACCACCCAGCAAGCGCTGTTCCAGGTTGCTCGTGACAAGGGCTACGACTGTGACTACCGCGCTCTTCGGCCAGCGGATCTGCTTGCTGCCCAGGGGGTTTGGCTGGTATCCAGCATGACGCTGGCGGCCCGGGTGCACACCCTCGACGGTCAGCCCCTGCCACCCACCCGGCTTGCGGCCGATGTCGCCGGGCTGGTGGACGCTGCAATCGTCTGCGATCGCTGACCGCGAAAAACTGTTGGCACACCCCGGTGTGCGCGGGTACGGTCGGCCGTACACAGGAGAGGAGGTGGTCCGGGAAATTGATAGCTTTCAGGACATGTGAGGTGGCTGCCAGCTAGCAGCACCAGGTGCCAGGAATCACCTGCGCCCTGCGCGCGCTGGCGAATTCCCGGCAGCTACCCGGCCCCCGAGCTCCTGGTTTGTCCAACCAGGAAAAACGGCTCGGGGGCCGCCCCATTTCTGGAGACTTCCTGCGCGGGCCCGTCAGTGCTGTGGTGGCGGTGCGGGTGCCAGCGACGCGCACGCCTGAAGACCCTTGTCCCACACGGATTGATCGATCCCCGGCGGTGCTGGCAGCCGGCCGCCGCCCTGTCCTCCCGGACCACCCTGCGGTGGCGGGCCGCCTGGTTGACTGCCCGGCCCGCCAGGACCACCTTGCGGCGGCGCACCCTGAGGCGGTGCTGGCACACCGTTTTCGGTCATGCATGTGACGAACGGGTCGCCCGGCCCGCCGGGGTTGCCCGGTGCGGCCTGGCTCGACGGTGAGCAGGCCATGACCGTGCCGATCAGGGCGGCGCCCATCGCGGTCACGGCCGCGGCGTGCAGTGGTCGCAGAGTCATCGTCGTCTCCTTGTCGAAAGCGAAACCCGACCGTATGCAGCCTGCGTAGGTGCGGATTAGCACCGGGCTGTGCGGTCGCTGTGAGTGCACGACAGATCGTCGAATCTTGCTCTGCCGAATCGATTACGCCCTGTCGGTCACCAACTGTTGTGGTCGGGATACGAAACGTCGATGTAGACGGTGGTGGGTTTGTCGGATGCGCCGGCCGAAGGTGGCACCAAGATGGCGGCTGCCGCTGCTCCGATGAGGATCACCGATTTCGTCCTCATGACCCGATGGTACGAGCAGTCACGCTAAAGATGCTCGACCACAACGAGTCTCGTGCCGCAGCGGTTCGGGGCCTAGCTCGCCGGCCCCGGCTCCAGCGGCGAGCACGCCTTCCTCGCCTGGTCCCACACGCCGGGGTCGACGCCCGCCGGTGGGCCCAGGACGGCGGGGCCGGCCGAGTCGGGCACGCCGTGCTGGTGCAGGCATTGCGCCAGCGATCCATGCGCGCCGGGGGTGGCGCTCGTGGTGGCGAGGCCCGTGGTGCTCGGGGCGGGACTGATCACCGTCGGCTGTGACGGGGTGGGGGCCGGTGCGCAGCCGGCGAGGATCGCGGTGGCCGCCGTGGCGACCCCGAATGCCATGCTGCGCATCAGCCGACGTGTCGCGTCAGCCGCGCGGACAGATGGGGAACCAGGCCGCCGTCGGCGTCCACCCGCTCCTCGACGTAGGCCAGATCACCACCCTCGACGATCCCGTAGAGCCGCTTGGCGCCGCCGACCAGCACACCGGACTTGCTGCGCGCCAGCGCGTCGGTCACCAGCTCCCAGGACGACTGGGTGATCGGCTGGCCGTAGAACAACTCGACGTAGCCGGCGGAGTGGGCCAGCAGCAGCTCGATGGCCTGCGATTCGCCCGGGTCGGCCGGGTCGTCGACAAACCGCCAGAAGCCGGTCTCCCGCAGCCCCGGGGTGTGGTAATCGCCGCTCTCGTCCAGGCGCCAGGACCGGGCGTCCCAGTTCAGATAGTCGCCGCCGTCGTGCGAGACGATGATCTGCTGACCGAACCGGTAGTCGCCGGCCGGGCTGCGGCCTTCACCTTCGCCGCGCCAGACTCCGACCAGCGGCAGCAAGGCCAGCAGTGCGTCGTGCAGATTGGCGCCCAGGCGCAGATTGGCGGTGTCGGCGGGGAGCGGCAGGTCGTCAAAGACCGGGATGTTTCGGCCGGCTGTCTCCCTGGCCCGTTCGACCGCCGCGGCTACGGCGCGATCGCCGCTACCGGCGATGTCCTCTGAACTCACGACTCGTCGGTGATCAGTCGGTAGAGCGCGTACAACGCGAACCAGGTGATCAGCACGACCGTTGCGACCAGGAGGATCTCGAAGAAAAGAACCACGATCATCAGTCTATCCGGGACTCGGGCGGGGTCACCGCCCGAGCCGCGCGGAGACTACGCAACTTTGATGTCGACCTCATGGATGCCGGCTCCCGACGGCGCCACGGTGGCGTCGCCGTTGCCGACCTTGGACAGCGCGCGAACGGTCCAGGTACCCGGCGCCGCGAAGAACCGGAAATCACCGGTCGCCGAGGCAACCACCTCGGCGGTGAACTCGTCGCTGGAGTCCAGCAGGCGCACGAACGCACCCGCTACCGTCTGGCCGGAGTCGTCGACGACGCGCCCCGTGATCACGGTCTCCTTCTCCAGGTCGACACCGGCAGGCAGGGTCTGTCCTTGTTTAGGTGCAGAGCACATGATCAACTTCCCAACTCGATCGGGGCCCCCACCAGGGAGCCGTATTCGGTCCAACTACCGTCGTAGTTCTTGACGTTCTTGTGCCCCAACAGTTCCTGGAGCACGAACCAGGTGTGCGACGACCGCTCGCCGATGCGGCAGTAGGCGATGGTCTCCTTCTCGCCGTCCAATCCGGCGGCCGCGTAGAGCTTCACCAGGTCCTCATCGGACTTGAAGGTGCCGTCCTCGTTGGCAGCCTTGCTCCACGGAACGCTGATCGCGGTGGGGATATGCCCTGCACGCTGGCTCTGCTCCTGCGGCAGGTGTGCGGGGGCGAGGATCTTGCCGGAGAACTCGTCGGGGGAGCGGACGTCCACCAGGTTCTTCTCACCGATCGCGGCGATCACCTCGTCGCGGAACGCGCGGATGTTGTTGTCCGGCGCCGCGGCACTGTACGAGGTAGAGGGACGGGCGGGCACCTCCGTCACCAGCGGCCGTCCGTCGAGTTCCCACTTCTTGCGGCCACCGTCGAGCAGCTTGACGTTGTCGTGGCCGTACAGCTTGAAGTACCAGTAGGCGTACGCGGCGAACCAGTTGTTGTTGCCGCCGTACAGGATCACGGTGTCGTCGTTGCTGATTCCCTTGTCGGACAACAACTTCGAGAACTGTTGCTGGTCGACGAAGTCACGCTTGACCTGGTCTTGCAGCTCGGTCTTCCAGTCCAGTCTGACGGCGCCGGCGATATGGCCGCCTTCGTACGCGGAGGTGTCCTCGTCGACCTCGACGAAGACCGTATTCGGCGCGTCGAGATTGCTCTCGGCCCAGTCGGTGGAGACCAGGACGTCGGAGCGTGCCATGAAGTAGTTCCTTTCGGTTGCGGGTCGTGAAGCTTCAGGTGGTGGTCGGAGCGGGACGCAGCCGGGTCACCAGTGGGTAGAGCTGGCAGCCGAGGCAGATGCCGAAGGCTGCGTTGAGGAAAGCGGCGAACAGGGCGAAAGCAGTAGCGATCGTGCCGAGCAGTGGCGCGCCGAACGCGAAGCCGGCAACGCCGACGACGGCGAACACGAAGCCCACCAGCTGTGCGAACTTCAACGGCGGTACGGGTTCCCGTTCGGAGACCGGACTCAGTCGCGGCGCCATCAGCTTGGCGAAGATCAGCCCGTATGGGTGCTGACGCGGCCCGCGCAGCGCTCCGATCGCAAACACGACGGCCTGCAACGCGAGCAGCACCGTGGCGGCAACCGTACTGAATCCCGAGATCACGAGCACCACGATCAGGACGGCCGTGGTGACCCACGCGGCGAAGCGGGGACCACGGACGTCCACCTGTGCGGGGGTAGTGGTGGTGTTGTTGCTGGTCGTCATTTATCTACTCCTGTTGCTCATCGGGCTGGACGGAGGCAGGCCGCAAACGGCCGCTCCAGAGTGGCGGCGCGAAAGAAGGGCGCGGCTACTCAGCAGCTACAGCAACAACAGCAACAACCCGCGACGCGGCACAGATCAACTGCGCGACGCTTGGTGAGCGATAGCTCGAGGCGGGCTGACACGCGAGCCATGTTACCCAATGACCGGGGTCTCAGGCCAACAGAGGTTCGAGGGCGGAGCGCAGGTCAGCGGCCTTGGGAACCCCCGCTGTGCGGTACCGCTGCCGGCCCTGCGCATCGAAGATGAACGTCGTCGGCAATGACATGACCGAAAGCTTGCGTGCGGCAGTCGGATTGGCATCCATATCGATCTCGATATGAGCTATGTCACGCATGTCGGTGCAGACCTGGTCGACCACCCGGCGCACCCCTGCGCAGGGTCCGCACCACACCGCGCTGAAATGCACGATCGTCGGCCCGGTGCTGGAAAGGCCCAGGTCGCTGACGTCAATATCCGGCGATCCGGCTTCGCGCACGACGCCCGAACGGCGGTTGTGCAGCACGCCAGCCACCCCGGCCACTGCCAAGGCGGCGGCGATGGCGACGATCGCGGTGAGATAGGTGGTCATGACTGTTTGAACCCGTCGATGCGGACGGTTACTCCCTCGGTGATGCCTTCGATGATGATGTCCGATCCACGGGCGCCTTCAGTGGTGGGGCGCACCCCGAACGGCAGCTTCTGACCCGGCAGGCTACCGCTGAACGCCGCCAGCACGGCGGGCTTCTTGTCGTCGGGCACCGCCTGGTCGGCTGTTCCGGGACCGGTCTGCACGTCCGTGGCGGTGAAAACCAGCGTGGTCTGGTCCGCGCCGCCGATCGACAGGTCGACCGCGACGCTGACGGGCTTGTCGATGCCGGCCTTGGTCGGCGTTCCGGTGAACACCAGTCCCTTGCTGCCGGAGATGCCCGACTCGGTGGTGCCGCCGGTGGCGTCGTTGGTCTCCTTGGATGGGGCCTCCACCATCAGGTCCTTGATCCCCATGAACCTGCCCAGATGGCCGGAATCGATGATGATGCGGCTCTCCAGCTTGCCGACCGGAAGATTCGCGTCCGGCCTGATCAGCCACGATGCTTGCGCGAGGTCGATGTTGTGGAGGGTGGCTTCCAGCGAGGCCCTGCCGACCACCGGGTGATCCACCCCGTTGACCTTGATCTCGATCTCGTTGAAGTGGTGCTGGGCGGCCTGGCGGATGAAGGGGAAGCCCAGGATGGCCACGGACGGGTCGAACGAGAGTCCCGCGGCGGCCCGGACGGTACGCGCCAGCCGGTATTCGGCGTAGATCGTCGCCCCGAAATCCGCGCCGACTGCCCCGACGGCCACGGTGATGACCGCGACGCCCAGGGTGATCAGCAGCTTTCGCACCTGCACATTCTGGCCCACGGCTGCCCGGTAGCCACCGCCGCGCACCCCTGAACAGCGATGGCAAATCCCCCAGATCGGCTAAATAGCAGGTAGCGGGTTAAAGTTAGACGACCCATGGTCGGGTAACGGCCATATGTCGCCCATGAGTCTGGTGGGTCAACGCGACGGCGCTGTCGACGATGAGTATCCAGGGCATTGGAGAGTCTGTTGGACCTGCTACTTCTCACAGTCGACCCGCACCCGGAATCGGTGCTGCCGTCGCTGGCGTTGTTGGCGCACACTGTGCGGTCCGCGCCAACCGAGGTGTCGTCACTGCTGGAAGCGGGCACCGCGGATGTGGCCATCGTCGATGCACGCACCGACCTGGCTGCCGCGCGTGGCCTGTGCCGGCTGCTCGGGACCACCGGCACGTCGGTGCCAGTGGTGGCCGTGGTCAACGAGGGGGGCCTGGTCGCGGTCAACATGGACTGGGGTCTGGACGAGATCCTGCTTCCCAGCACCGGCCCGGCCGAGATCGATGCCCGGTTGCGCCTTCTCGTCGGTCGACGTGGCGGCGTGGCCAGCCAGGAGAGCGCGGGCAAGGTCAGCCTCGGTGAATTGGTCATCGACGAAGGCACCTACACCGCTCGGCTGCGTGGCCGCCCCCTCGACCTGACCTACAAGGAGTTCGAGCTCCTGAAGTACCTCGCGCAGCACGCCGGCCGGGTGTTCACCCGCGCGCAGTTGCTGCAGGAGGTGTGGGGTTACGACTTCTTCGGCGGCACCCGCACCGTCGACGTGCACGTACGGCGATTACGCGCGAAACTCGGCCCGGAATACGAGTCGCTGATCGGGACCGTCCGCAACGTGGGCTACAAGGCGGTGCGCCCGGCCCGGGGACGTCCCGCGGCGGCCGAGCCCGAATACACCGAGGACGACGACGAGGACGGCTTCGACGACGGCGAGGACGTCATCTCGGACTCGGTCCGCGACACAGTGCGGTCCGGCACCATGCCCCACCCGCTTCGCAGTCAGTGACGGCGCCGCACTGGCGCACCGCCCTGACGCCGGTCGAGCAGGAGCAGGTGCGTGCTGTCATCGAGGCGGCCACCCGCGCCGATGGTCTCGCCCCGGTGGGCGAGCAGGTATTGCGTGAATTGCCCTACACGCGCACTAAGCATCTGCTGGCCACCGATGGCGATGCGGTGCTGGGCTATCTCAATCTGACGTCGGGGCGCGAGGGTGCCGACGGGATGGGTGAACTCGTCGTCCACCCTGACGCCCGTCGTCGCGGTATCGGAGCGGCGCTGCTGCGGGCAGCTATCGAGGGCACCGACGGCGCGGTGCGGTTCTGGGCGCACGGCACCCTGCCCGCTGCGCGAGCGGTGGCCGACGCGCTCGGGCTGGGCGTGGTTCGGGAGCTGATTCAGATGCGCCGCACGCTGCGCGACGTGCCCGAGCTCGTCCTGCCCGAGAGCATCAGCATCCGCACCTATCAGGGCACGCCCGACGATGCCGAGCTGTTGAGGGTCAACAACGCCGCTTTCGCGTGGCATCCCGAGCAGGGCGGTTGGGAGCAATCCGATCTCGATGAGCGACGCGGGGAATCCTGGTTCGACCCCGAGGGCCTGTTCCTGGCTGTCGACGACGACACCGGCGCGCTCCTGGGTTTCCATTGGACGAAGGTGCATGCCGACGAACCCGGGCTCGGCGAGGTGTATGTCGTCGGTGTGGACCCCGCCGCGCAGGGGCGCGGGCTGGGCCGGGTCTTGACGGTAGTGGGCATGCAGCATCTGGCTGGTCGGCTGACCTCCCACGATCAGCCCGATGGCACTCCCGGGTCGCTGCGCTCCTGCCCTCCGGAAGTCATGCTCTACGTCGAGGCTGACAACACCGCAGCGGTGAAAACCTATGAGCGACTCGGGTTTGCCGTATCAAACGTCGACACCGCGTATCGGCCCACCTTGTCAGCGAATATTCACGCCAGCGGCAGTCACAGTTAGTTTGCGGCATTTCGCAACGCGCCGTTCATCAACCTGTTCACCTTCCGTTCATATTCCGGGTGGGTTCCGTCCACCCCGAACGCCTAACTTCCCGGGTGGTGCATGCGCCCTACCGGGGCGAACAGGGCAACACTGGAGAAAGTGGGATAGGTGAATCTGAACAGGTTTGGCAAGGCGTTCTTCGTGACCGTGTCAGCAACGGCCATCACCGGCCTGACGCTCACCGCCTGCGGGAGCGACAACAACGCCGGAACGTCGTCGTCGACCAACGCGTCCGGCTCGTCGAGTGCGGCTGCCGACTGCGGTGGCAAGAACGCTCTGACCGGCGAGGGCTCGACCGCGCAGCAGAACGCCATCGCGGTGTTCAACCAGGTGTGGGGCCAAAAGTGCGCGGGCAAGAACCTCTCGTACAACCCGACCGGCTCGGGCGCTGGTGTCACCCAGTTCATCGCCGGCCAGGTCGACTTCGCCGGCTCCGATTCGGCGCTGTCCAAGGATCAGACCGACCCGGCCGCCAAGCGCTGCGGCGGGCACCCGGCGTGGAACCTGCCGTTGGTCTTCGGCCCCGTCGCGCTGGGCTACAACCTGCCGGGCGTCGACAAGCTCGTGGTCAACGCCGACGTGCTCGCCAAGATCTTCACCGGCGCCATCACCAACTGGAACGATCCGGCGATCGCCGCGCTGAACAGCGGTGCCTCGCTGCCGGACCAGAAGATCACCCCGGTCTACCGCTCGGATTCCTCGGGCACCACCGACAACTTCCAGAAGTACCTGGGTGCCGCTGCTCCGCAGACCTGGACCAAGGGTGCGGGCAAGGAGTTCCAGGGCGGTGCCGGCGAAGGCGCGCAGAAGACTGCCGGCGTCGTGCAGGCCGTGCAGGCCACCCCGGGTGCGATCGGCTACGTCGAGAAGGGCTTCGCCGACCAGGCCAAGCTGACCGTCGCCCAGATCGACAACGGTGGCGGGCCCGTCGCGCTGACCGACGACACCGCCAAGGCGGCCATCGACTCCGCGAAGATCTCGGGCACCGGCAACGACTTGGTCCTGGACCTGAACGCCCTGTACTCCACCAAGGCTGCGGGCGCCTACCCGTTGATGCTGGCGACCTACGAGATCGTCTGCTCGCAGGGCTACGACGCCGACACCTCCGCGGCGGTCAAGTCGTTCCTGACGGTGGCGGCCAATGACGGCCAGGCGGGGCTCCCGGCGGCCGGTTACGTCCCGCTGCCTGACGCGTTCAAGCAGCGTCTGCTGACCGCCGTCAAAGCAATTCAGTAGTAGCGCTGGCGAGGCAGGTCGATTGCGGTGACGATGGAGAGATCAGTGAGCGATGGGGTGGATGTGACCCAGGACGTACCCGGACCCAATCCAGCGAATGCTGGATCCGGAGAGGTTGTGGCCGCACCCTTCCCTGAGAAGCCGTCGGTCCCGACGAATCCGTCCGGAACCGCCAAGGTACGGATGGGCGACCGGATCTTCCGAGGGCTGTCCGAAGGTTCCGGCATTCTCGTCATCGCGCTGATCGCCGCGATCGGCCTGTTCCTCGTCTGGCGTGCGGTACCGGCGCTGGGGCGTAACGACGCGAACTTCTTCACCTACGGTGGCAACTGGGTCACCACCGATACCGCCCACATGAAGTTCGGCATCCTGGATCTGCTGCAGGTGACGGTGTTCGTCTCCCTGTTCGCACTGGTCCTGGCCATGCCGGTCGCGCTAGGTATCGCGATCTTCCTGACGCAGTACGCCCCCCGCCGGTTGGCCGGGCCACTGGGCTACATGGTGGATCTGCTGGCCGCGGTGCCGTCGATCATCTACGGCGTATGGGGCCTGTACGTCCTGGCCCCGGTGATCAAGCCGTTCGCGATGTGGCTCAACGGCAACCTCAGCTGGATCTTCCTGTTCGACACCGGCAATGCGTCGGTGGCCGGTGGCGGAACGATCTTCACCGCCGGAATCGTGCTGGCGGTGATGATCCTGCCGATCATCACCGCCGTCAGCCGCGAGGTGTTCGTCCAGACGCCGCGGGGGCAGATCGAGGCGGCGCTGGCGCTGGGCGCGACCCGCTGGGAAGTGGTCAGGACCACCGTGCTTCCCTTCGGGCTGTCCGGCTACATCAGTGGTGCGATGCTCGGCCTGGGCCGCGCCCTGGGTGAGACGATCGCGCTGTTGATCATCCTGCGCGGCACGCAGAAGGCGTTCGGCTGGTCGCTGTTCGACGCCGGCTACACCTTCGCCAGCAAGATCGCCTCGGCCGCATCGGAATTCAATGATGAGTACAAGGCGGGGGCGTACATCGCCGCCGGCCTGGTGCTGTTCATCCTGACGTTCGTGGTCAACTCGGCGGCCCGTGCCGCGGTGGCCGGAAGGGGTGCCCGATGACCTCGACTTTGGACCAGCCGGTCAAGGCGCCCACCTTCCAGGCGGTCAGCCTGCGGCGCAAGGTCACCAATAACGCCGCCACTGTTCTGGTGACGCTGTCGGTGGCGGTCGCCGTGGTGCCGTTGATCTGGGTGCTGTACTCGGTGATCACCAAGGGCCTTGGGACCGTTTTAGACAGCACGTGGTGGATGAACTCCCAAGCCGGGATGACGGCCTTCGCGGCCGGCGGCGGCGTTTACCACGCCTTGGTCGGCACCGTGCTGCAGGGGCTTTTCTGCGCGGTGATCTCGATTCCGGTCGGCGTCTTCGTCGGCATTTATCTGGTCGAGTACGGCGGCGGGACCCGACTGGGCAAGCTCACCACCTTCATGGTGGACATCCTCACCGGCGTGCCGTCGATCGTCGCGGCATTGTTCATCTACGCCCTGTGGGTCGCGACACTTGGCTTCCAGCGCTCCGGTTTCGCGGTGTCGCTGGCCCTGGTGTTGCTGATGATCCCGGTGATCGTGCGCTCCACCGAGGAGATGCTGCGGATCGTACCGATGGATCTGCGCGAAGCCAGCTACGCACTCGGTGTGCCGAAGTGGAAAACCATTGCCCGCATTGTCATTCCGACCGCGCTGTCGGGCATCGTCACGGGAATCATGCTGGCGCTGGCCCGCGTCATGGGGGAGACGGCGCCGCTGCTCATCCTGGTCGGGTACTCGCAGGCGATGAACTTCGACATGTTCAACGGGTTCATGGGCTCGCTGCCCGGCATGATGTACGACCAGACTTCGGCTGGCGCGGGCGCCAATCCTGTTCCCACCGATCGGCTCTGGGGTGCGGCACTGACCCTGATCGTCCTGATCGCGATCCTCAACATCGGCGCACGCTTCGTCGCCAAATTCTTTGCCCCGAAAAAGGTTTAGGAGACTTCGATGGCCAAGCGGCTTGATCTCAAAGACGTCAACATCTACTACGGTTCGTTCCACGCTGTCGCCGATGTCTCGCTGGCGGTGCCCCCGCGCAATGTGACCGCGTTCATCGGGCCGTCGGGCTGTGGTAAGTCCACCGTGCTGCGCACGCTCAATCGCATGCACGAGGTCATCCCGGGTGCCCGAGTCGAGGGTTCGGTTTTACTCGACGGTGAGGACATCTACGCCTCCGGTGTCGACCCGGTGGGTGTCCGAAAGACCATCGGTATGGTCTTTCAGCGGCCAAACCCGTTCCCCACCATGTCGATTCGCGACAACGTGGTGGCCGGCCTGAAGCTACAGGGTGTGCGCAATCGCAAGGTGCTCGACGAGACCTGTGAACGCTCACTCAAGGGCGCCAACCTGTGGAACGAGGTCAAGGACCGGCTCGAGAAGCCCGGCGGCGGCCTGTCCGGCGGTCAGCAACAGCGACTGTGCATCGCCCGCGCCATCGCGGTCCAGCCCGACGTGCTGCTGATGGACGAGCCGTGCTCGGCGCTTGACCCGATCTCCACGCTGGCCATTGAGGACCTGATCGGCGAGCTCAAACAGGAGTTCACCATCGTCATCGTCACGCATAACATGCAGCAGGCCGCGCGTGTCAGCGATCAGACCGCATTCTTCAACCTGGAGGCCACCGGTAAGCCGGGTCGCCTGGTCGAGATCGACGACACCGAGAAGATCTTCTCCAACCCGAGCCAGAAGGCCACCGAGGATTACATCTCCGGCCGATTCGGCTAGGCCGGTCGGGGCAATACGAAAAACCCGGTATCGCTAAGCGATACCGGGTTTTTCGTGTGTTGAGGCGGAGCCTTAGTAACTCGCGATTTCCTCTTCTTCGGGCAGCCGGCCGGTGACCTGGAAGATCACTCGCCGGGCGATCTCCACGGCGTGATCAGCGAAGCGCTCGTAGAACCGGCCCAGCAGGGTCACGTCTACCGCAGCCGCCACACCGTGCTTCCACTCCCGATCCATCAGCACGGTGAACAGATGCCGGTGCAGGTCGTCCATCGCGTCGTCTTCCTCGCGAATGCGACGAGCCTTCTCCGGATCCCGGGACAGCAGGACCTCGCGGGCGCTGTTACCCAATTCGACTGCGACACGGCCCATTTCGGCGAAATAGCCGTTCACCTCTTCGGGCAGCGCATGCTGCGGGTGACGACGGCGGGCGATCTTGGCGACGTGCAGCGCCAGCGCTCCCATCCGGTCGACGTCGGCGACGATCTGGATCGAGCTGACGATGGCTCGCAGATCACCGGCCACCGGCGCCTGCAGGGCAAGCAACACGAAGGCCGCTTCCTCTGCGCGGGTGCTGGCCGCGGAGATCTGGTCGTGGTCGGTGATGACTTGCTCGGCAAGCACCAGGTCGGCCTGCAGCAGCGACTGGGTCGCTCGTTCCATCGCAAGCCCGGCCATCCGGCACATGTCGGCCAGCTGGTTGGTGAGAGCATCAAGTTGCTCGTGGTACGCGGTGCGCATGGCATTCACCCTACTTTCTGCATGCGCGCTCAGTATGCCCAGGCGGGGTGAACGAACGGTGAATGAAAGCAAACCGCGCCATGCCCGGAGCCCGCTTACTCGCAGGTGACGTCCGCGGCGTTGGTAACCGTGAGGTCTTCGGGCAGCTCGGTTGGGGTGCTCCTGGAGTTGCGGCTGACGTGCACGGTGACCGTCGATCCGCTCGGCGGCGGCGCTCCGACGGTGCTGAAGTCGGGTCCGAGCACCACCTGAATGGTGTTCTTCAGGCCGTCCACCCGCTCCATCTGCGCGGCGGGGAATGCCGCGGCGACGGTGGCGGCGGCCTGCTCGTTGCCCGCCGAGAACATCACCGTCGTCGTGGTGACAGTGCCGCCCGAATAGTCTTCGGGTTCCAGCACGCGGAAACCGTGTTCGCGCAAGGCGGCCGCAGCGGTGGCGCCGAGCCCGTCCCGGCCGGTGGAATTGGAGACCCGCACGCTGATGTCGTGCGGATCGGTCGTCACCGCGTTGACCAACTCGGTCTGCGGCCCGTCAGCCGGCTGCTGGGCGGGGTTCGGCTTGGCGGCCTGAAGTGTCTTCTGCGCCGCGGTCATTGGACTCGTCGTCGCGTTGGTGTCGTTCTCTCCGGGCAGCGGGTCATCGTTGATGATCGCGTCGAACAATCCCCGGATGTCCTCGGTGCGCGGTTGCTCGTTGCCGTCGGCGTCGGTGATGCCCGTGGTCGGGACGGTGACAAAGGTGATCCGGCCGGCGTTGACGCCCTGCAAGGACTGCCCGAGATCGACGAGATCCTTCGTCCGGACGTTGTCCACATAGGTGTCGTCGATGAACATGTTCACGACGTTGTTGAGCTTGCTCAGGCTGAACAGCGTGTCCTTGGAGATGATCGAACGCAGCAGCGAGGACAGGAACAACTGCTGGCGCTTGATCCGGCCGTAGTCACCGTTGACCTCGGTGGTGACTTGGCGGGCGCGGACATAGTTCAGTGCGGTGTGCCCGTCGAGCGTCTGGTGTCCGGCACTGGCGAGCACCGTGCCCAGCTCGTAGTCGTCCAGCGGGGTGGTGCTGCATACGTCGACCCCGCCCACCGCGTCGACCATCTTGGAGAACCCGGCGAAGTCGACCGCCATGAATCGGTTGATCGACAGCCCTGACATCTTTTGGACGACCTTCACCAGGCATTTCGGCCCGCCGTACGCGTACGCCGAGTTCAGTTTCGTCTCGGTGTAGCGGTAGTCGTCGCTCGTCTGACCGGTGTACTTGTCGACGACCGGGCCGTATTTGCCGCTGTCGGGGTCCCAGGCCTGACAGTAGGCCGGGGTGATCGCGAGGTCGCGGGGGAAGGACACCACGACGACGCGCTTACGGTCGGCGGGGACGTTGACCAGCATCACGGTGTCCGAGCGGGCACCGCCGGCGTCCTCAGTGGTGCCGGCACCGATCTCTCCGTTGGCGCCGGTGCGGCTGTCGACCCCGACGATCAGGAAGTTCTCGTCGCCGAACTGGGCGTTGGGGTCGACGATGTCGCGTGAGTTGGGATCCAGTGCGGCGACGTTGCGCAGCAGTTCGTTTTTGGTGGATTGCCACTGCCAGGCGCCGCCGGTCAGCACGAGCGCGGACACCGCGAACAGCGCCGCCGCGGACCGGCCGGCCACCAGCACGGGCTTGAACGCCCTGGTCTTCTTTTTCTTCGCACTCGTCGGCGCGGTCGCAGCAGCCGGGTTGGGGTCGGCCACGAGCGGGCCTCTGGCCCGGTTGAGCGCCTCGAGGTCGGGTACTTCGTCGGCGTAGGCGGCGATGACCACCGGGATGGGCACGGTGAGGTCGGCGGAGTCGTCGGCGAGTGGCGGGGCTTCGGCGCGGTGGCGGGTGGGCTCGATGGCGGGCGGGGAGCCGGAAAGCTTGGCGATCAGGTCGGCGACGGTCACACCCTGGGTGTGATTACCGCTGGGCGGGGAGGTGTCCGGCGTGTGGCGCGAAGGTGCCGGTGCACGCTCCCATGGGGCGGCCCCGGCGCCCGATCGGGGTGCCCGGGTCACCCGCTCGCCCTCGCCGGGGGCGCGGTGCTGGCCAGGAGTGGCGTTGCCGCCGTCACTCATGTTCCAGTCGCCTCCGACTCTGATGCGGTCCAGCGCGTCGATGCGCTCGGGAATTCCGGTGCGGTTGTCTCGTCACCTAGGCCGGGCGCCGATGCGCGGCCGTCTCAACCGTCCTATGTCTTGTAGCAGCACTCGGTGGGCGTTCGCCAGTCCAGTGGGTCACACAACAAGATCACCATCGTACTGAGACAACCCCGCTGACCGCTAGCTTGCCCAGATGTCGAGACCGTCTCGGTTCAACCGCCGGAGTTCATGACGTCGGCTCCAGCAGGCACGGTGCAGTCATCCGGGTCGTCGAGCCAGCCCTCGGGAAGCGTGACGGACGACGCGGATCCCTGACGCCCGCGCGGCCCGGTCGCGGCCATCGGGAACGGGACGTCACGATCGAGTTGGCTGAGGAGCACGTCGAGCTCGGCGAGGGTCTTGACCAGTGCCAATGCCCGTCTGATCTCGGCGCCGGCCGGAAAGCCGTGCAGGTACCAGGCGACGTGCTTGCGGATATCCCGCATGCCTTTGTCTTCACCGAAGTGATCGGCCAGCAGTGCACCGTGGCGGCGGACGATATCGGTGACTTCACCCAGGGTCGGCGGAGTCGGGGTGGGCGAGCCGGTGAACGCCGCTGATAGTTCGGCGAACAGCCATGGCCGCCCCAGGCATCCGCGGCCAATGACGACTCCGTCACACCCCGTCGCCGCCATCATCGCCAGGGCATCGTTGGCTTCGAAGATGTCGCCGTTTCCCAGCACCGGAATCGTCGTCACCGCCTCCTTGAGGTGCCCGATCTGCTCCCAGTCCGCGGTTCCCGAATAGCGCTGGGCGGCGGTTCGCGCGTGCAGCGCCACCGCGGCGGCGCCTTCTTGTTCGGCGATCCGGCCGGCATCCAGGTGCGTGCGGTGGGCGTCGTCGATCCCGATCCGGAACTTCACCGTCACCGGGACCGAGGTGCCTTCGGTGGCGCGCACGGCGGCGGCCACGATCTGGCCGAAGAGGCGCCGTTTGTAGGGCAGGGCTGCTCCGCCACCGCGCCGGGTGACCTTGGGCACCGGGCAGCCGAAGTTCATGTCGATGTGATCGGCGAGGTTCTCGGTGACGATCATCCGTGCGGCTTCATAGGTGGTGGCCGGGTCCACGGTGTAGAGCTGCAGCGAGCGTGGCGATTCCGGTGGGGCGAACGTCGTCATGTGCATGGTGACGGGGTGACGCTCGACGAGCGCGCGGGCCGTCACCATCTCGCACACATAGAGCCCGCTGACCGTTCCGGCCCGGGCTTCCTCGAGTTCGCGGCACAGGGTGCGGAACGCGACGTTGGTGACACCGGCCATGGGCGCCAAGACAACCGGGCTGCGGAGGGCGAAGGGCCCAATCCGCAGCCCGGAGGCAGTCTGTGTGGTGTCGACTATGTCGCCGCCCCGGCCAGTGCCTTGGCGCTGCGCTTCTCGGCCAGCTTTGCGTCGCGGTCGAGCTTGCGCGCCTTCGCCTCTTCGAATTTGTCGCAGGTCTCTTCGAGCTCCTTGAGCAGCACCGCCAGATCGTCACGCATCCGAGCGGCTTCGCCGGTGAAGTCGTTGCGCTCGAAGATGCGCCACTTCTTCAACACCGGCATCACGACGTCGTCGAGGTGGATGCGCGGGTCATACACGCCGCCCATGGCGATGATGACTGCCTTGCGCCGGAAGTCCGGGACGGTGTACCCGGGCATCTTGAAGTTGCGCAGCACCCGGTGCAGCGATTTCATCGCCTGGTTCGGGGCCACGTCGAAGCCGGCCTCGCTGACATCGCGGTAGAAGATCATGTGCAGGTTCTCGTCGTTGGAGATCCTGGCCAGCAGTTGCTCGGCGACGGGGTCGTTGCAGGCCTTGCCAGTGTTGCGGTGCGATACCCGGGTGGCCAGCTCCTGGAAACTGACATACATCACGGAGTCGAACAGGTCCTCGGCGAACAGATCGCCCTGCTGGTTCTGGCCGGGTGAGAAGCCGCGGGTCATCTGCTCCACCCGCAGCTCTTCGAGTTCGACCGGATCGCAGTTGCGGGTGACCACCAGGTAATCGCGGATCGAGATACCGTGCCGGTTCTCCTCGGCCGTCCACCGGTTGACCCAGTAGCCCCAGGCGCCGTCCATGGAGAAGTTCATCGCGATCTCGCGGTGATAGGCGGGCAGGTTGTCCTCGGTCAGGAGGTTCTGCACCATTGCCGTGCGAGCGACCTCGGAAAGCTTGGACTGTTCGGGATCCCAGTCCTGGCCGCCGAGGGCGTAGTAGTTCCTGCCGTCCGACCACGGGATGTAATCGTGGGGGTTCCAGTCCTTGGCCATCGTGAGGTGGCGGTTGATGAGCTTCTCCGCCACCGGTTCCAGCTCGCGCAGGAGATCGAGGTCGGTCAGGTCTTGCGACATGAACCCTCCAGTTATCTGTTCCTAGTGGTAGCACTCAATATATCTGTGTATCCCGGTGACATTCAAGTTCCCCGGGATTTGGGCATGTCGTTGCGGCTCCGCAGGCACACGTGGGGCGGTAAACTCCGAACCGGTTTCAACCGGGGATCATGGCGGTCCCATCGGGCAAGGGGGGGCGATGAAGCGATCCGTCGTATCTGTGGCCGTCGCGGTACTGGCGCTGGTAGCGGGACTTATCGGCGCGGGGATTGCCGCTGCTTCGGGGCCCAATGTGGTTGGTTCAACCTACGCGAAAGCCGCCGAGAAGATTTCGAACTGGGGTTACACGCCCGTGATCGCGAGCGTTGTCGGCGACCAACTGCCAACCGACGACTGCATCGTGACCAGCTCCGCGCAGGCCAGCAATCTGGATTCCAGTGGGCGGTCGCGCGGTAAGCAGTTGCTGGTCAATCTGAATTGCAATGCCGGACTTGCCGGTCCGGGTAAGCCGGGCAACTCGCTGGCCACCCCGGAGGGGCAGAAAGTGAGGGCGATCCAGCTCAAGGGCGAGGGCATCAGCATGGACTACACAAAGGCGCTCCAGAGGAACAAGGCGCCGTGGTGTGAGGCCAATGCCCAACGGTGCCAAGAGATCTGCCAACAGGCGGGAACCTGCTCTGCAGACCTCTTGAAGTACCTGGGGGTGGCCTAGCGGGTTCGGGAGGCGCGGCACTCCGAGGCCGGGTGTCTCGGACATGCTGCGCAGGCCCGGGTAATTCCGGAGCCGACCCACAGGGCCGGCAGCCTTTGCGGGGAATAGGCAGGGCGCGAGCACCGCAGGGCATGGGGCACGAACGTCTCCAGGCCGGTGACACGCCGGGCCGGCCGCACCCGGTCCCGGGCCGGTAGTTCACAGCCGGCCCGCGCGCGAGGATCCCCCGGCTTCTGCTCTGCGGACTCCGACGATGCGGAGTACTATTTGCGAACTTGATGCCACCAGCATTTGGTACGCAAATGCACAGGCAACGCACAATTCCGGAGGTCGTGGAGACATGAAGAAGCATTTGACCGTTGGTGTTGGCGCTGTTGGTGCTGCGGTGGCATGGTTCGCGGTGCTCGGTTCCGGCATCGCCTCGGCGACCAACGAATACGCAGGCCAGACGTATGCGGACGCCTCACAGGCGATCAGTGATGCAGGTCAGTCGGCGACGATCGCGACCCGGGTGGGCAGCTTCCTGCCGACCGACCAGTGCATTGTCACCGGATCGCGCAACGCTGACTTCCTCGACTCCAGTGGCACCAACCCCGGCAATCGAGTGCTGCTGTACCTCAACTGCAACAACACGTTCGCGACGGCCGGCGTGCCGGGCAACTCGATCGGCAGCCCGGAAGGCCGCGCGGCCCGCTCCGACTACGAGGAGAAGCTCGCCGAGGCGCAAGCCGAAGCGCAGCAGAGCGAGTCCAGTGAGTTGGATCAGACCGGCAACGTTCCGGGTGAGGCCGGTCAGGTCGCCGGCGGATAACTCGCCGCGCGAGTGAGAAGCAGTTCGACGCAGTAGTCGATGAACTGCTCGCGGGACGCCGCCAGTCGGCCGTCCAAATACGCGGTGAACAGCGCCGTCAGCGCACCGATCAGGCCGGTGGCCGTCATTTTCTGGAGCACCGGATCGCTGATCGCGGTCAGCTTGCCCTGCAGCAGCTCGATGAAACTCGGCATCCATTCCGCCCCGGAGTGGATCAGCACGGCTTCCACCTGCGGCGCCAACAACAGCACCCGGCCGCGCACTGGATCGTCGACCATCAGGGCCACGAACCGCTCGACGGCCTCCCGCGGCGTACCCGCCGACATCAGCGCCGTCACCGCGCGATTGCACACATCGTCGTAGACGGCTCGGACGAATTCGTCCCGGTCTGAAAAGCTCTCGTAGAAATACCGCTCGGTCAGGCCGGCATCGCGGCAGACCGCTCGCACCGTCAGCGCCGGGCCACCCGCATTGCCAAGCAGAGTCACCCCGGCGGCGATCAACTCGTCGCGGCGCAGCGCCTGCCGGTCCGGCAGTGGGACGCCCGACCAGCGGCCCCGTCGTTGACCCGACGTCACATCGCTCCTAAGCTCGTGATGACAACGCGTGTAGTCAAAAGTGCCCCGCACGCCATTGGGAAGGTCACCAGTTGAGTCAAGATACGTCCGACGCGTGCCCTGTGACCAGCGAGGGCGCGCAGGTGGCCCCTGGTTGTCCGGTGACCGGGGGGGCGTATGACGCCCCGCCCGATGTGCTCGGACCTGACTCGCTGACGTGGAAATACTTCGGCGACTGGCGTGGCCTGCTGCAGGGGCCGTGGGCGGGTTCGATGCAGAACATGCATCCCCAGCTCGGTGCGGCGGTCGAGGAGCACTCGATTTTCTTCATCGAGCGACTGCCGCGCCTGCTGCGATCGCTGTACCCGATCGGCGGTGTGGTGTTCGACGGTGACCGGGCGCCGATGACCGGCGCCGAGGTGCGCGACTACCACATCCCGATCAAAGGTGTTGACTCCCAAGGGCGTCGCTACAGCGCACTCAACCCCGATGTCTTTTATTGGGCGCACTCAACGTTTTTCATGGGCACCGTCCTGACCGCGGAGTACTTCGGCGACGGCCTCACCGAGGACCAGAAGCGCCAGCTGTTCGACGAGCACGTCACCTGGTATCGGATGTACGGCATGAGCATGCGCCCGGTGCCCGGCAGCTGGGAGGAGTTTCAGGTCTACTGGGACCACATGTGTCGTGATGTCCTGGAGAACAACTGGGCCACCCGGCAGGTCCTCGATCTGTCTACGATGCCGAAACATCCTTCACTGCAATGGATTCCGGATTTTCTATGGTCGGCCTACCTCAAGGCGCTCGGGCCGTTCGCGGTGTGGGTGACCGTCGGCCTCTACGACCAGCCGGTCCGCGACCTGATGGGCTACACGTGGTCCACGCGCGATGAGCGCCTGCACTGGCTGTTCGGCCGGGCCGTCAATCTGGCATTCAAGCTGCTACCGAAGCGGCGCCGTATGCATCCACGCGCCCGCGCCGGATGGGACCGGGCCACCGGCAGGATTCCGGTCGACGCTCCGCTGCTGCATACCCCGGCGCGCAATCTGCCGCCAGCGGGGGAGCGGGACAAGGGAATTCACTACTTGGGTGGAGTCTGCCCGGCCCAGCAGACACCGTCGGCGTAGCCCGCGAAATCCGGAATCTAGTTGCGGACTATTGATCTGTCCGAGCCAGCAACCTCAGCGTCGGCGTCTGCGACCCTTGCCAGCGCAAATTGCCGGGAGCAGATTATCGTCACTGGGAGCCAGCGCGCGCGTGTTTTACCGGGGACGGCGATCAGACCGCCTGGCCCGTAGTAATGACGTAGGCGTCAAATACTTTGCGGGGCAGTCAAACCCCAACACATCACCGCATACGACGCGGCAAAAGCGATGTCGTCGATGTCTTCGTCGCTGCCGCCGATCCGCCGAACCTGTTCGGCGATCGCATAACGAATTACGTCGGTCGATGTGAGTAAGGGGTGACTCATATCTACTCCTGTGACGCGTGTGAATCGGGTTTCCATCGCGACCCGATGTGTTAGCTGTCCTGTACCCACCACGGGTATTTTTCACACGCCAGCTAACCGCGTTGTTATCGAAGTTTTATTCAGCCCGCCGCAGGACCGCCGGGATAGTCAGCGCGAGGATCTTCAGGTCGAGCGCGATCGACCAGTTCTCGATGTAGTAGTTGTCCCATTCGGCGCGATCGGCGATGGATGTCTGTCCGCGCAACCCGTGCACCTGGGCCCAGCCGGTCACGCCGGCTCGCACTCGGTGCCGTTCGCCGTAACGCTGGATCTGCGCCTCGAAGAGCTCCACGAACTCCGGCCGCTCCGGTCGCGGGCCCACCAGGCTCATCTCACCGCGGAGCACGTTGATGAACTGAGGCAGTTCGTCCAGCGACGTGGCGCGCAGGATCTTGCCGATCTTGGTGCGCCGATCGACGCCCTCCACGCCGCCGGGTGCAGCGCCGGTCTTCAGCTGGAATGCGGCACCGGATGCGTCGGATGCCCGCATCGAACGGAACTTGAGGCATCCGAAAACCCGTCCGTCGCGACCGACGCGCGGCTGGCTGAAGAAGATCGGTCCCGGCGAACTCAGCTTGACGAGCAGCACCAGAGTCAAGAAGACCGGCGAGATCAACAGCAGTAGGAAGGCCGCCATCACCCGGTCGAAGACGTGCTTGACGAGGAACTGCCAGCCCCGGGGGTCGGTGTGGGGCAAGGCGAGCAGCGGTGTACCGCCCACGTGCTCGATTCGCGCGCGCTCGCCGATCGTGTCGAACATGCGCGGCACGACCCACACGCGCAGTCCGTTCTGATGAGCGGTCCGGACCACATGGGTGAGCACCTGGTCCTGTGTGCGGGAGAAGGCGATCACGACGTTCTGCGCGCCGGTCAGCCGGATCGCTTGGTCGATGTTCTCCGGCGAGCCCAGCCACGGGAGGTCGGGTCGCGGGTCGCCCGGCTGGCCGAACCATGGCTCGGCGTCGACGATGCCGACCGGGCCGAGGCCGTATTCCGGGAACTCTTCCAGGCGGCTGATGATGTGCCCGGCGACGCGGCCGTTGCCGACGATGAGTGTCGGGGCGACGAGGTGGTGATGTCGCCGCAAGCTCCGCTGGGTGATGACGCGGACCAGCCGTCCGAACGGCATGAGCACCGCGGCGCAGAGCCATATCTTCAGCACGGTGGCGCCGGGCCGGCCACCTTCGTGAACGAGCAGCATGCCACTGAGCAAGAACATCGATGCGATGGCTACGGTCGCCTCGATCGGCCCGATCTCGTCGAGGAACTCCCGGTTGAGGCGCCGTCGATAGACCCCACGTAAGGCGAGCATGCCGATCACGACAGGCACATACAGGACGCCCAGCCAGACGCCGGGTGGATAGTCATGGGTCGCTATCGCCCACCGCGCGCCGATGAACGTCGCCACCGAGACCGACAGCACGTCGATGGAGACGGTGATGATGGTGCTCAGCGGGTCGGTGCGGACCCGCTCGGCAAACGTCTTCGGGCGCACGGGCAGCTTGCCGCCACTTACCGGCGACGCCGGCTCGTTCTCAACCTGAATGGTCCGTGTCGCCATGATCCGCTCACTTCACCTGCCGAATCACATGGCGGACGCTACCCGATTTTGCTACCCGTTTGGTCATGAATCTCCCCGTGTGGCGAACGTTGGGCAAAGATCACACGCCGCGCGGGTCGGCGAGTAGCCGTTGGCGCGCGACGTCGGCGAGATCGTTGAGAATCTGAACCTGGCCACTGGTCCAGTGCCGCGGATGAGTATCCCAGGTGCACAACGTCCCAGCGACATAGCCTTTGCTGTCGAGCAACGGAATTCCGGCGTACGCCAGCACCGCGCCGCTGCGCACCACTGGAAGATCCGACAGCATGGGATGAGCCCGGGTGTCGTCGACCACCAGCGGCTCCCGGCTTGCCACGGTGAATTTGGAGATCGAGGTCTCGAGCGGCGCGACCCGGGGCTGCACCTCGTCGCTCGTGTTGGATCCCGCCAGGACCTGCCGGTCGGGGTAGACGACGGACACCGCCGCCATCGGGGTGCCCAGCGCCTCGGCGACCAAGACCGCGACGCGATCGAGTGTCGAGTTTCGGGTGTCGTCGAAATTTCCGAGGCGCTCGACCGACTCCAGGCGTTCTGGATCGGACACCGCGTCGTCGACGATCGAGTCGACCGCGCTCTGTTCGCCGGACAATAGGTCGACGACTGCGCGCACCGTGGCGTCGTGTTCAGGTCCGGCCAGCCGAGCGATCACATGTCGGCCCGTGGCTCGGTCGACGCCACGGCGCGGACCTTGTCCAGCGCTGTCCGCGGGTTGCGGCGCCGTGTCGTTCATGCCGTTCACGATAGGTCAACCCTGACGGCGACGGGCGATCTCGGAAAGGTCCGCTCGGGGTGGAGTCTTCGCCGATCCGGGTGGTGCCCCCACCAGGGCTCGAACCTGGGACCTGCGGATTAAAAGTCCGTAGCTCTACCAACTGAGCTATAGGGGCGCGTCGCACACAATACTGCCTTCGTTGGGGTTGCTCGTTTTGGGATTGTGCGTGCTGTGCCCTAAGCTAACGACGCTCTAACGTGCACTCGTTGTGAGTACCCCGGAGTGATTCGGTTCTGGCCCCCATCGTCTAGTGGCCTAGGACGCCGCCCTTTCACGGCGGTAGCACGGGTTCGAATCCCGTTGGGGGTACGCGTGACGACGTAAAGTCGGAGCGAGCAGTACATGCAGGAAAAGCAAGGCCCTGTGGCGCAGTTGGTTAGCGCGCCGCCCTGTCACGGCGGAGGTCGCGGGTTCGAGTCCCGTCAGGGTCGCCATTTTTTTGTGGTGAGGCACTCGTCGTTGATTGAACACAGTGCCTTCCGGCCAGGTAGCTCAGTTGGTACGAGCGTCCGCCTGAAAAGCGGAAGGTCGCCGGTTCGATCCCGGCCCTGGCCACTTCGGTTCGTTCCCGCATCTCGTCGGGCTCTTTCCCTTGTACACGATCGCCGTCTGTTGACCTACTGCAGCTCTTGCCGTATGTCTTACAGTTAGCTCGACTTGAGCGGACCCGCGCGAGCGTTCACCGGAGGCCGGATGTCGGAAATTGCAACGCAGCGAGCGGTGGTCATCGGTGGCGCATCGGGAATCGGCTGGGCGGTGGCGCAGGGACTGGCCGCCGGTGGACGGCAGGTCACCGTCGCCGACCGCAACGCCGACGGAGCAGCGCAGCGGGCCGCCGAACTGGGCGCACCGCATGACGCGGCCGGGGTCGACGTCACCGACGAGGCCAGCGTCGCCGCACTGTTCGAGCGCATCGGGGAAATCGACATCGTGGTGAACACCGCCGGATTCGGCGGCTTCGGCCGCATCACCGAACAACCCGTCGAGGACTTCCGCGCCATCGTCGACTGTTGCCTCACCGGCGGATTCATCGTCATGAAGCACGCCGGCCGGCAGCTGCGCGAGGGGGGATCGCTGGTTTCGATCACCTCGCTGAACGCCCGGCTCGCTGCGCCGGGAATGAGCGCCTACTGCTCGGCCAAAGCCGGGCTGGCCATGCTGACACAGGTCGCTGCGCTGGAATTGGGTCCCCGCGGGATCCGGGTCAACGCCGTTTCACCGGGTTTCGTCCACACCCCGCTGACCGAACTGGTCACCCTGGCCGACGGCGTGCTCGAGGACTACATCGAAAACACCCCGCTCGGCCGGGTCGGCGTCCCCGAAGACGTCGCCGAGGCGGTGCTGTTCCTGTGCTCGGACCAAGCCTCCTGGCTCACCGGCGAAGTCCTTGACCTCAACGGCGGCGCCCACCTCAAGCGCTATCCCGACGTGCTTGCCCACGTCGACCGGATGGCCTCGGCGTGACCCGATTCGCCGGCAAGCAGGCGATCGTCACCGGAGCCGGCTCCGGAATCGGCGCGGCACTGTGCCGGGCGCTGGCAGTCGCCGGCGCCGACGTGCTGTGCACCGATATCGACGGGGCGGCCGCCGAACGCACCGCCGCATCGTTGACCAAGCCGGGGACCGCACTGCAGCTCGACGTCACCGACGCCGCCGCCGTTCAGCGCGCCGTCGACGACGTCGTGGCGCGCACCGGCCGAATCGACTTGCTGTTCAACAACGCCGGGATCACCTGGGGCGGCGACACCGAGTTGCTCACCCTGGACCAGTGGAACGCGATCATCGACGTGAACATCCGCGGTGTCGTGCACGGGGTGCATGCCGCCTACCCGCAGATGGTTCGTCAACGCAGCGGCCACATCGTCAACACCGCCTCGATGGCGGGCCTGGCGGCCGCGGGCCGGATCACCAGCTACGTGATGACCAAGCACGCGATTGTCGGGCTGTCGCTGGCGCTGCGCACCGAGGCCGTCGGCCACGGGGTCGGTGTACTGGCCATCTGCCCCACCGCGGTGGACACCCCGATTCTCGACAAGGGCTGGCTCGGCGATTTCAACGGGCGCGAGTTCTATCAGATGGGCCAGCGCAGTGAGACGTTCTATAGCCCGGATCAGCTGGCCGCCGATACGCTCCGGGCGATCGAACGCAACAAGGCCCTCCTGGTCGCACCCCGTCAGGCCCGCATGGCATGGCTTTTCGCACGCCTGGCGCCGGGCTTGCTCAACCGGATGGCTGTGCGGTTCGTCGACAAACAACGCACCGACAGAAGGCAACCGACACCATGACCGCCCCGACCGCGATTCCCCGCTATCCCTCTGATGTCACCGGCGGCTGGCTGGCCGGCATCCTGAGCCGCCCCGGTGCCCCCGTCGCGGTCGAGACCGTCGAGGTGACGCCGGTGGGCACGGGGCAGACGGGCGCGACGTTCCGCGTCAAGGCCACCTATGCCACAGGCGCCGACAACCTGCCCGCCAGCTTCATCCTGAAATTGCCCGCCGGCGACGACGCCGTCCGGGACCGGGTGACGCTCGGCTACCGCAGCGAGTGCGCGTTCTACCAATCCGTCGCCGATGTGGTGACGATCCCGATTCCGCAGTGCTACCACGTCGACATCGCCGACGAAGGAGCCAGCTACGCACTGCTGCTGGCTGACCAGGCACCGGCCGTCCAAGGCGATCAGATCGCCGGGTGCGACCTGCCCGAGGCCCGTCTCGCGGTGCGCGCACTGGCAGGCCTGCACGGGCCCACCTGGTGCGATCCGCGGTGGCAGACCTTCCCCGGTCTGGCGATGTCGGTCACCGGTGAGGACGCCATCCGCGGTCTTGGTGACATCTCCAAGATGGCCGCCGGCATCACGATCGAGAAACTCGGGACCAGGCTGAACGCGCAAGATTCCGAAACCTTGGTCGCCGCCATGGATTTGGTGACGCCATGGCTGCTGAATGCGCCGGAGCGGTTCGCCCTGCTGCACGGCGACTACCGGCTGGACAATCTGCTCTTCGACGGCGAGCGGGTCAGCGTGGTCGACTGGCAGACGTTGGGCGTCGGTCTGGCCGGTCGCGACCTGGCCTACTTCACCGGGACCAGCCTGGAACCGGCTCTGCGGGCCGAGGCCGAAAGGGACCTGGTCGCGGAGTATCACCGGGCCCTGCTGGACGCCGGCGTGAGCGACTACGACGCGGAAACCTGCTGGCATGATTATCTTCTGGGCATGATCCAGGTTCCGCTGATCTCCGCATTGGGCTGCGCATTCGCGGTGGAGACCGAACGCGGTGACGACATGATGGCCGCTATGTTGCGTCGCGGCTGCGCGGCCATCCGCGATCTGGGCACACTCGAGCTGATTGCACGCTAGGAGTACACGTGGGCGAATCCATGCCGCGCACCGCCATCATCGGCGCCGGCGTCAGCGGGCTGACCTCTTCCAAGTTGCTCAAGGACTACGGCGTGCCGTACACCACCTTCGAGCTGTCCGATCGCATCGGCGGCAACTGGGCCTTCGCCAACCCCAACGGATTGAGCAGCGCCTACCGGTCCCTGCACATCGACACCTCCAAACAACGGCTGTCGTTTCGGGACTTTCCGATCCCGGAGCACTTCCCGTCGTTCCCGCACCACAGCGACATCAAGACCTATCTGGACTCCTACGCCGAGACCTTCGGACTGTTGGAGAATATCGAGTTCAACAACGGCGTTCAGCACGCCGGTCTCAATCGCGATGGGCGCTGGGACATCACCGATCAGAACGGGACGACGCGGGAGTTCGACCTGTTGGTCGTCGGCAACGGCCACCACTGGGACGCTCGGTACCCGGACTTCCCCGGTGAATTCACCGGCGAGACAATCCATTCCCACCATTACATCGATCCGCAGACACCGCTGAACCTGACCGGCAAGCGGATTCTGGTGGTCGGCATCGGCAACAGTGCCGCCGATATCACCGTGGAACTGTCCTCCAGGACGCTGCAGAACACCGTGACCCTGTCGACGCGATCCAGCGCCTGGATCGTGCCCAAGTACATCGCCGGCCGCCCCGGTGACAGTGTGTGGCAGACGTCGCCGTACATCCCGTTGTCCTGGCAGCGCAAGGCAGTTCAGTTGTTGGCGCCGGCGATGGGCATCGATCCCCAGCTGTACGGCCTGCCTGCGCCGAACCACAAACTCTTCGAGGCGCACCCCACCCAGTCGGTGGAACTGCCGCTGCGGCTGGGGTCCGGTGACGTCATCCCCAAGCCCAACGTGAGTCGCCTGGACGGGGACACCGTCCACTTCGACGACGGCACCAGCGGGGTATTCGATGCGATCGTCTACGCCACCGGCTACAACATCACCTTCCCGTTCTTCGATCCCGACTTCGTCGCCGCACCGGATAACGCAATCCGACTCTACAAGCGAATGTTCGCCCCGGGCATGGACAATCTGGTGTTCATCGGTTTTGCCCAGGCGGTGCCAACCCTGTTCCCGTTCATCGAGTGCCAGGCGAAACTGTTGGCCGCCTACGCGGTGGGGCGCTACGCGTTGCCGCCGGCTGCGGAGATGGAACGGGTGATCGACGCCGACCAGAAGCTGTACGTGGGGCACTGCACCGACCGCCCGCGGCACACCCAGCAGGTGGACTACTTCCACTATGATCACGACATCCGCACCCGGGAACTGCCCGCCGGGATGCGCAGGGCAGAGCTTCGCCGCCGTCGCACAGCGGGGGTCACAGTATGACCCGCACTGATATCACCTTCGATTCCTCCGGAGTGCGCTGCAGCGCATGGCATTTCCCTGGCGAGGGTGACGCCTTCGCCGGCCCGGCCGGGCGCCCGGTGGTGGTGATGGGTCACGGCTTCGGCGGCACCAAGGACTCCGGCCTCGAGCCGTTCGCCGAGCGGATCAGCGCCGCCGGTGTCGACGTGCTGGCCTTCGACTACCGCGGCTTCGGGGCATCGGAAGGCACACCGCGGCAGACGGTTTCGGTCGCCGCGCAGATCGGTGACTTCGAGGCCGCGATCGCCGCGGCCCAGCGACTGCCCGGGGTCGATCCGAATCGGATCGTGCTGTGGGGGTCGTCGATGTCGGGTGGTCACGTGGTGCGGGTGGCCGCCGACCACGCAGAGGTCGCGGGTGTCATCGCGATGACGCCGTTGACCAGTGGTGTGGCCGTCAGCCGCGCGGCTGTCGAACATCGGGACGTCGGATCGGCGTTGAAATGGACCTTGATCGGCGTCAAGAGCCGAGTCGACGTGGCCCGGGGCCGCCGGCCGACCCTGATGCCACTGGTCGCATATCCCGGTGAGCCCGGCGCGCTGGCACTGGACGGCGCCTACGAAAGCTACACCGCGATGGCCGGGCCGACGTGGCGCAACGAGGTCGACTCCGCGGTGGGCCTGCAGATCGCCTCGATCCGAACGGCGGACGCCGCCAAGCGGTTACGTTGTGCGTTCCTGGTCCAGGCCGCCGACTTCGACCGCTACGTGCCGGCCGACTCGGTGGTCAAGACCGCGGTGCTGGGCAGGGCAGAGGTGCACCACTACCCGTGCGACCACTTCGACGTCTGGCCGGGGCACGACTGGTTCGAGAAGGCCGCCGCCGATCAGGTGGCCTTCCTGACCCGCGCCCTCAGTACTTCGTCGAGCCCTGATCGACTGAGATCGCCTCAGCGGTAATCAGTTTGGCATCGTCGCTGGCCAGGAAGCACACCGTGTCGGCGATGTCCTCCGGTTCGGCGATGTAAATCGGCAGGAACGGCAGCATCATGTTGTTCAGCGCCGGGTTGGTTTCCATCGCCCTGCCCAGCGCGGCCACCATGTCACCGGTACCCATGTCGGTGTTCACCGGTCCGGGGTGCACGCTGTTCACCCTGATGTTGTGCTTGCCCAGTTCGGCGGCGAACGCCCTGGCCATGCCGGTGACAGCATGCTTGCTGGCCGTGTAGTGCACCATGAACGGCTGCAGCTTGATGCCGGCCGCCGAGCTGATCAGGATCACCGACCCTCCGCGACCGCCCTCGACGATGGCCGGCGTACCCGCCATCACGGTGTTCCAGGTCCCAGTCACGTTGACGTCCATGACATCCCGGAAGTCCCCCGGCGTGATCTCGTCCCACGCCGACGGCGACGTGATGCCCGCGTTCGCGACAATGATGTCGAGGCGGCCCAGCTTGGCCACGCCGTCCGCGACAGCGTCCTTGAGGCCGTCGTGATCGCGGACGTCCACGACCGCAGGCACGATCCGCCGGCCGGACGCCTCGACCAGGCGCACGGTCTCCGCCAGATCCTCCGGGGTGGCCGGGTTGTATGGAACACATTCCGGCAGCTTGCCCGCGATGTCGACCGCGATGATGTCGGCACCCTCGCTCGCCATCTTCACCGCGTGCGCGCGGCCCTGGCCGCGGGCGGCTCCGGTGATGAACGCGACCTTGCCGCTGAGCTTTCCCGTCATGCTTTGCGCTGCGCTTCCTTGACTAGTCCGCCGCCGATGATGAGGCGCTGAATTTCACTGGTGCCTTCGTACAGTCGTAACAGCCGGACCTCGCGATAGATCCGCTCGACCGGCACGCCACGCATATAGCCCGCCCCGCCGTGCACCTGGACCGCGAGATCGGCGACGTTGCCTGCCATTTCGGTGCAGAACAGCTTCGCCACCGACGGTGCGATCCTGCGGTCCTCGTCGTCAACCCACTTGCGCGCCGCGTCGCGAACGAGAGCCCGGCCGGCCATCACCCCGGTCTGCTGGTCGGCCAGCATCGCCTGTACCAGTTGGAAATTGCCGATCGGCGTGCCACCCTGAGTCGCGGTTGCCGCGTAGGCGACCGACTCGTCCAGCGCACGTTGAGCGGAGCCGACCGCGAGCGCGGCAATGTGGATACGCCCACGGGCCAGCGAGGTCATCGCCGCCCGGTACCCGATGTCCTCGCTGCCGCCGATCAGGGTGTCGTCGCCGACCCGGACGTCAGTGAAGTTCACATCCGAGGTCCAGGCGCCCTCCTGGCCCATCTTGGCGTCCTTGACCCCGATCTCGACCCCGGCAGTGTCCGCGGGTACCAGGAACACCGCGATCCCGGCGCCGTTGGCGTCGGCGGGCCGGGTGCGGGCGAACACGATGAACAGGTTCGCCACCGGCGCGTTGGTGATGTACTGCTTGCGGCCGTTGATCACCCAACTGTCACCATCGCGAACGGCTTTCGTCTTCAGGCCGGACGGGTTCGAGCCGGCGCCCGGCTCGGTCAGCGCGAACGAGGCGACCACCTCACCGGAGGCGATCGGTTCCAGCCAGCGTGCCTTCTGTTCCTCGGTGCCGAAGCCGACCAGCACCTGACCGGCGATGCCGTTGTTGGTGCCGAACATCGATCGCAGCGCCAAGCTGGTGTAGCCAAGCTCCATCGCCAGCTCGACGTCGTGGGCGATGTTCAGGCCGAGCCCGCCCCACTCCTGCGGGATCGCGTAACCGAACAGGCCCATCTTCTTGGCTTGGTCGCGCAGATCGTCGGGCACCTTGTCCTCGGCGAGGATCTCCGCTTCCCGCGGCACCACGGCCGCCCGCACGAAGTGCCGCGTCTGGGCCAGGATCTCGCGGAAGTCGTCATCGCTGACGTCGCTCATCGGGCCGGTCATCAGGCTCCTAGGGTCGGGGGCACTGGCTCCGGCGATCATATATGAAATATGATGTTGCCAATTCGGGGGTCCGTCGAAGGAAGAGGGAGATCAGATGTCGTTGCTGGCTGGCCAGACCGCGGTCATCACCGGTGGAGCGCAGGGGCTTGGCTTTGCGATCGCCGAGCAGTTCATCGCCGAGGGCGCCCGCGTGGTGCTCGGCGACCTCAACGTCGACGCCACCCAGGAAGCGGTCGACAAACTCGGCGGCGCCGACGTCGCGCGCGCGGTGAAGTGCAATGTCACCACCTACGCCGATGTCGACGCGCTGGTCGACGCGGCCATCGCGCAGTTCGGCAGCTTCGACATCATGGTGAACAACGCCGGGATCACTCGTGACGCCACCCTGCGCAAGATGACCGAGGACGAGTTCGACCAGGTCATCTCGGTGCATCTGAAGGGCACCTGGAACGGCTTGAAGAAGGCGTCGACGGTGATGCGCGAGCAGAAGCACGGCTCGATCGTGAACATGTCCTCGATCTCCGGGAAGGTCGGCATGATCGGGCAGACCAACTACTCGGCGGCCAAGGCCGGCATCGTCGGAATGACCAAAGCGGCCTCCAAAGAACTCGCTCACCTTGGCGTGCGGGTCAACGCCATTCAGCCCGGTCTGATCCGTTCGGCGATGACCGAGGCGATGCCGCAACGCATTTGGGATTCGAAGGTGGCCGAGGTTCCGCTCGGTCGCGCCGGTGAGCCCTCCGAGGTCGCCAAGGTGGCACTGTTCCTGGCCTCCGACCTGTCGTCCTACATGACCGGAACGGTCCTCGAGGTCACCGGCGGACGGCACCTGTGACGCGCACGGCCGTCATCTGCGAGCCGGTCCGCACGCCGATCGGCCGCTACGGCGGCATGTTCGCGTCGCTGACCGCCGTCGACCTCGGGGTGGCCGCGCTCAAGGGTCTACTGGCGCGCACCGGGGTCGCACCCGACGCCGTCGAAGACGTGATCCTCGGGCACTGCTATCCCAACAGCGAGGCGCCCGCGATCGGCCGTGTCGTGGCGTTGGACGCCGGCCTGCCGGTGACGGTGCCGGGCATGCAGGTCGACCGGCGCTGCGGTTCGGGCCTGCAGGCCGTCATCCAGGCGTGCCTGCAAGTCGCTTCTGGTGACAACGATCTCGTCGTCGCCGGTGGCGCGGAGAGCATGAGCAACGTCGCGTTCTACTCGACCGACATGCGCTGGGGCGGCGGACGGACCGGGGTGCAGGTCCACGACGGCCTGGCCCGCGGACGGACCACCGCCGGTGGCAAGCACTATCCGGTGCCGGGCGGCATGCTGGAGACCGCCGAGAACCTGCGCCGCCAGTACGGCATCTCCCGCCGGGAGCAGGACGAGCTGGCGGCGGCCTCCCATCAGCGGGCGGTCGCCGCGCAGAAGGACGGCATCCTCGCCGAGGAGATCATCCCCGTCACGGTCGCGACCCGACGCGGCGAGGACGTGATCGACACCGACGAGCACCCTAGGGCCGACACGACGGTCGAGTCATTGGGCAAGCTCAAACCCGTTCTGATCAAAGCCGATCCGGACGCGACCGTGACCGCGGGCAATTCCAGCGGGCAGAACGACGCCGCCTCGATGTGCATCGTGACCACGCCGGAGCGGGCGGCCGAACTGGGGCTGACCCCGCTGGTGCGGCTGGTGTCCTGGGGCGCGGCGGGTGTCGGGCCCGAGGTGATGGGCATCGGTCCGGTGCCCGCCACCGAAGTCGCGTTGGCCAAGGCGGGACTGAGCTTGGCCGATATCGACCTCATCGAGCTCAACGAAGCGTTCGCTGCGCAGGCCCTGGCCGTCATGCGCGCGTGGGATTTCACCGACGCCGACCACCAGCGCACCAATGTCCACGGCTCGGGGATCTCGTTGGGGCATCCGGTCGGCGCGACCGGCGGACGGATGCTGGCCACGCTGGCCCGCGAGCTGCACCGGCGGGAGGCCCGCTACGGGCTGGAGACGATGTGCATCGGCGGCGGCCAAGGCGGCGCGGCATGGCGGCCATCTGCATCGGCGGCGGCCAAGGCCTGGCCGCAGTGTTCGAAAGGGTTGGGAAATGACCAGACTCGCCCAGACTCTCGGCCTTACCGAGGTGCAGACCGAAATCGTCTCCACTGTGCGGCAATTCGTCGACAAGGAGATCATCCCCAACGCGCAGGAACTCGAGCACTCCGACACCTATCCGCAGGCCATCGTGGACCAGATGCGGGAGATGGGCCTGTTCGGCCTGATGGTGCCCGAGGAGTACGGCGGGCTGGGGGAGTCGCTGCTCACCTACGCGCTCTGCGTCGAGGAGTTGGCCCGCGGCTGGATGAGCATCTCGGGGGTGATCAACACGCACTTCATCGTGGCCTACATGATCCGGCAGCACGGCACCGACGAGCAGAAGCAGCGCTTCCTGCCCCGGATGGCCACCGGCGAGGTCAGGGGCGCGTTCTCGATGTCGGAGCCCGAGTTGGGTTCCGACGTGGCGGCGATCCGCACCAGGGCCAAGAACAACGGCGACGGCACCTACACCATCGACGGCCAGAAGATGTGGCTGACCAACGGCGGTAGCTCGACTCTGGTTGCCGCACTGGTGCGCACCGATGAGGGCGCCGACAAGCCGCACCGTAACCTGACCGCCTTCCTGATCGAAAAGCCTTCCGGCTTCGGCGAAGTCGCGCCGGGCCTGACGATCCCCGGCAAGATCGACAAGCTCGGCTACAAAGGCATCGACACCACCGAGCTGATCTTCGACGGGTACGTCGCCAGCGCTGACGACGTCCTGGGTGCCAAGCCGGGGCAGGGTTTCTTCCAGATGATGGACGGCGTCGAAGTGGGCCGCGTCAACGTGTCGGCCCGGGCGTGCGGGGTGGGTATCCGCGCTTTCGAGCTGGCGGTTCGATATGCCCAGCAGCGCAGCACATTCGGGAAGCCGATCGCCGAGCATCAGGCCATCGCGTTCCAGCTGGCGGAGATGGCCACGAAAGTCGAAGCGGCACATCTGATGATGGTGAACGCCGCGCGGCTCAAGGATTCCGGCGAGCGCAACGACGTCGCCGCCGGGATGGCGAAGTACCTGGCGAGTGAGTTCTGCGCGGAGGTCACCCAGCAGAGTTTCCGCATCCACGGCGGATACGGATACTCCAAGGAGTACGAGATCGAGCGGCTGATGCGGGACGCGCCGTTCCTGCTCATCGGCGAGGGCACCAGCGAGATCCAGAAGAACATCATCAGCAAGCGGCTTCTGGCCGACTACCGGATCTGACATGAGCGCGCCCGATTTCGCGCCACGCCCGCAGCTGGCCGAGGATGTCGCCCGGTTCGTCCGAACCCGGATCTTCAACGGCACCTACCCCGCCGGTGAATACATCCGGCTGGACCAGCTGGCGGCGGAACTGGGCATCAGCGTCACCCCGGTCCGCGAAGCGCTGTTCGAGCTGCGCGGTGAAGGGCTGCTGGATCAGTTGCCGCGGCGCGGCTTCGTCGTGCTGCCGTTCACCGATCGGGACATCACCGACGTCTCGAACCTGCAGGCCTATGTCGGCGGCGAGCTGGCCGCGCGGGCTGCACTGAACATCACCGACGACCAGCTGCGGGAGTTGTCGGCGATTCACGACGAGCTGGTCGCCGCATACGCCGCCGACGACGGTATCCGCGCGGTGCGGCTCAACCACGAGTTCCACCGCGCCATCAACGTCGCGGCGCATTCCGCGAAGCTGGCGCAGCTGATGTCCCAGATCACCCGGTATGCACCGGAGTCGGTGTTTCCCACCATCGAGGGCTGGCCGGACAAGTCGGTGGCCGACCACAAGCGGATCCTGCTGGCGCTCAAGGCGCGTGACGAGGAGCGGGCCAGGGCCGCGATGTCACAGCACCTGTCGGCAGGGGCGGCGCCGCTGATCGAGCACCTGGTGAAACAGGGTGTGGCGCAGCGGTTTCAGACGATGGAGTAGCCCGGCAGGAGAGATCCACGGCCGGTGAGGCCACACATCAGCGCTTGACTGTCGCCGCGGCGCTTTGCGACCTCGACGGCGAGGGCAAGGATGGTGTCGACGACCTCGGGCGGCAGTGCTTCCGACACCCCGATCGCGCGGGCCAGATCGACGCTGTGTAACCCGAGTTCGAAGATGCGCGTCGGCAGGTAGTCCGACAGCCGCATCCCGCCGGCGATGGTCTGGATGACGTGATCCTCGGCGGACAGCGCCGCGGCCGCGCGATCCTGCAGTTCGTGAATCGTGTCCAGGGGGTCGTCGCCCAGCGCCAGTCCGGCCTGCGCAGCGCGGGCGTCGATCTGGCCCGGGTCGGCGAGTAGTCCGGCGATCGCCAGGTAGTAGGCCGGGGCATCGGCGATGTCCACCCGGTCCGCGGGCCGCGCCGAGTACTCGACGACGGTGGTGAATGACCGGCCGATGTGGCCGACCAGCGTGCGCAGCGTCCACGTCCCGAGCGCGGGGCTGTCCCACCGATCCTCGGGTACCTGGGCGATAACCGACACGGCGTGGTCACCGGCCCGGCGATAGAGGTCGACGCGCGCTTCGAGGGTCTGCTCGGTCATGGCTATGAAAGTTACGCCTGCCCAGCCAGCAGCTCACGCAGACGGCGGACGTCGACCTTCCCGGTGGCGCCGCGCGGAACGTCGTCGTCGGATTCGAGCAGCAGCCACACCGCAGGCACCTTGAACGCACTCAGCTTCGTCCTGGCCTCGGCGCGCAGATCGTCGGCTGTGCGGCCGTCGCTGATGACCGCGGCACCGACCCGCCCGGTCACGTCGGTGACGAACGCGGCCCGCACACCGTCGATCTCCCGCAGGGCGGCCTCCACCTCATCGGGGTACACAGTGGCGCCGCTCACCTTGAACATGTCGTCGGATCGGCCGTGGTAGAACAGGAACCCGTCGGCGTCGAGGCGTCCCAGGTCGCCGGTCGGGTAAAAGCTGTCGGCGGTGAACAGCTCCTCGCGGCTGCGCCGGCACATGCCGCGCAGCGTGTGGGGGCCGCGGATCTGGATCATGCCGATGCTGCCTGCCGGCAGCGGGTCGCCGGTGTCGACGTCGACGATGCGAACCTCCGTGCCGTCGAACGGCTTTCCGCAGCTGCCCCACGCCGATCGCGGCATATCGGTGTCGGCGGGGTAGCCGCAGTAGGGCCCGAAGGATTCCGTCATGCCGAACAGCTTCGCCCGGGCTCCTGGCATGGCGCGCTGATGGGCAGGCAGCAGCGCGTCCAGGCTGCCGGGCCGCAGTGCGGACAGATCGGCTTGCACGTCGGCGGCCCGGCGGGCCAGCGCCTCAGCTTGATCGGGCCAGCCGCGGAACAGCGTGACCGTCTCGCGCTCCAGTAGCCGCAGGGTCGCTTGGGGTTCGGGCATCTCCTCGGTCACCAGGGTCGCCCCGGCGATCAGCGCGGACAGAATGCCGCTGCCGAAACCACCCACCCAGAAGAAGGGCATGGGCAGATACAGCCGGGTGTCGGGGTCGATGCAGCGGGCCGACAAGCCGGATCGCGCGGCGCCCAACGCATTACCGTGCGAGTGGATCACCCCCTTCGGGGGTCCGCTGCTGCCGGAGGTGAACATGATGACCATCGGGTCGGCGGGCACGACGGTTTCGACCAATTCGTCGATGCTGGAAACATCCTTGCCCGTGGGTAATTCGTCAGGTCGCCACACCTTCCGCAATGCGGGAAGCGCCGGCAGATCGTCCAGATACCGGTGGCCGCGAAACTCCTCGACGGCGATCAGGTACTGCACCGAGGCCATCCGAAGTTGTTCGGTGAGTTCACGGGTGGTCAGCAGTGTGCTCAGCGGAACCAGGACCGCGCCGACGCGCATCAGCGCCAGGGCCAGCTGCACCCATCGGACGTTGTTACCCATGATGAGTCCGACCCGGCTACCCTTGCCGATTCCCACGCCGACCATCGCATCGGCCAGAGTGCCTGTCACAGTGTCGAGCTCGGCGTAGCTCATCCGGGTCGTCGGGTCGATGACGAACGGCTTGTCGCCGAACCGGGTGGCCTGGGCGCGGATCAGCCCGTCGATGGTGTCAGGCATCGAACACCGCGGCGAGTCGGGGTAGGTCGACTTTGCCGCTGGAGGTCAGTGGCAGTTCGTCGGGTGAGAGGGTGGCGAACCGCCGCGGGATCTTGTACGACGACAGTTCGGCCTTGAGCTTGTCCCGCACAGCGTCCTCGTCGAACTGCACGCCGCCCGGAACGAGCACGACCGCGGCGACGAGCTGCCCGCGTCCGGGGTCGGGCAGGGGGAGCACGTGGGCGACCAGACCGCCGGTGACGCGTGCGATGGCCTTTTCCACCTCGGCCGGAAAGACATTGGCACCTGCGGTTTTGATCATGGATCCGCTCCGGCCGACGAAGTAGAAGAACCCGTCGGCGTCGGTTCGGAAAAGATCACCGGTGTGGAACCAGCCGTCGGCGTCGAAACATTCCTCGCGGCTGCGCTTGTAGTACCCCTGCATCATGTAGCGGCCCCGGATCCACAGCTCGCCGTCGACGATCTTCGTCTCGAATCCGGGCGCGGGCTTACCGAACGATCCGCGGCGGTGCTCGGGCTGATCGGTGTCGTCCCCGCTGAGCAGCACGACGCTGCCGGCCTCGGTCATGCCCAGCATGTTGTGGCGCAGTTCGGGATCGCGCGGTCGCGTGTCGGGCGCCATGATCGGGTAGAGATTGCCACGCCGCATCGACGACAGATCCCGGCTGGCGAAGCTCTCGTGCCGGGCCAAATGCAGGCTGCCGGCGGCGAAGCCGTTGGTCATCGTCGGCCGCACCTCTTCCAGCAGGTCGAGGACCGCACCGGGTTCGGCGTTGGAGCACACCAGTGTCGAGCCGGCGACCAGCGTCGCCAGCAGACCAAACCCAAGGCCGCCGATCCAGAAGAACGGTGAGTTGCAGAACAGCCGGTCTCCAGGGGTCAGGCCGCGAATCTCGTTGAGATTTCGCTGGTGACCGAGCAGCGACTCGTGGGTGTGCACGACGCCCTTGGGTGTGCCGGTCGATCCCGACGTGTAGACGATCGTCAGCGGGTCGCAGCCGTCGACGTCGTCTTCGAGGGCGGCGGCCAGTTCCGGTGCGACGGCGTCGGCGATCTGATGGTCGAATACGACGTGACGTAACCACGGTGCGCTCACGTGTCGAAGCCTCGCGACGTAGTCGTGCCCGCGGAAGGACGTTGTGGCCAGCAGGATCTCGGTATCGCTGTGGACGAGTTGGCCGTGAAGCTCGGGCTCGGTGGAGAACGTGGAGAACGGAACCGCGACCGCACCGATGCGCGCCGCGGCCAGCATCGCGACCACGAACGCCGCGCCGTTGGGGTAGAGCAGCCCGACGTGCGTGCCCTTGCCGGCGCCGATCGCGATCAGTCCCCGGGCCAGGTCGGCCGAGTGTTGCTCGGCGTCGCGGTAGGTGAGCCGCTCGGCATCGCACACCAGCAGGGGATGGTCGCCGCGGGCGGCGGCCTGCTCGCGCAACAGCGCCCCGACGGTGTCAGGGCTCACGGCCGGTGAAGTGTTGCCGGACCGCGCTCAGATCGGCCTTCCCGGATGGCGTCCGCGGAATCGACTCGACGACCGCGATCTCCGAGGGAATCTCGTACGGAGCCAACCGGGTTCGCAGGTACTCGGTGAGCTCGGCACCGTCGACCGTGCCGGCGTCGCGCAACTCGACCATCGCGACCGGGGTGTCGCCCAGTCGTTCGTCGGGCCGGCCCACCACCGCGGCGCCCAGCACGGCGGGGTGGCTCTCCAGCGCCGCTCGGACGTCGTCAGGCAGCACCTTGAACCCACCGCGGATGATGGCCTGATCGGCCCTACCGAGGATCCACAGGAAACCGTCGGCGTCGATGCGCGCGAGATCGGTGGTCCGCACCCACTGCGCGCGGGCGCCAAGCTGACCCGGCTTCACCTCAAGCAGACCCTGTTGACCGGGTTCCAGTGGGGTGCCGTCATCGGTCACCACCCGCAGCTGAGCGCCCAGGCTGGCCCGGCCGACGCTGCCCCGTTTCGACTGCCAGTACGTCCGGTGGTCGGCCAGCGTCCAGCCGGCCACTCCACCGCCGAATTCAGTTGCCGCGTAAGACGTCAGCACGGGTATACCGAACTTGTCGGTGAATGCCTCGGCGTCCTCGGCCGACAGCGGCGCGGTGCCCGACGTGACAGCGCGAACCCCGGCCAGGTCGTCGGGACCTAGATCCGAATGCAGCACCATCCGCAGCGCCGCGGGCACCAGCGACACCGCCTTGGGTTGGTAGCGGCGCACCGCTGCGGCCCACGACGCGAGCTCGAAACGCGGCAGCAGCACGAACGGCCTTGCCTCGCAGACACATTGCAGCACCCGGTACACGCCGCCGATATGCACCAGCGGCGCGTTGACGATGGCGACGCTGCTGGATACCGCCGACGGCGCGCTGGCAGTGGCGAAGTCGGTGCCGATGACCGATACCGCGAGCATGTCGTAGCTGAGGTCGACGCGTTTGGGCGGACCGGTGGTGCCGCTGGTCAGCATCCGCACCGCCACCGTTGCGGGGCCGGGGTCGGTGGGCACCCCAGGCCGGATCTGCGCAGCGCCGTCCAGATCGCCGATCGCCACCACGGTGGTGGACTCGGCCGGTTGCGTGAGCAGCTCGATGTCGTCTCCAGTGCCGACGATGACGGGCAGGTTGAGTTCGGCGATGTCGGCGCGGATGCGTTCGTCACCGCGCGACGGGTTGATGACGACGACGCAGGCACCGGCGGACAGCACACCAAGCACCGTTGCCACGTGGGCGGGTGTGTTGCGCAACAGGATTCCGACCTGGGCACCCGGCTGCACCGCAGCGGCGATCTGCCGGCTCAGGCCGCCGAGCTGTGCCCAGGTGAACCAGTGGCCGTCGTACTCGATCGCCCTGGCCGCGGGATCCAGATCGAGGACCTCGCCGATCCGCCGGCTCAGTGGGTGGACGGACACTAGCGAACCCTCGGTGTGACCCGGATCTTCTCCTGCTGGGCCAGCTCGGCCTGACCCAGCGGATTGCCCAACCGGGTGTAGATCAGGTTCTGCTCCATGGCCGCCCGATATGGCTTGTCCAGTGACTCCCAGATCGCCTTGACCGTGCCCTGGGTGGCCGAGGGCGGCTTGGCGGCAATCGTGGCGGCGATTTCGTGCGCCCGCGACCAGAGATCGTCGGGGGCTACGACTTCGGACACCAGACCGATCCGCAGCGCGGTGTCGGGGCTGACCCGTTCGTCGTTGCCCATCAACGCGATTCGCAGCGATTCACCGAGGCCGATCTTGCGCATCAGCCCGATCGGCTCGAGGGCGCAGACCAGACCCGCGCTGACATGAGAATCGAAGAACGTGGCGTCCGAGGAACAGATCACCACGTCGGACTCATTGACGAAATAGAACGCCCCGGCCGTGCACATGCCGTGCACCGCGCACACCACGGGCTTCCACATCTTCTGCCACTTCGGGCTGAGCAGTTCACCAGGATCCTCGTGGTTCCACACATTGTGGGGCTGGCCGTACGGGGTCTTGATGTCCAGCCCGGCGCTGAACGCGCGGTCGCCGGCGGCGCGCAGTACCACCGCGTTGATGGCGGTGTCGTTCTTCACGATCCGCCAGGCGGCCGCCACCTCTTCGCACATCGTGCGGTTGAACGCGTTGAGCTGATCGGGCCGGTTCAGGGTGATGGTGGCGACGTGGTCGGTCCGGTCGAAGTCGAGCAGGATGGTCTCGAACGCGGCGGTCATCGGCATTGCCATTCCGGGGCGCGCTTTTCGACGAAGGCCTTGGGCCCTTCCAGCGAATCCGCGGTGTGCAGGTTGCGCTCGCGGAACGCCTCGGCGAGTATCTCGGCTTCGTGCATCGGGATCTCGCGGCCCTTGATGACGGCCAGTCGGGTGCCGCGAACGGCCAACGGCGCGTTGCGGTTCACGGTGTCGGCGATCTCGTGGGCGCGTTCGAGGAGCCGGTCATGTTCCACGATCTCGGTGATCAGCCCGAGTTCGTACGCGCGCGCGGCATCCATCCGTTCGTGTTTGCCCATGATCGCCATCCGCAGCGCGACCGTGCGGGGCAGTACCCGGGCCAGTCGCACCATTTCTCGGCCCGCCACCAGGCCGATCGACACATGCGGGTCGAAGAACGTCGCCTTGTCGGAGGCGATCACGATGTCGCCGGTGGTGACCCAGTCCAGGCCTGCGCCACAACAGATTCCGTTGATCGCGACGATGACTGGCTTGGCCATCCGCCGGAACGGTGGCGTGCCCTCCTGCGGTGCCTCCCACTGGTCGTAGGTGGACAGGTAGGGCCGCTCGTTGAGCACCTTGCCGTCTTCGGGGATCTCCTTGACGTCGGCGCCGGTGCAGAACGCCCGCCCGACGGCGGTGACGATCAGCAACCAGACGTCGTCGTCGCCTTCCGCGTCGTCGTAGGCCGCCCGCAATTCGGTGATCATGTGCGGGCTGAGCGCATTGAGCGCTTCCGGGCGGTTCAAGGTGATCGTGGCCGTATGGCCTTCGACCTCATACCCGATGGTGTCGTACGGACCTGCCGGCATCAGTGTTTCCTCATCTCTCATCGCCCGGTGAAGTCGGGGTCGCGTCGTTCGCGGAACGCCGCCAGCCCTTCCTTGAAATCTGTGGTGCGGCAGGACAGTTCGAGGTTGAACAGTTCCTGCGTCATGGCTTGGTTCAGGGTGGCGTGCTGGCTGTAGTGAATCGCTTGTTTGGCCAGGCCGATCGCAATGGTCGGGCCGGATGCCAGCCGGTCCAGTAAGGCTGCCACGGTGGCGTCCACATCGGCATCGTCGACGCTGCGGTGGATCAGGCCCCACTGCGCCGCCGTCGCGCCGTCGACCTTCTCACCCAGAAGCAGCATCTCCTTGGCGCGGGCCATCCCCACCAGCCGGGGCAACAGCCACGTCGAGCCGGAGTCCGGGCTGAAACCGCGGTCCAGGAACGGCTCCCAGAACACGGCATCGGGCGCGGCGACGGTGAAGTCCGCGGCCAGCGCCAGATTGCAGCCCATGCCGGCGGCCCAGCCGCGCACCGAGCACACCACCGGCAGGTGCAGGGTGTGCACCAGTTCGATCACCCGGTGCGCAGTATGGGGAATCCGGCGCACCAGATCGCCGGTGCGGGGCCGCTGACCGCTGTTGTTGGCGCCGACCCAGTCCACGCCGGCGCAGAAGTCCGAATCCGCGCCGGTCAAGTGGATCGCGCGCAGGCCGTCGTCGCTCGCCGCGGCCGTCAGCACACCGACCAGTGTGTCGATCATGCTGTGGCTCAGCGCGTTACGCCGACCAGCCCGGTCGAGCACGATGTGCAGCACGGTGCCATCCCGAGATGTCGTCACGACACCATCGGTCGACTGGGCCTCGTCACCCACCGAAGAATCCGCCCTTCACGACTTTACAGATAGCCATACAGTAGTGCTATCTTGTACAAGATAGCAAGGATAGGATGGCCGGTGACTTCAGCTCCACGTATCCGCTCGCCTCGCGTCGCCGAGATCGTGGCATCCCGGTTGCGCGACGACATCCTGTCTGGACGGTTGCGGGAGGGTGATGTCCTGCCCTCTCAGGAGAGTCTCTTCACCGAGTTCGGGGTCAGTCCGCCAGCGCTGCGCGAGGCGATCCACATCCTGGAAACCGATGGTCTGGTCTCAGTGCGCCGCGGCAATATGGGCGGCGCCGTGGTTCACCTGCCCTCTGCCGACCGCACCGCCCACATGATCAGCATGGTGCTGCAATCCCGGTCCTCGACGCCGGCCGATGTCAGCGGGGCGCTGATGCACTTGGAGCCGATCTGCGCAGGCATGTGTGCCGCGCGCGAGGATCGGATGACAGCGGTCGTGCCATACCTGGAAGCCGAGATCGACCGTCAGGAAGAGCAATTCGAGGACACCTCGCAGTACGTCCCGAACGCTCGGCGTTTTCACGAGGCGCTGGTCTCGCAGTGCGGCAACGAGCCGATGATCCTGCTGATCGGATCGCTGGAGCTGATCTGGTCGGCCCACGAGTCCTCGGTGTGGAGCGACGAGCCCGACCCGATGCGGCACAAGACCATGCGAGCCGCGCTGCTTGACCACCACAAGATGCTCGACGCGATTCGGGACGGTAACGCCGATCGCGCGGTGCGGTCGGCGCAGGATCACCTCGCCGCCGCGCGGCGCAACACACTGGCCTTCGGCCGGGACAGAACCATTGAGGCCAAGCTCATTTCGAACGCAGAACCCAGATGAGGAAGCGACCATGACAGACGACGATCAAGTGCTGTTCGAGGTTGATCGCGAGAAGCGCATCGCCACGATCACATTGAACAACCCCGCCCAGCGCAATTCCTACGACGCGGCCATGCGAGAGACCGTCGCGCGGTACCTCGATGTTGTCGCCGAGGATGACGACATCACCGTCGTGCTGTTGCGCGGCGCCGAAGGGGTGTTCTCCACCGGTGCCGATATGAACAACGCCTACGGCTGGTACGGCGACAAATCGGAGCAGCAGGCGAAGCGTCGCCCAAGCCAGCGCCGCCGACTTACAGTGGACCGCAAGTCATTCGGCTTCTACCACAATCTGATGGGCTTCCCGAAGGTCACGATCGGCGAGATCAACGGGTATGCGCTCGGCGGCGGTTTCGAAATGGCGCTGATGACCGACATCTCGGTCATCGCCCGCGACACCAAGATCGGAATGCCGGCCACCCGGTTCCTCGGGCCGGCCCTGGGCAGCCTGCACATGTTCTTCCACCGGCTGGGGCCGGTGCTGGCGCGGCGCATGCTTTTGACCGGCGACATCATCGCCGCCGGCGATGTGGAGCACCTGGGCGTCTTCACCGAGACCTGCGATGCCGGCTCAGTCACGGCGCGGGCCCGGTACTGGGCGGAGAAGACGGCCAAGATGCCGGCCGACGGCGTCGTCATCGCCAAGGAGGCGTTCCGGCTGGTCGAGCAGAGCCAGGCCTACCAGGGCGAAGAGGTGGCGAGTTACCTGTTCCACGCCTATGGCACCAATCTGCAGTTCGCGCCGGGGGAGTTCAACTTCGTCAAGACCCGCGCGCAGGTCGGAACCAAGGAGGCGTTCCGGCTGCGTGACGAGCATTTCCACGTGCCTGAGCCGGAGTGACGCGGACCACTTACCGCCAGCGCTACACATTCTGTTATTTTTGTAACGTCTCAACGTCGAAGTGAGGTCGTAATGCCCGAACCAGTCATCGTCGGTGCCGTCCGGACCGCGATCGGTCGTTCGTTCAAGGGGACGCTGGTCAACACCCCGCCCGAAACGCTGATCACCGCGGTGCTGCCCGAGATCGTCCGGCGCTCCGGGATCAACCCCGCCGACATCGATGACCTCATCTTCGCCGAATCCCATTACGGCGGCGGCGACCTCGCTCGGTACGCGGCCACCGCGACCGGCCTCGAGCACGTGCCGGGCCAGTCGGTGAACCGGCACTGCGCCGGCAGCCTGACCGCGATTGGTAACGCCTCGGCGCAGATCGGGTCCGGGATGGAGCGCGCGCTGATCGCCGGCGGTGTGCAATCACTGTCGATGACTCCGCTGACCAACTGGCGTATTCCCGGACCGGAGCTGAAGTTCGAGGAGCGGTGGATGCCGCCGACTCACGTCGAAACCCCGGACGCTCCTGCCAAGGACATGTCCATCACCGTCGGCTGGAACACCGCGCAGTCCTATGGCCTGACCCGCGAAGAGATGGATGCCTGGGCCGCGCGCTCGCACCAGCGCGCCGTCGCCGCTCAGGACGCCGGCAAGTTCCTCGACGAGATCATTCCGCTCAAGGTCGAGCAGTTCGACGGTTCGGTGGTGGACTTCAGCGTCGACGAGCATCCCCGCCGCGACACCACGGTTGAGAAGCTGGCCGCGCTGAAGGTGATTCACCCCGAGATCGAAGGCTTCTCGATCACCGCCGGCAACGCGAGCGGTACCAACGACGCGTGTGCCGCGGTTGCGGTGGTCGACCGGGCCTACGCCGAGGCGCAGAAGCTGGACGTGATGGCGACCGTGAAGGCCTGGGCTTCGGTGGGTGTTGCCCCACGCGACACCGGCCTGGGCGGCGTCAAGGTCATCGGCAAGGTGCTGGATCGGGCCGGTCTCAAGCCGTCGGACATCGCGCTGTGGGAGATCAACGAGGCCTTCGCCGCGGTGCCGATCGCGGCCTGCAAGGAGTACGACCTCGACGAGGAGCTGGTGAACTTCTCCGGCAGCGGATGCAGCCTGGGCCACCCCATCGCGGCGTCGGGCGCCCGGATGGTCACCACCCTGATCTACGAACTGCGCCGTCGCGGCGGCGGCATCGGTGTCGCGGCGATGTGCGCCGGCGGCGGTCAGGGCGGCGCGGTCATCATCGAGGTCTAGTAGTCCCTACGCCGAGCAGACGTAAACGACTCCGACACGCCGATAACTCAGGACCGTTTACGTCTGCTCGCGGGGGACTTCTTGCCCTCCTCGATGAGCTGGGCCGCGTGATCGAGGATGCACTCCAGGCCGAACTCGAAATTGCGCTCGTCGGCGGCGCCGATCCGGTGCCCCTCGGCGCTCACCCGGGCGAGCAGTGGCGTGCTCTCGGCAGTACCGATGATCGCGTCCTCGAGCTGGTGCGCATCTTCGTTGGCGGCCATGTTCTTCTCGTAAAGTCGATGCAGCACAACCGAACCCCGCACGTGCACGGAGACCGCGGAGTAGGTGTCGAACGCATCCTCGGTGGACAGCCCCGCCTCGACCAGGCTGGCGATCGCCTTCTCCACCTCGAGCTCACCTGCCCGCACGGCCCGCGGGGACAGGGCCGAGCGGATCAGGATCAGGTCGCACAGGATCGGGCTACTCATGAAGGTCTTGCGCATCGCACGCGCGTGGTTGGCCAGCGTCTCGCGCCAATCGGCGGCTTCGACATACGGCGTCGCGAACACGTACTCGCGAAGCGCCCGGTCCGTCATCGCGTTGAGCAGATCGTCCTTCTTGCGGAAGTACCAGTAGATGCTGGTGACGCCGACACCGAGGTGCTTGCCCAGCAGGGGCATGCTCAGGTTGTCGATCGACACCTGCTCGGCGAGTTCGAAGGCGCCCGCGATGATGTCGTCGGGATTGATCGACCCACGCTCGCGCCGGGGGCGCTTGGTGGCGGTCGCTGGCTTGGCCACTGCAGGTCCACCTTCCGTTTGAAGAACCGGCGCTAGAAATCTACCGGGCGTTGCGCTGTGAACTGCGTCTCCGCTCCAGATCAGTTGGTCTCTACCCGTTACTGTAAAGCCTATAGTAGGTTTTACCGATACCAGCGAATCAACCACGGAGGAGCACCGGGTGTCGGACGCAGTGTTGCGTGAACGCCAAGGCCGGATACTGGTCATCACCATCAATCGCCCTGAGGCCCGCAATGCGGTGAATCTTGCTGTGAGCCAAGGACTTGCCGATGCTGTCGACGAGCTCGACAGCGACCCTGATCTGACCGTCGGCGTGGTCACCGGCGCGGGCGGAAATTTCTGCTCGGGCATGGATCTCAAGGCATTTGCGGCCGGCGAAGTGGTGGCCATTCCCGGGCGTGGCATCGGCTTCACCGAACGTCCGCCGCGCAAGCCGCTGATCGCCGCCGTCGAGGGCTACGCGGTGGCCGGCGGCACCGAGGTGGTACTCGGCACCGACCTGGTGGTCGCCTCCAAGACCGCCAAGTTCGGCATCCCCGAGGTCAAACGTGGTCTGGTCGCAGCCGGTGGTGGGCTGCTGCGACTGCCGCAGCGCATCCCATACCAGAAGGCCTTCGAGCTGGCGCTGACCGGCGAGACCTTCTCCGCCGAGCAGGGCGAGGCGTGGGGATTCGTCAACGTCCTCACCGAGCCGGGTGAGGCGCTGGCCGGCGCGATCGAGCTCGCCGCCAAGATCAGCGCCAACGGACCGCTCGCCGTGGCAGCCACCAAAGACGTGCTGATCCAGTCCGCGGACTGGAGCCAGGCCGAAATGTGGAAGAAGCAGCTGGAACTCATCATTCCGGTCTTCTCCTCCAACGATGCCCGTGAAGGTGCCGTCGCGTTCGCCGAGAAGCGCGCGCCGAATTGGACCGGGACTTAGTTCCCAGCCGGCCGTGGATCTCGGACTCGGTGACGCCACCGCCGTCGTCGTCGGCGGTGGTCGCGGAATGGGGCTAGCCGCCGCCCGGTGCCTGGCCGACGACGGCGCCCGGATCGCCTTGGTGGGCCGCACGGCGGCGGTACTCGAGGCCGCGGCCGACGAACTGACCGGGCGCGGCAGCCCGGACGCCGTGGGTTTGGTGGCCGACACCGGGGACAGCGCGCAGGTGCAGGCGGTCTTCGAGCAGATCGGCGACCGGTGGGGTGGCGAGCTCAACATCCTCATCAATGCCGTCGGGCCAAGTGTGCAAGGCACTTTCGATGACCTGACCGACGACCAATGGCACACGGCCATCGACGAGGGCGCGATGGGGATGGTGCGCTGCGTGCGCGCGGCGCTGCCCCTGCTGCGGGCAGCCCAGTGGGCGCGCATCGTCAATTTCTCCGCCCAGTCCACGCAGCGGCAGAGCGCACGGTTGTCGGCCTACACCGCGGCCAAGTCGATGGTCACCAGCGTCTCCAAGAACCTGTCGCTGTTCCTTGCCCCCGACGAGATCCTGGTCAACGTCGTCTCGCCGGGCAGCATCGCCTCCGAAGCGCTCACCGGCTGGGCGGAGTCCGTCGGCGTCGACGGATCCGACCCCTACGCGCTGATGGCCGCGATCGACGAGCATTTCGGTCACCCGGCCCACCTGCCGCGGGCGGGGCTGCCGGAGGAGATCGGTCCGGTCGTGGCCTTTCTGGCGTCGAAGCGCAACTCGTACATGACCGGAGCCAACGTCAATGTCGACGGCGGGTCCGACTTCACTTAAGGAGCAACCATGGCCACAGCACGCGACGCCAGGGACTGGGCGCGGACGGGACTGCGCGGGATCGGCAACAGCCTCTACACGCCGTTCTCCGGCACCGACGGTGATGACGTCGACTGGGATTCCTACCGGACGCTGGTGCGGTACTGCGTCGGCGAGCTCAAGCACCCGATGCTGTGGTGCACCAGCGGAATAGCCGAGTTCTGGTCGTTGACGATTGCCGAGCGAAAGCAGTTGCTGGAGATCGCAATCGAGGAGGGGCGGCGAGCCAACCCCGACGTCGTGATCCAAGCCTGCACGGCGGCAACGGCAGCCAAGGACTGCCTCGAACTCACCCAGCACGCGCAGCAGGCGGGCGCCGACATCGTCTACATCCAGACCCCGATGATGGAGGCGCACGGCGGAGAAGGGGTGCTGCGGTTCTTCCGCTACATCGCCGACAGAACCGACATCGCGCTGGGCATGTTCAACTCCCCGTCGTCGGGGTATGTGCTGACGCCCGCGGAGGGGGCGCGCATCTACGCCGAAATTCCCGCGGTGTGCGCGACGAAAGAGGGCGCGTTCCGCCCGGCGTGCAGCCGGGTGCTGCACGAGCTGGCACCCGGTCTGACGATCTGGGAGTGCGATCTCACGGTCTACCGCGCGGGCTGGTTGCGGGCCGGAGTGGTGGGCTCCGCCCAACTGGGTACCGCGGGCTATCTGCACGAGACCCCGCAACGGCCGATCATCTCCGAGTATTGGGAGCTGGTCTGGGCCGACAAACTCATCGAGGCGATGGACTACGCCGAGAAGTCCGGGCTGGACCAGTTCGGTGTCGACATGGGCTCGTGGTTCACCTGCTATCCGGGGCGGGCGGACTACTTCACGCACTGGGGTGGCGCGTTCAAATACGCCGCGTCTCTGCTGGGACTCCCGATCGGCGACTATCCGCATTCGCGCCCGCCGCAGGCGGAAGTGCCCGAGGCTGGAAAGGCCCAGATCGAGCGGGCCTACCAGCGGCTGGGCCTCATTGCACACTGATTGCGGAAGGTGATACCGATAGGTGTACAGTATGGACATATCCGCATACTGGCGCGCCATTCCCGGAGGTACGCGTAGGTGACCGACACCCAAGCTGATGTCACTGCGAATTCCGCTGTCTCACAGGCCGTTCTCTACGAGGTGCGAGACAGCGGCGTCGCGGTTCTGACGTTCAACCGGCCTGAACGGATGAACGGCTGGGGTGGCGGCCTGGCCGCCGGTTTCTACGCGGGCATGGACGCGGCGGAAGCTGACCCGGATGTCCGCGCGATCGTCGTCACCGGGTCGGGGCGCGCGTTCTGCGCCGGAGCCGATATGGGCGACCTGTCGTCGATCAGTTCGGCCAGCGTCGACAGCGCGGGCGAGGCTGATCTGACCAAGATGGTGGGGGAGCGGCATCCGCTGTTCGTCACCACCGTGAGCAAGCCCGTGATCGCCGCGATCAACGGGGCCTGTGCCGGCATCGGGCTTACCCAGGCGCTGATGTGCGACATCCGGTTCGCCGCGGCCGGAGCCAAGTTCACCACGTCGTTCGTGCGTCGCGGCCTGATCGCCGAATACGGCATCTCGTGGATTCTGCCGAAGGTCGTCGGCTGGGGAGCTGCGCTGGACCTGCTGATGAGCGGGCGGGTGTTCTACGCCGAGGAAGCCCTCGAACTCGGGATGGTCAAAGAGGTCGTCGCGCCCGACGAGCTCTTGGCGCGCGCAGTCGAATACGCCGAGGACATCGCGACCAATTGCGCACCGAGTTCACTGGCCGTCATCAAGCGGCAGGTCTACGGTGATGCGCTGCGTGAGGCGGCGGACGCCAGCCAGCGGGCCGAGACGCTGATGCACGAATCCATGCAACGCCCCGATTTCATCGAGGGCATCACCGCGTTCTTCGAGAAGCGGCTCCCGAACTTCCCGCCCCTGACATGAGCTGAGAGGACGACACCGATGACTTTGGACTATCACGCGATTGACGTCGACAACCACTACTACGAGCCGACCGACTCGTTCACCCGGCATCTGCCCAAGGAGTTCAAACGCCGAGGCGTGCAGATGCTCACCGAGGGCAAGCGCACCTTCGCCGTCATGGGGGGCGTCATCAACCAATTCATCCCCAACCCGACGTTCGACCCCATCATCGAGCCGGGCTGCCTGGATCTGTTGTTCCGTGGCGAGATCCCCGAAGGGGTCGACCCGGGGTCGCTGATGAAGGTCGACCGGTTGAGCGATCACCCCGAATATCAGAACCGTGACGCGCGGGTGAAGATCCTCGACAAGCAGAATCTCGAAACCGTGTTCATGCTGCCGACATTCGCGTGCGGTGTCGAGGAGGCCCTCAAACACGACATCGAAGCGACGATGGCGTCGGTGCATGCCTTCAACCTGTGGCTCGACGAGGACTGGGGCTTCGATCGGCCCGACCACCGGTTCCTCTCGGCGCCGATCATCTCGCTGGCCGACCCCGACGCTGCGCTGGCAGAAGTCGACTTCGTGCTCGGCCGGGGCGCCAAGATCGTCTGTGTGCGGCCGGCGCCGGTCCCCGGCCGGGTCAAGCCGCGCTCACTGGGTGACCCGCTGCACGATCCGGTGTGGGCCCGGCTTGCCGAAGCCGGCGTTCCGGTGGTCTTCCACCTGTCCGACAGTGGTTACCTTGCTATTTCGGCGTTGTGGGGCGGCACGGGAACGTTCGAAGGATTCGGAAAGCGGGATCCGCTCGACAGCGTCCTGCTCGACGACCGCGCCATCCACGACTCGATGGCGTCGATGATCGTGCACCAGGTCTTCACCCGGCATCCCACGCTGAAGGTGGCGAGCATCGAGAACGGTTCCTACTTCGTGTACCGGTTGATCAAGCGGCTGAAGAAGGCCGCCAACACCGCGCCGTACCACTTCAAGGAAGACCCTGTCGAGCAGCTGAAGAACAATGTCTGGATCGCCCCGTACTACGAGGACGACGTGAAGCTGCTGGCCGACACCATCGGTGTGGACAAGATCCTGTTCGGGTCGGACTGGCCGCACGGCGAGGGACTGGCAGATCCGATGGCGTTCACTGCCGACATTCCCCAGTTCCCCGAGTTCAGTGCCGTCGACACCCGAAAGGTCATGCGGGACAACGCGTTGGATCTGCTGGGCATCTCGGTGCCGTCGGTGGCCTGAGCTATGCCCGAATGGACGATCGGCGCGGTGCTCGACGCCATCGCCGAGGTCATTCCCGACCGGCCGATGACGATCTGCGGTGACCGCAGGAGCACCTACGCCGATGCGGCGGACCGCACGCGCCGGCTGGCGAACTACTTGGCCGGCAAAGGCTTCGGAGCGCACCACGAGCGCAGCGAACTGCGGAACTGGGAGTGTGGCCAGGACCGCATCGCGCTCATCATGCACAACGACCTCTACCCCGACATGGTCATCGGGTGCCTGAAGGCACGCGTCGTGCCGGTCAACGTCAACCACCACTACACGCCGCGCGAAGTCGCCGAACTGCTCGACTACGTCAAACCCCGCGGCGTGATCTACCACCGCTCACTGGGCGCCAAATTCGCCGACGTCCTGCCGCCCGAAAGCGCCGAGCTGCTGCTGGCGATCGACGACGGCAGCGATGTGGCCGACCTGCCCGGCTCGATCTCGCTGGACGACGCTCTGGCACAAGGCGATCAGGACGTCGACATCAACCCCTCGCCCGACGATGTCCTGATGATCTGCACCGGGGGGACCACGGGACGGCCCAAAGGGGTGATGTGGCGGCAGGCCGACACCTACGCCGTCTCGATGAACGGTGCCGACCATGCGTCGGTCACCGAGATCCACGACAAGCTCGGCACACCCGGCGCGCCGTGGTTCGCGGTGTCACCGTTGATGCACGCGGCGGGCATGTGGACCGCCTTCGCCGCGGTGCTCAACGGCCAGACCGTCGTGCTCTACGACTCGCCGAAATTCGATCCGCAGCGGGTGCTGTCCACCGCGCAGCGCGAGAAGGTCGGCATGATGACGATGGTCGGCGATGCCTACGCCGCCCCGCTCGTCGAGGAGTTGCAGCGCGGCGACTATGACCTGTCCTCGTTGTTCGCGCTGGCGACCGGGGGAGCCGCGACCAACCCCAAACATCAGCACGCGCTGCTGGAGCTGCTGCCCAACATCATCCTGATCAACGGCTACGGATCCTCGGAGACCGGCAACGTCGGATTCGGCCGCAGCATGCGCGGCGACCACAAGGACACCTTCGAATTGCGCGAAGGCGCACTGGTTCTCGCCGAGGACTACAGCCGCTTCCTGGATGCCGGTGAAGACCAGGTCGGGTGGGTGGCCCGCGCCGGACGGATCCCGCTGGGCTATTACGACGACGCGGACGCCACCGGCAAGACGTTCCCGGAGGTCGACGGCGCGCGGGTGGTGATTTCCGGTGACCGTGGCTCGTTGGCCCCGGACGGGACGCTGCGGCTGTTCGGCCGGGACTCCCTGGTGGTCAACACCGGCGGGGAGAAGGTGTTCGTCGAAGAGGTCGAGGAAGTGCTGCGTGCCCATCCCGGCGTTGCCGACGCGCTGGTGGTCGGCAGGCCCAGTGAGCGGTGGGGGTCAGAAATAGTGGCGATAGTTGCCTTTGATCCGCTGCATGGTGACGTGGCGCATGATGCCCTGCACGAACACTGCACCGCACAGCTGGCGCGCTACAAGGCACCGAAGGAGTTCATCGTCGTCGAACAGGTCAAGCGCCTCGGTAACGGCAAGGCCGACTACCGATGGGCCAAAGAAACTGCCACCAGCAAGGTTTCGCTGTCATGACCCGCAAGGTTATTGATGGGCTGGTCAACGTCCACTTCGGCGAGACCGAACAACAGCCCACATGGATGCTCAAGGTCCGCGATGACTACTTCAAGGGGCCGGCGTCGATGTTCGCCCCCGTGGACATGGCCGAACTGCTCGAGGAGATGGACGCCCAGGGCGTGCAGAAGGCCGTCCTGATGGACAATATCGCCAAGCCGCACGTCACCGCGCGCAAGTTCGCGCAGGCGCGGCCCGACCGGTTCGCGCTGGCGATGGGCGGCGTGAATCTACTCAAGCCGATGCCGAGCCTGCGCGAGCTGACCGCGGTCGTCGCCGACCTGCCGGTCGTGTATGCCGCTGTGGGGCCGAGCTTCTGGGGTGATGGGATGTATCCGGCCAGCGACGCCGTGTACTACCCGCTGTACACCAAGTGCGCCGAGCTCGAGCTGCCGCTGTGCCTCAACACCGGACTGCCCGGGCCGCCGATCCCCGGCGAGGTACAGAACCCGATCCATCTCGACCGGGTCTGTGTGCGCTTCCCCGAACTGCGGCTATGCATGATCCACGGGGCCGATCCCTGGTGGGATGTCGCGATCCGGTTGATGATCAAGTACGAGAACCTGCGCCTGATGACCTCGGCATGGTCGCCGAAGCGCCTGCCGGACAGCCTGCTTCACTACATGCGCACCCGCGGGCCGAACAAAGTGATGTTCGGCTCGGACTGGCCGGTGTTGAAGATGCACCGCGTCGTCCCGGAAGCTGAGGCGCTGGATCTGCCGCCAGAGGTCCTCGACAACTATCTCTACAACAACGCCAACGAATTCTTCTTCAGGGAGCGCTGAATGGACCGTTACGAACTGCGCAGGCTCGACTACAGCCTCACCGAAGACCACAAGGATCTCCAGACCGCCTACCGGCAGTTCTTCAAGACGCACAGCCCGATCGACACCGTGCGCGCGGCCGAGGCCACCGGGTTCGACAAGAGCCTGTGGGAACGCCTGTGCGCCATGGGTGCAACCACGATGGCGGTGCCCGAGTCCGCGGGTGGGGACGGCGCCACAATGGTGGACCTGACCTTGGTGGCCGAGGAGATCGGCCGCTCGATCGCGCCGGTGCCGTGGATCGACCACGTCTGCGCCGCTCGCCTGCTGGCCGCACTGGGCGCGCTGACCGACGAGGTCGTGAGCGGCAACCAGATTGCCGCGCTGGACGCGGCCGTGGACAGCGCCCCCGGTGCGCGGCTGATCCCCGCCGGCTCCATCGCCGATCACATCATCGTCCGCGACGGTGAAGACGTGGTTCTGCTGACGTTCGGAACCCGGCCGGCCAAGGTCGACAACATCGGCCGGCTCCCGATGGCGTGGGTCGATCCCGCGGCCGCGGACAGCCGGACGGTGCTGGGCAGCGGTGCCCACGCGCTTGCCAAATACGGCAGGGCGCTGGATGAGTGGCGCCTGCTGACCGCGGCTGCGCTGGTCGGCCTGGTCGAGGAGACCATGACCATCGCCGCCGAATTCGCCAAATCCCGGTACACATTGGGCGTACCCATCTCCACCCTGCAGGCGATCTCGCACCCGCTGGCCAACATGGTGATCACCGTCGAAGGTGGCCGCAACCTGGGCAGGCGCGCGGCCTGGTTCCTCGACAACGAGCCCGATGCGCGTCCCGAACTCGCCCCGTCGGCGTTCGTGTTCATGGCGGAGGAAGCATCGAAGGCGGCGACGATGGCCGTGCACATCCAGGGTGGCCTCGGGGTGTCGTCGGAAGCGGCCGCGACCGCCTACCTGGTGCGGGCCAGGGGTTGGCCGCTGGCCGGTGGTGATCCCGGCGCCAGCGCCAAGCAGATCGCGCACATCCTCGCCGACCGCGAAACCGCTTAGGAGACCATCGCAATGGATTTCTCAAGCGTCGAGCTCGGCGCCGAGGACCAGTGCTTCCTCGATGAGGTTCGCGGCTTCCTGAAGACTCATATCACTGACGAGGTGATCCGGCACGACCGGGAGACCGGCGACAACTTCCACGAGGGCGTGCACTTGGCGCTCGGGGCGGCGGGATACCTCGAGGCCGAGTGGAAGACGCAGGCCGAAGGCGGGTTCACTCGGGTGCGCCGGCGCATCTGGGAGCTCGAAAAGCGCCGCTTCCATGTCCCGTGGGTCACCTGGGGCACCACCTCGATGGTGGCTCGCTCGGTCAACAGCTTCGGCTCAGCCGAGCTGAAAGACGAAGTGCTGCCACGGGTGTTCAGCGGGCACGTGCGGCTGTGCCTGGGCTACACCGAGCCAGAAGGCGGCTCGGATATGGCCACCGCCAAGACCCGTGCCGTACGCGACGGTGACAGCTGGATCATTAATGGGTCGAAGATGTTCACCACCGGTGCGCACAATTGCCAGTACGTCTTCCTGCTCACCAACACCGATCCGGAGGCGCCGAAACACAAGAGCCTCACCATGTTTCTCGTCCCACTGGACCTGCCGGGCATCGAGATCCAGGGCATCCGCACGGTCGACGGCGACCGCACCAACATCGTGTATTACAGCGACGTTCGGGTGGACGACAAGTACCGGCTCGGCGAGGTCAACGATGGCTGGACGGTGCTGCGGGAACCGCTCAGCGTCGAGCACGGCGCTGTAGCTGCCGCCGCCGACGGGCTGGCCGACGTTTCGATCATGATGCACCAGGCCAATTTCATGGCCACCGCCGTCGACAAGGTGGCCGCCAGGGTCGGCCGGCCGGGCCCGAGCGGCAAGCGTCCGGTCGATGACGGCGCGGTGGCCTACCGCCTGGGTCGCAGCGCCGCCCGGTTGGAAGCTGCTCTGAGCTCACAGACCCTCTATGGCCGGGTGGCTATCGCGCAGACGATGCGTGACATCGCCCCAGATCTGATGGACGTATTGGGCGCTGCGGCAACGCTTCCGGTTGAAACCGACGGTGCGGCCGATGACGGCGCGTCGGAGTACGTCTACCGCTTCGCGCCACTGTCGGGTATCTACGGTGGAACGTTGGAGGTCTTCCGCAACATGATCTCCCAACACGTTCTGGGGCTGGGCAAGCCGGCCTACGCACCGAAGAAGGCGTCATGACCTCCGAGCAGCTCCGCGATGTCCCGATCTTCGATGCCGATCAGCACATGTACGAGACACCCGAGGCGCTGACCCGGTATCTGCCCGAGCGCTACCGGTATGCGGTGCAGTACGCGCAGATGGGCAGGCAGACCCGGCTCGTGATCAACAGCCGGGTCAGTGATTTCATCCCGAACCCGACCTTCGAGCGGGTCGCCGCCCCTGGTGCCCACGAGAAGTTCTTCGCCGGGGAGAACACCGAAGGCCTGACGCTCCGCGAAATGCAGGGCCCGGCAATCGAAGCGCCGGCCGCCACCAAGAACCCGGTGGACCGGATCGCCGAGCTCGACCGCCAGGGCGTGGTCGAGGCGCTGAACTACCCGACGCTGGCCAGCCTCGTCGAGCATTCCTCGGCCGACGACCCCGAGCTGACACTGGCCATCATCCACGCGCTCAATCAATGGATGGCCGAGCACTGGACATTCGCATACGACAACCGGGTCTTCTCCACCCCGATCATCAATCTCTCCGAAGTCGCTGGCGCGCAACGGGAACTCGAGTACCTCCTGTCCGCAGGCGCCAAGGTCGCGCTGATCAAACCGGGACCCGTCCGTGGGGTGCACGGGTGGCGCTCACCCGCACTGCCGGAGTTCGATCCGTTCTGGCGCGATGTGGAAGCCGCCGGATTGCCGATCGTGCTGCATGCGAGCTATCCGCCGCTCGACGACTACGTCGGTAAGTGGGAGCCGCCGCACACACAGAACTTCATGGCGATGAGCGCATTCCGGTGGATGGTGCTGGGCCACCGCGAGATCGCCGACATGATCACCAGCCTGATCTGCCACGGCACGCTGACCCGGTTCCCGCGCTTGCGGATCGCCAGTGTCGAGAACGGCAGTTCGTGGATCTTCCCGTTGTTCAACGACTTCGAAGATCTGTACAAGAAGATGCCGCAGAACTTCCCCGAGCACCCGCACGACGTGTTCCGGCGCAACATCTGGGTCAGCCCGTTCTGGGAGGGCAGCGTGTCGGATGTGGTGAACACCGTCGGCTGGGACAAGGTGCTGTTCGGGTCGGACTATCCGCATCCGGAAGGGCTGGCGGAGCCGCGCGGTTTCTGGAAGTACGCCGAGGGCATGGACGAACGCAGAACCTACGATTTCATGGGCGACAACGCCCGCCGGTTCATGGGTCTGCCCCTGGCCAACCCCGATCCGGCCGCGGTCAACCCGCCCGCTCTCGCGGTCCCTTCCTAAACCAAGGATTTGACATGGATTTCACTGAAGTCGAGCTGAGCGACGACGACGCCGCGTTCCAGCGGGAACTGCGGGCGTTCCTGTCGGGGCTGGTGACCGACGAGGTCCGACTGCACGACCGGCAGACCGGGGACAACTTTCACGAGGGTGTGCACCTGGCCCTCGGCGCCCGCGGTTACCTGGAAGCCGAGTTCAACTCGGGGACGGACGCCGGATTCAGTCGCGTCCGGCGCCGGATCTGGGACCTCGAGCGTCGCCGAGCCCATGTGCCGTGGGTTACGTGGGGCACCACGGTTATGGTCGCGCGGGCGGTCGCCGCCTTCGGCAAGCCGGAACTCGTCGACGAGGTGATGCCGCGAGTCTTCGACGGCACAGCGCGAATGTGCCTGGGCTACACCGAACCCGAGGGCGGCTCGGACGTGGCGACCTGCAAGACGCGGGCAGAGCGCGACGGGGATCACTGGATCATTAATGGATCGAAGATGTTCACCACCGGCGCACACAACTGCCAGTACGTTTTCCTGCTGACCAATACCGACCCCGGTGCGGCAAAACACAAGAGCCTCAGCATGTTTCTGGTGCCGCTTGACACCCCCGGCATCGAGATCCAGGGCATCCGCACCGTCGACGGCGACCGGACGAACATCGTCTACTACACCGATGTCCGCGTGTCCGAGAAGTATCTACTCGGCGAAGCCAACGGTGGCTGGACGGTGTTGCGTGGACCCCTCGACGCCGAACACGGTGCGGCGCCGACCGTAGCCGATGGGCTCTCTGATGTGTCGATCATGGCGCATCAGGCCGGTGTGATGGCCGCCGCGGTCGACGCCGTCGCCGCCAGGGTCGGGCAGGTTGACGCAGCCGGAAAGCGAATGGTGGACGACGGCGCCGTCGCTTACCGCCTCGGTCGCGCCGCGGCGCGCTTGGAGACTTCCCTTTCGACGCCAAGCATTTTCGGGCGCGTGGCACAGGCCCAGACGATGCGCGACATCGCCCCCGATCTGATGGATCTCGCCGGAGCCGCCTCGGTGTTGCCCGTCGACACCGAAGGGGCGGCCGATAACGGCGCCTCCGAATACGCCTTCCGGTTCGCGCCGCTGTTCGGCATCTACGGCGGCACGCTCGAGGTGTTCCGCAACATGATCGCGCAGCATGTCCTCGGGCTGGGCAAGCCGAACTATTCGCCACCGGCAACGAAGGTCCCAGCAACCACATGACGGCCGCGGTGGTCTTCGATCCGTTCTCGGAGGACTTCTTCGTCAGCCCGTATGAGACCTACCGGCGTATGCGCGACGAGGCCCCGGTCTATTACAGCCAGCAGTACGACTTCTACGCGCTGACCCGGCATGACGATGTGGCCGCAGCGTACAAGGACTTCGAGACCTATTCGTCGGCTTACGGCGTTGATCTCGGTCAGGTGCGCAAAGGCGAGGTCACCAAGCACGGGTCGATCATTGCGATGGACCCACCCGCGCACCGGCGGATGCGCAGCCTGCTCAATAAGGTGTTCACCCCACGGGCAATCGAAGCGCAGCGCGCCCTGGTCGTCGAACTGGTCGACAAGCATCTCGCTGCCGTCGATCCGTCGGGTTTCGACTTCGTGCAGGGCTTCTCGGCGCTGTTCCCAGTCGACGTCATGACCACGATGCAGGGTGTTCCCGCCGACGACCGTCAGCAGATCCGGCTGTGGATCGACGAACTGCTGCACCGCGAGAGCGGTGACGTCGAGATGACCGACGCAGGCCAGAAGGCCGCCGTGGATATGGCGATCTATTACTTCCGGTTGATCAAGAAGCGGCGCGAGAACCTCGGCGACGACCTGCTGAGCAAGCTCATCTGCGCCGAGATCGAGCGTGACGACGGCCGGATGGAGCCGCTGGACAATATCGAGATCACCGAATTCGCAACGCTGTTGGGCGGCGCTGGTGCGGAGACGGTGACCAAGCTCATCGGCAACGCGGCTGTGGTGTTTGCGCAGAACCCCGACCAGTGGGACCTGCTGCGGGCGGACCGCAGCAAGATCCCGCTGGCCGTCGAAGAGCTGCTGCGCTATGAAGCCCCGGCCCAGTACAACGTGCGCTGCTCACTGCGCGAGGTGACCCTGCACGGCGTCACCATTCCGGCCGGCAAGCCCGTCTTTCTGGTCGGTGGATCAGCCAACCGCGACCCGCTGGCCTGGGTCGAACCGGACAGATTCGATATCGACCGGGACCGCACGCAGGCCCAGAACCTGGGACTTGGCTACGGAATTCACAGCTGCCTGGGTGCCGCCCTGGCTCGGTTGGAAAGCGCGATCGCGCTGGACAGGATGCTGGATTTCATGCCCCGCTACGAAGTGGACTTCGCGGGCTGCAAGCGGGTCAACATGCAGAATGTCGCGGGCTGGAGCAACGTGCCGGTCAAGGTGCTCGGCTGACCGGCAGGTGAGGCCCTCGGGTCTTCCGTGCTGGGACGACGTTGGTCGTGGGTGGTGTCACTGTGGAGTTATCAAGGTGCAAAGTAGTTTTCAGTTTTGACCACTAGGCGGCGGCGTCGAGGTGCATGGTGCGTCGGTTGTATGCGGGTAGTGGTGTTCGCTGCGGGTCGACCGTTGCGGGCGGGATGAGCCAGGGGTGCTTGTCGTAGCCGAGGATGACGTCCCAGCCGTTGTGGTGGACATCGGCGTGACAACCGGGGCAGAGCAGACAGCCGTTGTTCAGGCTCGTCTCGCCGTTGTGGATCCAGTGCTGAATGTGATGGCAATGGGTCCTGCTGGCGGGGGCACCGCACTTGATACAACACCGATCCCGCAGATACAGCGCTCTACGCAGATGCGCGGGGAACAGGCGTTTGTCATGCCCCATGTCGAGGGGAACCCGGTGTCCGTCCACGATGATCGTGGTGACGCTGGTATCGCAGGACAACCTGGCCAGGCTGGCGAGGCTGATCGGTCCCATGAATTCCAGCTCCGCAGCATCGGGGGTGTCGGCGGGTACGGTCAGCAACAACTGCGTGCGCGGCGGTGAGGCGCTGTCACCGGCGCGTGAGGCGGTGTCGAGTACCGCTTCCAGGGCGTCGGCGCGGCGTCGCTCGGCAGGCCGGGGATCAGGTGTGCCATCTGGCTCGGGGCGTGGCGCTGACCCTTCCTCCAGGGCGGCGGCGAGTTTGACCCCCACTTCGGCATCCAGATCCCCCCGCACCCGCCAGCGCCCCTCGAAGGTCTTGACGCAGTGGATTTCGTTGATCGAGCGGTCTTCTGCCGCCGGTAACCCGTCCTGCTCCCCGGCGAGCTGGTTGCCCAGTTTTCGTGCCCGGTCGGCGATCTCGGCGGGAGTGGCCCCGGAGAAGACTTGACTCAACAGGTCGACCTGATGCCGATATCGGCTGCTCTCATCAACTGGCTCCGCCGCCCGTATTTGAATATGGTTGACGCCCGTCACGACTGCATGCACATGTTCACCGGATAACGCTCCGTCGGCCGCGTGTGCCATAACCACCGGCAGCGCCTCAGCGGCCGCCCCGACACGGAGCATCCGCGCGGCGACTGATGGTGCACACCCCAACGACATCAGGACTTCTCGCGGTCGTCTCCCGCCCCGGGCCGCGACATCCAAACGTGCCAGAGCGCCGGCCAGCATTGCTGCTCGGTGATCGGCGAGATGGCGCACCGCCAGCACTGCCCGTAGTTCACCGATCACGTCAGCGTCATCGAGCTCCAGATCGCGCAGTTCCTCGGCGATCCGGATGAGTTCCGCGGTTGCGGCGTTCATGCCACAACTTTAATCGAACATATGTTCGATGTCAAGCGGGATGTCCAGCGTCAGTTCCTGTTATCTCCCAGGCTGTTGGCTACACGATCTTGTTGGCTCGCAGATCCGCGATTTCGGCGGTGTCGTAACCGATTTCGGCCAGCACCTCATCGGTATGCTCGCCGAGCAGCGGGGCGCGACGCCGGATCGAGCCCGGTGTCGCCGAGAGGCGAAACGGTGTCTCGATGAGTGGAACGGGTCGAGACGCGCCGGGGAACGGCACTCGCTTGAGGTACCCCATGGCTGCGACGTGCGGATCGTCGAGGACCTCTTGGGGTGAATTCAGTGGTGCAGCAGGCAGTTTCGCCGATCCGAGCTGGGCGAGCACCTCGGCTCTGGTTTTACCCGTGCACCACTGCTGCATCAGATCGTTGAGGACATCCCCATGCTGCCAGCGCGAGTCGTCGTCGGCGAAGCGCGGGTCGTCGAACAGGTCCTCCCGGCCCATCAGCCGGCACCACCGCTTGAACATCGGCTGGCCGGCGATCTGAAGCAGGACCCAGCCGTCGGTGACCTCATACAGGTCGCACGGTGCCACTGACGTACCGCGGTTCGCTGCCCTCGGCTTGTCGACACCGAGCAACTCACGCTCGATGAGGAAGGCGTTGGACAGCATCAACGCCGTGGGCAGCAGGGCTCCCTCGACGTGCTGGCCCTGCCCGGTCTGGAGTCGGTGGTACAGGGCCATCATGACCCCGATGGTCAACGTGAGTGCGGTACCGAAGTCGGCTTGCGGAACCACGGTGCGGATCGGCAGCTCGGGCAGACCCTGACGGTAGACCGCGCCGGACATCACCTGACCGGCACCGTCGAATCCGATGCGGTCGCTGTAGGGGCCACCTTCGCCGTATGCGGTTGCGCTGGCCAGAATGATGTCGGGTTTGACTGCGCGCAGTGTGTCGTAATCCAGCCCGCTGGCCCGCATACCGGCCGCGGGCATATTGGCAATGACGATGTCAGACCGGGCTACCAACCGCCGGGTGATGTCGGCGCCCTCGGACGTCGTCGAATCCAGGGTCAGCGAGCGTTTGTTGCGGTTGCACTGCAGGAAGGTGCCGCCTTCGCCGCCGCTGGTGACGGACTGCACCCAACGGTCTTCGCCGCCTTCGCGCTTCTCGACGCGCAGGACATCGGCGCCCATATCGGCCAGCAGTGCACTGCACCAGGGCGCGGCGATGAACCGGCCGTAGTCGAGCACCCGGATGCCATCGAGAACACCCATCAGTTCAGAGCGCGAGGATGGTGGCCGCGGCGGTGCCCGGCGCGCCGTAGAGCTGGGTGAAACCGACCTTCGGTTCACCCGGCACCTGGCGATCACCGGCCTGGCCGCGCAGCTGCCGGACGATCTCGTGGATCTGCCGAAGCCCGGACGCGCCGATCGGTTCGCCGTTGGCGATCAGACCGCCGTCGGTGTTGATCGGCATCGATCCGTTGATCTCCGTCTGGCCGTCGGCCAGCAGCCGCTCCTGGTCGCCGTCGGGGCAGAACCCGCACTCGGCCATGTGGATGATCTCGGCGCCGGCGTCGGTGTCCTGCAGCTGGATGACGTCGACGTCTTGAGGTGAGACACCGGCCTTTTCGAACGCGGCGCGCGCCGCGTGAACGGTTGGCGCGACGTCCTCGTCCACCGGGCCGAACGTGGTGTTGACCTCGTAGGCGCCGTAGCGGCGGGTGCGGACTTCGACCGCTTTGAGGTAGACCGGCTTGGATGTATAGCGGTGCGCGATGTCGGCGCGGCACATCACGACCGCCGCCGCACCTTCGTCGGGCGCGCAGAACATGTATTGCCGCAGCGGGTAGTTGAGCACGGGTGATGCCATGATTTCCTCGATGGAAATCTCCTTGCGGCGGAACGCATTCGGGTTGAGTACACCGTTGCGGAAGTTCTTGTTCGCCACCCGCGCCAGCGTCTCCTCGGAGATGCCGTGATCGTGGAGGTAGCGGTTGGCCTTCATACCGAAGAACTGGGTGGTGAGGTATTGGCCGTTCTCGGCGTACCAGCGCGGCATGCCCACCAGGGCCGGGTCCTCGGTGAACGCACCGCGGGGGTGCTTATCGAGGCCGATCGCGATACCGATGTTGTAGTCGCCCAGCCGGATTCCATCGGCACAGGCCTTGGCAGCGCTGGCGGCCGTCGCGCAGGCGTTGAACACGTTGGTGAACGGGATCCCGGTCAGACCCACCATGCCGACGATGGCGTCGGGGTTGGCGACGGTCCAGCTGCCGCCGGTGGCGAACTGGATGTCCTTCCACTCCAGGCCGGCGTCGGCGACGGCGGCGAAGATGGCGTCGACCCCCATCGCCATCGCGGATTTACCTTCGAACCGGCCGAACGGGTGCAGGCCGACGCCGATGATGGCGACATCGTTCATCGATGGTCTTCCTCTCGGGATCCGCCGGAGACGGGTACAAACTGTAACACTTACAGTATCGTGGCTAGTGTGGCGTCCACGATCGAGCACAAGACCACGTTCTGCCGGATCTGCGAACCGTTGTGCGGCATGGTGGCCACCGTCGAGGACGGCCGCCTGACAGCGCTGCGCCCCGACAAGGACCACCCGCTCTCGGCGGGTTTCGCCTGCCAGAAGGGCATCGCGTTCACCGAGGTCCAGAACGACCCCGACCGGGTTACCACACCGCTTCGCCGGCGGGCAGGAGCGAAGCGACCCGGGGAAGAGCAGGGGTCTCCCGACGGCTACGAGCCGGTGAGCTGGGACGAGGCACTGTCGGATATCGCCGCCCGGTTGACTGCGATCCTCAAGGCCCACGGATCGGGGGCGGTCGGTTGGTACATGGGCAACCCGGGTGCCTTCAGCTACGCGCACACCTTCGCGGCGCTGATGTTCATCAAGGGCCTCGGGCGCGACGGCCACTACTTCACGGCGTCGTCGCAGGACACCAACAGCAGGCTGATTGCCAGCCAGTTGCTCTACGGGGCGCCGACTTCGGTGCCCATCCCCGATCTGACGCGCACCGACCTCCTGGTCATGATGGGGGCCAATCCCGTTGTCTCCCATGGCAGTTTTTTGACTGCGCCGCGGATCAAGGACCGTATGCACGATATCGTCAAGCGGGGCGGGCGCGTCGTCGTCGTGGATCCGCGCCGTAGCGAGACGGCGGCGGCGTTCGAATGGCTTGGCATCGTGCCCGACGCCGACTCCTTTCTGCTGCTGTCCCTTCTGCAGGTCATGTTCGCCGAGGGCCTGGTCGACACCGCTCAGGTGAAGGCGCAGGCCGACGGCGTCGAATGGCTGCAGTCGCTGTGCGCGCCGTTCACCCCGGAGGTCACGGCGGCTCACACCGGCATCGACGCGGACAGTGTTCGGTCGCTGGCGCGGGACCTGGTGCGCGAACCGCGGGCGGCCGTCTACGGCAGGCTCGGTACCTGCGTCGGCCGTTACGGCACTCTCACCACCTACCTGATCGACGCGGTGAACCTCGTCGCGGGCAACCTCGATACCCCGGGTGGGTCGGTGTTCAGCTCGATGGAGACCGTCGGAGGACGCTGGCAGGCCACGATGATGGGCTTGGCGATGCGCCGCTCCTACCGCAACCGGTCCCGGATCGGCGGGATCCCCATCGCCGTCGCGATGGAACCCGCCGCGCTGATGGCCAAGGAGATCACCACCGCAGGCGACCGGCAGATCAAGGCGATGTTCGTCTCGGCGGGCAACCCGGTGCTGTCGGTGCCCAACGGCGACGAACTCGAAGCGGCCTTCGAGTCACTGGAATTGTCTGTGGCACTGGACTTCTACGTCACCGAGACGACTGGCCGGTGCGACTACATCCTGCCGGTCACCACGATGTACGAACGCGACGACTTCCCGTACACGTTCCAGGCCTTCCAGGCCACACCGTTCCGGCAGGCCACCGAGGCCGTGGTCGCGCCGGCCGGTGAGGCCCGTTCGGAGTGGGACATCGTCGAAGACCTCACGGTCCGGCTGGCGCCCAGCGTGCCTGCGTTCGCCGCATTCGGCGCCGTCCGAAAGGCGTTGGGCCGCTTCGGGGTAGCCCTCAAGCCGCGGATGATGATCGATGCCCTGATCCGGATGTCACAGGGTGGCGACCTGTTCGGATTGCGGCGCGGGGGGCTGACGCATCGCCGGCTGACCGAGGAGCATCCGCACGGTGTGGTCGTGGCCCCGGATATCCGTACCGGTGTGCTGCGCAATTCGGTCGCCTACCTGTCCCGCCGGATGCGGCTCACCCACGCCGGCATCGCCGCCGAAGTCGACAAGCTCACGCGCGCCTCCCATCCCGACGGATATCCATTGCGGATGATCGGCATGCGCGAGCCACGTTCGGAGAACTCGTGGATGCACAACTCGCCGCTGCTGATGCGGGGCGAACGGGGACACCGGGCGCTCATCCACGTCGACGATGCGGCCGAATTGGCCATCTCCGACGGTGATGTGGTGCGGGTGTCATCGCCGTACGGCGAGATCACCGTGGAGGTGAACACCACCAAGGACCTGATGGCCGGAGTGATCGCCGTACCGCACGGGTGGGGCCACAAGGGCACCGGGACCTGGCGGGTGGCCAATCGCGCCGGCGGGTCCAACGTCAACAGGCTGACGTCCAGCGCACCCGAGGATGTCGAGTCGCTGTCGGGGATGGCGTGGCTGACCGGCGTGCCGGTGCGCGTCGAGCGAGTCCCCGAGGTAGTCGTCAGCTAGGCGATCGCGCCCGATTCCTTGAGCGCCTCGATGCGATCCCAGTCGATGCCGATCTCCATCAGCACGATCTCGGTGTGCTCACTGGCCTGAGGCGCGCGGGTGGTTTCCAGCGGCTCGTGGTTGAACTGCACCGGCCCGCGCACCACCTTGAACGGTGCGCCGCCGGCGGCGGACTCCACCTCGACGATCATGTCGTTGGCGATCGCCTGCTCGTCGGTGGCCAGATCGACCAGACTCTGGAACGGCGCCCACTGGCCCTTCATCGTCTTGAGGTGGTGGCGCCAGTACTCGAACGGCTTGCTGGCGATCGCCTCGGTGATGAGTTGCACGCCCGCTTCGGCATTCTGGATCAGCGGCATCACATCGGAGAACCGTGGGTCGTCGGCGAGTTCGGGCAATCCGAGATGCTCCCACGTGTCGCGGATGTAGCCGGTCGGGCTGACGATGCACAGGTTGATGGTGCCGCCGTCGGAGGTCAGGTAATTGGCCATGAAGGGATTGACCGACGTCGTGGTGCCGGGCATCAGCGACCGCATGGTTTCCCCGGTCTCCATGCCCTGGGTGACGCTGGCGCCCGCCGCCCACCAGGCGGTGCTCAACAGCGACACGTCGATCTCGAGCGCCTCTCCCGTCCGCTCTCGATGGAACAGTGCCGCCGAGATACCGCCGGCGATGTTCATCCCGCCGATCGAGTCACCGAACGCCGGGATGCCCTGCGGCAGAGCGCCGCCGAGCTCCTCGGGCGTCAGCGCGTGACCAACGCCGCTGCGGGTCCAGAACGCGGTCCCGTCGAACCCGCCGGTGTCCCGTTCCATGCCCTTGTCGCCGTACGCACTGCCGCGGGCGTAGATGATGTTCGGGTTCGCCGCTCGGATGTGCTCGACGTCGAACTTGTTCTTCTGACGCTGCGCAGGCATGTAGTTGGTCAGAAAGACGTCGGCCGTCTTGGCGATTTCGTAGAGCACCTCCTGGCCGTCGGGCGTGGACACATCGATGCCGACGCTGCGCTTGCCGCGGTTGGGATGTTCGATCAGCGGGTGGCGGTCGGGATCGAGCTGGAAGCCGCCCATGTTGATGAAACCGCGCTGGGTGTCGCCGCGGACCGGATGTTCGACCTTGATGACGTCGGCGCCCCAGTCGGCCAGGATCGCGCCCGCCGCCGGGACGAACGTGAACTGCGCGACCTCCAAGACCCGGATGCCGTCCATCACCTTGATCAAGTCATGCCCCTTTCGCGAGCGGTGGTATCCACGTTCTCACACCCTGGTATCCACATTCTCACGCCGTGGCGCTGCGCACCGGCGAAACGAACCGACACTGCTGCAGAATATTACTGTAACCTTTACAGTTGACCGTCCCAGAACAAGAAGGTGGTGCCTGTGGTGGGCGAACAGGGTGCGACGAGCGTCGAGCTGGGGTTGCGTGCGGGGCAGCGGGCCGAGACCCGGATGCTCATCGACGGAAAACTGTCCGCAGCCGCCGACGGCGCGGAGTTCGACAACCTCAGCCCGGCCACCGGCCGGGTGCTCGGGGTGACCTCCGCGGCCGGGCCCGCCGACATGGACCGTGCCGTCGCCGCGGCCAGAAGGGCGTTCGACGAGACCGACTGGTCCACCAACCGCGAGCTGCGCAAGCGCGGCCTGGCCCAGCTGCAGGACGCGCTGGAAGCCGAAAAAGAAGACCTGCGTGAAGAGCTGGTCGCCGAGGTCGGCTGCCCGCTGATGTCGACCGGCGATGCCCAGCTAGAGTGGCCGCTTGCCGAGTCGCTGCGCTACCCGAGAGGCTTGATCGACGAATTCGACTGGGAGCGAAGGCTGGCCGGCGGCGGGCTGTTCGGCGAGCGCAACGTGCGCACCGTCGTCAAGGAGCCGGTCGGCGTGGTCGCCGCCATCACCCCGTCGAACTACCCGATCGAAGTCATCCTCAACAAACTCGGTCCCGCGCTGGCCACCGGCAACACCGTCATCCTCAAGCCGGACCCGAACACACCGTGGAGCGCCACCCGCATCGGCCGGCTCGTCGCCGAGCACACCGACATCCCGGCCGGCGTGCTGGGCGTCGTACCCACCCCGTCCAACGAGGTCGCCGGGCTGTTGGCCACCGACCCACGGGTGGACATGGTGTCGTTCACCGGCTCGACCGCGGTCGGTAAGCAACTGATGCGCGACGGCGCCGACACCATGAAGCGCACCTTCCTGGAACTGGGCGGCAAGTCCGCGCTGATCGTGCTTGACGACGCCAACCCGGCCCACGTCATCGGCGGCGCGGTCGGGGTGTGCGTGCACGCGGGGCAGGCCTGCGCGCTGACCACCCGGCTGGTGATCCACGAATCGCTCTACCCCGAGGCGTTGGCCGCCATCACCGCGGCCTATCAGGCTGTGCCCGTCGGCGATCCGGCGCTACCGGGAACGTTCGTCGGCCCGGTCGTCAGCGCCAAACAGAAGCAGCGCGTGCTCGACGCCTGCGACCAGGCCCGGCGCGATGGCGCCGACATCCTGATCGGGGGCGGGAGTTTCGAGGGCCTGCCGGACTATCTGGCCGGCGGACATTTCGTCGCGCCCACGGTGATCGTCGGCGTCGACAGCCGCTCCGCCATCGCTCAGCAGGAGATCTTCGGGCCTGTCCTGGTGGTGCTGCCCTTCCGCGACGACGACGAGGCCGTCCGCATCGCCAACGACAGCGCCTATGGGCTGGCCGGTGCGGTGCTGTCCGGGTCGATCGACCGGGGCATGTCGGTTGCCCGCCGGATCCGTACCGGCTCGATCGGTGTCAATGGGGGAATGTTCTACGGCGCGGATGCGCCGTTCGGGGGTTACAAGAACAGCGGTGTCGGACGCCAGTGCGGCATCGAGGGTTTCGGCCAGTACCTGGAAACCAAGACCGTCGCCTTCCGCGCTCCGCGCACATCCTGACCCCCGTCTCGAAAGGAACCCCAGTGGGCAAGTTGGACAACAAAGTCGCCGTGGTATCGGGAGCCGCACGGGGACAGGGCCGTTCGCACGCGATCTCACTCGCGGCCGAAGGTGCGGACGTCATCATCTTCGACATCTGCGCTGACCTCGAGGGCAACACCTACCCGTTGTCGCGGCCGGAGGACCTCGACGAGACCGCGTTGTTGGTGGAGAAAGAAGGCGCGCGGTGTTTCAGCGCGATCTGCGATGTCCGCGAGCGCGGTGCGGTGTGGCAGACGATCGCCGAGGCGGTCGAGGAGATGGGCCACCTCGACATCGTCGTCGCCAATGCCGGAATCTGCCCGATGGGCAAGGGCCAAACCCTGCAGTCATGGTCGGACACCATCGACACCGACCTGGTCGGGGTGTTCAACGTGATCCAGGCCAGCATGCCGCACCTCAATGACGGCGCGTCGGTGATCGCAACCGGATCCCTTGCCGCCCAACTGGGCAGCGCCAGCAACCAGGGGCCCGGCGGATCGGCGTACAGCCTGGCCAAGCAGATGGTCGCCCACTACGTCAATGACCTGTCAATCCAGTTGGCCAAGAGGATGATTCGGGTCAATGCGCTGCACCCGACCAACGTCAACACCGACATGCTGCACAACGAGGGGATGTATCGGGTGTTCCGGCCGGATCTGGCCTCGCCTACTCGTGATGACGCCGAGCTGTCGTTTCCCGCGATGCAGGCGATGCCGGTGCCTTATATCGAACCGTACGACGTGTCGGCCGCCGTGGTGTTCCTGGCCAGCGATGACTCGCGCTATATCACCGGCACCCAATTGCGGATCGACGCAGGTGGATTCGTCAAAGCCAAGCCTTGGAAAGGCTAGACGGCGTGGAAGGTCACCGGCAACGCAGTCGGTGACCGGAACGGCTGGCCGTGGATATGCGGGTCGCCGTCGGTCAGCAGCGTGATGTTCGTCAGCCGATCCAGCAGCGACTCCACCGCTACCCGGGTCTCCATGCGCGCCAGGTGTAAACCCATGCAGGTGTGCTCGCCTGCGGCGAACGAGATATGCGGCATGTGCTTGCGGAAGATGTCGAATTCCTCCGGTTTGTCCCATCGTCGTTCGTCGCGGTTGGCCGAGCCGATGCACACGTCGACCACCGAACCGGCCGGGATCGCAACGCCTTCCACCTCGCTGTCCTCGGTGGCGAATCGCTGCACGGTGGTCAACGGCGTCTCGTAGCGCAGACCCTCTTCGATCGCGGGGCGGATCAAGTCGCGGTCGGCCTGCACCGCCGCGAGCTGCTCGGGGTGAGTGAGCAACAGGTAGAGCAGATTGCCCGACGACCGGTAGGTGGTCTCCAGGCCGGCGGGCAGCAGGAGCCGAAGGAACGAATAGATGGCCTCGTCGGTGAGCTTCTCGCCGTCGATCTCCGCGGTCACCAGATCGCCGATGACATCTTCGGTGGGCACCGACCGGCGCTTGTCGATCTGTTCGAGGAAGTACTCCTTGAGGGCCGCCGACGCCTCAAATGCCTTCTCGTAGTTGACCGCATAGCTGATCAGCTGGACTGCCCGGCGGCGGAAGGTGGGCAGATCCTCCTCAGGTAGCCCGAGCAGGCGGGTGATCACGCGGGTGGGGAACTCGAAGGTGAACTCCCGGACCAGGTCGACTTCACCGGCGTCGATGAACTCGTCGATCAACCCGTCGACGATGGGTCGCACGATTTCGGGTTCCCACCGGGACAGTGATTTCGACTTGAACGCGGCCGACACCAGGTTGCGATGCTCCCAGTGCGCCTTGCCTTCCATGCCGAGGATGCTCGGGCCGATGAACAGGCCGATGGTTGAGTCGTAGATCTTGGAGTTGAACACCTTGCCGTCCCGGAAGACCTTGTTGACGGCGTCGAAGGACACCGCGGCGTACTCGTTCTTGGGCCGAAGCGATTCCGGGGTCTTGGAATGATCGATGACGGTGCCGCGGAAGATCCCTGGCCCGCCGCGCATCTCGGCGAAAAAGGGGTATGGGTTGCGCAGGTAATCGGCGGGCAGCGGGGGCACGGCGGTGTGGGTGTCCATCAGGCCTCCCAGGCGGCAATCAGCTCACCGGTGGTGGTGAGGGTGGTCAGTAGCGACAGGGTGTTGTCGATGATCGCGGTGCCGTAGTCGGTGGGCACCCCGGCCACGGCGTCGCGGGGCAGGACCACCCGGTAGGCGGCGTTGACGGCGTCCATCACCAGGTTGGGGATCGCGACGTTGAGTGACACCCCGACGGCCACGATGGTGGTCACCCCGAGGTTGCGCAGGATCGCATCGAGGTCGGTGCCACCCATCGGACCGAGGCCGTGCCAGCGGCTGAGCATAAGATCACTTGGCTCGGGGCCGAATTGGGGCAGCAGCGTGGCGCCGGGGCTACCCGGAGCGATGTCCACGCCGCTGGCGCCGATCGCGAACAGCTTGGCGTTGTGGTTGGCGCCGAGCCCGTCGGGTCGGCGCTGCACAAGGCAGTGCACCACTTTCACACCGGCCGCGCGCGCCACGGGCAGTAGGCGCGCAATATTGGGCAGTGCCTCGCGCTCGGCTTCGCGGGCCAGTGCGGCCAGCCCGGCGTCGGGGCCGACGACCGCACCCTGCAACTCCTGGGTGACGATCGCGGTGTGTGCCGGGTTTACCAGGTCGGGTTTCATACCGGGGCCGCTGCCGAGACGTCGTAGAACTGCAGCGCCCACTTCCGCATGGCCATGTAGGGTTTCGCGTCGACCTTGGCCAGCGCGGGATTCTCGACGTATTTCTGGTAGCGCCAGATCTCGAGGTCGTCCCACACCGTGCCAAGGTATTGCCTCTCCACCCGCTCCCGGACGTCGTCGGGTGGAATATCACTGGTGTCACCGGCTTTTCGCGGCCACCAGATGGAGTAGAACATGTTGGACACCTCGTCGTCGACGGGTGTGCAGGCGAAGATCAGCCGGTGGTTCGACGAGCCTTCGAACGCACTGATCGCGAAGCCCAGCCCGGAGAAGTGGCTGTGGATGCGCAGCGCCATCTTGGTCGGGTCGTCGCTGCGGGCGTCGGGCCAACCGGTGAGGAATCGCCACTCTTCGTCTTTCACTTCCCAGTCCAGGCACACCGGTGTGACGGTCGCATGGTGCACGTAGTGGAAATGCGCACTGTCCGGCCCGTTTTCGGCGACGATCTGCGGATGCACCGGCTCGTTCTCGGCGAATCGGGAGAACTCGGGGTAAGGCCGGTAGTAGTTGTCCGGGTCGACGGGGAACTGTGGGAATTTGGTAAAGATGTCGGGCAGGTCCCACCGCGGTGGCTCGCCGGCCGGGTGGTGCCACAGGAAGATGCAGCCGTGCTGTTCGGCAACCGGGTAGGCCCGAAGGCGCAGCCCCTTGTTGGGCCGGTCGGGTTGGTAGGGGATGTAGGTGTTGGCGCCGTCGGGTCCCCACCGCCAGCCGTGGAACGGGCACTCGACGCAGTCGCCGACGACGGTGCCGCCGTGTCCGATGTGCGCGCCGAGGTGCTTGCAGTGGCCCTCCAGCACGTGCAGTTCGCCGGACTGGTCGCGGTAGATGACGAGGTCTTCGCCGAAGTAGCGGAGTGACCGGACATCGCCGACACCGTATTCCGCCGACCAGCCGATCATGAACCAGCCGGTGACCTTCCAGGTGAACGGAACTTTCACGCGGTGCCTCCTCCGAACTCACGGTGTACTAAGAGTATTACAGTAGTGCTTTCAGGTTGGTTCGAATGGAGGTGTCATATGGTCGACGGCAGCGACGAACTCGAAGCGATTCGCCAGCTCAAGGCGCGGTACTGCCGCTTCCTGGACACCAAGGACGTCGAGTCGTGGCGGGGAGTCTTCGCGCCTGATCTGACCGTGCTGCTGGACGGCGCGGTATCGACCGGCGGCGCCGATCCGCAGACGGGGCCGCCGATCCACGGCGTCGACGAGTTCGTGCCGATGGTGATCGGCACCTTGGAGGGCGTGACGACCGTGCACCACTGCCATACGCCGGAGCTCAGTGTGACGTCGCCGACCACGGCGACCGGCATCTGGGCGATGGAGGATCTGCTGTTCTTCGCAGACGGCACGCAGTTGCACGGTGCCGGCCACTACCGCGAGACGTACGAGAAGCGGGACGGGCGCTGGCTCATCGCGTCGCTGCATCTGACCCGCACCCTGCTGCGGTTCAGCTGACCAGATCGCCGGCGATGACGGCCTCGCCGAACGCATCGAGGTAGTCGAGGGCCGCCTTCGGGGTGGCCGCCTCGACATGGGCGACGGCCCAGTTCGCGCCGTGTCCCGCCAGTTCGTTGAGCACGTCCTGGGCCTGCCGCACCGAGGCGTCGTCGTCGAGGTCGATCCACGGGCAGATCACCTGGACGTCGACGGACAGCGGATCGCGCCCGGCGTCGGCGAGTGCGTTGCGCAGCCTGCCGAGCAGGGCACCGAACTGGTCGGTGTTCTCCACTGCCGCCGTGCCGATCGCCGATGCCATGCCTGCGGGCGCGATGAGCGGCATCCAGCCGCTGCCGTACTGGACCACCCGGCGGATCGCCGCCGCGGTATTGCCCCCGATCCAGATCGGCGGATGCGGCCGTTGCACGGGCGGCTGCAGCCACATCGGACTAGTCGCTGTGAATCCTTGTCCGCTGACCGGTGTTTCGGGGTCGGTCCAGATCGACCGCAGCGCCGCCAGTGCCTCGTCGAGCAGCTGGGCGCGGTTGTTGACGTCGACACCGAGCGCGGCGAACTCTGAGCGCAGATACCCCGCGCCCACTCCGGCGATCAACCGGCCGGCGGACAGGATGTCGAGGCTGCCCAGTGACTTGGCGGCCAGATACGGGTTGCGGAACGGCAGCACGTACAGGTTCGTCATCAGCTTGATGTCGGTGGTCACCCCGGCCATGAAGCTCAACGCCGCGATCGGGTCGAGGGTGTCGTGGCCGCCATTGCGTCGCCATTTCAGGGACGGCGCCGGATGCTCGGACAGCGCGATCGCGGAGAAGCCGGCGGCCTCGGCCCGGGTCGCGACATCACGGATCACGTCGGGGGAGAGGAAATCGTCGGGCGCGGTGGGGAGCTCGCTCGGATATTCCAGGGTGTACCGCATCGCCCACCTGAGATTTCGGGGATCCGGCGGCCAGGCCGGTTCCAATACTGTAATAGTTACAGTAGCATCCGCCGTGCGAGGAAGAGAAGGGTCCGTGGATGGACAGTACTGACGTGCTCGTGATCGGGGCCGGGTTCTCCGGTCTCTACATGCTGCACCGGCTGCGACAGCTCGGAATGCGGGTCCAAGTACTGGAGAAGGCCGAAAAGGTCGGCGGCACTTGGCTGTTCAATCGATATCCGGGCGCCCGCTGCGATATCGAGAGTATCGAGTACTCGTACAGCTTCTCCGACGAGATCCAGCAGGAATGGGTATGGACCGAGACCATGCCGGCTCAGCCGGAGATCGAGGCGTACCTGAATTTCGTCGCCGATCGGCTCGACCTGCGCCGCGATATCCGCTTCAACACCGACGTCACCGCGATGACGTTCGACGAGGACAGCGCGATCTGGACGCTGCAGACCGCCGCCGGCGAGACGTTCGTCGCGCCCTTCGTCGTCGCGGCCTCGGGGATCCTGTCGGTTCCGCTGGAACCCGACATTCCCGGCATGGCGACCTTCGCGGGGGAGTCGCTGTTCACCAGCCGCTGGCCCGAGGGCGGGTTCGACCTGTCCGGCAAGCGGGTAGGCGTCATCGGAACGGGTTCGACCGGTGTTCAGATGATTCCGGTGATCGCCCGGGATGTGCAGGAGTTGTTCGTCTTTCAGCGCTCGCCGGCGTTCACGCTGCCGTGGGAGGTGCGGTCGTTCGAACCCGGCGAGCTCGACGAGATGAAGGCGAACTACGGCGAGATCCGCGAAGCCCAGCGCCAGCATCCGGTCGGTGCGGCCCGGCTGTCGGCGTTCTCCGTCCTGATCGACATGCTCGCCAGCCCGCCGATCAAGGCGGCCACCCGCGAGGAGCAGCTGCGCGCGGTCGAGGAGCGCGGCGTGATGGGCGCGCTCAACTGGGGTGACATCTTCTTCGATATCGAGGCCAACCGGATGGCCACCGCGTTGTACGGCGAGGCGATCGCCCGGATCGTCACCGACCCCGAGACCGCGACGGCACTGGTGCCCAGCCATCCCTTCGGCTGCAAGCGCCCGATCATCGACCAGGGCTACTACCAGACCTACAACCGCGACAACGTCACCCTTGTCGATCTGCGCCAGGACCCGATCCGGTCGATCACCCCGGACGGCATCGATACCGCGGGCGGGCACTACGACCTCGACGTCATCGTCTACGCCACCGGGTTCGACGCGATGACCGGTGCGCTCACCCGCATCGACGTGCGGGGCCGCGGCGGCGCATTACTGCGCGACGTGTGGGCCACCGAGGGGCCGGTGTCCTACCTCGGGCTCGCGGTCGCCGGCTTCCCCAACCTGTTCACCGTCCAAGGTCCGGGAAGCCCGGCGGCGGCGACGAACTTTGTCAGCGCACTCGAGCAGCACATCGAATGGATCGGCGACTGCATCGCCTACCTGAACGCAGGTGCGTACCGGACCATCGAGGCGTTGCCGGCCGCGCAGCAGGAGTGGATCGAGCACACCACATCGCTTGTGGCGCCGACGGTTCTGGTGCACCCGAGCTGCAATTCGTGGTACAACGGCGCGAATGTCCCCGGGAAGAAACGGATGTACATGGGCTACACGGCCGGCATCCCCGAATATCGTCGGCGCTGCGACGAGATCGCCGACGGTGGCTACGTCGGTTTCAAGCTGGCCTGATCGGATGCGGCTGAGCGCGCACGCGCACCGTCTGGCCACCCAGCTCGGCGGTGTGCTGCCACGGTCGGTGGCCGCGCTGCACGGCGAGGATGGCTGGAATCCGCTGTCCGGGCGCGGGATGCGCCAGGTCGCCGAGGTCGCGCTCGACGAGCTGGTGGTCACCGGGATGACCCTGATGTCCTCGCCGCCGCGGCTGGATCGGCCGGTCGAGGATTACGCCGGGGTGGCTGCGGAGTTGGCGGAACTCGGGGTGACCGGTGTGCATCGTGATCCGGAGCCGTTGCAGGTTACCGACATTCGGCGGGTCAATGCCGGCGTACTGTCGTACGAACGGATGAGTTACGAGCACGACCCGGCGCTGGTGCCGGCGCTGGCCGAAGAACACGGTGGGCCGACCGGCGCTGAGGTGGTGCTGTTCCGTCACGAGGACGGGCCGAGGCCGTGGCTGGTGTGGGTGCACGGCGCGGGCCAGGGCGGGATGTCCGACATCCTGGTCGCCAGGGTCGGCCGCATTCACCGCGAAGTCGGCTTCAACGTGGCCCTGCCGGTCCAGCCGGGGCATGGGCCCCGGCGCGATCGGTGGCCGGCCTATCCCGGGACCGATCCCGTCACCAACGTCGCCGGCATGGTTCGGGCCGTCTCGGAGGTGCGGGCGGTGCTCGGCTGGATCGAGCCGGACGCGACTGCGATCGCGTTGTCCGGACTGTCGTTGGGCAGTGCGGTCGCCGCGTTGGTGGCAGGCCTGGACGAGCGGGTCGACGCTGTCGCCCTCTACACACCGATCCTCGGTCTCAACGGGATGATCGCCCGCCATCTGCACCGCTGGGGTTCGGCGGCCGATATCGTCGGTGCGGCAATGGCATCCGACATTGTCTCGGAGTTGACGTCGGTGATCGACCCACTGGCGCTCGAACCGCTACCGCCGGCCGAGCGGCGGCTGATCGTGGGTGCCTGGCATGACCAGATGGCGTATCGACAGTGTGCGCTGGCGATGCACGAGCGGTGGGGCGGCGAGTTGTACTGGCACGACGGCGGGCATGTCGGACATCTGTTCTCGGGTGCCGTGCAGGCGCAGACCGAACGCTTCCTTGGCGCGCTGACTCAGGCGCCGTAGTCCCGCACGATCCGCTCGCGTGCGTGCGCCAGCTCGGTGTCCAGGTCGAAGCCGGTGGGAACCGCGATCCACAGGAAGGCGATACCGAAGAACACCGCGGTGATATCGCTGACCGCCCGATCCAGATCGATGCCCCGGCGGACAGACTTGTCCCGCTGCCCTTTTCGTAAGCCGTCCGCCACGTTGGCGATCCCGCCGGTCAGCTGGTCGTTGACCCGTTCGCGCAGCGGGGAGGTGGTCTTGATGGACTCGAACGTGGAGACGAACATGGCCCGGAGCACGTCGGGGTCATGGGCGTACAGGTCGCGGATGCGGTCGATGTGGGCGAGTACCTGGTCCATGCCCGTGGCGTGCGCGTGGACAGCCGGACTCAGTCTGCTCACGTACTCGTGGAGGAAGTCCTCGAGGATGGCCTCCTTGCCGCCGAAGCGGGCGTGCACCATCGTGCGGCTGTATCCCGCCCGACGGCCGATCTCGGCAGCCGTGGTTGCCTCCCAGCCCTTCTCGACGATCAGCTCGGCGGCAGCCTCCATCAGCCGGCGTCGGGAGGTCTCGACCCGTTCAGGTTGCGTCAAACCGCGTGCGGGAGAGGGCACCCTTGCATATTAAACACACGACAACTATCTTGCGAGGGTGACATCAGCCACGGCAGCGGTGCCGTCCGGCATCGACGCCGTCGACCCTGCGTGGCTCACCGACGCGCTGCGGGCGGATCCGACCATCCCGGACGACGCCACGGTGACCGACGTGGTGGCCGAACAGATCGCCCTGGACAGCGGGTTCTCGTCGCTGCTGTATCGGCTGCACCTGGCCGGCAGCCCCGGTGTGCCCGCGACGATGATCGCCAAGCTGGCGGCGCAGTCGGAAGCCCGCGGCGCGATGGAGTTGCTCGGTGGCTACCGGCGGGAGCTGGCGTTCTATCGCGATATCGCCGGCCACGCGCCCATGGACACCCCGCATGTGTACGCCGCACGGATGGCCGACGATTCCGCCGACTTCGTGCTGTTGCTGGAGGACCTGCGGGACTGGGACAACGCCGACCACCTCGCCGGGCTGTCGCTCGAGCGGGCCAGGCTGTGTATCACGCAACTGGCCGGTCTGCACGCATGGTCGGTCCAGCCGTCGAACACCGCAGCACTGCAAGTGTTTCCGCGCTTCGATATGCCCGCGGTCTGCGACCTGCTGGTGCCCGCCTTCGGGCCTGGCTGGGACGTTTACCGCACGCATTCGGACGCGCCGGTGCCCGAGGCCGTCGCCCGCTTCGCGGAACGGTTCACCGAGCATGCCGCGACCGCGCTGGCCGGCCTGACCGAGCGGTCCATGCTCTTGCATGGCGACATCAGGGCCGACAACATGTTCTTCGCGGGTGACCGCATGAAGGTGGTGGACTACCAGTTCGCCTGCGTGGGGGCTGGCGCGGCCGACATCGCGTATCTGGTGAGCCAGGGATTGCCCACCGAAATCCGGCGTGGCCAGGACGAAGCGCTGTTGCGCGGGTATCTGGACGACCTCGGGGGCATGGGGCATTCAGTGGGGTATTCGTTCGACGAGGCGTGGCGGCACTACCGCCTGGCGACCGGCTTCCTCATGGTGCTTCCCGTCATCACGCTGATCGGCTGGGATGCCTTGCCGCAACGGTCCCGCGATCTCTGCCTGACGCTCACCGACCGGGCGGTGGCCACGATCGCCGATATCGACGCACTGGAGGTGTTCTGATGAGCCGCACGGCGCGTGAGGTCGTCGAGTTGTACAACCTCGTGGTCTGGAACGATCGCGATATCGCGCTGGCCGAGGAGTTGCTGGGTGACAGCGTGATTCGCCATGAAGTCGGCGAGGCGGTGGTACTCACCCATGCCGAGGCCGTCAAGCGCGTCGTCGACCACCTGGAGATGTTCTCCTCGATCCGGTTCGATCTGAACCTGGTGGTGGCCGGCGACGATGGCGAACATGTCGCGATCGTCTACCAGTCGCCAATGGCTCTCAAGGACGGGATGGAGACGACGGTCGGCAGCATGGAGATCTTCCGTGTTGTCGACGGACGAATCACCGAAGTGTGGAACTGCGGTTACAAACAAGGAGTTTGGGCGTGAGTGAACCAGTGCTGGACGAGCTCGGCTACTACCTGCTGGCCGGAGCCGGCGGCGAGGGTCCAGCGACCCTGATGGACGAGGCCCGCCGGGGTGAGGAGCTGGGCTTCGGCACAGGGTTCATCTCCGAACGCTGGAACGTCAAGGAAGCGTCGTCACTGGTGGGTGCGGCCCTCGCCGTCACCAGCAGGATGCAGATCGCCACGGCGGCAACCAATCACAACACCCGCCACCCGCTGATCACCGGATCGTGGGCCACCACGATGCATCGACTCTCCGGCGGCCGATTCACGCTCGGGATCGGCCGCGGTATCGCGGCGATCTACGGGGCCTTCGGCATCCCGCCGGTGACCACCGCGCAGATGGGAGACTTCGCTCAGGTGATGCGCCGACTGTGGCACGGCGAATTGATCTTCAATCATGATGGGCCGCTGGGTAAATACCCGATCCTGTTCCTGGATCCGGATTTCAATGAGGACATCCGGTTGGCCCTGGTGGCCTTCGGGCCCGAGACGCTCAAGCTCGGTGGGCGGGAGTTCGACGACGTGATCCTGCACACCTACTTCACCCCGGAGACGCTGGCCCGCGCCGTCAAGACCGTCAAGGAGGCCGCCGAGCAGGCTGGGCGTGATCCCGCCAGTGTGCGGGTGTGGTCGTGCTTCGCGACGGTCGGGGACCACCTCCCCGAAGAGCTGCGGCTGAAGAAGACGGTCGCGCGGCTGGCCACCTACCTGCAGGGCTATGGAGATCTCCTGGTGAGCACCAACAACTGGGATCCCGCTGTGCTGGAACGTTTCCGGGCGGACTCCGTCGTGCAGTCCGTCGGCGGCGGCATCGATCACAAGGCAACTGCGGAGCAGATCGAGCACATCGCGACGCTGATCCCCGAGGAGTGGCTGGAACCGTCAGCCACGGGGTCGGCGAGGGAATGTGCCGCGCGGATCCGTAAGGAATTCGACTACGGCGCCGACGCAGTGATCATGCACGGCGCCACCCCCGACGAGCTGGAGCCGGTCGTAGCGGCCTACCGCGCGTCTGACCAGTAGCCGAATTGTCCAGGCTGCGTGTGGGGCTGATGGACCCGGTGATGGCAGCACGCCCGACCGCCGACGCGTTCAGCCGGGCCAACTATCTGTCCGCGGTGGCCGGCAGGGTCGACTCGTACTGGGTGCCCGACCACATCAACGGGCAGACACCACGACCGCTGTGGGATCCGAAGTACACCGCGGCGGCTCGGCTTCTGCAGTCACCCGACGCGGCGATGGAGGCCTGGACGCTGCTCGGCAGCCTGGCGGCACGACGGCGGTTCAACCGGATCAGCCTCGGGATCGGGGTCACCGACACCGGTAAGCGACACCCGGCCGTGACCGCTCAGGCCGCCGCGACGCTGAACCTGCTGACCCGTGGACGTGCGGTCCTGGGCATCGGGCCGGGGGAGCGGGTCGGCAACGAGCCCTACGGGGTGGACTGGTCGAAACCCGTGGCCAGGTTCGAGGAGGCGCTGGCGACCATCCGTGCACTGTGGGATTCCAAAGGTGAAGTGGTCAACAGGGACTCACCGTTCTTCCCGCTGCGCAATGCGATCTTCGACCTGCCGTCGTACCGAGGTAGGTGGCCGAAGATCTGGGTGGCCGCCCATGGACCGCGGATGCTGCGCGCGACCGGTCGACACGGTGACGGCTGGTTCCCCGGGTTCGCGCACCGGCCACAGGATTACGTCCAGCGGCTCGAGATGATCCATTCGGCCGCTTCGGATGCCGGCCGTGATCCGATGTCGATCACACCCGCCTTCTGGATCCCGGTCTTCGCTGGGTCGAGCCGGGCCGCGGTCGACGAAGGTCTCGACACGACCGTCGTCAAGGCCTGGTGTCTCAACGCGCCCGCGGAGTTCTTCGCCCACCAGGGTGCGTCGCACCCGCTGGGTGAGGACTGCACGGGCATGCAGGACCATTCCAACTTCACGATGGACGAAGCCGGAGTGCATTCGGCGGCCGCGCAGGTGCCGCTGTCGGTGGTCAAGGCGATGATGCTGACCGGCACCGTCGACGATGTCCTCGAGCAGGCCGCGGTATGGCGCGACCACGGCGTGCGCCACCTCGTCGTCGTCAATTTCGGTGCGATGCAACCGAATTTGCGTAAGGGGCTGGGCACCATGCTGCCGTTCAGCAAGGTGCTGCGCGGCCTGCGCCGGTTGTGACGCTAGGGCGTGATGACGGTCCGGCTCACCGGCTCGGCGACCTCCTGGCGACTGAAGATGCCGCGCTGGAGCGCCAGCACCAGGGCATTGCGGGTCTCCTCGGGTGAGATCAGCTCGTCGAAGCCGAGATGGCTCGCCGAGCGGTACGAGGCCTCGAGTTCCATGTTCTTCAGGATCTCAGTGACGTCCTCGTCGGCGTGCGAGGCCCGGCTCAGCGCGGCCGCGCTCATCGCGCCCATGGTGGCCCCTGGGTAGGCGAACGTCGCCACCTGATTGTCGAAACCGAGCAGTGACATGATCATCGACCCGAAGCCGAAAGCTTTGCGCAGGGTGACATGGAGTTTCAGCGTCGTTGCGGCAGTCTGAGCGGCGAACATCCGCGCGCCGCTGCGCAGTACGCCGTTGCGTTCGGACTGGCTGCCAGGAAGCATGCCCGGGTTGTCGGCCAGGAAGACGAGCGGCAGGTGGAAGGAATCGGCGACCATGATGAAGTGCGCTGCCTTGTCGGCGGCGTCGGAGTCGATGGATCCGGCGATTTGGGTGGGCTGGTTGGCCACGACCGCGACGGGATACCCGCCGAGGTGCGCGAGTGCGCAGATGATGGCCTGGCCAAACTTCGGCTGGATCTCGAGCCAGTCCGTGTCGTCGAAGACGACGTCGAGAACGGTGCGCATATCGTAGACGTTGCGGTTGTCCCGGGAGATGATGTCGAGCAGTTCGGGCGTGGGGCGAAGACCGGCGATCTCGTCGTACAACCGGGTCGGGGGATACGACCATGCGCTGGAAGGGAAGTAGGACAAGTAGCGCCTGATGTCGTCGAGCACTGCCTCATCGGTATCGGCGCAGTTGTGGATGACGCCACTGGGCAGCGCGACCGTCGGGCCACCCAGGTCCTCCTTCGAGATGTCCTCTCCGGTAGCCTCTTTCACGACCGGGGGGCCGGCGGTGAAGATCGCACCCTGATTGCTCATGATGGAGAAGTCGCAGACCGGTGCGACGAGCGCGCCGTGGCCGGCCGACGGGCCGAGGACCGCGGAGATGGTGGGGACCTTGCCGGAACACTGTGCCTGGGCGATCAGGTCGGTCGGAGTGCGGCCGTAGTGCTCACCGCCTGCGGCCCGGAAACCGGCACCCTCCAACAGCATCACCAACGGGATCTTGTTGCGCAGCGCCAGCTCGGCAAGCCGATAACGTTTGGCGTTGCCGCCGGGCCCGATACTGCCGGCCAGGGTGGTGAAGTCCTCCGCACCGACCATGACGGGTGTTCCGTCGATGCGACCGGCGCCGGCGACGAGCCCGTCCGCGGCGATGTCACCACCGACCAGGGTGCCGAACTCCTGGAAGGTGTCCTCGTCGAGGAGGTGGTGGATCCGGGCGCGGGCGTCGAGCTTTCCCTTGCCGTGGTGTTTTGCGACGCGCTCTTCGCCGCCCATCGCGTGTGAGTGTTGGCGACGGCGGCTCAGGTCGTGAAGCGTCTCCTGCCAGTCCTGCGCGTTGCTCATCGACTGTCCTAACCGTGGCGGCGTTGACCATACTGAAGTGCTTACTGTAGCGTCTGCCGCCATGGGCGAGGTCGGCGGTCTCAAGGTCGACCGCGGTGTGATCAGCCGGCTCAGCGACGTTGCCGCCGCTGCTAGTGAATCCGAACGGCTCGGCTACGACGGATGCTGGACCGCCGAGATCAATCACGACCCGTTCCTGCCGCTTACGCTGGCCGCCGAGCACACAACGCGGATCGAACTCGGGACCAGCATCGCGGTGGCGTTCGCCCGCAATCCGATGACGGTGGCCAACATCGGCTGGGATCTGCAGGACTATTCGCGCGGGCGGTTGCTGCTCGGGTTGGGCACACAGATCAAACCGCACATCGAGAAGCGGTTCAGCATGCCGTGGAGCCAGCCGGCCCGCCGGATGCGCGAGTTCGTCCTTGCGCTGCATGCCATTTGGGATTGCTGGCGAGACGGCACCAAACTGAGCTTCGACGGCGAGTTCTACACCCATCGGCTGATGACGCCGATGTTCGTGCCGGAGTCGCACCCGTATGGCTCACCGAAGATCGTGATCGCGGCGGTGGGTGAGCTGATGACGGAGGTGTGCGGCGAGGTCGCCGACGGCTTGATCGCGCATGCCTTCACCACCAAGCGATATTTCGACGAGGTGACGATTCCGGCGCTGCAGCGAGGGATGGCCAAGTCCGGGCGTACGCGGGCCGATTTTCAGATGATGGCACCGGTGTTCGTGGTCACTGGTTCCGACGAGGCGGAGATTGCGGCCGCCGCGGCGGCGAGTCGCAAGCAGATTGCGTTTTATGCGTCCACACCGGCGTATCGGAAGGTGCTGGAGCTACACGGCTGGGGCGATTTGCAGACCGAGTTGCACCGGCTGTCGTTGGAAGGTCAGTGGGATGGCATGGCCACGCTGATCGATGACGAGATTCTGTCGACGTTCGCGGTTGTCGCGCCGGTCGGCGAGTTGGCGGCGGCGTTGCGGGAGCGCTGCGACGGCATCATCGACCGGGTGATGGTCGGGTTACCGTCCTCGGCGTCGGAGGAGACGGTGCGCGCGTTCCTGGACGAGATGCGCGCCAGCTGAGTTCCGTTGTGGGCATTGGGTTATGCACAGTCTCGGGTTGATCCCCAAATTGGTCGCGCGGTCACTTTTTGTCGGTGGGTCGGCATAGTATTCGAACATGAGTTCGATCGGTGTGGCGTTGGATGCGCTCGACGCCGCGGTCGAGTTGTTGGCCGCCGCCGATATTGAGGAGCTGCCCGCTCCGCAGCGGTTTGCGCCGATCGAACGNCTGGAGAGCGCGGTGCGTCGTCTGGTCGCCATCTCGCACACCCAG
>FLQS01000087.1 GCA_900078375.1 uncultured Mycobacterium sp. | reverse complement strand
CACATCGGCGTGCACGAGCAGACCATCCGCCGCTGGATCGCCGCTGGGCGTTTACCTGCCCACCGCGTCGGTCCACGCCTCATTCGCATCCGGCTGGCCGACCTCGACACCATGGCCATGGGTGGTGCCGCGTGAACACTCGCGGCGTGTAATCCGCACAGCTGAATACCATTACGCACCAACACTTCTGGCGTGTCCGCCCGGTCCCACGGCACGCCACGACCAGAAGGAGAGCGCAACCATGCCCCCCGAAGACGAGAACGGCCTGGGCGACCAGACCCAGGCCATATCCCATGCAATACCCGACCACCCAGGCGACCAACCCGCGGCGGCTGTAGACGATCATACCTCGCGAAACGCCAAGTGGTGGAACGACCCTGGATACAAACCGGATCTGTCCTCGTTTTGCAACGAGGACGAAACTGGTCTGCCCGACCCTCTACTGGCGAAGATGGCCAAGGGTGACCTCATTGCACCCAAGCAACCCCCGCCCAATAAACCACCAGGCACGCCGTTCATCGCGGGCGGTGGCGACGACAAGCGCATGAAGGCCTACGCGGCGGGCGCACTGCAATCTGTGAAGGACAAGATCGGGCAGACCGGTCCCGACACCAAGAATCGCAACCAGACCTTGTACCAGGCGGCTGCCGACTTACGCCGGTTCATTCGTGGCAACGTGCTGCGCGAGGACATGGTCACCTACACCCTGCAAGCCGCGGCGTATGCCACGGGGCTTACCGAGCCTGAGGTCACCAAGAGCATCCACAGCGGCTACCACAAGGATGACGAATCCAACACGCCACTAGTGCTGCCCGAAGGCTACGAGGTACCCGAGGCGTATCAGATTGATGCCGCGCAAGATCCCACCGGTGTTCATGCTAGTCCTGAGCAAGATGCTGCAGCCCGTCCGAAGCTTTGGCGCGCAACGGATCTCAAACCTGCCGAGCAGGCCAGGTTTCTAATCCCGAAGCGTGTCCCGCGCGCCGCGGTGACGGTCTTCATCGGTGAAGAGGGCATCGGGAAGTCGTTGTTCGTCACGATGCTGATCGCACTACTTACCACCGGACGGGCCGCACCCGACCTCGATCTAAATGCAGGCGAACCGCAGTACGTGGTGCTGGTCATCACCGAGGACAATTGGTCCACCGACGTGCGCCCGCGCCTGGAGGTCGCCGGCGCAGACCTGAATTACGTCTTCGTGATGTGCACCGACGACGATGGCAGTGGGGCACCGGTGTTCCCGCGGGATATCGATGTTCTTCGAGATATGAACCCACCGCCCGCAGGGCTTTTCGTGGACGCATGGGTTGACACGCTGCCTTCGGATCTGCAGGTCAAAGATCCGCAGCAGGCCAGGCGGGCGCTACACCCGTGGAAGGAGTTGGCCACTACAACCGACGCCGCCGTGGTGTTGGTGACCCACCCGAACCGGCTGTCGAGCGGCAGCGCCCGCGACCGCTACGGCGTCACCAGCGAGTTGCGGAAGAAGGCACGAATGGCTCTGTATGCCACGAAAGACGCCGACACCGGCCTGCTACTGGTTGGCCCAGAGAAGTCCAACGGCACGCAGATCGCGAAGGCCGAGCAGTACCGGATCGACGCGGTGCCCTACTTCCAACCCAAGCCCGATCACGACGGCACGGTGCCGCTACTGGTTCCGGTGGGCACCGCTGCGCAGTCGGTCGGTGAGGCCCTGGCCAATGAGTTCGACGCCGAACACGGCGGCGACCCCAAGGACCGCGAAGCGGCCATCCGGTGGCTCGAGGAGTACTTGGACCTCAACGCGCCCGCGGTGCGGTCCAGTGAGGTGAAAGCCGAGGCGAAGAAGGCGGGCATAGGCGAACGAACCCTGGCGCGGGCGCGCAACGAACTCAAGGTGACGATCGGCTATGAGGGAATGCCCGCGAAGTCGACCTGGTCCCTTCCAGCAAAGTCAGCGCATCAACTCGATCCTGGGCAGGTGTAGCTGTGCCAACCACCCCTGTGTATCTGACCCCACGTGGATTTACTGTCATATCTACTGGTCAGCCTAGTTATGCCAAGCTGTGCCAGCTCGCGAATGTGGCACAGCTTGTCATACCTGTCGCGACCTGCAGTTATGACAACATTTCCTGTTGTGCCAACGCATACGGGCGGCACTGGCATAGCTGGATGGCTGCTTTCGCCAGCAAACCGCTTCGGCAGCGTGAATCATGACCGACGCCTCACCACACATGGTCCGCATCTGGCGCACGCGCAGCGCGAGTGACCTGCTGGCCAGTTGGCTCGACGCCATCGCCGCCGTACCAAAACTGGACGGCGCAGCCTGCCGGGGAAGTACCGACTTCGACATCGACCATGACTGTGACGGCGAGCCGCCTGAGGCCCGAGAAGACCGGCTACGTCGCGCCGTCGCTGTTTGTACGGGGTGTCCCGCACTAGATGCCTGCGCCGCGTGGTTCGACGGCTTGTCGGCCCACCAGCGCCCGACTGGCGTCGTCGCGGGCGAGGTGATCGAGCGGCCACGCCGACAGTCCCAACTCCGACACCCAACCCAACCCATCGAGAGGAACGAACAGCATGACGACCGAACTGCCTAACGCCCATCAATTCCGAACTGTGGCAGCAGATCTGCTAGGTGCAGCCCGAGCTGCCCATCCGGTGATAGTGGACCACAGCCCCAACCCCGCGGTGGTCCTGGCGGTCGCCGCGGCGCTGATCCGGGCGGCGGGATCGCGAACTGATGTGGGCCTCAAGTCCGTCATACACACCGCCGCGGAATCCATCATCGATGGCCGCCGCGCAAAGCCAGCCACCGTGACTCATCGCGAAGCCGACATCGCAACCGAGGCACTCCTGCTGGCGCGTCCCTGGAAGCACGGCGACCCCGACGCCGCGGATATGTCGCTGCAGCAGCTCTACGACCGCGCCGAGGTGTGGGCTATGACCCACGACCTAGTCGACGTTCTGGCCGTGATCGGTGTGGCGGTGCAGCTGCTGCAGTTCATCGAGACGCTGCAACCAGGAGTGCTGGCGCAGTTGGCCGGGGAGATCGAGAAGCAGCAGTGGGTCGCGTACATGACCGAACAGTTCGGCGACAACAAGTAACACCCCGAGAAGGAGATAGACATGAGTGAGAACGACACTGTCACAACGGAAGTAACTGAAGAAGAGGTCACCGCACCCGAGATCGCTGCTGGCCTGGAAGTGCAGCCCGAGGATCCTAGCGACGACGGTAAGGCTGCCAAGCTGCGCAAGCGCGCCCAGGAGGCCGAGGCCGAGCGCGACACCCTGCGCGCCCAACTGACCGCCACCATGGACCGCGTGCTGGACAACGAAGCCGAACGGATCAAGGTCAACCCGGCGCTGCTGCGCGCGGCCGGACTCAACGCGAGCGATTACGTCGGCGAGGATGGTGCGCTCGACATCGCCGGATTGGCCGCAGCCATCGAAGCCAAGCGTGCCGAGCTTGGCCTGCCGCGGAAGCCGCAGCCGGTGCCAAGCGCGGGGCGTGGACGCGGGGATGCGCTCAACGAAGCGGGTAGCGCGGCATGGGATGACGTCTTCAGTGCGCGATGAGAGCTACGATGCGTCGTAGTTCGGATGACCCAGGACTAACACCCCTGGATCGCCCACTGTGAGCGCCTAACCGCGCCCGCGGCTCTTGGCTTGACCGCCACCGCGAGACACCCATCAACACCAATGTCTCGTGGTGGCGTCTACCAAGGCCGCTGCTGCGGAGAGGTTTTCACATGACTACGCCATTCAATACCCCCGACGCCGTCAAGGCGTTGGCCATGGACGTCAAGGGCGTTGCCCCCGCTGACGTCGTTCCCGACGCGCTTATCCTCACCACCAGCACCAAAGCCGGTGTCGTGGAGGGTGATGCACCCGTCGTCCGTGTCCCGTTCATCAGCCTCGAAGGCGCACCGGGATTCGTCGCCGAAGCCGCCGAGATCCCCGAATCCCTGCCCGATGACACCGAGGCCGATATTGCCACCGGCAAGATCGCCGTGCTGGTGCCCGTCAGCCGAGAGATCCTGGCCCAGCCCGACGCGGCTGCGCTGCT
>FLQS01000006.1 GCA_900078375.1 uncultured Mycobacterium sp. | reverse complement strand
GCGAGGACAACTACACCTACTCCAGCGCCTGGTTCGATCTGATCAACCCGCCGCCGAAATTGGGGCGCGCGGCCGTCAGCCGGGGCAGCCTCGCCAAGCTGGACCAGCTGCCGCCGAAGCTGGCGAAGGACCCCCTGCAGTTCAGTGCGCCCAAACTGCCCGGGGTGCCGAACCTCTTCCCCGTCAGCGTGATGAACAAGCTGTCGCTGAACCTCGTCGGCGAGGCGTTCTATCGCATGAGCGGCAACTACCAGAACAAGATCGTCAATCTGACGCAGTTCTACCACATGCTGGATATCACGACCGGCTGGCAATATGCCTACGGCCCAGCTGGTTTCGCGCAGCACCAGTTCCTCGTGCCACCCAACGCGCTGGACGAGTTCAAAGACATCATCCGGTGGATCCAGACCCAGGGCCACTACTCGGCGCTGAACGTGTTCAAGTTGTTCGGGCCGGGAAACCCTGCCCCGCTGAGTTTTCCGATGGCCGGCTGGAATGTGGCCATGGACTTCCCCAACAACGCCGGCGTGAACGCGTTCCTCAACGAACTCGACGACCGCGTCATGAAATTCGGCGGTCGCGTCTATACCGCCAAGGACTCTCGGGTGAGCGCCGAGAAGTTCCACAAAATGTATCCGAGGATCGATGAATGGATTGCCATACGCCGCAAGGCCGATCCCAACGGCGTGTTCGCCTCCGATATGGCCCGCCGCCTCGAACTGCTGTAGAAAGGCATCCCCCACCAACCATGATCGACGCCACTGGCAATCCACAAACCATCCTGCTGCTAGGCGGAACCTCCGAGATCGGCCTGGCCATCGTCGAGCGCTATCTGCGCAATGCCAAGGCCCGGGTCATCCTGGCTGATCTGCCGAACGCACCCAAACGCGACGCCGCCATCGCCCAGCTGGAGACCGCCGGCGCCAAGTCGGTCGAATACCTCGACTTCGATGCCCTCGACACCGCAAGCCACCCGGCCGTCATTGAATCCGCATGGGCCAAGGGCGATGTCGACGTGGCGATCGTCGCGTTCGGCATCCTCGGCGATGCCGAAGAGCTCTGGCAGAACCAGGCCAAGGCCGTACTGAGCGCCCAGATCAACTACACCGCCGCCGTCTCGGTGGGCGTGCTGATCGGCGAGAAGATGCGCGCGCAAGGCTTCGGGCAGATCATCGCCATGTCATCGGTGGCCGGCGAGCGGGTGCGCCGCAACAACTTCGTCTACGGATCGACCAAGGCCGGCTTGGACGGCTTCTACCTCGGCCTCGGGGAGGCGTTGCGCGAGTTCGGGGTTCACGTGCTGGTCATCCGGCCAGGCCAGGTGCGCACCACCACCACCTTGGAGCACTGGAAGGCCACTGGCGCCAAAGAGGCGCCGTTCACCGTGAACAAAGAAGACGTCGCCGAATTGGCCGTGGCCTCCGCGGCCAAGGGCAAAGACCTGGTGTGGGCGCCCGGGCAGGTCCGGGTGTTGATGTCGGTGCTGCGACACATTCCGCGACCCATCTTCCGCAAGCTTCCGATTTAGCAGGGACCGGTGGGCAGGAGCGTACTGGCCACCGCGGGCCAGATGATCGCGGCAGTTGCCGTGGCCGTGGCGGTTTCGGTGATCGCGTTGATCGCGATCTCCCGGGTCCAGTGGCCGGCGTTCCCGTCGTCGAACCAACTGCACGCGCTGACCACTGTCGGACAGGTCGGCTGCCTGGTCTTGCTGCTGGGAACGGGATTCGTCTGGCGCAGAGGACACCAGTGGCTGGCGCGCATTGCCGCCGCGGTGTTCCTCTCGGCATTCACGGTGGTCACCCTCGGGATGCCGCTGGGCGCCAGCCGGCTCTACCTCTTCGGCATCTCGGTCGATCAGCAGTTCCGCACCGAATACCTCACCCGGCTCGCCGAGAGCCCGGCACTGCACGACATGACCTACACCGGCCTGCCGCCGTTCTACCCGGCCGGGTGGTTCTGGCTCGGCGGCCGGGCCGCCGCCCTGACCGGCACGCCGGCCTGGGAGATGTTCAAGCCGTGGGCCATCGTCTCCATCGCGATCGCCGTGGTGCTGGCGATGGCGCTGTGGTCGGCGCTCATCCGGTTCGAATATGCGCTGATCGTCACCGTCGCCACCACCGCGGTGACCCTGGCCTACAGCTCGCCTGAGCCCTACGCCGCCATCATCACCGTCCTCATCCCACCGGTACTGGTGCTGGCGTGGTCCGGTCTGCGCGGCAAGACAAGGCAAGGGGGTTGGGCGGCGGTCGCCGGCGTCGGGCTGTTCCTCGGCGTCTCCGCCACCTTCTACACACTGCTGTTCGGCTATGCCGCCTTCACCGTGGGCGTGATGGGCATCGTCGTCGCGATCGCGCGGCGCAGCATCGAACCACTGCTTCGACTGGTGGTCGCCGCCGTCATCACCGCGGCCATCGGTGCCATCACCTGGCTGCCGTTCCTGTTGCAGGCCATCCGCCACCCGATGAGCGGCACCGGCAGCGCCCAGCACTACCTGCCCGCCGACGGCGCAGTTCTGACGTTCCCGATGCTGCAGTTCTCATTGCTCGGGGCACTCTGCATGCTCGGGACGCTGTGGTTGGTGTGGCGGGCACGTACATCCACACGGGCGGCCGCGCTCGGCATCGGGGTGCTGACCGTCTACGCCTGGTCGGCGCTGTCGATGCTGACCACCCTGCTCGGCACCACCCTGCTGTCGTTCCGCCTGCAGCCCACGCTGACCGTGCTGTTGTCGGCGGCGGGGGTGTTCGGGTTCATCGAGGTCACGCTGGCGCTCGCGACTCGGACGAACCGCAAGGTCATCGGAGTCGGCGCCGCGATCGGGCTGATCGGCGCCATCGGTTTCAGCCAGGACATCCCCGACGTGCTGCGGCCCGATCTGACCGTCGCCTACACCGACACCGACGGTTACGGCCAGCGCGGCGATCGTCGACCGCCCGGCGCCGAGAAGTACTACTCCGAACTCGACGTCGCCATCCGGAAGGCCACCGGCCAACCCCGCGAGAACACCGTTGTGCTGACCGCCGACTACAGCTTCCTGTCGTACTACCCGTACTACGGGTTCCAGGGCTTGACCTCGCACTACGCCAACCCCCTCGCCGAGTTCGACAAACGGGCCGCGGCCATCGAATCCTGGGCTGACCTGAAGAACGCCGACCAGCTGGTCCACGCGCTGGACTCGCTGCCCTGGCCGCCGCCGACCGTCTTCCTCATGCGCCGCGGCGCCAATGACACCTACTCGCTGCGACTGGCCGAGGACGTCTACCCGAACCAGCCCAACGTGCGCCGCTACACCGTCGATTTCGACGGCAAGCTGTTCAGCGGGCCGCACTTCACCGTCAAGACCATCGGGCCGTTCGTCTTGGCCATCCGGAATCCATAGCGATGGACCACCCGAGCGGCCAATTACCATCTAGCTCCGTGGAACAGACGCGGGCCCAGGATGACCTGCAGGTCAAGTACCGGACCGCCCGTCTGGTCGCCGTCATCGCCGGCCTGCTGGGCGCCGCGCTGGCGATCCTGACGCCGCTGTTGCCGGTCAAGCAGACCACCGCGCAGCTGAACTGGCCCCAGAACGGCGTGCTCAACAGCGTCACGGCGCCCCTGATCAGCTACGTGGCCACTGACTTGACCATCGACGTACCGTGCAGCGCGGCCGCGGGTCTGGACAGTCCCACCAAGACGGTGTTGTTGTCGACGGTCCCCAAGCAGGCACCCAAGGCCGTCGACCGCGGTCTGCTGATCCAGCGCGCCAACGACGATCTCGTCGTCGTGGTCCGCAACACCCCGGTCGTCGTCGCGCCACTGAAGCAGGTCCTCAGCCCGGCGTGCCAGAAGCTCACGTTCATCGCCCACGCCGATCGGGTGACCGCCGAGTTCGTCGGCCTGACCCAGGGCCCCGACAGCGACGACCCCGGCGCCCCGCTGAAGGGCGAGCGCAGCGGCTACGACTTCCGGCCTCAGATCGTCGGCGTCTTCACCGACCTGACCGGTCCTGCGCCGCCCGGGTTGAGCCTCTCGGCCACCATCGACACCCGCTACAGCAGCGCTCCGACGGCACTGAAGATGGCCGCGATGGTGCTCGGCGTCGCGATGACGCTCATCTCGCTGGTTGCCCTGCACCTTCTGGACGGCGCCGACGGAGTGCGCCAGCGGCGCTTCCTGCCGTCGCGCTGGTGGTCACTGAGCGCCCTGGACGGAGTGGTGTTCGCGGTCCTGGCCTGGTGGCACTTCGTCGGCGCCAACACCTCCGACGACGGCTACATCCTCACCATGGCCCGGGTGTCCGAGCACGCCGGCTACATGGCGAACTACTACCGCTGGTTCGGCACGCCCGAGGCGCCATTCGGCTGGTACTACGACCTGCTCGCGCTGTGGGCACACGTCTCCACCACCAGCGTCTGGATGCGGCTGCCGACACTGGCGATGGCGCTGGTCTGCTGGTGGCTGATCAGCCGCGAGGTGATCCCCCGGTTGGGCCACGCGGTCAAGACCAGCCGCGCCGCGATCTGGACCGCCGCCGGCATGTTCCTGGTGTTCTGGCTGCCTCTGGACAACGGCCTGCGGCCCGAACCCATCATCGCCCTGGGCATCCTGCTGACCTGGTGCTCGGTCGAACGCGGCGTGGCGACCAGTCGGCTACTTCCCGTCGCGTTCGCCTGCATCATCGGTGCGCTGACGCTGTTCTCCGGCCCGACCGGCATCGCGTCGATCGGCGCGCTGCTGGTGGCGATCGGCCCGCTGCGCACGATCCTGCACCGCCGATCCCGCCAGTTCGGCCTGCTACCGCTGCTGGCCCCGATCCTCGCCGCGGGGACCGTGACGATCATCCTGATCTTCCGCGACCAGACCCTGGTCGGCGAGGTACAGGCCAACATGCTGAAGTCGGCGGTCGGGCCCAGCCTCAGCTGGTTCGACGAACACATCCGGTACGAGCGGTTGTTCATGGCCAGCCCCGACGGCTCGATCAGCCGCCGGTTCGCGGTGCTGGCACTGTTGGCCGCGCTGGGAGTCGTGGTGGCGATGATCCTGCGCCGTGGCCACATCCCCGGGACCGCGGCAGGCCCGAGCAAGCGCATCATCGGGATCACGATCATCTCGTTCATCGCGATGATGTTCACCCCGACGAAGTGGACCCATCACTTCGGGGTGTTCGCCGGACTGGCCGGCTCGCTGGGTGCGCTGGCCGCCGTCGCGGTCACCGCGCACGTGCTGAGGTCCCGAAGAAACCGGGCGCTCTTCGCCGCCGCGGTCCTGTTCGTCACCGGTCTGTCGTTCGCCAGCGTCAACGGCTGGTGGTACGTATCCAACTTCGGTGTGCCGTGGTCAAACCAGTTCCCGGAGTGGCACTTCGGCTTCACCACGATATTGCTCGGGCTGACCGTCCTCACCTTGCTGGTGGCGGCATGGTTCCACTTCTCCGGCCACGACAACGGCACCACGGAACGGACGCGTTGGTGGTCGGGCATCGTGGGCTCGCCGCTCGCGATCATGGCCTGGCTGCTGGTGGTCTTCGAAGTGGGATCGCTGACGCTTGGGATGACTCAACAGTGGCCGGCGTGGTCGGTCGGCCGCTCGAATCTGCTGGCACTCACCGGTAAGACGTGCGGGCTGGCCGACGACGTGCTGGTCGAAGAGGACCCCAACGCCGGCATCCTCACCCCGATCGCCGGGGTCTCGGTCGGCGACGCTCTCGGTGCGACGACGGCCGAAGGATTCACCGCCGGCGGGATACCCGCGGACGTCTCGGCCGACCCGGTGTCCGAACCTCCCGGTGGCGGCAACTTCGCCGACACCGACGGCGTCGTCACCAGCAGCGAGGCCGGAACCGAGGGCGGCACCGACGCGGTCGGCGGGGTCAACGGTTCCCGCGCCCGGCTGCCCTATGGCCTGGACCCGGCGCGCACACCGGTGATGGGGAGCTGGCGTGCCGGCGTGCAGCAGCCCGCAGTGCTGCGCTCGGCGTGGTACCGGCTGCCCACCGACTGGGCGTCCTCCCCGCTGCTGGTGGTGGCGGCGGCCGGCCGCTTTGACCAGGACGAAGTCCAGGTGCAGTGGGCGACGGAGGCGCAGGCAGCCGACGGGAAGCCCGGCGGCTCAGTGAACTTCGGCGATGCCGGGGCGGCACCGGCGTGGCGCAACCTGCGTGCGCCGCTGGCCGCGATCCCGCGCGCGGCCACCATGATCCGGCTGGTGGCCACCGATGACGACTTGTCCCCCCAGCACTGGATCGCGCTGACTCCACCGCGCATCCCGAAGCTACGCACCCTGCAGGACGTTGTCGGATCGCAAGATCCGGTGCTGCTGGATTGGCTTGTCGGACTGGCGTTCCCGTGCCAGCGGCCGTTCGGCCATCGATACGGCGTCATCGAGCCGCCGAAATGGCGGATCATGCCGGACCGGTTCGGTGCTGAGGCGAACTCGCCGGTGATGGACAACATCGGCGGCGGCCCGCTCGGCATCAGCGAGTTGCTGTACCGCGCGACCTCCGTGCCGAGCTACCTGCGCAACGACTGGTTCCGCGACTGGGGCGCGCTGCAGCGGCTCAACCCGTTCTACCCCGACGCGCAGCCGGCCCGGCTGGATCTGGGCACCGCCACCCGGAGCGGGCTGTGGAGCCCGGCTCCGTTGCGGCCGACCTAGCGATCGCGTCTCGAATCGCCGTACCGCCCGCAGGCCTGCCGAACCCACTCAACTTCGTCGCCTAACATCGAGCCTCGTGCCGACCGACAGAGCCGACTCCCCCCGGATCGCCCGGCTCGTCGCGGTAGTGGCAGGAATCCTCGGTGTTCTGCTCTGCGGTATCGCACCGTTGTTGCCGGTCACGCAGACCACGGCCACCATCCAATGGCCGCAGGCAGCGGGACCCGACGGGCTGGTGAGCGACATCACCGCGCCGCTGGTCTCCGGCGCGCCGCAGTCGCTCGAGGTGTCCATCCCCTGCCGGGCCATCGCGACCCTGCCCACCGACGGTGGGCTGGTGTTCTCGACCATTCCTCCGGCGGGAATCGACGCCAGCCGCAATGGCCTTTTCGTGCGCGCCAGCGCCGCCACCGTCGTCGTCGCGTTCCGGGACACCGTGGCTGCGGTCGCCCCACGCCCGACCATCGCTGCCGGCGGCTGCAGCGATCTGCGGATCTGGGCCGGCCCGGGCGGGGTCGGGGCCGATTTCGTCGGAATCCCAGGCGCTACCGGCACGCTGGCCCCCGAGAAGAAGCCCGCGATCGACGGGATCTTCACAGATCTGAAGGTGGCCCCACAACCGGGCTTGTCGGCGCGCGTCGACATCGACACCCGGTTCATCACCCACCCGAGCGCACTGAAGATCGTGGTGATGGTGCTGGGCATCGCCTGCGTCATCGCTTCGGTTTGCGCGTTGGGCCTGCTCGACAGGCGTTCTGGCCGGCGGGCAGGAGCGAAGCGACTTGGGGATATTCGGAGCCGTCTGCCTGGGGCGTGGCGCCGATTCCTTCGGGTCGGGGTGTCCACCTGGGTGGCCGATATCGGGGTGATCGGCGGGCTACTGGTCTGGCATGTCATCGGTGCCATCTCCTCCGACGACGGCTACAACCTCACCATCGCGCGGGTGTCCGGATCGGCCGGCTATACCGCCAACTACTTCCGCTTCTTCGGGGCCACCGAGGCGCCGTTCGACTGGTATCAGTCGGTGCTCGCCCACCTCGCGGCGATCAGCACCGCCGGAGTGTGGATGCGGCTGCCCGCCACCGCGGCCGGCATCGGCACCTGGCTGATCCTGAGCCGCTGTGTGCTGCCGCGACTGGGCACGCGGTTGGCGCTCAACAGGGTCACGGTCTGGACCGCCGCCGCGGTGTTCCTGGCCGCGTGGTTCCCGTTCAACAACGGGCTGCGGCCCGAGCCGCTGATCGCCTTCGGCGCACTCGCGGCGTGGATGCTGGTGGAGAACGCGATCGCCACCCGCCGCCTGGTTCCGGCCGCGGTCGCGATCGTCGTCGCGGTGTTCAGCGTGACGCTCGCCCCGCAGGGGCTGATCGCGCTCGCCCCGCTACTGGTGGGATCGCGCGCCGTCGCCAAGGTGATCAAGGCGCGCCGCCGCACCGACGGCCTACTGGCGCCGCTGGCCGCGCTGGCTGCCTCGCTGTCGGTCATCTTCGTCGTCGTCTTCCGCGACCAGACACTGGCGACCGTCGCCGAATCCGCCCGCATCAAATATGTTGTCGGGCCGACGATCGCCTGGTACCAGGATTTCCTGCGCTACTACTTCCTCACTGTCGAAGACAATGTGGAGAGCTCGCTGACCCGCCGCTTCGCCGTGCTGGTGATGATGCTGTGCCTGTTCGGCATGCTGACCGTGCTGCTGCGCCGCGGCCATGTGCCCGGTGTCGCAGGAGGACCGGTGTGGCGGCTGATCGGCAGTACCGCGATCGGCCTGCTGCTGCTGACCTTCACCCCCACCAAGTGGGCCGTCCAGTTCGGTGCGTTCGCCGGACTGGCCGGGGCGCTCGGCGCGGTCACCGCATTCACCTTCGCCCGGGTCGGCCTGCACAACCGACGCAACCTGGCCCTGTATGTCACCGCACTGCTCTTCGTCCTGGCGTGGGCAACCTCGGGCACCAACGGCTGGTTCTATGTCGGCAGCTACGGCGTGCCCTGGTTCGACCGTCAGCCGGTCATCGCCCACCAGCCCGTGACGACCATGTTCTTGGTGCTGGCGATCCTCACCGGCCTGATCGCGGGCTGGCTGCACTTCCGGATGGATTACAGCGGCCACACCGAGGTCAAGAACACCGGGCGCAACCGGGCACTGGCCTCGACCCCACTGCTGGTGGTCGCGCTCATCATGGTGCTGCTCGAGGTGGGCTCGATGACCAAGGCCTTCGCGCAGCGCTACCCCGTCTACACCACCGCGTCGGCCAACCTGTCCGCACTGAAGTCCGGCCTGTCGTCCGCGAGCTGCGCGATGGCCGACGCCATCCTTGTCGAGCCTGATCCCAATGCCGGTATGCTGCAACCGGTTTCAGGTCAGAAGTGGGGTCAGTACGGTCCGCTCGGCGGCGAGAATCCGGTTGGCTTCACCCCCAACGGGATCAGCGACACCCTCGAACCGGCCGAACCGTTCGTGGCCAACCCGGGCACCGTCAACTCCGACGGCTCGCCCAACAAGCCCAACGCAGGCATCGCCTTCGCGGCCGGCACCGGCGGCGGTTACGGACCGGTCGGCGTCAACGGCTCGCGAGTGTTCCTGCCGTTTGGACTGGACCCCAAGACCACGCCGGTGATGGGCAGCTACAAGGAGAACACCGTTGCGGCCAAGGCGACTTCGGCGTGGTACCAGCTGCCCCCGCGCACCCCGGAGCGCCCACTGGTCACGGTCGCAGCCGCCGGCGCGATCTGGTTCTACGACGAAGAGGGCCAGTTCAACTACGGGCAGTCACTCAAACTGCAGTGGGGTGTGCAGCGCCCCGACGGCAGTTTCCAGGCGCTCAACTCGGTGCAACCCATCGACGTGATCGCCCAAAAGGCATGGCGGAACCTGCGATTCCCGATGGCGTGGGCACCCCCGGAGGCCAACGTCGCGCGCATCGTCGCCGACGACCCGAACCTGAGCACCGACCAGTGGTTCGGCTTCACCCCGCCACGGGTACCGGTACTGCAGACCGCCCAGCAATTCCTCGGCTCGCAGACGCCGGTGATGATGGACATCGCCACCGCCGCGAATTTCCCGTGCCAGCGACCGTTCTCCGAACACCTCGGCGTCGCCGAGCTCCCGGAGTACCGGATCCTGCCCAACCTCAAGCAGGTGGTGGTGTCGAGCAACATGTGGCTATCCGCCCGCGCCGGTGGGCCTTTCCTGTTCATCCAGGGCCTGCTGACCACCTCGACCGTCCCGACCTATCTGAGCGGCGACTGGTACCGCGACTGGGGCGCCATCGAGCGCTACATCCGCCTGGTCCCGTCGGCGCAGGCTCCCAACGCCGTCATCGACCAGGGCACCAAGACGGTATTCGGCTGGAGCCGTAGCGGACCCATCAGGGCACTGCCATGACACAGACTCTCGCCGCCAATGCCCGCGACTCGGCCCGCGACGTGAAGGTCACCCGCTGGGTGGCCATGATCGCCGGGCTGGTGGGTTTCGTGCTCTCGGTGCTGACCCCGCTGCTGCCGGTGGAGCAGACCACCGCGACGTTGAATTGGCCACAGGCCGGTCAGCTGAGCAATGTCACATCCCCATTGATTTCTCAGGCGCCGGTGTCGCTGACGGCGACGGTGCCCTGCGAAGTGATCCGGTCCATGCCACCGGCAGGCGGCATGGTGCTGGGACTGGCGCCGCAGAAAGGCAAAGAGGCTGCGCTGAATTCGCTGTTCGTCAACGTGAGCACCCAGCGCGTCGACATCACCGACCGCAATGTCGTGGTCGCCAGCGTCCCGCGGGCCCGCATTGACGGCTGCTCGCGCATCGAGATCACTTCCGACAAGGACGGGACGTTCGCCACCTTCGTCGGGTTGACCGACCCCACGACCGGCAAGGAGATGCACAGCGGCTTCGCCGATCCCAACCTGCGGCCCGCGATCGTCGGCGTCTTCACCGACCTGACCGGCCCGGCGCCGCCCGGGCTGAGTTTCTCGGCGACGATCGACACCCGGTTCTCCACCACACCAACGGGTTTGAAGCTGGCGGCGATGCTGCTGGCGATGACCGCCACCGTGATCGCGCTGCTGGCGCTGTGGCGACTGGACCGGCTCGACGGACGACGCATGCACGCGTGGATCCCGCAGCGCTGGCGGACGTTCACCGCGGTCGACGTGACCGTGGTGGCCGGTTTCCTGATCTGGCACGTGATGGGCGCCAACTCCTCCGACGACGGCTACATCCTGCAGATGGCCCGCGTCGCCGACCACGCCGGCTACATGTCGAACTACTTCCGCTGGTTCGGCAGCCCCGAAGACCCGTTCGGCTGGTTCTACAACGTGCTGGCGCTGATGACCCACGTGAGCGACGCCAGCATCTGGATGCGGTTGCCGGACTTGATCTGTGCGCTGGTGTGCTGGCTGCTGCTGTCCCGTGAAGTGCTGCCGCGACTGGGCCCGGCGGTGATCGCCAGCAGGCCCGCCCTGTGGGCGGCCGGGCTGGTGCTGATGGCGGCGTGGATGCCGTTCAACAACGGCCTGCGTCCCGAAGGGCAGATCGCCACCGGCGCCCTGATCACCTACGTACTCATCGAACGCGCGGTCATCTCCGGCCGGCTGACGCCGGCCGCGCTGGCCATCGTCAGCGCCGCGTTCACGCTCGGCATCCAGCCGACCGGTCTGATCGCGGTCGCCGCGCTGATCGCCGGTGGCCGGCCCATCCTGCGAATCCTGGTGCGCCGCCGCGCTGTGGTGGGCACCTGGCCGCTGGTGCTGCCGCTGCTGGCTGCGGGCACCATCATCTTGACCGTTGTCTTCGCGGACCAGACTCTGGCAACAGTGCTAGAAGCGACCAGAATTCGCACCGACATCGGGCCCAGCCAGGCCTGGTACACCGAGAATCTGCGCTACTACTACCTGATCCTGCCGACCGTGGACGGCTCGCTGTCCCGCCGATTCGGGTTCCTGATCACCGCGCTGTCGCTGTTCGTCTCGATGTTCATCATGTTGCGCCGCAAGCGCGTTCCCGGGGTGGCCCGCGGACCGGCCTGGCGGCTGATGGGTGTCATCTTCGCGACGGTGTTCTTCCTGATGTTCACCCCCACCAAGTGGGTGCACCACTTCGGCCTGTTCGCCGCGGTCGGCGCGGCCATGGCAGCGCTGGCCACGGTGCTCGCCTCACCGAAGGTGCTGCGGTGGTCGCGCAACCGGATGACCGTCGTCACCGCGGTGTTCTTCCTGCTGGCCCTGTGCTTCGCCACCACCAACGGCTGGTGGTACGTGTCGAGCTACGGTGTGCCCTTCAACAACGCCATGCCTCGTATCGGTGGAATCACCGTCAGCACAATCTTCTTCGCCCTGTTCGCGCTGTCGGCGATCTACACGGTCTGGCTGCACTTCAACACCCGCGACCACGGCGAGGGCCGGCTGTCCCGGGCCGTCACGGCCGCACCGATCCCGCTTGCCGCCGGCTTCATGGTGCTGGTGTTCATCGGCTCGATGGCCGCGGGCGTGGTGCGCCAGTACCCGACCTACTCCAACGCATGGGCCAATCTGCGATCGTTCTCCGGCGGCTGCGGATTGGCCGACGACGTGCTGGTCGAACCGGATGCCAACGCCGGATTCCTGACCCCGCTGCCCGGGGATTACGGTCCGCTGGGGCCGCTGGGCGGCACCAACCCGGTTGGCTTCACCCCTAGCGGTGTTCCCGAACATATTGTCGCCGAAGCCATTCGGATGACGAACCCGCAGCCGGGTACTGATTACGACTGGGATCAGCCGATCAACCTCGGCACTCCTGGCATCAACGGCTCGACCGTGCCGCTGCCCTACGGCCTCGACCCGGCGCGGGTCGCGATGGCCGGCAGCTACGTCGTCGGACCGCAGCAGGACGCCACGCTGAACTCGGCCTGGTATCAGCTGCCACCCAACGACAGCGGCCACCCGCTGGTCGTCGTCACCGCGGCAGGCACCATCGCCGGGCGCAGCGTGCTCAACGGCTTCACCGACGGCCAGACCGTGGAACTGGAGTACGGCAGGGCGGGACCGGACGGCGCCCCGGTGCCGGCCGGCCAAGTGAGCCCGTATGACCTCGGCCCCGCTCCGTCGTGGCGCAACCTGCGGTTCGCCCGCTCCGAGATCCCCGCCGACGCCACCACAGTCCGGATCGTGGCCACCGACCGGTCCCTGACCCCCGGCGACTGGCTCGCGGTGACCCCGCCGCGGGTCCCCGAACTGCGGTCGGTGCAGGAGTTCGTCGGCTCCACCCAGCCGGTCCTGATGGACTGGGCGGTGGGCCTGGCCTTCCCGTGCCAGCAGCCGGTGCTGCACGCCAACGGGGTCACCGAGGTGCCGAAGTTCCGGATCACCCCGGACTACACGGCCAAGAAGCAGGACACCGACACCTGGGAGGACGGCCGCAACGGCGGCCTGCTCGGCATCACCGACCTTTTGCTACGCGCCCATGTCATGGCGACGTATCTGTCGCACGACTGGGGCCGCGACTGGGGCTCGCTACGGCAGTTCCAGACGGTCGTCGAGGCCCAGCCCGCGAAGATCGACCTGGGCACGGCCACCCGCAGCGGTTTGTGGAAACCGGGGCCCATCCGGATCAAGCCATAGCCGGATCAAACCGTAGTGCAGTAGTCCGGTACTGACATCGCGGCGGCCTGGTGCCGTCAGCGTGGAACCATGGCACGCATCTTCGAGACTCGACCTACGGCTGGCGCGGTCGCGGCGGTCGTAGCAGGTGCAGTGATGTTGGCCGCGACCACGTTTGGGCCACCGAAACCGTCTCCGGAGCAGATGACACCTCGAATCTCCACTCAGACCGTTCACCTCGCTGCGCTACCCGGTCCGCTGACCCCGGCCCCACACGCGGCCGCCGCCGCGTCAGCCACTCCCGCCGACGTTGGCCAATTCCTCCAGAGCATTCCCGCGGCACTGGGCCGGACCGCAGTGGAACTGGTCTATCGGGTCATAGCGGGCGCCGGTGGCGGAGCGTTTGCCGGGTTCGTCGCGGTCGGGGCGGTGGCTTCCATGGCGATCTATGGGATTCCCGTTGTGGGAATGGTGCTCGTTCCGATCATCCCAGTCGCCGCGATCGTCGGGGCAGTTGTCGGAGCCCCAATCGGTGCGGTCTTGGGTGCTCTCTCGCTACTTCCGCGCGTATCGGTCCGCGTTCCGGTCGCGGGTAAAAAAGCCCCCACTACAGTGCCGCACCGCACCACCCAGCCGGGTGCGCGGTCAAGCCGCCACATCGCGAAGTCCTCAGCCCCGGCCACTAGTAAAGCGACAGCGCCGCAACAGCGTTCGGAGGCGAAACGAACCGTTGCCGGCAGTGCTCGTCACGCGGCCTCGAGCAATACTCGGTAGATCGCACATCCAGCCAAGCCGGATGGCACAATCCGCGCATGGCTGAAGACGCAGCGATCGTCGACCCCTTGATGCACGGCCTGCGGTCCAAGGGGCTCAAGAAGGGGTCGGTCTCCCTCGTCGGGGCCGTGGCGATCGGGTTGGCGGCCACCGCACCGGCGTACTCACTGACGGGTGCGCTCGGGCATGGCGCGGAAGAGTCGGGCTATCAGCTGCCGATCGTCTTCATCATCGCGGTCATCCCGATGTACTTCGTGGCGCTGGCCTACAAACATCTCACCGACGCCGCCCCGGACGCCGGGACCGTATTCACCTGGGGAGCCAAGGCCATCGCCCCGCACGTCGGCTGGATGGGTGGCTTCGCGCTGATGCTGTCTTCCATCCTGGCCGGCGTTGGCGCCGCCGGCATCCTGACCAATGCCACCGCCGTCTGGCTCGGGATGGACGACTCCCCGGTGTGGTTCGACATCATCGTGGCCACGATCTTCATCCTGCTGACGACATGGCTGGTCGCCCGCGGCGCGGAGGAATCGTCGCGCACCACATTGATCCTCACGATCGTCCAATACGGCGGCCTGATGCTGTTCGCGGTCATCATGCTCGTCGCCGTCTTCCGTGGTCAGCACAGTCCGGACACGGAGTCGTTCTCGTGGGAATGGTTCAACCCGTTCGCCATCCACGACTTCAGCGGCCTGCTGGGTGGATTCCTGGTGGCCATCTTCATCTTCTGGGGCTTCGACGCCTCACTGGCCATGTCCGAGGAGACCTCAGGGACGTCGGCACAGGCCGGCCGCAGCGGGGTGACGGCGATCCTGATCACCGTTGCCACCTACGTGATCTTCAGCGTGGCGGCGCTGGCGTTCGCGGGCATCGACCCGAACAGCCCGACGAGCCTGACGAACGAAGCCAACGTCGACGACGTCTTCACCACGCTGGCCACCCAATCGATCGGCGAGCGTGGCGCAATGATTGCGGCGCTGGTCGTCGGGTTGTCCGCGTTCTCGGCGACGATGTCCACCGTGATGCCGACGGCCCGCGGCTTGTTGTCGATGGCGACGTACAAGGCGATACCAGATCGGTTCGCATCGGTGAGCGAGGTGAGTTCGACGCCGAAGTTCGCCACCTGGGTCATCGGCCTGACAAGTCTGGCGATCTACTGCGCGCTGGACATCGTCAGCGACAGCGTGGTCGCGGATTCGGTCTACAGCGTGGGTATCGCGATCATGACCTACTACTCCGTGGTGGCGATCGCCTCGGTGTTGTACTTCTGGCGCACCGCTTTTCGGTCATGGCGGACGGCGATGGGACAGGTGATCCTGCCCGGAATCGGCGCGCTGGTCCTCATCCCGGTGGGCATCGTCGAGGCGTACTTGATGGCGGACCCGAGTACCGGCTCGGGGGGATCCATCCTCGGCATCGGCACCGCGTTCGTCGTCGGCGTCCTCAGTCTGGCATTCGGCGTCGTGCTGATGATCGTGTGGAACCTCAAGGCTCCGAGCTTCTTCCGCGGCGAGACCCTGCCGAAGGAACGCACCTAGCTGTCACACCTGCTCCGGCAACTCGGCTGATTGACATTTCGTTAGCCACCTAACATGATAGTTAGGTGGCTAACGAAAACGGTGGGTCGTCGGATGCATCCGTGGGTGCTTGGGCGAAGCGGTGCTACATGGCGGCACGCGCGGCAATGGACGACTCCCTGCGCCCTTATGGTCTCGGTGCGACCCAGTGGTACGTGCTGTATCAGTTAGCGCACGAGGGCCCGACTCTGCAGCGCGATCTGCAGCGGATGCTTCAAGTGGAGCGCGCAACGCTGAGCGTTGTCGTCACCACCTTGGCCCGCAAAGGTCTTGTCGAGCAGCTGCCGGACCGCGTTGACCAGCGACAGCGGCTTCTTCGATTGACTTCAGCCGGGACTCGGCTATGGGAGGCCCTGCCCGATCTGTCCCGAATCGAGGACATAGCGTTCGCCGGAATCGACGCTGCCGACATCGCCACCGCGGTTCGAGTTCTACGCATCGCCACCGAACGTCTTCACAACACATCGATATGAAGGGAAGCAGTCACATGACCGTATTGCTCACCGGCGCAACTGGACTGGTCGGAGCGCGACTCCTTCCCCGACTCCTGGCCGAAGGCGTGGAGTGCCGCGCTCTCGTGCGCGGCGACAAAGCACTGCCAGAAGAGGCGATAGCGGTGCACGGCGACCTCCTTGAGGCCGACACGCTCACGTCCGCAGTGCGCGACGTCAGCGCCATCATCCATCTCGCGGCGACCTTTCGCACCGCCGACACCGATCTCATCTGGAGAAGCAACCTCGAGGGGTCGCGCAATCTCATCGCCGCGGCCCAAACCCACGCACCGCAGGCGCGGTTCATCATGGCCAGCACCGCGTGGATCTATGACGACGATGCCACGCACCCCGGCCGCGAAGACGACCCGGCAGCTCCGAGACTGGACTATCCGGCAAGCAAACTCGCGGCCGAAAACGAACTGCGCGGCAGCGGGCTGAATTGGTCAATCCTGCGGTACGGCTTCGTCTATGGCGACAAGGATGGGCATCTGGACTCCCTGCCAGTGCTTGCGGCCGGCAGGTTCCATCCAGCTCATCGGATGAGCATGATCCATCACCGCGATATCGCGACCGCGACCATGCTCGCCCTCAGTGGTGCATTCGACGGGCGAATCGTCAACATCGCCGACGAAGCACCCACGTCGGTCTACGAACTCGTCGAGCTGGTGGGGGGCACCATGGAACCATCGTCGGAACCGCTGACGAATCCTTGGCACATCCACATGGACGCCTCCCTCGCGCGGCGCCTCGGCTTTCGACCGGTCGTGCGGACCGTCTATCAAGCCGCCCAGGAGAACCTCATGTGAATAGCCTGAAGTGCGGCGGTCGGTTTCATCCCGTCTGTCGGTTGCCGAAACCATTGGGCCCGAACTGGTGATTGGGCGCCACCGTGACCGTCTGGGTGGCGGTCTGAACTGAAGTCGCGGTCGAAGTTTCAGTCTGCGTTGCTGTTTCGGTGTTGGTGACGGTCTGTGGATCCTGGGTCTGCACGATGGTCTGCGGCGCCTGGGTCTCGACGATCGTCTGCTGCGGTTGCGGCTGCCCGCCGCCCGAGCCCGAGTTGTACTGATGATGCGTGGCCGGAGCGGCTGTGGTGGTTGTGGTGGTCGGCGTCGAGGTGACGGTGACGGTCGACGGCGTCGTCGCGCTCTTCGACCCGCATGCCACCGCGCCCAGTACCACGAGAGCCGCGAAGGAAGCCAGCAACAAACCATTGCGTGTGTTCACAGCGGACATGATCAGTTATTGACGCGCGGAAAACCAAGCTTCCCAATGTCAAAAGTTCGTACAGTCCGCTGTCAATAAACTCCACAACACCTGGCGATCGCGCAAATTTGTTGAGATAGAACCGTTTTCGAGTCGTTATCACTCCCCAAGGTCGCGCCCACCCGCATCACAGCTGGCGCAAATCCGCGCCCCATAACGTCATCGACGAAAGGCATGTGAGCAACGAAAACGGAGATGACGATGAACCTCAAACGCATGGTGCTCGCCTCGACGGCGGCCGCCAGCATCGGTGCGGCCGGACTGTTCGGGCTGGGGATCGGCACCGCAAGCGCCGATCCTGGTTGCGGTGGGCCTGGACCACAACAGTGCCAGGGACCCAACAACGGCCCGAACAACGGGCCCAACAACGGGCCGAATAACGGACCGAACAATGGGCCGGCCGACTGGCAGCAGCGCAATGTCGGCCAGGCGCGCCAGGACCACCAGCCGTTCAACTGGAACGGTCAATGGGTGCAGCCGATGCCGGCCGGCAACGGGTTCGGCTGGGGCTTCTGGTTCCTGGGGCAGTGGATCCCGCTGTAACCACTCCGGTGGTGCATGCCCGTATTGCAGTAGTGCAATACGGGCATGCCCGTTGCAGCAGCCTGAAATTCTGGGAATTGACCCGCACGATAGAAGGGGCCCAGATGGACACCACGATCTCGCATCGACCGATCGCCGCTATGCTCTCGCTCACCGCCGCAGTCACGCTGACGGTGGGCACGACAGCCCCGTCTGCGATCGCGTTGCACACCCCACCCGTACCGCACGTCGTCACGCAGGCCGTGGCGTTGACCGCCAACCCGCTGGAGCAGATCTGGGACGTTGTCACCGGTGTGGACACGTCCTATCCATTGCCGCCCGGGTCCAATCCCATCGCCCCCATCACCGAGCAGCTGCTGCGCAGTGTGGCCAACTACGGCGGGCAGGTGTTGAGCGGTCAGGGCCACCTCATCCCCGGTGAGATTTCGGCTCAGGTGAAGAACCTCCAGAACGCACTTCCCGCCGTTCAGTCCCTCCTGGTCGACGCCGTCGCCGTGATTCCGGCTACCGCGTTCAGCACGTTTCTTCTCACCGCCATGGTCATCGGATCGCTCCCGGCGTCGACCAGCGCCCTCCCCGGCCTCGGCGAGATTTGGCTGAAAACAGTGCTGTTTCCTCCGTTGAAGTGGGTGTACGACGGGTTCGCGATCCGCAACGTCATCGCCGCCGCGCTGCAGCCGCCGTCGTCGCAGCCCGAGCCTGCCGCCGCGGCAGCGTCATCAACCGAACCCGCCCAGCGAAAGGCATCGTCGGCGCGTGGCGCCACGAAAGCCACGGCACATTCGGCGCCGGCCAAGCGGACCCCCACATCGAAGCGGTCAGCGAAACCGACCGCGGCCAGCAGCACAGCCACCCGGGCCAAGACCGGCGTCGCCGGATCACAGCGGCAGCGCCATGCTGCGCCCTAGCCCGGGGCGGTCAGCAGCTTCTCCGGCTGCAGCGACCACACAGTGGTCGCAGCTCCCGTGGTGGCGTGCGCACAGTAGGCCGGCGCACCCTTCTCGCTGACCGCCGCCGCGCCCATGACAGCGCAGTTCGCACCGATCACCACCACGGGCAGATCCATCCGGCCCGAGACGGCGGGCGGTGGTGACGCCGTCCGAGGCGCCTGGGCGGTCGCGGTGTTGTTCACGTCGCGGTGGCCGAACGACAGCGAAAGCCCCGCGGCCGCGCCTGCGACGATGAGGACGGCACCGAGGACGGCCGGGATCAGCAGCCGGCGGCGCGACGGCGGCGCCTCCGGTTTGGCGTGCCGGGCGCGGCGCGAAGACTTGACTGCGAAACCCTGGCTGGTCACGTCACTCGCGTGGTGTTCTCGTTCGGCGGTGCCAAGGCCCTGCTGCAACGCGCGCGCGAAGTCGCCGCAACGCTTGTAGCGCTTTCCGGCGTCTTTGGCCAATGCCTTGGCGAAAACCGGACTCAGACAAGCTAATTCGGGCCGTTTGGCACCGATAGCGGGCGGATCGGAACTCAGGCACTGACTGATCACGATCGCCGGATTAGTGTGCGTGAACGGCGGCATGCCGGTCAGCAGATGGTAGGCGGTCGCGGCCAGCGCGTACTGGTCGGCGTGGCCGTCGACGTCCTCACCCTTGAGCTGCTCGGGGGCTGCGTAGGCGACGGTTCCGACCGTCATGTTCGTCCCGGTCAGCTGGCTCGCCTGGCCCATCCAGCGGGCGATGCCGAAATCGGCCAGCATCACGCGTTGGTCACCTGAGCCGGGAACTCCCAGCAGGATGTTGGCCGGCTTGACGTCGCGGTGCAACAGCCCGTGGCCGTGCGCGTAGTCCAGCGCGTCGGCAATCCCGGAAACGATGCGCACGACCTCGTCGGGCGGCATCCCGTACCGATAGCGCTCGGCTAGCAGCCGGGAGGCGTCGGTTCCGTCGACGTACTCCATCGCGATCCAGAGCTTGTCCTCGAACTCACCACGGTCATAGATCGTCACGATGTGCGGGTTCGACAGCGTCGCCACCATGTCGGCCTCGAGGATGAACCGCTGCCGGTACTCCTCGTCGGAGCTCACTGCGGATCCGAGCACTTTGAGCGCGTCATACCGTGGCAGCCTGGGGTGCTGGACGAGGTAAACCTCACCCATGCCTCCGGCCCCCAGCGTCCGCAGGATGGTGTAACCAGCAACAACCTGGCCGTCAGCTAACGGCATTGGGGCATCCTAAGGGGCCGGGTGTCGATTATCGAACCGGAGCGCCGGGGGTGGGCCGGTCGTAGACGACCCGGCTGCCCAGCACCATGTCCTGCGCTGACCGCCGCTGCGGGTCGACAGCCACCCACAGCAGCCCGACCGGGAACAGCACACACGCCACCGCCCGCAGCGCCGCGACAGCAATCCGCAGGGGCTTGGCATGCCGGTCGATCACGCGAACGCCCAACAAGACCGTGCCCACCGTCCGGCCGGACAGCGCCCAGCACCCGGTCAGGTAGAGCACAGACACCGCCAGCGTCACCGTGGTCGAGAAGATCAGGTTCGGCGCGGGGAAACGGAACGACGCCGGGTTGACGATCAGCGTCGTCAGCGCCAACCCCAAATAGAGCGCACCCATCGTGACGACGACGACCAGGATGTCGACGAGAGCGGCCGAACCTCGGGACACGATGCCGGCATTGGTCACTGGGGTTCCTGGGCGCCCGGTTCCCGCCCGAGCATCCGGTCGACGAAGCCGGAGATCATGTCGTCGGCCCGTGCGGATTGCGAGCGCACGTCCGTGATCACCTCGGCGGTGACAGTCGCGGAGGACTCGCGGATGATCGCGGGCAGATCGACTCCGTCGATGATCTGGTCTGCCAGCCCGATCAGATCGATACGCGCGATAATCGCCTCGATGTCGACATCGCTCACGATCGCGTCGATGTCGACGCTGTCGCGGACCAGTGCCGTCAGGTCGATCTGCTCGATGACCAGCTCAGCGATCTTGGTGAGCACCGCCACGCCGGCCCGGGTGGCTTCCACCCGGGTGGCTCGCAGCGGCCCGCCGATCAGCGGAAGTCGTTCCCAGAACACTAGGGAATCGTAATCAGGCACCCACGGGTGGCGGTGCGGTCGATTTCAGCAAGGCCAGGGCGGCCACGCTCAGCCGGGCCAATTCGTCGGCCTCGGCAGGGGTCAGCGCGGATCGGAAGATCTGCGCCATCCGCCGGTTGGTGACGTCTTCGACCTCGTCGTAGACGACCTTCTTGTCCTTCGCGTCGACGAACGGCGGCTGCCAGCCCATGAAGGCGGCGTAATCCGTCCCGTGATTGAGGATGTGCGCCTCCACCGGGCTCATGCCCGAGATCGTGAGGGCATTGAAGTGCACCGCAGCGCGCAGTTCGCGGAGCACAAACATCACCTGCAGCGCCCTCGCGGTGGCGTCATCGGCCAGCGGCATGGCGCGCCAGCCCGCGTAGAGCGGCAGGCCGGGTTCGGGTGCCTCCGCGATCACCTTCTCGCCCAGCGCGGCAATCCGGTCCAGCCCCTCGGCGCCGGTCAGGTATGCCCGCCCGAAGTTGGCGAGCTGATCCCAGTAGAGGCGGCAGCTCTCCGACGCGTCGTGGACGGCGACGCCCTTTTCCCAGCACGACCGCGCGAGGTTGGGTTCGAAGACCGCGAACACCGCGTTGACTGTGGTGCCGGTGGCATCGCCAAGCACACCGCCACGGCCGGCGAAGTACGCCGCGAACGGGTCCGGGTAGCCGGCCGCCAGACTCTTCTCAAAAGTGTCCGGGTTCAGCATGAAGATGCTGATGGCCTCGCCGATGGCCGCCCCGGCGGCGCGGATCGCGTCGACGTCGATATCGCTCATGGAGGCTGAGCTTACGGACTGGTCCCCAGGTCGTACACCGTGTCTGAGCCGACGGTCTCGAGAAGATCACCGCGATTTCGCAGCCGCGACATAGCGGCCACCTACGTCGGCACCGTTGACTGAGCCCATGACATCCCGGTCGAACTTCCCCGATAACAGTCCCGTGGTTCTGGTCGTCGAGGCCGGGACCGACCATGGGTTCGCACGTGCCCGCGCGCTGCTCGCGGCCGGCTATCGCGTGGTGGCCGTCGACCGGCATGCCGGAAGCCTGGTGCGAATTGGCCACGGCCACAACCACGATCGTCTGTTCCTGGTGGCCGCCGACATCACCGATGCCGATCAGGCCGACCGAGTCATCAGCCGGGCGCACGCTCACTTCGGCGAAGCGCCCCGTACGTTTGCGCTATGCGCCGACTCTCGGCAATCCTCGGCTGCCTAGTTCTCGCCGCCACGGCAGTCGGGCTGCCCTCCGCCGCGTGCTACCGCGCGCGCGACCTTTGGAACCACACCGACAGCACCACAACGGGTGAGCTTCGGTCCGGACCGGTCGCACCCCACGCGTCAGTCGTGGTGCGGGTCGAACCTGACTGCGGCTAAACAGCTTTGGTGGTCAGGGCGACCGTCACCGGTATGCCGTTGAGGGCACCGTTGCCCGAAGGCTCGTCAAGGAACGTCGGCGGCGACAGGATGTTGGTGTTGACGCCGGGTGAGCCGTTGGCCACCGACATCCGGGTTCCGGGCTTGCCGTGCCCCCAGCCGTGCGGCATCGACACCACACCGGGTTTGATGGCCTCGGTCACCTCGACCGGCACCTCGATGCGTCCCGCCGACGACCGCACGGTGACGGTATCGCCGCCGGACACTCCGCGGCTGGCGGCGTCCTTCGGATGCATGAGCAGCGTGCACCGGTCGCGGCCCTTCATCAGCGCCGAAACATTGTGCAGCCATGAGTTGTTCGACCGCAGGTGACGCCGGCTGACCAGCACCAGCTCGTCGGGCTCCCGTTCCAGCCGACGCGCCAGCCGCGGAACATCGTCGAGCAGATACTCCGGCGCCAGCCGGATCTTCTTCTCGGTGGTGTTCAGGATCTCGGGGACCTGAGCGACCATCGGTCCGAAATCAATGCCGTTGGGGTGCTCTTTCAGTTTCGCCAGGCTCAGCCCGTCGGGGTTCTCGCCGTAGCGATCCCCGAATGGCCCGGTACGCAGCGTCAAATCCAGAATGCGTTCCGGGCCGCCGCTCGTGTAGTGGCTGCGGATCTCCGCGCTGTCGAGCCCTTGGGTCAAACACAGGTAATCGAAGAAGCCGTCGTCGATGGCGGCGACGTCGACATCCTCGGCCGGCATGCCCGCGCACAGGCCGGTGAGCCGGACCAGGATCTCCCACTCCTCGGGCCGGTCAGGGTCCTCGGGAGTGAACACCGGTGCCGAGTAGTTGGCGATGCTGCTGATCGCGAACATCAGGATCAGGTCGTCGTGGTGCGGCTGCTCCAGCGGCGAGAGCCCGGGCAAGATCACGTCGGCGTGCCGGGTGGTTTCGTTGAGCCACAGGTCAACCGAGATCATCGCGTCGAGTCCGGGTAGCAGCTCGTCGAGGTGGTGGCCCTGCGGCGTGGACAGCACCGGGTTGCCCGCCACCGTGATCAGCGCCCGGATCTGCCCCTCGCCCGGCGTCTCGATCTCCTCCGCCAGGCACGACACCGGCACCTGGCCGAGTACTTCCTTCGCACCGCGCACCCGGGTCTGCCAGCGGCCGAACTCGGGCAGCCCGCCTTCCAAACCGGGCTGAGGCTGGGCGGTGACCGTCCACGCCGCGGGGCGGGGGAACATCGCGCCGCCCGGGTTGTCGAAGTGGCCGGTGAGGATGTTGACGACATCCACCAGCCAACTGGCCAAACTCCCGAACTCCTGATTACACAAGCCGATTCGCCCGTAGACCACTGCCTTCTCGGTCTCGGCGAGCTGGCGGGCCAGGCCCTTGATCCGGTCGGCGTCATTACCGGTGACCGGTGCGACCCGCTCGGGTGACCAATCCCGCGCCACTTCCCGCAGCGCCTCGACACCGTCGATGTGCTCGGCCAGCCGCCCCAGGCGAACCAGGTCCTCGTCGAACAGGGTGTGGACGACCGCCAGCAGCAGGGCGGCGTCGGTGCCCGGCGTGATCGGCAACCATTCGTTGGCCTTGGCGGCGGTCGCGGTGCGCAGCGGGTCGATGACGATCACGTTGTCGATGCGCCCGATGATGCCCATCACATCCGGGGCGGCCAGCAGGGAGCCCTGCGAGGCGGCCGGGTTGGCGCCCATCACCACCAGCAGGTCGGTGCGCTCGATATCGGGCACCGGGAAGCCCCACCAGTTGCCGTACATGAGGTGCGACGAGAGGTTCTTGGGCCACTGGTCGACGGTGCCGGGCGAGTAGCTGACCGGGATACCGGACATGCCGAGCAGCACGCCGGTGTAGCGGCCCAGCGAGAACGAGTGCGCCAGCGGGTTGCCGGTGTAGCAGGTGACCGCCCCGATGCCGTGCTCGGCGATCACCGGTGCCAGCAGTTCGGTGCAGCGCCGGAACGCCGCATCCCAACTGACCTCCTGCCATTGCCCGTCGACCTTGATCATCGGGGCGCGGACCCGGTCGGGATCGTCGTGGATGGCGCCCAGCGACGCGCCCTTTGGACACAGGTGCCCGCGGCTCCAAACGTCGTCGGGATTGCCTCTGATGGTCGCGACGCGACCGTCGGAGACCTGAATCTCCAAGCCGCACATGGCCTCACACAGCGGGCAGGTGTAAACGTGGCGGCCGTCCTGACCGGTGGGAGCCAGTTCGATGTGCTCGGTGGTCACCGCCCCACGGTAATTGGGGTAGGCCCTCGATCACCGATGTTTCGTCAACTTTGACAAAAGCGGTCTAGATCGGGATCAGGCCATGCTTGCGCTGAACCCGGCTGATCTGCTTGTCCCGCAGAATCCGCATCGCGCTGCGCAGCTGCAGGCGGGTCTGGTGCGGCTCGATGACCGCATCGACATACCCGCGCTCGGCGGCCACGTACGGGGTCGCCATGTCGCGGTTGTAGCCCTCGATGAACTGGCGCCGGATCTCCTGCACTTCCGGCGCAGTGGGATCGGGGAACCGCTTGACGATCAGCTGCGCGGCGCCCTCGGCACCGATGACCGCGATCCGGGCCGTCGGCCACAGGAAGTTGAAGTCGGCCGTCAGCTGTTTGGAACCCATCACCGCATACGCCCCGCCGTAGGACTTGCGGATCGTGATGGTCACCTTCGGCACGTCGGCCTCGACGACGGAGTAGAGGAACCTGCCACCGCGCTTGATGATGCCGTTCTTCTCCTGCTCGACGCCGGGCAGGAACCCCGGGGTGTCGACGACGAAGACCAGCGGCACGTTGAACGAGTCGCAGAACCGCACGAACCGGGCCGCCTTGTCGGAGGCCTCGTTGTCGATGGCGCCCGACATGTGCATCGGCTGGTTGGCGATCACCCCGACCGGACGGCCGTCGACGCGGGCGTACCCGGTGATGATCGCCTGGCCGGCCTGCGCGGCGACTTCCAGGAAGTCACCGTCGTCGAAGATCCGGAGCAGGATCTCGTGCATGTCGTAGGCGATGTTGTCGGCGTCGGGAACGAGGGCGTCGAGTTCCAGGTCGTGCGGGGTGATCTCGGGCTCCAGCCCCGGGTTGATGATCGGCGCGTCGTCAAAGGAGTTGCCGGGCAGGAAGTCCAGGTAATCGCGGACGTACTGGAAGGCGTCCTTCTCGGAGTCCACGACCTGGTGGACGTTGCCGTACTTGGCCTGTGCGTCGGCGCCGCCGAGCTCGTCGAGGGTGACCTCCTCGCCGGTGACATCCTTGATGACGTCGGGGCCGGTGACGAACATGTAGCCCTGATCGCGCACGGCCACAATGAGATCGGTCTGGATCGGCGAATACACCGCACCACCGGCGCACTTGCCCAGGATGATCGAGACCTGCGGCACCAGGCCGCTCAGCAGCTCATGCCTGCGCCCCAACTCGGCGTACCAGGCCAGCGAAGTGGCCAGGTCCTGGATGCGGGCGCCGCCGGAGTCGTTGATACCGATGATCGGGCAGCCGACCATGGCCACCCACTCCATCAGCCGGGACACCTTGCGGCCGAACATCTCTCCCACGGAGCCGCCGAACACGGTGTAGTCGTGGCTGAACACACCGACCGGACGGCCGTTGATCGTGCCGTGCCCGGTGACCACACCGTCGCCGAACAACGCGTTCGGGTCGCCCGGTGTGCGGGCCAGCGCGCCGATCTCCAGGAAACTGCCCGGGTCCAATAACGCCTGGATTCGCGCCCGGGGGCTGGGGATGCCCTTCTTGTCCCGTTTGGCCGCGACCGCCTCACCGCCCGGTTCCTTGGCCAGTTCCAGCTTTTCGCGGAGTTCGGCGAGTTTCTCGGCAGTAGTACTGGCGGTCACTTGGACTCGTTCTCCTCGGCGTCGATACGGTTGATCGCCTCGCTCATATGGGCGCCAACCTTAGCGATGTACGGCTCGTCGATCGCTTGGATGTGTTCGCCCCCGATCGGCACGACCTCGAGGTCGGCGGCGAACTGACCCCAGCCGCCGTCGGGCTGGCGGACCGCGTAGCGCGGCTCGAACATGATCGCGTCGTCGTGGTAGCGGTCGGCCATGTACAACGCGACGTGCCCGTCGTACGGTTCGATGTTCGCGGTGTCCAGAGCACGGTTGTCCAGGTAGGACGTGCGCTGATGCTCGATGATCCCGCCCGGGATGTCGACCCCGGCCTCCTTGACGGCGTCCAGCACGAACCTGACCTGACCCTCGTCGTCGAGTTCTTCGAGCTGTTCGTAAGGGATCTCGGGGATCTCGACGTTGAACGTGCGTGAGGCGAACAGGGCGTAGCGATCCCAGCGGGCGCGGATCTCCTCCTTCGTCTGCGGCACGTCCTCGCCGGCACGCACGGTGTCGATCAGCCCGACGAAGCGGACGTCACACCCGTTGCGCTTGAGCCCGACCGCACAGGCGTAGGCCAGTGCCCCGCCCAGCGACCAGCCGGTGAGGATGTAGGGGCCCGTGCCGTTGATTTCCATCAACTTCGGCACGTACTCCGCGGCGCGCTCCTCGATCGAGCCCTCCACCCGCTCCAGTCCGTAGATCGGAGTGTCGGCCGGCAGCCGCTTCATCAGCGGCTCGTAAACCACCGTCGACCCGCCGGCCGGGTGGAAGACGAACACGGGGGTCTTCGGATTGTCTGCTGTGTTTTCGGATGGGGCGCGCAAGATCCGCACGAACCCGTCGACCACACCCTCCTCGAGCTCGCTGCGGACCGTGGTGGCCAATTCCTCAATAGTCTTGGCGGACTTCACATCATCGACGCTGATGACGCCTTCGGCCCGCTCGGAGAGCCGGCCCGCCATCTTCGTCGCCGTCGCGTCGTCGAGTGCGGGCAGCGCGTTGAAGATGCCGCCTGGCGACTTGCCGGTGACGATCGCCCACGTCGCGAACGTCACCCGTTCGGCGGCGTCACGCGGCGGCACGTCGGCGCCGAGTGCTTCGGCGACGGCCTCCTGAGTCAGCACCTTGGCAGCCGCTGCGGCTGCGGTGGACTTCACCTCTCCCGTCGCTTCGCTCGCCCCGAACCCAGGTCCCGCGGGATCGGTCGGTGGCGGCGGGATCTTCGGCTCCGATTCCGTCGCGATCGGATGGCCCGCCTCGGCGAGCTTCGCTTCGAGCTCCGCGACCGTTGTGGCCCCACCCATCAGCTCGGCTTGTTCGGCCGCGATCTCTTCGGCCGTCTTGCCCTTCTGCGTCTCGGCAAGCTCCTCGACCTCGTCGCGGTGCTCGATCGCATACTGGATGAGCGTTTCGACCGCAAACAGGTTGGCGTCGCGGACCGCGGTCAGCTGGATCGGCGGCAGGTCGAAGTCGTACTCGACACGGTTCTTGATGCGCACCGCCATCAGCGAATCCAGACCGAGCTCGATCAGCGGCACCTCCCACGGCAGGTCCTCGGGCTCGTAGCCCATGGCCCCGCCGACGATCGCCGCGAGCCGATCGTGCACCGTCTCAGTGCTATCCGCGGACCACTTGGCGAACCCGGCCGCCAGCCCAGCGCCCGCGGTCAGGTTGTCCTGCAGGATGTCTGCGTCGTCGTCCGGTTCCGCGGCCACCTCACCGGCGGGCGAGGTCACCGCGACACCGGTGGCCACGGCGGCAGGCAGCGCTGACGCCGCCCCGCCGCGGGTGGCGATGGCGTCGTAGACCAGCGTGAACGACTCATTGATGCGGGCGTGCACCTGCACCGAGGCACCGCCGGGATGGCGGGTCAGCGTCGTCACCAGCCGGGCCCCCTCGCCGGGTACCGCGCGCTGCTCGGATGCAGTCAGCTTGGCATCCGGAAGCACCTGCACCGCAGCGGATTTCACCAACGCCGCGAGGTCGGTCTGCCCCTTGGGTGAATACTCCCAGACGTGGCGACCGTCGGGGGTGGCCACATGGTTGCCCGGCATCATCACCGAGCTGTCACCCGTGAACTGCGCATCCAGCCAGTGCGGCTTGCGCCTGAACCGGGTCGGCGGGATGTGGGCGTAGTCCGCCGGGCCGGAAGCGGGGGTGAACAGCGTCCGGAGATCCAGGTCGTGGCCGTAGACGTAGAGCTGGGCCATCGCCGCGACCATCGACTCGATCTCGTCCTGCTTGCGGGCCAGGGTGGCGATCAGCTGGCCGTCGTGCAGCCCCGCAGCCGCCGTGGTCAGCCCAACCTGCATGAGCGCCACCGGATTCGGCGCCAGCTCCAGGAAGGTGGTGTAGCCGCTGTCGACAGCGTTGCGGATCCCCTGCGTGAAGTAGACGCTGTGCCGCAGCCCCTTCTTCCAGTAGTCGACATCGTGGATCGGTTCGCCGCCCGGGCGGATGTAGCTGCCCTCGTGCACCGTCGAGAAGTAGCCGAGCTGCAGCGGGTGCGGCTCGATGCCCTGGAGCTCGGCAGCCAGCTCGCCCAACAGCGGGTCCATCTGCTGAGTGTGGCTGGCGCCCTTGGTCTGCAACTTGCGGGCGAACTTGCCCTCGGATTCGGCGCGGGCGATGATCGCGTCCACCTGTTCGGGGGGACCGCCGATCACGGTCTGGGTCGGGGCGGCGTAGACGCACACCTCCAGACCGGGGAAATCGGAGAACACGGTCTTGATCTCCTCGGCCGAGTACTCCACCAGGGCCATCAGCCGGATGTACTCGCCGAACAGCATGGCCTCGCCTTCACCCATGAGGTGAGCGCGGGCGCAGATCGCGCGGGTGGCATCGGCCAGCGACAGGCCGCCGGAGAAGTAGGCGGCGGCCGCCTCGCCCAGCGACTGACCCACCACCGCAGCAGGTTTCGCGCCGTGATGCTTGAGCAACTCACCGAGCGCGATCTGGATGGCGAAGATCACCGTCTGGACCACTTCGATGGGGTACTCGCAGGTTTCGTTCGTGTAGTCGATCGCGTCGTCGAGGATCAACTCGACCACCGAGTAGCCGCGTTCATCCTGGATGTGCGCGTCGACCTTGTTGATCCACTCGGCGAACACCTCGTCACGCAGATACAGGCTCTTGCCCATCTTGCGGTGCTGCGCGCCGAATCCGGCCAGCACCCACACCGGGCCATTGGTGACCGGGCCGTCGGCGCTGTACACCAGCGGACTCTGCTTGCCGTCGGCGATCGCGCGCAGGCCCTTGACCGCCTCGTCGTGGTCGTGAGCCAGCACGACGGCGCGCGAGCGGCCGTGGTTGCGGCGCGACAGCGAGCGACCGATGGCTTCCAGGGACGTCGCCCGACCCTCCGGGCTGTCTACCCAGTCGGCCAGTTCGGCTGCCGTCGCCCGCTTGCGCGAGGTCAGGAAGGCCGAAACAGCCAGCGGTACAACCGGAACCGGCTTGTCTTCGGTTGCTTCCCATTCAGCGCGCGCAGCCTCGATCAACTCCAGCGCCTCGTCGGTCAGTCCGGGCAGCTCAGGTTCAGCGTCGTCGGCGTATGCATCAGCGGCCGCGTACTCGTTGTCGGCGGCGTCGTCATCGCTATCCGATGCTCTTCGCCCGAGAGGCTCATCGTCGATGAACTCGCCGTACTCGTCCATCCGCACCCCGCCGACATACACCGCGTCGGCATCGGACGTCGTTGCCCCTTCGACTGATTCGGATTCCGCTTGCGGTTCAACCAGATCCGCGGGCAATACCTCGCGCAGCACCAGGTGCGCGTTGGCGCCACCGAAACCGAAGCCGGACACCCCGGCGATCGCGTGCCCGCTGTACCGCGGCCAGTCGGTGACCCTCTCGGCCACCCGCATGTGAATACCCTCGAAGTCGATGTACGGGTTTGGTCCGGCGTAGTTGATCGACGGCGGAACCTTGTTGCGGCTCAGCGATAATGCCACCTTGGCCAGGCTGGCCGCACCGGCCGCCGACTCCAGATGTCCCACATTGGATTTCACCGCGCCGAGCAGCGCAGGCTGGTCCGCGGGACGGCCACGGCCGATGACCCGGCCCAACGCGTCGGCCTCGATCGGATCGCCCAGGATGGTGCCGGTGCCGTGCGCCTCGATGTAATCGACACTGCGCGGATTGATTCCGGCGTTCTTGTAAGCCTTGCGCAGCACATCTTCCTGCGCGTCGGGATTCGGCGCGAGCATGCCGTTGGAGCGACCGTCGTGGTTGATGGCGCTGCCGGCGATGACTGCCAGGATCTCGTCACCGTCGCGGCGGGCGTCGGACAGGCGCTTCAGCACCAGCATGCCGCCACCCTCGGAACGCGAATATCCGTTCGCGTCAGCCGAGAACGACTTGATCAGGCCGTCTGGCGCGAGCACGCCGCCGACCTCGTCGAAACCGATCGTCACCAGCGGCGTGATCATCGCGTTGACGCCGCCGACCATCGCGACATCGGCCTCACCGGACCGCAATGCCTGCACACCGTGGTGCGCGGCGACCAGTGAGCTCGAGCAGGCGGTGTCGACGGCGACCGACGGACCGCGGAAGTCGAAGAAGTAGGACACCCGGTTGGCGATGATCGAGCTCGTCGTGCCCGTGATCGCGTACGGATGCGCGGTGGTCGGATCGGCGACCGCCAGGAACTGGTAGTCGTTGTTCGACGAGCCGATGTAGACGGCGACATCCCGGCCGCGCAGGCTGGACGCTGGAATACGGGCGTTTTCCAGTGCCTCCCAAGTCAGTTCCAACGCCATCCGCTGCTGCGGATCCATGTTGTCGGCTTCCATCTTCGACAGCGCGAAGAACTCGGCGTCGAAACCCTTGATGTCGGTGAGGTAACCACCGCGGGTCGCGGCTTTGGCCACCCGGTCGGCAATCCGCGGTTCGGCGAGGAACTCCGACCAGCGGCCCTCGGGCAGATCCGAGATCCCGCTGCGGCCCTCCAACAGGGCCGCCCACATCTCGTCGGGGGTGTTCATGTCACCCGGGAATCGGGTCGAAACCCCCACGATCGCAATGTCTTCGACGCCGGCGGCGCGCGACCAGTCCTCGCCGTCGCCGTCGAATTCGACCTCCGGCTCGCCCTCGACGATCACCGTTGCCAGCGACTCGATGGTGGGGTGGCGGAAGGCCACCGTGGCGGTCAGCGTGACACCGGTCAGGTCCTCGATATCGCTGGCCATCGCGACCGCGTCCCGCGAGGACAGCCCCAGCTCGACCATCGGGGTGGACTCGTCGATCGCGTCGGGTCCCTGCCCTGTCGCGTTGGCCACCCAGTTGCGCAGCCATTCGCGCATCTCCTGCACCGTCATATCGGTGCGAGGCGAGGCCTCCTCCCGGTAGGGAGCCTCGTTGACCGAGTCCGGTGTGTCAGGCGTTTCGGGCGTTTGTGATTCAGACATGAGGCCTCACCTCGTGCGAAGGGGCGGCCACCCCTGTAGTCGCTGAGTACTTCCTTCGGTCGTCATTCCGATTCGTCGGGGAAGGCATTGGCCACCTTCCCGCTGCGCAGGGTGCCGTCCAGGTAGGCCGAGCGGCAGGCTCGCCGACCGATCTTGCCGCTGGAGGTACGCGGGATCGCACCGGCCGGAGTCAGCAGCACGTCGCGCACCGTGACCCCGTGCCGAACCGCGATGGCCGCGCGGATGTCGTCGGAGATCGGCCCCAGCTCCATCTTGTGTGAACCCGGCGCCCGCTCGGCGACGATGACCAGCTGCTCGGAGCTGTCGCTGGCGTCCCGCTTCAGGCCGGCGTGCGCGTTCTCGAAGACCTCGTCGGGCAGCTGATTGGCCGGCACCGAGAATGCGGCGACGAAGCCGGTGCGCACGGCCTTGGTGGACTCCTGAGCGGAGTACTCCAGGTCCTGCGGGTAGTGGTTGCGGCCGTCGATGATCACCAGATCCTTGACGCGGCCGGTGATGTAGAGCTCGCCGTCGTGGAAGGCACCGAGGTCACCGGTGCGCACCCAGGTGGCGTCGTCGGCGGCACCCTCGGCGTGCGACGGGCTGGTCCGCGACTTGAGGATGTTCTGGAACGTCGCGACGGTCTCTTCGGGCTTGTTCCAGTAGCCGGTGCCCATGTTCTGGCCGCTGATCCAGATCTCGCCGATCTGCCCGTCGGCCAGCTCGGTGGCGGCTTCGTTGTCGACGATCACCGCCCATTCGGCGACGCCGACCTTGCCCGCCGACGCCTGGGCGACGGCCGTGGGCGAATCGTCAGGCACCACAACGAACGTGCCGCTGTTGAGTTGTTCGCGGTCGACCGAGACGATCTTCGGCTCTTCGGAAGCCGGCGTGGTCGACACGAACAGAGTCGCCTCGGCCAGTCCGTAGGACGGCTTGATGGCCTTGGGCTGGAAGCCGAGCGGGCCGAACGCATCGTTGAACCGCTGCACGGTGGCAGCTGAGATCGGCTCGCTGCCGTTGAGGATCGCCTTGACGTTGGACAGATCCAGCGGCTCTTCGTCGTCCTTGGGCAGACCTCGGGCCGCGGCGTGATCGAACGCGAAGTTCGGGGCCACCGAGATGGTGCCGCCGGTGTCCCCCTCCCGGTAGGCCAGCTCACGGATCCAGCGGCCGGGCCGGCGGACGAACGCAGCGGGCGTCATGAAGGTGAAGTAGTGGCCGATCATCGCCGGCAGCAGCGCGGTGACCAGGCCCATGTCGTGGAAGAACGGCAGCCAGGAGACACCCCGGTCGCCTTCCTCACCCTCGAGCGCCTCGATCACCTGCACCACGTTGGTGGCCAGGTTGAGGTGGGTGATCTGCACGCCGCTGGGGATCCGGGTGGAACCCGAGGTGTACTGCAGGTAGGCGACGGCGTCCGCGTCCACCGCCGAGTCATGGGGCACCCAGGTCGCGCCGACCTCGTCGGGGATCGCATCGACGGCGATGACGCGGGGACGCTCTTTGGCCGGACGGCTACGGAAGAACTTGCGCACGCCCTCGGCGGCGTCGGTGGTGGTCAGGATGGCCGATGCGCCGCAGTCGTCCAGCACGGCATGCAACCGGCCGACGTGGCCGGGCTCGGACGGGTCGAACAACGGGACGGCGACGCGACCGGAGTACATGGTGCCGAAGAAGGCGACCAGGTAGTTGAGGTTCTGCGGGCACAGGATGGCGACGCGGTCGCCGGGCTCGGTCACCTGCTGCAGCCGGGCGGCGACGGCGCGGTTGCGGGCGCCGAAGTCGGCCCAGGTCAGCTCACGCACGACACCGTCGCGCTCGACGGAGAAATCCAAGAAGCGGTAGGCGATCTTGTCACCGCGGACCTTGGCCCAGCGCTCCACGTGCTTGACCACGCTGGCGCCCTCGGGGAAGGTGATCAAGCCGTTCTTGATGAACGGATTGTGGAACGGCATACCAATCTCCTGTCAGAACACATCTGTGTCGGGCCCTGCGGCGGCCGCGCATGACATCGCGCCACCGGTAGCCCTGCGTCGTGGGCCCAAACCTCCCAGATCGTACAGAGTCATCCAGATCCACTTCGGGACCTGAACGGCCCCGTCGGCCGGGGTTCCCCTTACGCGTGCAGCTCTTATTTTCTTCTTAATGTTAGGCGCAGTCGCGGCAGCGGCCAAATCGACGGCCACCGAAGCTCCCACCTCATCCGTGTTTCGGATGGGGCGCGTTCTCGATCAGGTTGCGCGCCCAATTCAGTGTCCACTGCGTGGCCGTTTGGCCGTCGAGGTTCCAGAACTGCGGCGTGTTGTACAGGGCGTGCACCGGCTGCCCGGCGCCACCTGCCAGCACGTCGAGAGTGGTCGGCAGGTTGGTGATGTTGAACGCCTCCTGTGGAGCCGCGCAGATCAGGTCGCCGACGCCACAAATCTCATTGGTGCGGTTGTTCAGCGCACCGAAGCCGCCCGGGCGCTCCCCCGTCATGGTCAGACCCATCTCGGACAGCGCGGGGAATTCGTGCAGAGTGATCTCGGCGCCCTGGCCGGGCGGGTTGGGACCGATGTCCTGCCCGACCCCCACCTGGCGGCGGCCGTCGGCGATCAACATCACACCGAGGACCAGGTCCTCGTCGACCGGGCCACGCCCGTTGCCGATATCACTGGCGAGATCGCCGGCGATTATCGCGCCCTGCGAGAAACCGGCCAGGACATAACTGGTCAGCGGGCAGCGATCGTTCATATCGGTCATCGCCTGCACCGTGGCCCTGGTGCCTTCGGCGCGGCTGTCGTTGTAGGACATCTGTTTGTCCGACGACAGCGGGTTATGGAATTGCGCCGTGTACGGCACCGTGTACACCTCGACCCGGTCGCGGCTGAACTGACCGGCCAGCGGCCGGGTGACGTTGCCGATCAACGACAGCGGGAACTGAGTCGGGTTCAACGGATCGTCGGTCGGTGACGATTCCCAGGTGCCGGGGATGGCGATCATCAGGACATCGGGGCAGCTGGCGTCCTGGAACTCCGGGCGCGGCTTGTGCTGTCCCGGTGAACTGGTCGGCGGGAGCACGGTCGGCGGCACGGCCGTCGGCGGCGATTCCGGCCGACGCACGACGATGACGATGATGGCGACGACGAGTGCGACGACGACGGCCATCGCCCCAGCGGCGACCAGGCCGAGGATGCGATGGCGTCTACGCCGGGCGTTGGTCCGGGAGGTTCGAGCCATGGAAGGGGTGTTGTCTTCCTGCTAGCAGAGCCGCTGGTTAGCGATCCGGATGTAGTCGGCGGTGGCCTCGGTCACCTGCGGCTCGGGGGCGGTGTGCGCAGGCGCCGACGATCCCGAGTCGTTGACGTCGCTGCGCACCATGGGTGCGATGTAGTCCCAGACTGCCTGATCGCTTTGACCGGCCGCATGGGCCTGGCAGACGTGGGAGCCGATGCTCAATGCTTCCAGCTCGCTGGACGGGTGCACACCCGCGGCGCTGAGCGCATCGAGGAACCCGCGCTGCGCCGGTGTGACATCGAGCTTGGTGGACTGCAGATCAACGTCAGGACCCAATATCGCGCCTTGGCCGTGAACGGCGCCGTAGGTGGCGGGCGGGACGGTGGTGGTCACCAAATCCTCACCAGAACTGCAGGCCACCATCAGCCAGGCCGTTGGGCCCACGAGGCTGATCACGAGCGAGCGCTGCACGCCTCCACGTTACCGGCTGCCCGTACGTGGCCCAGAGCTCCGAGAGATTGCGGAAAGCTAACAGTTCGCCCGTATTCGTGACTTATTTGATAGCTGCCGCAACGTCGTTCGACATCGCGGCCAGCTGAGCGGCCCAGTTGCCCCAGTCGTGGTTTCCACCCGCCGGGAAGTCGAAGTGGCCGTTGCGGCCGCCTATGGAGCGGTAGTGCGCGTAGAACGTGCGGTTGCTGCCCTGAGCCTGGTCGCAGTAGCCGATCATGGCCGGCACGTCGCTGCAGGTCAGCGTCTGGGGGCTGAAGATCCACAGCCGAGTGTTGTTGTCGACCAGCAGCTGGGCATGCACGTCAGGGTCGTGCCACTTCCATCGGCCCAGCTGCGCAGCACCCCACATGGCCTGGGTGTTCACCCCGCCGAACTCGTTCATGCCGGCCGTGATCGCGCCGTTGAGGAAGGTGTTGGACGGGGTCAGGAAGCCCGACATCGACCCGGCGTAGCGGTAGCGGTCCGGGTGGAACGTCGCCTCCATCAGGGCTCCGGTGCCGCCCTGGGCGGCGCCGACGATCGCGTGGCCGCCGGGAGCCAGGCCCTTGTTGGCGGCCAGCCAGTTGGGCAGCTCGTCGGACAGGAAGGTCTCCCACTGCCGGGTGCCGTCGGCCTCCCAGTTCGTGTAAAGGGTGAACGCCCCGCTGGCCGGCGCGACCACCGAGACGCCCTTGCCGGCCAGGGTGTTCATCGCGTTGCCCGCGGTCACCCAGTTGCTGACCGGATCACCGGCGTTGAACGCGTCCAGCAGCACCACGGCGTGCGGGCCGCCGGCCAGGAAGGCGACCGGGATGTCGCGGCCCATGGCCGGTGACGGCACCATCAGATATTCGACGTCGGCGGCGTGGGAGGCCGGCGCTGTGGCGCTCATAAGTCCGAGCGCCAGAACAGCGGCGCAGACTCCCCGGAACAGGCCCGACAGACTCATCATGGTCACCTCGTCGACTAGTCACGTGTATAGCCCCGCCCCACCTGCAAAGTAGTGAATCACACCGCTTACTCAGATGGGTTTGGATACGCCAACGGCGACGACCTTGAAGGTCGTCGCCGTCGGTCGTGATCGACTGCGCAACGATCAGGCGGTCGGCGTGGCGCCGAGTACGCGCTGGATGTCAGGCTTCATCTGCTGCAGCTGCTGGCCCCAGTAGTTCCACTGGTGAGTGCCGTTGGCGGGGAAGTTGAACACCCCGTTGGTGCCACCCTTGGCCAGATAGGTGTCGCGGAACGTCTTGTTGGTACGCAGCGTGAACCCCTCGAGGAACTTCGCGTTGAACAAGTTGCCCGTGCTGGTTCCGGCATCCAGATCGGACGGCTTGCCGTCGCCGCAGTAGATCCAGATGCGGGTGTTGTTATCGATCAGCTGCTGGATGTTGACCAGCGGGTCATTGCGCTTCCAGGCACTGTTCGGGTCCTCGGTCTTACCCCACATGTCGTTGGCCTTGAAGCCGCCGGCATCACCCATCGAGAGGTTGACCAGCATCGGCCACCAGCCCTCGGAGAGGTTCAGGAAGCCCGACAGCGCGGCGGCGTACGGGAACTGCTCGGGGTGGTAGATCGCCAGGGTCAGCGCGGCCGAGCCGGCCATCGACAGGCCGACGGCCGCACTGCCGGTCGGCTTGACCGCCTTGTTGGCGGCCAGATACGCGGGCAGCTCCTGGGTCAGGAACGTCTCCCACTTGTAGGTCTGGCAACCGGCCTTGCCGCAGGCCGGCGAGTACCAATCGGAGTAGAAGCTGGACTGGCCACCGACCGGCATGATCACCGACAGGCCCGAGTTGTAGTACCACTCGAACGCCGGGGTGTTGATGTCCCAGCCGTTGAAGTCGTCCTGGGCCCGCAGACCGTCGAGCAGGTAGACCGCAGGAGAGTTGGGGCCGCCGCTCTGGAACTGGATCTTGATGTCGCGTCCCATGCCTGCGGACGGCACTTCGAGGTACTCGACCGGCAGTCCCGGCTTGGAGAAAGCTCCCGCCGTTGCGGAGCCGCCGACGACGCCGATCAGGCCGGGCAGCACGGCGGCAGCCGCGGCAGCGACCGTCAGCCGGCGCAGCCAAACGCCTCGCAACTTCTCAACGAACATCATGTATTTCCATCCTTTTTCGGGGGCCGCACCGCATGCGATCCACGCAGCCGTGCCCTGCTAGTCAACCACAAGTGACGTGATCGTTCCTCTTCGACAGATGTTGTCGTGACCGCCCTCTCACCGGTTGATTGTGGCGATGAGGTCGGGTTTCAGTGCCGCCAACTGGGCTCCCCAATACGGCCATGAATGGTTGCCGGACGGGGGGAAATCGAACGTGGCGTTGGCGCCGCCGGCCGCGGTGTAGGCGGCCTGGAAATCCTTGTTGCTCTTGTTCGCCATCGACTCCAGGCTGGTGGCGCTCAGAGCCTGGCCCGGGTCGGCGCCGGTGTCGAGGTCTGTCTGCCCGCCGGGCGCGCAGTAGATCCACAGCCTCGTGCCGTTGTGGGCGATGGTGGCGGCTTGCAACACCGGGTCGTTGCGCTTCCACGCGGAGTCCCACGGTGCACCCCACATGTTGTCGACGTTGTAGCCGCCGGCGTCGAGCATGGCCACCCGGACGGCCTGCTGCATGAGCAGGGCCGAGGGGTTGAGGAAGCCGGACAGCGAGGCCGCATAGACGAACTGCTGCGGGTGGTAGGCCGACAGGATCAGCGCGGCGCCGCCGGACATCGACAGGCCGACCACGCCGTTGCCGGTCGCGGAGACCTGCTTGTTGGCGGCCAGCCACTGCGGCAGCTCGCCGGTGAGGAACGTCTCCCACTTGTAGGTGTAGGGCTGCTTGTTGAAACTCGACGGCGAATACCAGTCGCTGTAGAAGCTGGACTGCCCGCCGACGGGCATCACCACCGAGACACCGGTGCCGAAGAACCATTCGAACGCCGGGGTGTTGATGTCCCAGCCGCTGTAGTCGTCCTGGGCGCGCAGACCGTCGAGCAGATAAACGGCGTGGGCCCCGCCCGTGCCCGATGTCGCCGGCCCTCCGGCTCCGCCTTGAAACTGCACGCGGATGTTTCGGCTCATCGACGGCGAGTACACGTCGAGGTACTCCACCGGAAGACCGTCCCGTGAGAACGCCTTCGCGCTCGGGGTCCCGCCGGCGACCACCACCAGCGCAGCCAGCAGCAGGGCGGCAGTGAGGGAGGCTCTCACAGCACGAACCATCGGTTTGCTCAACTCATTCGTTTCACGGCATGGCACAACCGCAGTCCGCACTGACATTGGTTCGCCAAGCGTTGTCACACTTGATCTGTGTATCGCCGCGATCTGACCGCAGCGTTACCGGCAAGGGCCCGGCTGGCAAACCAAGCTACCGCGTCGGCGACGAATTCATGAAACCTGCTGCACTAAACCCGATTGCGATGAGACATGGGCCACAGTCACCCGAGTTCCGGGGCCGTTGATTGCGCGTAACAGCTTGCACTCGGCCCACTTTGGCCCCACTGGCCAAATTACGGACCCGTCGCCGGCAAGCCGGTGTATGGCGTCCCCTTCAATGGCGGCTCGGGCAGACCGCAACGTTGCAGCTCGTACTGCGGCACTCGATCGATGCGATAGCGGGTGAATTCGAGCGCATGCAGAACGTTCGACACGAACCGGCGGATACCCAGTGGCGCGCGGATGGAGTTCAGCATCGCGTCGGTCTCCGGGCAGCCCAGGGCAACCCCGGCCTCGGTGATCCAGCCCTCGTCGAGGTAGGGCGGCACGTATGGATGCTCCTTGAGCCAGGGCCCCTCGGCCACGGCCCAGTCCGGGAAGAGGTTCTTGTCGTGACCGATGCGGCCGTCTTCCAGACGTGCGGTATGCGCCGCGATCGGATTCGCCAGACCGATCTGGTCGATCACCCTGACGTTCAGCCCGACGTTCATGCCGAGCATTCCGAGGTTGGTGAAAAACACTGTGTGCGGCGCTATTTGGCGACGCCAGGTATCCATAGACACACCGGGCGGTGGGGGCGGTGGCGGGTAGGCGGGCACCACATCCCATTGGTCATAGTTTCCGGACGGCAGCAGCAGCGCACCGTCGGGCGTGTTGTTGATCGCGGTCAGGACCGAGCGCATGCGCGGGTAGTCCAGGTAGTCGGCCGCGGTCAGCGGATGTGCGTGGCCGGTGGCCTGAGAGTAGAACCGCCGCTCGTCGACGATGCCCGAATAGGTGACCCTGGTGGCGTCGGGTCCCATGCCTGGCGAGTTCGCCGCCCACAGCGACCAGCCGACGATCCCCAGCCACAGCGCGGCGGTCGTGCCGGCCAGCACCACTCCCCGGTCCCGCGCCGAGCTGATGGTGTCGGGCAGCACGACGGGGATCACGGAGACCGGAACCAGCAGACAGAACACCGGCGTCAGCAATACCCGGCCGTGCATGAAATCGCCGCCCTGACGGATCCAGTACAGCGCCTGCACCAGACCACTGAGGAGCATGAAAATGACGACGGCAGTGGGGCTTTGGATCCGGCTAGCCAGTCGTCGAGACTTGGTGGGTACCGGTGCGGGGCCGACGGTATTGCGCGCCACCACCAGGACCACACCCAGCGCGATCACCAAGAGCGTCGCCAGCCACAGCGCGTAGGGCTGGTTGAAGTTCGCCAGGTAGATCAGGCCTTGCGCCCACTTGTCACCGGTGGCGTCCTTGGCCAGCGCGGTCTGCGGGAAAAGCAGCCCGTAGTAACCCATTCGGAAGATCTGGTAGCCCACCGGCAACAGCCCACCGGCGACCACGATGAGCAGCCGGCCGAGCCAGCCGCGAGCGGCGATGAGCATCATCACCAGCGCGAGGCCGCCGACCAGGGCGAGCTCGGGGCGGACGAGCACGCTCAAACCAGCGACGAAGGCCAGCGCCGCGGTGAAGGCGGGACCGCTGCCCTGGCGCCGGGGCGCTTGCGACCAGGCGACCATCATCCACCACAGCAGGCCTATCCAGGCGAGCACCAGGCCGTTCTCCAGACCCGAGGTGGCGAAGTCGCGGGCGGGTGGGATCGCGATGTAGACCAGGGCACCGGCCGGCAGCAGCAGCGCCCGGCGCCCCTGCAATCCCGGTGCGAATAGCCGTGCGGTACCGATCATTGCGAGCACCACACCCGCGACGGACAAGCTCAGCGCCAGCGTCAGCGCGACGTACTCCAGTCGCACCGGTCCGCCGACGAGACCGCCGAAATAGGTGAGAAAGGTCCACAGCGTGGAGGTGTTGGACTCCACCCGCTCGCCGGCATTGAACACCGGCCCGTTGCCGGCCAGCAGATTGCGCACCGTTCGCAACACGATCAAACCGTCGTCGGCGATCCAGCGGCGTTGCCAGGCCCCCCAGACCCACAATGCGGCGATCACAACGACACTGAGCCACAAGCTGACGCGGGCCAGCGGCCGCAGCGGGAACGCCGGTGCCCACGGCAATTTCAGCGGCCCGGCCTCGGCCGGGCCGCTATCGGGAGTCAGTGGCTCAACTGAAGGCGATCGCTGCAACGACCGTTCCGATCAACACCAAGCCGAGGAGCTGCAGCACCCGGTCGCCCAGCACGATCTCCTCGGGCTCACCGGCCATTCCGCCGTCGACGTCGATCGCGTAGCGCAAGATGCCCATGGTGAACGGCACGATCGACACCGCCCACCACGATCCGGTACTACCGTCGCGCTCAAAGGCGAAAAGGCCGTAGCAAAGCACCACCGCCGTCGCCGACAACGTCCACACGAATCGCAAGTAGGTGCTGGTGTAGCTCTCCAGCGATTTGCGAATCTTGGCGCCCGTGCGCTCGGCGAGCTGCAGTTCGGCGTAGCGCTTGCCCGCCGCCATGAACAACGCGCCGAAGGCCATCACCAGCAGGAACCATTGGGACAGCGGGATGCCGGCGGCCACGCCGCCGGCGATGGCCCGGATCAGGAAGCCCGAGGACACGATGCAGATGTCCAGCACCGCTTGATGTTTGAGGCCGAAGCAGTAGGCCAGCTGAATACCGATGTAGATCGCCATGACCAGCGCCAGCTGCGGCGTCAGCCACCAGGAGATCGCCAGCGAGGCGACGCCGAGCACTACCGCGATGCCGTAGGCCAGGCCGACCGGTAACACACCCGCGGCGATCGGCCGGAATCGCTTGGTCGGGTGGGCGCGGTCGGCCTCGACATCGCGGGCGTCGTTGATCAGGTAGATCGACGAGGCGGCCAGGCAGAAGACCACAAACGCGATCGACACCTTGAACCCGACATCGGCGTAGTCGTAGTGCATATCGCGGCCCAGCGCGGCCAGCGGGGCGAGCAGCACGAGCAGGTTCTTGATCCACTGGCGGGGCCGGAGGGCCTTGACGATCCCGGTGAACAGATTGCTCGGCGGTCCAGCGACCTGCTTCGCTTCCTCACTCATGGGCGCTCACTTCGGCGTCTCCTTCTGCGGTGAAGCAAAACAGCCGGCCGTCCGCGCGACAACGGCGCCGACCGCCGCCCCGGCAAGTACGTCGGTCGGGTAATGCACGCCGAGGACCAGCCGCGACAGGGCCATCGCGGGCACGACTGCCAGCGGCAGCCGTGAGCGGGTGGCCCGGCACAGCAGCATAGCCGCGGCGGTGCTGGACGTGGCGTGCGCGGAGGGAAAGCTCAGCGCGCTCGGCGTGCCGACATTGACCGCGACCGCCGGATGGTTGGGCCGCTTACGGCGTACCACCAACTTGATCGCGATGGCGGCGGCATGCGCGGCCACCGCGCCGACACCCACGAGCACCCACTCGCGCCGGCGCTTCCGCATGGCCAGCGCGCCCAGCGCCGAGATTGCCACCCAGCCCTGGGCGTGCTCACCGAAGTGCGACATCGACCGGGCCACCTCGATCACCGCGGGCGTGCCCAGCCTCGACTGGACGGCGACCAGTGTCGCGATTTCGCCGCTGGCGGGTGGCGCAACCGGTTCCGTCACGCTGCCGTCAGGCATTGGTCGAGGAGTTCTCGAGCAGCACCGTTTCCCACTTTTCCTTGCTCGCCAGCACCGGCAGCGCCTTCCGATAGACCCTGCGCATGCGGTTGAACTTGCGGGCCAGTTGTAACTGGCGCCGTGTCGAATCACGCAGCAGCGCAAACATCTTCGCACGGTCACGTTGCCGGTAGACCACACCTCGCCCGTCGGCTGTGGTCACGGTGACACCGTCAACACGGCACAGCGAGAACCATCGGGCGTCCTGCGTCGCGACGTTGATCTGCGGGCGCTCGTGGTGTACCGGGTCGTGCGGCTTGAGCTGATGGGCCACACCGCGGGCGAGTCGCAACGAGATCGACACCGGGTTGGTCGGGATGCTAACCGTCTTACGCCACCGCTTATCCGACGGGGTGGGCAGCGTGGTCGCGCTCGGCAGCACGACGGCGTCGGGGTACTGCGCCCGCATCTGACGCACCTCGGGTAGCGCGGCCTCCAGGATCGAGAAGATGTGTTCCGGACCGGCGAGGAAGTCGTCCATCGCCTTGTTCTGGATTGCGACAGTCGAATACTCAAGGCACAGAAGATGTTTGAGCGTCGCCTTCATATGGCTGGCGATCAGGCCCCTGACGTTTCCATCCCAGTGCAAGGCAGCCACCACCAACCGGTTACGCAGGTGGAAGTAGGCCTGCCAGTCGATGGCGTCGTCCTTGTCACTCCACGCCATGTGCCAGATCGCCGCGCCGGGCAAGGTGACGGTGGGATAGCCGTGTTCACCGGCCCGCAGGCCGTAGTCGGCGTCGTCCCACTTGATGAACAGCGGCAGTGGCTGGCCGAGCTCCTCGGCGACCTGCCGCGGGATCATGCACATCCACCAGCCGTTGTAGTCGACGTCGATCCGGCGGTGCAGCAGCCTGCTGCGGTATTCCTCTTCGTCGTTGAGCGGATACTTGGCGAAGTTGTGGTCGTATTCGGTGTTGACCGCACCGGTCCACATGAAGTTCCCGGAGTCGACCATCTCGCCCATGACGTGCAGGTGCGAGGGCTCCTGCAGGTTGAGCATCTGCCCGCCGACCAGGGTCGGCGACTTGGCGAACCTGTTGAGCGCCAACGCCCGCAGCACCGAGTCGGGCTCGATGCGGATGTCGTCGTCCATGAACAGGATTTGTTCGCAGTCGGTGTTTTTCAGCGCCTCGTACATCACCCGGCTATAGCCGCCGGAGCCTCCGAGGTTGGGTTGGTTGTGGATGGTGAGCCGGTTTCCGAGCCGCTGCGCGGCCGACGGGAAATCCGGGTGCGCGTTGGCCTTGTCGGTGCCCTGGTCCGTGACGATGACGGCACTGATCACGTTGTCTACCAGCGGATCCGAGGTTAGCGCCGCTAGTGCGTTGACACAGTCCGCCGGCCGGTTGAAAGTCGGTATCCCCACGGCGACGCTGGCTCGGCCAGGAGCGGCCACCGGCGCGTACCAGCCCGCGCTGTGCACGGTGACATTGGTGTCGGTGGTGATGTCGAACCAGATCCAGCCGCCGTCTTCGAAAGGATCGAGCCCGATCTCGAACTCCGCAGCGGTCGGTGTCGTCGCGTCAGGGCTGCTGACTTCGGTGCCTCCGACGGTGATTCGGGCCCCGGTGGCCTTGGACCGGTACACATCGACGCGCGCCGATCCGGTCAGTTCGACACGCAGGACCACTGACTCCAGCATCGACCAACGCCGCCAGTAACTGGCCGGGAAGGCGTTGAAGTACGTCGCGAACGACACTTCCGACTCCCCGCCGATCTCCAGCGTGGTGCGGGTCGGCGCATGCGCCCGGCGTGCGTTGGTGTCCGACTCTTCAATATAGAGCTTGCGAACATCGAGCGGCTCGCCCGGCCGCGGCAGGATCACCCGGGCCAGCAGGCTGACCGCCTTGGTCTCGCCGGCCGCGATCGGACCGGACGGAATGTCGCTCATGCTGTGCCGCTTTCGGTGTCGTCCTGGGCCAACGGCGCACCGTCGCGCAGGTGTGGCGCCAGGATGTTGTCGTACATGTTCAGCGCACTGGCGATCGCCATGTGCATGTCCAGGTACTGGTATGTGCCCAGCCTGCCACCGAAGAGGACCTTCGCCGAGGAGGTCTCGCTCCTGGCCCGGGTCCGATAGGCGGCCAGCACCGCGCGGTCGGCTTCGGTGTTGATCGGGTAGTACGGCTCATCGTCGTCGGCGGCGAATCGCGAGTACTCCCGCATGATGACCGTCTTGTCGGTCGGGTAGTCACGTTCGGGATGGAAGTGACGGAACTCGTGAATGCGGGTGTAGGGCACGTCGAGGTCGTTGTAGTTCATCACCGGGGTGCCCTGAAAGTCGCCCGTTGGCAGCACTTCCAGCTCGAAATCCAGTGTGCGCCAGCCTAACCGACCCTCGGCGTAATCGAAGTAGCGATCCAGCGGGCCGGTATAGATGACCGGGGCGTCCGGGGACGCTTGGCGCAGGTCATCGCGGATGTCGAACCAGTCGGTATCCAGGCGGACCTCGATGCGGTCATCGGCGGCCATGTTCTCCAGCCACTTCGTGTAGCCGTCGACCGGGAGACCCTCGTAGGTGTCGTTGAAGTAGCGGTTGTCGAAGTTATAGCGGACCGGCAGGCGACCGATGACTGCAGCGGGAAGGTCGACGGGGTCGGTCTGCCACTGCTTGGCCGTATAGCCCTTGACGAACGCCTCGTAGAGCGGGCGGCCGATCAGCGAAATGGCCTTCTCCTCGAGGTTGGCGGCCTCGTCGGTCTTGAACTCGGCGGCCTGTTCCTTGATCAGCTGACGTGCCTCGTCGGGGGTGAAGTACTTGCCGAAGAACTGCGCGACCAAGCCCAGCCCCATCGGGAACTGGTAAGCCTGCCCGCCGTACATCGCGAACACCCGGTGCTGGTATCCGGTGAAGTCAGTGAACTGGCGGACGTAGTCCCACACCTTCGTATTGGAGGTATGGAACAGGTGCGCACCGTACTTGTGGATCTCGATGCCGGTCTGCGGCTCGGGCTCGGAGTAGGCGTTGCCGCCGATGTGTGACCGGCGTTCGACGACCAGCACTCGCTTGCCGAGCTGGCTGGCCACCCGCTCGGCGATGGTCAGCCCGAAGAAGCCGGAGCCGACGACGAAGAGGTCGAAGGAACCCGGAGCGACCCGGGAATTAGAACCGGCGGGCAGGAGCGGAGCGACCCGGGAATTAGAAGAGCTCATCGGGGCCTAGGTTATCGGACCCAGGCGGTGTGACCCTCATCGCAAGCCGGGGCGGGGCGCAGAAATCAAGCGCTATCACGTGGGCTCGTACCTAATGCAGGTCGCAATTGGCTCACGATTCCGCATCGTCACTTCAGTCACACCAGTCCCACTCGTACCATCGATCACGTTGGCTTCGGATCCGGCGCACGGCCGTCTCCGGACCTTACGAATTAGTCAGACACGAACGTTGTCTAGATATTGAGGAGACTTCCGTGCCTAACAGCCGTCGACGCAAGCTCTCGACAGCCATGAGCGCAGTCGCCGCATTGGCCGTCGCAAGTCCTATTGCCGCTATTGGTGTGGTCGAACTGACCGCTACCCCGCAGAAGGCACCCGAACAGCGCGAGTTCGTCCGCGCCGCGGTGGTGACCGACCTGCCGAACGAATTGATGTCCGCGCTTCAGCAGGGTCTGTCGCAGTTCGGGATCAACCTTCCGCCGCTGCCGACGGGTCTGAGCCCGGCCGGTGCCCAACCGGCGCAGGCCGGCCCGACGTTGACGACGCCGAGCCTGACCGCGCCGGGCCTGACCACGCCAGGGCTGACCGCACCAGGCCTGACCACGCCTGGCCTGACCACCCCCGGGCTCACCACGCCGAGCCTGACCACCCCCGGTCTGACCACGCCGAGCCTGACCACGCCCGGTTTGACCACGCCGAGCCTGACCACGCCCGGGCTCACCACGCCTGGCCTGACCACCCCGGGGGTCACCGTCCCGTCGGCGTCGGCCTCGCTGACCGATCCTGCGCTGACCAACCCGGCGCTGACCACTCCTCAGCTCGGTACTGGCACCCCGTCGCTGTCGACCCCCGGGCTGACCAGCCCGTCGGCGACCGGCCTCGGCTTGCCGAACGAACAGCCGATCAGCGCGCCGCTGGGCCCGGTGAACGGGACCTATCCGATCCTTGGCGATCCCTCGCTGGCCATGCCTAGCACACCGGCCGCGTCCGGCGGGATCATCAGCGACCTGAGCAGCGCCGCCAACCAGCTTGGCGTCGGACAGGCAATCGACCTGCTCAAAGGCGTAGTCATGCCGTCGATTACCCAGGCGATTCAAGGCGCCTCGACGGCGGCCGCCGCTACCCCCGCGGCAGCGGCAGCTCCGGCGGGTTAACGAAGACCTGCTTCGGAACGGCACCGCAGGGTGGGTCAGGCCGCTAGGTCAGTGAACCCGGAGAGGCCCCTGCGGTGCCGTTGCAGGTCTCAACCATCACTTTCTTCCCACTGGTCCGTGTCGAAACACTGGTATCAGAGAGCACATACGTAACATCGCCTTGTGCTGTCCCGTCGACCCGCGCCGTCGATCGTGTTCACCGCAATCGCGGCGACCGTCGTCATCCTGCCGTGGGCCGTCACCGGGGTTCCCGGCTCGGAGAGCAAGGACAGGCCTACCGCCGCTGACACCGTGCTGTCCCAACAGCCACTGACCGGGCTGGGCGGCGGTCAGACGATCCGCGAAATCAGCCAGGCCACACCGTTCTCGATGGTGGCGTTGACGGGCACTGACCTCACCGGAACGTCGGCACGGGTGCGCGCCAAGCGACCCGACGGAAGCTGGGGGCCGTGGTACGACGCGGAAACCCTCGAATCCAACGCCGACGATACCCAGCACGGCGGACCGCGCGGCACCGATCCGGTGTTCGTGGGCACCACGACGTCGGTGCAGATCGCCGTCACCCGCCCGGCCAACGCACCGGTCACCAGCGCACCGCCCGAGACCGGCCTCGACGCGGGCAAAGAACTCGGCTACGTGCCCGCCACCGCCGAACAGTCGTTCGCCCAGAACATCTCGGCCGTGCTGATCACCCCGCCGAAGGCACCCGTCGACTCGCAGTGGCAGCCGCCGACGGCCGCCCTTGGGCCGGGTCAGCCGCCGAACATCATCAGCCGGGCCCAGTGGGGCGCCGACAACCATATGCGCTGCGGTAATGCCGTCTACGGCAACGGAATTCGCGCGGCAGTGGTACACCACACCGCGGGCAGTAACGATTACGCACCGGAAGACTCCGCGTCCATCGTCCGGTCGATCTACGCCTACCACACCCGCACTCTGGGCTGGTGCGACATCGCCTACAACGCCCTGGTGGACAAGTACGGTCAGGTCTTCGAAGGCCGGGCCGGCGGTATCACCAAGGACGTACTCGGTTCGCACACCGGTGGATTCAACCGCGACGTGTGGGGCGTGTCGATGATCGGCGATTTCGAAGACGTGCCGCCGACCGAGATCCTGGTCCGCACCGTCGGCAGGCTGCTGGGCTGGCGCTTGGGCCTGGACCGGGTCAACCCGCTTGGCACCGTGAACCTGACCTCGGCCGGCGGCGACTACACCTTCGTCTCCGCTGGGGCGACTCCCACCTTGCCGACGATCTTCGCCCACCGCGACGTCGGCAACACGGAGTGCCCGGGCAATGCGGGTTATGCCGCACTCGGCCAAATCCGGGACATCGCAGCACGATTCAACCGGCCGCCCGACCTCGTCGAATCGCTGCGTGGCGGCGCGATCTTCGCCAAGTGGGAAGCCATGGGCGGTAAGGACGGCCCGCTCGGGGAACCGACGTCACCGGAGTCGTCGGCCGACGGCACCGCACGTTATGTGACGTTCGAACACGGCGCGATCTACTGGTCGCCGACCACCGAGGCGCAGCCGCTGACCGGTGCGATCTATGAGGCTTGGGCATCGTTGGGGTTCGAGCGCGGCGCACTGGGCCTACCGACCAGTGGCGAGATCCAGGAACCCGAGTGGATCGTGCAGAACTTCCAGCACGGCACCCTGAACTTCGACCGGCAGACCCACAACGTCTTGCGCGTAGTCGATGCGCTGACGCTGGTGATGCCGCCACCGGCCGCTGAGGGGCCGCCGGTGCAGTTGGAGCGGTTCAGTCGCGCGGCGAACCCGGTGCTGGAAGCACCCGCGAGCTAAAGCCACCAGCGTTCGAGAACGCGCGCCAATCCGTCATCGGTATTGGCCGTGGTCACCTCGTTGGCGGCGGCGATCGCATCCGCGTGGGCATTGCCCATCGCGACGCCGTGGCCCGCCCAGCGCAGCATCGGCACGTCGTTGGGCATGTCCCCGAACGCGACCACATCCTCGGCGGTGATGCCAAACGGCCGCGCGACCTCCTCGACGCCCGTCGCCTTGCTGGTTCCGAGGGGATTGATCTCGATCAGGCCGTTGTTCGTGGAGTAGGTGATATCGCCTTGCAGCCCAATGTGTTTGGCAAGCTCGGCTGCCATATCCGAACTACGGGCACCAGCCTTGCGGATCAGCAGCTTCACCGCCGGCGCGCTCAGCAGATCCTCGATCGAGACCTCGGTGTTGTCCGGGTTGAGCCAGGCGTGCTCATAGCCGGGCGAGCTGACGAACTGTGGCGTCGCCGAGTCGTGCGCGCTGCGGCCGACCCGCTCGACGGCCAAACCCACCCCCGGAATCGCCCGGCTGGCGATCTCGGCGAGCTCGGTGAGCACGTCGACGGCCAAGGTGCGCGCGGAGATGATCCGGTCCTGGTCGGGGTCGTAGATCACGGCGCCGTTGGCGCACACCGCCATCGGGGCGAAACCCAGCGCCTCGACGACCGGCGGCACCCACCGCGGCGGGCGGCCCGTCGCCAACACGAACTGAACACCGGAGGCCACCGCCGCCCGGACCGCCTGGCGGGTGCGCGGCGTGACGCGCTCGTCGTCGTCGAGCAATGTGCCGTCCACGTCGGTGGCGATCAGTGCGGGCAACATCAGTGGTGATCCCTTGCGCGACGCGCACGTTCGGCCAGCTCAGCCTCGTCGAGGCTCTTGGCCTCGGCCAGGCTCGGAGCGCCGCCGCCGAGAACCTCGGGCACCCAATACTCGGCAGCCGGATGCGGATAGGCCAGCTGCACCTCCCGCAGGATGGTGCTCATCTGGTCCCTGAGTGCGTTTTCGAGCTCGGCCGCCGTCCCATGCGGCAGCAGCGGTCGGCCGAACCGCACGGTGAACGGAATCTTTGTGCGGCCCAACTGCTTCGGATGATCCTTCGTCCACACCCGGTGGGCTCCCCACACGATGCAGGGAACGATCGGCGCCCGCGCCTCCAGCGCCATCCGCGCGGCTCCGCTCTTGAACTCCTTGAGGACGAAGGCCCGGCTGATCGTGGCCTCGGGGTAGACGCCGACGAGCTCACCAGCGCGTAGCTGACGAACCGCCTCGGCATACGCGTCGGCACCCGCCCGCCGGTTTACCGGGATCGTTCCCGTGTGTTTGATCAGAAAGTTCACTACCCGTACGTCCTGCATTTCGGCCTTGATCATGAATCGGACCCGGCGCTTGCGCCGACGGGTACCCAGCGCCGCAGGCAGGAAGTCGACGTAGCTGGTGTGATTGATCGCGACCACGGCACCACCGCGCACGGGAATGTTCTCCAGGCCCTCGAAGGTGATCTTGGTTCCCGCCGCCCTGACCGCCATCGAGGCGGCGATCTCCAGGGTGCGGAAAACGGGTTCCATGAGTGCTACCCCGCTGGCCCTGGCGGATCACCGCGCTGCGCTCGTTTGGCCGCCTTTTCCGCGGCTTCGACTGCTTCCATTTCGGAGGCTTCCGCCAGAGTCGGCGCCCCACCGCCGAGCCGGTGCGGCACCCAGAATTCGCCGGCCGGATGGCCATAACTGTCCTGTACGCGTTCGAGGAGGTGTTGCATTCTCGAGTGCAGCAGTGCAGTGAGCTCATTGGCCGGCAGCGTCGGCGCGATGGGCTCGCCCACCGCGATCGTGATCGGTACCTTGGGCCGCCACATCTTGCGCGGGTGGCCCTTGGTCCAGATGCGCTGGGCGCCCCACACGATGTGCGGAATGATCGGCACGTCGGCGGCGATCGCCATCCGTGCCGCGCCCGACTTGAAACCCTTGAGTTCGAAGCTGCGACTGATCGTCGCCTCCGGATAGACCCCCACCAGCTCGCCGGCCTTCAGCGCCAGGCAGGCCGCGTCGAAGGAGGCGGCGCCACTGTCCCGGTCCACCGGGATGTGCCGCAGGCTGCGCATGATGGGCCCGGTGATCTTGGCGTCGAAGACCTCTTGCTTGGCCATGAACCGCACCTTGCGGCCGCGGCCCTGCAGGTACGCGGGCAGGCCGGCGAAGGTGAAGTCGAAATAGCTGGTGTGGTTGATGGCGATGACCGCCCCACCCGTGGCGGGCAGGTTCTCGATTCCGGTCACCGTGAACTTCAGTCCCTGCACCCGCCAGGCCAGGCGGGCGAGCTGGATGACAGTCCCGTATACCGGTTCCACTCGGTCAGCCTAGCCCGCTGACAATGTGGGGTGTGCACGGACCGCTAAGCTCATGGCGGGTGCAGCGACCACTGGAAAGGGGATTTGTGCAGGTCACCAGCATCGGCCACGCCGGTTTTCGGATCGACACCCAAGCGGGAAGCATCCTGTGTGACCCGTGGCTGAACCCCGCTTACTTCGCTTCGTGGTTCGTCTTCCCCGACAACAGCGGACTGGACTGGGCCGCCATCGGCGACTGCGACTATCTCTACGTCTCACATCTGCACAAGGACCACTTCGACCCGAAGCTGCTCGCCGAGCACGTCAACAAGGACGCTGTGGTCCTGCTGCCGGACTTTCCGGTACCCGACCTGAGACGCGAACTGGAGAAGGTGGGCTTTCACCGCTTCTACGAGACGGCCGACTCCGTCAAGCATCGAATCAGCGGACCCAAGGGCGAGCTGGACGTGATGATCGTCGCGCTGCGGGCTCCGGCCGACGGGCCCATCGGGGACTCCGGGCTGATCGTCTCCGACGGCACCACCACGGTGTTCAACATGAACGACTCGCGGCCGCTGGCGGTGGACGTGCTGGCCGACGCATTCGGTCACATCGACGTGCACATGCTGCAGTACTCCGGCGCGATCTGGTACCCGATGGTCTACGACATGCCCGCCCGGGCCAAAGAATCCTTCGGCACCCAGAAGCGCCAGCGCGGTATGGACCGCTGCCGGCAGTTCATCTCGGATGTCGGTGCGACGTGGGTGATCCCGTCGGCCGGACCGCCGTGCTTCCTGGATCCCGCGCTGCGCGCCCTCAACGACGACAACGGCGACCCCGCCAACATCTTCCCCGACCAGATGGTTTTCCTGGAGCAGATGCGGCGCAACGGCAACGACGGCGGCCTGCTGATGATCCCCGGGTCGGTGGCTGAATTCACTGGCACACAGCTTGATTCGCTGACTCATCCGCTGCCCACCGCCGACGTCGAGGCGATCTTCACCACCGGCAAGGCCGATTACATCGCCGACTATGCCGAGCGGATGGCGCCGGTGCTGGCCGCCGAGAAGGCCGGGTGGGCACCGGCAGCCGGGGAGTCGTTACTGGAGCCGTTGCGGGCAAAGTTCGAGCCGATCATGCTGCAGAGCGATCAGATCTGCGACGGCATCGGCTATGCGGTGGAGCTGCGGCTGGGCTCGGAGACCATCGTGCTCGACTTTCCGAAACGTGCTGTGCGCGAACCAATTGCGGACGAGAAATTCCGCTACGGGTTCGAGATCGCGCCGGAGCTGGTGCGCACGGTGCTGCGCGACGACGAGCCGGACTGGGTCAACACCATCTTCCTGTCCACCCGGTTCCGGGCGTGGCGGGTCGGCGGGTACAACGAGTATCTGTACACCTTCTTCAAGTGCCTGACCGACGAACGGATCACCTATGCCGACGGCTGGTTCGCCGAGGCGCACGATGACACCAGCGACGTGGTGCTGGACGGCTGGACGGTCCAGCGCCGCTGCCCGCACCTGAAGGCGGATCTGTCGAAATTCGGTGTGGTGGAAGGTTCGACGCTCACATGCAACCTTCATGGCTGGCAGTGGAACCTGGAGAACGGCCGCTGCCTGACGACCAATGGGCACGAATTGCGGTGTTCCCGGCAATGAGCGCGCCACCGCGGCAATACTACGACGACGGCCTGGTTCAACTGGACCGGTTCGCACTGACGTTGCGGCGCTACCACTTTCCGTCGGGCACTGCCAAGGTGATCCCGCTCCAAGCGATCAAAGGTTACAAAGCTGAACCGCTGGGACTATGGCTGCAGCGCTTCCGGCTCTGGGGCAGTTCGGATTTGCGCCGCTGGCTGCCGCTGGACATCTACCGGCCGATCAAGTCGACGCTGGTCACCCTCGATGTGCCTGGTACCAACCCGAGTCCGGCGTTCACCCCGGTCAAACCGCGAGAGTTCTTGACAGTGCTCGATGAGCTGCTGGGGTACAACTGCACGTGAAGGCCCGCACCTAGCAGCCCCGCATTGGTCTGCGGGGCTGCGAGGTGCGGACTCTGGAGTTACTCGGCGCCGCTGTGCGACCCGGCCTTCGCGGAGCTACCTGCATTCCGGCCGCTACCGGCTAGGCCCTTCTTGGCCCCCTCGCCCCGCGGGCCGCCCACCGTACCTCCGGCCCCGGATCCGGTCTCGGACCCTGTACCGGCGGCTGCCGTCGAGCTGGTGGTCACTCCGGGAACCGCCTTGTTGCCATCGGTGGTCACTGTTCTCTTGGGTGATGTCCCCGTGCCCGGAGCCGAGTCGGTAGTGGCCGAGCCTTCGGTCGAGGTCTCCTTCGACGGGCTCGCAACCTCGGCGGATGGGGCCGTCGACCGCGCGGCCACGGCCGCCGCCGTAGGCGGTACCGGCGCACCCAGTGCCTGAGCGATCGTGTCGCGCGCGGCAAGCAGCCCGGCAATGAGACCCGACCCGAACGCGCTACCCGAATAGGGGCTGAGGATCCCCACGGTGCCCTGCGACTCGACTCCGTTGAGGAAGGCATCGGTCAGTGCGGCGGGCATGCTGATCAGCGTCCGAATTGCTGCCGTCACATCCCCGACATTGAGTGCATCGACAACCAGCTGTCCGGTCGCACCGAAGGCGTAGACGACGCCGGCCACCGGTGAGATGGCGGAAAGACCCACGGGCAGAAGGATGTTAGGCAGCGCCTGGACCACATTCGCGATGTTCTGCGCTATCTTGCCGGGAATGTCGAACACGGGAAGCAAGCTGATGGCCGGCGCCAGGATCGGCCCGAGCGCGGCTTGGAACAGCGTTTGCACGGCATCGTTGAACTGCCCCGCCACCAATTGCTGGCCGGCGGTAAGGAACGCCTCGGGCAGCGCGGTCACGCCCGCGACGAGGCCGCCGAACGCGCCGCCGAGCGCCGTCGAGGTCGTGGCGGCGTAGGCGAGCCAGTTCGTGATCACCTGTTGCAGGATCGGATCTGGATCCCCCTGCACCTGCGTGCCGATCGCTGCGATGTTGCTGAATGAGGTCTCGAGGACTTGCGCCCAGCTGGGAAGGCTCTGCGACGACGACGCCAGTGCCGTCGCAAGGGTCGACACGTGAATCGCGGGTACATGCAGATCAGACGGCATCACGGATACCGGCGACGCGACGATGGCACTCGCACCCACCATTGCGATACCCGCGGAGATCTTCGAACGTAGCAACACCTGCATTTCTTCTCCCTTACTCTGTAGTAGCCTTACGGAGAAGTAACTTACTTGGTAGTAAGTTTTGGCGTTGCGGATTTCAACAAAATCCCAGCAGCCGGATCCCCAACCGCACATCCGAGACCACGCAATAGCGAGAGCACGCCCGTTTGTTGGTTTGGGCGGACGCCAGCTAGGGCGACCAGACCAGTTGGCGCAGTTCGGATGCCGCGTCGCTGTCGGTGTCGTAGACCCGCACGATGCCCTCGTCGCCCGGCTGCAGATACGTCGACTCCCCCAGCTCGGTGTAACGCGTCGCGCCGATGCCGATGAGCACCTTCTGCGGCCGGCCGGACGCCACCATCAGCGCGCCGACATCCTCCAAAGGTGTATCAGGCGAGCCCTTTTGGTTGGCGAGCCGTTCGACGATCCAGTCCAGCAACACCTCGCCGTAATAGGAGTAGCCCAGCAGTGGGCTGTCCACCCCGTACTCGTGGTGCACGCCGTCGGCGGTGCGCAGATGGCACAGCAGCCGCAGAGTCGTGGTCGGCCCGTCCGGGGTGAGGTCGCTGATGTCGAAGAATTGGTGCGCAACGCCTTTGGACGCTCGCCCCCAGTTCTTCTTGTGGCTGATCTTGGCTGCGTTGGGCCGGCGGATCGAGCAGTCGTTGAAGGCGCCGAGCGCGAACGGCCGCAGCGTGACGACCGTGTCGCCTTCCCACACCACGTCGCAGGCCAACCCCACCTCGGGCTCGATCTGCAGGTTGAGTGGGCCGTCGGCCTCGATGGCCTCGGGCACCATCAGTGCGTCGTGCGAGAGCGGGAACTCCCCCAGAAAGCTGTCGTGACCGGGTGCGTACCAGGGGAAGATCCCCTTGGGCGCCACGCCCTCGCTGGCAACGTTGACGAAATCGACTGCCTCACCGGCCTGTTCGAGGTGGCCGGCGAAGTTGCCGGCGACGCCGAAGCCGAACCAGCCGCGGACCTCATCAAGGTCGAGTTCGATCACGGTTGCAGGACCTCCGTCCCAACGTAAGGCACCAGGGCGGCGGGAACACGCACGCTGCCGTCTGGCTGTTGATGGTTTTCCAGGATCGCGACCAGCCACCGGGTGGTGGCCAGCGTGCCGTTGAGCGTCGCCGCGATCTGCGGCTTGCCGTTCTCGTCGCGGTAGCGGGTGGCCAGCCGGCGGGCCTGGAACGTCGTGCAATTCGACGTCGAGGTCAGCTCACGGTAGGTCCGCTGAGTGGGAACCCAAGCCTCACAGTCGAATTTGCGTGCCGCCGACGACCCGAGATCCCCGGCGGCCACGTCGATCACGCGGTAGGGCACGTCGATGAGCTCGAGCATCTGGCGCTGCCAGCCCAGCAGCCGCTGGTGTTCGGCCTCGGCGTCCTCGGGACGGCAGTAGACGAAGCCCTCCACCTTGTCGAACTGGTGCACCCGGATGATGCCGCGGGTGTCCTTGCCGTAGCTGCCGGCCTCGCGCCGGAAGCACGAGGACCATCCGGCGTAGCGCCGCGGACCGTCCGACAGGTCGAGGATCTCGTCGGAGTGATACCCGGCCAGCGGCACCTCCGACGTGCCGACCAGGTACAGATCGTCGTCCGCGAGGTGGTAGATCTCGTCGGCGTGGGCACCGAGGAAGCCGGTGCCGGCCATCACCTCGGGGCGCACCAGCACCGGGGGGATCATCAGGGTGAAGCCGTTGTCGGTCGCCAGCCGGACCGCCAGCTGCAGCAGACCGAGCTGCAGCAGGGCCCCCCGGCCGGTCAGGAAGTAGAACCGCGAGCCGGACACCTTCGCGCCGCGTTCCATGTCGATGAGCCCGAGCGCCTCGCCGAGTTCGAGGTGATCCTTCGGATTCTCGATCTCCCGCGGCTGGCCCACCACGTCGAGCACCACGAAATCGTCCTCGCCGCCGGCCGGAACGCCGGAGATGATGACGTTCTGAATGCCCATGTGCGCGCTCGCGAAGGCCGACTCGGCCTGCGCTTGCTCCGATTCGGCCACCTTGACCCGGGCCGCGAGCTCTTTAGCCTGTTCGAGCAGCGCGGGCCGCTCATCCGGGGACGCCGAACCGACCTTCTTACTGGCTGCCTTCTGCTCGGCCCGCAGTGAGTCGGCGGTCGATATCGCCGCCCGGCGCGCGGTGTCAGCATCCAGGAGGGCGTCGACGAGGCCCGGGTCCTCACCACGGCTGAGCTGGGACCGCCGTACCGCATCGGGGTCGTCGCGCAGCAGTTTCAGGTCGATCACGCCCGCAACCCTAGCTATTGCCATCGGCCGCCGCGTCGGCCCCTCCGGCCGAACGCACAGCACAACCCCATAACAGTACAACTGCCTCACTTGTCACACGGCTGCGCGCGACTGCCACAATGGAGGCGATGTTGCAGTTATCCGAGCGCGAGGACGCGACGCCCGAGCTGCCCGAACCGGGCGCGCCGCGGCGCGGCTTTCTGGGCACTTTTCAGGCCGCCTCGACTCGCCGGGCACTGCTGCTGACCGCACTGGGTGCGCTGCTGATCGCCGGCGTCGCGACCGCCCTGCCGATCGGGTTCAACAGCCGGCTGGCCGGTTATGCCGGCTCCGACCCGCTGTCGGGCGCCAAGGGCACCGCGGCATTCGCCAACGCGAAGGCCGGCAGCTGCCTGAACTGGCCGGGCAAGGATCCCGACTCGGCCACCATCGTCGACTGCAAGAACGACCATCGTTTCGAGGTTGCCGAATCGGTCGATATGCGGACCTACCCGGGTACCGAATACGGACCCGACGCCCCGCCGCCGACGGCCGCACGCATCCAGCAGATCAGCCTCGAACAGTGCCAGCCCGCCGTTGAGCGCTACCTCGGCGACAAGTTCGATCCCAACAGCAAGTTCACGATCAGCATGCTGTGGTCCGGCGACAAGGCCTGGAAACAGAACGGTGAGCGGCGGATGCTGTGCGGCCTACAGCTACCGGGAACCGACGGCCAGCAGACGGTAATCAAGGGCCGGGTGGCCGAGGTCGACCAGTCCAAGGTCTGGCCGGCCGGCACCTGCCTCGGCATCGACCCACCCACCAGCCAGCCGACCGATATCCCCGTCGACTGCGGCGCACCGCACGCCATGGAGGTCACCGGTGCGGTGAACCTGGCCGAAAAGTTCTCCGGTGCCCTGCCGTCCGATGCCGACCAGGATGCGTTCATCAAGGACGCCTGCACCCGGATGACCGACGCCTATCTGGCGCCCCTGCAGCTGCGCTCCACCACGCTGACGCTGATCTACAGCACGATCTCCCTGCCGAGCTGGGCCGCGGGCAGCCACCAGGTGGCCTGCAGCATTGGCGCCACCCTGGGCAACGGCGGCTGGGCGACGTTGATCAACCCCGCAAAGGGCGCGCTGCTGATCAACGGGATGCCGCCGATCCCGCCGCCGGACATTCCGCAGGAGCGGCTGAACCTGCCGTCGATCCCGCTCCTGCCCTCTGCCCCGGCAACGCAGTACTCGCCGTCGACGAGTGACAGCAGTCAGTCCGGTCAGTCCACGCAGTCGTCCCAGACCCAGCACCTGCCGCAGCAATCGACGCAGCAGACGCAAGCGCCCACCTCGACCGCGGCCCCCAGCAGCACCGCGGGCGCCCCGCCCGAGGGCAATGTTCTCAACGGAGAGTTCGTGCCCGCACAGCCGGGGCAACCGCCCGTCGACGCGCCCCCGATGGATGGCCCGCCTCCTGCCGACGCGCCCCTCCCCGCAGCCCCGCCCCCCGCGGGCCCGCCGCCCGGACCGGCCGACGCCGTTCCTCCCCCGGCTTAGTGCCCGTACGGATGAACCCCCGGCGGTTCGAGGAATTGGTCGGCGACGCACTGGATCTGATACCGCCCGGACTCGCCAAGGCGATCGACAACGTCGTGATCCTGGTCGAGGATCACAACCCCGAGGACCCCGACCTTCTTGGACTTTACGAGGGTGTCGCGCTCACCGAGCGTGACTCCAGCTACGCCGGATCACTTCCCGACACCGTCACGATCTATCGGGAACCGTTGCTGGACATGTGCGATGCCGAAGCCGATGTGGTCGAGGAAGTCGCGATCACGGTAATCCACGAGATTGCCCACCATTTCGGCATCGACGACGATCGCTTGCACGAATTAGGCTGGGGCTGAATTACTTTCAGCGTGCGGGGTCGCCGTTCCACGTGAAGCTGTTGACGTACTTGCCCATATCCTGGGCGATCTGCACGTTGGCACCCGACGGCAGGCCGGGACCGAAATCCGGCCCGAACGCATGGTAGGGGCCGACCGCGCCGGCCACCAGCGCTAAGTCGTTTTTCACCGAAACCAGCAGCACCGTACGAATTCGGATATAGCTGTTGCTGGTGCCCTGTGGCCACGAATCAGCCACCTCCCCATACCCGGGCTGGTAGCCGACCATCGCGTTGGGTATCTCGTAGGCGATCTTGGCGTCCGGAAACTTCTGCTTCAACAGATCCCTGGCGATGGTCTGCGCACTTCGACCGTTGGCCGGCTCCGAGAACAGTTGCAGGACACCGGTATCCCCGCCGGTGAACTTCGCAGTGACCCCGTTGCCCTTGGTCTCGACCTCGTAGGCCGAGCCGGGCGCCGGGTAGGACACCGAGAAAGACCCGTCGGGCGCGGTGAACCGGGGCAGCCCGGTGACCGGCGTGCCCATCGGCGGGGCGCCGCATTCCGGCGGGCACATGTAGCGCGGCACCTTCTTGGTCACCATCAGTGACACGCCGACCAGCGTCAGTGCCACGACGACGATCCCCGCCACCCACACGCCGACGGTGCGACTGAACCGGACGCGTCGACGACCCTCGGCGACAACGTAGTTTCCCGGCGGCAGCGCGTATCCCGGGAACTGCTCCTCTGCGGGAGCAGCGGAGGGTTCGGTCACGACCCCTCCGCGGCGACCCGCACCGGTCGCGCTTCACGCCGCGCGTTGCGCGACGCGCGGGACGACGCCCGCGTGGCCACGCCGCAGGCCGGGCAGAAAGCCATATCCGGCACCACATGGTGGCAGTGGAGGCACAGCAGCGGCTCGTCCTGCTCGATCGGATCGGGCGCCTCGTGCATCAGCGCGAGTTGCAGGGCGATGCGCAGAAGCACCAGCACGACCACTGTCATGACGACGTGGACCGTGAGCATGCGCAGTTGCGGCATCCCCATGATGTCGGTGATGGCAACGCCGGTGTGGATCAGTACCACCACGATCGCCAGCACGAACAGCACAGCGCGAATCCGGCCGGGATGCTCATGCGGGTTGGACGTCTGCCCCTTGAACCACAACGCGACGCCGACCATGCCGCCTGCCACCGCGGCAGTCAGCGGGATCGTCACACCGCAGAGAATGGCCTCGACGAGCAGGCTGAGGAAGGGGCGGTTGTGTGCCAACAGGCCGGTTGCGAACTGCGGCGCCAGCCGGGTCAGCGTCGCGCCCGCGGCGAACATCAGTGCTGCCAGCGCGCCGATCACGAAGCCGTCCAACGACTCTCGAGACTTGGGCCGCAGCAGGCGCACTAGGACCGTGGGCACCAGCATCAGGACCATGCCACCGGCGGGGATCATGATTCCCTCACGCATCAGGTGGTGGATCGCCAGACCGGCGGCCATCGGAACGCCGTAAGCGCGAGCGACCATCTGGCCGGTCAGCAGTACCCAGCCGACACCGAGGGCCGCACCCAGGGTGCCTGCGAGCACAACCGACCAGACCGACAAGTCGCGGTATACGGCTGACTCACTGAGGTAGAGGACGAACAGCAGCGGCAGGCCCAGGGCGGCGACGGTGATCAGCGCGGCAGGCATCTTGACGACAGAGAACAGCACGAGGCCGACGAGCACCAGCGCGAGCCCCACCCGGAACGGGGTACGTGAACCCGGCGGCAGATGGGGGAACAGCGAGCTGGCGATCGCGGGCCGCAGCACGCTCTCCCCCGGTGACGCGCCGAAGGTGTCGCCGCGCAACTTGCGCAGCCAGCGCGGGCCTGGCTTGGCTTCCGATGCGAGGTGGCCGCCGCAGTACCCGCAAAACGCTCCGGCCGGGACGTCGATCTGGCAGACCCCGCACTCCATCATTGGCACTTCGTCGTCAGGCGAGGTCATCGGTCGACCACTTTCTGGGTCACAAGAATATTCTGCGCCAGGTTTTCCACATTGGGCGTCCCCAGGCCGGTGACCAGGTCATAGCCCGGACCGGCATTGGCCACGGCATTGCCGCCGAGGACGACGTCGCGAAATGCGGGCAGCGGTGTGCCTTCGGCGATGGTGTAGAGAATCGGGTTGATATCGCCGATCAGCGAGCCGCCCTTATCGACCACGTATTGGTTCATCAGTGCGGTCAGTCCGGCCCAGATGGGCGCCGCCAGCGATGTGCCCCCGCCGATGATCAGCTGTTGATTGAAGACGATCTGCACACCCGTGAACGGATCGGCGACGGCCGAGATATCCGGGGTGAGCCGCTTGCCGGCACCGCCCTGAACGTTGAGTTCCCGCTGCCAATCCGGACGCTCGAAGAGCGCCGACACCCCACCGCCGGTGCCCTGGGACAGCGGCGGATCAAACCACGACTGTTCGGCCAGCCAAACCCCGTTGGCGTCCGTCGACACCGTCGTGCCGCCCACGTCGGTCATCTCCGGCATCGAGGCCACCGCGTCGAGCCCGACATCGTTGTCGCTCGGCGGCGACGACCATTCGTCACCGCCCTTGCAATCGAGACCGGCCAAATCACCGCTGGCGTCGAACGCCGTCGTGCCCGAGCGGTGCGCGGCAGACAGCGCAGTGCGCACCGGCACCAGATCGGCGGCGGTGATGAGCTTGTCGCAACCCCAGCCGATGGAAAAACTCCACACCGCACCCGGATAACTCCGTTCGGTGTCCTCCATCAACTTCGCGATCTTCTCGTACGACCCGTCACCCTCTACGGTGGAGCGCGCGTTGACCAATACCTTCTTGGCGTCGGGGGCGATCGCGTGGACCGCCTCGAGGTCCATGGTCGCCTCGCCGCGGCGGGCCGGCGGCATGCCGCCAACGACGTCGGGGGTGAATTTCGGCAGGTTGAAACTGGTCGCGAAGGTATCGAGGTCGGCTTGGTCGAAGCCGTCGAAGGCGAACACGACGACGGTCGTGCCCTTGCCGGTATAACCCTTCTCGTGCAACGGCATTGCGTTGTAGGTGCGCAGCAGGGCGCTGGGATTCAGGCCTTGGTCGGGGACCTCGAGTGGAAGCATCCAGACCTTCGACTCGCGGTGCGGCGTGTAGCCGAGGATGCGGCCGAGCCCGGCCACCTCCACGCTGAGCGATTGCGGAACCGACGGCTGCTGGGGCGAGGCGTAGAACACCTGGCCGCGCTTGCCCCGGTAGTCGTGGACGTCGACATCGAAGGCGCCGGACACCGCGGCGGGTGCGCCCTCCAGGATCGCCCAGCTGTCTCCGGGGCGCCAGCGCACCGAAAGGTTTTGTCGGACAGCCCATCCCATCAGAAGGTCTGGGCGTGAATCGTCGCGCAGCGCGGCGGTCAGTTGAACGCGGTCGGTGTGTGCCGGACCGAGGTCGACCGAGCTGGCGAGAAGAGACGCGTACGGGCCGCTGATCACCCCGTCTTCGGCGGGTGCCGAAGAGCGGTGGAGATCAGCGACCAGTACGGCGGCTGCGGTCAGCACCCCCAGCAGCCCCACCACAGACAGCGCGCGAAGGCGGTGTGCCCCGATCACTGTCGGCGGAGGGTCGCTGTGGACGCTTGCGGACCGAACGGCTCAGTTGCCGCCGGTGATGACGTTGCCGGGCAGCGCGGTCGGCGCCGGCGGGGCCTTGACGGTGGGCGTGAAGGAGTTGGGGCCACCAGGCGACACAGCCTTCTCCGTGGGCGACGGCGCGGGAGCGCTCGTCGTCGTGGTCGGCGTGGTGCTCTCCGGCGCCTTGTTCTTGTCCTTACCGCAGGCGGTCAGCGTGCCCATGCCGACGATCGCGAGCCCGCCAGCAAAAAGCGCAATCTGCCGAGTCAAACGACCTGACATCATGATGAGTCCTTACTTTTCATGCCGGGATTACTAGATGCATCGCTGGCTGGTCCGGCAGATTAACCAGCCCACCCCCGAAGGGCCGAGGACACTCAAGATATCTCACCTCATCAGCAATTGCATAGCAACTTTTGCTACAGGCGAAAATAGCTTGCTCCGACCCCGCGTGGCAACGGCGCTTCGGCGGGCCTCGATGTTAAGAACGAAGCATGGTACGAAGCTGCCGAGAATGCACCGCTGGCCTGGGACATTGCCACGGTACGCTGATCCGCCACGCGCTGCATCGCGCCGAGTGCACCGAGGATGGCTGCGCGACTCCCGAACTGGTTTTTCATACTTTGGTCATAGATTGCGACACGGTCGGATGTGCCTGCTTTCAGCAAACAACGGACCGGTTGGCTGTGTAATTCCTGTCAGCCCATGGGGTCGACAGATTCCAGCGCATCCTCCACCGGATGCACGTCGGGCTCGGGATAGAACGGCGGGCTCAGCGCCCCCCACTGCACGCAGCTCCAGCGGCCGTCGGTGATCGGCGCCAAGACCACCGACTCGGCGTTGGCCAGGTGGTGGTCGAGCACGAAACTGCTCTCCACACCGGCCAGCGTGGCCGCCACCAACCGGATTGCCGCGCCGTGGCTGACCACGAGGATGTCCTCGGTCCAGGCGTGGTCGTCCAGATACCGCAGTCGCAAGTCGGTGAGCACCGGAAGGTAGCGATCCAGGACCTCGCTGGCGCTTTCGCCGCCCGGCATCGGGACCTCGAGCTCACCCTGGTGCCACCGCTGGTAGATCGCATTGAACTCCGCGATCGCGTCCTCGTCGTTGCGGTTCTCGAGTTCGCCGGCCTGCACCTCGTGGATACCGCCGAATTCCTCGGCGGACAGCCGCAATTGGGTGCCGATCTCGGCCGCGGTCTGGGCGGCCCGCCGGGCGATCGAATGCACCAGCAGTCCCGTCGGATGGCTGCGGGCCAGGGCGAAATCGCGCGCCTGCTCGCGGCCGAGGTCGGTGAGGTCGGCCCCGGGGGGACGGGTGTCGAGGCGGCGCTCGACATTGCCGTGCGATTGCCCGTGCCGCAGCAGGATCAGCCGTCCGCTCATGTCGGGTTGCCCTCACGAAGTCGGGCCAGCCACCGGTCGGCCTCGTCCAGTTGCGGCGGTGTGGCGCCTACCGCCGATTCCGTCGGCCACGAGCCGAGATAGCGAACGTCGGCGCAGCGCCGGTGCAAGGCCTTGAGCGCCTCGGCGACCGCACTGTCGTCAATGTGGCCGACGCAGTCCAGGAAGAAGACGTAGGTACCGAGTTCAGTTCGGGTAGGCCGGGATTCGATGCGAGTCAGGTCGATATCACGGATGCCGAATTCCGTCATCGCCGACACCAGTGCACCGGGTGTGTTGGCGATCCGCAGCACCACCGAGGTTCGATCGGCTCCCGTGCGCGCGGGGGGTGTGCCCGGGCGCCCGACGAGGACGAATCGTGTCCTGGCATTCGGCTCGTCGACGATCCCGTCGGCCAGACTGGACAGGCCGTAGCGCTGTGCGGCCAGCGCCGTGCTGACACCCGCGTCGGCGCGACCGGCCGCCACCTCTTGGGCGGCCGCGGCATTCGAATTGGCCGGCACCAGAACGGCTTCCGGCAGATGGTCGGCTAGCCAACGGCGGACCTGCGCGGCGGCGATCGGAAATGCCGCGACGGTGCGGACCGAGTCCTTCGCGGTGCCGTCGCGCACGACGATGCTGAAGGCGACATCCAGCGTCAGCTCGGCGTAGACCTGCAGCGGCGAACCGGAGGCCAGGCTGTCCAGGGTGGGCAGCACGCTGCCCTCGATGGAGTTCTCGATCGGTACGCACGCGAAATCAGCTGCGCCGTCCCGCACGGCCGCCAAGGCCGCGGGGGTGCTGTCCGTCGGCGCCGGTTGCGCCTCACCGCCGCCAGGGACCACGCCGGCAGCGCACATCTTGAGAAGTGCCGCTTCGGTGAACGTGCCCTCGGGACCGAGGTAGGCGATGCGGGCCACGGTCCAACCCTATCGGGTCAATCGTCGACGAAAGCCTTGCGCGGCCTGGCGTCGATAGTTAACTTAGGCTTACCTCACTAACTGGAAGGTGCGCGATGACCTCAACGACGCTCACTACGCCGTCCACCGCCGAACGTGTCCGCAGCGCTTGTGCTCGCGCTGCCGGAGCGATGCTGGTCGCCGACGATGTCGCCCCGGCTACCACGCCCATTCATCACCTGCTGCCCGGTGGCTCGTGCGCGGTGAGCCTTCCGATCCAATCCGCGCTGGCCGTCCGCGCCCGCACGGCCGGCACGGATGGTGTCGCAGCGGTCCTGGAGCTCACCGACTTCGCCCCGTTGCCATTGCGCGAACCCGTGCGATCCCTGGTGTGGATCCGCGGCCGGGTGCAAACCGTGCCCGAACACGCCGTGCGCGCCATGGTCGACATGATCGCCACCGACCACCCCAACCCCGCACTGCTGGACATCGGGTCGGGCCAGGTCCTGCTCCTGCTGGAGGTCGAGTCCGTGGTTGTCGCCGACGCCGCCGGGGCCGAGACCGTCGGGCTGCACGATCTGATGGCCGCCCAGCCGGACCCGTTCTGCGAGTTCGAGTCGGCCTGGCTGCGCCATCTCGACAGCGATCACCCCGAAGTGCTCGCGCGACTGGCCGGCAAGCTGCCCGCTCCGCTGCGGCGTGGCCGGGTTCGCCCGCTGGGTCTGGACCGCTACGGCGTACGGCTGCGCGTCGAAGGCACCGACGGTGACCACGACGTCCGGCTCCCGTTCGGCCAGCCGGTGCAGGACGTGCCCGGCCTGGGCCGAGCCATCCGGCTACTGATGGGTTGCCCGTTCGTCAACGGGCTGCGCGCACGCCGGATGTAGGGCTATTACGGTGGCGGGGTGAGCACTACCCGCGACGAGTTCCTCGCCACCGACCGGCGGGGCCTTCGCATCGAAGTCGGCGTCATGCTCGCCGTCACCTTCGGCGTCAGCGCCGTCATCGCGACACTGCAATTGGTCGACGCGGTGCTCTCCGGGCTCGCCGGTCACCGAGTTCGGTTGAACCCCAATCTGTCCCGCTATGACCTGATCAACCTCGGCCTCAACCTGGCGTCGGTCGCCCAGCTGGTGGCCTGGGGCACCCTTGCCCTGTATCTGTTGTGGCGCAGCGGCATCACGCCCACCCGGCTCGGGTTGGGACGGATGCGCTGGCGTGTGGACGTACTGGGCGGTCTCGGCCTGTCCGCGCTGATCGGCATCCCCGGCCTGCTGCTGTATCTGGCAGGCCGCTGGCTCGGAATGAACGCCGAGGTGGAGCCTGCGGCATTGCACGACACCTGGTGGCGCATCCCGGTGCTGATCCTGTCCGCGTTCGCCAACGGCTTCGCCGAAGAGGTCGTGGTCGTCGGCTACCTGATCACCCGGCTCAAACAACTCGGCCTGAGCCAGAACCGGGCGATCCTGGCCTCCAGCGTGCTGCGCGGGGCGTATCACCTCTATCAAGGCTTCGGCGCGGGGTTGGGCAATCTCGTGATGGGCGTGGTCTTCGGGTATGCCTGGTGCCGCACCGGCCGGTTGTGGCCGCTGGTGATCGCGCACGGCGTCATCGACACCGTCGCGTTCGTCGGCTACGTCGCACTCGCCGGTCATCTTGGCTGGCTCAAGTGAGCCAGGCACGTAAATTGACCTGGTGAGCGAGGACTGGCCACCGCGGCGCCCCGCGCCGGATCCGCCTACTGAGCGGATACCGCGTCAAGCGCCGCCGCCGGGTCGCCCGCCCCTGCATGAGCCCTCTCAGGTGCTCCGGCGGGACCCGAATCGGCGGCCACCCCCGGCGCCACCGCCACCGCCACGGCAGGCCCCGCCGCCACGCAGGCAGCCGCCACCTCGGCGACTTCCCCCGCCGCCCCCCTCCGCACGGCCACCTGCTCCCCCGCCGGCCGCACCTCCGCAGCCGAAACACAAAAAGCGCTGGGGGCGAAGGATTTACGTCACATTGATCGTCGTGCTGCTACTGGCGGCCGGCGGGCTCGTCGGCGGCGCGGTCTGGATCGACTCCAGCCTGCGCCGCGTCGCGGTGTTCGACTATGCCGGCCGGCCCGCCGCGGGCGCGGGCACCACATGGTTGCTCGTCGGCTCCGACAGCAGAGCCGGCCTGACTCCCGAGCAGCAGGCCGACCTGGCCACCGGCGGCGATCTCGGCAACGGTCGGACCGACACCATCCTGGTGGTGCACATCCCGGCGCTCGGCTCCAACGCCCCCACGACGATGGTCTCGATCCCCCGCGACTCCTATGTGGACATCCCCGGCCACGGCAAGGACAAGATCAACGCCGCGTTCGCCCAGGGCGGTGCGCCGCTGCTGGCCCAGACCGTCGAACAGGCGACGGGCCTGCACCTCGACCACTACGCCGAAGTGGGTTTCGACGGCTTCGCGGTGGTGGTCGACGCACTCGGTGGTGTCCAGGTGTGCCCGGCCGATCCGATCGATGATCCGCTGGCCGGGATCAACGTGCCCGCGGGCTGCCAGACCCTCGATGGCCGCAACGCACTGGGCTACGTGCGATCGCGGGCGACCCCACGCGCCGATCTGGACCGAATGGTCCACCAGCGTGAGTTCATGGCCGCGGTGATGCACAAGGCCAGCAGCGTCGCGGTGTGGTTCAATCCGTGGCGCTGGTACTCGGTACCGCACGCCGCCGTCGGGTCACTGACCGTCGACACCGGCGACCACGTCTGGGATCTGGCGCTGCTCGGCTGGGCGCTGCATGGCTCGACCACCGCGATCACGGTGCCGATCGGAGAGTTCACCGGAAGCGACTCCGGTTCGGTGGTGGTGTGGGACTCCGATGCGGCCGATCAGTTGTTCGCAGCGCTGCGCACCGATTCGGCGATCCCGCAGCAGGTGCTCGACGGGCAGCCCTAGTCGCCGGGGACGGCCAACGGGTTCTGCAGCCAGGCCTTGGTCCGTCCTGGATGGTTCGTGGCGATCCAGCCGACCCCGAGATCGCGGCAGTAGCCGACGTCCTCGTAGTGGTCGATGGTCCAGCAGTACATCGCGCGGCCCTGGGCGGCGGCCCGGTCGACGAGTTCGGGATGCTCCCGCAGCGTGGCAATCGACGGTCCCACGGCCGTCGCCCCGACGGTCGTGGCAGCGCTGCCGCCCAGGTAGCGCGAGGTCTCGCCGAGCAGCACAGTCGGCAGCAGGGGCGCCGCGCGGCGGATCCGCCACACCGCCGCGGCCGAGAACGACATCACCACCGCACGGGAGAGATCCGCCGACGCCGGTGCGGCGATGCCATAGCGATGCAACAGGGCCAGCACCTTGCTCTCCACCAGTCCGCCGTAGCGCACCGGGTGTTTGGTCTCGATGAACATCTTCACCGGCCGGTTCCAGTCCAGGACCAGGCGGACGAGCTCGTCGAGGGTGAGCAGACCCGTGCCTGCCGGCGGATCGTCGGACTGCGCGCTGCTGTGCCACGCCCCCCAATCCAGCCGTTTGAGTTCGGCCAGCGTCATCTCGCTGACCAAGCCGGTGCCCGTCGACGTGCGGTCCACTCGGCGGTCGTGCACACACACCAGGTGGCCGTCGCGCGTCAGCCGGACATCGCACTCGACTCCGTCGGCACCTTCGACCAGCGCGAGCTCGTAGGCGGCCAGCGTGTGCTCGGGGCGCTCGGCCGAAGCGCCGCGGTGGGCAACCACGAAGGGGTGCCCGTCATGCGGATCGCCGGCCGAGTGCATACGCCTATGCTGCCGGTTCCTGTTGGTCCGGCTCAACCGCTGACGGCGATTCGGCCTCGACCGGCACAGGCTGCGCCTGGGGCTGGTCGTCGCCCACCACCACCCACCGGTGCAGCGGCCGTTCGACGGGCTTGCGCACGAAGGCATCGAACACCTGCCAGAGCAAGACCAGTACTCCCGCGCCCAGCAGGTAGGCGACGATCACCGTCACGGTGTTGTCGGCGATCCCCTGCGGCTTATTGGTGAAGCTCGTGGCGATCCCGAAGATCGACACGGCTGTCGACAGGATCCAGGCGATCCACCACGCGGCGATCGGCCCGCGCAGCCGAGCATGCGTCTGCTCCGCGTGAGCGAGTTCGATGACGTACACGGGCGCCCACGCAAGGTTGACGACCGGCACCAGGCACCCGGCCCACAGGGCCCACGTCGGCCGCGGTTCGTCCCGCCCGAGGTGTTCGTAGACCGCGGCCCGGCGCGCGATCAACCAGGACGTCGTCACAACGCCGGTCAGGATCACCGCCACGACGGCGGCCAGGCTGGCCAACACGCCGAGCCACAGCGCCGCGCCGGCGACCAGAGGGGGCAGCAGCGAGGTGCGGTTGATCAACAGCAGCGCGTAGCGAACGATGTGGATGGCCGCCGCCAGGCCGAAGATGGTGATCGCCGAGAGCAGCGCGGCGCGCACGGTGACCGGCGCCGGTCCCTTCTTGACGGCGTCGTCGCCGCCCGGCGCCACCGGCACGACATGGTCGGCGAGCCCCCACCGTGGGATGTAGGCGTAGCGCGGCGTCGGCCCGAGGGGACGACGACGGCGACGCGGCGGAGGCGGTGGACCGGGCCGTACCGCGATCCAGCGGAAACCCTGCGGCAGTCGCGGTCCACCCCGCTGTGGTCCGGGTGGTCTGGTCGGCGGGTGGGTCGTGGCACCGGGGCTCCAGCGCGGATCCGGCGGGTCGACCGGCGCCATCAGGGCGCCATTGCAGCGCGGGCACCAGCCCCGCTGGCGGTCGCGCACGTTCCACCGTGTCCCGCACTGGGAGCACACCTGAATCACGCGGACCAGCCTAGCGAGCGCAACCAGGGTCCGGAGTGCTGCCGCCGGGCACGGGTTGTGGCACGCAGTGCATCTTCGACGATCCGGAACATGCAGCAATGACTGGGCTATCCACAGTTTCCACAGGTTTATCCACAGGCATCCGTGCGGGTGAATGGGCATTGAGCGCACCATCTCGCCACGGAGACAGGCAGTACCTGTGGATAACCCGACGGCCCCGGAGCGCCCTGATCAACAACTTGGTAACGGGCGAGCGAAATCGGTTGCCTCGCTAACCGTCCGAAACGGCGCCGCGACGCGCCGCGCGACACGCCGACACCCTTGGGCCCAACTGTGATCTTGGATACCCCCTTTCGCAATCAACAAACCGCAAACATTCGACGAGGTTCGGGTGCAGTGGTTGAGCCGATTTTCCTCGAGGTACATGAGGGGTTATGATCGCGCTCACAAGAGAGTCTGTGACTAACTTCACTGGGGGCGGTAGTTGAACATGCAGGTCAGGATGGTTTGATGGCATCCCAGTCAGTCCGGGCGCAGTCCGCGTCCCAGCCATCGCATTGGCATGTCTCCTCTGCGACCTGTAACCGCTCGTACATGCTGGCAGCCCTGCGCGCCGGCGTCATCGCCCTCGTCCTGTTGGGCATCCTGGCCGTCATCGTCTTGTTCTGAGCCTTCCCAGGCTGCACCGGGCGTCTGCCGAATCCGCTCCCGGTTGGCACCCGTGTCGTCTTGCCGCCGCGCGCTATGTGGCGCATCCTGAATCGAACCGACCCGCAGTCGTGTCGCACTGACATCGGAGAGTGTCGCGGAGGCGAGATGGAAAATGGTTCCGGGCGTGCGGTCGAAGTCGCCCCCTTTCACTCTTCTGGCGCCCTGAAGGGCTTTGTCGTATCCGGTCGCTGGCCGAACTCGACGAAGGAGTGGGCGCAACTTCTGATGGTCGCCGTGCGTGTCGCCTCACTGCCCGGGCTGCTTTCCACCACAACCATTTTCGGCGTTCGGGAGGAACTGCCCGACAGGCCGCAGCCAGGTACCGTCGGCCTGGTCCTCGCCGAAGGCACCGTGGTGGGCGAATCCGCCGTTCCGCCAGGACATTTCGCTGACAGGCAGCCACCGGCACTGTTGATGCTGCACCCGCCGTCAGAGACTATGCCGTCGCTGCCGGAATGCTCCGGAGCCGCATCGGGTTGCGTGCTACTGCCGGGTATTCCACACTTAGGCCTGGAGCACCGCGCCGCGTGGGTCGAGGCCGAATCCGACGGGACGATCACCAGCATGGTGAGCCGGGTCGGCGTCGACCCGATCAGCCACCCCGATACCGCGATCCTGGCGATGCTACTGGCCGCATAGCCGGCTTTGAGGGTACCCGAACTTTCTTGCATGGTTCCCCAAATTTATTGGTGCTGTTGGGTTTTCGGCTGACAAGAGTTGCACGCGCCGCGGAGCGGCCCGTAGAGTTGGCGCCAGCGAAGGGGAGTAGCCCCCAATCGGACAATCGACATACTGGCCTGGCGTGCATACCGCAGGGCCCGGTTGTCCGGCCGGCATCAGTGTCGGTGGGCGAGACCTTCGGCCGTAAGACCATTCGTGGTTGTCGGCCGGAGGCATCTGTACCGCCCCTGACCACAGCCACCCGAACGAGGAGTTCTGGGTGCTCGCCGCGTTGTTCCTGAGTTTCGCCGTCATCTTCGTCGCCGAATTGGGTGACAAGTCACAGCTGATGGCTATGACGTTCGCGCTACGCCATCGCTGGTGGGTCGTGCTGAGCGGGATCACCGTCGCGACGACGGCGGTGCACCTGATTTCCGTCGCCGTCGGCCACTACCTCGGCGCCGCGCTGCCCACCCATCTACTCGGCATCCTCGCCGGTGTGGCCTTCGTCCTGTTCGGGCTGTGGACGCTGCGCGGGGACAAGCTGTCCGACGACGAGGCCACCCGGGCTCAGCGGACCACCGCACCTGCCTTCTTCGCCGTGACGTCTGCGTTCCTCCTGGCTGAGCTCGGCGACAAGACGATGCTCGCGACGATCACCCTGGCCGCCGACCACGACTGGGTCGGCGTATGGATCGGGTCGACCATTGGCATGGTCGCCGCCGACGCGCTGGCCATCCTGGTCGGTGCCCTGGCCGGCAAGCACCTGCCGGAGCGGCTCATCCAGGTGGGCGCGGCCGCCCTCTTCCTGCTGTTCGGGGTGTCCATGCTCATCGAGGGAGCCTTCCCCACGGCGTCTGGCATTGCGACCATCGGAATCGCGGCGGCCATCATCCTGCTGGCCGCGGCAGCGACTCAGGCACTGCCGGCGCGCCTGCGACCCGCCGCGCTCCGCACCGACACCGCACAGGCGTCCGAGGACAGACCGCATTCCGGATCGGTCTCACCGGGGGCCGGGACCGAGGGCGGGGTGGCGGGTCGGGTGCCAGGAGCACCGAACCCCTCTGGCGACTCGGCATAACCGGACTTACAGCAAAGTAGATTTCCGCGACCGCGCTCCGTACCCTCGGTTGCTCAGGGTACTCTCAGGTTCTTGAGTGAGCGATTATCGGTCACCTGCTGCGCCAGCAGGGCTTCCACCATGCGTTTCTTTGCCTCGCGATGCGGGCCGAGTAGGTGCTGACCTGAGAAAATACCCGCACGAATGTTTGCCAGTAGGCCGAAAATGTCCGCGTGCGTCAATTATCCGGTAGTTTGCACTTGGTTGTCGGCGGATGTGTCGCTACGATGATCAGCAAATAAGCCAACGGAAAATGACCGCTCTTCTGCATGTGGAGGTCAAAAAGATGAGCACGACGTTCTCGGCCCGACTGAATCGCCTGTTCGACACGGTGTATCCCCCCGGCCGGGGTCCTCATACCTCTGCCGAAGTGATCGCCGCGCTGAAGTCTGAAGGCATCACAATGTCCGCTCCGTACCTGTCGCAGCTGCGTTCAGGCAACCGGACCAACCCGTCGTCGACGACCATGACGGCGCTTGCCAACTTCTTCCGAATCAAGCCTCAGTACTTCACCGACGACGAGTACTACGAGAAGCTCGACAAGGAGCTGACCTGGTTGGCGAACATGCGCGACGAGGGCGTGCGACGCATTGCCGCGCGGACCGTCGGGCTGTCTCCAGAGGCCCAGCAGGACATCGTGTCCAAGGTCGACGAGCTGCGTCGTCGGGAACACCTCGACGATTAGCCCGTCGCTCCTGTCACAGGAGTTGCGGCAACGTTAGATCCGGTCAACGCGGGACGGCTTCAGCTTCCAGTGCGCGGTACTGGCGCGCGATCTCGAGGATCCATTCCCGATCCGAGTAGCTTTCGGGCTGCCCGAGCCAACTCATGCCCGGAAACTGCCCCTGCCCCGCCGGGCGCGCGACCCGCGGCGTGCGTCGTCCCGCGTGGATCCACTTGGCGATCGCAAGAGCCTGTGCGTCGGGGCTGGCCGCCGCGCGATCGTCGGCGGTCATTACCTTCACCCCCGCGCCCTCCGGCTTGGCGGCCGCCAGATGCTCGGCCATCGTGGCTTCCAGGTACAGGGCGTCGGAGATCAGTGACATTCGCTCGGCCACCCGGAAAACCAGTGGGCCGCGCGGCCGTTCGCCGATCCCGACGTCCGGCTGACGCCGCTCCAGTTCGGTCAGCAGTGGGTCGATGAGGCGCAATTCCCGTCGTCCACCGAACCAATCCTCAACCGCGGGCAGCAGGGATCCCGCCGCGACGATCGCCATCGCGGCGCCCAGCAGAGTCGCCGCGGTCCCCACGCCCACCAGATGAGAGGTGCCCACAGCCCGGATCAGGAAGAAAGCGGTGGCCGCCACCAGCAGGGCGATACCGAGGGTGAAGACGAACAGGGCCCGGCCGCGGCGCGTCCGGTTCGAGTGCCGCATGCCGGCCCACAACACCAGCGTGAAGGCGAGCATCACGTACAGCAGCGGCAGCAGCCACGGCAGCGACGTGTTGGCCGACCCGAGATTGCGGCGCAGGTACTCCTCGGGCGACATCTCCGGCTGCTGACCGGACAAGAAGAACAGGACCAGCGTCGCGACACTGATCGCACCGGCCACCGCGTACTGCGCCGCCGCGATCCGGCGAATGACGGCGGGACTGCGAGTCGAGGCGACGCTGGTGATCATCACGCAGCTGCCCGCCGCACACCAGACCAGAGCCACCTGGCTCAGACCGATCGAAATGTTCGACCAGTGCAGGATGCTGTCGATCAAGAGCGTCAGCGGCGGCCAGTTCAACGCGGCGACCAGGGCCAGACTGCCAAGAGCCACGATCATCGCCGAGCTGACCACCGACTGCTTGTTGACCAACGCCCACCCGATGCGCAGGCCGGTAGCCATTCCCAGCAGCCCGGCGATCACCCAGACGATCAACCAAACGCCTCTCCGAGGCGAACCTGCACGATCGAGGATCGATCCGACGGCGACCTGCCCAGCCGGTACAACAGCAGTGCCGCGAAATCCTCGGCCTCCTGCTCGACATCCTCGCCCCCCGGACCCATGCATCCGGTGCGCTGGTTGAGCATGTAGCCGATGAGGTCGTCGCTGGCGAGCTCCGCCACATCGCGGGCGGCCTCGGCGACCGAGATGCCGTAATGCCCGAGGACCAGGTGACCCAGCTCGTGAGCCAAGGTGCGGTCCCAGGTGGGCAGGCCGTGCTGAAGCAGGAAGACGTCGTGATCTTCGTACTGACGCCACTGACCGCAGACCCCGGAGGGCAGGTCGGCCATGGTGACTTCGATGGGACGGTGACGGTCCTCGCTGACGGCGGCAACCAACCGGGTCAGCGAGATTTCACCGTGGCGGGGCGCAAGATCCAATACATCGTTCACTGCCCTGGTGACCCGGCGACTGGCCGACACCTCATCCCCCTTCCCCGTCGGCGACTGGGCTGCGATGCGCGGTCCGCGTCAACCCATGAACCGGGTGGTCCCCGCAGTCCGGACGACGTGACCGGCTTTTGCTTGGCGATACCCGACGACGCCTCCGAGCGCGGTGAGGGCGAGCAGTCCGGCGAAACCCGGCAGGGCCAGCGCCGCGACCTCGCCCATCTTGGCCTCTCGGAGGTACCTGGGATAGCCAACCCTAGTCGACGGCGGCATTTCTGTACCCGCTCCTGCTGACGTTGCGGGTGGACGTTCGCGGGTGGTCGCGGGTTCCCGACCGGGACCAGTCCGCGGGCCGGGCTCGGCGCCCGGTCCGATCGGGCGCATCGGCGCCGGGAATGCCGGCGGCAGTCCGATCAACGGCGGCATCGTGATCGGCGGCGGTTCCAAGCCCGCGGGCCCGACCGTCCCGTGCTCGGCACTGATGACGGGCGGCTCCCCTGGCTGTCCCGGTTCACCGGGCGGAATCGTCCGCGGCCGTAGGTCGATGCGGGCGCCACCGCCGCCACCTCCGCCGACCGCCTCGGGCGGCCGGCCGATACTCAGACTCGGTGGGCGGGCCGACCCGACAACCCCGACACCATCACCTGTCGCTGCCCGCGGCCAATGCAACGGCGGGAGCGGCGGCAGCACGATCGGCGGGAAGGGTGGGAACGGCCAACCCGAACACGGCCCATCAGAATCCGGCCAGTCGTGGTGCGGCCAACCGTGATGACCGGGCAGCCCGGGATACAGGTGTCCGCCGGGAAGCCCACGATGACGGCGGGAACCAGCCACGACGCCTTCGTCCGGCCGCGTCGCACCCGGTTTGATATCAGTGCCGCGGGGCTTTCGTGGTCCGCCGGGTCGATGAGTGCCTGGCCGCCCGCCACGGCGCGCATCGTTGCTGTCGGAACGACCGTCGGCGTCTGGTCCGCCGTGACTGTTACCGACCGTGCCGGGGTCGGCGGCGGCCAACGGCGCCCAGACCATGCCCGTACCGCCGCAGAGCAAACCGCACGCGATCACCCAGCTAATCGCTGCGGCCTTCATCGGCGAGCGGTTCACGACGTTCCTCGTGTTAGCGGCGCAGGACGCGCCGCGTCGGATGGTTTGCAGATCATTGTGGCATATCCGCAGGTCGAGATAGGCCCGCTTGGGCCGGGCGATAGGGTTAGCTGACCCGGTCGCGAGCGCGCCTCGCCGATCGCCGACGACCTACTCGGGAGGCATCAGGAATGGGCCTGTTCAAGCGCAAAAGCCGTGCGACGCGCCGCGCGGAGGCTCGGGCGATCAAGGCCCGCGCCAAGGCCGATGCCAAGCATTCGGCCCGCAATGAGCTCCGCCGCATCAAGTCCGCCGAGCGCTCCGAGAACAAGGCGATCAAGGCCCAGCTGAAGGTCGCGCGCGACGCCGACCGAACCGCGGTCAAGGTTGCCGAAGCGCAACTTAAGGCGGCCCGTGAGGGCAAACTCCTGTCCCCCACCCGGATCCGGCGTGCGCTGACAGTGTCCAGGCTGCTGGCACCGGTCGTGGTACCCGTGGTCTACCGCGCCGCCATCGCCGCGCGCGGGGCAATCGACGAGCGCCGCGCCGATCGTCTCGGCGTGCCGCTGAGCCAGCTCGGTCAGTTCTCCGGGGTCGGCGGGCAGCTGTCGGCGCGCGTCGCGGGCGCGGAGAACTCGCTGCGACAGGTGGCCGAGAAGAAGCCCAAAGATGCCGAGACCAAACAATTCGTCGCCGCGATGACCGAACGATTGAACGCACTCGCCGCGGCCGTCACCGCCGCGGAGAACATGCCCGGGCCGCGCCGCCGGGACGCCCATGCCGCGATCGCCGGACAGCTCGACGGTATCGACGCCGACCTGATGGCGCGCCTCGGCGTGCTGTGATGACCACCCGACGGCTGACAACGCGCGCTCTCAAGACGGCCGCGCTCACCGCCTCCCTCATTCTGGGTTCGGTGTTAACTGCCGCGACGGCAGGCGCCCACGTCCACGTCGACGCCGACCACCCGGTACGGGGCGGCTACGCACTGGTCACTTTCCAGGTGCCCAATGAATCTGAAAAGGGTTCTCCGACAACGAAAGTCACTGTTTCCCTGCCGAATATCGCGTCGGTCAGCACCGATGTGATGCCGGGGTGGTCTGCTGACCTGGATCGCGATGCCACCACCGGCACGTATCGATCGGTCACGTTCACGGCGTCTCCCAACGCGGGCATCGGGGTGGGCCAGTTCGAGTTGTTCCCGATCTCGATCACGTTGCCGGATGCCGATTCGGTGACGTTCCCGGTGGTTCAGACGTACGCCGACGGCACCGTCGAGCACTGGGATCAGCCGCCGCTGCCCAATGGCGACGAGCCCGAATACCCCGCGCCGGTGTTGGCCCTGACATCCGGCCCGCCGGCCCCCAAGGAACGCCACGCGACACCCGCGGCCCCGGCCCCCACCACGGCTCCTGCGGTCAGTGCCGCACCGACGTCGGGTGAGCATGCCGAACCCAAGGCCGGCCCCGACAACACCGCCCGGGCCCTGGCCGGCGGAGCGCTCCTGGTGGCCGCCATCGGTGTCGGCGTCGCGGTGGCCCGCCGACGGACTTGACGGTCATCCGGCGTGTCCTCGCGACCGCCCTGCTGATCGCCGGCATGGCGATGGCCGGGACGGCGGTGGCCTCGGCTCACGCCGTGCGGATCGCCGCTGACCCGGCGCCCGACGCGTCACTGGCGGTCGCACCGACGCGAGTCAGTGCCACCTTCAACGAAGCGCTGCACGCCGATTTCGCCGCGATGACGGTCGTCGGCCCCGACGGAAACCTCTGGTCTGATGGCACCCCGCAGGTGCAGGGCGCGGTGGTCAGCACACGCGTGCACCCACTCGGACCAGCTGGGGCGTACACCGTGAACTACCGGGTCACCTCCGCCGACGGCCATGTCGTGTCCGGCTCCTGGACGTTCACGCTGACCGTCGCCGGTGCTGGCACACCCGGTTCCCCGGCATCAGCATCGGCCCACGCCCCCGAGCAGGCCCTGCCCGTCTGGCCCTTCGTTCTCGGTGCCGTGGCGGTGATCGGCTGTGGCGTCATATGGTCGCGGCTGCGCCGCTCGTGATCCTGGCCATCGCCGGTGAGCAGGGCCGGACGGCCGATCCCCGCCTGGCATGATGGGTGCCACTGCCGGCGTTCGCGACCAGAAATTGCAAAGGAGCAGCCCAGATGGCAGAAGCTCAGAACCCGCCCGCCGAGGGCCGGGACGGCACGCCGCCGGGGCCGCCACCCCCCGAGCAGGCCGCTGCCCAAAAGCAGCCGGCCAAGAAAGCACCGGCCAAGAAGGCTGTGAAGAAGGCGCCCGCTAAAAAGGCACCGGCCAAAGCCGCAGGAGCCGCGGCCCCCGCCAAGAAGGCTCCACCCAGGAAGGCGCCGGCCAAGAAGGCTGCGCCGCCCGCGGTGGAATCGCCCGCCACTCCCGCCGCACTGGCATCTGGCAATGGCTCGCCGCCGCTCGCCGAAGGTGCCCGTGCCGCGGCAGCTAATGCCAAATCGTCGGTGGAGCAGGCTGCCAACCCGGTGTCGACTCCGGCCCCGGTGCCCGTCCCTGGGTCCGGGCGCTCTCCGCTTCCGTTCGCGGTGGCCTTCGCCGTGACCGTACTGATCGCCCTGCTGGTGCGCCGCCTGCGCCACCGGCAGGCCGAGTGAGCATGACTGCCACCTTCCGCGCGACCGCAGACCTCGTCGACGACATCGGACCCGAGGCGCGCAGTTGTGATGTGCAGTTCCGGCAGTTCGGCGGCCGCACCGAATTCGCCGGACCGATAAGCACTGTCCGCTGTTTCCAGGACAACGCACTGCTGAAGTCGGTGTTGTCCGAACCGGGCGACGGCCGCATTCTGGTGATCGACGGCGACGCCTCGGTGCACACCGCGTTGGTCGGTGACCTCATCGCCGAGCTGGCCCGCTCCAACGGCTGGGCGGGGCTCATCGTGCACGGCGCCGTGCGGGACGCGGCGACCCTGCGCACCCTCGACATCGGCATCAAGGCGCTGGGGACCAATCCCCGCAAGAGCACCAAGACCGGTGCCGGTGAGCGCGACATCACCGTCAAATTCGGCGGTGTCAGCTTCGCCCCCGGCGAGCTGGCCTACAGCGACGACGACGGGATCGTCGTCACCGCTGCTGGCTAAACGTTCACCGGGACAAGGTGTTTGGTGAAGCGCAGGGCGTCGTTGTCGATTCTGTCCTGACGGATGGCGCGGAGGTCCAGGAAATAGTTCTGGTGCACCTGCCACGGCGCCGCCGACCCCGACTTCGGCAACTCATGCAGTGAGCGCCGCAAATAGCCCGACGCCAGATCGACAAACGGCCGGCGCTCTATCGCATCGCCAGGATCCTGCGGCACGACGGTGTCGTAGCCGTGGGCATCCATGTAGTTCAGCAACCGGCAGACGAACTCTGAGGTCAGATCCGCCTTGAGGGTCCACGAGGCGTTGGTGTAGCCGAAGGTGAACACGACGTTCGGCAGCCCGGTGAGCATCATGCCCTTGTAGGCCAGCGAGCCCGCCATGTCGACTGGCGCACCGTTACGCAGAACCTTTGCGCCACCGAAGAATTGGACGTTCAGGCCGGTCGCGGTGACGATGATATCGGCGTCGAGATGCTCGCCGGAGGTCAGCTGGATACCGGTCTCGTCGAAGCGCTCGATGGTGTCGGTGACCACGTCCGCCTTGCCCTTGCGAATGGCGCGGAAGAGATCTCCGTTGGGCGCTGCGCACACCCGCTGGTCCCACGGCTTGTACGACGGACTGAAGTGCTTGTCGAAGTCGTAGCCCTCGGGCAGGCGACGCTCAGCCAGGGTCCGCAATTGCTTGCGGAAGAAGTTCGGGAACCGCCGCGCCAGTTGGTAATACAGCGTGCTGCGGCCGATGGCCTTCCAGCGGGCGATCGGGTACGCCGCCTTCGGCGGCAGCAGTTGGTTGACGCGGGCCGCGAACTTGTCCTTATCGGGCTGCGGGGCGATGTAGGTCGGGGTCCGCTGCAGCATCGTGACGTGGCCCGAGCCGTTGTCGATCAGCGCGGGGATCAGTGTCACGGCTGTCGCACCACTGCCGATCACGACGATCTTCTTACCCGCGTAGTCGAAATCCTCGGGCCAGTGCTGCGGGTGCACTTTGGTGCCGCCGAAGTCCTGCGCGCCCGGGAAGTCCGGGCTGTAGCCCTCGTCGTAGTTGTAGTAGCCGCTGCAGGCGAGCAGGAAAGAGCAGGTGATCTGAGCTTCTTCGCCGCCGGCGTTGACCGTCAGCTCCCAGTGGTTGTCGGCATCGGACCAGTTGGCAGCCAGCACCTGGTGGCCGAAGCGCATGTGCTGGTCGATGCCGTTCTCCCGGGCAGCGTCCTTGAGGTACTGCAGGATCGACGGCCCGTCGACGATTGACTGCTCCGACGTCCAGGGCTTGAACCGGAAACCGAGGGTGTACATGTCCGAGTCCGATCGGATCCCGGGGTATTTGAACAGGTCCCAGGTGCCGCCGAGGTTCTCCCGGCGCTCCAAGATCAGGAAGCTCTTCGACGGGCAGCGGTCCTGCAGATGCCAGGCCGCGCTGATCCCGGAAATACCGGCGCCCACGATCACAACATCGACGTGTTCAGTCATGCCGGCCACGCTATCAACACGGTGTTGAATAGGTCAACGCTCTGTTGAGAAATTCAACACCCTGTAAAGTAACGGCCGTGTCAGCCGCCAGTCCGACCCGCGTTCGCGGCCGTCGCGCCACCCGTCCCTCCGGGGACGATCGCGAGGCGGCCATTCTGCGCACGCTGGAGGACATGCTCGGGCAGCGGCCCTTCGCTGAGATCTCGGTGGACGACCTCGCCAAGGGCGCCGGCCTGTCCCGCCCGACCTTCTACTTCTATTTCGCGTCCAAGGACGCGGTGCTGGTGCGGTTGTTCGCCCGCGCGATCACCGCTTCCGGCGCCGGACAACAGCACCAAACCGACGCCGTGACCGGTCCTCCCGGGCAAGCCTGGCACGACGGCATTTACGCCTTCTTCGACTCGCTGCGCCCCCATAGGGTGGTTGTGCTGGCCGGGCTCGCCGCCATGGTCGGCAACTCCGAGCTGCGCGACATGTGGACAACGTTCATGACCGGCTGGATCGACTACACGGCCGCGTTGATCATCAAGGAGCGGGAGCGGGGTGCAGCGCCCGACACCATCCCGGCCCACGATCTGGCAACGGCGCTCAACCTGATGAACGAGCGCGTGGTGGTCGCAGCTCAGGGTAGCCAGCAGCCGGCGCTGCCGGAGCACGCCGCCCTGGAAGCCCTCGCCCACATCTGGATCGCCAGCATCTACGGTGGGACCGGGGTCTCTGCGGCCTCGGTTTGATTCCGGCTTCGCATATTGGATTCGCGTCCAGTCCGGGTGGCCCTAGTCTTGCGGGGTGTCGGAGCCACACCCCACTGCGCCCACGACAGGCGCCACTGTCGCCAAGCTCGCGTTGTACTGCGTACTGGCCGGTGTCTTGGTGGCGGCCATGCTCTTTCCGCTCGCCGGCGGCGCGGGCATGGTCATCAACCACGCCTCCGACGTGGCGACGCAGGATTCCGCCGACCTGATGACGGGCGCGGTGCCGACGGTCACCACGATGGTCGACGCCGCGGGAAACCCGATCGCCTGGATCTACGCGCAACGCCGGTGGCCGGTGCCCACCGACCGGATCGCCGACACCATGAAGTTGGCGATCGTGTCGATCGAGGACAAGCGCTTCGCCGATCACAACGGCGTCGACGTTCAGGGCACCCTGACCGGCCTCGTCGGCTATCTCAGGGGTGATCTCGACACCCGCGGCGGCTCGACGATCGAGCAGCAATATGTCAAGAACTACAACCTGTTGGTCAACGCCCAGACCGATGCCGAACGTCGGGCGGCGATCGAGACGACGCCTGCGCGCAAGCTGCGTGAGATCCGGATGGCCCTGGCCCTGGACAGAGCGCTTTCCAAGCCCGAGATCCTCACCCGCTACCTGAATCTGGTCTACTTCGGCAACGGCGCCTACGGGGTGCAGGCCGCCGCGAAGACCTACTTCGGCGTCAATGCCGCCGACCTCAATTGGCAGCAGGCGGCGCTGCTGGCCGGGATCGTGCAGTCGACCAGCGCGCTGAACCCCTACACCAACCCCGAAGCCGCGCTGGACCGCCGCAATCTCGTGCTCGACACGTTGATCGACAACGAGCCCAAGTATGCCGACGCCTTGCGCGACGCCCGCCAGCAGCCACTGGGCATCCTGCCGCAGCCGAACAGCCTGCCGCAGGGCTGCATCGCAGCCGGCGACCGCGGCTTCTTCTGCGACTACGTGCTGCAGTATCTGGCCCGCGCGGGACTGTCGAAGGATGATGTGGCGCGCAACGGCTACCTGATCCGGACCACCTTGGACCCGACGGTCCAGAACAGCGTGAAGAGAGCGATCGATTCCGTCGCCAGCCCGACGCTGGACGGGGTCGCCAGCGTGATGAGCGTCATCCAGCCCGGCAAGACCAGCCACAAGGTCATCGCGATGGGTGACAACCGCAATTACGGCCTGCAGCTGGAAGCCGGCCAAACCGTGCAGCCCCAACCGTTCTCGTTGGCCGGCGACGGTGCCGGGTCCATCTTCAAGATCTTCACCACCGCGGCGGCCCTCGACATGGGCATGGGGATCAACGCGCAGCTCGAGGTTCCGGCACAGTTTCAGGGCAAGGGCTTGGGCACCAGTAACAGCCCGGGCTGCCCCAAGGAGACCTGGTGTGTGAAGAACGCCGGTAACTACCGCAGCCCGATGAGCGTGACCGACGCGCTGGCGCAGTCGCCCAACACCGCGTTCGCCCGGCTGATCGGGCAGGTCGGCGTGCAACGCGCGGTGGATATGGCGGTCAAGCTGGGATTGCGGTCCTACGCCGAGCCGGGCACGGCGCGCGCCTACGACCCGGACAGCAACGAGAGCCTGGCCGATTTCGTCAAGCGCCAGAACCTGGGATCGTTCACCCTGGGCCCGTTCGAGTTGAATGCGCTCGAATTATCCAATGTCGCAGCCACATTGGCTTCGGGTGGCATGTGGTGCCCACCCAGCCCGGTGGACAAGATCTTCGACCGCAACGGCCGCGAGGTCGCCGTCGAGACACAGGCCTGCGAGCAGGTCGTCCCGGAAGGGCTGGCGAACACGCTGGCCACTGCGCTGGCCAAAGACGCCACCGGCGGCACGGCGGCCGGTTCGGCCGGCTCGGCGGGCTGGAGCCTGCCGATGTCGGGTAAGACCGGCACCACCGAATCGCACCGCTCGTCAGGGTTTCTCGGCTTCACCAATCAGTACGCCGCCGCGAACTACATTTTCGACGACTCCACCAATCCCGGCGGGCTGTGCTCGTGGCCGCTGCGCAAGTGCGGGTACGGGAACCTGTACGGCGGCAACGAGCCGGCCCGGACGTGGTTCCTGGCGATGAAGCCGGTCGCAGGAGACTTCGGACCGATCGCACTGCCGCCGACCGACAAGCGGTATGTCGAGGGTGGCCCGGGCAGCACGGTGCCCAGCATCACCGGGCTGAGTTTCGACGCCGCGCGGAAACGGCTGCGGGACGCCGGTTTCCAGGTCGCCGATCTGCCCACCCCGATCAACAGCTTTTCGTCGCGGGGGGCGGTGGTCGGCACCACCCCGACGGGCAAGACCATTCCCGGGTCGATCATCACGATCAACACCAGCAACGGGATCCCACCGGCTCCGCCACCGGACGCGGTTCCGCCGCCCCCTCCCCCGCCGCCGGACGCACCACCGCCCGACGTCAACGTCATCAACATTCCTGGCCTGCCGCCGATCACGCTGCCGATGTGGCCGCCGCCACCCCCGCCTCCGCCGCCACCTCCCCCGCCGGCGCCCGAACCACCGCCGCCGCCGGCCCCGGAGCCACCCCCGCCCGCCCCGGCGCCGGACGCACCTCCGCCGCCGGCCTAGCTGTCGGACCGCCGTGCGAACATCCGTTCGTGTCCGTCGGTGGGGCGACCATCCTGCACGCTGATCTCGACTCGTTCTATGCGTCGGTCGAGCAGCGCGATGACCCCACGCTGCGCGGTCGTCCGGTCATCGTCGGCGGTGGTGTGGTGCTGGCCGCCAGCTATGAGGCCAAGGCCTACGGGGTGCGCACCGCAATGGGCGGTCACCAGGCGCGCCGGCTGTGCCCATCGGCGGTGGTCGTCCCGCCGCGGATGTCGGCCTACAGCCAGGCCAGCGACGACGTCTTCGAGGTCTTCCGCGACACCACACCGCTGGTCGAACCGCTTTCCGTCGACGAGGCCTTCCTCGACGTGTCCGGGCTGCTCCGGTTGTCGGGTGATCCGGTCCAGATCGGCGCGCGCCTGCGTCAGCAGGTGCGTGACCGGGTGGGGCTGCCCATCACCGTGGGGGTCGCCCGCACCAAATTCCTGGCCAAGGTCGCCAGCCAGGAAGCCAAGCCGGACGGTCTACTGCTGGTGCCCCCGGAAGCAGAGCTGGCGTTCCTGCATCCCCTGCCGGTGCGCCGGCTGTGGGGAGTGGGCCCCAAGACAGCCGACAAGTTGCAGACGCACGGCATCGAAACCGTCGCCCAGGTCGCCGAACTGTCCGCGTCGATGTTGGGGTCGATGGTCGGACCGGCGATGGGCCGCCAGCTCTACTGCCTGTCGCGCAACATCGACCGGCGCCGGGTCAATACGGTGCATCGCCGCCGTTCGGTGGGCGCTCAGCGGGCGCTGGGCCGTCAGCGCAGGACGCCCGCCGAGCTGGATGCCGTGGTGATCGGCCTCGTCGACCGGATCACCCGCCGGATGCGCGCAGCGCAGCGCACCGGGCGAACGGTGGTGTTGCGCTTGCGCTTTGATGACTTCACCCGCATCACCCGCTCACGCACGATGGCCAGGGCCACCGGGTCGACGGAACCGATCCTGGCCGCCGCGCGTGGTCTGGTCACCACCGCCGAACCGATGATCGCCGAGCGGGGCATCACGTTGATCGGGTTCGCGGTGTCCAATATCGACTCCGGCGGGGCTCAGCAGTTGGAGCTGCCGTTGGACGGTGGCCCCGACCCGGTGGAGCTGGATGCGGCGGTCGACCAGGTCCGCCGCCGCTACGGCAATGCGATGCTCACCCGGGGTGTGCTCATCGGCCGGGATCCTGGATTGGAGATGCCGCACCTGCCGGATTAGCCGGCGGGGTGCCAGCCGCGCATCGCCGCATCCATCCGGTCGTCGCACAGCGCCTTGACGGGCAGCGGCTGTCGCCCTTCCTGGTGGCGCATGCCGTCGAGCAGCAGAGCTACGTACCGTCGCCACAGTTCGGGGTCGACGTGGCCGGCCCATTCGCTGACGGTGCCCGCGAGCATGCCCAGGATCGGCATGTCGGTGGGCTCGGCATCCGGTCGCAGGTAGCCGTCGGCACGGGCCCGCTCGACGAGTTTCGACATGGGCGGCGTGAGGCGCAACCGCGCGCACTCCACGCCGTAGCCGCCGTAGGCCGAGCTGTAGACCATCTCCCGCAGACCGCGGTCCCGTGCGGTCAATTCGCAGAGCTGCTCGACGAACCACACGAAGCCGTCCCACGAATTATCTTGCCGCAGTGCGGATTCCGCGAGGCAGACGACCTGGTCGATACCGTCTTCGAAAATCGCGTCGAGCAGTTCCTCTTTAGTGGCGAACCGCCGGTACACCGTCCCCACCCCGACGTTGGCGTGGTGGGCGACGTCATTGAGCGTCGCCTCCAAACCGCGCACGGCGAATAGCTCGCGCGCGGCTTCGATGATCCGCTGCCGGTTGCGCTCGGCGTCCTTGCGCAGCCCGCGGCACGGTTTGTCAACCACGCCGCTGAGTTTAGTGACCTGTCTTACGAAAACCAAGAACCGGATTGACTCTATCCACTTATCCCCTTAGATTGCCTAGCTAGGTCACCCCGCCGTTGCCCGACTTGCGGCCGTCACATCCTGGAAAGGCCTGAATGTGATTGCGGTACTTAAACGCATCTGGCTGCCCGCTCTGATGGTGGTGGCCGTCGTGGTCGGCGTCGCGAGCGTGAGCCAGCTGCGGTCGGTATTCGGCTCCGACGGCGCGGTGGTGACACCGGTGGGTTCGGACACCGCGGCCAAGTTCAATCCGAAAGTCGTCGTCTACGAAGTCTTCGGCTCGGCAGAGAGCGCAGTCATCAACTACACCGATCTCAACGGCTTGCCGCAGAGGACAGGTGCAGTCAGTCTGCCGTGGTCCCTGCGGCTTGAGACGACGGTGCCGTCTGTCATGCCAAATCTGTTGGTACAAGGGGACGGTCAATCGATCGGCTGTCGCGTCTTGGTCGATGACGAAGTCAAGGACGAGAGGACGGCCCAGGGAGTGAACGCCGCGACGTATTGCTTGGTGAAGGCCGCATGAGCACTGTCCTCGACGACGCTCCGAGCGACGCCGCCCCGCCGATCCGGACCGTCAAACGTCCTGCGCTGCCACGATTCATCCGCATCTTCGCGATCCCGATCGTGCTGGCGTGGATCGCCCTGATCGGAATCCTGACCGCCACCGTGCCTCAGCTCGCCGAGGTGGGCAAGATGCGCGCGGTCTCGATGAGCCCCAACGATGCGCCCTCACTCATCGCGATCAAACGTGTGGGCGAGGTGTTCGGCGAGTACAAGACCAGCAGTTCAGTGATGATCGTGCTCGAGGGTGACAAGCCCTTGGGTGCTGATGCACACGCGTTCTACGACGAGATTGTTGGCGACCTGCGCGCCGACACCACGCACGTGCAGCACGTCCAGGACTTCTGGGGTGACACGCTCACGGCCGCCGGGGCCCAGAGTATTGACGGCAAGGCGTCGTACGTCCAGGTGTATATCAGCGGCGACCAGGGTGAGGCCCTCGCCAACGAATCCGTGGAAGCCGTAAGGAATCTCGTCGCCGGCGTCCCGGCGCCGCCCGGTGTCAAGGCCTACGTGGCGGGTCCGTCGGCGACGACGACGGATCAAAACGCGGTCGGCGATGCCAGCATGGAAACGATCGAGGCGCTGACGTTCGGCGTCATCACCATCATGCTGCTGCTCATCTATCGTTCCTTCGTCACAACGCTGATCACGCTGGCCATGGTCGTCGTCGGCCTGTCCGCTTCAACCGGGGCCGTCGCCTTCCTCGGCTTTCACAACGTGTTCGGACTGACCACATTCGCGACGAACATGGTTGTGACACTGGCGATCGCAGCGGCCACCGACTATGCGATCTTCTTGATCGGCCGATATCAAGAGGCGCGGCGCAAGGGGAAGGACCGCGAGTCGGCGTACTACGACATGTACCACGGCACCGCGCACGTGGTGCTGGCTTCGGGGATGACCATCGCCGGGGCGACGTTCTGCCTGCATTTCACCCGATTGCCGTACTTCCAGACCATGGGCATTCCGTTGGCCGTGGGCATGACCGTCGTGGTCGCCGCCGCGCTGACGCTGGGGCCCGCGGTCATCTCGATCGTCACCCGATTCGGCCGTGTGCTGGAACCGAAGGGCAAGAACACATCTCGCGGCTGGCGCCGTGTCGGCGCGGCGACCGTCCGCTGGCCCGGGGCTGTGTTGGTCTTCGCCATCGTGCTGTGCCTCGTGGGCCTGCTTGCGTTGCCGGGTTACCACACGACCTACAACGATCGCATCTACCTACCCGACGACATCCCGGCCAACGTCGGTCAGGCGGCCGCCGACCGGCACTTCTCCGAGGCCAAGATGAATCCGGAGTTGGTGATGGTGGAGGCCGATCACGACTTGCGCAATCCCGCGGACTTCCTGGTGATCGACAAGATCGCGAAAGCCATGGCACGGGTGAGCGGTATCGCGCAGGTCACGACGATTACCCGGCCCGACGGCAAGCCGATCGAACACGCCTCGCTCGCCTACACGATGAGCCAGAGCGGTACCGGCCAGCTGCTCAACAACGACTACCAGCAGACGGTCCTGGAGAACACGCTCAAACAGGCCGACGAGATGCAGGTGACCATCGACTCGATGACCAAGATGCAGGGCATCACGCTCGAGTTGGCCGGCGTGACGCGCCGGATGGCGGACAAGATGAAGGACACCTCGATGACGATCAGCCAGGTGCGCGATCACCTGGCCGACTTCGATGATCAGTTCCGGCCTTTGCGCAACTACTTCTACTGGGAACCACACTGTTTCGATATCCCGATGTGCTGGGCGTTGCGTTCGGTTTTCGACAGCCTCGACGGCATCGGCACCATGTCTGACGACTTCCAAGAACTGATTCCGGATCTCGATCGCATGGCCGAGCTCACTCCGCAGATGGCCGCGCTGATGCCGGCGATGATCCAGACGATGAAGAACCAGAAGCAGATGATGCTGAATCAGTATCAGGCGCAGAAGGCGCAGCAGGATCAGAACATCGCGATGCAGCAGGACGCGACGGCAATGGGCAAGGCGTTCGACGCCGCGCACAACGACGATACGTTCTACCTTCCCCCGGAGGCGTTCGGGACGGCCGACTTCCAGCGCGGGATCAAACTGTTCATCTCGCCCGACGGTCACGCGGTGCGGTTCACGGTGAATCACCAGGGTGATCCACTCAGCGAGACCGGCACGTCGCACATCGAACCGCTGCGCACCGCCGCCGTCGACGCCATCAAAGGCACGCCGCTGGAGGGTTCGACGGTCTACGTGGGCGGCAGCGCGGCCATGAACAAGGACATGCAGCTGGGCGCCGACTACGACCTGCTCATCGCGGCGGTCGCATCCTTGATCCTGATCTTCCTGATCATGGTGGTGCTGACCCGTGCCATCGCCGCCGCGGCGGTCATCGTCGGCACGGTCGTGCTGAGTCTCGGTACCTCCTTTGGTCTTTCGGTGTTGTTGTGGCAACACCTGATCGGCATCCCACTGCACTGGATGGTGCTGCCGATGTCTGTCATCGTGCTGCTCGCGGTCGGTGCGGACTACAACCTGCTGCTGGTGTCCCGGATGAAGGAGGAATTCCACGCCGGGCTCAAGACCGGCATCATCCGCTCGATGGCGGGGACCGGATCGGTGGTGACGTCGGCCGGCCTGGTGTTCGCCTTCACCATGATCTCCATGGCGATCAGCGACATGATCGTCATCGGTCAGGTGGGTACGACGATCGGCCTCGGCCTGCTGTTCGACACGCTGGTCGTGCGTTCGCTGTTGACACCGTCGCTGGCAGCACTTCTCGGCCGTTGGTTCTGGTGGCCTCAACGGGTGCGACCGCGCCCGGTACCGCAGCCCTGGCCGAGCCGGGATCGCGTCCTGTCGCCGGTGGGCAGTTAGCTTGCCGCCCAGCTCACCAGTTTGTCGGCCGGCCAGGTGGTGATGATCCGGTCGACCGGAACACCGTTGTCGAGCGCACGCTGCGCGCCGTAGCCGAGGAAGTCCAGCTGGCCCGGGGCGTGCGCATCGGTGTCGATCGAGAAGTCGCAGCCGATCTCCACTGCCAGCTTGAGCAGCCGGGTGGGCGGGTCACGACGCTCGGGGCGGGAGTTGATCTCGACGGCGGTGTTGTTGTCTCGGCATGCGGTGAACACCTTCTCGGCGTCGAAGCTCGACTCGGCCCGGATTCCGCGGTTGCCGGTCACCAATCGCCCGGTGCAGTGGCCCAGCACGTTGACCCGCGCGTCGGATACCGCGCGCAGCATCCGGCGGGTCATCGCCGGCGCGTCCATCGCCAGTTTGGAGTGCACGCTGGCGACCACGATGTCGAGCCGGTCCAGCAGTTCCGGTTCCTGATCCAGGGTGCCGTCCTCGAGGATGTCGACCTCGATGCCGGTGAGAATCCGGAACGGCGCAAGTTGCTCGCGTAGCTCGTCGATGACGTCGAGCTGCTGGCGCAGCCGGTCGGCGGACAATCCGTTGGCGATGGTCAGCCGCGGCGAATGGTCGGTGAGCGCGCAGTAGTCGTGGCCCAACGCGGCGGCGGTGGCCAGCATCTCGTGGATCGGGGCCGACCCGTCCGACCAGTTCGAATGCAGGTGCAGGTCGCCGCGTAGTGCGGCCCGGATTTCGCCGCCGCCGAGGTCTGCTGCGGTGCTTCGCAATTCGACCAGCGCGTCGGGCTCCTGGCCGGCCCAGGCCTGGGCGATCACCTTGGCGGTCTTCGGTCCGATACCGGGCAGCGACTGCCAGCTGTTGGCTCGGCCGTGCCGCTCGCGACTCGACTCGTCCAACGCCTCGACGATGTCGGCGGCCTTTCGGTAGGCCATCACCCGCCGGGAGTCCTCGCGCGCCCGGTCCTTGTAGTACGCGATCTCGCGCAGCGCGGCCACCGGGTCCATGGCTCCAGTGTGCCCCGCCCGAGTTGTCCTCTAGATGGTCGCGACGAAATCCGCGGTGTCGACGGCGTTGACGTGCGTGATGCTGAGCGAGAATTCGATCGGGAACGGCAACGGGATGGGAAGGAGCAGACGGAAAAAGGTGATCCGAGTGGAGACGTAGGCACTGGCCCCGTCGGCTGCCACGAACAGATCGTCACCCAGCCTCCCGTTGACGGCCACTGGGCTACCGATCACCGCGCCGGTGGTCGCATCGATCGCGGTCACCACCGACTTCGCATTCTCCGACAGCTGGTATGCGCGGGACCCGTCCGGGCTGAAGACCACGGGCCGGTAAATCGAGCCAGGGACCGACGCCGGCGCAGTAATAAGGGTGCCGTCGGTTCCGATCATGGCCACCGATGAAATGTAGGGCTGGCCTTGGGAAACCGACGCGGGTCGAAGGGTCTGGAATACCCGGCTTCGGTCCGGACTCACGCTCACGCTGTTGGTTGGCGGAGGCTCGCCATCGAGAACCAGCGGGGTCCCGACGACGGTGCTGTCCGTTGTGTCAACGACGGTGGCCAAGGTTTTGTACTCGCTCTCGTCGGCGTCCCAGTATCGACTGAGGATGTAAAGCCGGTCGTCCCCCTCGCCGAACGCCGTCACCTGATCGACAACCGCAAGGCCGCCGCCCTCCATGACGACCGGTGTCCCGACGACCGTGCCATCCGCCGCGTCCAGGATCGTGAGCGACGACTGGCTCCCCGTGTAGGTCGCCACTGCCAACCGGTCGCCACCGTCGACGTAGATCGCGGCCGGGTACGTCGAAGGAAGTCCGTCCAGCCCGGCCGGCGCACCGACGACGGCACCGGTGCCCGGGTCCAGCATCGTCACAGTCGTGTGAAGTCTCGACGTTGTGTTGGTGACCTGTACCGCGTGTGCCCCATCGGGGCTGACCACCACACCGCCGTCAGCGATGCTGTCGTCCAGCACAGTGGTGCCCATCAACGTGTTGTCCGCGGTATCGATCACGGTTACGACCGTCGATCGTGTGTCTCCCGCGACCACAACCGTGGTCAAGTAAGCGCGGCCACCATCCGGACTCGTCGCCAGTTCGCCGCTCGGAAAACCCGCTATTTGCAACGGTTTTCCTACCTGTGCGCCGGTCCTTCCGTCGACCAGCGCGACAGTCCACTCATTGGCGGTCGAATCCATCGTTCCCAGGAACACGCGAAGGCCGTCTGCCGTGTCGACGACTCCTTGGACCGAACCGGCGAGTGTGCCGGCACGGGTAAAGGTGCTGTTACCGGTGTTGATGATCGTCACCCGGGTGCGGTCACCCGACGACGTCGTCAGGTAGGCCTGCGTTCCGTCCGGGCTGACGACGACGGGACCTACGGGACCGCCACCGAACGCAATCGGCACACCGACAACCTTGTTCGTCTTGGTGTCGATTTCGGTCACTGAGGATGTCGACGGAAGAAACAAGGACAGAAACGGGAGCGTGGAGGTCACCGGAGCGGTGACCACGTAGAGGCGCATCCCGTCCGGACTCATCGTCGTGCTGACCGGAGCCCCGAGCAGTCGCACCGCCGAGGCGCCGGCCGGATCGATCCTGTCGAGCAGTCCGCGTATCGGGGTGTTGTTGATCAGCGGGACCAATTGATTCACCGCTTGTTGCAGTCCGCAGGAAAGGCAGGCAGGCAACGCTGCCGACACGCCGGCTGTCGACGAAGCACTGGCGGCACTGCGCGGTGTTCTCAGAGTGTCTCGAGAGTTGTGCGCGGCCTCGCTAATTGGGGTGGACGTGGCTGCCGACGAGAGTAACGCTCTACGAACGGGGGCCGTCCGGCGTGGTGCCGCGGGGCCTGCTGACGCTGGCCGAGCGGTGTGAGCCGACGCGACGCCCGATGACGAACCCGACCCACCCGTATCGGCCTGGGCCACGCCCGACGCTCCGGCCAGTCCGGCACCAACTCCAAGCGTCAATGCGCCAGCTGCCAGCCACAGATTCGGCTGCCGATTCCTGCGTCGATGAGTCCCCATGATGCCCCCCGGCTCTTGACGTACCCGCAAATTGTAGCCAGTGACCGACGTTGGTCCCTCGATTTGGTCAGGTCACGCGCCCTCCGACACATTGATTGCGATTTCTTTAATCCATCAACTAGTCAATCCGGGGATCGCGGTGCCTCCAGCTTCCCCGTCGGCGCCGATCGGTCGCTCTACGAAATCAAAGCGAACCTGTTCAAGGCGCTCGCGCACCCGGCTCGCCACCACGGATATCGAACCCACACTCCTGTCCCAGCACCTGGGGGTCCTCAAACGCCACGACGTCGTGTCGGCCGAACGTGCGTTGCGGACGCAGCCCGAACGCACCAGCGAGGCGGTTTATTACGGGCCGCCGCCGCCCGCGCTCTCGCGGCGCAAGGTCAGCACCGGCTAGCAGCTTTGGCTCAGCCAAGCGGACTACGCTCGACATAGTGCAATTCGCCTTCAAAACCTCACCGCAAAACACCACGTGGTCCGACATGCTGGCGGTCTGGCAGGTCGCCGACGGGATCGACGTCTACCACTCCGGCTGGACGTTCGACCATTTCTATCCGATCTTCTCCCACCCTGCCGGGCCGTGCCTGGAGGGCTGGTCCACGTTGACCGCCCTCGCGCAGGCGACCACCCGGCTGCGGCTGGGCACCCTGGTCACCGGCATCCATTACCGGCACCCCGCGGTGCTCGCCAATATGGCAGCGGCCGTCGACATCATTTCCGGCGGACGCTTGGAGCTGGGCATCGGCGCCGGCTGGAACGAGGAGGAGTCCGGCGCCTACGGCATCGAGCTGGGCAGCATCAAGGAGCGCTTCGACCGCTTCGAAGAGGGCTGCCAGGTGCTCATCGGCCTGCTCAGCCAGGAGACCACCGACTTTAACGGCGCCTACTACCAGCTCAAGGACGCCCGCAACGAACCCAAGGGGCCGCAGCGGCCGCACCCGCCGATCTGCATCGGCGGGAGCGGAGAGAAGCGCACGCTGCGCATCACCGCCAAGTACGCGCAGCACTGGAACTTCGTCGGCGGTACTCCCGAAGAGTTCGCCCACAAGCGCAACGTGCTGGCCTCCCATTGCGCCGACATCGGCCGTGACCCGGCGGAGATCATGCTGTCGGCCCACGTCCGGCTCAGCGACGACCGCGACTACGCGAAGGTGGTCGATGAGGCCGCCGCTCTGGCCGCCGAAGGGCTGGATCTCGCGATCGTCTACCTGCCCACGCCACACGATCCGGCAGTGCTGGAACCGCTTGCGGAGGCGATCCGCGATTCGGGACTGACCGTCAACACCGCCTGATCTCTCGCACAATTCGCGGGGTTCTTCACAGTTAGGGCGCGCGATGCACCGCCGATGCGCCATCATCAACTCGCCACCACGGCTAAAGCTGGGGAAATCGGGGAGATGGTCGGCGCGGGCGAGGAATCCGTCAGTACGTGTGGGTCGTGCGGCAACGACCTTCGTGCCAGAGCACAGTTCTGCGACGTGTGCGGCTCGGCTGTGGTCTGGCAGTCGGTACGAGGCGAATACAAACAGGTGACCGTCCTGTTCGCCGATGTTGTCGGTTCTATGCGACTGGCAGCCTCGTTGCGTCCCGAGCAGCTCCAAGCGGTGATGCACGAGTTGTTCAACCGGACCGCGGCGGTGATCCAACGCTTCCAGGGCACCGTCGCAATGTTCACCGGTGACGGTCTGATGGCGCTGTTCGGTGCGCCCCTGGCCCTGGAAGACCACGCGCTGCGTGCCTGCATCTCTGCCCTGGAAATCCAATCGGTCACCAAGCAGTTCGCTGCGGAGCTGCTGCGCAACAACGGTATCGACCTGAAGCTTCGGATCGGACTCAACTCAGGTGAGGTGGTAGCGGGCGAAGTCGGTTCGGGCCGAGGCACATACACCGCTATCGGCCACCCGGTCGGGATGGCGCAGCGGATGGAGAGTGCGGCGCCACCGGACGGTGTTCTCTGCTCCGAGTCGACAGCTCGCCTGGTCGAAGGATCGGCCACATTGGGGCCATTGACCAACGTCCGCATCAAGGGCTCCGACGAACCGGTCCCCGCCACGCAGTTGCTCGACGTGCGGCTGGATCGAATGGTGTTGGGCCGCGGCGAGAGTCAACTCGTCGGACGTGACGCCGAGTTCGGTGATCTCACCAGCATGTTCGACACGGGCCAGGGCGGCACGGTGCGCGTCGTCGGGGCGCCCGGGCTGGGCAAGACCCTACTGGCGCACCAGTTCGCGGAATACGCGGCGGCCCGCAACACCAGAATCGTGGTTGCGCGTTGCGAAGCCCACACCACCGGAGTCGCGTTCCGTGCACTGGCACGCACTTTGCGGGCGCTCTTCGACGTCGATGGCCTGGCTCCACCGGAAGCGCGTGCCCGGGTCGCCTCGCAGTGTGACGCGTTGTCCCCTGAATCGACCGACACCCCAATGCTTTTCGACGCGATGGGCATCGCCGAAGGCGATGCTCCGCCGCAATTCAGTGTCGACGGCCGTCGACACCGGCTGGTGGAGATGATGACGGGCGTGGTGCGCGCCCAGGGCCGACGCACCGTCTTCGTCCTGGAGGACGCACATTGGATCGACGGCCCCAGCGATGACGTGATCGCTGCCTTCGCGACCGCCGTTGCCGAGACCGGCTCCATGTTCGTCACAACATATCGGCCCGAGTTTCGCGGCGCCCTGCACCGGAGTTCGACCCACACCATCGAGTTGGGCACGCTCTCGAACGCGGCGGCGGAACAGGCGGTGGCGCAGATACTGGGCACCGACCCGTCGACCGTGCAGCTTGGTCAACAAGTCGCGCAGGCCGCTGCCGGCAATCCCTTCTTCGCCGAAGAAATCGTCCGCGACCTCGCGGGTCGCGGGGTGCTCAAGGGAAATCGCGGCGGCTACCGGGTGTCCGGAACGGTCGACCACATCTTCGTGCCGGCGACGGTGCAAGCGGTTCTGGCGGCGCGCATCGATCGACTTCGTCCCGAGACGAAGTCGATCCTCAACGCCGCGGCCGTGATCGGCTCACGATTCGACGTCGACACATTGCAGACGGTCCAGCCGCAGACCACACCGAACGCGATGGCAGAGCTGGTTGCGGCCCAACTGATCGACCAGACGGAGTTCGTTCCCGCACAACGCTTCTGCTTTCACCATCCACTGGTCCGTACAGTGGCCTATGACTCGCAACTGCATGCCACCCGAGCCCGCACTCACAACGCGGTGGCCGAGGCGATCCAGCGACGCCCGAGTTTCTCAGACGAGAGTGCCGCCATGGTCGCAGCACATTTGGAGGCCGCCGGCCAGCTGTCGGATGCCTACCTGTGGCGCATGCGTGCCGCCGCATGGCTTCGCCCGAGGGATCTCGCCGCCGCGCGGTCCCAGTGGGACAGCGCACGCCGGATCGCGGATGGATTGCCCGACAGCGATTCAGAGACGCTGCACAAGCGCATCTCGCCACGAACAATGCTCGTCTCGACCACCCTGTACGTCCGCGACGAGTTCGCCACCGACGACACCTATCGAGAACTCCGCGAGCTGGCGATGCGAAGCCGGGACACCACGTCGTTGGCGGTCGGGATGGCGGGGCGAATCTTCTCGATGTCGGTCAACGACAGTCGGGCCTCGGATGCCAAGCCGTTGGCGTCCGAGCTCTACGCCTTGGCCACCGGGATCCGGTGCGATGCGGCGACCAAGGCGCTGATGCTGAACTCGGTTGGGTTCACCGAGTTCGCCAACGGGGAGTTCCGCTCAGCGCGCGCGGTCGCGGAGGAGATCCTCCGCTTGGCACCCGAGTGTCCGGTGACCGAGATCGCACCCGCTCAGGCGCTTCTCGGACTGGTTCAGACATGCTTGGGCGACGTAACGCCCGGCCTCCGCAACCTGCGGGTCGCGCTCGAACGGGTACGTTCGCTCCACCCCGTGATCGTGGCTTCGGTGCAACTGTATTCGGCCCTCGTCGGGGCATTGGGCCTCGTCGACCCGGGTGAGCTGCTCAGCGGTGCCCACGAGGCCTGGCAGCGCGCCGAGTCGTTCGGCGATATCTGTGGGACGGTCATGGCGGGGTGGACCTACGGCACGATTCTGTTGCGGACGTCAGATTCCCGCGACGAGGAGGCCCTTGGGCTTCTCCGACGCGTGCGGGCCACGATCGACGAGCATCGGTTGGGCGCGTGCTCCCTGGCCACGATCTCGACCGATCTTGCACTCAATGCGGCGCGCAACGGTCACCTCGACGACGCGATCAGCGAGCTGCACGCGAGCTTCGAACGGTTCTTGTCCGGCTTCCCCACGTTCGCGGCCTTCCCCGGCGAGGCGCTGGTCGAGTTATTGGTCGGCCGCGCGTCACCAGGGGACCTCGCCGAGGCGAACCAGGTTCTTGCTCGCTGGCGTGAATGCGGATTCGACATTCCCGGCCTGCGACTGTGGTCGTTACGAGCGCAGGCGCTCATCGCCCGGGCGCATGGTGATGCCACCGCCTACCACCGCCGCGCCGGCGACTATCTCGCTCTCTGCGAACAGTTGGGTGCCATCGGCAGGCTCGACGATGCCCGGCGCCTCGCAGCCGCGGCCGGCGTGACGACGACGACACGGTAACCACGATGGCGAAAATCCTGGCCTACACCTCCCCGGCACTCGGTCACATGCTGCCGATCAGCGCGCTGCTGAGGGAGTTGGCCAGCCGGGGGCACCGGATCCACCTGAGGACGCTTTCCACCGCAGTGGAGATGGCAACGCGGTTGGGATTCGAGGCGTCGGCGATCGATCCGCGCATCGAGGCGATCGAACTAGACGACTGGCAGGCGGCCAATCCCCGTGCGGCACTGCGGGTGGGGGTTCAGGCGTTCGGCCGGCGGGCAGGCCACGAGGTGGCCGACCTGGCCGGTGCCGTTGCCGACTTCGGCCCAGACGCCCTGGTGATCGACGTCAATTGCTGGGGCGCCTTGAGTGCGGCCGAGGCCGGCCCCATTCCATGGACCTGCTTGACGCCCTACACCCCTGCGCTGCGCTCACCGGGCGTTCCGCCCTTCGGCCTCGGCTTGCGACCGCTACCCGGGATACTCGGCAGGGCACGGGATGCAGCGGTCGAGGCGATGGTCACGCGTTCCCTCGAGCGGATGATGCTGCCGCCGATCAACTCGGTCCGGGATGGCGTCGGTTTGGCCCCGGTCGACTCGATGGACGAGTTTCTTCGCCGTGCCCCAATCATGCTTGTCGCCAGCGGCAAGCCGTTTCAATATCCGCAGACGCAGTGGGGCCCCCGTGTGCAGATGATCGGGCCGTGTGTCTTCGACCCGCCGCCGGAAGCGGCGCCCGACTGGCTGACGGCGATCGAGCGCCCGATCGTGCTGGTGACCACCTCGTCGGAGAAACAGGACGATGTCGTTCTCGTCCAGACGGCGATCGCGGCACTCGCCGAGGAGCCCGTACACGTCGTGGCCACCATGCCGGCCGGCGGCGCCGACAAGGTGACGGCCGGGCCACACGTGACGGTCTGCGAATTCATTTCGCACAGCCGGGTTCTCGAGCGGGCGGTCTGTGCGGTAACCCACGGCGGTATGGGCGCAACGCAGAAGGCCCTGGCCCTCGGCGTGCCCGTGTGTGTCGTGCCGTTCGGCCGCGACCAACTCGAGGTCGCCCGGCGGGTCCAGGTGGCGCACTGCGGGACGCGTCTGGCAGCACGCAGGCTGTCGCCGCCACGTCTGCGGCAGAAGATCCGGCAAGCGATGGAGATGGCGGCCGGCGTCGAGAAGGTTGCCACAGGATTCGTGAATACCGGAGGGGCCCCACGCGGGGCCGACCTCGTCGAACGCGAGCTGCTAGGGCGCACCGGCAATGCGACGTGATACGTCTGTAGATAACAGCTTGGTAACGACGGGCAAAGCCGAACCCGCATCAGCAGCCGGCGAAATCCGTTGCTAAAACCCGTAGTGCATGAGATCCGCGCGAGTGACCAGGCGTTCGTGCTTGGCTGGGAACTCGCGGCTCTTCATGGGGTGGCGGAAGAAGGACCAGGCTATACGCCGGACCCGCGTACGAGATATCGGGTTGAGGTACACAAGGATCACTCCTGTGGTCAAATCTCGGTCTTATCGGGTCGCGACTTTACCGCAGCAACCACTCCAGCAATTAGACACAGATCACACCGCAAACTGCAATAGGCGCGCCGGTAAATAATCGGATGATTCGGGTGGGACGGTAGTGACTAATGGGGTCTGCGCGACGCAGGCCGCTCAGCGTTGCGGGGCGGCCGTCGGCTTGATCGGTGCCGGCAGCGCAGAGTGCCCCATCAGGAAGCGGTCGACGCCGGCTGCCGCGGCCCGGCCCTCGGCGATCGCCCACACGATCAGGGACTGGCCCCGGCCCATGTCGCCGGCAACGAAGACACCCGGCACCGAGGTGGCGAAGTCCTTGTCGCGGGTGACGTTGCCGCGCTCGTTGAGGTCCACACCCAGGTCAGTGAGCAGCCCCGGCCGTTCCGGCCCGACGAAGCCCATGGCCAGCAGCACCAGGTCGGCCTCGAGCTCGAAGTCGGTGTCCTCCACCTTCTCGAACTTGCCGTCCTTCATCGCCACTTCGTGCGCACGCAGCCCGGTGACCTTGCCCTCGTCGCCGACGAATTTCTCGGTGTTCACCGCGAACACCCGCTCGCCACCCTCTTCGTGAGCCGAGGACACCCGGAACATCAGCGGATAGGTCGGCCACGGCGTCGAGTCCGCGCGGGTCTCCGGCGGGCGCGGCATGATCTCGAACTGGTGGATGCTGACCGCACCCTGCCGGTGAGCGGTGCCAAGGCAGTCCGCGCCGGTGTCGCCGCCACCGATGATGACGACCTTCTTGCCTTTGGCGGTGATCGGCGGCTGACCGTCCTCGTCGACCACCGGGTCACCCTGCTGGACCTTGTTGGCCCACGGCAGGTACTCCATGGCCTGATACACGCCCTCGAACTGGCGGCCCGGGATCGGCAAGTCGCGCCAGTCGGTGGCACCACCGGCCAGCACGACCGCGTCGAACTCCGAACGGAGGTGATCGGCTGATATATCAACGCCGACGTTGACGCCCGCGCGGAACTTGGTGCCCTCGGCCTCCATCTGGGCCAGGCGCCGGTCGATGTGGCGCTTCTCCATCTTGAACTCGGGGATGCCGTAGCGCAGCAGGCCGCCGATGCGGTCGGCCCGCTCGAACACGGTGACGTCGTGTCCGGCGCGGGTCAGCTGCTGGGCGGCCGCAAGTCCGGCGGGCCCGGAACCGACGACGGCGACCTTCTTGCCGGTGATGACGTGCGGCGGCATCGGGACGACCCAGCCCTCGTCGAAGGCATTGTCAATGATCTCGACCTCGACCTGTTTGATGGTCACCGGGTCCTGATTGATGCCGAGCACACAGGAGGCCTCACACGGCGCCGGGCACAGCCGGCCGGTGAACTCCGGGAAGTTGTTGGTGGCGTGCAGCCGCTCGATCGCGTCGCGCCACCGGTCCCGGTACACCAGGTCGTTCCACTCAGGAATCAGGTTACCCAGCGGGCAGCCGTTGTGGCAGAACGGAATTCCGCAGTCCATGCAACGGGAGGCCTGGTCTTCGAGGGTCTTGTGGGAGAAGTCTTCGTAGACCTCTTTCCAGTCCTTGAGCCGCAGGTCCACCGGTCGGCGTGCCGGCGTCTCGCGCTTGGTGTGCTTCAGGAAGCCACTCGGGTCAGCCATGCGAGGCCGCCATGATCGCCTCGTCGACATCCTTGCCGGCGGCTTCGGCCGCGGCGATCGCCTGCAGCACCGACTTGTAGTCGCGCGGCATCACTTTCACGAATTTTCCTACCTGTCCGGACCAGTCAGCCAAAACACGCTGGCCCACAACCGAATCGGTCGCGTCCACGTGCGCGACGAGAATGTCGCGCAGCCACTCGACGTCGGCATCGTCGAACTCGTCGATATCCACCATCTCGGTGTTGAGGTTGCCCGGCAGCTTGCCCTCGGGGTCATAGACGTACGCGATCCCACCGGACATGCCCGCGGCGAAGTTACGTCCGGTCTCACCGAGAATGACCACCCGGCCGCCGGTCATGTACTCGCAGCCGTGATCGCCCACACCCTCGACGACAGCGTGCGCACCGGAGTTGCGCACCGCGAACCGCTCGCCCACCGAGCCGCGGATGAATGCGGTTCCGCTGGTGGCACCGAACAGGATGACGTTGCCGCCGATGATGTTGTCTTCGGCCACATAGCCTTCCGGGGCGTTGTCCGAGGGACGCAGCACGATCTGGCCACCCGAGAGACCCTTGCCGACGTAGTCATTGGCGTCGCCGTAGACCCGCAGTGTCACGCCCTTGGGCACGAAGGCACCGAAGCTGTTGCCCGCCGAGCCGTCAAACGTGATGTCGATGGTGCCGTCCGGAAGGCCGTTGGCCCCATAGGCTTTCGTCAGCTCGTGGCCGAGCATGGTGCCGACCGTGCGGTTGGTGTTGGCGATCGTCGTGGAAAAACGAACGGGTGAACCGGCGTCTAACGCCTCGCGGCTCATCACGATCAGCTGCTGATCCAGCGCCTTGTCCAAGCCGTGGTCCTGGCGCGAGCTGCAGTAGAGGTCTTGATTCATGAATGCCGAATCCGGCTCGTGCAGCACCGGGGCCAGGTCCAGCTTGTGGGCTTTCCAGTGCTCGGCGGCCTGCGCCGTGTTCAGCGCGTTGACCTGACCGACCATCTCGTTGACGGTGCGGAAGCCGAGTTGCGCCATGAGTTCACGGACCTCTTCGGCGATGAACATGAAGAAGTTCTCGACGAATTCGGGCTTGCCGTTGAACCGCTGGCGCAGTACCGGGTTCTGGGTGGCCACGCCCACCGGGCAGGTGTCGAGGTGGCAGACCCGCATCATGATGCAGCCCGACACCACCAGCGGCGCGGTGGCGAAGCCGAACTCATCGGCGCCCAGCAGCGCGGCGATCACCACGTCGCGGCCGGTCTTGAGCTGGCCGTCGACCTGCACCACGATCCGGTCGCGCAATCCGTTGAGCAGCAACGTCTGCTGCGTCTCGGCCAGGCCGAGCTCCCACGGCGCACCCGCGTGCTTCTGCGATGTCAGCGGAGTGGCACCGGTGCCGCCATCGTGTCCGGAGATCAGCACCACGTCGGCATGGGCCTTGGAGACACCCGCGGCGACCGTGCCAACGCCGTTCTCGCTCACCAGCTTCACGTGCACGCGGGCCAGCGGGTTGGCGTTCTTCAGGTCGTGGATCAGCTGAGCCAGATCCTCGATCGAGTAGATGTCGTGGTGCGGCGGCGGCGAGATCAGGCCGACACCCGGTGTGGAGTGCCGCACCTCGGCCACCCACGGGTAGACCTTGTGACCCGGAAGCTGGCCGCCCTCACCGGGTTTGGCGCCCTGGGCCATCTTGATCTGGATGTCGGTGCAGTTGCTCAGGTAGTGCGACGTCACGCCGAAGCGGCCGGAGGCCACCTGCTTGATCGCGCTGCGGCGCCAGTCGCCGTTCGGGTCGTGCTCGAAGCGGCTGGTGGCCTCGCCACCTTCACCCGAGTTCGACCGTGCGCCAAGGCGGTTCATCGCGATCGCCAGCGTCTCGTGAGCCTCGGCTGAGATCGAGCCATAGCTCATGGCACCGGTGGAGAACCGCTTGACGATCTCGCTCGCCGGCTCCACCTCGTCGATGGAAATAGCCGGGCGCCCACTGTCATTGGCGTCTTTGAACTTCAGCAGACCGCGCAGCGAGGCCATCCGCTCGCTCTGGTCGTCGACCAGAGCGGTGTACTCCTTGAACACCTTGTACTGGCCGGTGCGGGTGGAGTGCTGCAGCTTGAACACCGTGTCGGGATTGAACAGGTGGTATTCGCCTTCGCGACGCCACTGGTATTCACCGCCGACCTCAAGCTCGCGGTGGGCGCGCTCGTCGGGGCGATCCAGGTAGGCCAGCTGGTGGCGGGTGGCCACGTCGGCGGCGATGTCGTCCAAGTCGATCCCGCCGACCGGGCAGCTCAACCCGGCGAAGTACTCGTCGAGCACCTGCTGGGAGATCCCGATGGCCTGGAACAACTGGGAGCCGGTATAGGACGCCAGGGTGGAGATGCCCATCTTCGACATCACCTTGAGCACACCCTTGCCGGCCGCCTTGATGTAGTTCTGCAGGGCCTTCTCGCGGCTGATGCCCTCGATCACGCCGCGGTCGATCATGTCGCTGATCGACTCGAACGCCATGTAGGGGTTGATCGCGGCGGCGCCGAAGCTGACCAGGGCGGCCATGTGGTGCACCTCGCGGGCGTCGCCGGCCTCGGCGACCAGCCCGACCTGGGTGCGGGTCCGGGTGCGGACGAGGTGGTGGTGAATGGCCGAGACCGCCAGCAGCGACGGGATCGGCGCCAGGTTCTCGTTTGATTCACGGTCGGAGATGATCAGGATCCGCGCACCCTCGGCGATCGCCTTGGATGCGGCATCACGGATGTCGTCGAGCGCGCGACGCAGGCCTTCACCGCCCTTGGCGACGGGGTACAGACATCGGATGACCGCCGAGGCCATGCCGTGCTTGCGGCCGCGCACCGTGTCTTCGGGGTTGAGGTTGATCAGCTTGGCCAGTTCGTGGTTGCGCAGGATCGGCTGGCGCAGCGCGATCTGGTGGCACGACTGCGGGGTCGGGTTGAGCAGGTCACCCTCCGGCCCGACGGTGCCTTGAATGCTGGTCACCACCTCTTCGCGGATGGCGTCCAGCGGCGGGTTGGTCACCTGGGCGAACAGCTGCTGGAAGTAGTCGAACAGCATCCGCGGCCGGTCCGAGAGCACGGCAATCGGGGTGTCGGTGCCCATCGAGCCCAGCGGCTCCGCGCCGGCGCGCGCCATAGGCGCGACCAGCAGGTTGAGCTCCTCGTAGGTGTAGCCGAAGGCCTGCTGGCGCAGCACCACCCGGTGGTGCGGCATCCGGACGTACGGGCCCTGCGGCAGGTCGTCGAGGTGGAACAGCTGGTCGTCCAGCCATTGCTGGTACGGATGCGCGGCGGCCAGGTCGGATTTGATCTCCTCGTCGGAGACGATGCGGCCCTGGGCGGTGTCGACCAGGAACATGCGGCCAGGCTGCAGGCGTAACCGCTTGACCACCTTGGCGGGGTCCAGGTCGAGCACGCCGGCCTCCGAGGCCATCACGACGAGGCCGTCGTCGGTGACCCAGATCCGTGAGGGGCGCAGGCCGTTGCGGTCGAGCACCGCACCGACGACCGTGCCGTCGGAGAAGCACACCGAGGCCGGTCCGTCCCAGGGCTCCATCAATGAGCCGTGGTACTGGTAGAAGGCCCGGCGCGCCGGGTCCATGTCCTCGTTGCGCTCCCAGGCCTCCGGGATCATCATCAGCACCGCGTGAGCCAGGCTGCGCCCACCCAGGTGCAGCAGTTCCAGCACTTCGTCGAAGCGGGCAGTGTCCGAGGCGCCGGGCGTGCAGACCGGGAAGACCTTCTCGACGTCGGTACCGAAGATGTCGGTCTTGATCAGGGCCTCGCGGGCCCGCATCCAGTTCTCGTTGCCGGTGACGGTGTTGATCTCGCCGTTGTGGGCGACCCGGCGGAACGGGTGGGCCAGCGGCCACGACGGGAACGTGTTGGTGGAGAACCGGGAGTGCACGATACCCAGCGCGCTTTCCAGCCGATCGTCCTGCAGGTCCAGGTAGAAGGCCTTGAGCTGCGGGGTGGTCAGCATGCCCTTGTAGACGAAGGTCTGACCGGAAAGGCTTGGGAAATAGACGGTTTCGCGTCCGGGACCGTCCTGCCCCGGGCCCTTGGAGCCCAGCTCGTGCTCGGCGCGCTTGCGGATCACGTAGGCCTTGCGCTCCAGGTCCATACCCGAGGCGCCACCGATGAACACCTGGCGGAAGGTCGGCATCGCGTCGCGGGACAGCGCGCCCAGCGACGAGTCGTCGGTGGGTACGTCGCGCCAGCCGATGACCTCAAGGCCCTCGGCCTCGACGATCTTCTCGACGGCCTCGCAGGCGGTGACCGCGTCGCGGGACGACTGCGGCAGGAAGGCGATGCCGGTGGCGTAGGAGCCCTCGTCCGGCAGGTCAAAATCGACGACAGCGCGCAGGAAGGCGTCGGGAATCTGAAGCAGGATGCCCGCGCCGTCACCGCTGTTCGGTTCGGCGCCGGCGGCACCGCGGTGCTCGAGGTTCAGCAGGGCGGTGATCGCCTTGTCCACGATGTCGCGGCTGCGCCGGCCGTGGATGTCCACAACCATGGCGACGCCACACGCATCGTGCTCAAATGCGGGGTTGTACAGCCCGACGCTCCTGGGCATTCGCACCTGACCCTTCACAAGCCTTTTCGCGCGGTGGTTCGTCGACGTCACCGCGCCCCGCCAGGGATTCCTCCGTGCTGCACTGAACGGGGCTCCACTGTGGTGTCAACAAGTTGTAAAACGATATGTCAAACCCCCGCTGACATGCCAACTTAGTCTAGGCTTACTTGGTTGCCCTCCCGCGTTGTGTGCAGCTGCGGGCCCCAAGCGGATTTAGCTGCGGAATCCGTTGTCCCGGGCTCCTTTTAGCGGCGCGATGGCCCGTTTCGATACCCCAGCTCGGATGGGGTGCCCCGTCAGGCCCGTTTTGGGGTGTTTGCTGACGGCGTACGTCCCTGACCTGCGAGGTGCGGGATACCTCACATCACCCGTTGTCATCGCCATCGCGACCTGGGCCGAAGCCCGGCCCGGGACTTTGCGCAAACTCTGGTCGGATTCTTAGCTTTTACGCCCAAACCGACAAACGGCCGAGAAAACGCGGGTGGAATCCGTCAAAACGTCGATCTCGCATACCAGCGATACTGAACACGATGACTGACCGCGACGACAACCTGCGCGACCGCTTCCGGCAGGGCCCGCCACCGGACTACTCGGCTGGGCCGCCGACGGAGCGGATCCCTCGCATCGTGGTGCCTCCGTCGCCGCCCCCTGCCGCCCAGCGGCCCTATCCCCCGTTGCCGGCTCCCGCACCGCCGCGGCCGGTCAAGCCCAAGCCGGCCCACGGGTGGCGGCGCGGTATCCACGCGGTGACGTTCGGTGTGGTGAACCCCGGCCCGTCGCGCCAGCAACAGCGTCAGGCGGCGATGGAGGCCATGGTGGCCGCCCCGCTACGAGGCCACTACAAGATCGGGGTGCTGGGCAAGGGCGGTGTCGGCAAGACGACCGTGTCCGCCAGCGTCGGGTGCGTCCTGGCCGAGCTGCGGCGCGGGGATCGGGTGGTGGCCGTCGACGCCGACACCGCGTTCGGCCGGCTGGGCAGCCGCATCGACCCACGGGCCGGCGGCTCCTACTGGGAACTCGCCAAGAACAAGAACCTGCAGTCCTTCGCCGAGGTGCTCACCCGGATGGGCAGCAACTCGTCGGGACTGTTCGTGCTGGCTGGCGAGAACGGCAGTCGGCGAGGGATTCTCGATCCCGCGATCTACCGCGAGGCCACCATGCGCCTGGACCGGCACTTCACGATCTCGATCGTCGACTGCGGTTCGACGATGGATGCCCCGGTCACCCAGGAGGCGATGCGCGACATGGACGCGTTGATCGTGGTGTCCTCGCCGTGGCCGGACGGGGCCTCAGCGGCCGCGCAGACGATGGAATGGCTTGCTGCCCACGGCAAAACCGGACTGATGCAGCGCGCGGTGATCGTGCTCAACGATTCCGACGGACATTCCGACAAGCGCACCCGCGGGGTGCTGGCCGACCAGTTCCGCTCGCGGCGGCAGGCAGTGGTGGAGGTGCCGTTCGATCCGGGCTTGCGTCCCGGCGGGGTGATCAACAACACCGGCGAGATGTCAGCACCGACCCGGCGAGCCTTCGTCGAAGTGGCAGCGGTCATTTCACAGTTCTTGGCGACGATCCCGCACCGTGGATCCCAAGCCCGCTAGCGTCGGCGGATACCAGATCCAATCGGTGCTTGGCACCGGTGGGATGGGTACGGTCTACCTTGCGCGGGCCGGGGCCCAAGTTGTCGCGCTGAAGGTCTTTGATTCCGGGCAGCCATTCACGTCAGCTCTTGTCCATCCCAATATCCTACCGGTCTATGGCCACGGCGAGACTGATGACGGAAAACTCTGGATGGCAATGCAATACGTAGCCGGTGGTGATGCCGACTCCGAGCTGCGGGCCGGGCGGATGCCGTCGGCGCGCGCGGTGAAGATCATCGCGGGCGCCGCCGAAGCCTTGGACTTCGCCCACGCCCAGGGGGTCCTGCACGGTGATGTCAAGCCGTCGAATTTCCTTATAGCAGAGCAGGATCGGGTACTACTGGCCGACTTCGGGACGCCCCCGTTCGCCGAGCACGGGGTGGTACTGGCGTCGGCGGCCTACGCGTCACCGGAAATGTTGCGCGGCAAGGTGATCGACGAGCGTGCCGACATCTATTCGTTGGGCTGCTCGCTGTTTCGGCTGCTGACGGGCAAGCCGCCGTTCTTCGATGCCGCATCCAAAGACGAGGTGGTGAACTGCCACCTGCACGACGCCGCCCCACAGCCCACCCGCTTCGCACCGTGGCTGCCCGCGGCGATGGACGACGTCGTCGCCAAGGCCATGGCGAAGGACCCGGGCCAGCGCTATCAGAGTGCGCGAGCGTTGGCCGACGAGGCCGCCGCAGCCATGCGATGAACCCTCAAAGCTCGAGCGGCACGTGCTTTTCCGCGCAGGCATCCGCAACCGCCGCGACAAGATCTTGAGTCCGCAGCGTCTCGAGGTCCTCGACCGTGACCGATCCACGGTTGGTCCGGTTCTGAGCGGCCACCCGGGAATCCCGTAACCGCTCAGCGCGCTCGACGACGTTGCGGGCGAATCGGCCGTTCTGCATGACGTCGATGCCGTGGCTGCCGTCGGGAGCGAGGTAGGCCCGCAGCTTCCGACAGGCCGCGTTCAGCGCCTCCTGCGCGGGTGGGTCGATCACTGTGGCGCGCGGGCTGCCGTAGCGGATCGCGATCTCGACCAGTTCGTCAGGGCTGTAGGACTCGAACCGCAGCTTGCGGTTGAACCGCCCCGCCAAACCGGGGTTGACCGTGAGGAATTCGTCGACTTCCTTCTCATAACCCGCCCCGATGAAGCAGAAGTCAAAGCGGTGCACCTCCAACGCGACCAGAAGCTGATTCACCAGATTCAGCGGCACGGGTCACCGCAATCCGGCGCCGTATCGCGCCTGATTGTCGGTCTCGGCCTCCTCGCGCAGCGCCGCGAACGCCAGGTTCAGCCGATCACTCAGCTCACCATGGCTGTAGTCGGTCACCACCGCGGGATGCAATGTGAGTTCGATGAGTTTGCCGTCGGAGTTTGCCACCGCGTGTATGTCCCCCAGGTCGACGCTGTACGTGATGGTCTCGGCCTGCGCGAGGAGCGCCTCCCAACGCTCGGCAGCCTCGCTCAGCTCCTGTAAGACCGCATCGACGAGATCCCTGTCGCTAAGCTCGCGATCGCCGCCGGATCCCGCCACTCAGCCAGTATGTCGAGCGTCGCTACCTGCGTCAATTCACCTTTGCGGTAAGTGTGACCGACGGGGACGGAAATCACCTCAGCAACCTCACCCCGTAGGTTCAGTTACGGTGCTGCACCCCATTGGCTGGGCGGCGGGGCATTGAGGGCCTCGAACCAGGCGAAGTGATAGTTGGCGGACAGCTCGTCGCCGACGGCGATCGCCTCGGTCGCGGCCAGTAATAAGCAGTTGCTCAGCAGCGCCGAGTCGACGTCCGGATACTGGGCCATCAGCTGATAGCGGGCGGTGTCGGAATGTACCCGCAAGACGTCGACTTCAGCGTCGAGCACTCCCGTGCGCGCCGCGCCAGCCTTGGCCAGCGTGTGCACCAGCCTCGGCAAGCCGTCACGCCAGTGCGTGGCCTCCCCGAGTTTCCAGCCCAGGTCGTCGACGCGGGGCAGCTCCCGGGCTTGTGGCGACGCCGTCGTCGGCTCGCCGCGAACCGTGCCGAATGAGTCACCCGGATGGTAGGCCGCCGAGCGCACGACGTCGCCGAGGAGCTCGCTGACCCGGCCGCGACGCCTGGCCGGTGCAAGCAGCTCGACACCGGCGGGCACCGCGACACCCGGCGGGATCCAGCCGTGGGCGAGGTCGGTCACCAGCACAGTCGCGCCGTCGTCACGTTCCCCGACTGCCCACCGCAAGCCAGGCACCTGGCGGGCGACGAATTCGAGCAACCGCTCAAGATGGTGGCTGTCGGGCTCGGACTGGAGCTCTGGATCTGGTTCGGGCTCAGCCTCGGGTTGCGGCTCGGCGTGGGGCGTGACCACGGGAAGAGCCGGGTCGGTATCGAATTCAACTGCCGCAGAACGTAATTGACGAATCGTCGACTCGACACGCTGGACAGCGTAGGACCTGGCCACGTCGATGATCCGGACTTCCTCGGCTCGGCGGGCAAAGTCGGGAAGATCGGCGTGACGCAGCTCTCGCAGGCGCTCGTTGGCGGAGTTCGCGATGCGCGCAAGGTCGTTCTGCAGGTGTTCGGCGACGATCGCGGTCTCTCGCGTGACCGTCGCCAGCTCCGAGGGCCACAACCCACCGATGACCCACGGTGTGCAATCGGCGGGGGTGTCGAATGTCGGCACGGAAAGGGCGCGCTGCGTCGCCCTCTTCAGACGCTGACGCGCGGTGTTCCGGCCGAAGATCGCCACGGCGAGAGCCTAGGCCAGTGGCTGGTTCTTCCGCACACCCTTGTAGATGCCCCGGCGCACGATCCATGGCATCAGCAATCGGTCGATCGACCACGCCGGGAACCGGTAGGCGGTGCCGTTGGGAGCGAATACTTCCAGCCCGTCGGCCTGGATCCCGACGATCGACCCCCACCGCCGCCGTGGTGCCCGGTACTTCTTGAGCGGGCGGTCGTCCAGGGTGGCGCGGATGTTGTGAGCCAACAAGGAATCGGCCCGTGCCCGGGCCGACGCGCGAAGCGGATCGGTGGCGGCCACGTCACCGATCGCGAACACGTGGTGGTGGCCGCACAGCTGCAGCTCCGGGGTGACCTTCACGAAGCCCTGCTCGTCGAGCAGTTCGGGCGGCAGCCATTCGGTGTTGGGCTTGACCCGTCCGATCGCCCACAGCACCGCGCCGGCCTGCGCCGGCGGCTGGCCGGTGCTCCACTGCACCGGCGCGTCGGTGATCTCGTCGCCGTCGAAACCGTCGGGCAGCACCGCGCGATGCCCGGGATGCAGGCCGACACCGAGCCCAATCAGCTTGCCCTGCAGCTTTTCCCACGCGCGCGGATGATGGACGGTCAGGGCCCGCTCGCCCGGGAAGTAGAGGTCGACCTTTTTGCCCGGCCAGGCGGTCGCAATGTTGGCCGCGGCGCTCACCGCCGCGGCACCGCCGCCGACGACGATCACCGAGGCCGCCGCACCCAGCCGGTCGTGGGTGGCGGTCAGGTCGGCAGCGATCTCCTCGGGGGTCTGCAGGGTGGGCTGGCGCCAGAACCCATTGCGCACCCCGGTCGAAATGACCAGCACGTCATAGGTTTCGGTGAGCGGTGAGCCGTCCGGCGCAGTGCCCAGCACGGTGCGGTTCTCCAGATCCAGACCGGTGAGGGTGGCCTGGACGGTGCGCACCCGGTCCAGCGCCCGGTATTTGTCGAACGAGACCCAGTTGTCGCGGGCCCAGTCCTTCGGGCGGGCCAGCCGCAGCCCCAGCTCCTGACCGCTGAGCAACGCGGGCTTGGCCGAGATGCCGACGATGTCGGCGTGGCGGCCCAGCTTGATCGCGGTGAGCAGCCCGCTGTCACCGAATCCGGCAATCACGATCCGTGGTTTGCGTGGGGTCATGCTTCCACTCATACCGTGGCCTTCCGGGGCGGGCGGGGAATGAGCATCGGCACTCGGTCGATGACGGCCTGATACTGCGGGCGCCGCGCCAGGCTGCGCTTCTCCATCATCGGGATGCTGGCGCCCAGGAACATCGCCGCCATCGCAACCACCCCGACGAACAGCCACCAGGCCGAAGCCGGCGCGGCGGCCACCCCGAACAGCGCGAGGGCGAACCAGAAGCTGATCTCCCCGAAGTAGTTCGGATGCCGCGACCAGGACCACAGCCCGCGGTCCATCACCGCGCCGGGTTGCTTGTCGCGCACGAAGCGGTGCCTCTGGGTGTCGGCGACCAGCTCGAGGGTCACCGCCGCGATACCGACGGCGAATGCGACCCAGCTCAGCCAGACCAGCCCCGGCCCGGGCGTGGTGACAGCGACGTAGACCGGCAGCATCCCGAGGAATACCTGCACGGTGGGGACCAGATGGATGCCGAATAAGTCGACGAGGAACTCCCACCGCCCGGCGCTCTCGCGCAGGATCGGGTAGCGCCAGTCCTCGTGGTGCAGGCCGGGGAAGCTGTAGACCCAGTTGGCAGTCAGCCGCACCGCCCAGTACATGACCACGATCACGACCAACCAGCCGCACAGCGAATCCCAGCCCACCGGCCCGGCCGCCCACCAGTAGATGAGCAGCAGCGGTGGGATCACGCTCCAGTAGGCGTCGTAGAAGCTGGAGTTGCGATAGGCGCGGGAGAAGATGAACACCACCAGGGTGGCGATGATGTCGGCGATGAAGGCGTCCAGCCACAGCCGCCCAGTCGACGGACCCCACAGCAGCCAGGCCGCGCCGGCCCCGACCGCCAGGACGTAGGCCACGGTGACCAAATAAAAGGACCCGGCCCGGTTCGGCGTCACAGTCATGCACCCTCCTACCGCGGCCGAACTGTAACACGTTCTAGTTATTGCTCCAGCGTTGATTCTGCCTGTGGATCACCTCCGCCCGCGGGAGCTGTGATCTGCGATCGTGAACCACGTGCCTGCTCAGTCATGGGTGACTCTGATCGTCGGCGGCCTGGCGGCCATCGGCGCACTTGTCACGTGGCAACAGAAGAATCAGGCCGATAGGCGCAGCGAGTGGTGGCGGCGGACGACGTGGGCATTCGAGCGCAGCTTGAGCGCCAGCAACGCGGAAGCGGAGCCGGGTTGGAGGGTGCTCGACACGTTGGCGGCGTCTAAACTGGCCACGAAAGATGCCTCCGAGGTCGTGCAGCTAATGGCGGAACACATAACGCTGGAAGGACCCGGGTAGGAGGCCAGCGATGGCAACGGACGACCAGAACGAGCCTCGCAGCTTGGCCGCACGAAAGGCGGCTGCCAAGGCCGCCGTAACAGCCAGCAAAAAGACAGGCCGCCCGGTCGACCCGCGGGTCGCGGAACTCGCGCGCGACGAAAGCACCGTCGGCATCGATTCCGCGGTCGCAGCGCGTGTCGAGGCCGAGCACCCGCGCTCACCATGGAACAGAATCTGGCGGCGCAGAGCCAAAACTTGACACCTGCCAACAACTGACAACAAGCGGTTCCTTATCGTGTCGGAATGAGCACCGTCGCTGATGCCGAGCGGGTCGAAGACCTGGCCCGGCGGGTCGTGGCAGACCACGACCCGAAGAACGTCCCGATTCCGGAATTCCTCGGCGCCTGTTATGACGCCGGCCTGTCCTGGGTGCACTTTCCCGAAGGCCTCGGCGGCCTCGGCTTGTCGCGTGGTTTGCAGGCCGTCGCTGACCGGGTCCTGCAGGGCGCGGGCGGACCGGTACCGCTGGGCCTCAACCCGATGGGCTACGGCATGGCCGCCCCCACCGTGCGTGAGCACGCCCAGTCCGACGACCTGAAAAAGGCGCTTCTGCGGCCGCTGGCCACCACCGAGGACATCTGGTGCCAGTTGTTCTCTGAGCCCGGCGCCGGCTCCGATCTGGCTGGCCTGGCCACCACGGCGGTGCCCGACGGCGACGAGTGGGTGATCAACGGCCAGAAGGTGTGGACCAGCCTCGCGCACCGGGCCCGCTGGGGTCTACTGCTGGCGCGCACCGACCCCGATATCGCCAAGCACAAGGGTCTGACCTACTTCGTGCTCGACATGCACGCCCCCGGCGTCCAGACCCGCCCCCTTCGCCAGATGACCGGGCAGGCCGAGTTCAACGAGGTCTACATCACCGACGCCCGCATCCCCGACACCCACCGCCTCGGCGCGGTCGGCAACGGCTGGGGCGTGGCGATGACGACCCTGATGAACGAACGCAGCGCTCTGGGCGCCAGCGGCAGCCGCCGCGGCAGTGGCACCATCAAGGACGCCGTGGCGCTCTGGGCCTCGCGACCCGACCTGCACACCCCGGTGCTGCGAGATCGGTTGGCGCAGTTGTGGTTGCGCTCGGAAGCCCAGCGGCTCACCTCGGAGCGCTCTCGCGCCTCGGCGACAGCAGGCGGCCCAGGCCCGGAGGCCTCGGTCGGCAAGCTGGTGGGCGCCCTGCTCAACCAGCACATCTACGAATGGTGCATGGATCTGCTTGGGCCAGAAGGGATTCTGTACGACAGCTACGCCTTGGCCGATGGCTCCGGCGACGCCGGCGACTGGCGCGGACCGATCCAGCAGCGCTACCTGCGCAGCCGTGCCAACACCATCGAGGGCGGCACCACCGAGGTGATGCGCAACATCCTCGGCGAGCGGGTGCTGGGCCTGCCCGGTGACCTGCGTGCCGATGCCGGCATGCCCTGGAAGGAGATCCCGCGTGGCTGAGAGTCGTGAGTTTTCGTTCACCGAGGAGCAGCAGCAACTGCGTGCCGCGGTGCGCAAGTTCTGCGCCGACAACTTCGACGAGTCGACCGTGCGCCGGCTGATGGAATCCGAAGTGCCCTTCGACACCAAGGTCTGGAACCGGCTCGGCGCCGAGCTCGGCGTGCTGGGGCTATCGGTGCCCGAGGCCGACGGCGGTGTCGGCGGCTCACTCGTCGACCAGGCCGTCGCGGTAGAACAGTTCGGCGCGACCCTGGCGTGCGGCCCGCTGTTCGGCACCGTGTACCTGGCGGTTCCCGCCTTGGTGGCCAGCCCGAGCGGGCCGGCGCGCGACGAGCTGCTGGCCCAGCTGGTGGAGGGCACCCGTACCGCGGCATTCGCCGTCGCCGACAAGGCCGGCGCGTTCGATCCGGCTGCGGTGACGGTGACAGCCAACGGCGATACGCTCTCCGGCACCGTCGAGCGCGTCGTCGACGGTGCCGCCGCCGACGAAATCCTGGTTGCGGCAACCGGTTCCAACGGTATCGGGCTCTACGTGGTGGACGCCAAGGCCACCCAGCGCACGCCGTTGATGACGCTGGACCTGACCCGCCCGCAGGCCACGATCACCTTCACCGACTCCCCGGCCCGGCTGCTGGCCGGCCCCGAGGAAGCCGAACGGGTGATCACCCACACGCTGCAGGTGGGCTCGGCGCTGCTGGCCGTCGAACAGGTCGGTGCCGCACAGCATCTGCTGGACCTGGCCGTCGAGTACGCCAAGTCCCGGTTGCAGTTCGGCAGGCAGATCGGCTCATTCCAGGCGATCAAGCACAAGCTGGCCGACATGCTGGTCGACCTCGAGCACGCCCGCTCCGCCGCCTACCACGCGGTGTGGGCGCTGGCCGACGGTTCCGACGACCCGGCGCTTGCCGTCAGCATCGCCCAGGCCACCGCGTCGGCGGCGCTGAGCCACATCGCCGCCGACACCATTCAGGTGCACGGCGGTATCGGCTTCACCTGGGAACACCAGGCGCACTTGTATTTCAAGCGCGCTGCCACCGATGCCGCATTGCTGGGCACCGCCGAACAGCACCGGTCTCGGGTCGCCGATTTCGTGCTGGACGACGCCAGCGCCGAGGGCGGGGCACGGGTGGCCGACGGCCTCCCGGTCTGAGGACTGCACCCGAACGGTTTCCGTGGTGCGCCTGGCTCGTCAGCCGCGGTGGCGATTCCACTGATGGTGATGATGGATCGAGGAGCCGGGCACCGGCTGGTTGCTCTGATGGGGGAACGCCGGGTGCGGCGCGGGGTGGCTCATGTTGGGTCCGGTGGTGTCGGCATAGCTGTCAGGTGCGGCACCCAGGGCGACCAGCGCGGAGCCGGTGGCCAGGATCGCGCCTGCGGCGATGCGCTTGAACCAGAACATGGTCGAGGTGTTGGTTGTCGTGATGGTCATGATGTCGCGCTCGTTCTCTTCGTGCTTCACCCGGTTTGCCGGGTGACCTAACAATCGCGCACCAAAGCCCCGATGTCTGTCGGCCGACCAGGCCATAGCGGGGTTGAATCCGATGTCCACCGATCGGGGGACAGAACTCTATGGTGTGTTGCGTTCGGCGAAGTGCCTCTGCCGTTTCGCCAGGGCCGCGGCCCGCCCGGCCGGCGTCAGGCGCGCCGCCGGGTCGAAGTACCGGTCGATCTCGTCGGTGCCGATGACGGTAACGACGGGAGTGCGCGGCTGGGTCGGTGTGGTGGCCCGCCAGGTGACCACCCCACCGCGGTAACCCCTGGCATCGAGCCAGTTGTGGACGCCGAAATCTTTGGTGGACAGCAGAATCCGCACATGACCGTCGGCAATCTGGGACTGGCCGAGATTCAGGCTGGTCTGCCGGGTCTCGATGTCGATCATCGCGCTCCACCGGTCGGTCAGGCAGATGCCGACATACGGACTGCTGTCGGGAATCTGATAGTCGATCACCAACGCCTGATCCTCGCCGAGCTCCCACGCGATCGGTACGAACCATGCGCCGGCCATCGCCGATGGCGGCTGCATCGGCGGGATGGCGAAGTTCTTCGGCAGTGCGCCGAACACCCGCGACGGAATATCCTTGACCCACATGGTGAATAACTCTCGCGATGCGGTCACGTGCGCGTCGAACGCCTCGATCGATGCGGCCAGCGACTGCGGCTCTGCAGGCGCTGCAGCACCGAGGCATTCAATGCGGATTGCGCCCTTGGCTTCGCGGTCCCAGTCGCCGTAGGTTTGGTAGGCGCAGAACGAGTCGGCCCCGCGCGGCAGTTCAAACCAGTTCGTGCCGCGCGGTTGTCGGCCGAAGAAGATCTCGAACGTCCCGTCGTCCGCGACGTCGAGGTCGTCGGCAAGCACCTTGACCGCCGTGCCCTGATCGTCCTTGCCGGTATAGACACCGAAGGTGGTCTGGGACACCGAACCCAGCGTTCCGTACACCCGATAGTCGTGTACGTCATCGATGCGCGCCGACAGGTAGAGGGTGTCCGGATTGGAGTGGCCCCAATTCCAGGACGAGTACTGGGTATTGATCAACGTGGGCCGAGCCGGGTCACTGCGCAGGAGCAACCCCATGTACTGGATGTGGCCGACCAGCCGGGCCAGCAATGAGGCCGCCGATCCCCCGTCGAGATCGCCGTCGGCCAGCGCGAGTTCGAGCAGTTCGGAGTTGAGCTCGCTGAATCTCCGCCACGCTGAGCGCAAAAGGTCGTCGTCAGTGGTCACGGTCGGCTGTCCTCGATTCCGTAGAAGTCCCGGTAGAACTGCAGTTCCGGCCAGAGTTCGTCGATGTCGAGTCCGTAGTCATCGGCGTGATAGATATGCGGCTTGCGTCTGGCCATGCCGCGTTCATCGACGAAGCGGCTCATCTTGGCGCGGTTGTGTTCGGTGAGCTCGATCCCGAAGCGGGTGTAGATCTCCGTCACGCACGACAGCGGATCGGTCACCATTGCATGCATCGGGAAATCGACGAATCGGTCGGCGAGATCCGGGTACTGGCACCGCAATTCGACATTGCGCGCCAGCATCCTGGTTGTGCGCCAGCGCATGAAGCGGCCGTGGTCGTGCCAGTCGGGGTTGTCCACGGCCATGTGGAAGACCGTGCCGGCCAGGCTGCAGCCGGAGGCGACGATCTCGGTGGGTTCGCGGTAGGTGGTGACGAAGCGTGCGTCGGGGAACACGGCCAGAATGTTGTGGATGTTCTCCATGTGTGGGGGTGTCTTGAGCAGCCAGCTCGTCGTCGGTCGCAGGCCACCGCTCTGCATGAACTGCAGCAAGAGTTTTTGTTCCTCGTACACCCAGCGCAGATCTTGCTCAGTCAGCCAGCGCGCGTAGCCCTGGCAGTTGAACATCACATGGAAGGTGTCGCTGTGGAAGGCATACGCGTGCAGCAGTGCGCATTCCTGAGCCTCCCACGCCCCGACCGGGTGGGCGGCGTCGAGGTTGGGCGCCATGGCCATCCCGCGGCGAATCTGCTTTTCACTACGCTTGATTCGCGGGTCGTGGCCCATGGTCGCCGGGTCAAGCGGTGGGTGTAGTTCGTCGCATTCCCACGTGAGCGGGTAGCGAAAGCCGTCGTCCTGGCTGAGTAGATGATGGGTGACGGTGGTGCCGGTGCGGGGTGCACCGATGATGAAGATCGGCCGCTCGATTCTCTCCTCGCGGATCTCGGGATGCTGGCGGACATGCTCGGTCAGCAGCAGCCGCTGACGCAGCAGGTTGGACAGGTGGGCGCCGGCCAATACCCGGCCGAATCCGTTGAGGCGGTCCTCGTCTTCGAGTGAGGCGATCAGACGATCGAGACCCGCCTCGAAACGCGGGTCGCCGAAATCGGTCAGGCCGCCCGCACCGCGGCTGCCGCGGTCCATCAGCGCTGACTTCCGCAGCGTCAGCGGGTGTCTGCCGATGCGCCGCGCGCCGCGATAGGCCAGATTCATGGCCCGGATCGGCAGGGGCCTCGGCGGTGTCTCGATGGCGATGTCGGCCACCTCCCGGCGCAGTAGGGCAGGTCGCCCCGAACGTCGGATTACATTACGATCTTAACGTAATGGAGTCAACGGAGAATCAGCTCGCGACCCGGCGCCCGCTGGGCCGGCCCCGGGACAGCCGCATCGACGACGCTGTCTTGCGCGCCACCGTCGAGTTGCTGGACGAAATCGGCTATGCGCGCCTGACCATTCCGCTGGTCGCGGCCCGTGCCGGCGCCACCCCGCCCGCGGTATACCGGCGGTTTCCGACGAAACTGGAGCTCGTCTACGAAGCGGTCTTCCCGACCCCGCCCGGTGCCGAGCTGCCGTTGACCGGTGACGTCGAATCAGCCATCCGGGGTCTCCTGCTGGCCAGCATCGAGTTGTTCAGCAGTCCTGCCGTCCACACGGCGATGTCCGGGCTGATGGCCGAGCTGCCCGCCGAGCCGGGCCTGTCGGCACGCCTACTCGGTCGGCTGCAGGGCAGTACCTATATCCGGCTGCAACAGTTTCTCGATGAGGCGGCGGCGGCGGGGCGCGCGGCCACCGGTATCGACGCGCGCATCCTCTTGGACACGATTGGCGGGACGGTCATGATGGCGCTGGCCAACGAACGGCAGCTCGACCAGCGGTGGGTCGAGCAGACCACCTCACTGATCGTCGACGGGCTGGCGCGATGAGCACGATGGAGTTGGTCACCTCGGCGCCCGCCAAGATGGGTCCCGGCGAAATCGGTGCGTGGGCGGCCCGGGCCGAGCGCCTCGGATTCGATGTCATCCACGTCTCCGAAACCATCCACGACCCCTTCACCGTTGCCGCACTGGCGCTGCAGCACACCCAGCGGGTGACCGTGCGCACCAGCATGGTGCTGGCCTTTCCGCGCAGCCCGATGATCACGGCCTACGCGGCATGGGATCTCGCGAAGTACTCCGGCGGCCGGTTTCAGCTCGGCATCGCCTCGCAGGTGCGTGGCAACATCGTCGGCCGGTTCTCGACCCAGTGGTCGGAGCCGGTGGCCCGCCTCGGCGACTACATCCGGGCGCTGCGCGCGATCTTTGCGTCGTTCCAGACCGGCGCCAAGCTCGATTACGTTGGGCCGCACTACCGATTCGAGCGGTTGCAGCCCTATTTCAACCCCGGTCCCCTCGAACATCGCGCCCCGCAGATCTGGACCGGCGCGGTCAATGCGCGGATGTGTGCGATGGCCGGAGAGCTGGCGGATGGCTTTGTCTGCCATCCGACCAACTCCCACCCGGTCGTCCTGAAATCCCGCACGCTGCCCGCACTCGCCGAGGGCGCAGCACGCGCTGGGCGCACGGAACAGCTTCCTGTCGTCGCGAACCCACATGTCATGGCGGCAGCCACATCTGAGGCCGTCGACGCGTTGCGCGAGCAACGACGCTCAGAGCTGGCCTTCCTGTACAGCACGCCGGCCTACCGACGACAGCTGGAGGTCTTCGATTTGGCCGACCTCGGTGCTGCACTGAGCGCGATGGCGCAGCGGTCCGAATGGGACGATCTGCCAGCGATTCTCACCGACGAGGTGATGAGTCAGCTGGTGCCGCAGGGCACCTACGACGAGATCCCGGCCGTGTTGACGCAGTGGTATTCGGGACTGTGTAGTGGAATCAACCTGCCGGTACCGGCAGATGATGCCGACGACGCGAGCTTCGGCGCGCTCCTCGATTCGTGCCGTCAGATCCCTGCCGCCGTGCGCAACTCGGCGTAGGAGGCCTCGATGCAGTCGGCGAGCGCAGCGACGTCCGGCAGCGCGGTCGGATCGGTGCACAGCCCGATGCCCATATCCCCGGCGCAGGAGATCGCCGAGATCCGCAGCGCATGATGGGCGGCCGGCTCCGATGAGGAGAACAGGTGCTGTACCCGTCGTCCGGCAACCTGAACCGGATCACGCGGCCCCGGGACGTTGGAGATCGACAGACTGAACTCGTGTGGGCTCCCGGCCAGCCGTTGGGCCACCGCGCCAAGGCTTTTGACACATCCCAGGGCGTGGAACAGGTCGTACATCTCGTCGGCGTCGTCGAGGCGCTTGCGTTCCCGGGTCTCGGCGCTGACCTTGTCCAGTCGTCGCAACGGATCGGCTTCTGCCAGTGGCAGATCGATGTTGAGGAACGAATCCCGGTTGGACAGATCCCCGGCGGCCTCGTCGCGGTGATGCAGACTCACCGGGATCTGTGCGCGCAGATCCCGCACGCCGTCCTCACCCAGCCAGCGTCGCAGGCCGCCGGCGATCACTGCGAGCAGAACGTCGTTGACGGTGGCGGCGTCGTGCCGCGACGCCCCGATCGCTTTGAACTCGGCCAGCGGGGCGACGGCGAACGCCAGCTCGCGGGCGATCGTGACGGGCCGATCGAACGGCGCATAGTCATCGGGATGACCCAACTCGCGCATGAGTGCCGCCGGCATCCGCCAGGCCTCTTCCAGCGGTGTCAGCCTGGGTGAATCATGCTGTCCTGGACGACCTCCCGTTACCTTGGTGGCCTCCTGGTGGGCATCGAACAACACCGAGTTCAGGAAACGCACCCCGGCGATGCCGTCGGCCATCGCATGGTGGATGCGCGCCGCGATGGCCTCGCGTCCATCGGCCAGTGGCCCAATGAGGTCGAAGGTCCACAGTGGTCTGCTGCGGTCCAGGTGCTCCGACATCAGCACGCTGACGATGCGCCACAGGTCGGTTGTGGAGATACAGCTGGCGTCCGGACACTGCCGAACATGTTGGCTGATATCGAAATCGGTGGCAGCGACCCACCGCGGTTCGGGTCCCGAGGTGTCGACCCGGTGCGTGGCTCGCGGCTGGCTCGGTAACCGTTCGGCCACCGCGGTGCGCAACGCCTCGACGTCCAGCGCCGCACCGGGCTCGAGCACAACCAATTTCAGGGTGTGACCGGTGATCGACGCGGATTCCAGGCCGAGGATGTGTGCGTCATCGGCGGACAGCCGGTCGGAGTTGTCAGGTGCCACCTGAGTCAGCCTAGGTCGGCCAGCGGAACCGTTCGAGGCAATCACGCTCGTTGAACGTCGACAGGAACGACGTGGCGGCGTGGTAGCCCTCGTCGTAGAGGGCGTCGATCTCGCGTTGGCTGATGTGGAAATCCAGCACGCCGACCTTCGTCGAATCCACTCGGATGGTCCGGCAGTTCACCCATGGCAGGTTCAGGTAGGCCTGGTCGCGGCCGACCAGGATGGTGGTGATGACGTCTTCGAGCAGGCTGGGACCGCCGAAGTGCCGCAGCGGGGCCAGCGCGGGGATCACCTTGTCGTTGTTCTGGGGCAGGTCGGGCAGCACCGTCACCCCGAGGGTGGGCCAGCGAGGCTTCTTGCCGTCGGGGCGGTCCAGCGAGTCGATCGGATAGTTCGACAGCAGCCCTCCGTCGACGAGCGTCGATTCGCGGCCCGTCGCACTGGTGAGCGTGACCGGGCGGAAGACGAACGGAATCGACATCGAGGCGCGCACCGCGTCGGCGACGTGCTGCTCGTCGGGGTCCAGCCCATAAAGCCGGCGATAGTCCCACGGCAGCCTGACCAGCTGGCCGGTCGTGACATCGGCGGCAGTCACCACGAGCCGGTAGCGCTGTTCCTCCGGCAGATGGTCGTCGTCGAGACGGAGGTCACCGAACGTGGTGACCCCCAGGTCGCGTAGCTGATCGGCGATGAAATCGTGCGCGTAGTCACCCTGGTAGAAACCGGTGCCCTGCAGGATCGCCCAGGAGGCCCCGAGCAGCGGGAGACGCTCGACCGGGCCGGGGTCGAGGAACTTGCGATAGTCGATGCTCAACGCGAGGTCGCGGACGTCAGCCGGGGTCAGCTGGTCGTTCTTGGCAGCCGCGGCCACGATCGACCCGACGATCGAGCCTGCCGACGAGCCGGCGACGCGGTAGGCCCGGTAGCCGGCCTCCATCAGCTTGACCACGGCACCGGCCAGAGCGATGCCCTTCACCCCGCCACCAGCAAGGACCAGGTCGACGGGCTTCGTCGCGGGTGTGGGCATCGCCCCATGCTAGGAGCCGCACCTGGAAAACCACGCACGTCGGGCGGAGAAGCTGATGCTTCTCCGCCCGACGTGTTTCTTGGGGGCCTGCGGGGTCTGTGGGTAGTGCTTACCCGGCCCGGTGCCACTGGTGATGGTGGTGTTCGATCGAGCCCGGCACCGGGAAATTGTGCTGGCCGGGGAAGGTCTGGTGGTGGCCGGGCTGATTCGAGTTGGGGCCGCTGTTGAACGAGCCGCTCTCGGCGAGGGCGTCGGTGGCGGAACCAAAGGCGAACAGAGCGGAGCCCGCGGCCAATGCGCTACCGGCGGCCAGTCGCTTCATCCAGGTCATGGTGGTCATGTCGGTCATATCCTCTTCGTCGTCTTCGACTTGTCTGTGTGGGCCTTCGCGTTTCGCCAGTGCCTATACCGTCTCGCATCTGGACGTTGATGTCTGTCGGGCAGCCGGTGGATAACCCGGTGGAATCCGATGTCCCCCGATCGGTGGACATGGGTCAATTCCTGCCAACCGACGATCATCTGCTGCCACCGGAATTACTCCGGCCCTTGGCGGCGTTGGGACTGTCAGCGGCGCGGAAATCGACTCCCGCCGTTGAGGAAGAGGGAATAGACATGACGAAGTACGCCATCACCGCTGCCATCGCAGGCGCTATGACCGCCGCCGTTCTGGGCCTTGCCGGGCCCGCTCAGGCCGATCTCGGTCACAACGACTGGGTCAACAACCTTGGCCCGTCGGCGACCGCGCCGCACGTTGACACAACTGTGCATGGAAGCCGTTGATCCTCAACGGACTCCAACGGAGGGGCACCCGATTCGGGTGCCCCTCTTGCATGTGCGCTTCGTCACGCCAGGACGGCGTCGATGGCGCGGTAGATGCGCTGCTCACTGACCGGCCTTGGGGTGCCCAACTGCTGGGCCCACAGGCTGACCCGGAATTCCTCGATCTGCCACGCGATATCGCGGACATCGGCCGCAGTGGCTCGGGTGGGCGACAGCGCCCGCAACAGCTCGGCGTAGGCATCCTCGACGGCGTGCACCCGTTGCATCCGTTCACGGTCGGCCTGCGGGGCCTGAGCCAACCGGTCGAGGCGACGGCTGATCGCGGTCAGGTAGCGGGTCAGGTCGGGCAGACGGGTGGCGCCGGTCATGGTGACGAAGTGGCTGTCCACCAAACTCGCCAGCTGCGCGCGGATGTCGGCGACCGCGTCGGCCTGCGCCGCGACCGGCTTGTCCGGCAGCGCGAGCTCCACCTCCTGAAGGGCTGCCAGGACCCGTTGCACCCGGGCCACGATGTCCTGCGTGGTCGACGCCAGCGCCGCGGCCACCCGGTCGCGCAGCGCCGCGAAATCCGTTTTGGTCCACACCGGCTGCGCCGCGAGGACATCGACGGCTGCATCGGCGCAGTCGTCGAGTAGCGCGGCCAACGACCCGTCCGGGTTGGCTCCCAAGACCAGGCGCGTGCGCGGATCCAAGGCTTTCTCCAGCGATTTCACCGGGGAGGGCACCGCCAACCGCAGCAGGCGCCTGACGCCGGCCTTCATCGTCGCGTCGCGCTCGGCGGCAGTGGCGAACACCCGCACGTCCACTCCTGCGCCGGCGTCGACCAGCGCCGGGTAGCCCCGAACGAGATGGCCGCCGACGGTGCGTTCGACCGTGTCCGGGAGCCGGTCGAGGTCGTCTGGCCAGCCGCGTAGTCCGGTTCGTTCCAGATCGCTGGCAACCGCATCGGCCACCGCCTGCCGGGCCGAACCGGCCAGCTGACGCTGCAGCACCTCAAGATCCTTGCCGCGGGCCACCTCGGTGCCATCGGACGCTTCGACGGCGAAGGTCACCCGCAGATGAGCCGGCAGCTTGTCCAGCTCAAAGGCACTGACCGGCACCAGAATCCCGGTGCGCCGGCGTAATTCGCGTTGCAGCGCTTCCAGTAGCGGCTCGTGGCCCGCGTTGATGTCGGCGAGCACCGCACGCGCGGTGTCGGGGGCCGGAACGAAGTTGCGCCGCAGGTCTTTCGGCAGCGACCGGATCAACGCGGTCACCAATTCCTCGCGCAGCGCCGGTACCTGCCAGCCGAACTCGTCACCACCCAGCCGAGCCAGCACTCCCACCGGGATGTGCACGGTCACCCCGTCGTCGGATGCACCAGGCTCGAACCGATAGGTCAGCGGTAGAGACAAGTCTCCGGCCCGCCAGTTGTCCGGGCGCTCGGCGGTGTCGTCGTCGACGCGCAGCAGGTCGTCACGGGTGAAGGTCAACAGCTCGGGAGTCTGGTGACGCTGCTTCTTCCACCAGCCGTCGAAGTGCCGCACGGAGACCACCTGCTGCGGAATCCTGTTGTCGTACAACGCATAAATCTCGTCGTCACCGACGAGGAGGTCGCGGCGGCGGGCCCGCTCCTCCAGTTCGGCCAACTCGGCCCGCAGCCGCGCGTTATCGGCGAAGAAGTGGTGGCGGGTCTGCCACTCCCCCTGCACCAACGCGTGGCGGATGAACAGTTCCCGGGACACCACCGGGTCGACGGTGGCGTACCCCACCCGTCGGCGCGGCACCAGCGCGAGCCCGTAGAGCGTCACCCGCTCGAAGGCCATCACCGCACCGCGCTTGGCATCCCAGTGCGGCTCACTGTAGGTGCGCTGCACCAGATGTCCGGCCACGCGCTCGACCACCTCGGGTTCGACGCGGGCGGCGATGCGCCCGTACAGGCGGCTGGTCTCCACCAGATCGGCCACCACGATCCAGCGCGGCGGCCGTTTGGTCAGCACCGATCCCGGGGCCAGCACGAACCGCGAGTTGCGCGCACCCGTGTAATCCCGCGAATCCCCTTCTCGTAGGCCGATATGCGATAACAGCCCGGCCACCAGCGCGGCGTGCACCCGTGCGGGATCGGCCGGTTCAGGGTCGTCGGATTCCCGGATCCCGATGTCACGGGCGATGCTGCGCAGCTGGCCGGTCAGGTCCTGCCATTCCCGGATGCGCAGGTAGTGCAGGAACTCCTCGCGGCACATCCTCCGGAAGGCACTGCCGGATCGCGCCTTTCGCTCGTCGCGCAGATACCGCCACAGGTTGAGGAAGGACACGAAATCCGAATGCTCGTCGGCGAACCGGGCGTGCTTCTGCCGGGCTGCCTCCTCGCGGTCGGCGGGTCGCTCTCTGGGGTCGGGAATCGACAGCGCCGCGGCCAGCACCAGCACCTCACGCACGCAGCCCTCAGTGTCAGCCTGCACGATCATCCGCGCCAGCCGGGGATCGACCGGCAACTGTGCGAGCCGGCGCCCGATATCGGTGATCGCGCCCGCGGAATCGAACGCGCCCAGTTCCTGCAGCAGCTGAACACCGTCGCGAATGCTGCGCTGCTCGGGCGGATCCAGGAAGGGGAAGCGTTCGATATCGCCGAGTTGCAGCGCCGCCATCTGCAGGATCACCGCGGCGAGGTTGGTGCGCAGGATCTCGGGGTCGGTGTAGCGGGGGCGCGCCGTGAAGTCTTCCTCGGAGTACAGCCGAATGCACACCCCGGGTGCGGTACGCCCGGACCGGCCGGCCCGCTGTGCGGCCGAGGCCTGGGAGATGGGTTCGATCGGCAGCCGCTGCACCTTGGTGCGCCGGCTGTACCGCGAGATGCGGGCGGTACCGGGATCGACGACATAGCGGATGCCCGGTACGGTCAGCGACGTCTCGGCCACGTTGGTGGCCAACACGATTCGCCTACCCGTACGCGGTGGCTGGAACACCCGCTGCTGCTCGGCGGTGGGCAGCCGCGCATACAGCGGCAACACCTCGGTGCGGGAATCGACAACGCCACTCAAAGCATCAGCGGTGTCGCGGATTTCCCGCTCGCCGGACAGGAACACCAGCACATCACCGGGTGGCTCGGCGGCCAGTTCGTGGACCGCATCGACGATCGCCTCGGTCTGGTCGCGGATCTCCGTGCGCACGATCTCGTGGTCGGGGTCGTCGGGATCGTCTGAATCATCGCCCACCACAGGGATTTCCAGCGGCCGATACCGGATCTCCACCGGGTACGTACGTCCGGACACTTCCACGATCGGGGCTCCAAAGAAGTGGTCAGCGAACCGTTGCGGCTCGATGGTCGCCGAGGTGACGATCACCTTGAGATCCGGTCGGCGGGGCAGCAACTCGCGTAGGTATCCCAGCAGGAAGTCGATGTTGAGGCTGCGCTCGTGCGCCTCGTCCAGGATCAGGGTGTCGTAGCGCAGCAGGCGCCGGTCGCGCTGGATCTCGGCGAGCAGGATACCGTCGGTCATCAGCTTCACCAGCGTGCGGTCGCTCGCCTGGTCGGTGAAGCGCACCGTATACCCGATCGTTTCGCCCAGCGGGCTACCCAGCTCGTCGGCGATGCGTTGGGCGACAGTGCGAGCAGCCAGCCGGCGCGGCTGGGTGTGGCCGATGGTCCCGCGGACTCCGCGGCCGAGCTCCAGGCAGATCTTGGGCAGNTGGGTGGTCTTGCCCGAGCCGGTCTCGCCGGCGATAACGACCACCTGGTTCTCGATGATGGCCTTGGCGATGTCGGCGCGCTGGTCGCTGACCGGTAGATCAGGGTAGGTGATCGCCGGGACCGCGGCGGTGCGGGTGGCGATCAGCGCCTCGGCGGCGGTGAACTGATCGGAGATCTGCCGCAACGCCTCCGCCGAGACGTCCCCGCGCAGCGACTTCAGCCGCCGGGCCAGCCGGGCGGCGTCGCGGATGGTCAATCCGTCGAGGCGGGCGCGCAGTGCGCGCACCTGATCGACGGACGTTTCGGACACCCGGGCAAGGATAGGCGGCGAAAGCGCCCGGGATCGCCGTGGTGCGTAGGCTCGACGACGATGACCATTTGGATCGTCGTCGGTCTGCTGCTGGTGGGCCTCGGAATAGTCGCCAGCCAGCTGGTTCGGCTCAAGGATTGGTTGAACAAGCCAGCCCCACCGAACGAGCCACCCAGCGAGCACCCCGACGAACCCGACGCGTGACCGAATTGCCCGCCGGGGTGCGGGCGATGGCCTCTCGCGGGCCGCTGTGGGCGACGTGGGTCGAGTCGCTGCCCAGACTGACCCGCGACGTCACCGACCAGTGGCAGCTTCGGCCCGACGGCCCCGCCACCCACGGTTATTGCTCGCTGGTGCTGCCGGTCCGCACGCCGGACGGCGCGGCCGCGATGCTCAAGCTCAGCTTTCCTGACGACGAATCCGAACACGAACACCTGGCGCTGCGGCGCTGGGGCGGCGACGGCGCGGTCCGCCTCTTGAGCGCCGATCCGCACCGCCGCGCACTACTCCTGGAGCGGCTCGGCAACGACGACCTGACGCGTCTCGACGACGTCGAGGCGTGCCGCGTCGTCGCCGGCCTGTACCGGCACATCCACGTTCCGGCTCTGCCGCAGTTGCGAACACTCACCTCCTACCTCGACCGCTGGACCGCCGAACTGGCCCAGCTGCCGCGCAGCGCCCCGATCCCGCGCCGACTGGTAGAACAGGCGCTGAGTCAATGCGCTGACCTGACAGCGGATCCGGCGACCACCGGACGGGTCATTCACTGCGATCTGCACTACGAGAACGTGCTCGCAGGCCAACGCCGGCCTTGGCTGGTCATCGACCCCAAACCGGTCAACGGCGACCCGCACTACGAGATCGCGCCGATGTTGTGGAACCGCTTCGACGAGCTGGCCGGCGACATTCGTTTTGGCGTCCGCCGGCGCTTCTACACGCTGGTCGATGCGGCCGAGTTCGACGAGGACCGGGCGCGGGCGTGGGTGGTGGTACGGATGGTGCTCAATGCGATGTGGGCAGTGCAGGATGCCGATCGGAACTGGTTGACCACCTGCATCGCGGTCGCCAAAGCCGTTCAGGATTAACAACTATCGAGGCGGGTCGCCGCGCCACATGAAGCTGTTGACGTACTTGCCCATGTCCTTGGCGATGTCCAGATTCGCCGGCGACGGCGGCCCCGGTCCGTCGTCGGGCCCGAACTGGCGGAACGGCCCGACCGCACCGGCGACGAGCGCCAGGTCGTTCTTCACCGCGACGACGATGATGATCCGCAGATGCTCTGCGTCGGTCGGGGTGCCCTTCGGCCAGTCGTCGGCGACTTCGCCATAGCCAGGTTCGTATCCCAGGATCGCGTTGGGCAGCTCGTAGGCTTTCTCCGCGTCGGGGAACATCTCACCCAAGAGGTCCGCAGCCACCTGACGGGCATCGCGGCCCCGGGCCGGCTCGCTGAACAACCGCAAGGTCCCGCCGTCACCGACGTTCAGCTCGGCTCGCACCCCGTTGGGTTCGGTGGTGACGTCGTACGCAGTCCCGGACGCCGGGTAGGACACCGAGAACGACCCGTCGGGCGCGAAGAAGCGGGGGTTGGTCGCCACCGGAAGTCCATTAGGGGGACGTCCGCAATCCGGCGGGCAGTGATATGTGGTTGGCGTCGAGGCGATCCGGGTCGCCACGACGCTGAGCGCCATCATCACCGTCACCAGCACGACCACCCAGATGCCGAGGGTCAGGAAGTACCCCGGGCCGCGCTCGTTACGTGCTCGATAACTTCCTGCCGGTACGGCGTAACCCGCGAACGATCCCGCCTCTCCTTGATCCGCAGCCGTATCGGTCATCGGTGCAACGACTTCAGTACGAGGATCGCTTTGATCAGGTTGTCGACGTTCGGAGATCCCAGCCCGGTGATCATGTCGTAGCCGGGCACGACCGGCGTCACGGCGTTGGCTCCGAGATAGACGTCCCGGAAGCCCGGCACCTGGGACCCGCTGGCGATCTCGTAGATCAGCGGATTGAAGTCCCCGAGCCGTGCCAACCCACGGGCGGTCAGGAACTGGTTCATCACCGCCGCCAGCCCGGCCCAGATCGGCGCCGCCTGCGACGTGCCGCCACCCACCGATATCTGCCCGTTGAACACGAACTTGACCCCGGTGAACGGGTCGGCGACCGCGGCGATATCGGGGACCAGCCGTTTGTCTCGCGGCCCGGCGTGCTCCGACGTGTCCTGCCACGAGGGCCGGGCGAACAGCACCGATGCCCCGCCGCCGCTGCCCTGGGTCAGGGGGACGTCGTACCAACCCTGTTCGGCCAGCCACCGGCCCTCCGCGTCGGTGGACAGCGTCGTGCCGCCGACGCCGGTCACCTCCGGCAGGGAGGCAATCGCGTCGACGCCGTAGTCGTCGGGGCTGGGCGGATCCGACCAGTCGTGGCCGCCTTTGCATTCCAGGCCGGCCAGGTCCCCGCTGGCGACGAAGGCCGTCGTCCCGTTGCGGTGCGCGCGGGCCAGCGCCGAACGCACCGGCGCCAGATCCGCCCGGGCGAGCAGGCGATCGCAGCCCCAGCCGATCGAGAAGCTCCACACCGCACCCGGGTAGCTGCGGTCCACTTCCTCCATCAGCTTGCCGAGTTTCACGTAGGCCCCGTCCCCTTCGGCGGTGGACCTGGCGTTGACCAGAACGATCTTGGCCGACGGCGCGATCGCATGGACCAACTGCACGTCCATCGTCGCCTCGCCGCGCCGCGCGGGCGGCATCCCGCCCATCACGTCCAGATCGATCCTCGGCAACGTGAACCAATCGGAGAATTTATCCAGGTCGCGCTGATCGATGCCGTCAAAAGTGAAGACGACGACCGTCTGTCCCTTCCCGGTGTATCCGGCGGAGGTCAGAGAGTCGACGTTGTAGGCGGTGAGCAGTTCGGTCGGCATCAGTCCCCCGTTCGGGACATCGAGCGGCGGAGTCGGCGGCGTGCCTTCGTGATGCGGCGTGTATCCGAGGATCCGACCCATCTCGGCGACTTCGCCGCTGAGCTGCTGCGGGACGGCGGGCTGCTGCGGGGAGGCGTAGAACACGCGGCCGCCGGCGCGGCGATAGTCGTGCACCGCGACATCAAGAGCGCGGGCCATCGCACGCGGTGCGCCCTCCACGATCGCCCAGGGATCACCGGTGCGCCACCGCACCGCCAGGCCGTGCGAGTTGGCCCACTTGCTCAATGCCACCGGTTCGGTGGGCGCCTGCAGTTCGGCGGTCAGCTGGACTCGCTCGGCGCGAGCCGGCCCAAGGTCGACGGCCTGGGCGAGCAAGCGGGCGAATGGACCCGCGATCAGGGTGTAGGGCAGCGGCGGTGTCGGCCGGTCGGCGGCGAACGCCAGCATGACCACCGCAAGCATCGCCAGAAGCGGTGTGAGCCGGGGCCTCCGGCGACGCCGTAGCCGTAAGCGTCTGCGCATCACGGAAACGATCCCATACTGATGCTGCGCAGTCAGTGAGGCCGCCCGCGGGGGTCGCAGAGGAGGTCGCGGCGGGGCGTTCTTCCGCGAGGTCGGCCACATGGCGATCGACATCTACGACCTGCCCGTCGCCGCTCGCGAGCGAATGGGATCAGCTGGTCAAGGGCTGGACTGCGCTGCTGGAACCGCACATGCGCTAGGTCATAGCGGGATGGCCAACTGGCTGCGGATCAGCGGCGCGATCTTCTCCGCCATATAGGCGTGGCCGGCATCGGTGGGATGGACACTGTCCGGACCAATCAAGTCCGGGCGTCCGACGAACCATCGCTCAGCCAGCGGGTCGATGAAGACCGCGCCGGCGGCCTTGGCCTGCGCGCGCAGCGAGTCCCGGAGGGCGAACACCTCGGGCGGCGGGTCGGCTGTCGGCCACGGCGGTCCGATCACCAGGAACTTGGCCTTGGGCGCCGCCCGGCGAGCGATCTGGAAGGTGTCGCCGACGAGCCCCGGATACTGCTGCATGTCCACGGGCTGGTCGTTGCGGGATCCGAAGAACACCACCAGGGCGTCGTCGCGATCCACGGCTCGGGTGGTGAGGTCCTCGAACAGGCTGCCGTGGTTGCCGCGGATCCCGTAGCCCGCACCGCCTTCAGCGGCCACGTCGGCGTCGACCTTGGCCCCTTGGCTGGCCAGCAGGAGCCAGGCTCGCGAGGTCCACGACCGCGGGCCCTGCCCACCCTCGTCGGTGCCGGTTGTGTACGAGTCACCGATCACCGCGATGCGGCTGAACTGTGAGCCGCGGTTGGCCAATGCGTAGCCGACGGACGGCTGCGAGTAGCCAAGGATCGCTGCCAACACCACGACGACCGATAGACCCGCCGTGGTGACACGTACAAGTCGTTCCATGCGGGTCAAAGACACCTCACTGAATTCGCGCCCGACCCAGGCAGACTACAGGCACGGAAGGCGTTGGCGCACACCAAGGCTGGGTCCCCGGCACTACCCGGCGCGGGCCGAGGACTGCGACGGACGGGCATCGCGGGCCTGGTCGATCGAGGCAAGCCGGCCAGCCTCCGCCGCCGGTGGGCCGGTGTGCACATCGTGCTTGACGTCACGGAAATCGACCATTCTGCGCATCCAGCGCCGGGCCGGTTCCTCAACCGCATGGAACAGCAGCATCGCGAAGGCGACCGCGGCGGCGATCAGGCCCACGACGACGAACTTCTGCACCGACTTGGGCAGGTCGATCTGGTACTCCTGTACCGCCCAGTTCCACGAGGTGTGCACTATTTCGTGGACCATGTACAGGCTGAACGAAATCTGGCCGCCATAGACCAGGAGCCGGGTCGACAGCAGGGCTGGCAGGCTGCCGATCCCGATCGACAGCGTCACCACCAGCGGCATGAACAACAGGGCGACCACCCCGCCGGGGTCCACCATGCCTGCGACGGGGTTGGCGTCGTAGTAGCAGAGGATGCCGACCATCGCTGCGGTCAGCAGTATCGCGGCGATGCCGGCGATACGCTGCGTACGTTTGCCGAGATGTAGGCGGCGCACTGCCGCGCAGGCCAGCACACCAGCCAGGAACTGCGCCACGATGCGCGGCAGCCAGCTCCACGGCGTGTAGAGGTGGCCGCTGGCCAAGAGCAGGACCGTCGGCGGCAGCGCCGCGGCGAACGCCAACAAGAGCAGAGTGCGCGCGCGGGTCACCCGCGCCATCCGGAAGACCACCAGAATGATTCCGCCAAACAACAGGTAGGCCAGCCATTCCGCACTGATCGACCAGGCTGGCCCGTCCCAGCTGGTGCCGTCGAAGAACGGTTCGTACCACAGCTGCACCATGAACAGCTGGCGTGCGTAGCTGATGGCGTTGAGCTTCTCGACGTCCGGGGACGGCACGGTGCCGACGTGCAGCGTGAAGATGATCCACGCGGCCGCGATATGCATGGTCACCAGGTACACCGGCCACACCCGGGACAGCCGCAGCCACAGGAAATGCAGGGTGGCCCGGCCTGACCAGTGTGATCCCATCCGGTCGAGATAGTTCCACGCCAGGACGAAGCCGCTGAGGATGAAGAACAGGTCCACGCCCTGCGCCCCGGCGTCGAACAACGGCGCAAGGTCGTCTTTGAGGCGGGGGGAGGCTTCCCAGATCAGCGGGCGGAAATGAAACAACACCACCCACATGGCGGCGACGATGCGAAGACCGGTCAGAGCTTTGATTTCTCCGGTTCGCACGTTACCCATTTCCGACTCTTTGCCTTGCCCGCTTTTCGACGTCACCGCAACGTCACCGCGACGCCACCTCGTCAGACGGGCCAGATTCCGCCACACCGGGATCTCGGCTCCGGCGACCGTTGGCAGCGTATCAGCGCGGCACCCACCGGCCGGGGTTAGCAATCCTGTGTGGATGCTGGACGCCCAGCCTGCAGACCGTTTGCCGCACAGTGATCCTGGTAACACCGTCGGGAATGAACACTGACGCCGCGCGGCGCCTTTCCGGCCTCGACGCGGCCTTCTGGTGGGCGGACACGCAGACCAGCCCGATGCACATCGGTGCATTGGGTATCTGCGATCCCACCGGCGTGCCGGACTTCAGATTCGAGACGGTGCGCAAGCTGATGATGGGCCGGCTGCCCGAACTGCCGATCCTGCGCCACCGGGTCGCCGGTGCCCGTCACGGTCTGGACCGGCCCTGGCTCGTCGAAGACACCGAGTTGGATATCGACTATCACCTCAGGCACGTCGCCCTTCCGGCGCCGGGCGGGCAGCGGGAACTCGACGCCCTGGTCGGACGGCTGATGTCATATCAGCTGGACCGCGACCGCCCACTGTGGGAGATGTGGTTCATCGAGGGTCTGCCAGGCGGACGCATCGCCTACCTGACCAAGATTCACCACTGCGTCATCGACGGCGTGTCCGGCGCGGGACTCAGCGAGATCCTGCTCGACGTCACCGCCGAGCCCCGGCCGCCAGCGGTCGCGGCGCCCGACACTCACGGGCGCCTGCCCGGCATCGAGCGGCGGGCGCTGGGCGCGCTGTACAACATCGCCGTCATGACCCCCTACCGGGTGGCGCGGGTAATCCAACAGACGGTGACCCAGCAGTTGGCCGCCCGGTCCGTAGAGAACAAGCCGCCGAACTTCTTCGACGCGCCCGCGACCAGATTCAACGCCAAGCTCGGCATGCAGCGTCGGATAGCCTCCACCACGTTGTCGCTCGATCGGGTCAAAGCCGTCAAACAGGCCTTCGATGTGAAGATCAATGACGTTGTCCTGGCGATCATTTCAGGGGCTTTACGGGACTATCTGCAGGCCCACGGTGAGCTGCCGGATCGGCCGCTGGTCGCCCAGGTTCCGGTGTCGACCCATACCGAGGCGTCCACCGCCGGAAACCAGATGACGTCGACGACCGTGCGCCTGGCCACCGATATCGCCGACCCCACCGAACGGCTCGCGGCGATCTTCGAAAGTTCATGCGGCGCAAAGGAGATGGCCCAGACGATGTCCGATCATCAGCTGGTGGGCCTGACCGAGACCACACCGCCTGGACTGTTGGGGCTGGCGGTGCGGGCATACTCCGCCTCCCATCTCGGCGACCACGTCGTGCCGATCAATCTGGTGGTCTCCAACGTGCCTGGGCCGGACTTTCCGCTCTATCTGGCCGGTGCGCGAGTCGAGTCGCTGGTACCCATCGGGCCGCTGATGCTCGACGTCGGCTTGAACATCACCTGCCTGAGCTACTGCGGCTCACTGGATTTCGGGGTTTCGACAACTCCCGAAATCGCCAACGACATCGACGAATTCACCCATGCGCTGCAGCTCGCCCTGGAACGCCTTGAGGATGCGGCCGGCCGGATTCCGACGCCCTGACACCGAGTCAGGTTGCGGCCCAACCGCCGTCGACACTGAGGATGGCACCGTGGATGTTGGTGGCGTCGTCACTGGCCAGGAACGTCACCGCAGCAGCCACCTCCTCGGGGGTACTCATCCGTCGCGACGGTAGCCGGCTCAGGACCGGCGCGATGTGGTCGGCGAACTCAGCCTGTCGTTCGGTGCCGATCGGCCCTGGCGCCACGGCGTTGACCCGCACCCCGGCCGGTCCGTACTCGTCGGCCCAGGACTTCGTGAACGAATGGATCGCAGCCTTGGTGGCGCTGTAGATCGCCGACCCGCTGGATCCACGCAGACCGGTGATCGAGCCGATGTTGACGATCGCGCCGTGGCCTTGCTCAGCCATCCGTGGACCCAACACACCGGTCAGCAGGAACGGTGCGAACACGTTGACGGTGAACGCATCCTGCAGTGCCTGCTCGGTGACGTCCGCGGTCGGCGTCGGCATCAGCAGGGTCGCGGCATTGTTCACCAGGATGTCGATGCCGCCGCCCGCGGCCTTGGACGCCGCGTCCGCGACGTCTCGGACCGCATCGATTCCCGCGCCCAGGTCGGCAACGACGAAGGCCGCCTCCCCTCCTGCGGAACGGATATCGGCGACCACGGCAGCGCCGCGGGCCCGGTCCCGCCCGCTGACCACGACGAACGCGTCCTCGGCTGCCAACGCCCTGGCAACGGCCACCCCGAGGCCACCTGTCGAACCGGTGACAAGTGCTCTGCGCCTGGCGAACCGGGTATCTTTTGGACTCATGAGTCCATATGCTTCGCTATCAAAAATGGACCTGCAAGTCCAGAATTTGACCGCGAAGGGTCGCGCCACCCGGCAACGGATCATTCAAGGCGCCGCCGACGAGATCCGCGCCCGCGGTGTCGCGCTGACCACGCTCGAAGACATCATGAACCAGACCCGAACATCCAAAAGCCAACTCTTCCATTACTTTCCCGGCGGCAAAGAGCAGCTGCTCCTGGCCGTCGCGGCGTTTGAGTCACAGATGGTGCTCGACGACCAGCAACCACACCTCGGTGCGCTGACCTCCTGGGCGGCCTGGCAGCGCTGGCGCGATTCGGTGGTCGAGCGTTATCGGCGGCAAGGCCAGAACTGCCCGATCGCGGTGCTGATGTCCGAGATCGGTCGCACCACCCCCGGCGCGGAGGCCGTGACCACCGAGTTGATTGCGAAGTGGCGCGGCGCCATCGCGACCGGAATCAGGTCGATGCAGGCGCAGGGGAAGATGGCCGGTTCGGTGGATGCCGAGCGGGCTGCGGCGGCGCTACTGGCCGGAATTCAGGGCGGCGTCGGGATCATGCTGGCGACCGGGGATCTGACGTATCTCGAAGCAGCGCTCGACGACGGCATCCAAAGGTTGCGTGCGGCCTGACGGACGCCTTAACCGCCGTTCTGGGCCATCGCCCAGCAGGTGACCGAGTGCCACAGGTTGCACGGGATCCCGTTCATCGTGGGGATCTGGTTCGGTTGGAAGTTGGTCGTGACGTCCGACGGTCCGATCGCTTGGGGGATCTGCTGACCGCCCGATTGGCCGGCAGTACACACTCCGGGGAATCGGGTGGGGACCGTGCCGCTGGGGCAGTCCGCGGCTGCTGGGGCGGCGAACGCCACCGAGCCCGACACCAACGCTGCCGCAGATGCCGCGATAAAGATCCGTCGTCGTTTCACCGTCACGCGCTTTCCGCCTTAGGGAGTCCCTGCCACCTAACCACGTTATCGACGCCGCGGCTACCTTCGTTAGCGGCGGTGAGCTGGACCGCAGCGCTGGTCAGGGGCTGAGCACGCCGGCCTGCGGCAACGTGAGCGACGGCACCGATGGCACCGCCGTGCCGCTGAGCGTGTTGAGGGTGCCCGATGCCTGGTTGGCGGTGCTCATGAGCTGCATGATCGGCCCGAAATTGCCGTTGGCCAGTTGGGTCATGGCCGCGGGGCATTGCGACTTGATGGCCTGCTCGGCCACGAATCCCGTGACCTGGGAGGCGAGACCACCGTAGCCACCGGCGGTCGTGGCGTTGGACACCAGATCGCCGCCCGGCTTGACGATCAACGGGCAGATCTGCTGTCCGATTTGCTCGATCAATTGCGTGATGGGGCCACCATTTCCGATGCCGACCGCGCTCAGCACGCCGCTGGCGTCGGTCGGGTCGGCGTGCGCCGAAGCCGGCCAGGCGGTGGCGGCGACGAACACCCCGGCGGTGGCGGCGAGTACCTGCGCACCGAATGTTCGAACGGTCATATGGTCCCTCGCTCTGGATGAGCGGGCTCAGGAGCAAGAGCCACAAATGTCACTTCGGTAACAATGGGCCACTTAAGTCACAGTAGGAACACGGATCTATAAAGCTTCGAAGCCTATGCGTTTCCTCTGCGCGATCTGTGCGCCGCGGATGCGAAACTCGCCGGTTTCTACAGCGCGTCGGTGATCTCGTTCTTGAGCACCTCAGCCTGGGTGCCGAACACGGCCTGCACGTTGTTACCGATCTCGATCACGCCGGCGGCGCCCAGGAGGCGAAGCCGGTCCTGGTCGACTTTGGCGGTGTCGACCACCTCCAAGCGCAGGCGGGTGATGCAGGCGTCGACATTGCGCAGGTTGTCCCGGCCACCGAAAGCCGCGATGAGTTGTTCGGCCCTACTGTCGATGGCGGCCGGGGCAGTTTTGACGCCACCAACGGCGCCTCCCGTGTCGACCGCGGTGGCCGATTCTGCGCCGTCGCCGAGGTTGGCGCGCTCTTCGGCGTCGAACTCCGCCTCGGGCTCGCGCCCTGGAGTCCGCATGTTCCACTTCGTGATGACAAACCGGAACAGCAGGTAATAGACCACGAAGTACACCAGGCCCATCACGATCAACAGCGGAACGTTCTTTGCCGCGGGCGCATTGCCGTAGAGCACCAGGTCGATGAGGCCCGCCGAGAACGAGAACCCCAGATGGATGTCGAGCAGGTAGGCGATGGCCAGCGACAGTCCCGTCAGCACGGCGTGCACGATGTAGAGCGGGAACGCCACGAACATGAAGGCGAACTCGAGCGGCTCGGTCACGCCGGTCAGGAACGCGGTCAGCGCCGCGGCGGCCAGGATCCCGACCGCGACCTTGCGCTGCTTCTTGTTCGCAACGTGGATCATCGCCAACGCCGCAGCGGGCAGGCCGAACATCAGGATCGGGTAGAAGCCGGCCGTGTACGCACCGCCGGTCGGATCGCCCGCGGTAAAGCGCGGGATATCGCCGGTGACGAGCTTGCCGCCCGGCGATTGATAGTCACCGTAGAGGAACCAGATGTAGGAGTTCGGAATGTGGTGCAGACCAAGCGGTATCAGCATGCGGTTGGCGAATCCGTAGACGAACGCGCCGAGCGCGCCCGCGCCGGTGATGAACTTGCCCAGCCCGGTCAGGCCCGCATCGAAGACCGGATAGAAGTAGCTCAGCGCGAAAGCCAGGAACAACGATGCCACCGACACCACTATCGGCACGAACCGCCGACCGCCGAAGAAGCCGAGATACGACGGCAACGCAATGGTGTGGTAGCGGTCGAACAGCCATGCGGTGAGCAGGCCGACGACAATCCCGCCGAACACCTTGTAGTCGATCTGCGCCTGTTCACCCGCCTTGTTGAGCTGGCCAGCGAGCACGAACGGTGACATCGTCTTGAACACCGCCTGCATCACCAGGTATCCGACGGCCGCCGACAGCGCGGTCGAGCCGTCGGCCTTGCGCGCGAAGCCGATCGCGACACCGATGGCGAACAGCAGCGGCAGGTTGTCGAACAGCGCCCCACCGGCGGCGCTCATCGCCTGGAAGAACGGCCCGATCACCGGTGCTTTGATGCGGCCCAGCAGGTCGTCTTGGCCCAGCCGCAGCAGGATGCCCGCCGCCGGGAGGACGGCGATCGGCAGCATCAAGCTCTTGCCGAGGCGCTGCAGCTGCGCGAAACCCGGTATGCGCAGTCCCGACTTTTGCTGTGCCCCTGAATCTTTGGTGATTTCGCTCATGACGGGACGGCCTCCCTTTGTCGCAGCACAGCCGAAGCTTAAACAAACCTTCGCATGTGAGACGTTGTTTCCGCCACGCCCGCGTGCGCCGAGTCTCTATTGTCAACGACCATCAGAGGTAAGGAGCCGATGTGAGCACCACAGCCGTTCACGCGCCGGTATCCGGGCGCGCCGTCGCTCTCGACGATGTGCCCGATCCCGTTTTCTCCCAGGGCATGGTGGGCTACGGCGCCGCGGTCGACCCGCCACATGAGGTCATCGACGCGGTGGCACCGGTCAGTGGGCGGCTCCTCAAGCTGCTGCCGCACGCGTACATCATCATGACAAGTGAGAACGTCGGCGTTCTGGTCCATCTCGGGCTCGACACGGTGACGCTGAAGGGTGCAGGCTTCAGCGCCCACGTCGCCGAGGGCGACGCCGTGACCGCCGGTCAGACAGTGATCACCTATGACGTCCCGGCGGTGGTAGCGGCGGGCCTGGATCCCATCGTTCCCGTCGTCGTCATGGATGAGCGTGAGCCGGGTAATGTCGTTGTTGGCGACGCGGTTGCTACGGGTGCTGGAATCAGTTCTGGCTCAGTACTTTTCACCGCCATCAAATAGGGCCGGAGTCAATGGAAGTCATTATCCTCGAGGACGCCCAACAGATCGGCACCATCGCGGCCGACGCGATCGAGGCGCTGCTGACCCGCAAACCGACGGCAGTTCTGGGGCTGGCCACCGGCTCGTCACCGCTGTCGATCTACGACGAACTGGCGGACCGCTACGAGGCGGGGCACCTCACGTTTCGCCAGGCCCGCGGCTTCACCCTCGACGAGTACGTCGGCCTGCCCGCCGACCATCCCGAGCGCTACCGCAATGTGATTGACGCGGTGTTCGTCTCGCGCGTCGACTTCACGCCGGGTGCGGTCGCCGGCCCCGACGGCCTTGCCGCCGACATTCCGGCGGCCTGCGCCGGCTACGAGGACGCGATCAGTCAGGCGGGCGGTATCGACCTGCAGATCCTGGGGATCGGCACCGACGGCCACATCGGTTTCAATGAGCCCGGCTCGTCACTGGCCTCGCGCACCAGGATCAAAACGCTGACGCGCCAGACGCGTATCGACAATGCCCGCTTCTTCGACGGCGACGTCGACCGCGTCCCGACGCACTGCCTGACGCAAGGTTTGGGCACCATCATGGCGGCCCGCCACGTGATCCTGGTGGCCACCGGCCGTACCAAAGCCGAAGCGGTGCATCAGCTCGTCGAGGGACCGGTGAGCGCGATGTGGCCGGCCACCGTCCTGCAACATCACCGCCACGTCACCGTGCTGCTCGACGGCAGCGCGGCGCGCCGGCTGCAGCTGGCGGACTACTACCGCGAGACCTATCTGGCCAAACCCGAGTGGCAGGGCATCTAAGTGCTGCTCACCGCACAGACGCTACTGACCGGCCGAGAGTTGTTGCGGCCGGGCTGGATCGAGGTCTCCGGCACCACAGTGCACGCGCTCGGAGCCGGCGCGCCACCGCGGCCCGCCGACCGCGACCTGGACACCGTGGTGCCCGGCTTCGTGGACACCCACGTGCACGGCGGTGGCGGTTCGGATTTCTCGGCGGCAACCCTCGGCGACACAGCGGCCGCAGTGGACCTACACCGCCGCCACGGCACCACCACGGTGATCGCGTCGTTGGTCTCGGCCGGGCCTTCCGATCTGCTGCATCAGGTCGAGGTGTTGGCCGGCCAGGTGCGCGACGGACTGATCGCCGGTATCCACCTCGAGGGGCCGTGGCTGGCGGTCGAAAGGTGTGGGGCGCACGATCCCGTCCTGCTGCGCGATCCGGATCCCGGTGAGCTCGACGCCGTGCTGCAGACGGGTGGCGGAACGATTCGAATGGTCACCTTGGCACCGGAGCGACACGGTGGTGTCGCGGCGATCGAGCGGATCGTGGCTGCCGGCGCGGTGGCCGCGGTCGGGCATACCGAGGCGACCTACGAGCAGACGCGGGCGGCGATCGCCGCGGGCGCCACGGTGGGGACTCATCTCTTCAACGCGATGCGCCCGATCCACCACCGCGAGCCCGGCCCGGTGATCGCCCTGCTGGAAGACCCGCGGGTGACCGTTGAATTGATCGCCGACGGAGTGCACGTCGACGCCGCGCTGTACCGGCACGTGACCCGGGCCACCGGCCCTGACCGGCTGTCGCTGATCACCGACGCGATGGCCGCCGCCGGCGCCGGCGCCGGGCGCTATCAGATCGGGCGGATGGACGTCGAGGTCGCCGACGGCGTCGCGAGCCTCGCCGGCACGTCGACCATCGCAGGCAGCACCGCGACGATGGACCGGGTGTTCCGCTTTGCGGTCGCCCGCAGCGGACTGCCCCGCGACGAAGCGCTGCTGATCGCGGTGCGGCAATCGTCGGTGAATCCGGCTCGCGCACTAGGGCTTCCCTCCCCCGGACTGGCTGTCGGCGCGGGCGCCGACCTGGTCTCTCTCGATGCCGACCTGGCGGTGGTCGACGTGCTGCACGCCGGTGCGTGGGTTCCCCGCTGAGCCGGGGAACGTGTGTTCGAGTTTTTGTCGGTGCCTCGATGCATGGTGTCGGTGAGCCAACGAAAGGGACACCGTCATGTGCTGGATATGCGACCACCCGGGCAGCACTGTCACCGACTACCTCGACGAGGTGCGCGGAAAGATTCTGCGGCGGGGCTGGACAGTGCAATACGTCGAGTCCCCACGGATGCCGTTCGCGTACACGATCGGGTTGAGCGACTACGACGTGCCCGAGCTGCTGATCACCAACGTGTCGCCACAGCGTGCACTTCGGGTGCTCAACGGGTCGGCCGAGCACATTCTTCGGGGCGTGGAGCTCACCGCGGGGCAGCAGTTCACGCTGTGCGGCTGTCCCATGCTGGAGGTCGTCGAGGTCGACCATCCCGACGCGCACATGGGTTTCGCTGTCGCCTTGTACGGCCCCATTCGCGCGCTGCAGCTGGTCTGGGCGGACGGCCGCGGTCGCTGGCCGTGGGCAGCGGACTTCTGCGATCAGGAAAGCCGCCAACCGGTGCTGGGTGTGCGCGCCAGGGCCGCCTGACGCGCAGGCCCCAATTCCTTTGATCACAAAGCCATTACGGCAGGTGTGCCAGACCAGGTCGAGACCCGTTGCGTTGCTACGTTGCTGAACGTGATGACCTCGGTACGCGCTGCGGTCCGCTGGGTGCGACGGTTCGCGGTCGTCACGACGGCGGTTGCGCTGGTTCCCGGGGCCGTGGGGCTGGCCGGGCAGACGGCGCCGGCCGCCGCGTACTCGCGCGACGGCCTGCCGGTAGAGCAACTCGACGTGCCGTCCCCGGCGATGGGGCGCAACATCCGGATCCAGTTCCAAGGCGGCGGCCCGCACGCGGTCTACCTGTTGGACGGCCTTCGAGCGCTCGACGACGCGAGCGGCTGGGACATCAACACCGCGGCCTTCGAGTGGTACTACCAATCCGGTCTGTCGCTGGTGATGCCGGTCGGCGGCCAATCGAGCTTCTACAGCGACTGGTACCAACCGGCGGCCGGGTCCAACGGGACCGTGACCTACAAGTGGGAAACCTTTCTGACGCAGGAACTGCCGGCCTGGCTGGCCACCAACAAGGCGATCACCCCGATAAACAACGCGGTCGTCGGACTCTCGATGTCGGGCAGCGCGGCCCTGACGCTGGCGATCTGGCATCCGACCCAATTCATCTTCGCCAGTTCACTGTCCGGGTTCCTCAATCCGTCGCTCGGGCTGTGGCCGACACTGATCGGCCTGGCCATGAAGGACGGCGGCGGGTACCGGTCCACGGACATGTGGGGCCCGAGAAGTGATCCGGCCTGGCAGCGCAACGACCCGATGGTCAACATTCCCCGGCTGGTGGCCAACAACACCGCGGTGTGGGTCTATTGCGGCACGGGTGCGCCGTCCGAACTCGACTATGGCGACGACGTCAACGCCGGCGGATTGTTCTCGGCCGGATACCTCGAGAACATCACGCTGAACACCAACAAGGAATTCCAGCGCAACTACCTGGCCGCGGGTGGGCGCAACGCGGTGTTCAACTTCCCTCCGAGCGGAACTCACAGCTGGGGCTACTGGGGCGCGCAGCTCCAAGCCATGAAGGGCGACCTGCAGCGGGTCCTGGGCGTGACGCCCACCGGTTAGCGCTCAGTCGTCGGGGTGACCGACGACATTGAGTACGTTGCCGCCGGGATCGCGAACAAAGAACCGCCGCACGCCCCACGACTCCGTCGTCAACGGGTGGACGATCTCATATCCACGCGCACGGGCTTCGGCGTAGGCCGCGTCAACATCATCGGTCAGCACCGACACGACGGGTGCCTCGGGCCCGGTCGCGTCGCTGGTGAGCAGCTGCACGTTTGCACCGGTCTCATGACAGGTGTAGCGGGCCACCCAACCGAGGTTGAATTCCTCATCGCCCAGCCCGAGATAGTCGGTGTAGAAGCCTTTCGCCGCTTCGAGGTCGGGGACCACAAGGTCGGCGATGATCCGGTTGACACGCATACCTTGATCATGCCGGGCGGCGCAGTGTCGTGGTGGCACACTGCCATTGATCAGGAGGACACCCCCGTGGCACACCCGGTAACTGTCGTGTTGGTAGATAGCAAGACCGCGGCCACCCTTGCCCAGGTGCTGCCGCTGCTTCTGCTCACGCTCGCGGTGGAATTGCGCCGCACCCAACGGCATCGAACACTCAGTCGCTGGCGCATCGGGCTCTTCCTGGCGGTGTTCGGGGTGGCCGAGACCGTACTGGTGCTCTCGATCGACGGTGCGTTCTTTCCGTTCCAGTGGTTCGACATCTTCTCAGCAGTGTTCATCTTGTGGCTAATGTCATTGATATTCCGGTTGTCGTTGTCCGACCCATCAAAAGACGACAGCGACGAGGACGATCTTTAGTCCTTTTCGTCGTCTTTGGGCAGGAGTCGTTCGGGGTGGTGGTAGGTGTTGGTGCCACCCTTGAGCATGGGCAGTCCTGGTGGTGGGATCCATTGGGTTTGGCCGTTGGGCAGTATGCGGGTGTCCCAGCCGCCGGTTTCGACGAGTTGGTTGTCGGGGTCACACGCCAGGGTGAGGTCGCCGATGTCGGTGTTGCCACCGTTTTTCCAGTCTTGGGCGGCGTGGTGCACGCCGCTGTGGTAGCCGGGTGCGTCGCAGCCGGGACGCGTGCAGCCACGATCCTTGGCGTGCAGCATGATTCGCTGGTCTGCGGTGGCGATGCGTTTGGTTCTGCCCAGCCACAACGGCCGTCCCTTGACCCCGTCGAAGAGCGCCAGGTAATGATACGAGTGGGCGCCAACGCGGATCACGTCCGAGATCGGCATCACCACTCCGCTGGCGGTGACCCCGTGTCCGGTTGTGTTCTGGATGTCTTGCAGGGTGGCGGTGACGATCACCGTGACGGGTAACCCGTTGTGCTGACCGAGTTTCGGGTCACCCAACTGTCCGCGTACCAGCGCTTTGAGGGCGTCGTGCTGGCGCTGGCCATGACTGCGCAGGTCCCGCCCGGCGACCTCGTCAGAGGGGGTGAGCGTCGGGTTGTCGTCGGCGGGGTTGCACATGCCTGGGGCGGCGAATTTCGCGAGCCAGGCGTCGAGCTCGGCGCGCAGCTCGGGGTCGGCGATCAGCTTCCCGACGCTCATGCCATCCACGCCTTGGCCGCCGAACCACACGAATCCGCGTTTGCGGGCGCGGTCCTCATCAGAGAACTTTCCGTCGGGGTTGAGGTGCAGCGCCAGCCGGTGGGCGACCTTGTCCAACTGATCCGGGCGCAGATTCACCGCATGCTCGGCCAGCGAGCGTTCAGCCTTCTCGACTTCGAGCGGGGGGACGTGGTCGGGCAGGTCGCGGAAGAACTTCTGAATCACCCGCAGATGCTCACCATCGAGCTGCCCGGCGTGCCACACCTTCGACGTTTCGGGCAGCACCGGCGGCAACGGCTCCCCGGTCAACGTGGCCCGCGGCGCCAACTGCTCGGCATCCCGGATCCGGCGCTTGGCCTCCCGCGGACTGACCCGCAACACATCAGCCAACGCAATCCCCACCGGCGGGCAACCCTCAAACCGCTCCAACCGAGCCACCCCGGCATGAGACACCGCCACCAGCCGGCGCTGCGCTGTTTCCATCCGCTCCAGCACCGCGAACCGCTTCGGCGCCGGCAGACTATCGAAATCGACCGCGGCAAGGGACGCGACGACCTCGTCGAGCGTGTCCAGCAGTCCGTCAATCGAACGCATGTGCGAAACATTACGGCCCCGGCGCCCGCGGGAATGCCCTCCCGCGGCCAATCTGTGGATGAACCCGAGACTGGGGATAAAGCCAATCCGCAGAACTGAATTCGAGCCTGCGCTAATTCCCGAAGCTGATGACCTCGCCGCGGTTGATCGATACCCAGTCGCGCGCTTCCAGATACGGCCGGAACGTCTCGGCGATCATCTGCTCGTCGGCGCGGGTCTTGGGCCGCTGAAGCTCGTACAGATGCGGGAATTCCGTCCACGCGACGACGGCGTCCCACAACCGCACTGCCGCCTCCCCCGTCGGCGGTTCGATGAGCACCGGACCGAACAGACATTGCCTATCGGGAAAGAACAACGTCGGCACCCCATAACCATCGGCCGCCACCACCCGCTGGTGATCGGCCAGCACCTCATCGCTGGTGGTCGGATCGGCGATCGCCTCATCGACCAGACCCGGATCGAACCCGAGTTCGCCGAGAAGATGCCGGGCCACCTCCGGGTCGTGCGGTTTGTGTCCGTCGACGTGCAGCGCCCGGCCGGCGCATTGATACCAAGCCTCCACGTCCGCCATCGACCGGCGCCGCAACAACGCCCCGATCCGCATCATCGACCAGCCATACGACCAGTCCCGCTCCCACGGATGCTTCTTACCCTCCTGACGGTTGATCTCCTCGAGGCTGAAGAACCGCCAATTCACCACCAGCCCGGTCCGGTCCCGCACCTCGCAGATCCACCGCGACGTCTGATAGGCGTACGGGCACATCACGTCGAAATGAAAATCGACAAACTCCGGCCGCCCGCTCACATCGTGAACCTCAGGTTGCGGGCCGCACGCTCACCCAGCTCAGCATCACCAGTCCAGCTCACCGCACCCGAGTCGATCTGAGCCTGCGGATCGATACGCCCACACGCCAACATGATGAACGTTGTCGAGTCGGTGCTCAGCGTGGCATCCGGATTATCCAGGTGGTCAACCTGTTTGGCGCGCCCGTTGACAGCGACGTCGATCTCCCGAACAACCGGCCCGGTCAACTTGAAGGCGATGCTGCTGCCCTCGGGCACACCCACCTTCTTACCGGCGATATAGCCGATGGAGCTCTCCACCTGAGCCAGCGCGATCTCCGCCGGAACACCACCATCATCGGTCCGCAGTCCCAACGGAATCGTGATGTCGCGAACATGCACCCAGAAGTCGAACACCCGGATCTCCAAAAACCGCCCATAGGTCCCCCGACCGGTCGGCATCCACGACGGCCGGTCCAGGTCGGCAGCGGTCAACGCGCTCAGATCACGGCGACGCTCGGCGAAGACCGCACGCACCTTCTCCACCAGAACCGCCGGATCATCGGTCCCAGCCAGAAACTCCGCCGCACGATCGAACCGCGGCGGTGTGACATCGTCCTGCGGCATCCATCCGGCCATCACGGCCTCGATGCTGGTGACGTGCTGGACCACAGAACCCATGTCCCAGTCCGGGCACAACGACTGTGCCTTCCAATTGGCGTCGCTCAGCTCGTCACACAGGCCTTCGATCGACGTGTAACAGGCCTCGAGGGCACCGCGGATTTCGTCCAGACTTCTCATGGTCCCGATCAAACTACGCGCGGCGGACGCCCGGGCCTGATCGGCCGCATCTCCTCAGCCCGCGGCATCGGGCAGCAGCGGCGGGCAGTTACCCGCGGCATCGGCGGCCAGCTCGAAATGCCACATCTCGTTGGCATAGATCCGGCACAGCCCGAACCGCGCGCCGTTGGCGATCAGCCACTGGTCAGCGCCCACGCCGCCGACGTCGACCGCCTGGCCGATGACATGTTTGGACGCGTCGGGTGTCTGCACGTACTCCCGCGCCGCGGCCAGACTGCCGTACTGGGCGATGGCGCTGTCGAGCAGACGCTGCTGGAACTCCGGTGAGCGCCATCCGGACGTGATCGTCATGGTGATACCGTCCGCCGAGGCGGCGGTGGCCGCCTGCTGGATCGCTGTGAGCAGCTGCGGATCGAGGCGGCCGACGGCGGGGTTCTGCACATCGAACGGGGTCAGGATCTGGCCGTCGGCCAGTGACCCGTCACCGGCCGCGACTGCCGGTGGGTCGACACTGACGGTGCTGTCGGCCAACATGATTCGCGGAGCCGCGGCCGGCACTCCGGCCGCGCCGAGTACCACCGCCGCTGTCGTGACCACGCCCAGCACGCCGGCCGCAGCGAAGGTCAAATCCATCCGCATGATCGCCCCATCATCGCCGTAACGCCGGGTCGTTGACAAACGGTCAGCTGGATGCACTCACCATGACCTTGAGGCCGGACCGCTCGGCAGCCGCGGTGAAAGCGATCGCGCAATCGACCAACGGGTAGCGCCCGGTGACCAGTGCATCCAGGTCGATGGCGGTCGTGGCCAGCGCGATCGCGCGGCGGTACGTGTCGTTCATCCGCCGCACCATCGCGAAGGTCAAACCCTTTCGGCGAGCGGCGGCGGCGGGGAATGCCGATCGGTCCTGCGACGGGATACCGCCCAGTGCCACCCTCCCGCCCGGTCTGCTGGCCGCAACAGCTGTCGCGATCGCGGCGTCTGTGCCTGCCATCTCGATCACCGCGTCGGCGCCGCGGCCGCCTGTCGCGTCAAGCAGTTCCTCGACGCCATGTTCGGGCGACCACGCGGTGTCCGCCCCACCACGCAGCGCGGCCATCCTGCGGTGCTCGAGGGGTTCGACAACGAACACCCTTGCGGCCCCCGACTGACGCGCCACTTGCACCGCCAGGATCCCGATGGGTCCGGCCCCGACCACCAGCACGTCGCTGCCCGGCCGAACGTGTGCCAATCCCGACGCGTGGATCGCCACCCCGAGGGGCTCCAGCAGAGCGCCGGCGTCATTGCTGAGTTCGTCCGGGAGTGGGTGCAGCAGCTGATCGGGCCAGAGCATGCACTCCCGCATGGCCCCGTCCAGCGTGCCGTGCCCGGCGAATTGAACTGTCGGGCAGAGATTGTGGTGCCCGACCCGGCAGAGCTCACAGGCACTGCACGGAATAGCCGGGTCGACGGCTACGCGACGGCCCGCATGCGGACCGCTCAGCGCGACGGCCGCGAACTCATGCCCTGGCACGATGGGATGCTCGATGCGGTTTTCCCCGATGCCGCCTTCGGAGAACCAATGCAAGTCGGACCCGCAGATCCCCACCGACGTCACGGCGAGAAGGGACCATCCAGGGGGCGGCCCGCCCAGGTCGGGGTCTGTGGTGACGCGCAGGTCACCGACGGCATGCAACCGGGCGGCGATCATCGGGAGGCGTCCGGCTCAGAGTCCCGCGGCGACATGGTGATACACGTCGTTCCACTTCAGCTCTTGCTGAAAACCACGGACCGTGGTGGCAGCGTCGATGACGAGCAGCTCGGTGTCCGTCATCGCGGCGAAGTCATCGATGGTCTCGGTCCCCACCGCCGTCGTCAGCACGGTGTGGTGCGGCGCCCCCGCCATCAGCCACGTCTCGGCGGAAATGGACCAGCTCGGCAACGGTTCCCAGACCGCACACGCGACCGGGAGGTTCGGCAATTCAGCCGCCGGTTCGACAACGCGAACCTCGTTGGCCACCAACCGGAATCGCGCACCCATATCGCACATTCCGATGACGAGCCCGTCCGCCGGGGCCGCGGTGAACCGCAGCCGCACCGGGTCTTCCCGGGCACCGATGGACAGGGGATGGATCTCCAAGGTCGGCACCCCGGCCGCGAGGCTCGGGCACACTTCGAGCATGTGCGCCCCGAGGATGCGCTCGTGGCCGGGCGTCAGGTCATAGGTGTAGTCCTCCATGAACGACGTGCCACCCGGCAGGCCTTCGGCCATCACCTTCACCGTGCGCAACATCAGCGCGGTCTTCCAGTCACCTTCCGCGCCGAAGCCGTAACCGTCGGCCATCAACCGTTGCACGGCCAGGCCGGGAAGCTGGCGCAATCCGCCGAGGTCCTCGAAGTTGGTAGTGAAGGCGTGGAACTCGCCATCCTGCAGGAACTTCCGCAGTCCCAGCTCGATCTGTGCGCCATGGCGCAGCGATGCGTGCCGGTCGCCGCCGGGCAGCAGCTCGATGGCGACGTCATAGGTGTGCTCGTACTCCCGGACCAGCTTGTCGACGTCGGCGGGCCGCACCCGCCCGACCACCTCGACGAGATCGTTGACTCCGTAGGTATCGATCGACGCGCCGAAGTGCGCCTCGGCTTCGACCTTGTCGCCCTCAGTCACCGCGACACCACGCATGTTGTCCCCGAACCGCGCCACCTTCAGCGTCGACAACTCGGCGTGGCCCAGTGCCGCGCGCACCCACGACCCCATTCGGTTGCGAGTGTGCGGGTCGGTGACGTGGCCGGCGATGGTCTTGCGGGGAGCCGACAGCCGGGACTGGATATAGCCGAACTCCCGATCGCCGTGCGCGGCCTGGTTGAGGTTCATGAAGTCCATGTCGATGCTGCCCCAAGGCAATTCGACGCCGAACTGGGTGTGCAGGTGTAGCAGTGGCTTGCGCAGCAGCTTCAGCCCGCGGATCCACATCTTGGCCGGTGAGAACGTGTGCATCCAGGCGATCACACCGATGCATTCCGGGGTGGTGTTCGCCTCGCTCAACACGCGGGCGATCTGTTCGGCGTCGGTGACGACCGGCAGCCAGCGCACCTCGACCGGCAGCTCAGCGGCACCGTCGAGCTGCTCGGCGATCTGGCGGGACTGATCGGCCACCTGGTCCAGGATCGTCTGCCCGTACATGGACTGGCTGCCTGTGACCAGCCAGACCTGGCTCGTGACGAGTCGGGACGCGATCATCGCTGGTTCTCCTGGAGGGTGTCGGACTGCCGGCCGGGTTGGCCGTACACGTTCTGGTATCGCTCGAACAGCGCGGCGACGTCGTCGGCGGCGATGGGCGGCATCGCGCCGAGCTGACGACTGATGTGGACGGTGCGGGCGACATCTTCCACCATCACGGCCGCCTTGACCGCGTCGCGGGCGTTGCGGCCGATGGTGAAGGGACCGTGGTTGCGCATCAGCACTGCCGGGGATCGACTGCCGCGCAACGCTTCCACAATGCCGCGCCCAATCGAGTCGTCACCGATGAGGGCAAACGGTCCCACCGGGATATCGCCGCCGAACTCGTCGGCGATCATCGTCAGCACGCACGGTATCGGCTCGCCGCGAGCAGCCCACGCGGTGGCATAGGTGGAGTGGGTGTGGACCACGCCGCCGACCTCAGACATATGCCGGTACACATACGCGTGGGCGGCGGTGTCCGACGAGGGAGCAAGGTGGCCGTCGACGAGGTTCCCGTGCAGATCGCACACGACCATGTCCTCGGCGGTCAGTGAGTCGTAGTCGACCCCGGACGCCTTGATCACCATGAGGTCGCGGTCGGGCACCCGGGCCGAGACGTTGCCCGCGGTCCAGATCACCAGCTCGTACTGAGTCAGATACGTGTGCAGGTCGCACACCTCCTGGCGCAGCCGGGCGAGCACGCGGTCGATTTCCGAGGCGATCGTCATTGTGGGGCTCCCGCGATCTCGCGGGATCGGACGCGCCGCAGCCGGCGCATCATCTCGTTGCCGCGGCCGAACCAGTCGTATGCCGCCACGTACTCGCGGTAGAGCTCGTCGTAGACTGCGACGTTCTCGGGAATAGGGTTGTAGGCGTTGCGGATTCGTCGACCCATCTGCTTGGCCGCGGTGCGAACGTCTGCGAAGGCGCCCGCTGCCGTTGCGGCGTGGATGGCCGCCCCCAGCGCGGGCGCCTGGGTCGAGGGCACCGTCGACAGCGGAAGCCCGACGACGTCGGCGTAGATCTGCATCAGCAGCTGGTTCTTCAGCAGGCCACCGGCTACCACCAGTTCGGTGACCGGGACGCCGCTGCGGACGAAGGTCTCCACGATCACCCGGGTGCCGAAGGCGGTGGCCTCCAGCAGTGCCCGGTACATGTCGACGCAAGTGGTCTGCAAGGTCTGGCCGATCATCACTCCCGACAGTTCGTGATCGACGAGCACCGAACGGTTTCCGCTGTGCCAGTCCAGGGCGACCAGACCGTGCTCACCGACCCGTTGGCGCGCCGCCAGCTCGGTGAGGTGTTGGTGCAGCGAGATCCCCCGGGTGCGCGCCTCGACGTGGTAGCTCTCGGGTACGCAGTTGTCGATGAACCAGGCAAAGATGTCGCCGACACCGGATTGCCCGGCTTCATATCCCCAGGCGCCCGTGAGGATCCCGCCATCGACGACGCCGCACATTCCCGGGACCTCCTGCAGCACATCGGCGTTCATCACATGGCAGGTCGACGTTCCCAGGATGGCCACCAATTCGCCCGATTCGAGCGCGTCCGCCGCGGCAACGGTGACGTGGGCGTCGACGTTGCCGACGGCGACCGCAATGCCCTCTGGGAGCCCGGTCCATTGGGCGGCCAAAGCAGTGAGCGTCCCCGCCCGATCGCCGAGTTGGCCGATCGGCTGGTCCAGTTTCGCGCTGACCACATTGGCGAAGTCGGGATTCACCGCGGCGAGGAATTCTCGGGACGGGTAGCCGCCGTCCTGGCGGATGCCCTTGTAGCCGGCACTGCACGCGTTGCGGACATACGAGCCGCACAGTTGCCACACGATCCAGTCGGCGGCCTCCACGTAACGGTCCATGGTCTGGTACACCTCGGGGTCCTCCTCGAGGACCTCCAGGGCTTTGGCGAATTCCCATTCGCTGGAGATTCGCCCGCCGTAGCGCGGCAGCCACGGTTCACCACGTTGCGCAGCAACGGCATTGATGCGGTCGGCGTGCGGTTGTGGCGAGTGGTGCCGCCACAGCTTGACGTAGGCGTGCGGCCGGTCGGCGAAGTGCTCCAGTTCGCACAGCGGCATGCCGTCGGGCAGTACCGGCACCATCGTGCAGGCGGTGAAGTCGGTGCCGATCCCGATCACGTCGGCGGGGTCGATGCCCGCCTTCGCCACCGCCTCGGGCACCGCTGTGCGCAGCACATCGAGGTAGTCCGCCGGGACCTGCAACGCCCACATCGGGGGTAGCCGAACGTCGTGGCCGGGCAGCGCCTCCGTGATCACGCCGTGCGCATAGATGTGTTCGGCGCTGGCGAGTTCGCGGCCGTCGTCGACGCATACCACCAGGGCACGTCCGGACAGGGTGCCGAAATCGACTCCCACAGTGTATTTTTCGCCGGTCATCACTTCTCCTGGTGCGCGGCTGTGCTGTCGCGCACAATCAGTTCCGGGGGCAGCAGCGGCATGCTGATGGTCGAACCGTCCAGTGTCGCCGCCACCAGGTCGATGGCACGCTGACCGATGGCCTGGAAGTCCTGGCGCACCGTGGTCAGTGCAGGGTTGAGATAGCCGGCTTCGGGGATATCGTCGAACCCGACGACGCTGATGTCGTCCGGGACCGCCAATTGAGCCTCGGCGAAGGCGTGCAGCACACCGATGGCCATCTGGTCATTGGCCACGAACACCGCCGAGGCTTCACCGCGCCGCACGATTTCACGACCGATCTCGTAGCCACGCGCAGGGGTCCAGTCGCCCTCCCAGTGCCGGCGCGGGGTCAACCCTGCGCCGCGCATCGCCTCTTCGTAACCGGTGCAGCGGCCCTTGGCCTCGGTCCAACTCATCGGTCCGGCAACGTGATCGATGACACGATGCCCGAGGTCGATCAGGTGCTGGGTGGCTTGTCGGGCACCGTCGATCTGATCGACACCGACGCTGAGGCCACGCCCCGACAGGTCACCCTCGACGACGATCAGCGGCAGCCCGGCATCGGCGGAGTGCACGACGGCCAGCGCGTCTTCCTGGGCGGCGATCATCACGATCGCCTCCACCGATTGACGGGCGAGGTGGTCGAGGGCATCGCCAAGGTCCTCGACTGTGACGTCACCCAGCGGCACCAAGCTGGAGAAGTAGCCGGCAGTGCGGGCGGCCTCCTGCACCGAGCGCTGGATGCTCGACGGCCCATACAGCCCGCTGTTGGTGCCGACGATCCCGATGATTCCGGAACGTCGCGTCACGAGAGCTCGCGCCGCGGTATTGGGCCGATAGCCGAGCTCGGCGATAGCCTGCTCCACGCGAGCCTTCGTCGCGGGACGAATACTCGGCGAGCCGTTGATGACCCGCGAGACGGTCTGGTGGCTGACGCCGGCCAGCCGCGCGACGTCGGCCATGACCGGCTTCGGCGTCAGGGGCGCCATGGGGTGACTGCTCATCCGGGCTTCCTCACCAATAGTCGCTGAACTAACACGAACATCAGCAGCAGGGCACCGGTCATGATCCGGGTCCAGTAGGAGTCGAGGTTCTCGGCCGTGACGAAGGTTTCGATCGTGCCCAGTACCAGCACACCGATCAGCGAGCCGAGGACGAATCCCACCCCGCCGGAGAGCAGCACACCGCCGATCACCGCGGCCGCGATGGCGTCGAGCTCCAGACCGACCCCGTTGAGGCTGTATCCGGACAGCTTCTGCACGGCCAGCAGGAGTCCAGCCACCGACGCGCACAGCCCACTGATCGCATAGACCGATACCCGCGCCCGAGAAGCATTGAGTCCCATCAACTGCGCGGACTGCCGGTTGCCGCCGACCGCGTACACCGTGCGGCCGAAGCGGGTCTGGTGCAGCACGTACACCGCGACCACGACCACCGCGAGCGCGATCACCACCGTCCAGCGGATGAACTTGTCCTCGTAGAGATACACGTAGTTCAGACCGAACTGACGCAGCAGCGGATCTTTGATCGGCAGGGTGTCGACGCTGATCACGTAACACAAACCCCGGGCCAGGAACATCCCGGCAAGGGTGACGATGAAGGGCTGGACGTCAAAGTACTCGATGATTAGGCCCATCATCAGCCCCAGAAGCGGCCCGACCACCATGACCATCGCAATGGCCACGGGCGCCGGCCAGCCGGCCTTGAGCGTGGTGGCGACGATAACGGTGGACAGCGCGACCACCGACCCCACCGACAGGTCTATTCCACCGGTCAGGATCACGAACGTCATACCGACCGCGAGGACGATCAGATAGGCGTTGTCCACCAGGAGATTCAGGAATACCTGTGCGGGGCTGGCGAAGTCGTAGCGGGCGATGACGGCGGCGAACATCGCCAGGAACAGGACCATCGATGCGAGCGGCGACAAATACCGGCCCCGCACCCGCCGAAGCAGTTCTGCGGTGTCGATGCGCGGCCTTGCGGCGATCTGAATGCTCATCGCGCACTCATTTCGCCGACCATCGCCGCGTCCGGAAGCACAACCGGCTGCGCTGCCCTGTTATCCGGCGACCCCGACGCCGGGCCGACCTGGTGGCCGGCACCCCGGGGCCGTCGCCGCAACACCAATGCGCGGAACTTGGGTGCCTGCAGCAGACAAACGGCGATCACGACCAACGCCTTGAACACCAGCGTGGTCTCCGGCGTGATCCCCGCGGTGTAGACCGTGGTGGTCAGGGTCTGGATGATCAAGGCACCCAACAGGGTTCCGGTGAGGCTGAATTGTCCACCCAGCAGCGACGTGCCGCCGATCACCACGGCTAGGATGGCGTCCATCTCGATCCACAGGCCGGCGTTGTTGGCGTCGGCGGCCGAGATGTTCGACGCGATCATCAGCCCGGCCAGTCCGGCACACAACGCGCAGAAGACGTAGACGGCCAAGACGATACTGCGGTACCGCACTCCGGCGAGTCGGCTGGCTTCGGGGTTGATGCCAACCGCTTCCAGCAGCATGCCCAGTGCGGTGCGCCGGGTCAGCAGGCCGACGATGGCGAATACCGCCAGGCTCACCAGAATCGCGACCGGCAGGCCGACGGCGAAGCCTGCGCCGAGGATCTTGAACGGCGCGCTGGTGACGGTGACGATCTGACCGTCGGTGATCAGGAGCGCGATCCCCCGGCCTGCCGTCATCAGCACCAGGGTCGCGATGATCGGCTGAACTCCGAAGACGGACACCAGCATTCCGTTCCACAGGCCGAGTCCGACCGCGGCGCCCAGCGCGACGGCCATCGCGGAGAGCACGGTACCGGCCCCGGCCGGGTCGGCGGACGCCGCGATGTGCGCGCACGCGAGGGCTCCGCTGATGGCGACAACGGCCCCGACCGACAGGTCGATGCCACGGGAGGCGATCACCAGCGTCATGCCCAGAGCCACCAGCATGATGGGAGCGCCGTTGCGCAGGATGTCGATCAGGCTGCCGTATAGGTGGCCGTCCTGCATTCGGACATTCAGAAAGCTCGGCGTGACAACGACATTGACGACCAGCAGCACGATCAGAGCCAGAGCCGGCCAGACCAACGGCGACGCGACGAGTTTCTTGATCATCGCTGCCCGCCCGCGGCGATCAGCGCGGTCAGTTCCTGGACGGACCGGTCGGGGCCGACCTGCGCGACGCAATGCCCGTCACGCAGGATGGCGATCCGGTCGCTGATCCGCGCGACCTCGTCGAGCTCCGCGGAGATGAACACCACGCCCATGCCGCCCTCGGCCAGATCAGCGACCAGCTTCTGAATCTGCGCCTTGGCTCCGACGTCGATCCCGCGGGTGGGTTCGTCGAGGATGAACAATTGCGGTTCGGTGATGAGCCAGCGCGCCAGCAGCACCTTCTGCTGGTTGCCACCGCTGAGATTCTGCACCGGCGTGCCCGGGTTGCGGGGCCGGATGTCCAGCGCGTCGATGTAGCGACCCACGAGGTCGTCCTTGATCTTCTTCGACAGCGGGCGGCTGAACCCGCGCCGGGCCTGCAGCGCCAGCACCAGATTGTCGCGCACGCTGAGCTCGCCGATGATGCCTTCGCCTTTTCGGTCCTCCGAGGAGAAGGCGAGTCCGTTCGCGATGGCGGTACGCGGCGACCGCATGGCGACCGGAGTGCCGTTGATCAACACCCGCCCGCTCGTGGCACGGTCGGCGCCGAACAGGACGCGGGCGAGTTCGGTTCGGCCCGAACCCAGTAGCCCGGCCAGGCCGACCACCTCGCCACGGTGGACGTCGAGATCGATCGGATGCAGCCGAGGCTTGCGGCCGATGCCCTGCGCACTCAGCACCGTCGTCTCGGTCGCGGCACTGGTGGCAGCGGCAGTCTCGCCGATCTCCTCGAGCAGGTCTAGATCGTGGCCCAGCATCGCGGCAACCAGCGTGACCCGGTCCAGCGACGCCGTCGCATACTCGCCGACCAGATGGCCGTTACGCAGCACCGTCATCCGAT